>NZ_JBIVAU010000006.1:215014-472590 GCF_044745705.1 Streptomyces sp. NPDC086835
TTCCTGGCGGCACACGTCTTTCATGGCCGAACTCGTCACCGTGTATCCGGGCGTGGGGGGGGGGGGGGGGGGGGGGGGGGGGGGGGGGGCCGGGGGGCGGGGGGGGGGGGGGGGGGCGGGCCCCCCCCCCCCCCCCCCACGGCCTTCCTCGTCGGCCCGACGGTGTTCCCCCTCGGGCCGGTGACTCTTCCTCATCCCCGATCCGTCAGGCCTGACCCGGGCCGTCCTTGCGTCGTTCCGGGTCCTCGTCCGGCTCCGGCGGGGTCTCCTCCTCCACCGGGATCTGGCCCGCCTCCGGGCCGGTTCCCGGGCCGATGCGGATCTCGAACTCGCCCGCGTACTTCTCGTGTCCCGCGATCACCGCGGTCTCCACCGCCTCCTCGGCGATCTCGCCCCGGACGATCAGCGGGTCCTGGCGCAGGTCGCGCATGAGGGCCACACACATGCCGATCATCACCAGCACGAACGGCGCCGCGACAAGGATCGTCAGATGCTGAAGGCCGGCGAGCGCGTCGCCCTTGCCCTCACCGACGAGCAGCATCACGGCGGCCACCGCGCCGGTCACGACGCCCCAGAAGATGACGACGACCCGCGCCGGCTCGAAGGTGCCCTTCTGGGAGAGCGTGCCCATCACGATCGAGGCCGCGTCGGCGCCCGACACGAAGAAGATGCCGACGAGGATCATCACCAGGAGGCTCATCACCGAGGCGATCGGAAACTCCTGGAGCACGCCGAAGAGCTGCCCCTCCGGCGTCGTCTCGTCGCCCAGCCTGCGCTGTTCCTGAAGCTTCATCGCGGTGCCGCCGAAGACCGCGAACCAGATCAGGCTGACCGTGCTCGGCACCAGGATGACGCCGCCGACGAACTGACGGATGGTGCGGCCCCGGCTGATGCGTGCGATGAACATGCCGACGAACGGTGTCCACGAGATCCACCAGGCCCAGTAGAAGACCGTCCAACTGCTCAGCCAGTCGGCCACGTCACCGCCGCCCGTCGCCGCCTCCGTCCGGCCCGCCAGCTGCGGCAGTTCGTCGAAGTAGGAGGCGAGCGAGGTGGGAATCAGATCCAGTACGAGGATGGTGGGTCCGGCGACGAAGACGAACAGGGCGAGCACGATCGCCAGCACCATGTTGGTGTTGGACAGCCACTGGATGCCCCGCTCCACACCCGACACGGCCGAGAACACGAAGCACACGGTCAGCACTCCGATGATGGAGATGAGCAGCCCCGTACCGGCCTTCTCCATCCAGCCGAGCTCCCGGAACCCGCTGCCGATCTGCAAGGCGCCGAGGCCCAGCGACGTCGCCGAGCCGAAGAGCGTCGCGAAGATCGCCAGCACGTCGATCACCCGGCCCGGCGCCCCCTCGGCGCGCTTCTTGCCCATCAGCGGCTCGAAGACGGCGCTGATGTTCTGCCGCCTGCGGCGCCGGAACGTGCTGTAGGCGATGGCGAGGCCGACCACCGCGTAGATCGCCCACGGATGCAGGGTCCAGTGGAAGAGAGTGGTGGCGAGGGCGGTCTGCATGGCGTCCGCCGAGTCGATCGGGTCGGTGCCCGGCGGCGGCGTCGTGTAGTGCGCGAGCGGTTCGCTCACTCCGTAGAACATCAGGCCGATGCCCATGCCCGCGCTGAACATCATCGCGACCCATGAGACGGTACGGAACTCCGGTCCCTCGTGCTCCTGTCCGAGCGGGATCCGGCCGTAGCGGCTGACGGCGAGCCAGAGGGCGAAGACGACGAAACCCGACGCGGCCAGGACGAACGCCCAGCCGCCGTTGTGCATCAGGCCGTTCAGCAACGTGTCCGAGGCGCTCTCCAGCGTCTCCGTGAACACCGAGCCCCAGAACACGAAGGCGAGTGTGAGCACCGCCGTCACGCCGAACACCACCCGGTCCGTGACGGGTGCTCTGTCTTCGTGCGGATGGCGGCCGGGTAGTGCCGCCTTGACGGGATACCACAGCCGTTTGCCCGGCTTTTCTACGTCGCGCGACACGGGGCACCTTTCATGATTCCGCGGAGCCTGATTTCACTCCCCGCTACCCCCTACCACAGGGGTCACTCTCCTCCCGGTATCAACAGGCTTCCACCGGTTCTCCCGTGGTGATGCGATAGGCCGCACGAGTGTCGAGCAGCAGCGGGACCAGTTTTCGCAGGGACTGCCGCAGCGGTACGACGGCACCGTCGGCGACGGGCCGGGCGAAGACCCCGTGAAGGGCCAGCTCGTCCTTCACCTCGGCGTACTGGCCGGCGTCCAGACGGTAGGCGCACGGCGGGTCCTCGATCGTCTCGTCCGCTCCCGCCGGGTCGTTGTCGGCCCCGCCGAGGTACACCGGCCCGCGGTCCGCGAAGCCCGCGCGCCG
Source organism: Streptomyces sp. NPDC086835 (assembly GCF_044745705.1). Taxonomy (NCBI): domain Bacteria; kingdom Bacillati; phylum Actinomycetota; class Actinomycetes; order Kitasatosporales; family Streptomycetaceae; genus Streptomyces; species Streptomyces sp. NPDC086835. The sequence goes on from NZ_JBIVAU010000006.1 coordinate 217,375, forward strand.
GGCCGCCCCGGTGGCGGCCTCGATCCGGCCGAGCCGCTCGGCGCTGTAGGTGAACAGCCCGCCCAGAGCGGCGAGCTGGCTGTTGACCCGGCGGCGGTGATTGAGTGCCGGGTCGGCCTTCTCCTGCGGGGTCAGCGCGTCGACGCGGCTCTCGATCAGCAGTCCCACCGCGTGCTTGACGCCGCCGGCGTTGCGCAGGATGCGCTCCTGTCCGTCGCCCGCGGTCTGCCTGAGCGGCTCGCCGGTGACGGGGTCCGTCCAGATGCCGTACGTGCCGGTCGAGTGGCCCGCACGGTTCGCGGCCGGCCGGACGTACGTGCCGGACAGCGTCCGCGCCTCGTGGTGCACGGCGGCGTCGGTGTTGAGGTTCCGGGGCCACAGGTCGAACAGGTCCTTGTCGTAATAGGGCGGTGTGGCGCCGTACTCGTGCAGGTCGTAGACGATGTCGGGCTGCCGGTCACGGACGACGGCCGCGACGGCCCGCCCTTCCGCGGTCCGCAGCGCGATGTGGTCGCGGTTGACGTCGACCCCGTCGGCGTTGCCCCGGGTGCCGGCGGCAAGGCCGTCGGGGTTGGCGGTGGGCAGGACGAGCAGATGTGTGTGGGCCAGCAACCGGCGGGTCCCGTCGTCGCGGGCGAACGCGAGATCGCGGACCGTGGTCAGACAGGCTTCACGGCCCGACGGCTCGTCCCCGTGCTGACTGCAGATCAGCAGCACGGTGTGCGCGGAGGTCTCGTTCCCGAGGTGGACGAGCCGCAGCGGACGGCCCTGTCCGGTCGTGCCGATCTGCTCGACGGACATCCGTTTGCCGGCCCGGTCGACGGCGGCGAGGAAGTCCCGTTCCTCCTCCTCGCCGGTCCAGCGGGCGCCGCCGCTGTTCTCGAAGCCCGTACGGGGTGGGGTGTACGCCGCTTCGGCGGGGCCGGTGACCAGGGGCACCGCGAGTGCTGCGGCGGCTGCCGTCAGGGCGAGCGTGCGGACACGGATTCGGGTCGTCATTCGGACACTGCCTCCGGGGATCCGGTCCGGTACACGTATCGGCATGGCCCCGGAAACGTACTCCGGCCGGCCGCGCCGCGACAGGGGGCGGTCAACGTCGGCTGCTCGCGGTGTGCTTGGGGACGGCCGGCTCGTCCGGCTCGCGGCAGATGTCCCGTCCGGACACAGTCTGCATGTCTTGGCACGGTGTGGCCGGATCCACGCCGGGCCGGTTCACCGTGCCGCCGAACCGGCCCGTCCGCGGACCTGGGCAGGCGCCGACGCTGGGAGCGCTCTCAAGCTGTCGGCCAGGGCGGATATCCTGTCGGTATTCGGATCATGCCACCGACCGGCGTGCCGGAGCACCGGAGCAGACGAGGAGCGCCCGCCTTGACCGAGCAGACCACGGGGTCCCGCCCCACCCTGGAAGCCGTCGCGGCGCGCGCCGGCGTCTCCCGTGCCACGGCCTCCCGGGTCGTCAACGGCGGTGCCGGCGTGCGCGCACCCCTGGTCGACAAGGTGCGCAAGGCGGTCGAGGAGCTCGGGTACGTACCGAACCACGCGGCGCGCACCCTGGTCACCCGGCGCAACGGCGCGGTGGCGGTGATCATCGCGGAGCCGGAGTTCCGGATCTTCTCCGACCCGTTCTTCGAGCAGCAGGTCCGGGGCATCAGCCGGGAGCTCACGGCGCACGACTCCCAGCTGGTGCTGCTGTGGGTGGAGGGCCCCGGGGACCATGACCGGATCGCCCGCTACCTCGGCGGCGGGCACGTCGACGGCGCGCTCGCCTTCTCCCTCCACAACGACGACCAGTTGCCCGCGCTCATCAGCAGGACGAAGATCCCCACGGTCTTCGGCGGGCGCCCCGCCGCCGGTTCCGACCTCGCCGTGCCCTACGTGGACGCCGACAACCGCGGCGGCGCCCGGGAGGCGGTGCGCCATCTGGTCTCGCTGGGCCGCAGAAACATCGCGCACATCGCCGGCCCCCGCGACCAGACCTCCGCGCTGGACCGCATAGACGGCTACCACGACGTCCTGGTGGACGCCGACCCCGGTCTCTTCTGCCAGGGCGACTTCACCGAGGAGAGCGGCGCCCGGGCGATGGCCGAACTGCTCGACCGCCGCCCGGACGTGGACGGCGTCTTCGTCTCCAACGACCTGATGGCGTCGGGCGCGCTGCGCACCCTGCGTGAGCGCGGCATCCGGGTGCCGGAGGACGTGGCCCTGGTCGGGTTCGACGACATGGCCTCCGTCGTCGGGACGACGGAGCCGGCCATGACCACGGTGCGCCAGGACGTCGAGGGCATGGGCAGGCTCATGGTCCGGCTGCTGATGCGGCTGCTGAACGAGGCGGGCGGCGACGCCCCCGCGTCCGTCATCACCCCGACCACACTGGTGCGGCGGGCATCGGCCTGACCTCCGACGCCCGCCGCGTTCCTGTGGGGGGAGCGGTTCAGCTGTAGGGGATCACCAGCACCGACCTGTCGGTGCCGGTCTGGAGCTTGGCGGTGCCGTTGCCGATGGCGCTCCACACCTCGAGGCGTACGGTGCCGCCGTTGAGGTTGCCGAGCGTCCCGGTGGAGGCCTTGAGGCCGCGGGAGTGTGCGTACTCCTCCCAGCCGGTGACCGGGTCGGTCGCGAAGTAGTGGTACGTCTCCGTCCGCTCGAAGGTGCCGTCACCGGTGAGGTCGTAGCTGATGCGCGCCTGCTGGCCGAGTCCGACCGTGCTGCCCGCGTCGACCTGGAGACGGAAGGCGGTGGAAGCGCCCGGCGTGAGGGTGCCGTTGACGCCCCGGATCTCGTAGACGAGCGGCTGGTGCGGGGTGCCGTCGTGGTTGGCGCCGCCGGCAGAGGCGATGGTGTCGCTGCCCGCCGTCCCGCCGGTGGCCGTGGTCAGCGCGCCTCCGCTGCGCAGCTGGAAGCTGTTGCCGGTCGGCGGCTCCGGGTCGGGATCGCCGCCGCCGGTCCCGGTGCCCGTCGCGGTGGAACGGGCGGGCACGGAGAGGGTCTTGCCGTCGGAGAAGGTCACTGTGCGGGTCGTGGCGCCGTGGTTGTGCGCGGCGTAGATCCGTGTGGTGCCCTTGGTGAAGACGGCGGACGTCGGGATGTCGCCGGTCACCGTGGGGTCGGGCGCGCCCAGCCGGTCGAGCGTGGAGATCCAGTGGTACGTGTGGGCCTTGGACTCGCCCTGCTCAGGGGTGTAGCCGGCGTGGCCCGCGTCCCATTTGGCCTTGGCCGCGGCGGGGTCGGCCAGCGACTGGAACTCCCAGAGGATGTCGCGCCATTCGACGGCCGGGCCGCCGTTCTCGCGCTCCATCTCGGCGATGTTGCGCCGGATCGCGGCCTTCTCCCCGCCGAGGTGGAGAGAACCGCCGGTCACGGGCAGGACGTTGATGCCGTGGATCTCCTCGGGGTTGGCGGTCCACCAGGTGGCGTAGGCGGCGCCGCTGCCCCAGACCATGCCGACCGTGTCGTGGCCGAAGGAGGACGGGAAGACCTGCTCGTCGGCGTCGAACCAGTACTGGGCGATCGACTCCGCCTCCGTGGTCAGCAGATATGTGCCGAGATCGCGGAGCGCGGTGTCACCGGTGGCCGAACCCCACAGGACCAGGGCGGCGCTGAGGTTGGTGGACTCGGAAGAGGACTCCTGGTTGTTGCCTGCGGCGAACCCCTGGTGGCCGGAGGCCCAGCTGTGCCCGGCGTAGACGTCGAAGCCGCGCAGGAAGGGGAAGGCCGTGTCGGTGCGGCTCGCGTTGGCGGCGTCCCGCACCAGGGTCTTGACCATCCCGCCCCAGGCGGAGTCGGCGGCCCAGGCCTGGTCGTACTGGGCGACGATCGCCGCGGCGTACACGTAGTAGCTGTAGTGGAAGTGGTGGTCGTTGAGCTCGGTGTCGCTGCCGTAGGACGCCGGGTAGCCGGTGAGGGTCTTCCAGTCCCTGTCGTAGCTGAACTCGTTCGCGCCGCCCGCGGTGAACCAGTCCTGGAGCCTGGCCTTGATCAGGCCGAGGAGCTTGTCGCGGGTGCCGGTCTCACCGATCTGCTCGGCCACGGGCACGAGCTGGGCGAGACGGCCGAGCGCCTTGCCGGTCCAGTACGTGTCGGTGGCGCCGGAGAACGGATCGGAGGCGTTCGCGACCTCGTTCAGATAGCCGCGCAGCCGGGCCGTGTCGACGGCGTCGGACTTCGGCAGGGCCGGCAGCACCGGGGAGGCCTTCTGGCTGGTGGTGAAGGAGGCGGACTCCCGCACCTTCATGGTGCCGCGCGGCGAGACGTAGGTGTGGGTCGTGAGCGGGTCCGTCGTGTTCAGCCACTGGTGGCGGTAGAGGGCCTGGAGCGTGCCGCGCTCGGTGCCCTCCTTGGCCTCCGTGGTGAGCGTGTACGTGGCCTTGACCGTGCCGCCGGTGTAGCTCCACGCGGTCCGGGAGCCGGTGACGAAGCTGTAGGCGTATTTCCTGTACGTCGCGAGCGCCCCCGTCGAGGGCAGGACGGCCACGGAGAAGTAGTCCTTGGAGCCGAGGCCCGCGGTGACGGTGGATCCGGAGACGTTCCAGTCGCTGCCGGTCGGGGCGAAGAGGGCGTAGTGGTGTCCGGCCACGGTGATGCCGAGGACGTTGCCCTGGTCGGCGAAGACGGCGGGCGCGGCGGCGGTGGTGATCTGGGCGTTCCCGCCGGAGCCCTTGGCGTATACGAACGGCATGCCGTGGCCGATGGTGGTCCGCAGGGTGCGGGTGCCGTCGGACCAGTAGGGGGTGACGGTCCAGTCGGACCAGTCGTCGGCCTTGGTGTCGGGCGAGTTGAGGCCGGTCAGGCCGATGGTGAGGTCGCGCTTGTGGGCGAACTCGTACTGCCGGCCGTCGCCGACGATCGCGGGGGTCGTGGGGTAGCCCACGTCGAGCCCGCCGGCGGTGGCCTGGTAGGTGAGGGGGTGCCCGTACATGGGGGTCGAGTACGGGTTGTCGCCGTAGCGCTGGAAGGCGAGGGAGGACCACCAGTCGTTGGTGGGCACCGGCCGGCTCTTGGCCGCGGCGGTCACCTTGGGGGTGACCGGCGCTCCGGTGTTGGTGGTCGGTCCGGACGTTCCGGCGGGGCGGGTGTCGGAGTAGCTGCCGGAGCCTATGGGGACGGTGGCGGCGGCCGCGGGTGCGGCGGCCGGGCCCAGGCCGACAGCGGCCAGGGCTGAGGCCAGGACCAGCGCGGCGGCCGGCCTGGTGCGGGGGGCTGGCATGAACGGCACCTCAAGTCATCACGGGTAGGGGTGGCTGAGAGCGCTCTCAGATGGCCGAAACGTAAAACCCCCGAAACACACGTGTCAATAGACCGAACACAGCGGGGAGTTGATACCCGAGTCCAGACCGTTATGTCTTCGAGTCTTGACGCGAAGAGTCACCGGAGGGCACGCTCCAAGCGCATATTTGAGAGCGCTCTCAACCGCTCTCGTCCCACCCCGAAGCCAAGGGAGGCTTCCCATGCCCATAGCCAGAGCCGCCAAAAGGGCCGCCGTCCGCCTGGGTGCGGTCGCGCTCGCCGGGGCCCTGCTCGCCGCCTGCGGGTCCGGCTCCTCGGACACGGCCTCCGACGGCGAGGGCGGGAAGGTCACGCTCACCGTCGACCTCTTCGGTTCCTTCGGCTACAAGGAGGCCGGCCTCTACGCGGAGTACCAGAAGCTGCACCCGAACATCACGATCAAGCAGACCGACACCGAGGACGAGGCCGACTACTGGAAGTCGCTGCAGACCCGGCTGGCCGGCGGCGGCGGTCTCGCGGACGTCCAGGGCATCGAGGTCGGCCGGATCGCCTCGGTCACCCAGCAGCAGGCCGACAAGTTCGAGGACCTGAAGAAGTACGGCGCGGACAAGCTGAAGAGCCAGTTCGCGGACGCCAAGTGGGCCGCAGCGACGACCAAGGACGGCGCCGTCCTCGGTCTCGGCACGGACGTCGGCCCCGAGGCCATGTGCTACCGCACCGACCTGTTCAAGCAGGCCGGGCTGCCGACCGACCGCGAGGAACTCGCGAAGAAGTGGTCGACCTGGGACGGCTACCTCGAGCTGGGCAAGCAGTACAAGGCCAAGGCACCCGCCAAGAGCGCCTGGCTGGACAGCGTCGGAAGCCTCTTCTCCATCATGATCGGCCAGGAGGAGGAGCGTTACTACGACGCGTCCGGAAAGCTGATCTGGGAGACCAACCCGGCCCTGAAGACCGCCTGGGACACCTCCGTCAAGGCGGCGGAGAGCGACCTGAGCGCCAAGCTCGACCAGTGGTCACCGCAGTGGAACCAGGCCTTCGCGGCCGGTTCCTTCGCCACCATCCCCTGCCCCGCCTGGATGCTCGGCTACATCAAGGGCCAGGCCGGTGACGCGGGCAAGGGCAAGTGGGACATCGCGAAGCTGCCCGGCGGCGCGGGCAACTGGGGCGGCTCCTACCTCTCCGTGCCGCGCGCGGCCAAGCACAAGAAGGAGGCGTACGAGCTGATCCAGTGGCTCACCGCCCCTGAGCAGCAGGCCAAGCTCTTCCAGAAGCAGGGCAACTTCCCCTCCTCCACCGGCGCGATCGAGAAGGTCGCCGGCGCCACCGACCCCTACTTCTCCGGCGCGCCGATCGGGCAGATCTTCGGTGACGCGGCCAAGGCGGCCCCGGTCCAGGTCCTCGGTGTGCACGACCAGAACGTCAACCAGCAGATCACCAACGCGCTGAGCGAGGTCGAGCGCAAGGGCATCTCGTCCGAGAAGGCGTGGGGGAACGCGAAGAAGGGCGTCGAGAACACCATCGGCTGACGCCCGCCGAGCAGCTCCTTCGGGCCGGTCCGCATCCCGACCACTCCCCGCACCGGCCCGGCCCGAAGGCCCCCGCCCCGTACCGACTCATCCTCGAAGGGCCGCACCGTGACCCTCACCGCTTCCGCGAAGCCGGTCGCGCCGCCCCGGCCGCCGGCCGTGCGGCGCGCCTGGCGCAAGGTCTCGCCGTACGCCTACATAGCCCCGTTCTTCACGCTGTTCGCCGCCTTCGGGCTCTTCCCGCTGATCTACACGGCGTTCGTCTCGCTCTACCGGGTGGAGCTGCAGACGCCGGGCGACATGGAGTGGCGCGGGCTCGGCAACTACACCGCGCTTTTCGGCGACGAGTTCTTCTGGACCGCGCTGCGCAACACGTTCACCATCGGTGTGATCTCCACCGTGCCGCAGCTGGTGATGGCCCTGGGCCTGGCCCATCTGCTCAACTACCGGCTGCGCGGCCGCACCTTCCTGCGGACCGCGATGCTCCTGCCGTACGCCACCTCCGTGGCCGCCGCCACGCTGGTCTTCGCCCAGCTGTTCGGCCGCGACTTCGGGCTCATCAACTATGTGCTGCAACTGGTCGGTTTCGGCCCGGTCGACTGGCAGACCGGCACGGTCGCCTCGCAGATCGCCGTCTCCACCATCGTCATCTGGCGCTGGACCGGCTACAACGCGCTGATCTATCTGGCGGGCATGCAGTCCATCCCGACCGAGCTGTACGAGGCGGCGGAGGTGGACGGCGCCTCACGGTGGCGGCAGTTCTTCCACGTCACGCTCCCGGGACTGCGCCCCACGATCCTGTTCACCGTGGTCGTCTCCACGATCGGCGCCACCCAGCTCTTCGGTGAGCCGCTGCTCTTCGAGGGTTCCATCTCCGGCGGCATCTCGCACCAGTACCAGACGCTCGGCCTGTACATGTACGAGCAGGGCTGGGGCTTCTTCCACCTGGGCCGTGCCGCCGCCATCGCCTGGGTGATGTTCCTGCTGATCCTGGTGCTCGTCGGGGCCAACGCCCTGATCGCGCGCCGCCGTTCCCGCAAGGAGGCCGGCCGATGACCGCGCTCGCCGCACCGCCGACGAAGCAGCCGGCCACCGAGAAGGCGCAGGTGCCGGGGCGCCGCAGGCGGAAGTCGGGCGCGGGCCGCACGATGAAGGGCGGCAAGCTCGCCTACGCCATCCTGATCGCCGCCGTGCTGGTCTCCGCCTTCCCGTTCTACTGGACGATCGTCGCCGCCAGCCGTTCCAACGCCGACCTGGCGAAGGTCCCACCGACCCTGCTGCCCGGCCCCAACCTGATCCGCAACTTCGAGGCGGTGATGGAGGAGGCGGACATCGGCAAGGCGCTGGTCAACTCCTTCATCGTCTCCGGCTCCATCACCGTCGGCACCGTTCTGTGCTGCACGCTCGCCGGATTCGCGTTCGCCAAACTGCGCTTCCGCGGCCGTGGCGCACTGCTCGCGATCACGGTCGGCACCATGATGATCCCGCCGCAGCTGGGCGTCATCCCGCTGTTCATGCTGATCGCCGAACTCCAGTGGGTGAACCAGCTCCAGGCGGTGATCCTGCCCGGGCTGGTGTCCGCCTTCGGTGTCTTCTTCATGCGCCAGTACCTCGTGCAGTCGCTGCCGGACGAACTGATCGAGGCGGCCCGCGTGGACGGCGCATCCACCGCCAGGATCTTCTGGTCGATCGTGGTGCCGATCGCGCGACCCGGTATGGCCGTGCTCGGCATGCTGACCTTCATGGCCGCCTGGAACGACTTCTTCTGGCCGATCGTCGCGCTCTCCTCGCAGGAACCGACCGTCCAGGTGGCGCTGCGCCAGCTCGGCGGCGGCTACGTCCACGACCAGTCCGTGATCATGGCGGGCACCCTGCTGGGCACGCTCCCGGTGCTGCTGGTCTTCGGCCTGCTCGGCCGCCAGATCGTCGGCGGCATCATGCAGGGCGCGGTCAAGGGCTGACCGATCCACCGCCTCCGCACCGACGTCTCACTCCTTGGGAGTTCCACCTCATGACCGCGCTCGACGCACGCCCCGACGCCACGACGACACTCCGGTTCCCCGCCGGGTTCCGCTGGGGCACCGCCACCGCCGCGTACCAGATCGAGGGCGCGGCCGCCGAGGACGGCCGTACCCCCTCCATCTGGGACACGTTCAGCCGTACCCCCGGCAAGGTCCGCAACGGCGACACCGGCGACATCGCCGCCGACCACTACCACCGGATGCACGAGGACGTCGCCCTCATGCGCCGCCTCGGCGTCACCGACTACCGGTTCTCGATCGCCTGGCCGCGGGTCCAGCCCACCGGCCGCGGTCCCGCCGTGCAGAAGGGCCTCGACTTCTACCGCCGGCTCGTCGACGAGCTGCGCGGCGCCGGCATCCGGCCGGTGGCCACGCTCTACCACTGGGACCTGCCGCAGGAGCTGGAGGACGCGGGCGGCTGGCCGCAGCGGGAGACCGCGCAGCGCTTCGGCGAGTACGCGGGAATCATGGCCGAGGCTCTGGGCGACCGGGTCGCGACCTGGACGACGCTCAACGAGCCGTGGTGTGCCGCCTTCCTCGGCTACGGCAGCGGGGAACACGCCCCCGGCCGCACCTCTCCCCTGGCGTCGCTGCGCGCCGCGCACCACCTGAACATGGCGCACGGCTGGGCCGCGCAGGGGCTGCGCGCCGAGCTGCCGCCGTCCGCCGAGGTGTCGCTGACGCTCAACCTCCATGCCGTGCGGGCGCACTCCGACTCGCCCGCCGACCTGGACGCGGCCCGCCGTATCGACGCCGTCGGCAACCGCATCTTCCTCGACCCGGTCTTCCGCGGCCGGCTGCCCGAGGACCTCGTCAGGGACACGGCGCCGGTCACCGACTGGTCGTTCGTCCTCGACGGGGACCTGGACGTGACCTCCACGCCGATCGACTCGCTGGGCATCAACTACTACTCCCCCACCGTCGTCGCCGCGGGTTCCGGCGCGGCGGCCCCCTCCCCGTGGGCCGGCGCCGAGCAGCACGTACGGTTCCTGCCCGCGCCCGGTCCGCGCACCGCGATGGACTGGCCGGTCGACGCCGACGGGCTGCACGAGCTGCTGATCCGGCTGCGCGACGACCTGCCGGGCGTACCCCTGGTGATCACCGAGAACGGCGCCGCGTACGACGACTACGCCGACCCCTCCGGCGAGGTGAAGGACCCCGAGCGGGTCGCCTACCTGCACGCGCACCTGTCCGCCGTGCACCGGGCGATCGCGGACGGCGCCGACGTACGCGGCTACTTCCTGTGGTCGCTGCTCGACAACTTCGAGTGGGCGTACGGCTACAGCAAGCGGTTCGGCATCGTGCACGTCGACTTCGCCACCCAGCGCCGCACGTTCAAGGACAGTGCGCGCTGGTACGCGTCGGTCATCGAGCGTGGAGGCCTGGTCTGACCCTGGCCCGGGCCTCGCGGGCGAGCGGCAGATAGCGCAGGCGTTCGGGAAGTACGGGCACCACGGCCCGTACGACCCGGCCGACGCGCCGCAGCCGGCGTTCCTGCGCGTCCGTCCACGGCAGTCCGATGGCCTCTCGGGCGTCCGGTGGCATCAGCCCGATCGTCATGAACCGGCGGACGCGGGCGAACGGCCCGCGCAGCAGCGGCCACAGCACCCGCAGCACCAACCGGGCCGGCAGCGGCCCACGGTCCGGCGGCGGGACGGGCTGGTCCACGTCCACCAGTTCGCGGACGACGACGGTGGCCTCCACCTCGTCGGCCAGCATCTTGCGGTAGTACGGCCAGAACTCCTCGACGGTCTGCGGCATGTCCCTGTCGTGGATGCCCAGGACCCGGCCGACCTGGAGCCACTCCCCGTACAGTTGCCGCTCCTCGGCCTCGGTCAGTTCGCGCACCAGATAGCGCGCGGCGTGCCGGAACACGGGGAAGCCGGTGGCGTGGACCCAGGCGTAGTGGGCGGGGGTGAGCGCGTGGTAGCTGCGGCCGTGCGCGTCGGTGCCTTGAATCGTGCGGTGCAGTTCCCGGAGCCTCCTGCCCTCCTGGGCCGCCGCCTCACCGCCGTAGACCCACAGCTGGAGCGAGCGCAGGGAACGTTCACCGCGGCCCCAGGGGTCGGTGCGGAAGACGGAGTGGTCGTCGACACCGGCGCCGACGGCCGGGCGGGCGACCTGCAGGGTGAGGGCGGCGGGCAGCATCAGCAGCGTGCGGATGTCACCGGTGAGGCTCCACAGAACTCCGCCCGGCGGTGGTGGCTGGGGCTCGTCCGCGGCTGCCCTGCTCATCTGTTTCCACGCTGCTCTCTGCTCGGCCCGCCTGTCACCTCCCAGTATGCGCCGTGTGGATCACCGGCCCCACGAGCCTCAGGCCCGGCCCCTGCCCCCGCCCACGCCCATGACCTCCGGCAGGTCCTCCTCCCCCAGCTGCTTCTCGGCCGTAGCCGGTGGCGAACGCGCGTGCGGATAGCATCCGGCTCATGACGGATATCGTGATCAGGTCCGCCGTCGCGGACGACATCCCTGCCATCGTGGCCATGCTCGCCGACGACGCCCTGGGAGCGACGCGTGAGTCGCCCGACGACCTGAGCCCGTACCTGACGGCGTACGAACGGCTGCGGACCGACCCGAACCAGCTGCTGATGGTGGCCGAGCGCGGTGACACCGTCGTCGGCACCCTCCAGTTGACCGTCGTTCCCGGCCTGTCCCGGCGCGGCAGCACCCGCTCGATCATCGAGGGCGTGCGCGTCCACACCTCGGAGCGCGGCCAGGGTCTCGGCCGGCAGCTGATCGAGTGGGCGATCGAGGAATCCCGCAAGCAGGGCTGCCAACTGGTCCAGCTGACCTCGGACGCGGCCCGCCCCGACGCCCACCGCTTCTACGAACAACTCGGCTTCACCGGCTCGCACGTGGGCTTCAAGCTCCCGCTCACCCCCTGACCGTCGGGCGGGAGACAGAAACCGGGCACCTACCCATTACCAGAAGGTAACTACGGCTGCTTTGATGTGCGGCGCCGGTCCGTCGACCGGTGGAACCCCCCACCATTGAACGGGAGATTCTGTGCCGCACTCCGAGCTCCGCCGTGTCCCCGGCGCCGCCTTGTCCGCCGCCCTGTCCGCCGTGCTCGCCGCCACCGCCCTGGCCGGCGCGGCGCCCACGGCCTCGGCCGCGCCGGCCGAGGCGACACCGCGCCTGAAGGTCCTCACGTACAACGCGTTCCTGTTCAGCAAGTCCCTCTACCCGAACTGGGGCCAGGACCACCGGGCCGCCGCCATACCGGCGGCGGCCTTCTTCCAGGGCAACGACGTCGTCGTGCTCCAGGAGGCGTTCGACAACTCCTCGTCCGACGCGCTGCTGCGGGGCGCCGCCGCCCAGTACCCGCACCGTACGCCGGTGATGGGCCGGGGCAAGGACGGTTGGGACGCGACCGGCGGCTCGTACTCGTCGACCACCCCGGAGGACGGCGGGGTCGCGGTCCTCAGCAAGTGGCCGATCATCCGCAAGGAGCAGTACGTCTACAAGGACGCGTGCGGCGCCGACTGGTGGTCGAACAAGGGCTTCGTCTACACCGTCCTCGATGTGAACGGCACCAGGGTGCACGTGGTGGGCACGCACGCGCAGTCCACCGACCCCGGCTGTGACGCGGGCGAGGCGGCCGAGGTGCGCAGCCGTCAGTTCCGGGCGATGGACGCCTTCCTGGACGCCAAGAACATCCCGGCGTCCGAACAGGTCGTCGTGGCGGGCGACTTCAACGTGGACTTCCACTCGGCCGAGTACCCTTCGATGCTCGCCGACGCCGGCCTGGCCGGGGCGGACGCGCGGACCGGACACCCGTACTCCTTCGACACCGAGGAGAACTCGATCGCGGCGGAGCGCTACCCCGACGACCCGCGGGAGGACCTCGACCACGTGCTGCACCGCGCGGGGCACGCCAGGCCCTCCGGCTGGACCAATGAGGTGATCAAGGAGGTCAGCGTGCCGTGGTCCGTCTCCAGCTGGGGGACCACGTACACGTACACGAACCTCAGCGACCACTATCCGGTGATTGCCTCCGGCCAGTAGGCGCAAGCCGCTGACGACGGTCTTGTGCCCGTGTCAGGGCCATGCCACATTGAGTCCGCACTCCGGACTGGTCCAGTCCACTTTGCCGTCAGGCACCCCCACGGACTCGAATGAAGGAGAAGCCCCCCATGAGACGCACGCTCCGCGCGCGCATCTGCCTTCCCGCCCTGCTGGCCCTGACCGCCGTCGGCCTCGGCTCCGGAACGGCCGGCGCCGCCGAGGCCGAGGCCGCCGGGAACCCGAGCCCCGGCGTCGCCGCCTCACCCGCCCAGTACAGCCTGCACACCGCTCTCGAACGCGATCTCGGCGACCGCACCGCCGGCTCGTACCTCGACGCCGCCAGCGGCGAACTCGTCGTGACCGTCACCGACGCCGCGGCCGCGGAGGAGGTGCGGGCGACCGGGGCCCGCGCCGAGCTCGTCACCCGGAGCATGGCCCAGCTGGGCGCCGCCATGGACACCTTGGAGTCCAAGGCGAAGATCACCGGAACGTCGTGGGGAATCGACCCGTCGACCAACAAGGTCGCGGTCGAGGCCGACAGCACCGTGTCCGCGGCCTCCATGGCGAAGCTGCGGGGCGTCGCCGCCCGGCTCGGGGACGCCGTGAGCATCAAGCGCGTCGCCGGCGCGTTCAAGAAGGAGGTGGCGGGCGGCGACGCGATCTACGGCGGCGGCTACCGCTGCTCCGCCGCCTTCAACGTGTCCAAGGCGACGACCCGTTACTTCCTGACCGCCGGACACTGCACCAACTCGGCGAGCAGCTGGTCCGCCACCTCCGGCGGACCCTCGATCGGCACCCGGGAGGGCACCAGCTTCCCGACCAACGACTACGGCATCGTCCGCTACACCAACGGCTCCCAGCCCGCGGGGAACGTCAACCTGTACAACGGCAGCCACCAGGACATCACCTCCGCGGCGGACGCGATCGTCGGCCAGTCCATCCGCAAGAGCGGCTCCACCACCCGGCTCACCAGCGGCACGGTGACCGCTGTGAACGTCACCGTGAACTACGGCGACGGGCCGGTGTACAACCTCGTCCGCACCACCGCCTGCTCCGCGGGCGGCGACAGCGGCGGCGCCCACTTCTCCGGCTCGACGGCGCTGGGCATCCACTCCGGCAGCGCGGGCTGCACGGGATCGAGCGGCTCCGCCCTCCACCAGCCGGTGAAGGAGGCGCTCAGCGCCTACGGGGTCGCCGTCTACTGACCCTTTGATTCAGTCCCAGGGCGTGCCCCGCACCGGCGGGGCACGCCCTTGCCACGTCCGACGTGCCGGCCGGTGGGACGGCGGGCCGGTGAGCGGGCGGTCGTCGGGCCGACTGTCGGTGAGCGGGCGGTCAAGCGGCCGACCATCGGCGGGCCGGCCGTCCGTGAGTCGGCGGCCGGGGCAGCGGCCGGCGTGGGGACGAGCGGTCAGTCGCCGTGGTCGTACACCGTGACCGCGATGCCGCGGGCCGTCAGGCGCTCGGCTATCAGCGGTTCGACACGGGACCACTTGCCGCCCGCGAGCCCGCACCCGATCCGCGGCATATGGACGGACGCGCCGAGCTCCAGAGCCTTGTCGGCCACCTGCGCGAGCGCCTTGTCGATCGCCTCGTAGCGCACGGGAACGCCTTGGCTGCCTGTGCGTATCCCCCGCTGGCCCACCATGTTGCCCACCCACACATGCCGGTCGACCTGGACGAACTGCGCGGCGCCCAGCGCGAAGTCGTTGCCCGCGCGCTCCCGGTGCCAGCGGCGGAACGCCGCCTCCGGCTCGGGCCAGCGGCGGGAGAGGGCCAGGACGAATCCCTTGCCCCACCCGCCCAGGTCGTTGCACACGTGCACGATCAGTTTGACGCCTTTCGCCTGCGGCGCGGTGGCGTCCCCCCGGGCATATCTGATCCCCGACATGACCCAACCGTACGGTCCACCACCGACAACGGATCTTCGGCCGGTCCCACCGCTTTCACAACACCGGTGAGACAGCAATACTGTTGCACCGGTGTGGTTCAGCAGAAGGAGGCCTCATGGCGACCGGGACCGAGGAGCCGACGCTCACCGTCGACGAACTGGCCGCGCGCGCCGGGGTCACGGTGCGCACCATCCGCTTCTACAGCACGCGCGGCCTGCTGCCCCCGCCCGTGATCGGCCCCCGCCGGGTCGGGCACTACGGCACGGACCACCTGTCCCGGCTGGCCCTCATCGAGGAGTTGCAGCACCAGGGCATGACCCTCGCCGCGATCGAACGCTACCTGGAGCAGCTGCCGCCGGACCTGAGCGCGCAGGACCTGGCGATCCACCGTGCGCTGGTCGCCTCGTGGGCCCCGGAGTCGGCGGAGGAGGTCACCCGGGAGGAGCTGGAGCGCAGGGCGGGCAGGGCGCTGTCCGACCAGGACGTCGGCCGACTGGCCGCTATGGGTGTGCTGGACCGGTCCACGCCGGACACCTACCGCCTGGACGGCGGTCTGCTGCGGCTCGGCGTGGAGCTGCTCGACGTGCCGATCGCACACGAGACGATCCTCGCGTCGCGCACCGTGCTGCTGGAGCACGCACGGTCCGCCGCGCAGGACCTGAGCCGGCTGTTCCGTGACGAGGTCTGGGGCCCCTACCGCGAACGCGAGTCGGACCCGGACCATGTGGCGGCGATGAAGTCGCTGTCCGCCCATATGCAGCCGATGGTGATCCAGGCACTGGTGACGGCGTTCCAGCGTTCGCTGCGGGAGGAGCTGCGGGCAGCGTTCGACACGGAGGCGACGTAGACGGTTGCCCGGCCCGACGTAAACAAGTTGCCCGGGGCACGGTGGTGCAGGAGGCTTCCGGCCATGTCCGATCAAGGAACCAACACCGCTCACAGCGTGCACGCGCTGTTCTCCCACGGCCGGCTGACCGCGATCCCCCGCAAACCGGCCCGCCGCCGGCAGCTGCTCGAGCACCTCGCGGGGACCCTCTTCGAGGGGGACCGCGACTACACCGAACGCGAGGTCAACGACGCCCTGCGCACCGTGCACGACGACTGCGCGGCGCTGCGCCGCTATCTGGTCGTGGCAGGTCTGCTGACCCGCACGAAGGACGGCGGCAGCTACCGGCGGGGCCGGTGACTGCCGCCGCCGTTGTGGTCACGCGTCGGTGAAGACCTCGCCCCGCTCCGCCTTCTCGACCAGCAGCGCCGGCGGCTGGAACCGGTCGCCGTAGCGCTCGGCCAGCTCGCGGGCGCGGGCCACGAAGCCCGTCAGGCCGCCCTCGTAGCCGTTGATGTACTGCAGGGCGCCGCCCGTCCAGGCCGGGAAGCCGATGCCCATGATGGAGCCGATGTTGGCGTCGGCGACCGTGAGCAGGACGTTCTCCTCGAGGCAGCGGACCGTGTCCAGTGCCTCGGAGAAGAGCATCCGCTCCTTCATGTCGTCGAACGGGATGTCGGTGCCCGGCTTGGTGAAGTGTTCACGCAGCCCCGGCCAGAGACCGGCGCGCTTGCCGTCCTCGTCGTAGTCGTAGAAGCCCGCACCGCCGCTGCGGCCGGTGCGGCCGAACTCGTCGACCATCCGGTCGATCACGGTGTCCGACGGGTGGCCGGCCCAGGTGCCGCCCGCCTCCTCGACGGCGCGCTGCGTCTCGTTGCGGATCTTGCGCGGCAGGGTCAGGGTCAGCTCGTCCATCAGGGAGAGCACCTTCGCCGGGTAGCCGGCCTGCGCGGCCGCCTGCTCGACGGAGACGGGGTCGACGCCCTCGCCGACCATCGCCACGCCCTCGTTGATGAACTGGCCGATGACCCGGGAGGTGAAGAAGCCGCGGGAGTCGTTGACGACGATCGGCGTCTTGTTGATCTGCCGGACCAGGTCGAAGGCGCGGGCCAGCGCCTCGTCACCGGTGCGCTCGCCCTTGATGATCTCCACCAGCGGCATCTTGTCGACGGGCGAGAAGAAGTGCAGACCGATGAAGTCGTCGGGCCGCGAGACGCCTTCGGCGAGCACGGTGATCGGCAGGGTGGAGGTGTTGGAGCAGAGCAGGGGGTACCCCCGGACGGAGTTCGGGGGAGCGTCCGCGTCGACGACGTCCTGGATCTCCTGGAAGACCTTGTGCTTGAGCGCGGTGTCCTCGAAGACGGCCTCGATCACCGCGTCGCAGCCCGCGAGGTCCCCGGCGTCGGCGGTCGGGGTGATCCGGGCGAGCAGCGCGTCGGCCTTCTCCTGGGTGGTGCGGCCGCGCGACACGGCCTTGGCGCACAGCTTCTCCGAGTAGCCCTTGCCCTTGGCGGCGGCCTCGGCGCTGACGTCCTTGAGGACGACCTCCATGCCGGCCCGCGCGCAGGAGTACGCGATGCCGGCGCCCATCATGCCGGCGCCGAGGACGGCCACCTTGCGGACGGGCCGCGGCTCGATTCCCTTCGGCCTGCTGGCGCCGGAGTTGACGGCCTGCAGGTCGAAGAAGAAGGCCTGCATCATGTTCTTGGCGATCCGGCCGGTGACCAGCTCGGTGAAGTAGCGCGCCTCGATGACCTGCGCCGTCTCGAAGTCGACCTGCGAGCCCTCGACGGCGGCCGCGAGGATGTTGCGCGGCGCCGGGTAGGGGGCGCCCGCCGTCTGCTTCCGCAGGTTCGCGGGGAACGCGGGAAGGTTGGCGGCGAACTTCGGGTTGGACGGGGTTCCGCCGGGGATCTTGTAGCCCTTGACGTCCCAGGGCTGCTGCGAGGACGGGTTCGCGTCGATGAAGGCGCGGGCCTTGGCCAGCATCTCGTCCGGGGTGGCGGCCACTTCGTGGACCAGGCCGTTCTCCAGGGCGCGCTGCGGGCTGTACTGGGTGCCCTGGAGCAGCACCTTCAGCAGCGCGTCCGCGATGCCCATGAGCCGTACGGTGCGGGTGACGCCGCCGCCGGCCGGCAGCAGGCCGAGGGTGACCTCGGGCAGGCCGATCTTCGAGCCCGGCGCGTCGAGCGCGATGCGGTGGTGGCAGGCGAGGGCGATCTCGTAACCGCCGCCGAGCGCCGCGCCGTTGATGGCGGCGACGACGGGCTTGCCGATGGTCTCGATGCGGCGCAGGGCGCGCTTGATGCCCATGCCCGCCTCGAAGACGAACTGTGCGTCCTGTGGCCCGGCCTTGATCATCTCCTTGAGGTCGCCGCCCGCGAAGAAGGTCTTCTTCGCGGAGGTGAAGATGATGCCGCGGATGGACTCCTGCTCGGCCTCCACACGGTCGGCGATCGCGGCGATCGAGGCCTTGAAGGCCTGGTTCATGGTGTTGGCGGACTGGTTCGGGTCGTCGAGGACGAGCGTGACGATGCCGGTCTCGTCCTGTTCCCAGCGGATGGTGGTGGACTCGCTCATGGTCTGGCTGCTCCGTATGGCGGGTGAGGACGGGGGTCAGAGACGCTCGACGACGGTGGCGATGCCCATGCCGCCGCCCACGCAGAGGGTGGCGAGGCCGTACCGCTTGTCCTGGCGTTCCAGTTCGTCGATGAGGGTGCCGAGGATCATCGCCCCCGTCGCACCCAGCGGGTGGCCCATGGCGATGGCGCCGCCGTTGACGTTGACCTTGTCGAGCGAAAGGCCCATGTCCTGGGCGAAGCGCAGGACGACGCCGGCGAAGGCCTCGTTGATCTCGACGAGGTCGATGTCGTCGATGGTCAGCCCGGCCTTGGCGAGTGCCTTGCGGGTCGCGGGCGCCGGACCGGTGAGCATGATCGTCGGTTCGGAGCCGGAGACCGCGGCGGAGACGATCCGGGCGCGCGGGGTGAGCCCGTGGCGCTCGCCCACCTCCTTGCTGCCGATGGCGACGAGGGCGGCGCCGTCGACGATGCCGGACGAGTTCCCGGCGTGGTGGACGTGGTCGATCTTCTCGACCCAGTGGTACTTCTGCAGGGCGACGGCGTCGAAGCCGCCGATGTCCCCGATGCCCGCGAAGGACGGCTTGAGGGACGCGAGGGAGTCCGCGGTGGTGCCGGGGCGCATGTGCTCGTCGTGGTCGAGGACGACGAGGCCGTTGCGGTCGCGGACGGGGACCACCGAGCGGTCGAAGCGTCCGTCCTTCCACGCGGCGGCGGCCCGCTCCTGCGACATCGCCGCGTACTCGTCGACGTCGCGGCGAGACCAGCCGCCGAGGGTGGCGATCAGGTCCGCGCCGATGCCCTGCGGGACGAAGTTGGTCTCGAAGTTGGTCATCGGGTCGGCGAACCAGGCACCGCCGTCGGAGGCCATCGGCACGCGCGACATCGACTCGACACCGCCGGCGAGGACCAGGTCCTCCCAGCCGGAGCGGACCTTCATCGCGGCCATGTTGACGGCCTCGAGGCCCGAGGCACAGAAGCGGTTCTCCTGTACGCCGGCGACCGTGTCGGGGAGCCCTGCGGCGATGGCCGCGATCCGGGCGATGTCGGACCCCTGGTCGCCGACCGGTCCGACGACGCCGAGCACGATGTCGTCGACGGCGGCGGGGTCCAGGTCGGGGAACCGGGCCTGGATCTCGTGGATCAGTCCGACGACGAGATCGATCGGCTTGGTGCCGTGCAGGGCCCCGTTGGCCTTGCCGCGACCGCGCGGGGTGCGGATCGCGTCGTACACGTACGCTTCGGTGCTCACTGGTCAGCCTTTCAAGAGGGTTAGCCGAGCAGGGAACGACCGATGATCTCCTTCATGATCTCGGTCGTGCCGCCGTAGATGGTCTGGATGCGTCCGTCCGTGAATGCCCTGGCGACGCGGTACTCGTTCATGTAGCCGTACCCGCCGTGGAGCTGGAGGCAGCGGTCGGCGGCGCGCTTTTGGAGTTCGGTCGCCCACCACTTGGCCATCGAGGCGTGGACGGCGTCCAGCTCCCCGTTGGTGTGGTCGGTGATGCAGCGGTCGAGGAAGGCACGGGTGACCGCGCATTCCGTCGCCAGCTCCGCGATCTCGAAGCGGATGTGCTGGAGCTTGGCGAGCGGCCGGCCGAAGGCCTCGCGCTCCTTGACGTACTCGGTGGTGATCTCCAGCAGATGCTCGGCCGCGGCGATGCCGGCGACGGCGATCGCCATCCGCTCCTGCGCGAGGTTGGTCATCAGATGGATGAAGGCGCCGTTGAGCTCACCGAGCAGGTTCTCCTTGGGGACGCGGACGTCGTTGAAGAACAGTTCGGCGGTGTCCTGCGACTTCTGGCCGATCTTGTCGAGGTTGCGTCCGCGCTCGAATCCCTCCGCTCCCCGCTCGACGACCAGCAGCGACAGTCCGTGCGCGCCGCCCTCCGGGGTGGTCTTCGCGACGACGATCACCAGGTCGGCGAGGATGCCGTTGGAGATGAAGGTCTTGGAGCCGTTCAGCAGCCAGTGGTCGCCGCGGTCCTCGGCCGTGGTGCGGATGCCCTGGAGGTCGGAGCCCGCGCCCGGCTCGGTCATGGCGATCGCGGTGATGATCTCGCCGCTGCAGAAGCCCGGCAGCCAGCGCCGCTTCTGCTCGTCGGTGGCGAGGGAGGTGAGGTAGGGGCCGATGATGTCGTTGTGCAGGCCGATGGCCAGGCCGGGCGCGCCCGCGCGGGTGAACTCCTCGTGGAGCACCGCGGCGTACCGGAAGTCATCGTTGCCGCCGCCGCCGTACTCCTCGGGAACAGCGAGTCCCAGCAGCCCTTGGCGGCCCGCGGCCAGCCACGCGTCGCGGCTGACGATCCCGTCCTTCTCCCACTGCTCGTAGTGCGGCTGAACCTCCTTGGTGAGGAAGGTGCGCACGGACCGGCGGAACACCTCGTGCTCGGCGGTGAAGATCTGGCGCTTCAACGGTCCTCCTGGGGCCGGATCGCGGGCACGTCCCAGTCCCTGGCGACCTCCGCGGTGTCCGCGCCGGGCTGGGCGGGCCCCCGGCCCACGGACGTGGGGGTGGCGGAGAAGCGGGGCGCGGGGGCGGGCTGGGTGATGCCGCCGTGGTCGACGTACGTCCCACGGGCGGCGAGGTGCGGGTGGCCGGGGGCCTCGCGGAGCGAGAGCACGGGGGCGACGCAGGCGTCGGTGCCTTCGAACACGGCGGTCCACTCGGCGCGGGTGCGGGACCTGAACCGGTCGGCGACCGCCTGGCGCAGCTCGCCCCAGCGGTCGAAGTCCTTGCGGGCCGGGATGTCGTCCTTGATGCCGAGCAGTTCGACGAACTGGTCGTAGAACTGCTGCTCCAGCGCGCCGACCGCCATGTACTGACCGTCGGCGGTCTCGTAGGTGCCGTAGAAGGGGCAGCCACCGTCGAGGAGGTTCGCGCCGCGCCGGTCCTGCCAGCCGCCGGCGGCCATCATCCCGTGGATCATCGTGGCGAGGTGCGTGGCGCCGTCGACGATGGCCGCGTCGACGACCTGTCCGCTGCCGCCCTCGGCGCGGGCGTGCTGGAGGGCCGCGAGCACGCCGATGACCAGGTAGAGGGCCCCGCCGGCGTAGTCGCCGACGAGGTTGGCGGGGACGGTGGGCGGCTCGCCGGAACTGCCGATCATGGAGAGAGTGCCGGTCAGGGCGATGTAGTCGATGTCGTGGCCGGCACGCTGGGCGAGCGGGCCCTGCTGGCCCCAGCCGGTCATCCGCCCGTAGACCAGGCGTGGGTTGCGGGCGAGACACTCGTCGGGGCCGACGCCGAGGCGCTCGGCGACGCCGGGCCGGAACCCCTCGATGAGGACGTCGGCGCGCTCGACGAGATCGAGGACCCGGGCCGGGCCGTCGGCCGACTTGAGGTCGATGAGCACGGAGCGCTTGTTGCGGTTGGTGAGGTCGTACGCCGGGTCGATGGCCAGCCCGGCACCGCCGGGGCGGTCGACGCGCACGACATCGGCCCCTAGGTCGCCGAGCAGCATCGCGGCGAACGGGCCGGGCCCGATGCCGGCCAGCTCCACCACTCGTACCCCGGCCAGCGGGCCGTTCCCTGACGCTGTCATCCAGCCCCCAGCTATGTGACACAACTGATGTAACACCAGTGATGGTAAGAACGCGTTCCAGTTATGACAAGGGTTTGGGCCGAGCAAGCGCTTAGACGACTCGAACCCGCTGGATCACCGGTGGATCACCAAAGGAAACCGGATCTTCTGCGCGGCCGCTCCGCGCGCTAGCCTCAGCCACCGACAACGGCGTGGGGCAGGGTCTGCCGCCCTGATCCGCCGGGACAGCCTGACGGCGGAGGAGCCAGTGAACAGCCAGAACGTGACGGACCGCGCACAGCGCCCGTACGACATCGTGCTCTTCGGGGCCACCGGATTCACCGGGCGCCTGACCGCCGAGTATCTCGCGCGGCACGCGCCCGAGGGCTGCCGCTGGGCCGTCGCGGGACGCAGTCGCGACAAGCTCGAGCACCTGAGGGAGCAACTGGCCGTCATCGACCCGGCGTGCGCCGCCCTGGCGCTGATCGAGGCCGACACCGCCGACGCCGCGTCGATACGGGAGCTCGCCGGCTCCGCCAGGGTCGTCGCCACGACGGTCGGACCGTACGTCTGGTACGGCGAAGGCCTGGTCGCAGCATGCGCCGACGCCGGGACGGACTACGTCGACCTCACCGGGGAGCCCGAGTTCGTCGACCTGATGTACGTGCGGCACGACGCGCGGGCCCGCGAGACCGGCGCACGCCTCATCCACGCGTGCGGCTTCGACTCGGTCCCGCACGACCTCGGCGTGTTCTTCACCGTGCGGCAGCTCCCTGAAGGGGTGCCGCTCACCATCGACGGCTTCGTCCGCTCCAACGCGATGTTCTCCGGCGGCACGCTGGCCTCCGCGCTCACCGCGATGGGCCGCGGCCGCGAAACGCTGCGCGCCGCACGCGAACGCCGGCTCCACGAACCGCGGTTGGTCGGACGCCGGGCGCAGGCCCCCCTCGGCGGGCCGCGCTTCAGCCGGGAGACCGGGGCGTGGGCCCTGCCCCTGCCGACGATCGACCCGCAGGTCGTGGTCCGTTCGGCGCGCGCGCTGGAACGCTACGGCCCCGACTTCCGCTACCGCCACTACGCGGCGGTCAAGACCCTGCCGATGGCACTCGGCGGCCCTGCGGCCGTCGGAGCGGGCTTCGCCCTCGCGCAGATCCCGGCCGCCCGGCGATGGCTGACGGGCCGTTATGCCCCGGGCGACGGCCCCAGCGCCAAGCGCCGCGCGGAGAGCTGGTTCTCGGTCCGCTTCGTCGGCGAGGGCGGCGGGCGCCAGGTCTTCACCGAGGTGAAGGGCGGCGACCCGGGTTACGACGAGACGGCGAAGATCCTTGCGGAATCGGCGATGTGCCTTGCCGGCGACACGCTGCCGAGGACTTCCGGGCAGGTGACGCCGGCGGTGGCGATGGGCGACGCGCTGCTGACACGGCTTCAGCGGGCGGGCATCCACTTCCGGGTGGCACACACCCGGTAGCCGACGCTGCCGCAGCCCCGTGTCCGCCTTCGGGTACTCGGCGTCGGTCGACGGCGGCAAGGCCGCCTGACCAAGGGTGAGGCCCGTCACCTCCGTGACGGGGCCTCACCCGACGCGGATGCCGCAGCCGTCACACTCCTGTCGCCTCCGAAAGCGCCCTCCGGCACAGGGCGTCCGCGCGCCGCGTCGTCTCCGGGACCCGGAACTCAGGTGCCAGCCGCAGCGTGTGGGAACACGCCGCGCCGAGCGTCACCCGGTGACCCGCGGAGACGAAGACCGGCTTCACGCCCCGCTGGGTGCGCAGCGCCCTGCCGACCTCCTCGCCGTCGTCGGCGAGAAGGGGCGCGAAGTCGCCTCTTTCGTCCCCGAGTTCGCCGTAGGTGAAGACGAACGGGTTCTTCGCGACGCCGATCGAGGGCAGCCCGGTCAGCACCCCGAGGTGGCTCGCCAGCCCGAACCGCCGGGGGTGCGCGCGGCCGTAGCCGTCGCAGACGACCAGGCCGGGCCCGGCCGTGAGCGACTCGAGCGCGGCCAGCACGGTCGGGATCTCGCGGAAGGCGAGCAGCCCGGGCACGTAGGGGAAGGTGATCCGGCCGATCGCCGTGGCCTCCTCCACCACGGTCAGCGTCGCCGCGTCCAGCACGACCGCCGCCGCGGCGACGACATCGCGTTCGTCGTCGTACGCCACGTCGACGCCGGTCACCAGCCCGGTGCCGACCGGTGGGCCCGGCTCGTCCAGGACGACGCGGGTGCGCAGTTCGTCCTGGACGGCCAGGGCCTCTTCTTCGTTCACGGGCCAGCCGGAGGGCGCTTCGACGATCTTCATGGTGCCGCCCACTTTATGGCCTGCCCCGAAGCGACCCCCGCCCGGTGACACGGGCCCGGTAGCCTCGCGGTCATGTTTGTGATGGAACTGACCTACACCGCGCCGGTCGAGCGCGTCGAACCGCTGATGGAAGCCCATGTGGCATGGCTGGACGGCCTGTACGAGGAGGGCGTCTTCATCGCGTCGGGCAGGAAGAAGCCGCGCGACGGCGGGATCATCCTCGCGGTCGGGGACGACCGCGCCGGTATCGAGAAGATCGCGGCGACCGACCCCTTCGTCGTCGGCGCTGTGTGCACCTACCGGATCACCGAGTTCATCGCGACCAAGACGGCGCCCGAGCTGGCCCCCTACCGCCGGCAGCCGACAACCTGACGGCCCGACCGTCCCCGCCTCAGAACTCCAGACGCGCGACCCGGCCCTTCTCCCCCGAGGCCCAGCAGCCGAAGTCGGGGGTGCAGTCGACGGTGTCGAACGAGCCGGTGTCGACCGTGCGCCAGGTCCGGCCGCCGTCCGTCGTCAGGTCCGTGCCGGTGGGTCCGACGGCGAGGGCGGCGGACCTGCTGTGCGGGAGCCAGGTCACACCGGAGCGGTACGCGGGCGGCGGGGTCTGCGCCCGCCGCCAGCTGCCGCCGCCGTCGCCCGTGACGGCCGCGGCCCGGGGCGATGCCTGGTCGGCTCGGTAGTCGCCGCCGACCGCGAGGCCGTGCTTCCGGTCGCGGAACGCGAGCGCGAAGACGCCGCGCGCCGGGTCCCCGGCCGGGATCGTCGACTCCGCGACGGTCCAGTTCAGCCCGCGGTCGGCCGAGTGCAGCACGCGCGCCGTGGCGCCACCTCCGGTGGCCAGCCAGACGTCTTTAGGACCGGAGCTGACGAGGCACTGGCCGCTCGCGGCGAAGCCCGCTTCGCCCGGCAGGGCGGGCGGCATGCCGGCGTCGGGGAGGACCTTCCAGGACCGCCCGCCGTCGCCGGTGGACAAGATGCGGTACTTCCCGTCCACGGGATCGCTCATGGCCAGGCCGTGCCGGCTGTCGAAGAACGTGATGCAGTCGTAGAACGCCTTGGCGTCGGTGTTGCGGAACGACTCGGTCCAGCTCGCCCCGCCGTCCTCGGTCCGCAGCACCCGGGACGCCTCTCCCTCGCCGATGGCGAGGACCACCGCCCGCCGGCCGTCGAACGCCTCGACGTCACGGAACTCGAGCGCGCCGGCCCCGGTCGGTGAGACGTCCAGCCAGCTGCGGCCGCCGTCGGTGGTGCGCAGCACGGTGCCCTTGGAGCCGGCCACCCATGCGGTCTTCCGGCTGACGGGTGCCAGCCCTCGCAGCCGCACATCGGTCCCGGTGTCCTTCAGGCTCCAGCCGGGGGTACCGGCCGCCGCGGGCCGGTCCGCCACCGTTGCCGCCTGTTCCGCGTGCGCCGGTGCGGCCGTCGCGGCCGCGACCGCGATGGCGCACAGCCCCACGGACAGCGTTCGTCTCGTCTTCCCCAAGGACCTCATGGCGCTGGAAGCTAGCCCACGCGCCGGGACCCGTCCAGGGTGCGTGACGCCGACTCCCGCGGGTGGTGATCCGCGTGTGCGGCGGACGGCGGGCGGTGACACATGTCACTCTCTTCCCCGGTGCACGGAATCGGTCCTTCCGACGTCTTCTGAGATATCAGGGAGACCTGCGCCATCAGGACCCAGCGAGCCGCACACGAAGGAGCGGGGCTTGTCCACCGTCATCGAGCAGACCGTCCAGGCCCGACTCGTCGCGTCCGCACCCCAGATGGAGTCCGTTCCCGCGACGCTGCACTACGACCGCCGTGACCCTTTCGCCGTCCGTATCGACTTCCCCGGACCGGCCACCCTGGAGGGCACC
This sequence comes from Streptomyces sp. NPDC086835, assembly GCF_044745705.1. Lineage (NCBI taxonomy): Bacteria > Bacillati > Actinomycetota > Actinomycetes > Kitasatosporales > Streptomycetaceae > Streptomyces > Streptomyces sp. NPDC086835. Next base: position 243,124 of record NZ_JBIVAU010000006.1, read on the forward strand.
GATGTGTCCTGGGCGTTCTCGCGGGAGTTGCTGGCCGAGGGGGTCCATGAACCGGCCGGCCTCGGTGATGTGCGGTTGCGGCCGTACGGCTACGACCGGACGGTGCTGGAGTTCCACGCCCCGGAGGGCATGGCCATGGTGCACATCCGCACCGGGGATCTGCGGCGCTTCCTCGAGCGCGTGCAGGAGGCGGTCCCGGCCGGGCTCGAGCACCTGTACCTGGGGCTCGACCAGGATCTGACGGAGCTGTTGCGCGACGCCGCCTGACACCCTCCGCCGCTGCTCGCCCCCGCCGCGACCCGGTGCCGCCGGCCGCGCCCGACGGCACCGCTCCCCCGGGCCGCACGTATGCCGTTGACACGACCCCAGGGGCCCTATACAGTGTATGACGGTTCTGTCGTCGTCGATCGGAGTAGGACGTTGCTCGTCTGAGGTCTTGAGACACCGTGCAGCACGGCTCACGCCTGTGCGCTTCGCGTGCGACCTCGACGACTCATGCCGTCCGCTCCCCCGACCGGGACCTTTCTTCCCGGCGTCTTTGGGATCTCCCCGGCCCATTCCGGCATCCGTCACGTCGCACAGGTGTCTCCACCGTTGCTCCCAGCCCGTACCCAGCAACCGGAGGCCACGTGTCTACTTCCCCCACCTATCTCACCTGCTCCGCGCTCGGCTTCGCATGGCCGGACGGCAGCGTCGTCTTCGAGGACTTCCACCTCGCGATCGGCCCGGGCCGCACCGGCCTGATCGGCCTCAACGGCTCAGGCAAATCAACCTTGTTGAGGCTGCTCGCCGGCGAACTCGTACCGTCCGCCGGGTCGGTCCGCGCCATGGGTGAGATCGGCTACCTGCCGCAGAACGTGGTGCTCGACACCGGCATGCGGGTGGACGAGGTCCTCGGCATCGCAGGGACCCGCGCCGCGCTGCACGCCATCGAGGCGGGTGATCCGAGCGAGGAGAACTTCACCGCGGTCGGCGACGACTGGGACGTCGAGGAGCGCGCGCACGCCACCCTGGACCAGCTGGGTCTCGGGCACATCGGTCTCGACCGCACCATCGGCGAGGTCTCCGGCGGCGAGGCGGTCCTGCTGCGGCTGGCGGCGCTGCTGCTGGCCCGTCCCGACGTGCTGCTGCTCGACGAACCCACCAACAACCTCGACCTGTTCGCCCGCCGGCGCCTGTACGACGCGGTGACGCGGTGGTCCGGTGTGCTGGTGGTCGTCAGCCACGACCGTCAACTGCTGGAACTGGTCGACCAGATCGCCGATCTGCGCGACGGCGAGGTCGCCTGGTACGGCGGCAACTTCTCCGCGTACGAGGAGGCGCTCGCCGTGGAACAGGAGGCGGCGGAAAGGATGGTGCGTGTCGCGGAGGCCGACGTACAGCGCCAGAAGCGCGAACTGGCGGACGCCCACATCAAGCTGGCCCGTCGTAAGCGGTACGGCCAGAAGATGTACGACACCAAGCGGGAGCCGAGGATCGTGATGCGCTCCCGCAAGCGCACGGCCCAGGAGTCCGCCGGGAAGCACCGCATCATGCACACCGAGAAACTCGCGGAGGCGAAGGAGCGCCTCGACGAGGCCGTGGAGGCGGTGCGCGACGACGACGAGATCCGTATCGAGCTGCCCAGCACCCAGGTCCACCCCGGCCGCGGGGTGCTGCGGCTCCGTGACCTGCGGCTGCAGTACGGGGCAGAGGTGAAGGGAGAGTTCGAGGTACGCGGACCCGAACGGATCGCGCTCGTGGGACGCAACGGCGCGGGCAAGACGACCCTGCTGCGCACGATCGCCGGCGAGCTGGAGCCGGTGGCGGGCGAGGCGGTGCCCGATGTCCCGCTCCGCTTCCTGCCACAGCGCCTCGACCTCCTCGACGACGGGCTGAGCGTCGTCGAGAACGTGGCCCGGTTCGCACCCGGCGCCACGAACAACCAGATCAGGGCGCGGCTGGCGCGCTTCCTCTTCCGGGGCGCCCTGGCCGACCAGCCGGCCGGGACGCTGTCGGGCGGCGAGCGGTTCCGTGCGGCACTGGCGGCGCTGCTGCTCGCCGAGCCCGCGCCGCAGCTGCTCATGCTGGACGAGCCGACGAACAACCTCGACATGTCGAGCGTGCGCAGCCTGACGGCGGCGCTGGAGTCCTACCAGGGGGCCCTGATCGTGGCCAGTCACGACGCGTCGTTCCTCGATTCGATCGGCGTCACGCGGCGCCTGCTGCTCGACGGCGAACTGCGGGACGTCTCGGCGGAGGAACTGCGGGACGGGGCGTTCCCGATGGGATGAGCGTGCGGCCCCGTCGGGGTGGACATCCGACGCGTCGGGCGGGTGTGGGCCCCATCGGGGTGAACGTCCGGCGCGGCCGGCGGCGAGGCACCGGGAGACCGGTCCGACGCGCCCGGCCGCGCCGCGCCGCACGGCGGGCAACGGCGGGACGCTCCGGGGACGGGTCGACCCGCCGTGCACCTGCCCCGACCCGGCGGGCGGACAGAAAAATATCCGGCCGCTCAGGCAGCTGCGGGAGACCGTGACACAGCTCTCCGTACACCGCTGGAGCTGCACTTATAACGGTACGTAATCGGGCATCGCGGATCCGGGCTTGGACTGGGGCTTATGACGTGCTTAACCTACGGTTTCGTAACCTACGAGTACGTAGGTAACTCTCCCGTCCCCCAGGAGCCCCCGTGACGATCACCTCTCCCCACCTCGGCAGTTCGGAAGCGTGGACCGACGCGCGACTTCTGTACGCGCTGGAAGAGGTCGTGGAGAAGGAGCTCAACCGCCATCTGAAGGTCGCCAAGGACTGGATGCCGCACGAGTACGTCCCCTTCTCCGACGGCCGCAACTTCCCGGGCTTCTTCGAGGACGGAGAGGCCTGGGACCCCGCCCAGTCCAAGGTCACGGACATCGGCAAGATCGCCCTGGTGGTGAACCTGCTCACCGAGGACAACCTCCCCAGCTACCACCACGAGATCGCGACGCTCTTCGGCCGCGACGGCGCCTGGGGCACATGGGTGCACCGCTGGACCGCGGAGGAGGGCCGGCACGGGATCGTGATGCGGGACTACCTGCTCACCTCGCGCGCCGTGGACCCGGACAAGCTCGAGCAGTTCCGGATGGCCCACATGGCGGAGGGCTTCGAGTCCGACAACCGCCACTCGATGCTGCACTCCGTGGCGTACGTCGCCTTCCAGGAGCTCGCGACGCGCGTGTCGCACCGCAACACCGGCCACCAGTCGGGCGACCCCGTCTGCGACCGGATGCTGGCGCGTATCGCCACCGACGAGAACCTCCACATGGTCTTCTACCGCAACCTGCTGGGCGCGGCCTTCGAGATCGCCCCCGACCTGACCATGCAGGCCGTGCGGGACGTGGTCGTGAACTTCCGGATGCCGGGGCACGGCATGCCCGGTTTCGAGCGGGCCGCCGCGCAGATGGCCATCGGCGAGATCTACAACATGCGCATCCACCACGACGACGTGCTCCAGCCGGTGCTGCGCTTCCTCAAGGTCCTGGAGATCGACGGCCTGGGCCCCGAGGGCCTCAAGGCGCAGGAGGAGCTCGGCCTGTACATGAACGGGCTGGACGCGGAGGCGCTCAAGTTCGACGAGAAGCTCGCCGCCCGCAAGGCCCGGATGGCGGCGCGCGCCGCCGGATAGGGCGTCCCCTCGGCACCGCCGGCGCCGGTGGCCGTCGCCCGGGGCGACGGCCCGCGCCGACGGTGGGCAGGGCCCGGCCGCGACCCTACGGGCGGGCCGAACCCGGGGCTACTGGGGCACGGGGCGGCACCGTACGCTGTCCCGCGTGAAACCCCTGACGCGCGTCGTCCTCTTCGGCGCCCCGATAGCTGTTGCCGTCTCCGTCTACTTCGGCGGGGGCGGCGAGTCGCTACGCCCCAAGGACGACCCGAGCCTGCGCGTCAGCCCGACCGCCTTCGCCCCCGACCCGCTCAAGGCCGGCAGCCCGGCCCAGCAGCGCGAGCGGGACGACCGCATCGACGCGCTGCCGCCGGGCCTCGCGGATCCCGCGAAGAAGGAGACCGCCGCCCGACTGCTGGCGAGCGCGGAGAACTCGACGCTGGACTGGAAGAGCCGGTACGGCGCCATCGAGGACATCGGCGACGGCAACGGCTACACGGCCGGGATCATCGGCTTCTGCTCGGGTACGAACGACATGCTCCAGCTCGTCGAGTACTTCACGGACAAGCACCCGGACAACCCGCTCGTCGGGTACCTTCCCGCACTCCGCGAGGTCGACGGCAGCGATTCGCACGAGGGACTGGGCGCGCCGTTCGAGGCGGCGTGGGCGAAGGCCGCGGAAGACCCGGAATTCCGCAAGGCCCAGGACGTGATGCGCGACCGGATCTACTTCGACCCGGCCGTGCGGCTGGCCAAGATGGACGGCCTGTCCACGCTCGGCCAGTTCATCTACTACGACGCGATGGTGCTCCACGGGCCGGGGCTCGGCCCGGAGGGCTTCTACGGCATCCGCGAGGCGGCGATGAAGACCGCCGACACCGCCGCGGAGGGCGGCGACGAGAAGGCTTACCTGAATGCCTTCCTCGACGCCGGCCGGACCGTGATCGGCCGCCAGAAGACCGAGCAGACCAGGGACTCCTCGCGGATCGACACCGCACAGCGGGTGTTCCTGCGCGAAGGGAACATGGACCTGGACACGCCGCTCACCTGGCGGGTGTACGGAGAGACGTTCCGCATCGGCTCATGAGTTGCCGCGTCGCCCGGTGACCCGCCCGCGTCGCCCGGCGCCGCACTCGGCCTCGTGAGCCGCGCTTCCACCACGCGCGCCTGCCACGCCACCTGTGCGCGGCGGGGCCGCCCGGGGTCAGCGGGCCGTGCGCTTGAGGCGGTGGCGTTCCTTCTCCGAGAGGCCGCCCCAGACGCCGAACCTCTCGTCGTGTGTCAGCGCGTACTCGAGGCAGGCCACCCGGCCCTCGCACGCTCCGCAGAGCTGCTTGGCCTCGCGAGTGGAGGAGCCGGGGGCCGGGAAGAAGAACTCGGGGCCCGCCTGGGCGCACAACGCGCTCTCCTGCCAGGAGAGTTCGTGCTCGGTGGTGGGGATGGTGGTGTTGATCGGCATACGGACCACCTTGCCGATGGCCGATAAACACCGGCTCAACGACGTATCAACAGGAGGCGTGTTCCCCGGGTTCGGGCCGCCGCGGGACGTTCCGGTCCACGCCCTCTTGACATCCGCCCACAGGCCTACCGGAGGGGCGGTGTGCAATCCGGCTGCCCGGGTAGACGGACCAGCGCCGGAGCCCATGGAAGACGAGTTGGAGGACGCATGACGACGGTCCGGAGCGGCCGCGACCGCACCGTGTTTCCCCTCTCTGCGGCAGAGGCGCGCGACGAGGTCCGCCGCCTGCTGGAGGACGAGTTCTGCCCCATGCCACCGGGTCCCGAGCACAGCGTTGTCGTCGCCGACGCGCTCCTCGTAGCCTCCGAACTGGTGACGAATGCCATCCGGCACGCCGGCGGGGTGACCGCCCTGACCCTCTGCGTCACCGAGGGCGCGCTGCGTCTGAGTGTCACGGACCGCTCCCCCGTCCGGCCCACCACGCTACGCGGCCCGGATCCTCTGGTCCCCGGGGGACACGGTTGGCCTCTCGTCCAAAGGCTGAGCGAAGAGGTGACCACCACCTCTGCCGCGGAGGGCAAGACGATCCACGCGATCGTCCGCCTCGACTGACGCCACGACGTGACCCGTGCCACCCGGGGGGTTGTCGGACGAATGCGAGCGCGAGGGCGGGGCAAACGGGATCATGCCGACCCGTCGACGTCGGCCGGTCGCCAAGGAGGAGGAGCAACGTGCTGATACCGCACCCGGCCATCCTGCGGAACGTCGTCGAGGAGTACCGAGAACTCGTCGCACTGCACGAGGCGGAGCGCTCGAGCCGGATACACGCCCAACTGCAGGACGCCGCCTACGCCCTGTGCGCGGCGACGGGAGCGCGGACCGCGGAGGCGGCCCTTGCCGCCGCGCGGCAGGAACTGGAGGCCATGGACGTGACGGCCACGCGCGCACGCCCGGCTGCCACGCGCCGGCCCGCTCGGCTGCGGCGGAGCGCCTGAGCGGGCGCCGTCCTCCTGCCACTTGGGCGCCCACTCGGGGCCGTACCCGCCGGGCCTGTTGCGCTCCGCGCCGGCTTTCGTCGGCCGTCCGTCCGCTCCGACCGGGGCCGTTACCATCTGGGACGGGCCGTGGATCCGGTCGCCCACCCACGTAGAAAGCGCAGCGAGAGGCGAACATGAGTACCCCCGAGTCCGCCGTACGAGCACGTCTGAGCGAGGTTCTGACGCAACGCGGCGCCGAGATCGCCGACCGGTGGGTGCAGCTCCAGGAGGAGCGCACCGGAACCGGCCAAGAGAGCTTGGCGGAAGCTGAATGGCGTGAGGAGGCGGACCTGCTCGTGGAAGCCGTCCGCGCCTGCCTGGCCGGCGACGTCCCCCTCGCGCGGGCCACCGAACACGCCGGACTGAACGACGCGGTGGTGGACATGTCGATGCGCCGGGCACGGGCCGGCGCGGCGCCCACCGAGGCATCACTGGCGCTGTTCGCGCTGAAGGAGGCCGTGCTGGAGGCGGTCCGTCAGGAGCCGTTCGACACCGAAGAGTTGTACGTCACCGTTCTGGCGGTGAACCGCGTGCTCGACGCGGCGAGCGCCCTGTGCTTCGAGACGTTCGTCCACGGCCGTGAGGAGATCATCCGCAGGCAGAGCCGGCAACTTCTGGAGGCGTCCACACCGGTGGTCCGGCTGTGGCGGCACGTTCTCGCGGTACCGCTGATCGGCAACCTCGACACCGCCCGCAGCCAGGTGGTGATGGAGAACCTGCTCGAAGCCATCCAGAAGAACGGGACGCTGGTGGCGATCATCGACATCACCGGTGTCCCCACCGTGGACACCTCCGTCGCCCAGCACTTGATCCAGACGGTCAAGGCGGTTCGCCTCATGGGCGCGGAGTGCGTCGTCAGCGGGGTCCGCCCGGCGATCGCGCAGACGATCGTGCAGCTCGGCATCGACCTGTCCGACATCCTGACCCGGGCGACCCTCGCCGACGCCCTCGAGACGTCCATGCGTCTCACCCAGCAGGAGGCCTTCCGATCGGAACCGGGCATCGCCCCCGGATGGAGCGACGAGGTGCAGGACGGCCGATGAACGGGAGAGAACCCACCAAGCTGCCGATCCTTCGGCTCGGGGACACCCTGGTCACCGGGCTGCTCAGCGAGTTGGACGACGCGTCGGCCGTCGCGCTGGCCGACGAGCTGACCAGCCGGATCGCGACCGAAGGCGCGCGGGGCGTGCTGATCGACATCTCCCGGGTGGAGATCATCGATTCGTTCGTGGCGCGCGCGCTGATGGAACTCAGCACGATGGCCCGGTTGCTCGGTGCGCGCGTCATCGTCGCCGGGATGAGTCCGCCGGTGGCCGTCACTCTCGTGGAACTGGGTATCGAACTCAAAGGTGTGGAGACGGCGCTCAACGCCGAGCAGGGGATGGCCGCCCTCGGCTGGTCCCGGACGCCCGTGCGGCAGGAGCCCTCTGCACCACGAACCGCGGATGGGGCATAGCAGAGATGAGCGCCGAGGGACGACGGCCGAACGGGCCGCTCACCGTCGGGCATTACGGCGGCGGGCTCGTCGTCGGGCGGCCTGCCGTCGGAGTCCAGCGTGGCGCCGGCCGGGCCGCTACCGGCCCTGGCCGCACGGGAGCCGCGACCTCTGTGCGTACCGAATGCCCGGTGCGCACGGAGGAGGACCTGCTGGGCGCCAGGCACGCCGTGCGGGCGGCCACGCAGCAGCTGGGTTTCAGCCTGGTCGACCAGACCCGTGTGGTCACCGCGGCCAGCGAACTCGCACGCAACGCCTTCGTCCACGGCGGCGGCGGCGTGTTGTCGCTGGAGTGCGTCCACGGGGCCGCGGGCGTCGGCCTGCGGCTCGTCGTGCGGGACGAGGGACCCGGCATCGCGGACCTCGACGGAGCCCTCACCGACGGTTTCACCACGGGTGAGGGCCTCGGCCACGGCCTGGGCGGAGCACGGCGCCTCATGCACGAGTTCGAGGTGCGCTCGTCCCCAGGGCAGGGCACCACGGTGACCGCGGTGCGATGGGCGGGCCGTTGAGCAGCTACGGGTACGCACGGCTGCCTACCGCGCAGATACCGATCGACCACTACAGCGCCGTGCACCTGGCCGCCACGCGCGCCCGGGAAGCCGCGGTCCACTGCGGTCTCACGGGCGCGCTGCCCGACAAGGCCGCCGCGGTGGCGAGCGAGTTGGCGAGCAACCTCGACAAGCACGCGACCGACGGCATCGTCTACGTGCAGCCACTGGCCCTGGACCCCGGACTGGAGATCATCGCGGTCGACCGGGGGCCGGGCATGGAGCGCCTGGAGCGCTGCCTCGCCGACGGATTCACCACAACGGGCACACTCGGTACGGGACTCGGGGCCGTGAAACGGGTCGCCTCGGTCTTCGTCGTCCGTACCCAGGTGCCCGGCGGCACCGTGGCGGCGGCGCGGATCACGGCCGCCGACCAGGCCCCTCCGGCGCCGGGGGCCGGCGCGGTGTGCCTGCCTGCCGACGGCGAGCAGGAGTGCGGGGACGGCTGCGCGGTGTTCGACACGGACGCGGGACGCACGGCCGTCGTCGTGGACGGCCTCGGCCACGGCGTCGAGGCGGCACGGGCCGCACGCGGCGCGCTGCGCACCTTCCACGGCGTGTGCGACCAGCCGCTGCCCGAGATCATGAACGCCTTCCACCGGGCGCTGCGGCACACCCGCGGCGCTGCCGTCGGCCTGCTGCGGCTGCGGCCGGGTGCCGCGGAGTTCTGCGGGGTCGGCAACGTCCGGCTGTGCGTGCTGTCGCGGGACGCCGCTCAGCGCCGGCTCGACGGCCGGCCGGGAGTCGTCGGGTGGAACCTGCCGACACCGCAGGTGCGGTCCACTCCGATGACGCCTGACCAGGTGGTCGTCCTGCACTCCGACGGCATCGAGGCCCGCTGGTCGCACGCCCCGTCGCCGTTCCTCCTCCGTCTCCCCGCCGAGCTTCTGCCGGCAGCCCTCGCGCATCGCTACCGCCGGTCACGGGACGATGCCTCCGCCCTCAGCCTGACAGGACTGCGATGACCGAACGTGTGTGGCGAAGTGGCCCGCTGGCGGACCTTGCCGCCGTGCGCCGGGCTGTACGTGGCCTGGCCGCGGCTCACGGCGTGCCCGTCGAGACCCGCGCCAGGCTGGCCGTCTCGGCCGCCGCGGTGGCACGGCCGTCGCTGGTCCTGGGCCGTACCGTGCGACTGACGGCGCTGCACGTGCCCGGGGACGGACGGTCCGGCCCGCGGATGCTCAGCGTGCGGCTGGACCACGCCGCCGAGGCGGGGCCGCCGCCGGAGGAACTCCCCTTGCCGGCGGCGGCGGACGACGGGGCGGTGGTGTGGGACATCCCGCTCTCCGTACCGGCGTTCGAGGACCCGGCCGCGGGCGACGTCACCGACGATCCGGCGGAGCAGGAGCTCGCCGCCGTCCTGGCCGCCTCCGACGCCCTCACCGCCGACCATCAGCGGCTCAAGGACGAACTGGACGAGACGAACAGCGGGGTGCTCGCCCTCTACGTCCAGCTCGAGGAACGCGACGAGCAACTGCGCCGTGCCCACGGCCAGATGCTGCGCGCGCTCGAGGACGCGCTGCGTCCCGCGCCGCTGCGGGTGCCGGGACTCGAACTCGCCGTGCACTACGCCCCCGCCGACACCGACGCGCCGACCGGCGGCGACCTGTACGACTGGTTCGTCCTGCCCGACGGCAGCGTCCACATCACGATCGTCGACGCGCTCGGGCACGGAGTGCGCAGCACGGGCTCCGCCCTGAACGTCACCCACGCCGTACGCACGCTGGCGCTGGACGGCTGCCCGTTGAAGTCCGTCGTCGGGCGGGCCAGCGACGTGCTCAACGGCATCGACCCCGATCTGATGGCCTCGGTGCTCCTGGCCCGGATCGACCCCGCGACGGGCGAGATGCTGCTCGCCAACGGAAGCCACCCGCCCGCCCTGGTCGTACGCGCCGACGGCGGCGCCGAGTTCCTGGAGGCCCGGGGCCGCGGCGTCGGCTACCCACTGCCGGGGAGCGAACAGGTCCTTTCGACCCACCTCGCCCCGGGCGACCTCGTGGTCCTCTACACGGATGGTCTCACCGAGAGCCGCAGAGACCCCTTGGAGGGCGAGCGCCGCCTCATCTCCGCGGCCACCATGCATGCGAGATCCCCCATCGAGGAGATCCCGGGGGCACTTGCGGCGGACATGCACACCGTGGTCCTGCACGCCGACGACACGCTGGCGCTCACCCTGCGGTACACAGGGGCGGACGGGGGCGCGGGCGCGGCGGCGAGAGCCGGCGCCGAGGCAGGTACCGGTCATGGCCCGGCTGCGGGCCGGGGCACGGCGCGGGGCCCACGCGGGCTCCGCGCAGGCATCGGCTGACCGCCCGGTCGGAGCCGACGGCCCCCGGCAACGGACCCGCGGTCCGCGGAGGGGGCGGGATCAGGCGGTAGTGCCCGGCCACGAGGGGCCGGGCACCGCTCCTGTTGCCGGTCAGGTCGGCAACCGGTCACTCGGCGTGTCGTCCTCGTCCCCCGCGACGGGGACGAGCTGCGTGGACCCCCGCACGTGGGCGAGCGCCTCGTCCACGTCCGAGTGCAGGGGTGTGGTCAGATTCAGTCCGGTTATCTCCAGCAGCCGGCCCACGGCGGGGGTCGGCGCCACCAGATGCAGGTCGCCCGCCAACTGCCGGGCCTCCCTGGCCCCCTTGATGAGGACGTTCAGCCCGGACGAGTCCATGAACGTCAGGGCCGACAGGTCGAGCAGCAGGTGCCGGCGGCCGTGCAGGAACTGGTTGGCCAGGTGGTGGTGCAGAAGGGTGGCGGTGTCCACGTCCAGTTCGCCGCCGACGATCAGGATCGCGGTGCCGGGGTCGACGATCTCCACCTCGACGTCCAGGGTCTCCTGTTGCGCAGTCATGTCAGTCACTTTCTGCGAGTCGGTTCCGGCAGCGGCCCGGTGGCGGACCGGCCTCGCGTTGTGGTGTTCGGTGCGTTTCCATCCGGGTGCCGGTCCGGGACGGGGTGTCCCCGACGGCCGCTTGCCCTTGTGATCGCCCGGGAAACGTCCGCGCGGACGTGATCTCCGTCCACACCTGCCGCTCCGGTGCCTCAGCACCACCGCAGGCAGTCCACGCGAGCGGCACCATCAGCAGCGTCCGCGCGCCGCCGGCGCCGCCACGGGGCTGCCGCATCCGGCTGAGCCCGGCGCAATCGCGTTGCGGCGGCGCCGCGCTGTCCGGCAGGATCCGTGTCCATGACGACCAGAAAGGCGCATGCCGCGTAGCCGCCTGCCGCTGCCCTGGGCGCGCGCGCCGCCGGACCGGCCGATCCGTCCGCCAGGTCCGTCCACCACCGCCCAGGAGCACCGCCGCATGCACACGACATCCTTGACCCCTTACGCCCGGCTGCCGCACGCCCACGCCCAGCGGCACGTCCTGCACAGCACCGTGGACGCCTTCGGCCGCGCCCACTGGCTGCTCACCGACCGCGCCCCCGGTGACAACCCGTACGACGCCACGGTCGTCACCGTGGACGCCGGCCGGATCGAGGAGACCCGCCTCAGCGCCGTGACCGCGCGGTACCCGATGCTGGACGCCCTGCCCGACGGCGGTTTCGTCGTGGCCGACGCCCGCCGCCGCGGCGGCGGCGACCACGTCCAGGTCTTCGACCCCCTTGGCAGGCCGTCCTGGTCGTTCGCCGTGGGCGACGGGATCGAGCATCTGCTGGCCGACGAGACCGGCGACCTGTGGCTGGGATACTTCGACGAGGGTGTGTTCGGCGACGACCCGCTCAGCCACGCCGGGTTGCGCCGCTGGTCGTCGACGGGCGAGGCCCTGTGGGAACTGCCGCGGTCCACCGCCGACGGGTGCATGGCGGACTGCTACGCCCTCAACACGTGTCAGGGCGAGGCATGGGCCTACTACTACACCGACTTCCCCCTGGTCCGTGTCCGCGGCGACGGCTCGGTACGCGTGTGGGACTCACCGGTCGCCGGGGCGAGGGCGACCGCCGTCCACAGCGGTGGTGTCGCCTTCTTCGGCGGCTACGGCCAGGAGAAGGACCGGCTCGTCCTGTGCACGCTGACAGAGCGCACTGCCGCGCCGTATCTGCACAGCACGCTCGTCCGGCCCGACGGATCGCCCGTCGGGAGCCGCCGCGTCCTCGCCCGCGGTCCACGCCTGTACGTGCAGGCCGAGCCGTACACCGCTTGGGAGACGTGGGACCTCGCCGCTGCCGCCTGAGAGGCGGCGGCGGACGTGGTCCGGCGGAGGGACGGGTCGCATGCGGGATCCGGTCAGTGCGCGTGTCCCCCGTCGCCCGCGCCGCCCGCCGGATGGTGCGGCTCGTACCCCGGGATCGTGCCGTCCTCCTTGGCGACGAGGAACAGCCCGGCCATGCCCATGTCCGAGTGGCTCTGGACGTGGCAGTGGTACATCCACGCGCCCGGGCCCACGTGTTCGCCGGCGATCACCTGGAAGCCGAAGGAGTCGGCCGGGCCGGTGATCTTGTTGTCGATCACCCGGCTGACGTCCTCGGGGCCGGACAGCAGGCCCGTCCGGTTGTCCGCCCAGCGGTGACCGTGCATATGGAACGTGTGGTAGTACTCGCCGTGCGTGATCATGATGATCTCGACGCGGTCCCCCACCGTGGCGAGGAAGTTGGGCGGGTCGGCCGCGGGCCGGTTGTTGATGGTCATGTCGTTGAAGACGATGGTGAACTGCTTGTCGGGAAGGATGTCGTCCTTCCTGCGCACGACCATCGGTCCGTAGAGGCCCTTGCGGATGCCGCCGGTGCCGTGATCGGTGCCCACGACGTGGTCGTGGTAGTGCCAGTAGCCCGCACTGCCGGGCCGCCAGGTGCCGTCGGCGCGGCGGCCGGGTGCGTGGGTGCGCCAGGTGTAGGTGCGGGTGGCGCCGGGTTCGACATGACTGCGGCTCATCTTGGTGCCGTCGTTGGAGATGTCGTAGTCGACGCCGTGCGGGTGCAGGCTGACGGGCACGTCCATCAAGTTCTCGAACTCGATGTGCAGCGTGTCGCCTTCGACGAGTTCGATCAGCGGCCCGGGGACGGTCGCCTTGCCCTTCTCGAGGCCGTAGCCCATCGATCCGTCGGCCCGTTTCTCGGCGTACATCTTGAGGTGTCGTACCTGGCCGCCGGCCGGGGCGGTGCGGGGCGCGCCCTTCGCGGGGGCCGGCGCCGCGGTGGAGGCGGAAGTGATCGACAACGATGTCACGCCTGTGGCCGCCGCTGCCGCGCCGCCCGCGAGCAGACGCCGGTTGAAGCTCCGTCTGTCCATGTCGAACTCTCCAGTCGTCGGCAGAGATTGACGGGGCGAAGTGACCCCGGGGACGGCCACACGGTAGCCGGGGGATCCTCGTTTATCCACGGTCAGGACAAAGTTCGTCATATTGCAGTCATACCTATTGGCGAACCGCAAAAAGAGGTCTAGCTTCAACGGCTGTTGTTGTGACCACAGAGGGGTGGGTGACCCATGCAGCGCGCACCACATCACAGGTCCGGAAGAACGAGATCCCGAAAGCGCCTCCTGGCGGCGGCACTTGGTGTCGGCGCCATGACCGCGTCGCTGCTCGGCGGCGGCAGCCCCGCCAGCGCCGAGCCGTATCCTAGGCCACCGGCGACAACGTTGTCCCTGCCGTCGCCGCCCGGCGGCGCGAACGTGAAGGTGCTCGTCTTCCACGGCTCCGCCACGGCGGAGTCACCGGCCGTCGAGGCCGGTATCGCCGCGATCGAGACGATCGGACTGACCGGACCCGCCGCGAGCCGGTTCAGGACCGAAGCCACCGACGATCCGGCGGTGTTCACCAACGCCAGGCAGCTCGGCCGGTTCAACGCGGTCGTGTTCCTGACCGGCGGCGGCGATGTGCTCGATCCCGAGCAGGAGGCGGGCCTCGAGGCCTATCTGGAGGCGGGCGGCGGGTTCGTCGGCATCCACGAAGCCGCGCGCACCGAGCCGTACTCCGACTGGTTCACCGGTCTGATCGGTGCCCGGCCGACGGGCGCGCCCAGCAGCACCCAGCGCGCCGTCGTCGAGGTGGGCGACCGTGCGCATCCGGCCACCAAGTCGCTGCCCCTGCAGTGGAAGCGGCCCGACAAGTGGTTCAACTGGGCGGAGAACCCGTCGGGCAAGGTGCACACGGTGGCCCGGGTGAAGGAGAACTCCTACACGCCGGCCGCGAAGGGCAACGGCTGGGACCATCCGATCTCCTGGTGCCGTGACTACGACGGCGGCCGCTCCTTCTACACCGGCATGGGCGGCACGGCCGACAGCTTCGCGGAGACCGACTTCCGCGACCACCTGCGCGGCGCGCTCGCCTGGACGACCCGGCTCTCCCAGGCCGACTGCAAGGCGACGATCGACGCCAACTACACGGCCGAGCGGGTCACCCAGGCCAACCAGCCCGGCCAGAACGACCAGATCGGCGAGCCGCACGGGCTGGTCGTCGCCCCCGACGGCCGGGTGCTGTACATCGGTCGCGGCGGCGCCGACTCCTCCCGCCCGGTCGTCACCGACTGGAACAACCCCGACATCGGCAAGGGCCAGGGCGAGGTCCACGTCTACGACCCGAAGACCAAGAAGGTCTCCAAGGCCGGTGCGCTGACGGTCTTCGGCAACAAGGGCGGCGGCGACGAACTGGTCAAGAACGAGGAGGGGCTGCTCGGTATCGAGCTGGACCCGGACTTCATGACCAACGGCTGGGTGTATCTGCACTACACACCCCACTCGGAGATCGACCGTGAGACGCACATGGCCGAGCGCCGGGTCTCCCGCTTCACGCTCGACCTGGCCACCAACCGGCTGGACCTGGCGAGCGAGAAGGTGCTGCTCGACTGGCCGGTGCAGATCCACAGCTGCTGCCACTCGGGCGGCGGCATGGCCTGGGACTCCAAGGGCAACCTCTACATCGCCACCGGCGACAACAACTCGTCCGGCTTCAGCGGCGGCTACTCGGGCAACAACCCCCAGCCGAACTTCAAGGGCGTGTCCTTCGCCGACGCGCGCCGCACCGCGGGCAACACCAACAACCTCAACGGCAAGATCCTGCGGATCCACCCGGAGGACGACGGCACGTACACCCTCCCCGAGGGCAACCTGTTCACGGGCGAGGAGACGGCCGAGGGCGGCGGCAAGACCCGCGGCGAGATCTACGTGATGGGCGTGCGCAACCCGGCACGCATCTTCGTCGACAAGAGCACCGACATCCTCTACGCGGGATGGGTCGGTCCGGACGCAGGCGCCCCCTCGACGACCTGGGGTCCGGCCAAGTACGACACCTTCGCCGCCATCACGCAGGCCGGCAACCACGGCTGGCCGTACTGCATGGGCAACAACCAGCCCTACCGCGACCGCAATCTGCCCGACCCGGCCCAGCCGCTCGGCTGGTACGACTGCGACGCGCCGAAGAACGAGTCGCCGAACAACGACGGCCTGGTGAACCTGCCGCCCGTCACACCCAACACCATCTGGTACTCGCCGCAGGGCGGCGGCGTGGACTACCCGCGTGACGCGAACGGCGTGCCCAGCTACAAGCAGGAGGAGCAGAAGCTGCTGCTGCCGTGGCTCAAGGGCGGCGGCCAGGCCACCATGAACGGCCCCGTCTACCGCTTCGACGCCGCGAGCGACTCGGCGGTCAAGTGGCCCGCGTATTGGGACGGCAAGTGGTTCGTCGGCGACTTCTACGACGGCGACCAGCCTCGGCACGCGGTGCTGACCGATCCGAGGACGGTCGGCAAGGGCGGGCTCCCGGTGCACGCCGAGTCGCTGAAGAAGATCATCCCGACCGGCACCGGCGGTATCCGCAACCTCATGGACTGGAAGTTCGCGCCCGACGGGTCGCTGTACGTCCTGGACTACGGGCGCGGCTTCTTCACCTCCGACTCCAACTCCGCGCTGTGGCGCGTGACGTACAAGGGCGGCGGGGCGACCCCGGCCGCGGACCAGCTGGCGAGGAAGGTGACGCAGTGACCGTGAGACACAGAACCGCGAGCGTGTGGACGGCTTTGCTGGCCGCCGTGGCGATGGTGGTCGGGCTGATGTCCGCCGCCGCGTACGGCAAGAGCGACGACGGCCGGACGAACGCCCCGCAGGCCGCCGCGGAACAGGTCCTGACCTGGACCGCGGGCGACCCCATCGACCGCTACCTGTCGTTCCCGACCACCGCGGTGGCCGGCCCCGCGACGATCGTGTTCGAGAACAGCACGGCCACCGGGAACACCACCGGGATGCCGCACACCCTGACGTTCTCGGTCTCCGACGTCGAGTTCAACAACGACGTCCAGCTGAACCTCCTGGCCAACCCGAACGACGACATGGGAGGCAAGCACACCGCCCAGGTCAACCTGACCGAGGGCCGGTACTTCTACCACTGCACCATCCCCGGCCACGGCTCCATGCAGGGCATCCTGACCGTCACCGCGGGCAGCGGCGAGGACACCACCGCGCCCGTGACCACGGCGAAGGTGGAGGGTGACCGGAACGCCGACGGCGCCTACATCGGCCAGGCCTCGGTCACTCTCGCGGCGACCGACGAGGGCGCCGGCGTCGACAAGATCGAGTACGCGCTCGGCACCGACGGTCCGTGGCAGCCGTACACGGCGCCCGTCGTCGTCGACGAGGTCGGGGCCCACACCCTCCGCTACCGGGCGTACGACAAGGCGGGCAACGTCGAGACGGAGAAGTCCGTCGACTTCACCGTCGCCCCGCCGCCCACGGACGACACCACCGCGCCGGAGACCTCGGCCACGGTGAGCGGCGAGCAGGACGACCAGGGACGGTACGTGGGGATGGCCACGGTCACCGTGACCGCCTCCGACACGGGCTCCGGCGTCAACACCGTCGAGTACGCGGTCGGTACCGGCGCCTGGCAGCCGTACACCGCCCCGGTGATGGTCCACGAGACGGGCTCGCACACCGTCAGATACCGGGCCACCGACAAGGCGGGCAACGCCGCGGCCGAGAAGTCCGTGGACTTCACGGTCGTCGCACCGCCCGTCGAGGACAAGGAGCCGCCGCAGACCACGGCGGGGATCTCCGGCGAGCAGAACTCCGACGGCGCCTACATCGGCCGGGCCACCGTGACGGTCGTCGCGGTCGACTCCGGCGGCTCGGGCGTCGACAAGGTCGAGTACTCCCTCGACGGCGGCCCCTACCTCGCCTACACGGCTCCGGTCGTCGTCGACCGGGTCGGCTACCACACGGTCCTCTACCGGGCCACCGACAAGGCCGGCAACACCTCGCAGGCCAAGAGCCTGGCGTTCTCCGTCGCGGAGGGCGGCGGTGTCCCCGCGCCCGTGTGCCCCGAGTACGACGAGCGGTCGACGGTCATCGTGGGCACGGTCGACACCGGCGTCCCGAACCGCATGACGGGCAGCCGCTGCACCGTCAACGAGCTGATCGAGGACGAGAAGGACTGGTCGTCGCACGCGCTGTTCCTCAAGCACGTGGACGAGGTGCTCGACCGGCTCCTCGACGAAGGCGTCATCGACAGCCGTGAACACCGGACGATCTACCGGGCGGCCAAGGAGTCAGGCATCGGCAAGCCGGGGCAGACAAGCGGCTACCGCGACATCTTCGACGGCACCGAGGAGACCTTCGCCAAGTGGCAGCACGTCGGCGGCGGCAAGTTCTCGCTCAGCGAGGACGGGGCCATGACCAGCAGCACCACGGTGCCGGGCATGGGCATGCTGTGGTTCCCGCAGCGGCAGTACGGCGACTTCTCCCTGAAGCTCCAGTGGCGGGACGACGCCCCCGGCGCCGGCAACGCCAACGGCGGTGTCTTCGTACGCTTCCCGTACGTCCACGACAACCCGGAGGAGTCCCGCCCGGAGTGGGTCGCCATCAAGTACGGCCATGAGGTGCAGATCCTGGACCGTCCCGACGGCGACATGTACAAGACCGGCTCGATCTACGGCTTCGACCGCGTCGGCCTCGGCGGCGCGGGTGTGACGCCGAAGGGCACCTGGAACGACTACGAGATCCGGGTGGAGGGCCAGCACTACTCGGTCTACCGCAACGGCAAGCTGATCAACGAGTTCGACAACACCGGCGGTCAGGTCTTCCAGCCGCCCCGGTCGGACGACCCGGGCACGGACGGCCGCCGCTACGCCACCGGCTACGTCGGCCTCCAGGTCCACGGCACCACGGACGTGATCTCCTACCGCAACATCAGGATCAAGGAGTTCTGATCCCCGCCGGGTGAGCCGCCGCGGCTTCCCCGAACCGACTGCCCCACCGTCCAAGGCGGTGGGGCAGTCGGCCGTTGCGCCCGCGCCGCTAGTGTGTCGGAGCGCCCGGGTGATCCGGTGCGGGTTCAAAGCCGGGCCCGGCAGGAAACGGGCGCGGTCTCCGCGCCGACGGGACGGACTTCGAAGGAGCATGCAGGGTGACAGCGGTTGTGACCATGAGGACCCCGCCGGTGAGGCTCAGGGACAGGGAAGGCGGCGGCCTCCCCGCGTGTGTCCGTGACGTGGTCGAGTTCACCGACGGCTCTGGACCGCCCCGGCCGGTGGCCTATGTGGAGCGCGAGCTTCCGCCGGGCGGCATACCCGCCTACCTCGCGGCGCGCGCCGGCGGTACCCGCTCCTTCGTCCTGTGGGCCGACGAGCGCCGCGGGAGCCGGGTGGCGACCGTGGTGACCGAGTCCGCGCGCAGCGGAGTCACCACGTTCCAGGTGCTCGGCGCGCACGGTGAGGTCATCGGCACGCTCGTCCACAAGAAGGCGTTTCGAGGCTGGGGCGTGCGGACCCGCTGGACGGTGCGGCAGCCCGGTCTGCCGGAAGCGGTCGGCTACAAGGGCCGGATCTTCTGGTGGCTCGTGTGGTGGCTCCTGTCCCCTCTGCTGCCGGTGCTCCTCGTGGCCGCCCTGTTCGAAGGCAGCGGCGACCTGCCGCGCGGCCCTCGGCGCGTCATGTGGCGTGCGAGCGGCCGCCTTCTGCTGGAGTTCAAGGCGTTCGGGGACAAACTGCGACTGTACGCACCAGGGCTGGACTGGCGGCTGGGGGCCGCTCTGGTGGCGCTGATCCGTTCCTTCGACGGCTGGCTCGGCACCCCGTGGGACGCCCGCAAGGTGTGAGGTCACCCGGGGTCGAGCCTGGCCGGCCGAAGCGCCAGGTCGCGTGTCGACTACTCAGCCGGGGCTCCCCGTAATTGAGCAGGGGTACTCAGGCCACGCCGATCACGGCCTGAAATCATCGCCGCATGCTCAAACAAACGAGCGATCCGCGTCCGCGGGTCGGTATCACCGGCGTCGGCAGCGCTCTTCCCGACGCGGTGCTGACATCGCACAGCCTGCAGCGCGAGGCGACCCGGCACATCGCCAAGTCCCTGCCCGGCACGCTGCTCGCCCAGGCCACCGGCATCGAGAGCCGGCACGTCGCGGCCGGCGACGAGTACGCCTCGACGCTCGCCCTGCGCGCCGCGCGCAGGGCGCTGGCGAACGCGTCGCTCGGTCCGCACGACATCGACCTCCTGCTGTTCGCCTCCGCTTCACGCGACATGGTGGAGCCCGCGACGGCGCACATCGTGCAGGCCGAACTCGGCTCGAAGGCCCACGCCCTCGATGTCACCAACGCCTGCAACAGCTTCGTCAACGGCATCGACGTCGCCCGCAGCACGATCCTGGCCGGCCGGGCGCGGCGCGCCCTGGTCGTCACGGGCGAGACCCCGACCCGCGCGATACGCCGTTCACCGGCCGACTTCGCCGAATTCCGGGACGGCTTCGCCGGCTACACCTTCGGCGACGCCGGCGCGGCCGTGGTCCTGGAAGCGGTGGAGCACGGCGGCATCCTCGACGTGGACACCGAGACGCACTCCGAGCACTGGGAGGTCGGCGGCATCCCCGGCGGTGGTTCCCGGCACCCGCGCGGCGACGAGCACACCTACTTCCGCGGCGACGGCCACGAACTGCGCGGCGTCTTCGAGAAGGTGGGCGCCTCGGTCGTGGAAAGGACACTGCACCGCGCAGGCCTCGACTGGGACGGCTTCGCCAGGGTCCTGGTGCACCAGGTGACCGTGCCGTACCTCGAGCGGTTCGCCGAACTGACCGGCGCCCCCGCGGACAAGCTCGTGATCACCGTCCCCGAGCTGGGCAACATCGCCAGCGCGAGCATCGGCGTGCAACTGGAGCGGGTGTACGGGGAGCTGGCGGCCGGCGACCGGGTGCTGTTCGTCGGACTCGGCGGCGGCATCAGCATCATGACGATGATCTGGGAGAAGTCATGAGCGGCGGCAGCGACCTCTGGGTGATCGTGCCCGCGCACCAGGAGGAGGAGCGGATCACCGGCACGCTGCGGGCGCTCGCGGCGCAGCGGGACCGCGACTTCACGCTCCTCGTGGTCGACAACGCCTCTTCGGACCGTACCGGCGCCATCGCCAGGCGCTTCGCAGTGGACGCGCCGTTCCCCGTGGAGGTCATCGACGAGCCGGAGAAGGGTGTGGGGTGCGCCGTGGACTCCGGTTTCCGCCACGCCATCGAACGGGGTGCGACCCTGCTCGCCCGCACCGACGCCGACTGCCTTCCCCGGCCCGGCTGGACGGCCGCCGCCCGCGCCGCGATGACGGACCGGCCGGGACCGACGCTGGTGTGCGGGCGTATCGTCGCCCGCCGCGACGAGCACGGCCCGCTCGGGCGCGCCGGATTCTCGGCCCTGGTCCGGCTGGCCGCCCTGTTCGGCAGGCTCCGGCCCGCGCACGCCCGCAGGAACGGCTACCTCGCCCCGTACCGCATGCACGCCGGGAACAACATGGCCGTCACCGCCGACCTGTATCTGGCCTGCGGCGGCATGCCCCGCCGGCCGTCGCCGACGGACCGGCTGTTCCTGAACCGGGTGCGGCGGCAGACGGACCGGATCGTGCACTGCCGGGCCATGGTCGTGGAGAACTCCACCCGCAGGCTCCGGGCGTACGGCATCCGGGGCACGGCCCGCTGGTATCTGGACCAGGGCAGCGGCGGACGCGGGGACGACCCCCGCTGACGCGGCGCCCGCCGCGACTCCCGACGTACCGTCACCTACCGCTGGATGGCCACTGATGCTCGACCTCCTCGACCACGCCCTGCGCTCCTCGCCGGAGAAGCCCGCCGTGCTCGGCGCCACGCGCACCGGGCGTCCCCGGGTCCGTGCCACCCGAGGCGAACTCGCGGGCCTGGCCGACGCGTACGCCTCCTCGCTGTACGCGCGCGGGCTGCGCCCGGGCGACACCGTCGGTGTCGCGGTGCGCCCCGGCCCCCGTGCGCTCGCCGTCCTGCTCGCCCTGTGGCGGCTCGGGCTGCGGGGCGCGGTGCTCGATCCCGGCGCGGGTCCCGATGTGCTGCGCGCCCGTCTCGCGTCGGCCCGGCCCTCGCTCGTGCTGGCCGACGCCGCTGCGCAGGCGGTCGCCGGGTGGGCCCGGCCACTGGCGGCGCGGGCACGGCTCGCCCTGCCCGCCCTCCACGAGTTCGGCACGGTGGCGACGGTCGGCCGCAGGCTCCCCGGCTGTGCACCCGCGCTCGGCGGGGCCGATGTCCGGGTCCCCGTGCGGGAGCACGCCGACGGTGACGCCGTCATCGTCTTCACCTCCGGCACGACCTCACGGCCGAGGGCCGTGGTGCACACCCGCTCCGGGCTCGCCGCAGGGATGGGGACGGTCTCCGCGCTGATCGGCGCCCGGCCGGGCGAACCGGTCGTCGGGGGGACCTTCTTCGTCCTCGTACCCTCGCTCGCCCAGGGAGCGCCGGTGGCGCTTCCCGCGCGTTCGCCCAAGGTCCTGGCGCGCCAGCTGCGAAGGCTGTCCCCCCAGGACACCTACCTGACACCGCCCCAGCTGCGGGACGCCCTCCGCGCGGGGGCGCGGTTCACGGGACGGGTGTGGACGGGGTCGGCGCCGGCGAGTGCCGAACTGCTGGGCCGGGTACGGGACGCGGGCGCCGCGGAGGCCTGGGGGGTGTACGCGCTCACCGAACTGTTCCCCGCCGCGGCCGTCGAGTCGCGCGACAAGGCGGCCTTCGAGGGGGCGGGGGATCTCGTCGGGGCCCCGCTGCCGGGCGTCGAGGTGCGGACGGAGGGCGGCGAGCTGCTGCTGACCGGTCCCGCGGCCAGGCACCGCTACCTCGGGGAGGCTCCCGACCCCTGGGTGCGCACCGGTGACCGGGCGCACCTCGACGCCACGGGCCGCATCGTGCTGGAGGGCCGCTGCAAGGACATGGTGCTGCGGCGTGCGGAGAACATCTACCCGGGCCTGTACGAGCCCGCCCTCCAGGTGCCGGGTGTCGAGCTCGCGGTACTCGTCGGCGTCCCGGCGGGCGACGGCGACGAACGACTGGTGGCCGTCGTCCAGCCCCGATCCGGTCATGGGGAGGCACAGTTGCGTTCCGCTCTCGCCGGGCCGCTGCACAGGATGGGCTCCGCCCGCCCGGACGCGGTGGTGTTCGCGGACGTCCCGCTGTCCGGCCGGTCCCGCAAGCCGGACCGGGCGGCGACGGCACTGCTCGCGGCGGAACGTCTCGACGCGAAGGCGGCTGCCCGATGACCGCTGCCCGCTCGGGACTCGCGCGGGCGAGGCGCCGCGACCGCCGGGTCTATCTGCGCTCCCACCCGTTCCTCTTCGCCCTGCTCGCCGCCACCCGCGGCCGCGCCGTCCGCCGGATCGGCCGCACGGTGCTCGTGCACGACGCTGACGCCTACCGCCAGGTGCTGACCGGCCTGCCCCTCGACCGTACGGCCGCCGGGACGACGGGAGGCGCGGCGCGATCGGCGCTGCGCGCGGCGGGCCACCACGACGCCGGAGTGCTGTTCGACCAGGAGGGCGCGGGCCACCGGGCCGGGCGACGGGCCCTGGCTCAGGGGCTCGGCGCGGCCGGCGTCGAGGAGCTGCGCGGCGTGTGGCGGCCGTTGCTCGCCGGACGGCTCGAACCACTGGCCGAGGGTGGCGAGGTGGACCTCGTCGCCCTCGCCGGCGAACTGTCGGGCACGGTCGTCTGCGCGCTGCTCGGTTCCGACGCGTCCCCGGCCGCGGTGGCCGCCGCCGCTGCCGATCTGGCCGCCGCCTCCGTCCGCGGTGAACTCCCCGGCCCCCGCCGGCCAGGAGCGCACGCCGCGTCGGCCCGTGCCACCCAGCGACTGAGGCAGTTGCTCGGCGAGGGGGACGACGCACTGGCCGCGATGGTGGCGGTCGCGGCCGTCAACACGACCGTCGCCGCGCTGCCCCGGGCGGTGGCCTGGTGCGCGGACGCCGGACTGTGGGACCAGGCCGCCGACGAACGACTGCGTCTGCCCTTGGTGGACGAACTGCTGAGGGTCACGGCCCCGTCCCCACTGCTGCCGCGGGTCGCCGCGGCGGACGGGGTGGTGGCGGGCTGCCCCGTGCGCTCGGGCGACCGTCTGCTGCTGGTCGCCCGTCACGCGGTGGACGCCCACGGCAGCGGCCCCGACGCCGAGCGGCCCGCCGCCCCGGACCTGGCCCATCTCGTCTTCGGCGCCGGCCCGCACACCTGCCCGGGAGCCAGACTCGCCCGCCTCCAACTGGCCGACGTGCTGGCGGCGTTGTCGGCACATCGCCCCGTCGTCGTCAGTGCCGTCGTGGACCGCGGCGCCGCTCTGCCCAGCTGGCGGAAACTGGTCGTCCGCTCCTCCGTGGAGGTGGCTCGATGAGCCGCCCTCGTATCGCGGTGACCGGCGCCTCCGGCTTCTGCGGCGGCCACGTCGCACGAGCCGCCGCGACGCGGGGCGCCGACGTGGTGTGCCTCGGCCGCCGCCCGGGACCGGTGGGCGAATTCCGGTTCTGGGACGCCGCATCGGGCCCGCCGGACCTGTCCGGCGTCGACCGGGTCGTGCACTGCGCGGCCGCGGTGGGCGACCCGCTGCCCGGTTCCGGCGCGGAGGCACGGATGCACGCGGTCAACGTGGACGGCACCGCACGGCTGCTGGCGGCGGCCGGGGACCGTCCCGTGGTGTGGGTGAGCAGCGCCAGCGTCTACGACCCGCGCCTCGACCGTGGCCTGGTCCGCGAGGACCATCCACGGACCGGGCACCTCAACGCGTACGGGCGCACCAAGGCCGCCGGCGAGGAACTCGCCCTCCGAGCGGGCGCCGTGGTGCTGCGTCCACGCGCCGTGTACGGCCCGGGTGACACCCAGCTCCTGCCGCGTCTGCTGTCCCGGGTCAGGGCGGGCACGCTCCTGCTCCCCGGGCCGGACGTACGGCTGAGCCTCACGGCGGTCGAGAACCTGGCCGACGCGTGTCTCGCGGCGCACACCTGGCCTCCCGGCGCGTACAACATCGCCGACCCCCGGCCCTACGCGCGGGACGCCGCCCTGCACCAGGTCCTGCGCGCCCATGGGGTGACGGCCCGTCTCCGGCATCTGCCTCTGGGCCTCGCCGAGGTGGCGGCCCGGACCGCGGAGGCGGTCGCACGCCGCGCCGGCACGGAGCCGGCACTCAGCCGCTACGCGGTGGACCAGCTCGCCCACACGGTCGTCCTGGACGTGTCCCGCGCCCGGACCCAGGGCTGGACCCCCCACCGCTCCCTGCCCGACTACCTCGCGAGCCCTACCGCCTGACGCCCCCGCACCACCCACAACGCCGGCGGCCCGCCCCGCGGGGGCGACACACACCGGCCCGCCCCGCCAGGGGCGACACGCAACCGCTCAGCCCGCCGGCTTCTTCGCCCGGCTCGGCTGTACCCGCTTCGGCTCCCCCGGCATCTTCGGATAGTCCGGCGGGTACGGCAGGTCGCTCAGTCCGTGCTCGCGCTCGTCCTTGCGCGACAGCTCCAGCAGGCTGTCCAGCGAGAACGCGTGGTCGTCCATGTCGGCGTGCACGTCTCCCAGTTCCGCGAACCGCCCCGGCATCGTGGCCAGGTCGAAGTCCAAGGGCGACACGTCCTCGAGTTCGTCCCAGCGCAGCGGGGCGGACACGAGCGCCTTCGGGTTCGGGCGTACGGAGTACGCGGAGGCGATCGTGCGGTCGCGGGCGGTCTGGTTGTAGTCGACGAAGATCCGCTCGCCGCGCTCCTCCTTCCACCAGGCCGTGGTGACCCGCCCCGGCATCCGCCGCTCGAGTTCTCTGGCCACGGCGATGGCGGCGCGGCGCACCCCGGTGAACTCCCAGCGGGGTTCGATCGGCACGAAGACGTGGACGCCGCGGCCTCCGGACGTCTTGGGCCAGCCGCGCAGGCCGTGCTCCTCCAGCAGGGGGCGCAGTTCGAGGGCGGCCTTGACGGCGTCCTTGAAGTCGGTGCCCGGCTGCGGGTCGAGGTCGATGCGCAGCTCGTCGGGGTGGTCGACGGCGTCCCTGCGCACGGGCCAGGGGTGGAAGGGCAGCGTGCCGAGGTTGGCGGCCCAGATCACGGCGGCGACCTCGGTGGGGCAGATCTCGTCCGCGGTGCGTCCGCTGGGGAAGGAGATGTGGGCGGTCGGGATCCAGTCGGGGAGGTACTTGGGGGCGCGCTTCTGGAAGAAGGACTCGCCCTCCACGCCCTCCGGGTAGCGTTCGAGGGTGGTGGGCCGGTCGCGCAGGGCGCGCAGGATGCCGGGCCCGACGGACAGGTAGTACTGGGCCACGTCCAGCTTGGTGAACCCCCGCGCGGGGAAGTAGATCTTGTCCGGGTTGGACAGCCGTACGGTCCGCCCGCCTGCTTCCAGTTCCACCGCTGCACCCATGTGGGCCACGGTAGGCCGAGCACGGTTGTGCCGCATATCGGGCAGAATCGCCCCATGGATCTGCCCGTGATGCCGCCCGTGAAGCCGATGCTCGCCAAGGCCGTGAAGAAGATTCCGCCGGGAATGCACTACGAGGCGAAATGGGACGGCTTCCGGGCGATCGTGCACCGGGACGGCGACGAGCTGGTCATCGGATCCCGCACCGGCAAGCCTCTCACCAGGTATTTCCCGGAGCTGGTGGCCTCGCTGTCGGACAATCTGCCCGCGCGCTGCGTCATCGACGGGGAGATCGTCATCGCGCACGAAGGGCGCCTGGACTTCGACCGGCTCACGGAGCGTATCCACCCGGCGGACTCCCGGGTGCGGATGCTCGCCGAGCGGACACCGGCCAGCTTCGTCGCCTTCGACGTGCTCGCGCTGGGCGACGAGTCGCTCATGGACGCCCCGTTCAGGGCGCGCCGGGAGCGGCTCGAGGAGGCCCTCGCGGACACCCGGCCGCCGGTGCATCTCACGCCGACGACCACCGACACCGAGGTCGCGCAGCAGTGGTTCGACCAGTACGAGGGGGCGGGGCTCGACGGCGTCGTCGCCAAGCCGCCGGACCTGCCGTACCGGCCGGACACCCGGCTGATGTACAAGGTCAAGCACGAGCGCACCGCCGATGTCGTCGTCGCCGGCTACCGCTTCCACAAGAGCGGCCCGGTCGTCGGTTCGTTGCTGCTCGGGCTGTTCGACGACTCGGGGGCGCTCCAGCACGTCGGCGTCTGCGCGGCGTTCTCGATGAAGCGGCGCGAGGAGCTAGTGGCGGAACTGGAGCCGCTGCTCATGGACCCGGTGGACGATCATCCCTGGGCCGCCTGGGCGGAGGAGAGCGCCCATGCGAGCGCCCGGCTGCCCGGCGCGCCGAGCCGCTGGTCGGGCAAGAAGGACCTGTCCTGGGTGGCGTTGCGGCCCGAGCGGGTGGTGGAGGTGGCCTACGACCACATGGAGGGCGACCGTTTCCGGCACACCGCGCAGTTCCGGCGGTGGCGCCCGGACCGGGACCCCTCCAGTTGCACGTACGCGCAGCTGGAGGAGCCGGTGAGCTACGACCTGGCCCAGGTGCTGCCGCCGCCAGGCGGGTGAGCAGGGGTCGGCGCCCGGAGCCGGGCCGTCGCTGGGACCGGGTGGCGGCGTGACAGGCGGAGTGGGTGACTCGCCCGGCGGCTCGGACGGCGACGGGGACGGCGTGGGGCAGTCCGGCTCGGAGGGCCCAGGATCGGGGGACGGGTCCGGCGAGGGATCCGGTGACGGATCGGGGGACGGGTCCGGTGAGGGATCGGGAGACGGGTCGGGCGAAGGATCCGGCGACGGATCCGGACCCGGCACGCTCGGCCGCGGCCGGGGAACCGGGTCGCGTGTCGGCGTGGGCACCGGCGCGGGCGGGCCGCCCGGCGGCCCGATGATGATCTCGCCGCCGCCCCCTCCCCCACCGTCGCCGCCGTCGCCGACGGGCCGCTCGGCCGGTGTGTCGCCGCCGGCGCCCGGGCTGGTGGGAAGCACGCCCCGGCCGTCGGCCACCGGGTGGACACCCTTGCGGTAGAAATCGAGCCAGGCGAGCACCGTGCGCAGGTATTCCTGCGAGTGGTTGTAGCTGAGTATCGCCCGGTCCAGGTGGGCCTTGAGCGAGAGGCTCCGCTCGCCCGCGCAGAGATAGCGGCCGGCGGCGAGCGCGGCGTCGTGGATGTTGTTGGGGTCCCTGCGGCCGTCGCCGTTCGCGTCCTGCCCCCAGTTCGCCCAGGTGGACGGTATGAACTGCATGGGCCCCACCGCACGGTCGTACCGGGTGTCGCCGTCCCAGGCGCCGTCGTCGGTGTCGGCGATGTGCGCGAAGCCGTTGCCGTCGAGGACCGGGCCCAGGATCGGCGAGAGCGTGGTACCGGCGGCGTCGACACGGCCGCCGGAGGCCTGCCCGGACTCCACCTTGCCGATGGCGGCGAGCAGTTGCCACGGCAGCCGGCAGCCCGGGTCACTGCGCCCCATCCGTGCCTCCGCGCCGCGGTAGGCGGCGAGGACGGTGGCCGGGATGCCCGACTCGGCGCGGACCGGGTCCACCCGCACGGCCGGTCCGGAGCCGGGTACCGGCGCGGTCGGAACCGGTACGGGCAGCGGGGGCAGCTCGACGTGGTACGAGTCGTCGTTGGGTGTGACGGGCCAAGTACCCGCGTCCGCCGCGTTGTCGGCATCGGCGGCGGGACGGGGCGGTACGAGTCCGGGCGCCTGCGAGGCGGTGAGCGCCGTCATGGCGGCGACGGCCGCCGCGGTTCCGGCCAGTCCCCGGCGCAGCCGCCTCCTGGGGGGCCTCATGAGCCGGATCCGAAGGTGTCGATGCCGGCGATGCGCCACGTGCCGTCCTTGTGGACGGCGTCCACGGCGAGCATGGCGGCGGCGTACGTGGTCTCTTCCTTGGTCGCGGTGCGCGTGTTGCTCTGGTCGGCGTAGACGAGGACACGGGCCCGGTCATTGTCGATCTGTTCCACGCCGCTCCCGGTGACGGTGGTGGTCAGCACCAGCTTCTGCTTCGGGCCTTCCTTGACGACGGCCGCGAGCATCTCGGCGTGCTGCGGGACCGCCCGGCCGGTCAGGTGCGTCTTCGCGGCCTGGTCGAGCGCTCCCGCGTCGGCGAAGTTGTAGGAGAAGACGGCTTCGACGGCCGTGGTGACCTGCCCCTTGACCTCGCTGGTGCGGGCGGTGTCGGTGAGGGCCGTGTTGCGCGCGGCCGGCCGGTCACGCAGGTCGGCGGCGTGGCCGGCGGCGAAGGCGGCGAAGCCGCCGAGAAGGACGGTCAGCACGGCGAGGACGGCCAACAGCCTGTTGCGTCGGGCCCGCGCCCCGCGCGAGAGGGCTTCGCCGTCGGGTTCCGCCCGCCCGGGCGCCCCTTTCACGGCGGCGGATGCCCGGCCCGGGGTCCGCTTGCCGCCCGCCCTGCCGGCGTCGCGGGCGGGGGCCCGCTCCCGGCCCTGGTCCTCCGGCGGCGCGCCGCCGGAGGGCGGCGCGGCCGTGGAGCCGGCGGCGCGCGAGGCGGCGCCGGCAAGTCGGCGCTGTCTGTTGATGAGGTGCCGGGTCGTCGACATGTCGGGAGTCCTCTCGGTGGTTACTCGGCCGCGGTGTTGCCGACGGGTGCCTGACCGAGGGCGCTGAGCTTCCATCCCTGCGGTGTGCGGGTCAGCTCGCCGAGCATCCGGCTCTCCTTGCGGGCCGGTTCGCCCTCGGGAGCGGCCACCGTGATCCGCAGGGCGACCATCACGCTCGCCCGGCCGGCCCTGTCGTCGAGTTCCGTCACCGCCGCGGAGAGCACCTTGGCGCTGGTGACCGTCCTCGCCTCCTGGATCTGCCGCTCGAACTCGCCGCGTCCGTCGACGAGTTGCCGGTACAGCTCGCCGGTGGCGGAGTCCTCCCAGGTGTCGAGGCCGCCCTTGAGGTCCCGGTGGTCGAGGGTGTTCATGTTCTGTACGGCCTGACGGCCGGCGGCCAGGGCCTCGTCGCGTTTGTGCGCGAAGGCCAGGGAGTCGTCGTGCGCGGCCCCGTACCAGGACCAGCCTCCCCAGCCGGCGAACGCGGCCGCCACGACGGTCAGCGCGAGAGCCGCCGCGACCACCGGGTTTCTCGTCGTCCGTGCCATGTGCCCCTCTTCCTTCCCTGTCGGTGCACCGATGTCGGGTCCACCGCTGTCGTGCCGCTCCTGGGTGTCACCGGGACGTGATGTCGACGATCCGCCAGTGCCCGTCGCCGAGTTCGGCCGTGACGGACAGCTGGGCGGGGGCGGTCGACGGTGCTCCGCCCTGCCGCTGGGAGACCTGGTCGAGGAAGACCAGGAGCTGTGCGCTGCTGCCGTTCAGCCGGGTCACCCCGGCGCGTACGACATGGGTGGTGAGCGTCAGCTTCTGTTCGGCGGCGCGCTTCTCGACCTGGCCGAACAGCTCCGCGTACTGGCGGGCCGCCTTGCCGGCGAGCAGATGGCGCGCCGCCTCGCGGGTGGCTCCGGTGTCGCCGGGGGTGTAGGAGAAGACCGACGTCAGCGCGTTGCTGACGTCGCCGGTGACGCGCGCGGTGGCTGCGGTGTCGGTGAGCGCCCGGTTGTCCGCTGCGGGGTCTCCGGTCAGCTGCCCCGCCTTCAGCAGGAACAGGGTTCCGCCGATCAGCAGCGCGAGCACCAGGGCGGCGACCGCGGGGGCCCGCCATCGGCGGTGTCCGGCCGGGCCTGCCCCGGCGGACGCGGCCGGCGGTTCGCTGTCCCGCGCGGGCCGGTGGCTCGGCCCGGGCGCCGCCGTGGTGACGTCCTCGCCGGTGCTCATGACCGCTCCCGCCTCGTCGCCGCGCATGTCACACCCCTCCGACCGGGACCGCCGCCAGGGACCGGAGCTTCCAGCCGCCGGCGGTGCGGGCGAGGCCGGCTTCCAGCCGCTTGCGTTCGGTGTCCGGCGCCCCGCCGCCGGCCGTGTCCGTCTCCACCTCGACGGTGGCGATCAGCTCGGCGGTACCGGTCCGGTCGTCCAGCGCGGTCAGGGCCGCGTCGGTGATCCGGGCACGCGCCGTCGGGCCGGCCTTGGTCTTCGCCTGTCGCAGTTCCTCACGCAGCGGTCCGGTGGAGGCGTCGAGCCACCGCCGGAGCGCCGCTTCGGGCTTTCTGCCGTCGAAGCTGGTGAGGGTCTCGACGTGTCGCTTCCCTTCGGCGAGGGCCGCGTCGCGGGAGGCGGCGAAGGCCAGGGACTCGTCGCCGTCGGCCTGCGCGTAACTCCAGCCGCCGAACGCGCAGAACAGCAGGGCCAGTACGACGGAGGTCCGGGCGGCGAGCCCCGCTCTGCCTTTCCTCATGGCGCGACCTCCAGGCCAAGGAGACCGCTCATGCCGGAGGCCGAGCCGGTCACCGGCGGCAGGCCGAGTGCCCCCGGCAGCGTCGCCGACCTGTCGCCTCCGCCGGTGCCCGTACCGACCGCCGAGGACGCGCTGCCCGGCCGTGCGGGGTCGGGCACCGGGCCGCCGGTGGGCGCGTTCGCGCTGCCGCGGACGTTCTTGCCGCTGCTCGGCGGTGAGGTGCATCGCGCGGCGGTGTCGGTGGCGGTGGCGGGCGAGGTGTCGAGGCCGTTGCGGTAGACGGTGGAGCCGTATCCGTCGGTGCACGGCAGCGGCTCGAAGAAGGTGACGGACATGCCGAACCGTGCTCCCTCGCCGGTGACGGCGGTGGCTCCCGCGGCGGCGACCGCCGGCAGTTTCACCAGGAGTTCCTCGATGCCGTTCTGCCGGGTGACGGCGACCTCGGAGGTGGTGAGGAGGTTGGCCACGACGACGCCGAAGGCCGGGTCGAGGTCGCGGAGCAGCCCGCTGATCTGTCCGGCGGCACCGGGCGCGGCGGCGATGAGCTCGCGCAGGTCGGTGTCCGAGCCCTTCAGCTCGGCCGCGAGTTCCCTGGCGCCGCCCGCGAAGTCCTTGAGCGCCCTGCCGTGTTCGATCTGGGTGCGCAGTACGGTCTCTCCTTCGATCATCAGCCGGGTGTTGACGGGCAGTGCCTCGTCGGCGGCGAGGACGAACTCGTTGCCGTTGTCGAGCAGCACCTGGAGGTCGTCGCCGCGGCCGTTCAGTGCCGCGCCGAACTCGTCGACGACGGTGCGCAGGGACTCCAGATCGACCGAGGAGGCGAGGTCGTCGACCCCGGTGAGGACGTCGGTGACGGGAGCGGGCAGTCGGGTGGAGGCGCGGGCGATGACCGAGCCGTCCTCCAGGTAGGGGGCGTCGTCGCTCGCCGGCCGCAGGTCGATGTACTGCTCGCCCACGGCGGAGAGATTGGCGACGACGGCTTCGAGGTCGGCGGGGATGCGCGGGGCGTCGTCCTTGATCCGCAGCTCGGCCGCCACGCCGTCCTGCGTGAGCTCGATGTCGCCGACCCGTCCGACGGACACTCCCCGGTAGGTCACGTTCGAGTGGGTGAACAGGCCACCGGTCTGCGCCAGTTCGACCTTCACGGTGTAGTGGTCGCGCATGCCGACGAGGTGGCCGAGGTCGGCGTGGCGGACGCCGACGAACCCCAGCACCAGGACGGTGATGACCAGGAACGCGATGTTCTTGAGGCGTATGGCGGTCGTGAGCATCAGCGGGCCCCTCCACCCTGGCCGGTGGTGCCGGTGACCGCGGGGAGCGGCAGGGGCGCGGTGCCCCTGGCCCGCGCGGCGGCAGGCTCCTCGTCGTCGGGCACGAACTCGGGGATGATCGTCGTGCCGGGTGCGGCCGTCACATCGAGGTAGACGTTGAGGTAGTCGCCCTTCACCCCGCGCAGCACCTCGTCGGTGAACGGGTAGGTGAGCAGCACCTGGAGGGAGTCGGGCAGGTCCTGGCCGGAGTCGGCGAGCGCCTTGAGGGTCGGCGCCAGGGCCTTCAGGCTCGCGATGGTGTCGGCCTTGGACTTGTCGATGGTGTCGACGGCGACGGTGGACAGGGTGCCCAGCGCCCGCAGCATCGTGAGCAGCGAACCGCGCTGTTCCTCCAGCACCTTCAGTCCTGGGCTCAGACCGGTGAGGACGGTGCCGACCTGCTGTTTGCGGGTGGCGAGGGTGGCGGCGAGCCGGTTGACCCCGTCGAGGGCGGCGGTGATGTTCTCCTTGTTGTCGTCGAGGCTGGTGACGAGGGTGTCGAGTCGCTTCAGCAGGGAGCGGACCTTCGGTTCACGGCCGCCGATCGCCTTGTTGAGCTCGGTGGCGATGGTCTTGATCTGGTTGACGCCGCCGCCGTTGAGCAGCAGCGACAGCGCGCCGAAGACCTCTTCCACCTCGGGGTTGCGGTTGGTGCGGCTCATCGGGATGGCCGCGCCGTCGGCGAGCGTGCCCTGTGCGGCCGTGGCCTTGTCGGGCGGGGTGAGCTGGATGTACTTCTCGCCGAGGAGGCTGGACTGTTCCAGACGGGCGTAGGCGTTCGCGGGCAGCTTCACGTCTCCGGCGACCCGCATGGTGACCTTCGCCGACCAGTCGTCCCGGTTGAGCGTGATCTTGGTGACGCGGCCGACGGCGACGTCGTTCACCTTCACCGACGACTGGGGGACGAGGCTGAGCACATCCGCGAACTCGGCGGTGATCTCGTACGGGTCGCTGCCGAGGTCGGCCCCGCCGGGCAGGGGCAGTTGCTCGATGCCGGAGAACTCGGGCACCGAGCAGCCGGCCGCCGACAGGGTGAGGCCGAGCGTCAGCGCGAGGGCGACGGCGCCGCGCCGGCGGGTTCGGGCGGCGGCTGGGCGGGCGGCCGCGCCGGTCAGAGAGGTCGGGGCGCGGTTCAACGGGACTCCCCCTTCCGCTTCTCGGGGGTGCCGTAGACCGTGCCGACCGGTGGCAGCGGCAGGGCGGGCAGCGCCTTTCGCCGTGAGCCGTCCACCGGCACGAGTCCGGCCGTGGACACGGTGTCGGGCGGGACGGTGATCTCGGGGCCGTAGCTGAGTTCGTTGATGTCGGCACGGCCGTTGAGGGTGCGGTTCACCCGGTCGTAGGCGTTCAGCGCGTTGCCGGCGGCGAGCGGGGCGGTGTCCATGGCCTCGGCGAGGGACGCCCGCTGGTCGACCAGGGTCCGGGTCAGCGGTACGAGCGCGTCGACGTTCTTCTTCAGGCTGCCGCGGTTGTCCTGGATGAAGCCTTTGACCTGGCCGAGCGCCGTGCCGAGTTCCTTGAGCGCGGCGCCCAGATTCTCCTTGTCGTCGGCCAGGAACCCGGTGACGGAAGCCAGTTGCTTCTCCGCCTTGGCGACGTTGCCGTCGTTCTTCTTCAGCATGGCGGTGAACGACTGGAGGTAGGACAGCGTGGCGAACAGGTCGCCGCTGCTGCCGTCGAGGGTCTTGGCGGCCTTGCCGAACTGCTCGATGGAGTCGCCGATGGCCTTGCCGTTGCCCTCGAGGTTGGCCGCGCCGGTGTCGAGGAGGCCGGCGAGCGCGCCGTCGGCGCCCGCGCCGTCGGGGCCGAGGGCCGTGCTGAGTTCGGTGATCGACGCGTACAACTGGTCGACCTCGAGGGGCATCGCGTTCCTCTCGGCGGGGAGCACCGCGCCGTCCTTGATCCGTTCGCCGCCGGTGTACGCGGGGGCGAGCTGGATGTAGCGGTCGGCGACGACGCTCGGTGCCACCACGACGGCGTGCGCGTCCTTCGGGACGTGGACGTCCTCGTCGAGCAGCAGGGTGACCCTCACCTGGTCGCCCTCGGGCCGCACGGTGTCCACGGTGCCGACCTTCACTCCGAGGACGCGCAGGTCGGATCCTTCGTAGACGCCGGTGGCCCGGTCGAAGTAGGCGGTGATCCGGGTCGCTGCGGACTCCTTCAGGGCCATCGCTCCGGACGTCCCGGCGACGGCCACGAGGGCCAGGCCCGCGCCGATGCCCACGATGCGCTTGAGGTTCACGATCCTCCGCCCTTCACGGTCGGCTTCGGGGGCATGCAGCCGGTGGCCGGCGGTGTGCCGGCGGGCAGGTAGTTCTTGGGGACGAGGCCGCAGACGTAGGTGTCGAACCAGCGGCCGTTGCCGAGGGTGTTGCCGACGAGCCGGTAGTACGGCCCGGCGAGGGCGAGGGTCCGGTCGAGCTTCTCCCGGTTCTTCAGCAGGACGGCGGTGACCTTGCCGAGCGCGTCGAGGGTCGGCTTCAGCTGCCGTTCGTTGTCCTGGACGACTCCGCCGAGCTGGATGCCGAGGCTCTTGGTGCCGGTGAGGAGCGCGTGGATGGCGTCGCGTCTGGACCTGATCTCGCCGAGGAGGTCGTTGCCGTCCTCGAGCAGCAGCTCGAAGCTGCTCTTCTTCCCGTCGAGGGTCTTGGTGAGCTGTTTGCTGCCCTTGAGGAGTTCGGCGAGCTGCGCGTCGCGTTCGGACACGGACCTCGACAGGGCGGCGAGGCCGGTCGCCGCGTTGCGGACGTTCGGCGGGGAGTCCTTGAAGGTGTCGTTGATCGTCCTGAAGCTCTCGGCGAGTTTCGCCGTGTCGATCTTCCCGATGGTCTCGCCGAGCCCGTTGAAGGCCTGGGTGACGTCGAACGGAGAGGTGGTGCGGCTGCTGGGGATGGGTTCGGAGGGGTCCTGGGCGCGGGTGCCGAGGGGGTCGACGGCGAGGTACTTGTCGCCGAGGAGGGTCTTGATGGCGATGGCCACGGTGCTGGAGTTGCCGATCCAGGCGTCCTTCACCAAGAAGTCGACCCTGACCCTGGCACCGGCGAGTGCCACGGCGGTGACTTCGCCGACCTTGACGCCGGCGACGCGCACCTCGTCGCCTTCGTCGAGCCCCGCCGCCTCCGTGAAGTCGGCTCTGTAGGTGGTTCCGCCGCCGACGAAGGGCAGGGCGTCCGCCTTGTAGGCGGTGATGCCGAGCAGGGCGAGGACGAGCAGGCCGACGAGGGCGACGGCGACGGGGTCGCGTTCCTTCACGGACCGCGGACGGAAGCGGAAGCTGTTCATCCGCGACACCTCGACTCGGTGATCCCGATTCCGGTGGGCGGCGGGCTGCCGTCCCACGTGGCGACATTCCTGACCTTCGCTGCGCAGAGGTAGAGGTTCAGCCACGAGCCGTAGGAGGCGAGGCGGGTGACGGCCTGCATCTTGGCGGGTGTCCGCTGAAGGAACTCCTCGACGCGGGGTGAGCCCTTGTCCAGCTGCCGGGACAGGCGGCCCAGCTCCGCGATGTCCTTCTTGAGGGGTTGCCGGCCGTCCTTCAGGAGGTCGGCGGTGACGGTGGTGAGGTCTGCCATGGCCGCGACGGCCTCCCCGAGAGGTTTGCGGTCGCCGGAGAATCCGCTGACCAGTTTCTGGAGGGTGACCACGAGTTCGTCGAAGCCCGCCTCGCGGTCGTTGACGGTCTTCAGGACGGTGTTGAGGTTCCTGACCACCTCGCCGATGACCTTGTCCTTCGCGGCGACGGTTCCGGTCAGCGAGCCGACGTGCCGCAGGATGCTGTCGACGGTGCCGCCCTCGCCCTGCAGAACCTGGACGATGGAGCCGGCGAGGTCGTTGATCTCCCCGGGCGACAGGCCTTCGAACAGCGGCTGGAAGCCGTTGAACAGCCGGGTGAGGTCGAGGGCGGGGGTGGTGCGCTCCAGCGGGATGGTGCTGCCCGCGGCGAAGGCGCGGCCGACCGGCCCCGTCCCCTGGTCGAGGTCGATGTAGCGCTGCCCGACCATGTTGAGGTACTTGATCGACGCGGTGACCGAGGCGGGCAGTGTGCGGCCCTTCTGGACGTCGAAGGCGACCTCGGCGACCCGGCGCTCGACGACCTTCACCGACTCGACCTGGCCGACCTTGACCCCCGCGATGCGCACGCTGTCTCCGGGGACGAGTCCGGTCGCGTCGGTGAAGCGCGCCTTGTAGGGGGACGTCTCGCCGACCGAGGTGTTGGCGATGCCGAAGGCGAGGGCGGTGGTGGCGAGGACGGTCACCACGATGAACGCGAGGGACTTGACCAGCGGCCCCGCGAGAGAGCGGCGTCTCACTTGAGCGTCACCTCCGCACCGCGGTAGACGGGGCCGGTCAGCACGCTGCTCCAGTCGGGCAGCTTGTCCGGGGCCTTCTTCAGCTCCGGCGCCATCAGTTCGTTGACGAGCCGGTTCTCCTGCGGCGAGTTGGGCAGGCCGAGGCTCTCGGCGGCCGCCCGCGCGGCGGAGGGGGCGGGCCTGCCGGTGTAGGGGACGGCGTAGCAGTGCGGTCCGCCGCCGCTGTCGTAGGCCGGGGTGTCCTTGCCGGACACGTACTTGCCCAGCGAGGGCACGGCGGTCACGTCCACATGGAGCCCCGGCTCGTCGGTGCCCTTGCCGAGGGCCTTGTCCATGGCGGGTACGAACCCGGCGAGGGTGCGCAGGGTGCACGGGAAGGAGGCCGAGTACTCGGCGAGCAGTTCGAGGGTGGGCCGGCCGGCGGCGGCCAGCCGGATCAGGTTGTTCCGGTTCTTTCGCAGGAAGGAGGTGAGGTCCTGCGCAGATGTGGTGGCCGAGCCGTACAGTCCGGCGAGCTGTGCCTGCTGGTCGGCGATGGTGCCGCTGGTGGTGGTGAAGTCGGTGAGCGCCTGGAGCACGTCGGGCGCGGCGTCCGCGTAGAGATGGCTCACCTCGACGAGGTGGGCGATGTCCCGGTTGAGCACCGGGAGTTGGGGGTTGAGCTTCTTCAGGTGGCCCTCGAGGGTGACGAGCGTTTCGCCGAGCTGGTCGCCGCGGCCCTGGAGTGCCTGGGAGACGGCGGTGAGGGTGGCGGACAGCTTCTCCGGCTTGACGGCGGTCAGCAGCGGCAGCACGTTGTCAAGGACCTGTTCCAGTTCGACGGCGTTGCTCGAGCGGTCCTGGGTGATGGTGTCCCCCGCGCCGAGCGTGCGTGCGGAGGGGTTGCGGGCGGGCGGCACGAGGGCGACGAAGCGCTCTCCGAAAAGGGTCGTCGGCAGCATCTGCGCGGTGACGTCGGCGGGCACCCGCCGGAGCTCGTCACGGTCGACGGCGAGGGTCAGCCGGGCTCCGGTGCCGTCGGCGCGGATGTCGCGGACCTCGCCGATGACGACGCCGCGCACTTTGACCTCGGCGCCCCGGTGCATCTCGTTGCCGGCCGCTCCGGTGAGGACGGTGACGGTGGCGTCGTCGGTGAACTTCTTGTCGTAGACGGCCACCGAGAGCCATACGAGCAGCACGGGCACGAGCAGGAAGGCCACGCCCGCGAGCCGTCTTCTTGCCGTGTGCGCGGTCATCCGGCCACCTTCACCGTCGTGGTCGCGCCCCAGATGGCGAGCGAGAGGAAGAAGTCGGTGAGGCTGATCAGCACGATGGCGTTGCGTACGGAGCGGCCGACGGCCACGCCCACACCGGCCGGGCCGCCAAAGGCGCGGAAGCCGTAGTAGCAGTGCGCGAGGATCACCATCACGCTGAAGATCAGCACCTTGAGGATCGACAGCAGGACGTCGTCCGGGGAGAGGAAGAGATCGAAGTAGTGGTCGTAGGTGCCGGCGGACTGGCCGTTGAACAGCACGGTGACCCAGCGCGAGGCGAGGTAGGAGCTGAGCAGTCCGATCACGTACAGCGGGATGATGGCCACGACGCCGGCGATGATGCGGGTGGTGACCAGGTACGGCATGGACCGCACGCCCATCGCCTCTAGCGCGTCGACCTCCTCGTTGATGCGCATCGCGCCGAGCTGGGCGGTGAATCCGGCGCCCACCGTGGCGGAGAGCGCGAGGCCGGCGACGAGCGGGGCGATCTCCCGGGTGTTGAAGTAGGCGGAGACGAAGCCGGTGAAGGCCGAGGTGCCGATCTGGTTGAGGGCCGCGTACCCCTGGAGTCCGACGACGGTGCCGGTGAACAGGGTCATGGCGATCATCACGCCGATGGTGCCGCCGATGACGCCGAGGCCGCCGCTGCCGAACGCGACCTCGGCGAGCAGGCGCTGGACCTCGCGCAGATAGCGGCGCAGGGTCTTCGGGATCCACAGGAGGGCCCGTACGTAGAAGATGAGCTGGTCACCGCCGCGGTCCAGCCGGCCGAGCACGGACATCGCTCAGCCCCCCTTCGGGGGGACGATCTGGAGATAGATCGCCGTGAGGACCATGTTCACGAAGAACAGCAGCATGAAGGTGATGACGACGGACTGGTTGACCGCGTCGCCGACGCCCTTGGGCCCGCCGCGCGGGTTGAGTCCGCGGTAGGCGGCGACGATGCCGGCGATGAAGCCGAAGATCAGGGCCTTGAGTTCGCTGATGTAGAGGTCGGGCAGCTGCGCGAGGGCGGAGAAGCTGGCGAGGTACGCGCCGGGGGTGCCGCCCTGCATGATCACGTTGAAGAAGTAGCCGCCGAGGGTGCCGACGACGGAGACCATGCCGTTGAGCAGTACGGCGACCAGCATGGTGGCCAGCACCCGCGGTACGACCAGGCGCTGGACGGGCGAGACGCCCATGACCTCCATGGCGTCGAGCTCTTCGCGGATCTTGCGGGAGCCGAGGTCGGCGCAGATCGCCGAGCCGCCGGCACCGGCGATCAGCAGGGCGACGATCAGCGGGCCGGCCTGCTGGATGACGGCGAGAACGCTGGCGCCGCCGGTGAACGACTGAGCGCCGAGCTGCTGGGTGAGCGAGCCGACCTGGAGGGCGATGACCGCGCCGAACGGGATGGACACGAGGGCGGCCGGGAGGATGGTGACACTGGCCACGAACCAGAACTGCTCGACGAACTCGCGCAGTTGGAACGGCCGGCGGAAGATCGCCCGGGTCACCTCGGCGGCGAGCGCGAACAGCTTGCCGGTCTCGCGCAGCGGGGCGAGCAGCTTCGCGGGCCCTCTCGCCGTCGGTACGCCGGCTGCCCTGTCGTCGGACGGTGCGGGCGGCCGCACCGGCAGCGGGGCGGTCATCCGGTGACTCCGCCGCCGGCCGGGCTGTAGCTCCGCATGATCGCGGTGCGGGCCGCCTCCGGCAGCTGGGCCATCATGCCGAGCACCCGTTCCCTGCGGCGCAGCGCACCCTGGCGGACGGGCATACCGGGTGAGGGTTCCAGCTGGGGGACGACGATCCGCGGTGGCCTTGCGTGGTCGCCGACGCCGGATCGCCGCTCCCTCGCCAGGGTGGCGGCGTCCTTCTCCTCCGACATCCCGATGGGGCCTTCCCGCCGCCCGCCGAGGAACTGGGCGACGACCGGTTCCTCGCTGGTCAGCAGCACCTCGCGGGGCCCGAAGGTGACGAGGTTGCGGCGGAAGAGCATGCCCATGTTGTCCGGAACGGTGGCCGCGATGTCGAGATTGTGGGTGACGATCAGCATCGTGGCGTCGATCTGCGCGTTGAGGTCGATCAGCAGTTGCGACAGATAGGCCGTGCGCACGGGGTCCAGACCGGAGTCGGGCTCGTCGCAGAGGATGATCTGCGGGTCGAGGACCAGGGCCCGGGCGAGCCCGGCGCGTTTGCGCATACCGCCGGATATCTCGCCGGGGAGTTTGCCCTCGGCGCCGAGGAGTCCGACGACCTCGATGCGCTCCATCACGATGCGCCGGATCTCTGACTCCTTCTTGCGGGTGTGCTCACGCAAGGGGAAGGCGATGTTGTCGAAGAGCGTCATCGATCCGAAGAGCGCGCCGTCCTGGAACATCAGGCCGAACAGTTTGCGCGTCTCGTAGATGTCGCGTTCGGGGCTGCCCACCATGTCGACGCCGTCGATGAGGACGCGGCCGCGTTCCGGCTTGAGCAGTCCGATGATGGATTTGAGGAAGACGGTCTTCCCGGTTCCCGAGGGCCCGAGCATGACGCTGACTTCTCCGGCCGGGAGGGTGAGCGTGACGTCCTGCCAGATGTTCTGTTTGCCGAAGGACTTGGTGAGTCCTTCGACGACTACCTCGATTCCCATTTCACCTCCCGTTCGGTGGTCCGTGGGCAGCGGGCTGCGCACGGGTGTCGAAAGTGGCGGAAGTGCACCGGGCGCCCGCACGTTACGTTCGGGTACGCAGCCGGGGCAATGGCTGTGACCAGCGCATTCAGGCCGAACTCATTGGTTTGTCACGCCATGACAACGCGGCGGGGAAACCTTGTCCCCCGGTGCGTACGGGCGCAGGGCGGCGGCGCCGGCCCGACCGCGGCCGGGCGGTGCGGGAGCGCGGTCATCGGGAGGACGGCTCCTTAGGTCTCCTGGCCGGGGAGCGGCGGAATCGTGGGCGGGCACTCGTTGTTCGGGCTGTTCGGGATGCACAGCGGGCCCTGCCTCATGGCGATCAGGTTGTCCGGCCCGGACAGTGACGCGCTGAACAGCTGGTCGAGGTCCTCACCGCCCGTACCGCAGCCGGAGAACTCGGGGATCGTCACAGTGCCCCGCATCGGTCCGCCCTTGAAGACGTTCTCGTAGTCGGGGAACTTGCCGTGCAGGACCACCCGGTAGGGGCGGGCCGTCCGGCAGGCGGGGCCGACGTCCAGCGGTGTGCCGTTGACCTCGACGTCGTAGACGCGCAGCGACTGGTAGAAGCCCGCCTGGGCGAAGTTGATCCTGTTGGGCGGTGAGCCGATGGTTCCGGTGGAGATGGTGACGGGACCGTTGGTGAACTCGACCTTCGCGGTGACGGGCTGGAACCCGAAGGTGAGGAAGGTCGATGTGGCGTCCGGCAACGGCAGTTCGCCGTACGAGTCGGCGCGGAAGTAGCTGCCGCCGGGCCGG
This sequence comes from Streptomyces sp. NPDC086835, assembly GCF_044745705.1. NCBI lineage: Bacteria > Bacillati > Actinomycetota > Actinomycetes > Kitasatosporales > Streptomycetaceae > Streptomyces > Streptomyces sp. NPDC086835. The sequence continues at coordinate 284,009 of NZ_JBIVAU010000006.1, forward strand.
GTGCCCGGACGGGACACCGACCGGGTGACGGCCAGCACGTTGATGAGCCGCGGAGCGCCGGAGGGATCGTTGACGATCATCGCGCCGCCGAGCTTCTCGACGTTGGCGAAACCGACGGCGTACGCGCAGCCGAGCCTGCCGGGCAGGATGGTGACGCGGGGCGGTTCGCCGCCGGGCGGGGGCCGGGGCACGAAGCTCTCGTCGATCCCGCCGGCGGGCTTCTCCGTCGGGCAGGGGCTCGCGGGTTCGGACGGCGAGGGTTCTACGGCGATGTCCTGTGGCCGCACGGGCTCCTCGGCGGTGGGGGACGCGGAGGGGCCCGGCTCCTGCGAAGGGTCGGGGCGGGTGCCGCCGGGCACGGGCACAGGCACGGTCGCCAGCAGGGCGTCCTGTCCTTCGGCCGGCCGGCAGTCGACGGGGGCAAGCGCCGCCGGCTGCGTCTCCTCACCCGTCCGCGGCCGCAGTTCCAGCTTCATGGCGTCCGCGGTGAAGGTGATGTCGCCGGGGGCGGTGACGGTCACGGAGGGGACGGCGCCGCTGTGTTCGAGCACCAGGTCTCCCGAGCCGTCCGGTACGGGAACGGCCGGCGCGGCCAGAGCTCCCCAACGGGCCTCGGCAGAACGCCCTTTCTGTGCGACGAGCACGGTGAGATCGGCAAGACCGGCGACGGCCGTCGTGCCCTGCGGCAGCACACCTTCGAGGGCGGCCGGCCCGATCGTCAGCCGCACGGCCGGTGAACCGGGCCGGACGGGCCGGTTCACCACGCCCGCGTCCGGATACACGCCGGTGATCTCTGCGGTCACGGTACGGGTGCCCGACGGGAACCCGCACTCGTACGCCACACTCACATCGGTGTCCTGCGCCCGGGCGGCAGAACCGGGACCTGCCAGAATTCCGGCGACCAATCCCGCGGCACCGAGAAAGGCGACACGGGAAATGCGAGGAGGACGTTTTGCAACGCCCGTCATCATGGTGCCCCCCATTGACTGGTGTTCGGCTTTATTGCCGGGGATTTCGATCCGCTCGGAGATCCGCCGCGGGAACCCCGTGCCCGGGGGGACCGGGTCACGGGGCGGGCCGCGCGGCCGGCGACGGGTGTCAGTCCGGGGAGATCGTGTGGCCGCCCGAGACCGCGTAGACGGCCTCGTACAGCGCTTCGTCGCCGTCGTTGATCAGGCCGAGGCAGTCGGCGTTGGAGGCGACCAGGCTGCCGCCGTTGATCACCAGCTGCTTGGTGTCGTTCTTGTAGTGGCCGGTGACGGTGCCGGCGAAGTCCGCGGTGCAACCGGAGCCGCTGATGCTCGCGTCCACGCCGGTGATGGAGCCGTCGACCGCGTTCGGCACCGCGCTGACGCCGGTGGCGTTCAGGCTCCACGGGAAGTTCTTGCTGGTGACATCGAACGGGATGCCGATCACCGAGCAGTCCTCGAACGTCAGGTTGGCAATGGTGCCGATGCCGTCGCCGGCGTTGCCGGAGCCGGAGACGAGCGAGCCCGAGGCGTTGGAGGAGGCGCAGTCGAGGGTGGCGGCGGGCACCGTGAGGGTGGGGTTGGCCGCGACGGCGGTGAACGGTCCACCGGGGGTGACCGTCCATGTGACCAGTGACGTGGCCGAGGCCTGCGTCACCGTCATGCCGAGTGCGGCGGTCAGCGCCGCCGTGGCGATCATGGCATTTCTGGCAATTCTTCGCACGGGTAGTTCCCTTCAGGGAGAGGGGCTTGCCTGATGGACCTTTTTCGGCCCTGGCGGACGGGCCGAAAAGCGTTGCGGCTCAGTACGCGGGTCGAATTCTCATGGCCACCCGGTCGTGCAACTTCCGGAGTGACGCTACGAGCGGGTAACCAGACGCGCAATACTGGTTCGGCAGATTCCCGCAATGCCGCTACCAGCCGGTATTTTCTTGTCGCCGGCGCCACAGGCCGCCCCGGATTCTTGTCCGGAAGTGAGCACTCCCCTCCGGCGCCGCCCGCTCCCCCGGCCGCTCCGCGCCCACGCCGCCCCGTACCGACCGCTGTGCAGGCGCTCCGCGCTGGACTATGTTCAGCACCCACGAAGTCGTCACGCCTGTCGGTCCGTGGGAGCGCTTCCCCCACAGCCCCCACCCCCGCCGGACACCCGGAGATCGAGGGGACAACCATGCCGAGAACGACCACCCAGCCGTCGGACGCCGGAGAGCCGCTCGGGCCGCTGCCACAGGAGTTCGCCGCCATCATCAGGCCCGAACTGCCCAGCCTGATCCAGGAGATCGGCATCGAGGTGACCCGTGCCTACCCCGAGTACGGGCGATTACTGAAGGGCCCGTACGGGCAGGCCATCCAGATCGGCGTCGAACAGAACATCTCCGTCTTCGTCGACCAGGTGGCGTCCCCTTCGGCGCCGTCACCGCTGCGCGACGAGATGCTGCGTCGCTTCGGCCGGTTCGAGGCCTACGAGGGCCGGAGCCTGGACTCCCTCCACGGGGCCTACCGGCTCGGCGCCCGCGTGGCCCTGCGCCGCGCCAAGCGGATCGGCCGGCGCTACAACCTCTCCCCCACTCTGATGCTGAGCTTCGCCGACGCCCTCTTCGCCTATGTGGACGAGCTCGAGGCGCTCACCAGGGAGGGCTATCTGGAGGTGCAGGCGAGAACGGCCGCGCAGGAGGCGACCGTCCGGCGCAGGCTGCTGCATCTGATCATGGCGGGACCGCCGGTGCCGCGCTCCGCGATCGCGGAACTGTCCGAGCAGGCGGGGTGGCCGCTGCCCGAGAAGGTCACCCTCGTCGCCCTGCGCTCGTCCCCGGAATTGGCCGGAACGGAGCTCGACAACGATGTCCTCTCGGAACTCGTCGGACCGCACCCGCACTTACTCGTCCCGGGACCGGTCGACGACCAGCGAAGACACACGCTGGAGAACGCGCTGACCGGCCACCGGGCCGCCGTGGGACTGACCGTACCGACCGCCGAGGCCGCGGACTCCATCCGCTGGGCCCGCCGCCTCCTCGACTTCATCGACTCGGGTGTCGTGGACGACGCCCCGCTCACCTTCTGCTCCGACCACATGCTCACTCTGTGGCTGCTGTCGGACCCCGCCTTGATGAACCAGCTGGCGGAGCGCGAACTCGCCCCCCTCGCCGGGCTGACGCCCACCCGCCGCAACCGGCTGATCGAGACCCTGCGGATCTGGCTGGACACCCGTGGCACCGCCGCCCGGATGGGCGAGCTGCTCGATGTGCACCCGCAGACCGTCCGCTACCGGCTGCGCAATCTCGAATCCATCTTCGGTGATCAGCTCACCGACCCCGAGAGCCGGTTCGCGACGGAGGGCGTGCTGCGCGCGCTGCATTTACGGGAGCGCCGCGACGGCGGCGCGCCCTGAGACCCGTACCCCGCTCCGTGGACGGCGTGTCCCGCGACTGTTCCGGACCGCAAACCGCACCGCCGGTCCACGCCGCCCGCGGGCGGCCCGTCCTGATCGCCGAAGGCGACGAGGACGCGCCGTCCCCCGCCGGTGATCACGGGCGTCCGTCACCGGCGGCGGGCCACCGCAGGTCTCATCAGGGCCGGACGATCTCCTCGGCGGGGCGTCCGGCCCAGTGTGGCCAGTGTCACCCTCGGGTCCGCGGCCGATGGGGCCGGGCGTGGTCCGGCAGCTCCGTGCTCCGGCCGGCCCTGCCGGCGGACAGGACACTTCACGCCAGGGCCGCACAACTCTGACCTGCGCTTTTGCCGCGCCGGCAGCCGGGGCTCCGGGCCGCGATGGAGGCGGCGAAGATCGACAGGGGACGGCCGCGGGCGGCCCGGACGGCGGGAGCGGGCGTGGCCGGAGCGGGGCGGCACGGCGACGCGGTGGGCCCTCCGCAGCCCCGCAGTGATCAACCCGCTCACCGTTTCACCCACTTGAGCTGCGCATTCGGTTCCCGCGGCCCGGATTCCGGCCACCGGCGTCCTTTTTTCGACGCAAGGCCGTCGATTCGGGTGCTTCGGCGGCGTTCGCGTAAGGTATGTCGGCGGTGCCGCTGGGGACGGACGGCCGGGCGAAGGGTGCGGTGCGCGCCTCTCGTACGGCACCTTCGTCCTTCCTGAGCAGCTCCGCCGGGACGCGGTCGACTCACTCCCGCGTAACGAGAGATCACGGGGCGACCCGTACGGTAAAGAAGGACTTCACGTGACCGCCTCCCCCCTCGTCCCGGTGCCGATCCCCGACCGCGTCGCGGCGCTGATCGGGTCCTGCATGCCGGTCCACATCCTCCAGGCGGAGATCGACGCCGAGTGCGCGGCGCGCGAGGTGAGCCTGTTCCGCGGGCCGCTGTGCGCGGAGGACCGGGCGGACCGGGAGCACGCGCTCGCCACGCTCGCGCGGGCCAACAAGGTGCTGGCCGCGTACGACCCCCGGCTCACGGTCATGCCGCGCCGGCACCGCTGACCGCCGGCGGCCTCACTCGATGAAGGTGCCGTCGACGTACACCCAAGCGCCGTTCTCGCGCTCGAAGTTGCTGTGCTCGTGCAGCTCGCCCCGACTGCCGTGGTGGCGGTAGCGGGCGCGGAAGGTCACGGTGCCTCTCGTGTGGAAGGCGCTGCCGTCCGTGGTGGCGACGATCTCCAGTGAGGCCCACTGCATGCCCGGGTCCAGCTCGAGGTGCCGGGGCCTGGTCGACGAGTGCCAGGTGCGCAGCAGGTACGCCGCGTCATGGGCGACGAAGGCGCTGTAGCGCGAGCGCATCAGCAGCTCGGCCGTGGGCGCGGATTCCTCCCCGCTGTGGAACCGGCCGCAGCACTCCCCGTACGGGGCGGGCAGCCCACAGGGGCAGGGCGACTCGGCGGTGAGGGTGGGAGGCGTGGTGCCTCTGGTGTGTTTGGTTCGTCGGGCCATGGCTTCATTTTCCAGCCATTGAGCAAAGGCGGCGCACGCGTGGCTTCCGAGTCGTGAGGGACCTCCGTATGCTCCAGCGCCGGACGCGAAAGTTACCGTCGGTAAGGGGCTTCGGATGGATCGTTTCGGCACGTCACGACGTACCTCACGGCCTACCTCACGACGCACGTTCATGGCGGGTGCCGCAGCCGTGGGCGGCACCGCGGCACTCGCGACCGCCTCGGGCACCGGGACCGCGGCCGCAGCTGCCGCGCCGGCGCCCTCCGTCGCCGTCCTCGGCGGCGGCGTCGCCGGGCTGACAGCGGCTCATGAACTCGCCGAGCGCGGGTTACGGGTCACCGTCTACGAGCGCCGGGCGCTCGGCGGCAAGGCCCGCAGCATGGACGTGCCCGACAGCGCCAGGGGCGGCCGCAGACCCCTGCCCGCCGAGCACGGCTTCCGCTTCATCCCCGGGATCTATCACAACCTGCCCGACACCATGCGCCGCATCCCCTTCCCGGGGAAGCCGGGCGGCGTCCGGGACAACCTGGTCGCGCCGTCCGAGATGTCGTTCAGCCGCACCGGCCGCGAGGACCTGCGCATCCCGCTCCCCTGGCCCGGCCACCGGCCGCCCGGTCTCACCCTCGACGACATCCGCCGCGCCCTGACCGCGATGCTGGACACGGCCCTCGGCATCCCCTTCCACGAGACCGCGTACTTCGTGAACCGCATACTCGTCTTCCTCACCAGCTGCGACGAGCGCCGCGACCGGACCTGGGAGGCCACGCCCTGGTGGGAGTTCATCAGGGCGGAGGAGATGAGCTACGACTACCAGCGCATCCTCGCCGTCGGGCTCACCCGCAACATCGTCGCGACCAAGGCGGAGGAGGCCAGCACCCGCACCGTCGCCACGCTGTTCGAGGCGTTCCTCCTCAACGCGCTGGGCCGCGGGGCCGACGGCCCGCTGGACCGCATCCTCGACGCCCCCACCAACGAGGCGTGGATCGACCCGTGGGTGACCCATCTGCGGTCCCTGGGCGTGGAGTTCAAGGTCGGCTGGACCGTGCGCGAGGTGAAGTACGCCGCCGGACGGGTCACCGCGGCCGTGATCGAGAACCCGCAGGGCGGGCACGAGTCGGTGACCGCCGACCACTACATCTGCGCGATGCCGGTGGAACACGCCCGGCGCACCTGGGGACCCGCGCTGCGCGCCGCCGACCCGCAGCTCGCGCGCTGCGACAAGCTGCGGACCGACTGGATGACCGGCATCCAGTTCTATCTGACCGAGCGCGCCCCGCTGCTGCACGGCCACCTCAACTGCATCGACTCGCCCTGGGCGCTGACCGCGATCCAGCAGGCCGCGCACTGGCCCGGCCGCGACTTCCCGGCCGACTACGGCGACGGCGTGGCCGTGGACTGCCTGTCCGTGGACGTCTCCGAATGGGACCGGCCCGGCATCCTGTACGGCAGGACCGCGAAGCAGTGCACCCGTACGGAGGTCGCCAAGGAGGTGTGGGCGCAGCTGAAGGCGGCGCTCAACGACACCGGCAAAGTGGTCCTCAAGGACAGTGCCCTGCACTCCTGGTTCCTCGACCCCGGCGTCGACGGCCTCGGCACCCCGCACCCCACCAACGACGACGAGCTCCTCATCCATCCGGTGAGGACCTTCCACAACCGCCCGCAGGCGGCGACCCGGATCCCGAACTTCTTCCTCGCCGGCGACTACGTCTCGGTCGACATCGACCTCGCGACCATGGAGGGCGCGAACGCCTCGGCCCGCGCCGCCGTCAACGCCCTGCTCGACAACGCCGGCTCCACCGCGCCGCGCTGCACGATCACACCGCTGTTCCGTGCCCCGGAGCTGGAGCCCTTCAAGCGGCACGACCGCACCCGCCACCGGCTCGGCCTGCCCAACGCGTTCGACCTCGGGCGTGGTTCGAGATGACTCACGACTCGCGGCTCCTGCTTGTCCGCTGATTGCCGGCGCACCGCAGGTCTGCCGGAGGCCGGCCCGTGTTGCGCTGTCTCGTGTCGGCCTGCTCGAGGGTGGCGAGGTGATCGGCGTCGCCGCCGCGCCATTCGATGAGGAGCATGGTCGCGTCGTCGCTGGTGACCCCACCGCGTTCACGCTTCAGTTCGTGGGACAGTGCGCGTACCACGGCCCGTACCGCGGTGTGGGCACGGGCGGTGCGGTTGGCGCACTTGATGAGTTGTTCCTCGCCGAACTGTTCACCGCCGGTCCGGTGTTCCTCGATCAGACCGTCGGTGAAGCACAGCAGACGATCGCCCGGTTGCAGCATCCGCTCGCTGACCCGTGGCTGCTCGCCGCCGAAGCCGACCGGCAGCGTGGTCGGGCTGTCGAGCCGGCCCGCCACGGCCCGGTCGCGGATCAGCAGCGGCGCGGGGTGGCCGGCGTTGACCCACTGCAGATGGCCGGTGGCGATGTTCAGGCGCATCATCTGCGCGGTGACGAAGTGGTCGGGTCCGAACTGCTCGTTGATGGCCCGGTCCATGAACGCGTACACCTGGGACAGATCGGTGTTGGCGCGCCTGGTGTGGCGATAGGCGCCGATGGCGACCGTCGCCATGGTCGCCGCATCCAGGCCGTGCCCCATCGCATCGATCATGGCGACGTGCAGGATGTCGTCGTTGAGGGCGTAGTCGAAGCTGTCGCCGGCCACGTCGTAGGCCGGTTCCAGGATGCCGGCCACCTCGGCCTGTGGGACGGCCATCGACAGCGGGGGAAGCAGCGACCACTGGATCTCGGCGGCCACGTTCATAGGGGCGCGGCGGCGGGCCTGGAAGAACAGGTCGGTGTATGCGTCCTTGGTGACGATCATGTCGGCCACCAGGCCGGCGAGCCGGCGCAGCAGTCGCCGGTCGTCGTCGTCGACGCTGTCCAGGGTGACGACCATGACCCCGATCTGGTCACTACCGTCCAGCAGCGGCAGATACATCCGCACACTGCCGTCCTCGGGGACCTCGACGATGGTGCGGTGCAGGAACGCTTCCCCGGCGGGAGAGCCCTCGACCGGTTCCGGGTCACCGACCGTCAGCCTTCGGCCCGGCAGCGGTACCAGGAGCAGTTGTTCGTAGTCCTGGAGGAGAATGGACAGGTCCCGGCCACCGATCCTGCCCACCTCTTCCGCGACGAGCGGGGCGATCAGATGGGGCGGCATTTCGTGCGCCCGGTCCAGCAGCACACCCAGCAACCGCTCGCCGAAGCCCTCCGAACGGTCCACTCCGATGCCGCCCGGCTGCCGCTCGCCTGCCATCGAGTGCCTGTATCCCTTCGTCCCGCTGACGGGAGTTCCAGTGGGGGTCGGTGCAGATCCGCCCACGGGCACACGGACACCCGGGACGACTGCAGTCGCCCCGCACAGACTGACAGCGCCGGGCCGATCACCGATCCATTACGCCGAAGGCAGCATGTCCGCGAGCCGGTCATGTCCGCTGTCGAGGCCGGTGCTGCCACCCCGGTCGACGGGCCGGCCCGCGGCCGCCGAGTAGCGTACGGGCATGAAGCTCACCATTCTCGGCGGCGGCGGATTCCGGGTCCCTCTGGTGTACGGGGCACTGCTCGGCGATCAAGGAGAGGGCCGGGTCACCCGCGTCACCCTGCACGACGTGGACGGCGGCCGGCTCGACGCGGTGTCCCGGGTGCTCGCCGAGCAGGCGGCCGGGCGCCCGGACGCGCCCGAGGTCGTCGTGACCCTGGACCTCGACGAAGCCGTGCGCGGCGCAGACTTCGTCTTCTCCGCGATCCGGGTCGGCGGGCTGGAGGGCCGGGCGGCGGACGAGCGGGTCGCCCTCGCCGAAGGCGTGCTCGGCCAGGAGACCGTCGGCGCGGGCGGCATCGCCTACGGGCTGCGCACCGTACCCGTGGCCGTGGGCATCGCCCGCCGGATCGCCGCGCTCGCCCCCGACGCGTGGGTCATCAACTTCACCAACCCGGCCGGCCTGGTCACCGAGGCGATGAGCCATGTCCTCGGCGACCGGGTCATCGGGATCTGCGACTCGCCCGTGGGGCTCGGCAGGCGGGTCGCCAAGGTGCTGGGCGCCGACCCCGCGGCCGCCTGGATCGACTACGTGGGCCTCAACCACCTCGGCTGGCTGCGCGGACTGCGCGTCGGCGGACGCGACCAACTGCCGCGGCTGCTCGCCGACGACGACGCCCTGGCCTCCTTCGAGGAGGGCAGGCTCTTCGGCCCGGAGTGGCTGCGGTCGCTCGGGGCGGTGCCCAACGAATACCTGCACTACTACTACTTCAACCGCGAGACGGTGCGCGCCTACACGGAGGCCGAGCAGACCCGGGGCGCGTTCCTCGGCCGTCAACAGGGCCGCTTCTACGCGGAGATGCAGCGCCCGGACACGCCCGCCCTGACCACCTGGCGCCGTACGCTCGCCGAGCGGGAGGCCACGTACATGGCCGCCAACCGGGACGCGGCGGGGGTCGGCGAACGCGACGAGGACGACCTGGAGTCCGGCGGCTACGAGAAGGTGGCGCTCGCCCTGATGCGGGCCGTCGCCCGGGACGAGCGCACCACGCTGATCCTCAACGTCCGCAACCGCGGCACCCTTTCCGTACTGGACGACGACGCCGTCATCGAGGTCCCCTGCCTGGTCGACGCCGACGGCGCCCACCCGGTGAGCGTCGACCCTCTGCCGTACCACGCGGTCGGGCTCGTCACGGCGGTCAAGGCGGTCGAACGCGAGGTGCTCGCCGCGGCGGATAGCGGTTCGCGGGAAGGGGCGGTGAAGGCCTTCGCGCTGCATCCGCTGGTCGACTCGGTGAGCGTGGCCCGCCGTCTCCTCGACGGCTACCGGGCCGCGCATCCGGGGCTGGCGTATCTGAACACCCCATAAGGCGGAGCGGGGCACCTGACCGGAGCAGTGCACTCCTTACGTACCTGTGACGGCACGGCGCGGACCGGCGATCCGCCGGTCCGCGCGCCGTAGCGTCGCAGCATGCGTGTACTAGTCACAGGTGGCGCGGGCTTCATCGGCTCGCAGATCGTCACGGCGCTCACCGCGCGGGGCCATGACCCGGTGATCCTCGACGCCCTGCTCCCCGCGGCCCGTTCCGGGGCCCGGCCCCGGCCGCCCCTGCCGCCCGGTGGCGCGTGGATCCACGCGGACGTGCGGGACCCGGTGGCGGTGGCCGACGCGCTGCGCGGCGTGGACGCCGTCTGCCACCAGGCGGCGATGGTCGGCCTCGGCACCGACTTCTCCGACGCTCCCGACTACGTCAGCTGCAACGACCACGGCACGGCCGTGCTGCTCGCGGCGATGGCCGAAGCAGGGGTCGCCGACCTCGTGCTCGCCGGGTCGATGGTCGTCTACGGCGAGGGCCGCTACGACTGCGCCCGGCACGGCCAGGTCCGGCCCGGTCCGCGCGCGGCGGCCGACCTCGCGGCCGGCCGGTTCGAGCCGCTGTGCCCCACCTGCGGCGACGTGCTCGTCCCTGGTCTCGTCGGCGAGGACGCGCCCGTCGACCCGCGGAACGTGTACGCCACGACGAAGCTGGCGCAGGAACACCTGGCGGCGGCCTGGGCCAGATCGACGGGCGGACGCGCCGTCGCCCTGCGCTACCACAACGTGTACGGCCCCGGGATGCCGCGCGACACCCCCTACGCGGGTGTCGCCGCCTTCTTCCGGTCGGCGCTCGAACGCGGCGAGCCGCCCCGGGTCTTCGAGGACGGCGGCCAGCGCAGGGACTTCGTCCACGTGCGGGACGTGGCAGAGGCGAACGCCGTCGCCCTGGAGGCGGTCCACGGGCGGGAGCCGGGGGTGATCACCGCGTACAACACCGGCAGCGGCACCCCGCACACGGTCGGCGAGACGGCGGCCGCCCTGGCCGCCGCGCACGGCGGACCCGAGCCGGTCGTCACCGGCGAGTTCAGACTCGGCGACGTACGGCACATCACCGCCGACTCGGCACGGCTACGCGCCGACCTGGGCTGGAAGCCTCGCATCGGCTTCGACGAGGGCATGGCCGAGTTCGCGGCGGGCGGACCGGGGGACGCGGCATGCTGACCGCCGACGTGGTCCTGCCCTGTCTCGACGAGGCGGAGGCACTCCCCTGGGTGCTGTCCCGCATCCCGGCCGGCTGGCGGGCGATCGTCGTCGACAACGGCTCGACGGACGGCTCCGCCGAGATCGCCCGCGCGCTCGACGCCGTCGTCGTCCACGAGCCCCGGCGCGGCTTCGGTTCCGCCTGCCATGCGGGGCTGCGGGCGGCGCGGGCCGAGTACGTGTGCTTCTGCGACTGCGACGCGTCGCTCGACCCGGGACTGCTCACCGGGTTCGTCCGCCGGATCGCGGACGGCGACTGGGATCTGGTGCTGGGGCGGCGGCGACCGCAGCAGCGGGGCGTGTGGCCGGCGCACGCCCGGGCCGGCAACGCCGCCCTGTCCCGCATGCTGCGCCGGCGCACCGGCCTGCGGCTGCGCGACCTCGGCCCCATGCGGGCCGGGCGCCGCACCGACCTGCTGGCCCTCGACCTGACCGACCGCCGCAGCGGCTACCCCCTGCAGATGGTGGTCCGCGCCTGCGACACGGGCCTGCGGGTGACGGAGGTCGACGTCCCCTACCTGCCGAGATCGGGGAAGTCGAAGGTGACGGGCACCTGGCGGGGCACCTGGCACGCCGTACGGGACATGAGCGCGGTCCTGGCGGAACCGCCGCGTTCCCTGGTGCACGGCGGCACGCGATGAACGGCACGCTGCTGGTGATCGCGAAAGCGCCGGTGCCCGGCCGGGTCAAGACGCGGCTCACTCCCGCCTACACCCCGAAGGAGGCCGCCGCGCTCGCCGAGGCCGCGCTGCGGGACACCCTCGACGCGGTCCTCGCCACCCCCGCCCGGCGGCGGATCCTGGTGCTCGACGGCGAACCGGGGGCGTGGCTGCCGCCGGGCTTCGAGGTCGCGCCGCAGTGCGGCGGCGGCCTCGACGCGCGGCTCGCGGCCGCGTTCACGCTGTGCGCGACCGAGGGGCCGGCCCTGCTGATCGGGATGGACACCCCTCAGGTGTCCCCCCGGCTCCTCACCAGCGGGCTGGAACCGGGCCCCGGCGAAGCGGCGTTCGGCCCGGCGGACGACGGTGGGTTCTGGGCGCTCGGCCTCGGCTCGCCCGCGCTGCACGGCCGACTCGTGCTCGGTGTGCCCATGTCGTCGCCCGACACGGGCGCCGCACAGCGGGACCGGCTCGTCGGAGCCGGACTGACGGTGCGTGAACTGCCGACGCTACGGGACGTCGACACCCCGGACGACGCCCGTGCGGTGGCCGCCGCCGCGCCGCACACGCGGTTCGCCGCCACGCTGGTCGCGACGGCCGGGGCCGGCTCCGGGGCGGGGGCGCGGTGACCGCGCCCCCCTGGCAGGCCGACCCGTACACGGACGCCCTCCGCACCGGCCGCGGCCCGCTGTTCCTGCGCCGCCCCGACGGCTGGCTGCTGCCTCTGGAGGTCGAACGCTGGTGCGCGGAACCCGACGCCGCCGACCGCACGGTCCTCTCCCACAGCCACGGCGCCGTCCTGGACATCGGCTGCGGCCCCGGCCGCCTGGTCGCCGCGCTCGCCGGGCGCGGGCGGACCGCGCTCGGCATCGACATCAGCCCGGAGGCCGTGGCCCGGACGATACGCATCGGCGGCAGCGCGCTGCACCGCTCCGTGTTCGACCCCCTGCCGCGTGAAGGCCACTGGGACACGGCCCTGCTGATCGACGGCAACACCGGCATCGGCGGCGACCCGCGCGCGCTGCTGTTCCGGGTGTCCGAACTCGTCAGGCCCGGCGGCCTGCTGATCGCCGAGGCGGCCCCGCTGGACGTGGACGAACGCACCGTCGTCCAGGTCTTCGACGGCACGACGGCGGAGGGCTCGGCGTTCCCCTGGGCCCGGGTGGGCACACAGGCGCTGCTGCGGTACGGGCGGGCGGCGGGGTGGGGGCTGGAGGACGTGTGGGCGGCCGGGGGGCGACGGTTCGCGGCGCTGCGGCGTGGGGTGGGGGCGGGGACGTAGCGCCTGCGGCGGGCGTTTCCCCTTACCCTCCCCCACTGCCCGAACCGGGCTCCGCTCGGACCCGTACCGCGCTTCGCGCGGTGCCCTCAATCGCCGGCGGGGCCGATTTCGCGGAGCCGTTCGTACGTGGGCCGTCTTGGGGCGCAGCGGGACCGTGCGGCCAGTGACGCGCAGGAGACCACGCGAGTCATGACGCCCAAGGCCGAACTGCTTCCGGGTCGCGTCGCCCCGGCGGGCTGTCAGCGGGTGGCGGGTCCGCTCGTCACAGTCGCCCAGGAACCGTCGTTCACCGCGTACACCGTCAGCCGGCGGTTGACCGTGTCGCCGTTCCCGTCGAAGGCGACGCGGCCCGTGACACCGTCGAAGGCCAGCCGCGCCACGGCCTGCGGCAACTTCGCCCGGGCGTTTCGGGGGAGGGTGCCGCCGTTGGCCGTCACGACGGCCTTCACCGCCTCGATGAGGGTCCAGGTCGCGTCGTACGCGTAGGGGCCGTACCAGCCGGCCGCCTCCCGGTACCCCGCCTTCCCGTACCGGGCGAGGAAGTCCTGCCCTGCCGCCGACTCCTCGGCGGGTACGCCGATGTTGGTCGCGAGGTCGCCCTCGGCCTTCGGGTTCACCGTGAGGTACTGCTGGTCGAAGAGGCCGTCGCCGCCCATCAGGGGGACGTTCACCCCCGCCTGCTTCAGCTGCTGGGAGAGCGGCGCCGCGGTGTCGTAGTAGCCGCCGAAGTAGACGGCGTCCGCGCCCGAGGACCGCACCCTCTCGGCGAGGCCCGCGAAGGCGCGTTCCGCGGGGTCGACATGCTCGGTGCCGACGACGGTCCCGCCGAGCTTCGTGAACTCGGCCGTGAAGCCGGAAGTGAGGGCGGCGCCGTGGGTGCTGGCGTCGTCGACCACGTAGAGCTTGGTCTTCTTCGCCTCGCCATGCAGGTACCGGGCGGCGAACGGCCCTTGGTCGACGTCCGTGGCGACGGTGCGGAAGTAGGTGGAGTGCGGACGGGACTTGCTGCCCGCGGCCCAGTCGGGGCCCATCGTCAGCTCGGGGTCGGTGTTGCCCGGTGACACGTTGACCATGTCCGCCCGCGCGAGCGGTGGCACCAGGGTCCTGGCGACGCCGGAGTTGAGGGGTCCGACGACCCCCAGCACCTTCTCGTCGGACACGAACCGGGCGGCGTTGGGCGCGCCCTTGGCGGGGTCGGCCCCGTCGTCCAGGGCCTTGATCTCGAAGTTCACCCCTGGGACGTGCCGGGTTTCGTTGGCGGTCCTGGCCGCCAGGTCGGCGGAGTTCCTGATACCGACGCCCATCGAGGACAGCCCGCCGCTGAGCGGTGCGTCCACCCCGATCACCACCGTGACGGAGGAGGCACCCGAGCCGCTGCCGGCCGCCCCGCCGCGGGGTGCGTCGTCGTCCCGGGTGAGGGTCCAGGTCAGGACGGAGCCCGTGGCGAGTGTGGCCAGCGCCGTGCCCAGGACCACGGAGCGCCGGGTGAGGGCCCGCCGCCGGGCGGCCGCCCGCTCGCCGTGCTTCATCTCGGGCGTCGCCCCGAGCGTGACCGGGTCCTCGGCCGGAGGTACGGGCACGGGCGGGCCGGTCGGCCGGTCCGGCACGGGGCGCCGCGGGGTGCCGGCCGCGGACCCGGAGTCGAGGACGGTGGGGGTCCGCGGTGACGGCGTCGTCGACGGTGCCTGCTCCGGCGCGGTCGAAGCGGAAGCGTGCTCCGCCGCCGCGTCCGGTGCCGGTACGGGGGTCGTCCTCGGATCGGGCGTGGGTGTGGGAGCGGGCTCGGGTTCGGGCGCGGGCCCGTGCCCGGCGGACGAGTCGGCCCGGGGCGGGAAGGACCGCAGCACCCACGCCAGCATCTCGGCCGCTTCCGCGGCGCCCACGCGCTGCGCCGGGTCCTTGGTGAGGAGCGCGTCCAGCACGGGCGCCAGCGGGCCGGCGTGGACCGGCGGCCGGTGCGGGCGGGTGAACACGGCCACGGCGAGGGCGTGGAGCCCTTCCGCATCGAACGGCGGGTGCCCCTCGACGGCGTGGTAGAGGGTGGCGCCGAGCGCCCACAGGTCGTTGGCGGGGGTCGGGCGCTTGCCCTCCAGCTGCTCCGGCGGCATGTACTGCGGCGTGCCGATGACGATCCCGGTGTGGCTCAGCTTGGTCGTGGCGTCCGCGAGGTGGGCGATACCGAAGTCGGTGAGGACGACGCGGTCCTTGGTCAGGAGCACGTTGTCCGGCTTGATGTCGCGGTGGATGATCCGCGCTCCGTGCGCCTCGGCAAGCGCGTCGAGCATGGCGGCGCCGATCTCGGCCACCCGCTGCACGGGCAGCCGGCCCCGGCCGCGGATGGCGGCGGCCAGGGACTGCCCGCGGATCAACTCCATGACGATGACAGGGGCGCCGTGGTGCTCCACCACGTCATGGATGGTGATGATCCCGGGGTGGCTGAGGGTGACCGCTGCGCGGGCCTCGCCGGTGAACCGCCGGAGCAGCGCGGCACGGTCGCCGTCGTCCATACCCGGCGGGAAGAGGATCTCCTTGACGGCGACCTCGCGTCCGAAGAGCTGCTGGTCGAGGCCACGCCAGACCCGACCCATACCGCCCTGGCCGATGCGTTCGACCAGCTGGTACCGGCCCGCGATGAGTTCGGGATTCTGCTCGGTCACGCGCACACTCTAGGTCCTGCTGAGCCGATCAGGTGACGGAAGACAGCTTGATCACGGCCCGGGTGCGCTGCGCTGCTGGGACCACATGTCCAGCGCCCTGCGAGGCGCGCAGCCCCTCGTAGGACTCGGGCGACAGTACGGAATGCGGATCGTCGCCGAGCAGGGCTCGCGGCCCAAGTGACACCGGCGCAGGCATATGTTCCGGTCATATTGAGAACGTGAGGGTGGACACAACCAGCGGCCTCTCACCGCAAATTCTTCGCCTCTTGACCGCGTCGATGGTGGATTCTCCGCTCACGGATGAGGTGAAGGCGACATCAAAGCAAGATCAACTTTATTCAAGTTTGTACCTCTAGTGGCGAGTTGTCCACTTGGCGACCAACCCCGTACCGCCGGTTTCGGCTCACTGGCCGGCCCCAGGTAGGCATGGCGACTGCGGTGCCGATCGCACCGCAGTCCCGGAACACCTTGCACCTGCGGAGACCCTCCATGTCCCGATTCACCCGCCGCCAGGCCCTCAGCGCCGTCGGCGCCGCCGCCGGCCTCGCGGTCATCAGCGCCGCGCCCGCCGTCGGCAGCGCACGTGACCGAGCACCGAAGACACCGGCCACGCCGCACGCCCACGACGCATCCGGCGCCTTCGACGAGGTCTACCTGGGCCGGCGCATCCAGGGCGCACCCAGCCACGGCGGCGGCCACCACGACCACCATGGCGGCGGCTGGACCGTGCGTATCGACGGTGAGGAACTGCACCTCATGCGCAACGCCGACGGCACATGGATCAGCGTCATCACCCACTACGAGCCGCTCTCCACCCCGCGCGCCGCAGCCCGCGCCGCTGTCCGGGAGCTTCAGGGCGCAGCCCTCGTCCCCCTCGACCTCTCCTGAACCCGGAGCACCAGCCACCATGACCGTACGCAAGAACCAGGCAGACCTGACCGGCACCGAGAAGCGCGCCTTCGTCGACGCACTCCTCGAACTCAAGCGCAGTGGCCGCTACGACTCGTTCGTCACCACCCACAACGCATTCATCATGGGCGACACCGACAGCGGCGACCGGGTCGGCCACCGATCCCCGTCCTTCCTGCCCTGGCACCGGCGTTTCCTCATCGAATTCGAGCAGGCTCTCCAGTCCGTCGACCCGTCCGTCGCCCTCCCGTACTGGGACTGGACCGCCGATCGCACGCCCGCCGCCTCGCTCTGGGCGGCGGACTTCCTCGGCGGCAGCGGTCGCAGCAGGGACGGACAGGTGATTGACGGGCCGTTCGCCGCCGCCACGGGCGGCTGGGGAATCTCCATACGGGTCGACGGACGCGGCTACCTGCGCCGGGCGCTCGGCGCAGGCGGCCGTCAACTCCCCACCCGCGCCGAGGTCGACACCGTCCTCGCGATGAGCACCTATGACATGCCGCCCTGGAACAGCGCGTCCGACGGCTTCCGTAACCACCTCGAGGGCTGGCGTGGAGTGAACCTCCACAACCGCGTGCACGTCTGGGTCGGCGGCCAGATGGCCACCGGAGTCTCACCGAACGACCCGGTGTTCTGGCTGCACCACGCCTTCATCGACAAGCTCTGGACCGAATGGCAGGCCCTGCACCCCGACTCCCCGTACCTCCCCGGGGCAGGCACCGCGAATGTCGTCGACCTCCACGACACCATGCGACCCTGGAACGATGTCACCCCGGCCGACATGCTCGACCACACCCCGCACTACACCTACGACCGAGCCGCGTAACTCGGCCCAAGGACCGGGCCGGATACGGCGCGGTCCGGCTGCGCATCGCCCAGTCACCTCCCAGGGCGGTCCGCGGCGCTGACCGGCGACAGCAGAACAGCGCCCGCGGCAGGGCGGCCGGGACGCTCGGTCAGGGTGACGTCAAGGGCTGACCAATCTCGAGCATCCAAGTGCCCGGGCGCAGCAGGGTGTCGGCCCACCGGTTCGTGGCAGCGTGGCGGCGGATTCGGCTGCGGGAGCGGCTCCTCCTGCGGGGGCGGCGGAGGCGACTGACATCATCACGCACACCGCCTACCGTCGCCCGCTGTCGAACGGCAGGCGGTGGTTGTGGCGGGGTGCGAGTCCCGCGCCTCGCAGAAGCTGCTGCTGCCCCGGCCGGTCGGTTCCGATTGGTCCGTTCGTACCTGCCGGGGTGCGCATGCCGCGGTGGGCGGTGACGGTGGTGCGAGCGCCGGTCGTCCACCGGCGCTCGGTGATGTGCGAGGGAGTTACATGATGTCGCAACGCAATACCGTCGTCCGCAGTCTGCACGACCTGGGGCTGGCTGCATGGTTCGGCGGCTCGCTGATGGGCGCGGTCGGGTTGAACGGGGCAGCCTCAGCGGAAGGCGACCAGTGGCGGGAGGCCGCGCGGTTCGCCAGTACGGGCTGGGCGAAGTGGGTGCCGGTCAACGCCCTGGCGATCGGTGCCCATCTGGTCGGCGGCAGCGGATTGCTGGCCGCGAACGCTCCCCGGGTGGCCGGTCAGCAGGGGGTGGCAGTCTCCACGCTGGCCAAGACGGTGCTGACCGGTGCGGCGCTGGCCGCCACCGCCTACAGCCGTGGCCTGGGCAAGAAGATCGAACTGGCCGCGTCCGACGACCCCAAAGACATCGAGAAGGCGTCCCGCCACCCCATCGACACCGACAAGGCCCAGCGGCAGCTGGAGCGGATGCAGTGGGCGGTGCCGGCTCTGACCGGCGGCCTGGTGATCCTCAACGCCCTCCACGGCGAACAGCAGCGTGCCGATCAGCAGGCATACGGAATGTGGCAGCGGGCCCGGTCCATGGCCCCGACCATGATGCACTCCGGCTTCCACGGGCTCGGCCACCACGGGAAAGGGTGCTGACGAAGCCACCCGTCGCACATCGGCGGCGGTGATGTACCTGAGTGAGCGACGGTGCCGGGAGCGAGCGCTCGGGCGGAGGCCGTCACACTCCCCGTCCGAGCACCACTTCCACGCTACAACCCGTCTTGCCCGTATTGCAGCCCTGCCCTCCGGGTGGCCGAAGCGGCCGCGTGGTTCGGCATTCGAGGAGGTGCCCGGCTCGGCAGGCGCGCCTGCCGAGCCGGGCCATCCGCGCCTGAGGGGTGTGGGTCAGCTGCCGGCTGCGGTGACGCCGAACATGAGGGTTCTACGCCCGATGTCGTAGTGAACGGTTTCGGTGTTCACCAGCAGGTCCTGCAGGACGTCGGCATCGTCGGCGCCGACAGTCAGTACCTCTTCCCAGGCACCCTCGTCGAGTACGAGTTGCAGGGTGAAGGTGCCCGGCGCTCCGGGTTCACCCGCCACCCAGCTGAACTGGTAGTGGCTGAGCTGGCGGACCTTGATGCTGTCGTCGGTGACGGGCTGTTCGACCTGGGGCATGTGTCTCTCCTTGTGAAACGGGGGTGCCTGGGGTCACCGGTTCATCCGGATCACCGAGGAGCCCGGTGGTCGAGGACGGTCGGTATCTGCTCGGGTGATCATGCGAAACCTTCTCGGCTTGCTCCGGGCGAAAATCTCTCCCTTCGCGGGTATACCGTCCGAAGGGGATAAAACATCTCAAAGCACGCAAATATGCGACTCCCGCATGGCGCCGCAACCGACATGGCTGCTTTGCCAGTTGGCATCCCCCCGCCTCTCCCCTGCGGGGTCGACCTTCGTGCTCGGCGCCTGGACAAGGTTCCACCGGGCTCGGGCGCGCAGCATCGGCAGCCGACGACGTACGGGGTGCACACAATCGGGCTGCTTCCGACAGAAGCACACCAGCGAGGGCGGTGCCGACGACCGCGGCCGCCAGGCCTTGGCGGCCGCCGGCGGCCAGGTCCCTCCGGTCCGGTCCCGGCCCCGTCGCTCGGGCGCGGTCGTTCCGGTCCGCTCCCCCGGGCGGGTCGGCCGGGCGCTCGGCGGGTCAGCGCCGGCGGGAGCCCGCCCGGGCGCGCAGGACGTCGACGAGACGGCGGACGACAGCCGCCGTCGAGACGCCGTGCGGTCCCCTCCCGATCCGGGACGGCGGGTCGGGGCGACGGCGCGGCACGATCCCGCGCCGCCGCAGCCGACGGACGATCGTGGTCGGTCCGGAAGACATGGCGGGGCCCCGTCGGCTCCGGTGTGCCTGGGCCGGTTCACCTGGCACACGGTTGCGCTTTCGAGCGGTCGGCATGCCTGCCGGACCCTCCCACGGCTGTCGCCGGACGTCGCCGCAGCTGCCCGCCGAAGTTCCGGGCAGGATGAACGTCGGGCTATGAAAAGGTGAGGGTCGGGTAGAAGAAGCGGATGGCTGATCTTTCACAGTTGCTCCAGCAGGGCATGCGCCGCCGTCATCTGAACGCGCAGGCGCTCGCCGAGCGGACCGGTATCCGCACCCCCCGCATCCGCGTCTTCGCCGAGGACGGCGCCCGTGGCCCCGTCCATCCCACGCAAGCAGAGCTGGTCGAACTCGCCACCGCCCTGGCTCTGCCCCTGTCTGAGGTCCTTGATGCCGCCCGCACCCCAAAGGCGGCACCGTCGGCCTGACCCTGTCGCGGCGCGCAGGGCGCGTCAGGCGACGGCAGGTGGCTCTCAGCACCGGCAGCAGCAAGGTGATACGGCCCGGGCCGGGAAGCCGCTGCTCAAGTTGGTGACCGATCACCGGGCTGACCGGCGGCCCGACCGTCGGCGTGGGCTGATTCGCCCCGCGCAGCGGGCCGGTCAGCCACCCGACACCGCCCGCAGCGCCCCCGGCCGAAGCCCCGTCAGCGCGTCCAGCGCCGCCGCGGACGCCGCGTCCGCGGGCACATGGACCAGCAGACGCTGGTCGTCGTCCGCAGGCAGTTCCAGCGTCTCGTACGCGAGCCGCAGCTCCCCCGCCTCCGGGTGCACCACACGCGTGACGCCGCTCGCCCGCGGCAGCCCCGGCAGTCGTTCCACCCGGTCGGTGAAGACCGAGCCGACCGTCACGGTCAGCTCGTCCGCCAGCGCCGCGATGTACGGGTCCGCGCGGAACGGCCCTTGTTTCAGCGACGCGACGTGTTCGTCGGCGACGCTTTCCCAGTCGGGGTAGGCGGCGCGGGCCCGGTCGTCGGTGAGGACGAAGCGGGCCGCGTTGGGCGGGGTGCCGTCGAGCATGCCGAGCGGGCCGACCAGCCGCTCGTAGCCCTCGGTCCAGGCCAGCAGCTCGCTCAGCCGGTTGACGAGCACCGCGGGCGCGGGCTCGAGCCGTTCGAGCAGGGCCCGCACGGTGGGGCGGACGTCACGGGCGGGCACCGCGCCGCCCATGCAGTTGAAGCCGGCGTCGGCGGACTTGGTGAGCCGGTGGAGATGGACGCGTTCACCGGCAGAGAGCCGCAGCGCGTCGGCGAGCGCTGAGAGCACGGGCGGGGAGGGCCGCCGGTCCCGGCCCTGTTCGAGGCGGGTCACGTATTCGACGCTCACACCGGCGAGCGTCGCCAGTTCCGATCGGCGCAGGCCGGGTGTACGGCGGCGGGGGCCTGCCGGCAGCCCCACGTCGGCGGGGGTGACCGCCTCGCGGCGCGTGCGCAGGAACAGGCCCAACTCGTTGTCGCTCACTGTTCGAACGTAACAGCCCGGCGAGTCGGGACGGTGGCCCTGTCACTACCAGTCTCGGCCCGGCCTTCCTCGGTGCCGTCCCGGACGGCAGGTTGGGACGCGTCGGCCCCGAGGGGAGCCGGCCCTGTCACCTGAGGAGTGGACCCATGTCCGAGAAGAACCCTGAGAAGAACTCCGAGAAGAATCTAGAACTGGTGGTGATCATCGGCAGCGTCCGCCAGGGCCGCTTCGGTCCCGTGGTCGCCGAATGGTTCGCGGAACAGGCCCGGCAGCACGGCCGGTTCGATGTCGAGGTGGTGGATCTGGCGGACACACCGCTGCCGTTGGACCTCCCGCCCCTGCCGCCGGCGCTGCAGCCCGACATGGAGCGGCCCGCGGACATGGTCCCGCTGACGCGGCGGCTCGCGGCGGCCGACGCGATCGTGGTGGTGACGCCGGACTACAACCGCAGTTTCCCGGCGTCCCTGAAGGCCGCGATCGACTGGCACTACACCGAGTGGCAGGCGAAGCCGATCGGTTTCGTCGGCTACAGCGGGGGCAGCGGCGGTCTGTTGGCGATCGAGCAGCTGCGCCAGGTGTTCGGTGAACTGCATGCGCACACGGTCCGCGACATGGTCTCGTTCCCCCGCTACTACGAGCTGTTCGCTCCTGACGGCACGCTCATCGACCCCGACGGCCCCACCGGCGCGGCGAAGACGATGCTCGACCAGCTCGACTGGTGGGGTTCCGTGCTCCACGACGCGCGCCGTGACCGTCCGTTCGGAACCGCCTGACGGCGGCCGTGCCGCGCAGCCGCCGCAGGAGTTCCACGGCCGCGGTGGCGAGGGCCACCGCGGCGAGGGACAGCAGCCAGTTGCGCGGATAGTCCAGGGGAAGGACCGAGGGGTTGTGCGGCGTGCCCGGGGCGAAGAGGACCGGCAGGGCGATCAGTGTCAGGCAGCCCGCGGTGACGAGCGCCCCGCGCAGCGGCCCCCGGCCGGGGAGCCGTGCGAGCAGCAGCCCGGCGGCGATCACCAGCGGGGCGAGCAGGAGATCGTGGAGGACGACCGCTCCCGCCAGCCAGAGGACCACGTCCGTGGCCTGCCCCCCGCTGAGGAGGAGGAAGACGCCGACGCCCATCAGGGCGACGCCGGCCGCCCCTGTCGCGATACGCATCACAGCACCTCGATCCTGCCGACCCACTTGGTCTGCCATACGCCGGGACGGTTGGGGGCGATGATCCGGGCGGGGAAGCCGTGGTCGAGGGAGAGGACCTCGCCGCCCAGGCGCAGTGCGAGGAGGCTGAGCGGGTCGTCGGTGTATCCGCCGCCCATCTCCATCACCCGGTAGGCGCCGCGCCGCTCCAGCGAGACGACCCTCAGCGCCGTGCCAGGTGGTGCGCCGGCCCGCTCGACCAGGTCCTGGACGCGTACGCCGGTCCAGCGCGCGGACTTGCTCCAGCCTTCGACGCAGGCGATGGGCAGGGTCACGGTGTGCTGGGGCAGTGCGGCCAGCTCGTCGAGTGTGAGCGCGTACGGGCGGGGGCCGGTGACGGTGAGCCGCCAGCCGGCGAGGGCCGGGACGCTGACCCCGGCCGCGACGGCGGTGCGGTTGACGGGCAGGTGCTGCGGTCCGTGGTCGGGGTGGCGGGGTGCGAGCAGGTCCAGGCGCCCCAGTGGTGTGAGGGACTGGCCGACGGTGGTGAGGGTGACCGCCCCCACGGCCGCGGCGACGCCGGTGAGGAGGGAACGCCGGTCCGGTCCGTCCGCGACGGGCAGTTCGAGCGTCCCGGGCGAGCGCCGGCTCCAGTGGGCCCTGATCTGCGGGTACTTGACGGCGATGTGCAGGACCAAGGCGCCTGTCAGCAGCCAGGCCACCGCGAAGTGGACGGGCACGAAGGAGAACGGCCACGGGTACCACTGGGCGGTGTTCAGCAGTCCCGTGGCGAGCTGGAAGAGGGCCGCGGCGACCAGCACACCCACCGACAGCCGTTCGAGGGCGTGCCGCAGGGACCGCAGCGCGGGCCGTACGAACAGCCTCGGGTAGACCGTCCACAACTTGGCGAGCAGCAGCGGGACCGCCGCGATGCCGCTCGCGACGTGGATGCCCTGGGTGAGGCGGTAGCCCCAGTACGGCCGGCTGGGCAGCGAGCCGGCGAGCCAGTCCGGCGGCCGTTGCAGGTAGTGGCTGATCACCCCGGTCACGAAGCACACGGCGATCGCGGCGCCGAGCAGGCGGCCGACGGCGGTCGCCGTGCGGGCGTCGTGCAGCCTGCCGGTGAACCTCGGCGGTCGGAGGGTGATCGGGCGTCGGATCCTCATGTCTTCCATGAGACCTCCGCCCAGGGCCGGTGCGAGGGCTCCGACACCTTACGGAACGCGGACGTCATGAGGCGTGTCCCCCGTTCGGGCCGCTGCGGCTGGAAGGCTGGTGTCCGTGATCGACACGCGTACGCTCACCGCTTGTGTCCTCGTCGCCGGCCTGACGGCCGTGCTGGCGGCGACGGTCCTCAAGGACGGCTACGTCACCGATCCCGGCGGCCTCGCGTGGTGGTACGCCGCCTGCTGGCTGCTGTTCGCGGCGGCCGTCGTCGCCGTGCGCAGGATGCCCGTGCGGCACGCGGTGGCGCTGGTCCTCGCGGGTGGTGTCGCGGTCGCAGCGACGGGCCTGCTCGCCCCGCCGCGTACGAGCACCGACTCGTACCGCTACGCCTGGGACGGCAGGGTGCAGGCGGCCGGGATCTCGCCGTACGACCATCCGCCCGCCGATCCGGCGCTCGCCGGCCTGCGCGACGACTGGCTGTTCCCGAGCGGTGCGGACTGCGCGGTGCCGGAGCGGTCACGCATCGCCGGGCCGGCGGGCGAGCGGCACTGCACGCGGATCAACAGACCGCATCAGCACACGATCTATCCGCCGGTGGCGCAGGGCTACTTCCTGGTCGTGCACGCGCTGTCGCCCGAGGACGCCCGGCACAAGCCTCTGCAGACGGGCGGCGCCCTCCTCGCGGTCGGCACGACCGTCGTGCTCGTGCTGGTGCTGCGCCGTCGCGGTGATCCGCGGCAGGCCGCGCTCTGGGCGTGGTGTCCGGCGGTGCCGGTGGAGGCGGTGAACAACGCGCACGCCGACGTACTGGGGGTACTGCTCGCGGTACTGGGCCTGTGGGTGGTGGTCCGGGGGCGCTTCGAGGGCGGTGTGCTGCTCGGCGCGGCGGTGGCGACGAAGCTGCTGCCCGCGGTGGTGCTGCCGGGTGCCCTGTCGGGCGTCCGGCGGTGGCGGGACGCGGCGGCCGTGCTGCTGCCGGCCTCGGCCGTGGTGGCGGTGACGTACCTGCCGCACGTGCTGCTGTCGGAGAGCTCCGTGCTCGGCTATCTGGGCGGCTACACCGAGGAGGAGGGCTACGACGACCCGTCGGCCCGCAACCGCTACGCGCTGCTGCGGCTGGTGCTGCCGGACGCCTGGGCGCTGCCCGCGGCGCTGATGGTGACGGCGGTGGTCGTCGTGCACGTCCTGCGACGTGGCGATGCCGAACGGCCCTGGAGCGGCGCTCTGGCGGTGACGGGCACCGTGTTCCTGCTGATGACGCCGGGATACTCCTGGTACGCGCTGCTGCTGGTGGCGCTGGTCGCACTCGACGGCCGGTGGGAGTGGCTGGGCGTCGCGGCGGCGGGCGCGGCCAAGTACGTGGCGGTGCACCTCGACGGGGACAGCTCGGTGGTGGGCACGACGGCGTACGCCCTGGCGGCCGCCGCGGTGGCGGCCGGGGTGCTGATCCGGCGGCACCGGGCCGTTCCTGCGGATGCCGGCGGTGTACCGGGGGCCGCGCGACGGGAGTCCGGGCGTGTCGCGGTGGGCAATAAGGAGGAATGACCACCTCCGCCGAACGGTCCGAAGCCTCGCCCGTCCGCTCCCGCCGTGCGCTGCTGGCCGGTTCGGTCGGCAATTTCGTCGAGTGGTACGAATTCGGTGTCTACGGCTACTTCGCCACGATCATCGCCGCGAACTTCTTCACGCCCGAGGGCGGCAGCGACGTCGAGGCGCTGGTGAAGACCTACGCGTCGTTCGCGCTCGCGTTCTTCTTCCGGCCGGTCGGGGCCGCGCTGTTCGGCCGGATCGGTGACCGGATCGGGCGCCGCCCGACGCTGATCCTGGTCATCGGCCTGATGACGCTCGCCACCACCCTGATCGGTCTGCTGCCGACGTACGCCACCGTGGGCGCCCTGGCACCGTGGCTGCTCACGCTGCTGCGCATCCTCCAGGGACTATCGGCGGGCGGCGAGTTCGGCGGGGCCGTGTCGTTGATGACCGAGTTCGCGCAGCCCGGCAGGCGCGGCCTGTACGGGTCGTGGCAGTCGTTCACGGTCGCGCTCGGGCTGCTCGGCGGCGCGGGGGCGGCGGCGCTGCTGGCGACCGTGCTGTCGGAGGCGGCGCTGAACGACTGGGGCTGGCGGCTGCCGTTCCTGCTGACGCTCCCCCTCGGCGCGGTCGCCCTATGGCTGCGGCTGCGTCTCGAGGAGACGCCTCGCTTCCGGGAGGCGGAGGCCGCGCCGGTCGCGCCACCGCCGACCCGGGAGGTCGTGAGGGCGATCGTGCTCGGCGCGGGCCGGATCATGGGCTGGGCGGCGGCCGGTTACACGTTCCTGGTGGTGCTGCCCTCGTATCTGCAGTCCAGTCTGAACGCGTCGTTCCGGGAGGCGCTGATCGCCACGGTCCTGGCGAACCTGGGCTTCGCGGCGTCGATCATCCCTGCGGGGCTGGTCAGCGACCGCGTCGGCCGGCGGCCGGTGATGCTGACGGGTGCGGTCCTGGTGGTGCTGCTGGCCCTGCCGCTGATGAACCTCCTTCAGGACGAGGGGGCTTCGGCGGCCGCCAAGGGCGCCGCGGTCTTCGCCGCGGGCGCCGTGGTGGGCCTGCTCGCGGGACCCGGACCGGCGATGCTGGCCGAGATGTTCCCGACGTCGGTGCGCTGTACGGGACTGGGCCTCGCGTACGCGCTGTCCAACGCGGTCTTCTCGGGATGCGCGGGCCTCGTCATCACCGAACTGATCAAGCGCACCGGCAGTGTCGACATCCCCGCCTACTACGCGGCCGCGACCTGCGCGGTCAGCGTGTTCGCGCTGCTCACGTTGCGTGGCGACGACCATCGCAGGGCGCTGCGGTGAGGGTCGTCGGGCTGATGTCGGGGACGTCGTACGACGCGATCGACGCGGCGGCCGCCGACATCGTCCTGAAGGACGGCACTCTTGCCGTCACTCCGCTCGGCATGATCGGCGAGAGGTACGACGAGGCGTTGCGGGCAGCCCTGGCCGGGGCGCTGCCGCCCGCAGCGACGACACTGGCGCAGGTGTGCCGCCTCGACACCGGCATCGGACAGGCCTTCGCGGCGGCCGCCGTCCGCGCCGACCGTCAACTGTGCGGCGGAAAGGCACAGTTGATCGCGTCGCACGGGCAGACCGTGTACCACTGGGCGGAGGACGGGCGCGTGCACGGCACGCTGCAGCTGGGGCAGCCGGCGTGGATCGCGGAGGCGACGGGCTGCCCGGTCGTCTCCGACTTCCGTCCGCGTGACGTCGCGGCGGGCGGGCAGGGCGCCCCTCTGGTGAGTCTGGTGGACGTGCTGTGGCTGCGTGGCCGGCCCGGGGTGCCGGTGGCGCTCAACCTCGGCGGGATCGCCAACGTCACGGTGGCGGGCGCATCGGGCGACCCTGTCGCGTTCGACACGGGACCCGCGAACGCGCTGATCGACGCGGCAGTCGTGGAGGTGACCCGGGGCCGGGCGGCGTACGACGAGGACGGAGCGCTGGCCGCGGCCGGCCGGGTGCACGCGCCGCTCCTCGAGCGGCTGCTCTCCGAGCCCTACTACCGGCTGCCCCCGCCGAAGACCACCGGAAAGGAGCTGTTCCACGCGGGGCGTCTGCGTGCCGCGCTGTCCGGCTTCGAGGCTCTCGCGCCCGAGGACGTCGTCGCCACACTGACCCGGCTCACCGCGCGCACCGTGGCGGACGCCGTGAGGCCGCTGGGCGCGACCGAGGTCGTCGCCTCCGGCGGCGGGACACGCAACCCCGCCCTGATGGCCGCGCTCCGCGCGGAGTTGGCCGGTACACCGCTGCGCACCTCGGACGAGCTGGGTGTGCCGGCGGCGGCCAAGGAGGCGTACGCGTTCGCGGTGCTGGGCTTTCTGACCGTGCACGGCCTGGTCGGCACCGTGCCCGCGTGCACCGGAGCGCGTGGGGCGCGCGTGCTCGGTTCCCTCACCCCCGGCAACCGTCCGCTGCGTCTCCCTCCTCCCTCGGACCACTTGGTCAACTCCCTCATCTTTACTCACCGTTGATGACGGTCGTACGCTGCATCACCATGACCTCAGCCGGTTCTCCGGGCCGCCGGGCGGCCCTGCTCGCCACCGCGGGCGCCGTCCTGTCCGCCTTCGTCCTCGGTGCGGGTACCGCGCCCGCACATGCCGGGGCCCATGTGACCGACGCGGCGACCGTCGTGCCGGTGCAGACCACAGGACCCACCGACAAGCGCTTCAACCTGGTGGTGCTCGGCGACGGTTACACGGCGCAGGAGATGCCCGAGTTCCGGGCGGACGTCGACAAGCATCTGAACGTGCTCTGGTCGACGGAGCCGTTCGCGTCCTACCGCTCGTACGTCAACGTATGGGCGGTAGAACTGCCGTCCGCCGAATCCGGCGTGGACTGCGATCCCGGCCTCGACGCCCCGCGCCGTGACACACCGCTCGGCATGGGGTTCTGGGGCGGGTGCAACGCGAACAGCGTCCAGCGGCTGCTCACGGTCGACAGCGGTGCGGCCACCGCGCTCGCGGACCTGGTGCCCGGCACGGCGAGTGCCAACCGGCAGATCGTGGCGCTCGCCAACAGCGACACGTACGGCGGCGCCGGCGGCACGTACGCCACAGCGTCGGGCGGCAACGCGCTGTCGGCCCTGATCACCCCGCACGAGATCGGCCATTCGCTGGGCAAGTTGCAGGACGAGTACGACTACTACGCACGCGGGGTCCCCGGCGGCACGTACACCGGCGGCGAGCCGGTCTCCGCGCACCACACGCTGCTCACGGAGGACCAGATGCGGCGGCAGCGCGCCAAGTGGTGGCGCTGGCTGGGCGAGGAGAGCGAGTCCGGCGGGGTCATCGGCCGCCATGAGGGCGGGATGTACAGCACCAAGGGCGTATGGCGGCCCAGCAGGCACTCGATGATGAAGACGCTCGGCTACCCCTTCGACCAGGTCGAACGCGAGATCATGGTGCAGAAGATCTCCGCCAAGGTGAACCTGGTCTCGGGCCACACGCCGAACACCGCCGCCATCGGCGACGACCGCACGGTGTGGGTGGACACGCTGCATCCGGTCGGCGGCGAACTCGACGTCGTCTGGCGGCTGGACGGCGAACGGCTGCGCGCAGCCGGTGACGCGCGCACGGTGGATCTGCGCCGGCTCGGGCTGAGGCCCGGGAGGCACACGCTGACGGCGACCGTCACCGACCCCACGCCGTTCGTCCGCGACCCGGCGATCCGGTCCTCCTCCGCGCTGACCCGTACCGTGACGTGGACGGTCGACACGTCCGTCACCACTCCCCCGGACGGGGTGACCCCGGCCTTCACGGGGCATACGGACACCGGCGTTCCGGTCGCCGCCGTCGCGGTCGTCCACGCGGACACCACCCACCCCGCCGACCGCCGAGTGACGGTGCGCTGGGCGATCGACGGCCGTCCGGTGGCCAACCCGGGCAACGACCGCGACCTGGACCTCGGCGCGCTGCGGCTGCGGCCCGGAACCCATGAGCTGACCGCCCGTATCCCCGGCACGAAGGCCTCGCTCACCTGGATCGTGGACGCCTCCCCGGCGACGGCGACGTACGAGGTGTCGAAGCCGCTGCGCACGGTGCACCGGCCCGGCAGGCCCGTGGAGTACGTGTACGACGGCCCGTTCACGATGAAGCTGACCGCCCGCGACGACCACGAGGGCCATGTGGTGAGCGAGTTCCGGGTCGACGGCGACGGCTGGCAGACGTACTACGGGTGGCCGACCGACGCGGACGCGCCCTACCGCTTCACACCCGGGGGCACGGTGATCGACGACCTGGTGTACGGCAAGCTCGGCACGCCCCGGGTGGTGCCCTGGGACGACGCGACACCGGACTACGGCACCCACACGGTCGAGTACCGGACGGTCGACTCCGCAGGGAACGTGTCCGCTGCCAAGAGCTTCCTGGTGACGCTGCTGCCCCCGCGGCAGCAGGTCAGCTGACCAGGAAGTCCGCCTTGCCCGCCTTCGCTCCCTGTATGAATGCCTCGATCTCCCCGGAGGTGTAGATCAGGGCCGGTCCGTCGGGGTCGGCGGACTGGCGCACCGCGACCCTGCCGTCGGCCAGCTTCATGGTCTCGACGCAGTTGCCGCCGTTGCCGCCGCTCCAGGGCTTGTGCCAGCCCTCCTCACCCAGCTCGGCGGCCGGCATTCCGTTGTATATGCGTTTCATTCACAGCTCCTTGCGGAGATCGTCGAGGATCTCCTTCGTGCGTTGTACTGTCGCGGCCTGAGCCGCCATGCGGTCCATGACCTCGAGGTGCGTGGCGACCTCGGGGCGCGCGTCGAGATAGACGGCGCCGGTCAGGTACTCGCTGTAGACCATGTCCGGGAGCTCGGCCACAGCGAACCGGAAGAGGACGAAGGGCCCGTACGTGCCGGGGTGGTGGCCGGCCGCGAAGTCGGCGATCTGCAAGGTGACGTTCGGCAGCCGTGCGCCCTCGAGCAGCTTCTCGATCTGGGCCTTCATCACCCCCGGCCCGCCGACGGGTCTGCGCAGCACCGTCTCGTCCATGATCACCCAGAGCTTGGGGGCGTCCGGCCGGGTCAGCAGGGACTGGCGCTCCATGCGCAGCGCCACATGGCGTTCGACGTCGTCCGGCTCCGTCTGGCCGATGGCTCCGCCGAGCATGATGGCCCTGGCGTAGTCCTCGGTCTGGAGCAGGCCGGGCACGAAGTGCGGTTCATACGCACGGATGAGGCTTGCGGCACCCTCCAGGCTGACGTACATGCTGAACCAGTTGGGCAGGACGTCATGGAAACGCTGCCACCAGCCGGGCTTGTTGGCCTCTTCGGCCAGCTCGACGAAACCGCGGGCCTCCTCGTCGCCTATCCCGTAGGCGCCGAGGAGCAGTTGGACGTAAGGGATCTTCAGCGCGACCTCGGCGGTCTCCATCCTGCGGATGGTGCCGGGGGCGACGCGGAGGACCTTGGCCGCTTCCTCGCGCTTGAGGCCTGCGCGCTCCCGCAGATCCTGGAGGCGTTTGCCGAGAACGACCTGCCCCACGGTGGGGGCGGACCGCGGTTCACTCACTTCGAGACCTCCCCACGTGCTTGTTTTGCGAGCAGTGTGCCACGGCACCCAGTCGATGAATATGCCCACTCTGAATTTTTCATAGTGGGGGTTGCCAATGTGACGGTTGCAGCGGGAGAGTGGTCGTGTGAACCGTGACGCGCTCGCCACCGAGCTCCTGGACTCCCTTGCGGGGACCGATCTCACCCGGTATGCCTTCGAGTTGCCGGCGCGCGCCGAACAGGTCTCCCGAGCAAGAAAGATGGTCTCCGCACGGCTGGAGAGCTGGGGCGTCGAGCAAGACGCCCACGACACCGCACTGCTCGTCCTCTCCGAGCTGTTCACCAACGCCATCGTGCACACCGGCGGCCATCTGGTCGGCTGCGAACTCCTCGTCGGCGCCGACCGGTTGCGCGTCACGGTGCAGGACCAGGGCGCCGCCACCACCGGCCCGCGCGTCTGCCACGGCGCGGAGGGCGAGCGCGGGCGGGGGCTGCTGCTCGTGGAAGCGGTGAGCCGCGCCTGGGGCACGTACGACGCCGCGCCGGGAGTGGGCCGCGCCGTCTGGGCCGAACTGCCCTTCGTACCGGCGTCCAGGGAAGGGGCGTCGGCGTCGGAGTGGCCGTGCTGAGGAACCTGGCGCCGCTCCTTTCGCGGGGCGTGCGCCACGACGACGCCGACCGCCTGAGCAGCCTCGAGGTCCCCTCCGCGCTCCCCACCACGCTGGGGTGCGACGCGGTCGGCGTCCCCGCACACTTCGGAATCCGCCTGCTCGTCCGGATGCGGAGCACCGGCTGCGTGTTCGCCGACGGCGCCTGGTGGTGGTGGATCGTCCCCGCGGGCTCCGACCTCGACCTGACCTGGCCGCTGCCGTCCCACTACGCCCGCGGGGCTCGGGTGCCCGCCAGCGGCGCCCGCCTGATCCGCCGGCCGGACGGCCCGAGCCCCTATACGCCGCCCATCCCGCTGTACCTGATGGCCTGTCAACTCACCGGCACCGCACCGCGTTGGCCGGCGGGCCTGACCGGCTCGGCACGGGGCTGAGCGGAGCCCCCGCGGAGGTCCGCCCGGCCGCCGGGCGATCCGCCGGGATAGGCTTCCTCGCATGTCAGAAGCGAATACGGGCCCCGAACGGCAGGGCCTCACACCGCGCCAGGCCCGCCGTGTCCGGATAGCCCTGTCGGCCGTCATCATGATCGCGGTGGGTGCCACGCTGGCGCTGCGGCTGGGCAGCACCCACTCGGTGATCACCGTGGGTTTCTACGGCATCGCCCTGATCCTCTCCGGCAGCGCGCTGGTCCTCAGCCGCGCTGGACGCACCCGGTGGGCCACCCTGGTCCTGGGCGTCGGCGTGGCGGTGGCGCTCGTCGCGGAGTGGGCGATCGCCTCGATGCGCTGAGCGGCCGGTCCGGTCCCGGCACCCGGTCGCGGGGCCGAGCCGTCGGACACAGGACGCCCGGTGTCCGAGGCGTGAGGCGGATCTGCGCCGGGTCCTCTCACAGCACGGGGACGAGCACTCCGGGATTGAGGATTCCGGCGGGGTCGAGTGCCGCCTTGGCAGCGGCCAGCGCGGCGGCGAACGGGTCCGGGCGCTGGACGTCGTACCAGGGGCGGTGATCACGGCCGACCGCATGATGATGAGTGATCGTGCCGCCGTTGTCGGCGATCGCCTCGGAAACAGCTGCCTTGATCTCGTCCCACTGGGCGACCATGCTCCCCCAGCGGCCAGGCGCGTAGATTCCGAAATACGGTGCCGGGCCGTCCGGGTAGACGTGGGTGAACCTGCAGGTCACCACACCGTCTTGACCGGTGACCCTGCGGATGGCGTCCCGGGCCGCCTGCGTGACGGCATGGTGCAGGTCTTCGTACCGGTCCCAGGTGCACGCCGTCTCGAAGGTCTCGGCGATCACCGAGTGCCGGGCGAGCGCGTCGCGCTGATAGGGCATCCGCAGGAAGGAGGAACGCCACGTGTCGCCCGTGCTCTCCGTGGCGGCATCGGCGATCTCGCCGCCGTGGTCCCGGCACAGCTCCTCGGCCCGGTCCAGTGACGTGCGCACCGGATGGTCCGCCGACTCGAACCCCAGGATCAGCACGCCGCCCCCGACGGCGACACCTGCGTTGATCAGCGCTTCGGCGGAATCGAGCAGCCGGCAGTTCGCCGGGTGCAGCCCGCTCTGCGCGATCGCCCGGGTTGCCGCCACCGCCGCCGTGCGGTCGGCGAAGTGCACAGAGGCCCTTGCGCGCCAACGGGGCCGTTCCTCCAGGCGCATCCACGCCTCGGTGATGACGCCCAGCGTGCCTTCGCTGCCGAGGAAGAGCCGGTCGGGCGACGGACCCGCCCCGGAACCCGGCAGCCGCCGCGATTCATTGATCCCCCTAGGAGTGACCACACGCATCGACTCGACCAGGTCGTCGACATGCGTGCGCAGCGTCGCGTAGTGGCCGCCTGCCCGGGTGGCCAGCCAGCCGCCCAGGGTGGAGAACTCGAACGACTGCGGGAAGTGCCTCAACGTCAGGCCGGAGGGGCGGAGTTGGTCCTCCAGACGCGGGCCGAACACGCCCGCCTGGATGCGCGCCGCCCGGCTCACGGGATCGATGTCGAGCACGCGGTCCAGACGCCCGAGGTCGATGGTGACCGCGGCACGGCCGTCGTCGAACCGGGGCTCGATTCCGCCGACGACCGAACTGCCGCCACCGTAGGCGATCGCGGCGATCCCGTCGCGGGCGCACCAGTCGAGCAGGTCGACCAGATCTCGTTCTCCTCGGGGCCGCGCCACCAGATCGGGCACGTGGCGCAGGTCCCCCCGCAGATTGCGCACCACGTCCCGGAACGCCTTGCCATGTGCGTGCCCGGCCCGGTCGGCCGGGTCGGCGGAACAGAGATCCGCGAGGGTGGCGGGGGCGGACACCCGGGGAGCGTGCAGCCCGAGCGCGGCGACGTCCGGAGGTTGATGGCCGGTCATGTCGCCCGGCGCCAGCATCCGGACCCTGCCCAGCAAGGCTCCCAACTCCGCGCCGGTCACGGCCTCCTCGACCGTGCCCCAGCCCCACCACGACCGTGTCATCGCCCACCCTCCGTAATTGACCTCCAGGTAAATTACCTGTCGGTCATACGTAGCGCTAGAGTGGGCGTGTGAACAAGGCCGGAACCAAGGGCGTCGCCCGCGCCGAACGGGAACAGCAGATCATCGGCGTCGCGATCGAAGAGTTGGGCGAAAGAGGCCACGCCCGCGCCTCCGTCATCGACATAGCCCGGCGGGCAGGCATTTCCAAGCCGCTGATCTACGGCTACTTCGGCTCCAAGGACGGCCTGTATCTGGCCTGCCTCAGCCATGTCGGTGACATGCTGGTCGAAGCCGTCGACGCCGCTCGAGCCCGCAGCGGCTCGCCCGATCACGCCTTGGACACGCTCGCCGCGATCTTCGACGCCGTCGGCACGTGCCGCCACGCATGGTCCGTCCTCTACGACCCGACGCTGCCGCCCGACGGCGAGATGCACGAGGCCGCGATGCGCTACCGGGCCCGGCTCGCCGATATCGGCGCCGCGGGCAGCGCGGACCTCCTCAGCCGCGCGGGGCACCGCGACCCGCTCGACCACGCGTTCCTCAACCACATATGGCAGTACGCCGTCACAGCCGTCATGCGCTGGTGGGTCGACCACCCCGAACAGTCACCTGCGGACATGACGGCCCGCTGTGCACGCGTCCTGTCCGCACTCACCCCGAACTGACGGAGCGGGATCCGAAGACCTGCCCCCGGGGGCCGGATCAGCCGCCGGAGACGGCCCGCAGATGGGTCTTGCCCCGGCGCACGCCGGGCACCGCGCTCGACCGGTTCTCCCTCAGGACCAGCGTCAGCCGGGTGTACTCCTTGTCCCGCAGGGTCGTCGGCGTCTCGTCGATGATCCTGCACTGGGTGCGTCCCCAGCGCGGGTCCGGATGGTGCACCGGCCGCACGGCTCCGTCGTGGTGGATCGCGAGCGCACCCACGGCGCTCATCCAGTGCGGCAGCCCGCACCGGTAGGCGGCGTCCATGATCGGGTCGTCGGTGATGTCGTCACGAATGGCTTGAAGCACATCGTCGTCGCCGTGCTTGTCGAGGGCCGCGGCCAGCTGCGCCATCAACGGCAGGCACCAGCTCGTCTCGTGCTCGCCGAGCACCGTACGCGCGTCGGGATGGAAGAGCACGAACCGCAGGAAGTTACGGTCCGGCATGGCCGTCGGGTGGGGTCCGATGCCACGGAAGAGGGCATCGAACGCGGGGTTGGTGTGGGCGACGTCCCAGCGCCGGTCGAAGAGCACGGAAGGCAGCGGCACCGCGTCCATCATCGTGGCGTAGTCCCGCAGATAGGCCAGCGTCTCGGGGTCCGAGGGCCCCTCCGGCCGCGACGGTGGCTGCGGCTCGGGCGGACGTACGGGCACCGGCGGCGGGACGGGCGCCGCGGGCCCGGACGGAGCCGGGCGGCGCACCGGCCGCGAGGGCGGCACCGGACCCGACGGCCTGACGGGCGTGTCGCCGCCGAAGGAGTCGTACGGCACCGGCGCGTCCCGGTCGACGGCGAGGCGCATCAGCCGCCCGCCCTGCTGGTCGTTGAGCTCCAGGGCGTCGATGAGGGCGCAGAGGGTGTCCTCGGGCCACTGCCGGCCCGGGGTGCGTTCCCAAGTGGCGTAGGTGTAGGCGGTGATGCCGAGGCGGGCCGCGACCTCCTCGAGGCTCAGGCCCAGTTCCTCACGGCGTCGCTTGAGGGCGTCCCCGAGTCGCTTCGTACGGGCCGTGGCCCGCGCGGCGCCGACGGGGCTGAGGCGTCCGTGGACACCCCGGCGTTCGACGCCCGCCTCATGTGTCATCGAGAACGCCACCCTTCTCGGAGCCGCCGCAAGTCCCGCTGCGTCAGCACCCTTTGGATCTTCACACCGCTTGGCGATCCTGCTACCGCGAACAAGGGGATGTCAACTATCGTGGCATTCCACGCCGCTGAGCGCTCAATTCGCGCCACAGCTGTGGCAAGACCTTGGCTGCCGTGACCTGAATGGGGTTAACTTCCGGCAGCCCCATAGGATGCGGGGCTATCTCGCGTGATCTAGGAGACCTACTGGTGACAGACGGCTTCTCGGTTCCGGGTCCGACGGCCACAGGCCCTCTGGCGGCATCGGTTGCCCGGGTCGCCGAACTTGCGGACAAGCTCGGAATGAGCCACAGCGAGGTCTTCGACGTCCAGAAGCTGTCCGAGGCGTCGGGGGTTCCCGCCGACGTCGTACGGGCCCTCCTCGACGGACGGCCGGCCGGCGAACCGGACCTCCAGGCACGTTTCCTGCAACGCTTCGACCTGCTGCGACGCACCCGGCTCAAGGCCAACGGCCGCCGGTACACCCAGCAGGAGATCGCCGACGGCGCGGGGATGTCGCGCCAGCAGGCGGGCGCGCTCATCAACGGCGACCGCCGGCCGACGATGGAACACTGTGACGCGATCCAGCGCTTCTTCAAGGTGCACGCCGGGTTCCTGACCGCCGACGACGCCGACGCGCTCGACAGCGCCCTCCAGCGCACGGAGCAGAGCCTGCTCCAGGACTACGCGGGCGACGGCGACCCGCTGGAGCGGCTGCTCCAGGACCACGGTGTACGCGGCATCGCCTGGCGCGCTGCGCAACTCCCCACCGACAAGCACCGGGACAAGGTGACCGAATGGCTCGACATGCTTCTGGAGAGCGTGAAACCGGCGCCTGACACCCCCACGGAGCCCTGATTTCCGGACAGGCTTGGATTTGTACGTGTCTCAACAGGTTCTGACGGGGAGGGGAGAGCGGTGAGCATAGGCAAAGAGATGCGCCGGCTGTGCGGCGAGCTGGTCGGCGGAATCGATCTGCCCGCACCGGCGGAACCCGCGGACCTCTACTCCGCCCTGTGCCGGGGCATGAGCAAACGCCGTGGCAGGCCCGTGCGTTACCGCATGGCGTCCTTCCCTCCGGGCACCGCCAGCGGGCTGTGGCTCGACATGGCCGAGCAGGACCTCGTGGTGATCGAGGAGCGCACCGCTCCCGACCATCAACTGGTAATTCTCGGCCATGAGCTGTGGCACATGAAGGCCGGACACTGCAGCCACCACGTCGAGGGCGCCGCCGTCGCCGCACGGCTGCTGTCCGACGAGGCCGACCTCCAGGCGACCGTCCTCAAGGTCGCCGCCCGTACCCGCTTCGACCAGGCCGAGGAGAACGAGGCCGAGAGCTTCGGCCTGCTGCTCGGCAGCAAGTGCCGTGCCTGGCTGGCCGGTTCGAACGGAAGAGGTCCGGTCCGCCGCGACGGGCTGGCCGGCCGCATCGAGGCGTCGCTGGGATACCGCGGGCCACAGGGCTGAGGCGTGAACGGACCGGACTACTACATTCCCGCAGCCGCCCTCGGAATCGCACTCGCGTTCAAGATTCCGGGAATGCGGCGCGACTGGCGCGACCCGCTCCTCCGGTCCGTCTGCGCCCTGCTCGTCCTCGGCGCGTCCACGTTCTTCTTCGCCGCGCCGCCCACCATCGCCGAGGTCAACCGCATCACCGGCGTCCCCAACATCTCGGCCCCGCTGGTCTACTGCATCCTGTCCGCGTTCAGCGCCTCCTGCCTGGTCCTCCTCGTCAACTGGCGCGGCGGGCCGCCCGAGGAGACCCGCCGGATCTCCCTGCGCTGGATGGGCGCGTACAGCGTCGTCGTCGTGGCGCTCATCGTGCTCTTCGCACTGGGCGACGCCCCGGTGGAACGGCTGCGGGACCTCGACACGTACTACGCCAGGACGCCGTACATACGCGAGATGATCGCGCTCTACCTGGCCGCCCACAGCGTCGCTGCCGTGGGCATGACCGTGCTCTGCTGGCGCTGGTCGCTGAAGGTCCGCGGCTGGCTCCGCGGCGGGCTCGTGACCATCGTCGTCGGATCGCTGTTCAACCTCGCCTACGGAGTCACCAAGTCGTCCGCCGTGGGCGCCCGCTGGGCCGGCCACGACTGGGACTACCTGTCCACGCTCGCCGCGCCGCCACTCGCCTCGGTCGGCGCGCTGCTGAGCGCCGTCGGCTTCGTACTGCCGCTCGCCGGCCAGCGGCTGTCCGACAGCTGGCACGCCTGGGCCGCCTACCGGCGGCTCGGGACGCTGTGGCGCGAGCTGCGTTCCGCCGCCCCGGACCACAGCCCCTCGGTGCGGATCTCGTGGCTCTCACCGGTCGAGCTGCGGGTGACGCAGCGGGAGTCCGACATCCACGACGGCATGCTCCAGCTCGACCCGTACTTCGACCGCGCCCTGCGGACGAACGCCTACGACCAGGCCGTCGCCGAAGGGGCGGACCCCCGGCAGGCGGACGCGATCGCGGACGCGGCGATGGTCGCCGCGGCCCTGCGGTCCCGCGCCGCCGACCCCGAGGGGCGGATAGTCAGGTCGGCAGAGGCCTACACCTCCGTCGCAGCCGCGGGACCGCGTGATCTGGTGCGCATGTCCCTCGCCCTGCGTCATTCACCCGTCGTCGCAGCAGCGCGTCTGCGTACGGCCAGGTCAGAGAGCGGCACCCTATGAGCAGCGATCCCGTGAGAACCACCAGGAACAAACCCCGCAGAGCCGTGGTGATCGGCGGCGGCCTGGCCGGCATGCTGACGGCCGGCGTCCTTCGCGACTATGCAGACGAGGTCACCGTCGTCGAGCGCGACGTCCTGCCGGAGGGGCCGCTGTCACGCAGGAGCCTCCCCCAGGCGCACCATGCGCACCTGCTGTGGTCGGGCGGGGCGCGGGCGATGG
This sequence comes from Streptomyces sp. NPDC086835, assembly GCF_044745705.1. Lineage (NCBI taxonomy): Bacteria > Bacillati > Actinomycetota > Actinomycetes > Kitasatosporales > Streptomycetaceae > Streptomyces > Streptomyces sp. NPDC086835. The sequence continues at coordinate 322,102 of NZ_JBIVAU010000006.1, forward strand.
AGTCGCTGCTGCCCGGCATCACCGACCGCTGGCTCGCCGCGGGCGCCCGCCGGATCCCGCTGCCGACCGGGCTGGTGTCGATGTCGGCACAGGGCTGGTTCCGCCGCTTCCCGGAGATGCAGTTCCTCATCGCCTGCAGCCGCGACCTGCTCGACTGGGTCGTACGGGACCAGGTGCTCACGAGCCCCCGGATCACCGTCCTGCGGCGGACCGAACTGCTGGGCCTCGAGGGCGGCGCCGGCCGGGTCACCGGCGTACGGGTGCGCGGCGAAGACGCAGGCGAACGGGTGCTCCACGCCGACCTGGTCGTCGACGCGAGCGGCCGGGGGTCACGGGCCCCCGAGTGGCTGAAGGCGCTGGGCGTCGGCGACGTCCGGGAGGAGAAGGTCGACTCCGGGCTCGCCTACGCCAGCCGGATCTTCCGCGCCCCCGCGGGCTCGGAGGAGTACCCGGTCGTCAACGTGCAGGCCGACGCCCGTGAGCCCAGACCGGGCTGCACGGCCACGATCGTGCCCGTCGAGGGCGGCAGGTGGCTGGTGACGCTGTCCGGCACGCGCGGTGGGCAGCCGACGAACGCCGCCGACGAGTTCGAGGACTTCGCACGCTCCGTCCGCCACCCCGTCGTCGCCGATCTCATCGCCCACGCCGAACCGCTGACGGACGTCGTCGTCTCCCGGAGCACCGTCAACCGCCGGCGCTACTACGAGAAGCTGCGCGACTGGCCGGAGGGCTTCGTCGCCGTCGGCGACTCGGTCGCCACCTACAACCCCGTCTACGGGCACGGCATGTCGGTCGCCGCCCAGGGCGTCCTCGCGCTGCGGCGGGCGCTGGCCCTGCACGGCACGGTCTCCCCCGGGCTCGCCCGCCGCGTGCAGCGCTCGCTCGCCGGGCCGGTCGGCACGGCGTGGGACCTGGCCACCGGACAGGACATCCTCTACCCCGGGGCGATCGGCAAGGACCCGGGCGCCGCGGCGAAGGTGCTCCGGACTTACGTCGACCGGCTGATGCTCACCGCGACGGGACGGCCACTCGTCGCCAAGGCCCTGTTCGACGTGATGACGCTGTCCGCGCCGACCAGTTCACTGCTGAAGCCGGAGATCGCGCTGGCGGTGCTCCGCGGCCCGGCGCTGAAGCCGCTGACCGGGCCGCCGCTGAGCGACGACGAGCTGCGCATCGCGAAGGAACCGCGCGGCGAGCGGGAGGCGGACCCGGCCGACGCCTGACGCGGCGGGGATCGGCGAGTGGCACGTCACAGGCATCGCCTAGGCTCAGCGGCAATATGAACGGCAATCACTCAGGCAGAGCCCGCGCCGGGACGGGCGGCCGGACTCCGATGGAGCCGAAGGCCGACCGCGAGACCGTGCGCCGGCACAACCTCAGCCTGGTCCTGCGCACGGTCCGCGACCAGGTCGAGGCCACCCGCGCCGGTGTCGCGGCACGCGTGGGGCTGACCCGAGCCGCCGTCTCCTCGCTGGTCGAGCAGCTGATCGAGAGCGGCTTCCTGTCCGAGTCGGGCAAGACGTTCAGCGGCCAGGCGGGCCGGCCGGGCACGGTGCTCAAGGTCGCGCGCACCGGCCTCGCGGGCATCGGCGTCGAGATCAACGTCGACTACGTGGCGGTGTGCGTCGTCGACCTCGCCGGCACGGACCGGGTGCGGCTCGTGGAGCATCTGGACAACCGGGGCGCCGCGCCGGCGGAGGTGTTCGGCCGCGCCGCCCGGATCGCGGCCCGCGCGCTGGAGTCGGCGACCGAGCAGGAACTGCGTCCGGTCGGCGCGGAGCTGGCCCTGCCGGGCCTGATCTCCGGTGGCTCGGTGCTCCAGGCGCCCAACCTCGGCTGGACCTCCGTACCGGCACAGACCCCGTTCGCCGAGGCCCTCGCCGCGCTGCGGCCGGGGCTGCCCGCCCTGCCGGTCCGCTCAGAGAACGAGGCGAACCTCGCCGCTCTCGCCGAGCTGTGGTTCGGCGGCCTCGGCGACGTGCGCAGCTTCCTGTACCTGACGGGCGAGATCGGGGTCGGCGGCGCGCTGGTGCTGGACGGTGAACTGCTGCGCGGAGCGAACGGGTTCGCAGGCGAGATCGGCCATGTCGCCGTCTCGGACGACGGCCCGCTGTGCCGGTGCGGATCCCGCGGCTGCCTGGAGCAGTACGCCGGCCAGGCCGCGCTGCTGCGCGCCGCCGGCCTCGACGAACGCGCCGGCGCGGCGGGCATGGCGGAGCTGGAGCACCGTGCCCGCACGGGCGACGACGCGGCGCTCGCCGCGTTGTCCGGGGCGGGCAGGGCGCTGGGGCGCGCGCTGTCCGGCGCGGTGAATCTCTTCGACCCGGACGCGGTCGTGCTCGGCGGCGTCTACCGGCCCCTGATGCCGTGGCTGGGCCCGCCGACGGGCGCGGAGCTGGAGGCCCGCGTGGTCTCCGGCCTGTGGTCCCCGACGAGCGCCCGCCTGCGGGCGTCCTCCCCCGCCGCGGACGCCGCCCGGGGGGCGGCGGCCCTCGTCGTCCAGGACGTCCTGGCCGACCCGGTGGCGTACGCGCCGCGCCCGCCTGTGTGACGGAGCGCCCGCCCCCGCGCAGCGGTCACCCGGGCACCTCGGTCAGGGCATGGACCGCAGGGGCGGGTGCTGCGTCGTGATGCCGGAGGGCTGGAGCAGCGGCGGCGGTTCCGGGCCGGGATCCTCGGTGACGACGACGCCGGCGGCAGCATGGTCGAATCCGGCGGGCCAACGGGTGCGCTCACTGGCCACCGCGCCGGTCAGACGTGCCTGAAGAAGGTCGGCCGTGCTCAGGTCGGTGCCGCGCAGGTCGGCCAGGCGCAGGTCTGCGCTGCGGAAGACGGCGCCGCCCGCGTCGGCCTTGCGCAGGTTCGCCTCGCGCAGGTCGGCCTCGGTGAAGTCCGCGTCCCGCAGGTCGCTCTCGACCAGCCGTGCGCCCCGCAGGTCGGCAAGGACGCAGCGGGCCCGGCGCAGGATCGCCGTCTTGAGGTCGGCGTGCCGCAGGTTGACCGAGACGAGAGACGCCTGCGTCAGGTTGGCGTGGTACAGGCCCGCCGCCTCCATGCAGGACCGGTCGAGGTTGACCTCGTGCAGCCACAGCCCGTCGCAGTCGGCCCGGCGCAGGTCCGTGACGCCGAGGTTGACCCAGGACTGTTCCCGGGGGTGCAGAAGCAGCACTCCGAGCCCGGTGAGCGCCACCTGGGCGTCGGCGGCGCGGACCTCCAGCGGAACGACGTCGTTGACGGGCACGTCCGCTGCCGGAGCCTGCGGCCCGGTGGGCGGCCAGGGCAGATGTGTCCGCAGGTACGCGGCCTGGATGGAGATGACGGCCTCGCGGTCGCGGGCGGAGTACTCCGCGATCCGCCACAGCGCGTGGAGTCCGCCGATGCGTGTCTCCAGCTTGTCGCTGCCGAGCTGGTCGACGGCCGTGCTGAACCGGTCGGTGAGATAACCCTCCTGGGTCGCGCGCAAGCCGTCCTGGCTGACGCGTAGTTGCCGCCACGTGGCGTACGCGCCGAACAGCAGGACCATTCCGCCGACGGCCTGCAGCAACGTCGTACGGACGTCGTTGACCGCTTTGAGCCGGTCCTGCGCGGCCACGCTCGCCCCGGCGAGATCATGGTCGACGACGACGCCCGGCAGGATGATCAGCACCGCGCCCAGAACGGCCGGCACCGCTGTCCCGGCCAGCAGGGCGACGACGGCACGACGTATGACCGGTCGTTCGCGCACCGGCCTGCGGCCACGGCCGGGCCCCCCTGTCTCCATGGGCATGGAAGCTTAGGCCACCGACGGGCCGCCATGGCTTTTTGGGGGCGGAACGGGTCAGCGCTCGAGCAGCCGTTGGCCCGGCCGCCTCCAGACGGCCCTGCCGTCGAGTTCCCCGAGCAGGTCTGCCGCGCCCCGGGTCGCCCGGTGGGGGACACCGGGCGAAGCGCGTTACCGGGCCCGGTCCTAGCGCGTAGGCGTCACACCGCGGCATGCGGCGGCGTCGCCCCCGCATGCGTCAGGGGCAGGCCGAGCTGGGCCCGTTCGGTGACCCACCGCGTCGGGCGGTAGCGCGGATCGCCCGTCGTCCCGTACAGGGCGCGGTGCAGCGCCAGCATCCGGGCCGCGCCGGTCCTCTCGCCCCAGGCGAGCGGGCCGTGCGGGTAGCCGAGGCCGGCGGTGACGGCGAGATCGATGTCGGCGGGCGCGGCGATCGCACGCTCGGCGATCGACGCCGCGACCGAGACGATGGACGCGAGCAGCCGTTGGGCGACCGATCCGGCGGTGTCGCGCACGACGGACACGGGTACGGGCACGACGTCGTCGGACCGGGCCAGCACGGCGCGTGCGTCGCGTACCGCCTCCGGGTCACAGGCGGGTGTCATGGCGAGCACCCGCCGGCGCGTCTCCAGGGAGAGCGGGTCGACACCGAGCGTGCGCCCCCCGGGCAGGCCGAGCTCCGCGACGGCCGCCGCGACCGTGGTTCCCCACACGGGCACGAGCACCACGGCGCGGTCGCCGGGCCGTACCCCCTCGTCGAGAACCGCCCCGGCGGCACGCAGGACGCGGCGTACTTCTTGCGCGTCCGGCGCGTCGCCGGGCACATGGACCGGCCGGGCGGCGTCGCCGGTGACCGGCGGCTCCGCGGGGGTGCCGGGCGCGTCGGGGCCGTAGTCGTAGAAGCCGCGGCCGGTCTTGCGGCCGTGCAGCCCGGCGGCCACCCGGTTCGGTGTGAGGTACGACGGGCGGAGGCGCTCCGAGTGGCGGAATCCCTGCCAGACCGTGTCGATGACGGAGGCGGTGACGTCGAGCCCGGTGAGGTCGGTGAGCTCGAAGGGGCCCATGCGCAGCCCGAGTACGTCACGGGCGATCCGGTCGATACCGGACGCGTCGGCGACGTCCTCCTCCAGCAGGGCCAGCGCCTCGGTGATCAGGCCGCGCCCCGCGTGGTTGACGAGGAAGCCCGGGGTGTCGGCGACGACGACCGCGCGGTGTCCGCTCTTCTCCACGAGATCGACGAGGAACGGCACCACGGCGGGGCGGGTGGCGGCGCCGGGGATCACCTCGGCGATCCTCATCAGTGGTACGGGGTTGAAGAAGTGCAGCCCGGCCAGCCGCGTCGGGTCGGCCAGTCCGGCCGCGATCCGGGTGACGGACAGCGAGGAGGTATTGGTCGCGAAGACCGCCGACGCCGGCAGGACCTTCTCCAGGCCCGTGAAGAGCTCGGTCTTGACCGCCAGGTCCTCCAGCACCGCCTCGACGACGAGGCCGACGCCGTCGCCGGGAGCCAGCGGGGACCGCAGCGGAACCAGCCGGTCCACCGCGGCGGCGGCGTCCTCGGCGGAGGTGCGCCCCTTCTCGACGGCGCGGCCGAGCATCCCGGTGACGAAGCCGACGGCCTCGTCCACGGTCTCCGGCCGGGCGTCGGCCAGTTCGACGGTGTGTCCGGCGGTGACGGCCCACTGGGCGATCCCCCGGCCCATGACCCCGGCCCCGACGACCCTGATGCGCATACGGTTTCCTCGTCCCTTGTTCCTCGTGTCCGGCGCGTGCAGGCGGCGCGTGCGTGCGCGTGTGCGTGGTGCGCGTGCGTGTGCGCGTGCGCACGGCCGCGCGTCTCGACGTCTGCGCGCCCTCAGGTCGAAACGGCCGCGCGTCTCGACGTCCACGCGGCCCGCTGGCCGCGCGGCCGTGTCTCAGCGCAGATAGACGCGGCCGGGGTCGACGTCCTCCCGGAGCAGCCGCAGTTCGTCCGCGGTAGGCGGTTCGACGGTGGCGACCTCGTCGGCGACCTGGAGGTCCCAGCCGGTGGCGGCCCGGACCTGGTCGACGGTGACGCCCGGATGCACGGCGACCAGCCGCAGCTCCTCCCCCGCGCCCGCGCGGGCGAGGATGCCCAGGTCGGTGATGACGCGGGTGACTCCCGCGCCGCGCGGCGTGATGCCGTCGGCGAGCGCTCTGTCGGGGCCGGGCGAGGTGCAGAAGTCGAGTTCGGCCATGAACGAGCGGGGATCGTGACGGCGCATCACCACGAACACCTCGCCCGAGTTGGCCATGACCTCCATGGCTCCCCCGGAGCCGGGGAGGCGGACCTTCGGCCTGTCCCAGTCGCCGATGACGGAGGAGTTGAGGTTGCCGTGGCGGTCGATCTGGGCGGCGCCGAGGAAGCCGACGTCGATGTGTCCGCCCTGGAGCACCGAGCCGAAGAGGGTGGCCATGGACAGGACGGCCTCGGCGCCGGTGATGAGGACAGCGTCGGCGATCGTCTCCGGCAGCTGCGAGGGGTGCGCGCCGCAGACCCCAGACTCGTAGACGATCTCGAGGCGTGGCGCGACGGTGAGGTGGGCGAGCGAGGCGGCCAGGGTGGGCAGGCCGATCCCGGCGAACACGGTCCGTCGCCCGGCGAGTTCACGGGAGGCGACCACGGAGAGGAGCTCCGAGGAGGTCGCGGTGCCGGCGGCTGTCATCTTCTTCTCTCCGTCGTTCGGTCCGTCGGTCGGTGGCGCGGTCACAGCCGTCGTCCGTAGTTCACGGGCAGGCTCATCGCCTCGCCCACGGCCAGTCCGGCCCAGAACTCCTCGCCCTGCTTGGCGACGTACTCGGCGTGGTCGCGGGTGCCGTACACCCATTCGGCCATCCAGTCCCGCAGCCGGGCGGGGTCCTTGCTGATGTGCGACCAGGACCGGTAGAAGGCGTTGTCCCGGTCGTAGTAGCCCTGGGCGAAGGACGGGTGGGCGCCGCGCGGGCAGGCGACGACGGCATGGACCGCGTGCGAGGGGATGACGGTCCGGTTGGGGTCGGAGCGCACCACCTCGTCCTCGACGATCTCCTCCACCACCACGACGGCCTTCTTCGCGGCGTAGACCGCCTCTGCCTGGACGCCGGTGAGGCCCCAGACCTGGGTGTTGCCGGAGCGGTCCGCGCGCTGCGCGTGGACGATGGTCACGTCCGGGTTGACCGGCGGGACCACGTAGATCTCCTCCGTGGCACCGTCCGGGCCGGGATAGGGCGAAGTGACCTTGCGGATCCCCGGGTTGACCGAGGGGAGGTCGCTTCCGGCGTAGGAGCGCAGCGGGTGGAAGGGAAGGCGCTGGGCGCCGGCGAGATAGCGGCAGATCATCCCGTAATGGCTGTACTCCTCGAACTCCAGCGGCTCGGGATCGGCGGTCTCGATGCGCCGCCGCAGCTCTCCGAGCGAGCCGGCAGAGGAGTTGCCGACGAAGGAGGAGACCAGCTTGGTGACGCAGCCGCCCGCGAGCAGCTGGTCCACCACGATGTCCGCCGTCATCCGCACCACCGTGAGGTTCCTGCGGCCCTGGCGGATGATCTCGTGGCCGGCGGCCGTCGGGATGAGATGGGTGAAGCCTTCGAGGGACACCGTGTCGCCGTCGTGCACGAACGAGGCGATCGCGTCCTTCATCGTCATGGTCTTGTCCACGGCCCACACGCTGCCAGCCCCATTGATTACTGTCCAATACCAAATTAAGGTCGCATTGAGACGCCAGGAGAAATAGCCACCGGGCGTCCAGTGGAATCCGGATGGAACGGAACGGGACGGCCGTGGAACTGCGCTATCTGACCTCCTTTCTCGCGGTCGCCGAGGAACTGCACTTCGGCCGCGCCGCCAGACGGCTCCAGATGGCTCAGCCGCCGCTGAGCCAGCAGATCCGCCAGCTGGAGCGCGAGCTCGGCGTCCAGTTGTTCGAGCGCAACACCCGCTCGGTACGGCTCACCAGCGCGGGGCAGTCCTTCCTCAAGCCGGTACGCACGGTCCTGGACGATCTGGACATCGCCGTACGCGTGGCGAAGGCGGCGGGCCAAGGAGAGTACGGGCGGGTCACCGTCGGCTTCGCCGGCGCCTCCTCGCACCACACCCTGCCCCTGCTCACCCGGGCGGTCCGGGCCGCCCATCCCGGCCTGGAGCTGGTCATGCAGGGCCAGACCTACGCCGACGTCGCCCTGGCCAAGGTCGCGGACGGTTCGCTCGACCTGGGCTTCGTGCGCCTGCCCGCCGGCCGGCCCGGTGTCGAGACGCGGGTGATCGGCGAGGAGGAGCTGCTGTGCGCGCTGCCGCAGGACCATCCCCTCGCGAGCCGTGAGCGGATCGCGGTGGCCGACCTGGCCGCGGAGCCGTTCGTGAGCTTCCCCGCCAACGCCGGCTCCACGCTGCGCGATGCCACCTTCCGCGCGTGCGAGGACGCCGGTTTCCATCCACGGGTGGTGCAGGAGGCCCCCGACTCGTACACGATCCTCGCGCTGGTGGCGGCGGGCGTGGGCGTGACGCTCACCCTCTCCTCCTGTCTGCACATCCAGCAGACGGGCTTGGTGCACCGTCCGCTGGACGGCCCGCCGACCCGTCTCCAGGCCGCGCTCGCCTGGCGCACCGACAATCCGTCGGCGGCCCTGCGCAGTGTGCTGGCGGTGGCCGCCGAGGCGCTGCCGACACCCGCCGGACCGGCCGGCATGCCGCGCGACTGATCCCCCACCGTCCTGCGCCACTGATCCCACCGCCCTGCGCGATTGATTCTCCCGCCGTCTCAATCGGCCCCCGATCGGATATTGGACCGGACGCGGCGGCCGGTGGAAGGGTCGGCAGAGCATCACCCGCCCGTACCCAGGAAGGCCACCGCATGTCCGGTCAGCCCGATGTCGTCATCTGCGAACCGCTCCGCACCCCGATCGGCAGATTCGGCGGCGCCCTCGCGAGCCTGCGTCCCGCCGCTCTCGCGGCGCACGTGATCGCGGAGGTGGTCCGCCGCACCGGCATCGCCCCCGGCCAGGTCGACGAGGTGATCCTCGGTCACGCCTACCCGACGTCCGACGCCCCGGCGATCGGCCGGGTGGCCGCCCTGGACGCCGGGCTGCCGGTGTCCGTGACCGGGGTCCAGGTCGACCGCCGCTGCGGCTCGGGCCTTCAGGCCGTGCTGGACGCGGCCATGCAGATCCGGGCCGGCTTCAGCGACGTGGTGATCGCCGGCGGCGTCGAGGTGATGAGCGCGGCGCCGTACTACACCCACGACGGCCGCTGGGGCATCAAGGGCCCCGGCCTTCAGCTGCACGACTCGCTCGCACGCGGCAGAGTGACCGCCGGCGGCGTCAACCACCCGGTGCCCGGCGGCATGATCGAGACCGCGGAGAACCTCCGCCGTGAGTACGGGATCAGCCGGGAGGACCAGGACGCCTTGGCGCTCCGCTCCCAGCAGCGGGCCGGGCGGGCCATCGGGACCGGGCTGTTCGACGACGAGATCGTGCCCGTGCCCGTACGCGGCCGTAAGGGCGAGGCGCTGGTCTCTGCGGACGAGCACCCGCGCCCGGACACCACGGCGGAGAAGCTCGCCTCGCTGCGGCCCCTCACCATCGGCTCGGACCCGGAGGCGACGGTCACGGCTGGCAACGCCAGCGGGCAGAACGACGCGGCGGCGGCCTGCCTGGTGACGAGCGCCGAGACCGCGGAACGGCTGGGCCTGACCCCGATGGTGCGGCTGGTGTCCTTCGCCCGGGCCGGGGTGCCCGCCGGGACGATGGGCATCGGCCCCGTACCGGCGACCCGGGCTGCGCTGGAGCGGGCAGGGCTGAAGCTCGCCGACCTGGACCTGATCGAGCTGAACGAGGCCTTCGCCGCGCAGGTCCTGGCCTGCACCCGGGAGCTCGGGCTTTCGGAGGCCGACCACGAGCGGATCAACGTCAACGGCTCCGGCATCTCGCTGGGCCACCCGGTGGGCGCCACGGGAGGCCGCATCCTGGCGACCCTGGCCCACGAGATGCGCCGCCGTGAGGCCCGCTACGGGCTGGAGACCATGTGCATCGGCGGCGGGCAGGGCCTGGCGGCCGTCTTCGAGCGCGTGACGGCCTGACCGTGACGGCCTGACCCGCGAAACGGCACGCAGAACGGCACCGCAGCGCCCACGCGCGCCGGCGAGGCCCGGGTGACACGGTCACCCGGGCCTCGCCGGCGCCGGCATGGAACGATGCGTTCCGGCCGCCCGATCCAGACGCGAAACCTCTCACTGCGGCAGCTATTCGGTATTGGACCCGTCTAGGTTCCGACTGGCAGCGTTACGCCAGTCACGACGGGAGGCCCCACACGCCGGGACGGCGCCCCCCTCCCGCTCCCCCTGATCACTGTCCCCTGGGAGCCGCAGCATGAGTGCGTCCACCGCACGCGAGCAGAAGAGAACCGCCAACCGAGCGGGGCTGGGAGCCTTCATAGGCTCCACCATCGAATGGTTCGACTTCTACATCTACGGAACGGCCGCGGCCCTCGTCTTCGACGAGGTCTTCTTCCCCGAGCTCGAAGGCCCGTTGGGCACCCTCGTCGCGTTCGCGACGTTCTGGGTGGGCTTCCTCGCCCGCCCGCTCGGCGGCATCATCTTCGGCCACTTCGGCGACCGGCTCGGCCGTAAGAAGACCCTCGTCATCACCCTGCTGATGATGGGCATCGCCACGACCCTCATCGGTCTGCTGCCCGGCTACTCCTCGATCGGTGTCGCGGCCCCGATCCTGCTGGTGTGCATCCGCATGGTGCAGGGCATCGGACTCGGCGGCGAGTGGGGCGGTTCCGTGCTGATCGCCTCCGAGCACGCCCCCAAGGGCAAGTCCATCCTCTACGGCGCCTTCGCCCAGCAGGGCTCCCCCGTCGGCAACACCCTCAGCACCGTCAGCTTCCTGGCGATCAGTCAGCTGCCGAACGACGACTTCGTCTCCTGGGGATGGCGCATCCCCTTCCTCGCCTCAGCGGTCCTCGTCTTCGTCGGCCTGTTCGTGCGGATGCGGGTCGCCGAGTCGCCGGCCATGGCCAAGGCCATCAAGACCAAGAACGTCTCCAAGCTGCCGCTCACCGAAGTGCTGCGCACCCAGCCGACGCTGATCCTGCTCGGCATCGGCGCCTGCACGATCGGCCTCTCCGCCACCTACTTCAAGTCGACGTTCGCCCTCTCCTGGGCCACCAGCAGCCTGGACTTCGACCGCAGCTCGTTCCTCACGATCATCCTGGTCGCCAACGTCGTCCAGGTCCTGGTGCAGCCCTTCGGCGCCGTGCTGGCGACGCGGATGAAGAGCATGACCCGCGCGGTCTGCGTGATGCTGCTCCCCGAGATCGTCCTCCTGCCGCTGATGTTCATCCTCATCGGCACCGAGAACTACACCCTCGCGATGATCGGCGTCTCCGTCGCCACGATCCCGCACTGCCTGTACTACGCGGCCCTCGCCGGAATGCTCGCGAGCCGCTTCCCCGCGAACGTCCGCTACACCGGCATCTCCCTCTGCTACCAGCTGTGCGGCACGATCCTCGGCGGCACCACCCCGATCGTCGGCCAGTCCCTGCTGAACTGGACCGGCTCGATCACCGCGGTCATCTTCTACGCGGTCTTCCAGGTGCTGCTCACCCTCGGCTGCATGGTGCTGATCCTGCGCCGCCCCAACCACGACGAACTCGCGGACGAACCGGCGGCGCAGCCCGCACCGGGCACGACCGCCGCCGTCACGACGACGGCCTGAACAGGAGGCGGCAGACATCATGGCCCCCCTCATCGTCGACGGCATCCCCGAGATCAGCGCACTGACCGGCCACGACCTCGGCCACTCCCGGTGGCGCGAGGTCACCCAGGACCTGATCGACATGTTTGCCGCCGTCTCCGGCGACCACCAGTGGATCCACACGGACACCGAGCGCGCGGCGCAAGGCCCCTACGGCGGGACCATCGCCCACGGGTACATGGTCCTCAGCTGGGGCATCCCGATGTTCGCCGAACTGCTCCAGGTCACGGGAGTGGGCATGGCGCTCAACTACGGCGTCAACAAGGTCCGCTTCCCCTCCCCCGTCCCGGCCGGCAGCCGGGTCCGCCTCCACGCGACGATCACGTCGGTGGTCCCGGTCGAACGCGGCGGGGTGAGCATGACGCGGGCGTTCACGTTCGAACGGGAGGGCTCAACGAAGCCGGCGTGCGTGGCGGCGTCGCTGACGCACTTCTATCCGTGACGAGGGGTGGGTCGTGGGGGCGCTGCGCAGGGCCGCTTCCCCACCCCGCCGCTCCCCGAACCGGGCTCCGCCCGGACCCGGTACCGCGCTCCGCGCGGTGACCTCGATCGCCGGACGGGCTGGATTTCGCTGCGCGAAAACAGCCTCGCCGGCAACTTCGGCCCCGTCGGCTTTCGAGGCGCGGGAGTACGGGGGCGGCGCCCCCCAGACGGGGCCGTCAGCCCCCCGCCGCCCCCTCCACCGCCGACGACACCCGCTCCCACGTCTCCGTGTCCCGCTCCACCGCCTCCAGTTCCGTCCCGGAGCCCGCTCCCCAGTCCGCCGCCAGTGCCACCGGGTCCGCTCCGGTCGCCGCCGCCGCGGCCAGCGCCGAGGCGCCGAGGGCGACGAGTTCGCCGCTCGCGGGGATCAGCAGGGGGCGGCCCGACAGACGGCGCACGGTCTCCACCCAGTGGCGGCCGTTCGCCCCGCCGCCCACCAGCCTGAGGGGGCGCGCGGCGGTCCCGGGGTCCGCCGGGTCCTGGCCGCAGGCGCGCATGACCTCGTCGAGAGCGCGCAGGACGGTCACGGCGGCCCCTTCGTAGGCCGCGCCGAGGATCTGCTGGCGGGTGGTCGTGTGACGCAGGCCGGTCAGCATGCCGGACGCGCCCGGCAGGTCGGGCGTCCGTTCGCCGTCGAGGTACGGCAGCAGGACGACCTCGCCGCCCGCCTCGGCGGCCTCCCGGTCCAGGCCCAGCAGGGACGCGACCTTGTCGACGGCGAGGGTGCAGTTCAGGGTGCAGGCGAGCGGCAGGTACGTGCCGTCCGCCGCGGCGAACCCGGCGAGCGCCGGTGACGCGGGGCGTGTGCGGGTCGCGGCGAACACGGTGCCCGATGTGCCGAGGCTGAGGGCCGGGTGGTCGAGCAGTCCCGCTCCGCCGAGCCCGAGGCCGACCGCCGCGGCCATGTTGTCGCCGGTTCCTGCGGCGACGGCGATCCCGGCGGGCAGGCCGAGCCGCTCCGCGGCGGCGGGCGTGAGCGAGCCGACGCGGGTGGCGCCGGTCGGCGCGACGGTCGGCAAAAGCGCCGGGTCGAGGCCGACGAGGTCCAGCAGGGCCGGGTCGTACGCGCCGGTCGCGGTCGAGTACCAGCAGGTGCCGGAGGCGTCGCCGGGGTCGGTGGCGGCGACACCGGAGAGGCGTTCGGTGAGGAAGTCGTGCGGCAGGCGGACCGCCGCCGCGGCGTCAGCGGCGGCAGGCTCGTTCTCCCGCAGCCACTGCCACTTGGCGGCCGTCATGGAGGCGACGGGGACGGAGCCCGTGCGGGCGGTCCATGCCTCGGGGCCGCCGAGTGCCTCGGTGAGGGCGGCGGCCTGCGGCGCGGAACGGGTGTCGTTCCAGAGCAGGGCGGGCCGCAGGGGGGCGCCGGCGCGGTCGAGGACGACGAGGCCGTGCTGCTGTCCGGCGACCGCGATGCCGGTGACGGCGGCCGGTTCGATGCCGAGCGCCGCCAGTTCCTTGAGGCCAGCGGCGACGGCGGCCGCGAGGGCCTGCCACCACACCTCGGGGTCGCTCTCCCGTGCGCCGTTCTCGCCGGTGACGTGGTGGGACGCCCTGCCGACGGCGAGGAGCCGTCCGCTGGTGACGTCGGTGAACGCCGCTTTCGTGGACTGTGTGGAGCTGTCCACCCCGATGACGACCGCGTTCGCCGGCATTGCCGCACCTCTCCCATGAGCTCGTGCGCGGCCATTTGGCCGAGCTGGAAACAAATTACGTCACGCGCCCGCGCGACAACAGTGCCCGGGGGTCTTCTGTGATCGGGGGTCGGCATGCATTATTAGTAAGGTCAGAAAACAAACCAGTGATCCAAGGCGGACATGGCCATGACGGAACGCTTCACCCCCACCCCCGAGGACAAGTTCAGCTTCGGCCTCTGGACGGTCGGCTGGCAGGGCCGGGACCCGTTCGGGGACGCGACCCGGCCGCACCTGGACCCTGCGGAGTCCGTCCGGCGGCTCGCCGACCTCGGCGCGTACGGTGTGACCTTCCACGACGACGACCTGATCCCCTTCGGGTCGAACGACAGTGAGCGCGAGGCGCACATCAAGCGCTTCCGCGAGGCGCTGGACGCCACCGGCCTCATCGTGCCGATGGCGACGACCAACCTCTTCACCCACCCGGTCTTCAAGGACGGCGGCTTCACCGCCAACGACCGTGACGTGCGCCGGTACGCGCTGCGCAAGACCATCCGCAACATCGACCTGGCCGTGGAGCTGGGCGCGCAGACATACGTGGCCTGGGGCGGCCGCGAGGGCGCGGAGTCCGGTGGCGCCAAGGACGTGCGCGTCGCACTGGACCGGATGAAGGAAGCCTTCGACCTGCTCGGCGAGTACGTCACGGAGCAGGGCTACGACCTGCGCTTCGCCATCGAGCCCAAGCCGAACGAGCCGCGCGGCGACATCCTGCTCCCGACGGTCGGCCACGCGCTGGCGTTCATCGAGCGGCTGGAGCGCCCGGAGCTGTACGGCGTCAACCCGGAGGTCGGCCACGAGCAGATGGCCGGGCTCAACTTCCCGCACTCCATCGCGCAGGCGCTGTGGGCGGACAAGCTCTTCCACATCGACCTGAACGGCCAGAGCGGCATCAAGTACGACCAGGACCTGCGCTTCGGCGCCGGTGACCTGCGATCCGCGTTCTGGCTGGTCGATCTGCTGGAGACGGCCGGTTACGCGGGCCCTCGGCACTTCGACTTCAAGCCGCCGCGGACCGAGGACTTCGACGGCGTGTGGGAGTCGGCGGCCGGCTGCATGCGCAACTACCTGATCCTCAAGGAGCGTGCCGCGGCCTTCCGCGCCGATCCCGCGGTCCGCGAGGCACTGCGTGCCTCACGCCTGGACGAGCTGGCGCGGCCGACGGCGGACGACGGGCTGGCGGCGCTGCTGGCGGACCGGACCGCGTTCGAGGACTACGACGTGGACGCCGCCGCCGAGCGCGGGATGGCGTTCGAGCGCCTCGACCAGCTGGCGATGGACCACCTGCTCGGAGCGCGCTGACCGCACGCGCACGCGGGGTCGTTCCGGATGATCCGGAGCGGCCCCGGGCCGTCTTACAGATGCGTGTCGAAAGCCTGGAGCGGGTCGCGCACGAAGGGCGGCCGGCTGTGGAGCGCGATCTCCGCGCGCACCACACTGCCCAGCTCCATCCGGTGCGTCATGATCCGTGTCGCGTAGGCGTCGACGAGGCGCAGGCCGCGCCCGCAGGGGACGTCGGCGTCGAGCGGTTCCTGCCTTCTGGTCACCCGGTGTTTCCAGCAGCCACCGTCCATGACCTCGACCGTCAGCGCGTCGCCCCGGACGCTGATCACCGTGGACACCCATGGGCTGCCGCTGTGCAGCACCACGTTCGTGACCAGTTCGGTGACGATGACGGACAGCGCCTCGTCGAAGTGCTCGGCCAGTCGCCATCGGCGTGCGACTGCCCGGGCGAAGCGCCGGAGTGCGCGTGCGGCCTCCGGCGTGGCGGGCATGGCGCAATGAGCCAGGCTTCGCAGCGCGGAGGTGGGCCCGGCCCGCCCAGGGGCAGGGCTCGGTGCACGTTCCATGGCAATCACATGGGCTCCTGTTCGGTCGGGCGGCGTCGCCCTGACTCAGGTCCAGCGGCCGGGGAGTCCTTCTCCAACCTGGCCGTCGAAAGCCACGCAGCTGTTCTGCGGCAACCCCAACACTCGTATCCGGACACCTCCCGTTCAATCAGGGACACTGAAACCCGTATACGTAAAGAATCGAAATGCCTTGGAATCTCCGAGGAGAGTGATTCGGTGGACACATGGAGTGACGAGGCGGCCGGCCGGTGGCTGGAGCGCGTGCTCGCGGGGCCGTCCGCCGACGAGGCCGCGCTGCTGCTGGTCGAGGGCCAGGCCGGGACGGGGAAGACCCGCCTCGCGACGCGTCTGGTGGACGGCGCCGCGGCCCGGTCCGTGCGCAGTGTGTTCGTCTCGTTCTCGTCGTCCGGAGCCACCGTTACGTGCCGGCCGCGGCCGAAGACGGCCGAAAGGGCGGCGGCGGGCAGCGCCCCGCAGCAGCCGCCCGCCCCCGCCGATCTGCCGGGAGCCCTGGCCCCTCTCCTCGAACGGCGCGAGCGCTTCCTGCTCGTCGCGGAGGACGTCCACCGCGCAGACCGCCCGGCCCTCGAACTCCTGCGCGGGCTCCTTGACCGGCCGCCGGACCGGCTCGCCGCGGTCGTCACGTACCGCCCGGAGGAACTGCGCGAGCCCGGCCTCGCCCTGGGCAGAGGGGCGCACTTCCCCGCCTCCCTCGCCGTGCTGCGGCTGCGGCTCGGCCCGCTCGACGCCGAGCAGGTCCGCGAGCTGGTCGCGGAGGGACTCGGCACGAGCCGCTGCCCGTCCGACCTGGTCGCCCGCGTCCAGGAGCGGTCCGGCGGCGTGCCGCAGGTCGTCGCCGACGTGGTGCGGCTGATGCGCGAGTCGGGCGACGGGCGGGAGCGTTACTCGGTCAGGGACCTGGAGGCGGCGGGCGTCCCGCCGCGTCTGGCCGAACTCGCCCTCGGCCGTACCGCTGCGCTCACGGAGCGGGCCCGGCACGTCGCCTGGGCCGCCGCCGTGCTGGACGAGCCGGTGGAGGCGGACGAGCTCTCCGCGGTAGCCGGTCCGGACGGCGGCGAGGGCACGAAAGCGCTGGTCGAGGCGCTGCGCGCGGGCGTGCTGCGGGAGGACACGGAGGGCCGTTACGGATTCTTCGTCCCGATGGCGGCTACAGCGGTGTACGGGCAGGTGCCGGGCCCCGTCCGCCGCGAGATGCACCGCAGGGCCGCCACGGCCCTCGGTCGCAGGCACCCGGTGCCGTGGGTGCCGCTGGCCCGCCACCGCCGGCACGGCGGTCAGACGAAGGCGTGGCTGCGGGCCGTGGAGCACGCGGCGCTCCAGTGCGCGGCCGACGGTGAGCACCAGGCCGCGATCGACATCCTCGAGCGGGCCCTGTCCCGTCCGACGGTGCCGCCTGCCGCGAGGGCCCGGCTCGCGCCGCTGCTGGCGCACAGCGCCGTGCTGGGCCTGCGGAGCGACCAGACGGTGACGGTGCTGCGGCAGATCCTCGACGAGCAGTCCCTGCCTGCGGCCGTGCGGGGGCAGATCCGGCTCGACCTCGGCCTGCTGCTGTGCAACCAGGCGGTCGCGGGCATGCAGGGCTGGCTGGAGCTCCAGCAGGCGGTGGAGGAGCTCGAGGAGCGGCCGCTGATGGCGGCCAGGGCCATGGCGGCGCTGGCGATGCCGCTGCTGTCGACGGTGCCGTTGGAGCGGAACCTGTACTGGCTGGAGCGCGCGGAGAAGGCCGGCGCGGACAGCGGCGACGAGGAGGCCCGTACGGCGGTCGCCGCCAACCGGGCGGGGACGCTGATGTACATCGGCGATCCGGCGGCCTGGCAGGTGCTGGAGCAGTTGCCGAGCCAGACGGAGGACGCCGCCTGCCGGCAGCACGTCGCCCGCGGGCTGTGCAACGCGGCGGACGGAGCCCTCTGGCTGGGCCAGCTCGGTCCGGCCCGCGGACTTCTCGCCGAGGGCGTGGACCTGGCGGCCCGCAGCGGAGCGACGTACGTCGAGCAGGGCGCCCGCGGCACCTCGCTGCTTCTGGACTGGGCCGAGGGCGACTGGTCGGAACTGACCGGCCGGGCCCGCGCGTTCGTGGCGGAGGCGGACACCATGCCGGGCCAGGGTGTCGACGGCCGTACCGTTCTCGGGCTGATGGCGATCTCCAGGGGCGAGTGGCAGCAGGCGACGGCGTGGCTGGCCGGCGACGGCTCGCGGGAGACGGACGGTTCCGCCGTGCCGCACGTGGCGGCCGCGTCCGGGGCGCTGATCCGGATGGCCCTGGTCCGTGACGACGTCGAAACGGCGGTCGCGGAGGCGTCGATGGCCTGGGACCGGATCCGGGACAAGGGCGTGTGGGTGTGGGCCGCGGAGCTGGCGCCGTGGGCCGTCGACGCGACGCTGCGCGCGGGCAGGCGCGACACGGCGCAGGGGATGATCGACGAATACGAGGCGGGCCTCGTCGGCCGCCAGGCCCCCGCGTCGTCGGCGGCGCTGAACTGGTGCCGCGCGCTGCTCGCCGAGGCGGACGGCGACACGCGGGCCGCGGCCGAACAGTACCGCCGGGCGGCCCTCGAATACGCGGGCATGCCACGCCCGTACGCGACGGTGCTCGCCACCGAGGGGGCCGCCCGCTGCCAGTTGGCCTCGGGTACGGAAACGGCCGCCGTGGTGGCCGAACTGACCTCGTGCGTCGAGCAGTTGACCGAGCTGGGCGCGGTCTGGGACGCCGCCCGCATCCGTGCCGAGCTGCGGGCGCACCAGCCCGCCGACGAGCAGCGGCCGCGTGGCCGGCCGAGCTACGGCGACCGGCTCTCGCCGCGCGAGCAGGAGGTGGCGGACCTGGCGGCGACGGGTCTGACCAACAGGGAGATCGCGGCGACGCTTCATCTGTCGCCGCGTACGGTGGAGCAGCATGTCTCCAGGGGCCGGCGCAAGCTGGAGTCGCAGTCCCGGCAGAATCTTTCACGGACACGCGCCCAGCGCCCCGAATGAGCCGGGGCGGCCGGCGGGCCGGCGCGGCGGGCAGGACCGCCGAGGGCCAAGTGGCACACGGGGCCCGGTCGATTCTTTGCGTATAGGTAGATGAGCGGGTCCGTATAGGCAGTACCGGTCCGGCAGCCCTAGTTTCCGAGTGTGCCCGGGGCTGCCGGGATGCCGACCGACCACGCCGCAACCCCACATGTGGCCGTTGTCGGGACGCCATGGGATTCCCGGCCCCGGGCACGACACGTCTCTCGCCGTGTACGGCGTACGCACCCGGCTGCCCGCGGCCCTCCCCGCGGCCCCCTCCAGGCACCGGTCACGCCGCCACCAGCAGCACCCCCGCGTAGGACAGCCCCGCCACGACCAGCCACGCCGACAGGCCGAGTGCCGCGACCCGGCCTCCGGTGCGGGTCAGGGAGCGCAGGTCGACGGCGCTGCCGAGTCCGAACAGGGCGGCGGCGAGCAGCAGTTCCTGCGCGACGTGCGCCACCTCCAGCACCGCCCCGGACAGCAGCCCGGTGCTGCGCAGGGCCACGGCGGCGAGGAAGCCCACGACGAAGAGCGGCACCAGCGGCACCCGTCGCGCACCGCTCGCCCCCTTCGCGGCCTTGTTCCCGCGGCGGGCGGCCAGCGCGACGACGGCGACGAGCGGGCCGAGCATCGCCACCCGCATCAGCTTCACGAGCACGGCCTCGCCGAGCGCGGCGTCCCCCGCGGTCTGCGCGGTGGCGACAACCTGGCCGACGTCATGGACACTGGCACCGGCCCAGCGGCCGAACTCGGCGGCACTGAGCCCCAACGGCCCTTGAAGGAGGGGAAGTACGGCGATCGCGAGCGTCCCGCAGAGCGTGACCAGCGCGACGGAGGTGGCCGCGTCCCGTTCGTCGCTGTCCCGTACCTCTCCCACGGCGCCGATGGCCGACGCGCCGCAGACGGCGTATCCGGTGGCGATGAGCAGCGGCTGGTCACCGGGCAGTCCCAGCCGCCGGCCGAGCCACCAGGTCCCGAGGAGTGTGGCTGTCACGACGCCGAGCACCATGGCGACGGTGGTCCAGCCGAGGCCGCGTACGTCGTCGAGGCCGAGCCGCAGGCCGAGGAGCACGATCCCGGCGCGCATCAGCCGTCGCCCCGCGTACGTCAGCCCCGGCCGGGCGGGCCCGCGTACGGCCGCCCGCAGGCGGGGCAGGTGCGCGGCGGCGACGCCGAGTACGACGGCGGCGGTGAGCATCGGCACGCCGGGCAGGATCCGGTGGACGGACCAGGCAAGGGCGACGCCGAGGGCCGCCAGCGCGAGTCCTCGCAGCCGGGTTCCCTCGGCGCGGGGCCGGGGAGGTGCGGCGGGCCGGTCCCGCAGGAGCGCCATCAGCAGTCGGCCGGCAGGGCGTAGACGCGGCGGACGCTGCTGCCGATCCGGGATATGTCGGCGCCGTAGACGTGCAGGGAGATCGCGGTGGCGGGGCCCGGGTTCCAGACCCGGTGGATGTCTCCCGGTGGAGCGAAACCGCAGAAGTCGCCTTGCCCGCTGACCACATCGGCGGTGGCGACGAGCCGCGCCGTGCCGTCCGCGCGGGCGGCGGGCACGAGCCGGTAGCGCCGCTCCTGCTCCTGGCCCTCGTGGACGCCGGTGGTGCACCAGGAGACGTGGTCGTGCACGGAGGTCCCCTGTCCGGGCAGCCAGACGAGCGCGACGACGGAGAAGCTGCCGTCGTGCTCGGCGTGCAGGAGGTGCTGCCGGTAGCGGTCCGGGTCGCTCTGCCGCTGCTCCGCGGTGAGCAGGTCGGGGGCGCCCAGGTGCGGCGCCAGGCGTTCGCCGACCAGGTACGCCGTCGGGTCGGGCGGCAGCCCGCGCCCGACCACCTCGCGCACGCCGGCAATGAGGGCGTCGAGACGTTCGGTGGCACGGGGGGCCGTGAATGCGCTCGGTGCGGTCGGAGCCGAAGTCATACCGGCAAGCCTCGGACGGCTGAGCCATTACGTCCAACGACTGTTTCTTCGGTTTCCCCAAGCTCTGCTTATGCATGGCCCCGGGGAGCCTGCCCGGCTGCCGGGCCGGTCAGCAGCCGGTCTTGTTCGCGGCGACCGTCCTCAGTTCCTCGAGGACGAGCGCGGTCGCGGGGATGCGCAGATGCTCCTTCAGGACGTACGCCGAGATCTTGCGCCGGGAGGCGGGCTGGAGCGGGCGGCCGGCGACCTTGGCGTGGCGCATGAAGTTCAGGACGAGCGCCGGGATCATGGCGACGCCGAGCCCTTCCGCGACGAGGCTCTGTACAGCCAGGTTGTCGTCCGTCATGAAGGCGATGTCAGGGACGAAGCCCGCCTCCGCGCACTCGTGGAGGAGGTTGGCGCGGCACCGCGGGCAGCCTGCTATCCAGCGCTCCCCCGCCAGGTCGGTGAGCCGGACGACCCGCCGCCGCGCGAGGTGGTGCCCGCCGGGCAGCAGCACGGTCATCTGGTCCTCGAGGAGCGGGATCTCCACCAGCTCCTCCGGCACCTCCTCGTGCAGCCCCGGGTAGGTGAACGCGAGCGAGATGTCGCACTCGCCCCGCGCCAGGCGCCGCAGCGACTCGGGCGGCTCGTTCTCGAGCAGGTCGACGCGGATGGCGGGGTGCGTGGCCGTGAGGCGGGCCAGCGTCTCGGGGACAAGGGTGGAGTTGGCGCTCGGGAAGGCGCAGACGCGGACCCGTCCGGCACGCAGCCGGGTCAGGGCGTTCATCTGCTCCTGCGCGGCCGACATCGAATCCAGGATCGCCGTCGCGTGCCTGGACAGCGCCTCGCCCGCCTCGGTGAGCCGCATGCCCCGGCCGACCCGTACGAACAGCGGTGAACCGACGTCGCGCTCGAGGGCCTTCATCTGCTGCGTGACGGCCGGCTGGGTGTAGCCGAGGGCACGCGCGGCCGCCGAGTACGAGCCGGTCCTGACCACTTCGTGGAACGTCTTGATGTGCCGGGAATCGAACACCGGTGCATCATAAGCGGATTTTGGGGGGCCACAGCCCTCGGCCGCCGGCACTGCGCCGTCCCCTGCCCCGCCCTCCACCACCTCAGGCCGCGACCCTGCGGACCGCGACCCGTCCGTGCGTCCGGCCGTCCCGTCCGGCTACGGCTTCCGGGCCACCGCGCCGTACAACGAGATCACGGCGTTCTCGTCGACGCTCTCGCCCACGGCGAGCTCGGGGTGCCAATCGGTCAGCTGGACGATCCCGGGCTCCACCGGCTCCAGGCCGTCGAAGAAGCGGGCGATCTCGTCCCGGGTGCGCGGCGCGAGGGTCACGCCGCCGGCCGCGTACATCACCACGCCCCGCCCGACGGCGACGGGATCGAAGTCGGCGGTCAGCTGGGACAGCACGAGGTAGCTCCCGGAGGGGAGCGCGTCGACGAGCCGGGCCACCAGGTCGTAGGGACGGTCATCGTCGCCGAGGAAGTGCGTCAGCGCCACCAGGGAGAGGGCTACGGGCCGCGTGAAGTCCAGGCTCTTGCGAGCCTGCTCCAGGATGCGCCCGGGGTCGCGCACATCGGCCTGGACGTAGTCGGTGATCCCCTCGCGGCTGCTGCGCAGCAGCGCCTCCGCGTGGGTCAGCACGATGGGGTCGTTGTCGGCGTAGACGATCCGGGCGTCGGGGGCCATGCCCTGGGCCACCTGGTGGAGGTTGGGCTCGGTGGGGATGCCGGTGCCGATGTCGAGGAACTGGCGGATCCCGGCCTCGCCGGCCAGCCAGCGGGTGACGCGCTGCATGAACCAGCGGTTGGTCCTGGCGACATGCCGGGCCGTCCCGTCGACGCCCATGATCTGCCGGCCGAGCTCCTCGTCGACCGGGTAGTTGTCCTTGCCGCCGAGGAACCAGTCGTACACCCGGGCCGGGTGCGGCCTTGTGGTGTCGATCCGTGCTGCGGCCGGCTCGGTCCCGGTCATGCGGGGCTCCCTCACTGCTCGACGCCCGTTCTTCCCGGTCACGGGACGGTCGCACGATCTTCGCAGCACCGGCTTCACACGGCAAGCAACACCCTTACGCGGCACGGCAGTTGCGTCACAGAAGGGCGTCCCGGAAGCCCTGCCGCCACGACGGGTACCGCAGCTCCCAGCCGAGCTCCCGCTTGGCCTTGGCGTTGGAGAAGCCGCGCCCCTCGGTCATCATCGTCACCGCCACCTCCCCGGCCAGCAGCCGGGCCAGCCACTTGGGGGCCCGCATCGGCGGCTTCGCGCCCGCGCACGCCGCAAGATGGGGCAGCCACTCGGCGGCCGGGGCCGGCTCGTCGTCGACGATGTTGAACACGCCCTTGGCCCTTTGCTCCACGGCCAGGACGGTGGCGCTCGCCGCGTCGTCGACATGCACCCACGAGCTGTAGCCGGTACCGCCCCCGACGAGCGGGAACTGCCGCTTGCGCACGAGCTCGACCTGGTCGTCGGTGGCGCCCGGCCCGTAGAACCCCCCGTACCGCAGGGCCGCGCCGCCGGCCTTGACGACCACGTCGTCGACGTACCGGATCGCTTCCATCCCCGGGCGCGCCGCCGTCCCCGTCATCGGGTCGAGCGGGTCCTCCTCGGTCTTCACCCATCCGCCCTCGCGGATGCCGTTCCAGCTGGCGTAGCTCTGTGCGACGACGTGGGGCACGCCGGCCTTCTCGGCGGCGGCCAGCAGGTGGTCCGTCCCCTCGGTGCGCAGCCGGTTGGTGGTGGCGAACCAGCGGTCCATGTGTTTCATGTCGGGCTTGCCGGCGTGCGCCATGGAGATCGCGGTCATCTGGTGCACGATCGCGTCGGGCCGGGCCCCGGCCACCGCCTCACCGACCGACGCCGCGTCCAGCCCGTCCATCACGACCGGGTCCGCGCCCAGCTGTTCCAGCAGGCCCAGCTTGGCCGCGCTCGTCGTCGTCGCCGTCACCTGATGGCCCCGGGCCACGAGCTGCGGCACCAGTCGCCGCCCCAGGACCCCGGCCCCGCCTGCCACGAACACTCGCACGATCATCACCCTTCCTGATTCCGGATCGGCCTCTCACACAAGAGACGAGACAGCCCGGCACGTCCGTGACATGGGACCGCGGCACCCGTGCCCACCAGTGCAGATCCTGCGATCGCGTCCGGTACGGCGACGGGCTCCTTAGAACCCCTAACAGAATGAGCTTGTCTCTTGGTTGGCGCGCGATCGGGTGAGGAGATCATTACTCTGCATGGGTGCTGTCATATGACGAGTTGACCCCGCCGGAGCGCGAGCTGTGGGATGCCTTCCCTGAGGGGCGTCGAGTTGATCTGCGTACAGGCATGCCCGAGGCGGACGCTCCCGCTGCGGGTGCTCGATGGGGTCCCGAACGCACGGTTCGCGCGGCCGTCGTGGCGGCGCTGCTGCTCGGCGCGAACGACGATCGGTCTGGTGGCGTAGCTGCCCTGCGACTCGCCGGGGCACGTATCACCGGCCGTCTTGACCTGTCCGGGGCGGAGATCCGCCACACGTTCTCGCTGGAAGGCTGTCGGCTGGACGAGACGCTGCGGCTGCACGGGGCCACGACCCGGACGATCGAGATCACGGACAGCTGGGTTCCGGGGATCGATGCCGAACTCGCACGGATCGAGGGTGACCTGGATCTGAGGCGGTCGACTGTCGAAGGTGGCTCCCTCATACTCGTCAACGTCCGTATGGCCGGGAATCTCCTGCTTGTGGATGCCCAGATCTCAAGCCCGGAAGAATGGGCAGTGATCGCGGGCGGCCTCGTCCTGGACGGCGGCGTCTTCGCCCGGCGACTCACCACACGGGGCGGGTTCCGGCTGCCTGGCGCTCGGCTGCTCAGCGGCCTGTTCCTGCAAGGCGCACGGCTGGAGAACACCGGGGGCGTCGCACTTGCCGCAGGTGGTGTGACCACCTCGACCGTGGACTGCTCCCAGGGGTTCACCGCACAGGGAAGTGTGCGGCTGCGCAGGGCTCGCATAGAAGGTCTGCTGACCTTCGAAGGAGCCCGCCTGAACGGGGACGGCACAGCGCTGGAGTGCGTGGCCATGCAGGTGGGGGACTTCGACTACAGAACCGCAGCACCGCTCTCAGGGCTGGTGGACCTCCGGGCCGCACAGGCCACCTGGTGCCAGGACAGCGAGCGGAGTTGGCCCGAGAAGGTGCTTCTGGAAGGGTTCACCTACGGCTCCATCCGGTTCCGGGATACGCCGTCCACAGCGGGCGAAGGCGAAACGCCCGTCAGTGACGAGGTGGCCCGTCGCCTGGCGTGGGTCCGTCGGAATCCCGGTTATGCCCCGCAGCCGTACGAGCAGCTCGCGGGCTGGTACCGGCGGATCGGCCACGACGACGACGCCCGCCGCGTGCTCCTGGCCAAACAGCGTCACCGGCGCCTCACCCTGTCCCTGCCGGCACGGGCGTGGGGGCACCTGCTCGACGTGACCGTAGGCTATGGCTACCGGCCGTGGTTGGCAGGCGTCTGGCTCCTGACGCTGACCCTGCTGGGCGCTCTGGTCTTCGGTACCCACTCTCCGACCCCGGTGAAGCCGGGTGAAGGCGTCCCGTTCCAGTCTCTGGTGTACACACTCGACCTCTTGATTCCCATCGGTGGTCTGGGACAGCGCGCGGGCTGGTACTGGTCGAACGACGGCCTCCAGTGGCTGGCCTACCTGCTGATCGCCTTCGGTTGGATGCTCACGACCGCCGTCATCGCCGGTGTCACCCGCACCCTGCAGAAGAACTAGCGATCGACAGCTGAGTTCAGGCGTCGCCAGCAGAGCAATGCGCATCCGAGGATGAGGAAGGCTTCGTGGATGTCGTCGCGGATCTCCCAACGGATCCGCAGGCGGCGAAACCACTGCAGGTGAGCGAAGGCACGCTCGACAACCCAGCGTTGGGTGCCAAGTCCGGAGCCGTGCTCAGTGCCGCGTCGCGCGATCATTGGCTTCACTCCCAGCGCGCGGACGAGGCGGCGGTACTAGTCGTGGTCGTAACCGCGGTCCGCGAGGACCACGTCCGGGCGGCGCCGGGGCCGGCCGCGCCTACCCCGCACGGGCGGCACTGCCTGGAGCAGTGGGACGAGCTGGGTGACGTCGTTGCGGTTGCCGCCGGTCAGGGTGACGGCGAGCGGGCTGCCGGTGCGTCGGTGATCAGATGATGCTTGCTACCTGTCCTGCCCCGGTCGACGGGGCTTCGTCCCGTCTTGGATCCCCTTTAACGCCCGGATGTGGGATCCGTCGACCGCAGCCTGGGAGAAGTCCAGGGCGTCCGCACTGCGGAGCCTGGCCAAGAGCGATTTGTGGAGCCGGGGCCACACGCCGGCGTCGGTCCACTCGGCCAGCCGGCGCCAGCAGGTCATGCCCGAGCCGAAGCCGAGTTCCTGCGGCAGGTGTTCCCAGGCGATCCCTGTGTGCAGCACGAACAGGATGCCCTGGAACACCAGCCGGTCCGGATGCCGCTTGCGTCCCGGATGCCCGGCCCGACGCTCCACCTTCGGCAGCAGCGGTTCGATTACCGCCCACAGCTCGTCGTCGACATCCCACGGCTTCCGCCGAGCCACCCCGCACCCCCAGATCAACAGCCCCGGAGTGATCTGACCACCTCGAGATCATTTCGTTGGGAGTCCTTAGACTGACGGCAACCCGAAACGGTACAAAGCTCTATATAACGATCCAGGACGCATCCTCTCCCTCGGGGAGCCGCTCCCGGGAGGCGAGCATGACCACCCGTCGCACCCCCCTGCCAGGCGTCGGCACCCAGTTCGACTTCAGCACGGAAAGCGGCCACCACGTCTCGGTCGTCGTCCACAACGACGGCCGTCGCTTCCTCGGCTTCTACGGCGCGGACGACCCCGACGCCTGCCTGCTCTCCGTGCCCCTGGGGCCCGAGGAGGCTACGGCGCTGGCCCATCTCCTCGACGCCGAACCCATCGACGCCGTACGGACCGACGGCATCGACCTCGTCACCGAGCACATCCCCGTCGGAGCCCGGTCGCCCTACTCGGGGCGGACACTCGGCGACACCCGCGCCCGAACAACTACCGGCGCGTCGATCGTCGCGGTGCTGCGCCGCACGGGGGCCCATCCGTCGCCCGGCCCCGGCTTCCGGCTCGCCACGGGCGACACGCTCGTCGCGGTGGGCACCCGGGAGGGCGTCGACGCCCTCGCCGAGATCATCGCCGGAGGCTGAGCGTGCACGACACGACGATGCTGCTGATCGAACTCGGCGCGATCCTGCTCGGGCTGGGCCTGATCGGCCGCTTCGCGGGCCGCTTCGGTCTCTCCCCCGTACCCCTCTACCTGCTCGTCGGGCTCGCCTTCGGCTCCGGCGGGCTGCTGCCCCTGAGCGCGAGCGGCGACTTCGTGGCCGTGGGCGCCGACATCGGCGTCATCCTGCTCCTCCTCATGCTGGGCCTCGAGTACAGCGCGTCCGAACTGGTCGACAGCCTGCGCACCCAGTACCCGACCGGTGCCGTGGACTTCGTCCTCAACGCCCTGCCGGGGGCGGGCGCCGCCCTGCTGCTCGGCTGGGGCCCGGTGGGCGCCGTCGCCCTCGGCGGCGTCACATGGATCTCGTCGTCGGGAGTCATCGCCAAGGTCCTCGCCGACCTGGGCCGCCTGGGCAACCGCGAGACGCCGGTCGTCCTGGGCGTCCTCGTCATCGAAG
This sequence comes from Streptomyces sp. NPDC086835, assembly GCF_044745705.1. Classification (NCBI taxonomy): domain Bacteria; kingdom Bacillati; phylum Actinomycetota; class Actinomycetes; order Kitasatosporales; family Streptomycetaceae; genus Streptomyces; species Streptomyces sp. NPDC086835. Next base: position 349,226 of record NZ_JBIVAU010000006.1, read on the forward strand.
ACCTGTCGATGGCCCTCTACCTGCCGCTGCTGACCGCACTTCTCGCCGGACTGGGCCTGGCGGGCGCGGGCATCGCGCTGCTGATCTCGCTCGGCACGGTCGCCCTCGTGCTCTACGTGGCCCTGCGCCACGGCCGGTTGGTCAGCCGGGCGGTCTCCTCCGACAACCCCGAGATGCTGCTGCTCGTCGTGCTCGGCCTCACCCTGCTGGTCGCGGGCGTCGCCCAGGAGCTCCAGGTGTCCGCCGCCGTGGGTGCGTTCCTGGTCGGCATCGCCCTGTCGGGCGAGGTCGCGGAGGGGGCGCGGAAGATCCTGGCGCCTCTGCGGGACCTGTTCGCGGCGGTGTTCTTCGTCTTCTTCGGCCTGTCCACCGACCCGAACGAGATCCCGCCGGTCCTGCTCACCGCCCTCGCGCTCGCCGCGGCCACCACGCTGACGAAGATCGCCACGGGCTGGTACGCGGCCCGGCGTGCTGCCATCGGCCCACGAGGCCGCTGGCGGGCGGGCGGCACGCTGGTGGCCCGCGGCGAGTTCTCGATCGTGATCGCGGGCCTCGCGTCGGCGGCCGAGCCGAGGATCGGCCCGCTGGCGGCGGCGTACGTCCTCATCCTCGTGTTCGTCGGCCCCCTCGCGACCCGCTGGACCGAACCCTTGGCCTCGTGGCTGCTCCGCCGCCCCCGCGCGGTGGCCGGTCGGCCTACGGACGCCCCGGCCGACTCGGCGACGGGCCCTGAAGCGGGCGCGCCAGCCAGCCCGGCGACGGGCGCTCCGGCCGACTCGGCGAGAGGGGCGGAAGCGGGCGCGCCCGAGGGGATCGCACGGTGGCCGAGCGGGCGGCGACGGAGGGACGACCGGTCCTGACGGGGCTCGCGCCGAGCGCCCGGGGGGATGAAGCCGCTGACGCCGCCTACTCGTCGGGCGCAGGCCGGCGCGGGCGCCAGCGCGGGCGGGGGCGCCGGACGTCGCGCACGAGGGCGTAGACCGCGCTGGCGAGGACGAGGACGCCGAGCCCGACCCACAGCGCCGAGGCGCCCGCCCGGTATTCGACGACGGCGCCGATGAGCAACATCGCGGCGACGAAGACGCCGAACGCGGAGATCAGTGTGCTGATGCGATGGGCCACCCGCCCATCCTTGCCGACGGCGACAGCCGTCAACCGACCGGGTCGGCACACTCCGGTGCGCCAGGGAAACGGTGCTGCGTCGGGTCGAGGAACCGGGCAGCATGGCGGAGTGGTTGATCTGCTGTGGGATGACGTGAAGTGCTTCTTCGACCCGGACCTGATCGGGTCGCTGCCTGACGTGCGTGTCCCTGGCGCTTCGGTGGAGGACTGGCAGGCAGTCCTCGATCTTGTCGCGGAGCGGGGTTGGCGATGCCGGTTCGCCGAAGGCGAGACGGAGCTTCCGCTGCCTCGGGCGGAGGTGGTGCTGTCGCGTGCGGCCGACGCGGAGTGCCCGAGCCTACGGGTCTGGCCGGCTGCCGAGGTTCTCGCGGTCTTCCGTTTCCATGCCGACGATGAAGTGGACTTCGATGTCGACCTGCGGGAGTTGCAGGGGCAGGAACGACTTGATGTGTTCTGCGACTCCTTCGGGCGATTGGACGACGGTTGGGCAAGCCGGTGTTGATGGATCCGGAAGGCGGCTACGGCCATCCGGTGCTCGGCTTCGACGTCGAGGCCGATCGAGTCGTCCTCCTCGCGGAGTCGCTGGTCACGTGACTGCGACCTGCGACCGGGATCGTTGGAAGGTGCCGTCGCGGAACACGGCGAAGACGACGTCGCCCAACGACGCATACGTTCCGCGCCCGCATCGAGCGCACGCCGTGAACGGGCATCGCGCCCGCCGATGTCTCCTTCCGACGCCCGCCCAGAGGCGGGTCCCGGGTGGTCCGCCACAACGGCACTCGACCTGGAGCGCGCTCCAGATCCCAGCATGGGCGGCATGAACACCACAGACCCCCGGATCGTCCTCGGGACAATGGACTTCGGCACCCGCGTCGGCCCCGACCGCGCCTTCGCGATCCTCGACTCCTTCGTCGCCGGCGGCGGTGTGTGGCTCGACACCGCGAACTGCTACTCCTTCTGGACCGACCCCAGCGGCGTCGGCGGCGCCAGCGAGCGCCTCATAGGCGCGTGGCTCCGGGCCCGCCCCGGCGCGCGTGACAGGGTGCGGATCGCGACGAAGGTCCGGCAGAACCCGCTCGTCCCGCACTCCTGGCCGAAAAGCGCCGAAGGACTCTCCGCCCGTGCCGTCCGCGCCGGGGTCGAGGAGAGCCTGGAGCGTCTCGGGGCCGATCACATCGACATGCTCTGGGCCCACGCCGAGGACCGCACCGTGCCGCTGGAGGAGACGGTCGGCGCCTTCGGCGAGCTCGTCACCAAGGGAGTCGCCCTGCGGGTCGGGGCGGCGAACCATGCCGCCTGGCGCGTCGAGCGTGCCCGGTCCCTCGCGCGGGAGCAGGGCGTGGAACCGTGGACGGCCCTGCAGCTGCGCCACTCACTGGTCCAGCCGCGCCCGCTCACCCCCGTGGCTGAGGGCGGCCACCGGATGCTCACCGCCGAGGACCTCGACCTCGCGCGGTCGGAAGGGCTCACCGTGTGGTCGTACAGCACTCTGCTGTGGGGTTCCTACGTGCGCCCGGACAAGCCGCTGCCGCCGACCTACGCCCACCCCGGGACGACCCGGGTGCTCGCGGTCCTGGACGACGTGGCCGGCGAGGTCTCGGCCACGAGGAACCAGGTCGTCCTCGCGTGGCTGATGCGGCAGGGGATCGACCCCATCGTCGGCGCGAGCCGGGTCGAGCACATCGAGCAGGCACTGGCCGCACGCCGTGTGCGGCTCAGCGACGAGCACTTGGCGCGCTTCGAGCAGGCGCGGTAGCGGCCGGTCGGAAGAGGACGCGTCATGACCACCACCCTCACTCCGGCAGCGGCCGCCGACCCCGTTCCATGGCGCGTGAGCGCACACGGCGAACGTGTCGGTGTGCCGTCGGTACTCCGCGTCAGGACGGGGCGAGGACGCAGAACTCGTGACCCTCCGGGTCGGCCAGGCACGTCCACGGGACGTCTCCCTGGCCGAGGTCGAGGTCGGTGGCGCCGAGCGCCCGCAGCCGGGCCACCTCCGCCGCTTTGTCGTCCCCGGCGTACGGCAGCAGGTCGAGGTGGACTCGGTCCGGCGCGGTCTTCGCGTCGGGAGTGCGGAGGAACTCGAGATACGGGCCGACACCCTTGGCGGAGCGCAGCACCGCATGATCGTCGGTCACCTCGTGCAGGGTCCAGTCCAGCGCCTCGTCCCAGAACCGGGCCATGGCCCGCGGATCGGCGCAGTCGACCACCACCCGGGCGATCGGCCCGGTGTCCCGGTAGGCCTCCCGGGGTTCCAGAACGCAGAACTCGTTTCCCTCCGGGTCGGCGAGGACCGTCCACGGCACGTCGCCCTGGCCCACGTCGGCGGGCGTCGCACCGAGAGCCAGGAGGCGCGCGACCAACTCCGTCCGATGGGCCGCGGAGGTGGTGGCGATGTCGAGGTGCACACGGTTCTTTGTCGGTGTCTTGGGCCCCGGGACGGGAACGATGTCGATGCCGAGGGCGACCGGGTCCGGCCAAACGAGGCCGCCGACGGGTCCGACGTAAGTGGTCACGCCGGGGCTGTACGCACTCCAGCCGAGCGCCTCCGCCCAGAACCGGCCGACCGCCGGGCAATCAAGAGCCTTGATGTTCGCCATAACAGGTCTCAGGGCCATGCCACCGATCCTATGCACCCGCCCAGCGACGACATCCGCACCCTCGCCGACCAGAGACCGACGTCGGCCTTGACGGACAACCAGACCGCCGGCTCCCACTCTTGGGCTCCGATCCGGACGGCTGCGGGGTTCGAGGAAGATCATCGGGCGATGGCTGCGGCTACCGGTGGCCGTTCCCGGCGCAGTACCCTGCCGAACGCTCAAGCCGCTCATCAGCGGTCCGTCGCCGCCTCCGGACCCGGTGGTTCCACTTCCGGATCAGCGACCAACGTGCGTGTGGCCGCCCGTTCAGGCGGACGCCCGGCCGCCTCCGGTGTCGAACACCCTGCGACGGCCCTCCCGATCAGGCAGGCGCCCCCTCCGTCTGCGGGTCCAGCGCGGCGCAGAGCCAGTCGTGCGCGGCGCCGGGCGTCGGCTGCGACGGGCCGAACAGCTCGGCGGCGAGCTGCCAGTAGCGGTCGATCCGAGGGTCCGCGGCGAGCTGGCCGGCGAGCAGACGGCGGAAGTCCGGAGTGTCGCGGGTGCCGCACGAGAGTGCGTAGGCGGCGACGAAACAGTCGAGTGCTTCCCCCTCGTGCGGCGGTCGCCGGTCGAGCATCTGCCGCGCCGCGAGCCTGTACGCCTCGCCGAGACCCTCGTAGAGCATGGCCGGGCGGTACCCCGTGTCCGGCTGGTGCACTGTCGGCTGGCAGTCCTCGTTGCCGTGGCAGGGCCCGGAGACGAGGGCGTGCAGCCGGGCGAAGGCCAGGACCTGGGCCGGGGCAGGGTCGGCCGGCGGCTGCGGGACGGCCTGATCGACGATCGCGGACACCACGCGCGCCGGGAGCCGTGCGGGCAGCCAGCGCCGCCAGAAGCGCGCCAGCACGGCCGTGCTGGGCGGGGCGGTCACGGAGCCGATCAGCCGCAGGCGGTCCACGCGTTCCTCAGGGGTGCAGTCCTGGAGGAGTCGGAGGGCGGCCTCCCGCCAGCGCAGGGCGGTCATCCGGGAGCCGATCTCCCGCAGTTGCCCCGCGACGACGTCCTCCAGCGCGTCCTCCTGGTCGAGGACCCTGCCGACGTCGGGGACCGGCAGGTCGAGGGTGCGCAGCGAGCGGATCAGGCGCAGCCGTTCGATCGCCTCCGGGCCGTAACGCCGGTGGCCCCCGCTGCTGCGGGCGACTTCGGGCAGCAGTCCGCAGTCGGAGTAGAAGCGGACGGTCTTGACGGTCACGCCCGCGTGCTCGGCGAGCTCTCCGATGCTCCACAAGCCGTCAGGGGACAAGTTGAACCTCCCTCAGGGGGAGTTCCTACGGTACCGGCGAGCGCGGACGGCCTGGTCGGCCGGTCGTGCGGACCATGTATACGAGGAGACGCGATGACGGTTTTCATCCTGGTGTCGGAGGCCTTCACCGGCGGCTGGATCTGGCGCGACGTGGCCGCGGGGCTCCGTGGGTCGGGCGCCGAGGTGCATCCCGTGACGCTCACGGGCATGGGCGACCGCCGCCACCTGGCGGGCCCCGACACGGACCTGGAGACGCACGTCCAGGACCTGGTGCAGCTGATCGACCATCTGGACCCCGTTCCGGCGGAACCGGCGGCACCGGACGTGGTGTTGGTCGGTCACGGTTACGGCATCCACCCCGTACTGGGCGCCGCCGACCGCCGACCGGGGCGCGTCGCCCGGATCGTCCACCTGGACGCGGGCATGCCGCAGGACGGCGACGCGGCCCTCGCGCTGGTGCCGGACCGGACGGTCCGCGACCTGCTGGCGGACGGGACGCATGAAACGGGGACGACGGCAGAAGGAGCTGCCGGGGCAGGGGCAGCGGCGGAGGACGGGCTGATCCCTCCGCCGCCGGCCGGCGAATGGCAGCGGTGGGGCAGCACCGTCGGAGTCCCGGCGGACGCGCTGGCGCGGCTGGCCCGGCTCGCCGCCCCGCAGCCGAAGGGCACGCTCACCCGGCCGCTGCGGCTTTCGGGCGCGCTGTCCGAGGTGCCGACGACCGGCGTCCTGTGCACCGCCAACGGTTCGAGCATCGCCATGGTCGAGGGCCTGGTCGGCATGGGCGACCCCCGCCTCCAGGTGCTCACCGACCCGCGGGTGACGTTCTTCGAACTCGGCACCGGGCACTGGCCGATGCTCTCCACGCCGGGCGAGCTGGCCGAGGTGCTGCGCCGGGCCGCCGCCGGAGAGGGCCACCGGATCTCCCCGTCGGTGAGCGAGCAGCCCGCGCATCTGCGGCCGTTCCTCATCGACCTGCCGGAGCGGCACCGCATGCGCACGGGACGGGTGGACCTCTACCTCCCCGACGCCGACGGGCCCCGCCCGGCGGTGGTCTTCGTCCACGGCGGCCCCGTCTCCGCCGAGGTGCGCCCCACCCCGCGGGACTGGCCCGGCTTCGTGGGCTACGGCTCGTACGTGGCGTCGCTGGGTGCGGTGGGCGTGACGCTGGACCACCGGCTGCACGACCTCTCCGACTACGGGCGGGCCGCGGAGGACGTCGCGGAAGCGGTGGAGCTCGTACGGGCCGATCCGCGCGTCGACGGGGAACGAGTGGCGCTGTGGTTCTTCTCCGCCGGCGGGCTCCTGTCGGCGGACTGGCTGGCGGCACCCCCGGCGTGGCTGCGCTGCGTCGCGGCGACGTACCCGGTGCTCGCGCCCTTGCCGAACTGGCCGCTCACCGACTCCCGGTTCCGCCCGGCGGCCACCGTGCGCAGGGCGGGCCGACTGCCGGTCGTACTGACCCGGGTGGAGCTGGAACGGCCCGAGATCGCGGCGACGGTCGAGGAGTTCCTGACCGCCGCCGAGGACTGCGAGGCCGCTGTCGAGATCGTCGACGTGCCGCAGGGCCACCACGGCTTCGAGACGATCGACCACACGGAGGAGGCGCGGGAGGCGGTGGCCCGGGCGGCCCGGGCGGTGCTGGGGCATCTGGAGGGCTGAGACGCCGCGACGGGGGTGAGCATGTGGCCGGGCCGGCCACCGGCCGGACGACTGCGTTCGATCGCCGCCCGCCGGAAGCGGTCGGATGAGATCCTGGACCGGCCCGCGCGCAACCGTGAGGGAGACCCGCCTCCACGGGAACCGTCCGCCGGGAAGCACCCGGCGGGTCCCGCCGGTCGGGAATCCGCGCGCCGGGCCACCGACGAACCCGGATGAGAGCGCACCGAGTTGACGACCGACACGAACGACTTTCAGGCGAAGGAACGTCGGGGCAGGACCGAGTCACATGTGCGCGGTCTGATGCTCGGTCTGGCGCTCGGGGAGACGCTCGGCGCGGCAGGCGACGCGTTGCCCGCCGCCGGGACGCTGCGGGCGGGTGTCGCCACGCAGTTGGCCTGCTTCACCGCAGAGGGGATCATCCGTGCCATGGTGCGCGGTGCGCACAAGGGCATCTGCCACCCGCCGTCGGTGCTCTGGCACGCGTACTGCCGGTGGGCGGCGCTCCAAGGGATCGACCGGGACCGTATGGCCGCCCGCTGGGGCACGTTCTCCGGCGGTGATTGGCCGGACGGGTGGCTCGCCGAGGTCCCGGCGCTCGCGGCACGCCGCGGCACGGCTCCCGCGACCGTGGAGGCGCTGTCCGGCGGGGAGCAGGGCACGATCGACAAACCCGCGACGACGAGCCGTGGTTGGCACGCCCTGGGCCGTACGCTGCCGATCGCCGCGCTCATCGGCCCGCGCGACGTACGCTCTTCGATCGCCCAGGACCGGGAGATCGCGGCACTCACCCACGGCGACCCCGCCGCCGGGTCCGCCGCGGCACACGCCACCATGTTCCTGCGCCGCTGTATCGCCGGCGAGGGCGTCGTGGAGGCGCTGCGTTCGGCGCTCACGGCCCTCGGACCGGCCGAAGGGCCGTCCGACGGACCGGCCGTGTCCGCCGCCGAGGACGAGCAACGCCGACTGGCCGCTGCGCTGGACCGGTCCGCGGCCGACCCCGCCGACCCGGAAGTCCTCAGGCGGCTGGCTCCCGACCCCACCGCTCCGTCGGCGCTCCTCGGCGCCCTCTACGTCGCCGGCTCCTTCCCGGGCCGCGACCAGGTGCGGGCGGCGCTGCGCTTCGCGTCCACCGCACCGGACGGCGCGTCCGTGGCCTGCACGACAGGCGCCTTGCTGGGTGCCGCGCACGGCGCGGAGGCGCTGCCGCTGGACCTGGTGAGCCGCCACGAACTGGGCTGGGTGCTCGACACCCTGGCGCGCGACCTGGTGACCGAGCAGTTCGACTCCCCCAGCGGCAGCGAGTACGCGCGGGGATGGGACCCACACTGGTGGGGACGGTATCCGGGCTGGTGACCGGGATGACCGGGTCGGCGCCTCTTGACGGTCCCGCTGATGGGGCGAGCGATGACTCCTTGTCGCTGTGGCAGTCCCACTTCTGACCGCACACGCGAGAAGGTGGCCCGATGACCGATCTGCACAACGTCCTGAGCGAGCACGTCGATACCGAGTCCCTCCCCGGCGCGGTGGCCATGGTCGCGCGGGGCGATCAGGTGGACGTCCAGGCCGTGGGCCACGTCGACGCCGAGCGCACGGCCCCGATGGCCAGGGACACGATCTTCCGTGTCGCCTCGATCACCAAGCCCGTCGTGGCCGCGGCGGTCATGATGCTCGTCGAGGACGGCAGGATCGCGCTGGACGACCCGGTCGGGACGTGGCTGCCGGAGCTGGCCGCGCCCATGGTCGTCCGCACGCCGGACAGTCCGGTCGACGACGTGGTTCCGGCGGAGCGGCCGATCACCGTGTTCGACCTGCTGACCTCCCGTGCCGGGTACGGCTTCCCGTCCGACTTCTCACTGCCGGCGGTCGAACCGCTGGTCAGGGAGCTGAAGCAGGGGCCGCCGCAGCCGCAGGCCGTCCCCGGGACGGACGAGTGGATGGCGGCGCTGTCCCGGATCCCGATGCTCTACCAGCCGGGCGAGGCCTGGCTGTACAACATCTGCTCCGACCTCCAGGGCGTGCTGATCGCCAGGGTCTCGGGCAGTTCGCTGCCCGACTTCCTCGCGGAACGGCTCTTCGAGCCGCTGGGCATGACCGACACCACCTTCGAGGTGCCACCGGCCAAGCGGGACCGCTTCACCAGCTACTACCGGGTCGACCCCATGGGGGCCCTCGAGTTGGCCGACACGCCGGACGGCCAGTGGAGCACGCCGCCCGCCTTCCCGTCCGGCGCGGGCGGTCTCGTCTCGACGGTCGACGATTACCACGCCTTCGCGCGCATGCTCCTCGACCAAGGGGCGACGTCGTCCGGCGGCCGCCTGCTCACCGCCGAGTCCGTGGGACGGATGACGACCAACTACCTGACCCCGTCCCAGCGCAAGGCAGGTGGCCTGTTCCTGGAGGGCATGGGCTGGGGCTTCGGCGGTGCGGTCGACGTGGAGCCGGTCGAACCCTGGAGCGTCCCGGGCCGCTACGGCTGGGTCGGCGGCACGGGCACGGCCGCCCACATCACCCCGTCCACGGGCACCGTCACGATCCTCCTCACGCAGCTCCAGATGTCCGAGCCCTCGTTCCCGGAACTGATGCGGGACTTCTGGGCGTACGCGGCGGCGTCGAGCTGATCCCGGCCTTACCCACTGACGCCCAGAAGGCCACCGATTCAGCCACCTCGCGCACTCATGGCGTGGCTCGGCCTCCCGATAGGAGTTCGACGTGTGCGGCCGTAGTGCGACTCACATTCACGAGTTGAGCGGCGGTGCAGGACCATTCGGTGAATCCGGGTGGCGGCGCTGCCGGTCGCAGAGACGTCCCACGGGGCGACGAGGAGAACCTGAAGGGCCCCCTCCAGGCAAGCGTCTGTCCGCCATGCGTGAAGGACGATCGGCGGCGCAAAGTCGCATGGATGGAGCGCTGCCAGTGAATCGCTACCTGCGGTTTCGGGTCCTTGAATCTGAAGTGCAGACGGAAGCCGCGCTGGGGCGTACGGACCAGCGGTCGGCGTGCTGGCCGGGCACCTGCGAACGCCGCGCCGGAAAGAAGTCGTAACAGCCGAGGGCGCAAAGCCGCCGGGCTTCCCCTCGAGGGGAGCCCGGCGGGCTCCATGAAGACGGCGCGGGGCCCGGAGTGCAAGCAAGGATGCCGGCCCGTGCGACGGTCCCGTACGGGTGAGCGCGTCGGCATCTACCGGCCGCGCCTGCTGCCCGCCGAAGCCCCGATCCACCCGCCAACTCCCCCGTCATCACGCAATCTTGATCACTACGGCGCCGACTGCCCCTTAAACTCGGTGACAGGTGTTCAAGACTTCCGGGGGGCCGGCGAAGTGACCACAGCGTTGGGCGCAAGCACCATCACTCTTGCCCTGGTGGCGGGCTACGCCGGCTCCGGCAAGTCCGAGGCCGGGAAGATCCTGGCGTCCGCCACCGGCTGGGCGATGCTCGACAAGGACACGCTGAGCCGGCCGATGACCGAGCGGCTCCTCGAGGCCCTGGGCGGGGACCCGGACGACCGGCACAGCCCGATGTATCTCGAGCACGCCAGGCCGCTGGAGTACGCCTGCCTCATGAAGTCCGTCTGGGAGAACCTCGAATGCGGCATCTCCGTGGTGGCGGTGGCGCCGTTCCTCGCCGAGAGTGCCGACGCCCAGTGGACGGCGCGCGTCCGGCGCAGGTGCGGGAGGATCGGGGCCCGATTCGAAACACTGTGGGTGGACAGCGACTTGGAGTCCATGCGTGACCGGCTCATCTCACGCGACGCCTCCCGCGACACGTGGAAGCTCACTCACTGGCCCGAGTACACGAGCGGCATCGACATCGATCGCCGGCCGGTGGTTCCCCACCACGTGATCGACAACCGTATCGGCGCTTCCCGCCCGCTGGCCGAGCAGGTCGAGTCCGTCGCACAACGGCTTCTGGGGGACGCGTGAGCGCAGTCGTCCTGTACGGGCCGCCCACCTCGGGCAAGGACACCGTGACGGCAGCTCTGCAGGCCGTCGACCCCCGCTTCCGGCTGGTGACGAAGCTGAAGCAGGGATCCGGACGGTCGACGGGATACCGATTCGTGTCGGCCGAGGAGCTCGAATCGCTGCGCCGGCAGAACCGGATCGTCGTGGAGACCCGGCGCTACGGCAACATCTACGCCGTCGACCGCCAGTCCCTGACAGAACCTCAGGACCACGGTCTGGTCCCCGTCACGCACATCGGCAATGTCGCGGACATGCGCACGCTGCTGAGCGGTGCGCAGGTGCAGTGGTTGCGCGTCCTGCTCTGGGTGCCGAGGGACGTGTGCGAAACACGCTCACGGCAACGCGGGGACACCGACACGGCCAAGCGGCTCACCGCCTGGGACGAGACAGCCCAGGACCTGCTCGGCTCCGATCTACGGAACCTCTTCGACCTGGTCGTCCGCACGGACAGGTCGGACGCAGAACGCACAGCCAAGGACATCGCGGCAGCAGTGGACCGGTCACCGCAAGCCGTGTATCCCGAGGACCTGCTCGCGACGCTCGGCCTCGACCCTGGCCCACCCGCACGAGCCCACATGTGACCTCGCACCGGCACGGGCAGGCCGTGGAAGCGAACGACCACCGCCACACGCAGCAGGGGGATGCTCGTGGGAACCATCAGAACGCTCGAGGACCTGGCCAGAATCGGCCGGCAGCGAACCGTCGCCGACCGCTGTGTGCACCTTCGCCACGACGAAGTGACGACCGACCTCCTACTGGACAGCGTGTCCGGCGACCGCATCTTCCTGGACCGCCTCAGCGTGGACGGGACGCTGACCGTGCGGTCATGCCACATCGACGAGCTCGTCATCGACCATGCCCAGGCGGACGCCGTGCTGGTGGTCAACTCCCGGATCGGGCGCCTGACCATCCGGAACGCTTCGATGGGCTGTGACGTCACGGTCACGGACACCGCCTTGGACTTCCTGGCTCTCCACTCCTGCGGGGCCGTCCGGCTGGAGCGGCTGCGTGTGGAGGAACTGGTGCAGATCAACGCCCTCCGTGGGCCGGTCAGGATCAGTAACACCCGGCTTTCGGCACTGACGGTCCGCAGCCAGGTCACCGGCGGCCGCCTCGGCCGCCCACGCGTGGAGGTCCGGGGCCTGCGCGCCCGCGAGGACATCACCTTCGACGATCTGTGGCTGTCCGCCCTCGAACTCGACGGGGTCGACACCCCGGAGCTCACCCTGCAACGCGTCCGTCTGGACCAGCCGCTTCGGGCGAACGAGCTGCGTTGCAGCGAAACCGTGCGTGTCAACGGCCTGGTGATCCCCGCCGAGGACAGCACGATCACCAACAGCACCGTCCGGGGCCCGGTCGACGTCCACGGTCTGAAGACCGATGACAGCGGCGGCACGGACGCCGACGGGGCGACCGCCCGTCTCGCCCTGCACAACACGACGGTCCTGTCCCTCACTTCGTCCTCCGAGACGTCGTCGGTGATCAGCCTGCACGGTTCCTCAGTGACCGGAACCCTCGGGCTGCCGGCCGGCGCCTCCCGCTACAGCCTCGACGACTCCTCCAGCATCGGGGACATGGAGTTGGCCGGGCAGGTGTTCCGCGACGGGCGCCAGATCGTCTCGTTCCTGGAGCGCTCGTTCACCGAAGTGAGCGCCGTGGCCCTGGAGTCCGTCCGGTCCGCTCTGGCAAGGCGGAACCGCAACCGTGAAGTCGATCAGCTCTACTACCTGGCCAGACAGCGCGAGGCCCGCCTCCTGCCGCCGTTCCGTCGCGGCATCACACGCGGCCTGCTCGGGGGGGTGCTCGGCTGGGGTGTGCGGGCCCGCAACCCGGCCCGCGTACTGGCCGCGGGTGTGCTGCTGACGACGGTGGTGCTCCACCTGGCGGGTGCGTTACGCGCCCCTGGGCAGGGGCTGGCGGACGTCACTCTCGCGGGGAAGTCGTTCGTGCTGGCCCTGGCACTGTGGCTGAACGTCGGCACCGGGATGCCCTCGGAGTTGAAGACCGCCGGATGGTCCGCGCTCGCTGTCTCGTTCACGGCCGCGGGGATGCTGTTCACCACGCTCATCGTCGGCATCGTCATCCGCAAACTGGTGCGTTGATGAGCTGGAGCAGCCGGATGGCAGAGTGACCTCATGGAAGAGAGCACAGCACCTGCCGTCTCCTACGGCCTGCGCGGGCGGACGTTCCTGGTGACCGGAGGCAGCCGCGGCCTCGGCTACGCGGTCACCCGCCTGCTCGCCGCGGAAGGGGCGTCGGTCGCGATCTGCGGCCGGGACAGCGAGACTCTGGCCCGCGCGGCTTCCTCCGTGGAAGAGGACTTCGGCAGCACGGTCGTCACCGGATCCGTCGATGTGCTCGCGCCGGACGAACTGGAGGACTTCACCGTCGAGGCGGCCGCCAGGCTCGGCGGCCTCGACGGGCTGGTCGCCAACATCGGCGGCAAACGCGGCGGCGGTCTCCTCGACTCGACGCGGGAGGACTGGCAGGCGACCTGGGAGCTGAACGGGGGCCACGCGGTCCGGGCCGTACGGTCGGCGCTCGAGGCCTTCCGACCGGGCAGCTCCGTGGTGCTCGTCTCCTCCATCTCCGGCTGGAAGCCACGATTTCCCGCCCAGTACGGAGCGGCCAAGGCGTCGGAGATCTACCTCGCGGGCGCGCTGTGCCAGGAGCTGGCGCCCTACCGGGTGCGGGTGAACACCGTGAGCCCCGGCTCGATCCTCCTGCCCGGCAAGAGCTGGGACCGGCTCCGCCAGCGGGACCCGGAGGCCTACGCCGCCTATGCGGCCCGCAACCCCAACGGTCGGCTGCTGTACGCCGAGGAGGTGGCCCGCGTCGTCACCTTCCTCCTCTCCCCCGCCTCCGAGGCCGTCAACGGCGCCCACATCCCCGTCGACGGCGGACAGCCGCAGGCGGGGCTGGGGCCCAGGGGCTCGGAGCGAACCGGTACGTGACCTCAGGTGGCCACGCGGACGCGTCCGCCCGCGAGGAGCCACCTGTCGGGTCAGGGCTGCTTCAGTCCAGTCGGAATGACGGGCAGGTGTCCGGCTCGTCGTTCTTGTAGACGACAGTCCGGTCGGAGGCGTCGGCGATGGTGAGCAGATCGTCCGTTTCCCCGCGGAGCATGTCCTGAGGTTTGTAAAGTGAAGCCGCAGAAGAGGCGACTCGCCAGGTTACGAGGGCCGGTCGATCGGCCAGGTTAGGGAGCCGTCGAACGTGTCGCCCATTTCGTCCTGGTAGTAGTCCCCGGTGGGTCAGTTCTCCGCGGTGAGTGTGCCCCCAAGCTGACCTACGTCACTGCCGAGCTCCAGGGTGATGTCTTCGGCGTCCCTCCGGCCTTGGTACGTTCCCTTGAGACCGGCCGAACTCACGGGGGTCGTCCCTTCGGCACACAGCGTTCCAAGGGGCCGGAGCCCGCACCCGCTGAGCCCTGCGGTGGCGAGCACCGGGAAAGCGGTCAGGCCGGCCGTACTAGACGGTCGGTGGTTCATGGCCTGCTACCTGTCTGCCGGAGTGCGTTCGGTCCAGGTGATCTCCTGGACCGAAACAGAGAATCCCCTTCTTCACTTCGTCAGCGGCCTGAGCACTCCGCGCTGTTGCAGCGAAACCATGTGCTCGGCGGCACGCTGGGGCGCGTCCCCGCCCTGTATGAGCACCCCTGCTTCGATGTTTCGCCGCGCCGCGGATTCGGTGAGGTTCGCGCTGCCGAGGAACAGGACCCGACGGTCTGCCACCGCGAGCTTGGCATGCTGGCGTGACCGCCCCTGAGATGCCGGGTCGCGTGCCCAGTGCCACAAGTGCGCGCCGGGGACCTCCGCGAACGCAACGGCCGGTTCTCGCCCCGAGAGCAGTCCACCCGCGCCGGCCAGGGTTTCGACGACGATGTGCACAACGACCCCGCGGGCGGTTGCGTCCGTCAGCGCCTGCGTCAAAGCAGGGTACGGGCGAGCCGCGTAGGTCATGGCCAGCAGTTCGTGACGCGCCTTGTTGATGACCTCAATGAGTACCTGCGCGGTGGCCCGTACCGGCACCGCAGACGTGGACGGCCCACTCCAGACCGTTCGGACCTGGACCGAGTCCCGGGCACCAATCATGGCTGCGACGTAACCGCGCAGGTACGCCGCGGCCTCCTCACGGGGAACCCGGTCCACTGTCAGCGCTTCGTAGAGGCGCTCGACCGCCTCGCGGACCCCTGGTGTCGACAGCTCGGTCAGTGCCCTTTCCCGGCCTCGGCCACTCGCCAACAGGCCGGCGAGGTCCTTCGTTCGGGAGGGGCCGAGTGCCGCGGCTGCCGTCTCTGCCGCGGCCTCGAATCTGCGTCGGCTCACGGCAGCAGAGCCACGGGCGTGAGCACCTGGTCCTTCTCGCCGGAGAGGGGTACGAGGAACCGGCGGTCGAGGAACCGGTTTCCGCGTTCGCAGGTCGTCTCGGAGACGAACAGGCAGACGTGGCAGGCCGCTCCGTGCAAATAGTCGGCCGGGTCGTGTGGCAGTCTCTCGGAGCACAGCGGGTCGGCCGAGCAGTGGGAGGCGTCGCCGAGGGCGCGGCGGACGATCCGGCCGAGATCCCGCTCCTCCGCCAGTGAGACGAGGCCGCCGAGTGTTCCTTCGGAGTCGGGCACCGCGGTGTAGATGAGAATGCCGCTCTTCGGGTTGTCGTCGCTGCCCGCGTAGATCCGTTCGGCGAGTGACGCGGAGCTGTAGCCGCATTCGAGAGCGATGGTCCGGATCAGCAGGTGGGACAGCGTGTGCAGGGCGATGTAGCGTGCGCCGGGCCACCCGTGCAGGGGATCGAAGTCGCTCGTCTTCCGGTCCGACTTGCGGTTGGTGCGGAATCGGGCGAACGCCTCCCGATGGGCCGCCATCTCCGGCGACTTCTCCATCCGCATGGTCCAGTCGGCCATCAGGTCGTCACGTACGCGCAGAAAGATGCCCTCGCCTCGTACCTCGCTGGCCGGCACCCAGTTCTGGGTGCCGCGGGAGAGGTCGACGCGGGTCGCGATCTCCGGCGACTCGGGGTCGGGGGCGTCGAGGCGGGTGAAACCGATCAGCGCCCGTGCCTCACGGAGTCGTTCGACCTGCCTGACGTCGGAGAAGAGTTCGCCGAGCGGCGCCGGCACCGTGACCGGGCGGAGCGTGAAGTCGTCGCTCGGCGGCGGGACCGGTCCCGAGAGCGCGTCCCATTCGGGTCCGAACAGCCAGTCCTGGACGTCGGGTGCGGACGGGGCAGGACCGTCCGCCCCGGCCTTGCGGGCCGCGACGGCGGCGACCACGGCGTCCGCGTCGAAGTCCTTGAGGTAGCCGAACGCGGGAATGGCGGCAAGGAACGTGAGGTTGTCGCGGGATTCGATGCCTTTCAGCTCCGGCCAGTGGTCGTCGAGCAATTTGTCGATGTCCCCGCCCTGGCCCTTGGGCAGCGCGAGCGCGCTGAGGGTCAGGGGGAACCACTGGTTGGATGCGCCGGCGACCATCAGGACTGCGTCCTTGTCGCAACCGCCGGGCTCGAAGGTGCCGAGGTGGGGGTGCCGTCCCCGGCAGTTCGGCAGGTTGCGCCGGCCCCGGTCGCCCATTGCCTCACGGATGTTGCGCTTCGTGCCGCACGCGACGCATTCGATGGTGACATTGGCCGCCTGGTTGCCTCCGTGGTCCTTCATCCGCAGCTTGGGGCGGGGCGTCTTGCCGCAGGTCTGGCCGTGATGGACGTAGGAGGTGTACGGGAATTCGTCGAGGTGTCCGTCGGTGCAGACGAGAGTGAAGCGGGCCGCGACCGCGAGGGGCTTGCCGCGCTTGCAGTCGTGGACGAACTTGGCCTCGTGCGGGGTGCGAGGGTTGGGGTTGACGTAGGCGAACTCGCCCGAGTCCACGGCGGCGAGAACGTTGCACGCCGTGCACCGCAGCCACTGGGGAAACGGCGTCACGGGCACGCCGATCCCTTGCGCCGCCCACCCTTTGGGGTCCGAGTCCGCGCCCTCCAGCCATGGGGCGGCCCGCAACTGCTCGATCTCGCCTCGGCCGTACCTCTGGAGGGTCCGGTTGACGGCGGCCCTCAGCCGCGGTTCATCGATGTCGTAATCCGTGACACCGGAGTAGCTCCAGGAGTCGATCCCCCGGACGAGCACCGAGAAGTTGGGCAGGTCGACGAGTGAGCCGATGCCGGCGGTGTACATGAGGTGGCTGGGGCGGACGGCGCCGACCCTGCGGTTGGTGTGGGCGCTCATCGCTGTCCCTTCCCGGCTCCGCCGGCGGTCGTTCCGTACTCGTCGCTGTCGACGGTGGCCGCCTCGTCCGGATCGGTGTCCGTGTCCGAGGCGCCGAAGTTCCAGTCGGGGCCGCTGCCCGCGGGCTCGTCGAGGAAGGCTCCGCCGCCCGGCAGGAGCAGGTTGATCTCGTTCTCGGTCTCGCGCATGGACATACCGACGGTCAGATCGGTCCACTGCGAGCCGTCGGCACGGCGCAGAAGACCGCTGACGACGGTGTTCTTGCGCTTCTCCTTGCGGTATCCGAGGGCGGCGCTGCTTTCGTCGCGCTTGCGGCGCCACTCGTCCTTGAGCCGGTCCAGGCGTTCGCCGAGGTACTGACGGGCACGCTCCCGGCCCACCCGTTCCGCCCGTTCGAGGAGTCGCCGTTCCACCTCCGCCGCCAGCGGGCCGTCCAGATCGACGTCGTGGGCGTCAAGGTTCCGCGAGGTGTCGTACGCGGCATGGCGCAGCGCTGCGACATAGGTGGCGGCGACGCCGCGGTCGAGGGCCCGGCGGGTGAAGGGGGTGACCGACAGCGCTTCGACCTGGCGGTAGAAAGTGGCGTGGTAGTGCTCGAAGTCCTCGTAGTGGGCGAGGTCGCGCGGCCGAGCCCAGTTGTAGAGGGTGACGACGAGGCCGGGTCGCTTCGCGTCCCGGCCGACGCGGGACGACGCCTGGATGTACTCGGCGGTGTTCTTGGGCTGTCCCACGACGAGCATGAGTCCGAAGCGGGAGACGTCGACGCCGACCTGGAGCATGGAGGTGGCGAGAACTACGTCGACGGCCTGGCGCATGAAGGGGGTCATCGAGGCGCGGGGCTCGCGCTTCTCCTTGTGGGCCGCCGCGTACTCGCGCAGAAACGCGTGCCGCCTCGCGGATGTGTCACGCTCGGGATCGAAACCGGTCTCCAGGCGCTTGAGTGCCGCGCCGATGTCCGAGGAGGAGATGCGGGACGTCAGTTCCTGGATGCTGAGCATCCCGGTCCTGCTGATGATGCGGTCGGACAGGGTGTCCTGTCCCTTGCGGCTGCCGTTGGAACGGACGCGGGTGGTGATGTCGTCGTCCATGTAGCGGCGCATGCCCGCGAGTTCGCGGGTCGCGTTGAAGTAGCCGACGAGCGTCATGTACGGGTCGGCGGGCTTGCCGTAGTCGTCGAAGAGCTGCTGGCCGGCGAGCAGGAGGATCTCCGCCACCCGGATCTCGGCGGCCTTGAGGCGGGTGCCGTGGGCGCAGACGCCAAGGTATCGGCGGCCCGGGTTCTCGCGGCTGAGTTCGACCTGCCGGGAGAAGAACGTGTCGCCGACGTCGAGCACCTGCGGCGGGAAGACGGCGACCTTGCGGCCGAAGACGCCGAGGACCTGGTCCGCGGCGCGCTTGGTGGTGGCCGTCGAGGCGACGATCTTCGGCCCGGCCTCGTGGCGGCGTCCGTCGGCGTCGCGCACGCTCCATGTGCACAGCTGGTCGATGGCGGACTCGAAGAGACCGACCGTGGTGCCGAGCGCGCCGGAGATCAGGTGCAGCTCGTCCTGGATGATCAGGTCCGGCGGGCGCAGCCGGGTGACGGGCTGCGCGGTGACGCCGGGCAGTGGGCCCTTGGCGTGATGGCGACTGCCGCAGCCGGTCTTGGCGTCCAGGTCGTCGTGGCGGTAGCCGTGGCGCGGGCAGAGCTCGGTGACCCGGCCGAACAGCAGGCCGGCGTACCCGTTCCACGGCAGCTGGGCGAACTTGTCGACGGTGGCGATCAGCAGCGAGGGGGCGAGGCGGTAGATCTCCTCGTCGACGGTGAGGACGGGAATGCCTTCGCCCGGGGCGTCGAGCCGCGAGAAGGGGCACCGGTCCTCCCCCTCGGCCCGTGGGCAGTACAGCACGACGCGGCGGCGGCCTTCGTCGTACTCCATGTGGTTGCGGGCGGTCAGGCCGGTGCCGCACCAGGGGCAGGTGAGGACCTGGAGCACGCGGGCGTGTTTGTCGCTGGCGTTCTCCTTGGCATCCGCGATCTGTTCCTTCGCCTCGTCGAACCAGTTCGGTGAGACGGAGGTGCCCACCCACAGTCCGATGCGAAACGGTGTGGCGCCCCAGCGCACGTCGCGCGCGAACTCCTCACGGCGCAGCACTTCACAGGCACTGACCAGTGCCGCGGCGCGCTGGAACTGCTGGGCGGTCAGCAGGCGCAGGGTGTAGCGCATGAGGACACCGACACCCGCCTCGCCGCTGCGCGCGTCGGCGCCCGAGCCGATCGTGCCCTGAAGCCTCCGCAGCGCGAAGGTGTACGCGGCGAGCCCAAGGTAGGCCTCCGTCTTGCCACCACCGGTCGGGAAGAAAAGCAAGTCGACGAGTGCCTCGCGGCCGGTGCCGCGGTGCGGGTGGCCCGGGTAGGTGAGGGAGGCGAGGTTGAGGAGCACGAAGGCGAGCTGGAAGGGCCGCCAGCTGGCGGCCTCCTTCCCCTTGGCGTGGACCGCGTCGTACGCCTCCCGGTAGGAGTCCCGCTCGTCCTCCCGGCCGGCGCGGGCGGCGGCGATGGCGGTGTTACGGCGCTGGAGAGCCATGGCCCGGTTGGCGAACCGGAAGGCTTCGAGCGCGTTGTTGTCGGCGACCAGTGTGTCGATGCCGAGGGTGATGCGGTCGCAGATCTCGACGGCCTGATCGATGGCGACGAGCGCCGACTCCCTCAGATCGTCGGGGAGCGACTGTGCGCTGCGCCGCTGCCGTTCGAGCCAGATCCCGTAGCCGTCGGCGAGGGGGGCGAGCGCGGTGCTGAGTTCGTCGCGGCGGGCGGGCACGGCGAGGGTGGCGAGTTCGTCCATACCAAGTTCGAGGCCCTTGAGCAGGTCCTGCTCACCGACGGTGGGCGCTGTGGTGGCGCGGACATCGTACTCGGGCAGCCAGGTGGTGGTGAGCCGGTGGGCGTTGCGCTCCCCCTCGCGCACTTCGGCGTGCACTGCGACGTTGCGGCCCTTGGCGTGGCTGAGGCTGTCCCGGTACAGGAGCCGCAGACGACGGTCTTCGGCGTCTTCCGGAGCGTTTCCCCGGTTCGCCTGGTCGAGGGGGTCGTCGACCGGGAAGAAGACGGCTGCCTGGTCGTCAGGGAAGGCGGTGACCTCGAGCCGGGTCTGGAAGAGCCAGTGGGCGTCTCGCGCATCCCTGCTGTCGTCCTGCCGGTTCACCAGGGTGAGCTCGACGATGCGGAGGTCCTCGCCCGCCCGGCCGGCATGACGCCGCACCTGCACGTCAAGAACGACGGCGTCCTCCTCGAGGGGGACGGTCCGGTCGGCGGCATCGGTGACGTCGATGTCCTTCAGGTGCTCGACGGGCTCGCGCGACCAGACCCGACGGGTGGTGCCCCGGTCGGTGGCTTCCTCGGACTGCCTGTAACGGCCCCACCCCGCGGTAACGCTAAGAGTGCCGACGGATGCCGGAACCGTGAACGACATACCCATGGACGAGGCCCAAATGTGGCCGGCCGCCTGGGGTGTGAGCCGATCCTGCTGCTCGTTGTCGTCGCGTTCGGTCTCGTCCCCCGAGTCGCCGTCCGCGCTCTGGGCCGCGGCCAACGCAATCCTGTCCGCCGTCACCGCGCCGGGCCGAGGGCCCAGCATGCCGACGAGATACCGGTCCCGGGGGCCGGAAGAGGCAGTGGAGAGCGTCTCGCTCTCACCGTCCCACGGTCCGAGAAGGTCGCGCCGAATGTACGTGACGAGTCCGTCGCGCACCGCGTAGGAGTCTCCGGCCTTGAACGTCTGCGGGACTTCGTCGAGCGGATGCGGGACGGCGGCCTGGTCGGGCTGGGCCGGCATGCGGTGGGTCCTTTCGGACGACGGAACCGGGGCACGGAAGCATGGGCGACAACCGCAGGAACAATATAGATTGTTGACTGAGTTCACACAAGGAGAGGAGGGGCTCTCGTCGTCCGACACCGGACTCTCTACCCTGGTCCCGACCACCGTCCACCGCGCGACCCGAGGACGCCCATGCCCCGACTCGCCCTTTCCGACGACTTCGTCGCGGATCTGATCTCCCTGCAGAGACCTGTGCAGAAGGAGGTCAACGACGCGATCCAGATGTTCCGGAGCATGACCGTCCCCCAACTTCATGCCAGCAAGGGAATACATCTGGAGAAGCTCGAGCGGGCGCGCGACCCCCGCATCCGCACCATACGCGTCACCAAGTTCTACCGGGGCGTACTTCTGGCACCCGACGACGGCAGCGACCTGTTCACGCTGCTGCGGGTAGCGCCCCACGATGACGCGATCAGCTGGGCGGTGAAGCGTGCCTACTCCGTCAACGGCGCCACCGGCGCCCTGGAGGTGCGCAACGTCGAGGCGCTCGAGCAGATGGAGACGTACTTCGAGACGAAGGCTGACACGACTCCGACCCGCCTCTTCGACAAGCACTCCGACACCGTGCTCCGCAATCTCGGCGTCGACGATCAGGTGCTGCGCCTGGCGCGCGTCTGCGTCACCGCCGAGGACTTGAGCGTGATGACGCCCCCGATGATGCCGGCCGACCAGTACGAGGTACTGGAGTACCTGGCCGACGGGTGGTCGGCGGACGATGTTTGGGAACAGGTGATCGCACCACGGGGCCAGACGGTGCGCACCGCCGAGGAGCGTCCCGTAGTCACCCTGTCGGAAGCGATCCTGAACACCCCGAACCGGATCGTCGAGGTCACCGGACCGGGCGAGTTGGAGCGCATCCTCGCCGAGGACCTCACGCGCTGGCGCATCTTCCTGCACCCGGCCCAGCGGCGGTACGCCTACCACCCGGGCTTCAACGGCCCCGCACAGGTCACCGGTGGCCCCGGCACCGGCAAGACGGTGGTCGCCCTCCACCGGGTGCGTCATCTCCTGCGCACCGGCCGCGAGGGCGAGCGCATACTGCTGACCACCTTCACCAACGCCATGGCCGCGGCGCTGCGCGACAGCCTGTCTCTGCTCCTCGGTGATGCGGACGCCCATCTACTGGAACGGGTGGACGTCACGACGGTGGACTCGCTCGCGGCTCGTGTCGTACGCGAGTCCCGTGGCCGGATGCCCAAGCCGCTGTCGGCGGCGGCCGAGCGCAGCGCCTGGACGAGGGCAACGGCTCGCGAGGACCTGCCGTGGACCGCGCAGTTCCTGGCTCAGGAGTACCGCAATGTCGTCCTGGCTCAGGGGCTACGGACGCCGGAGGAGTATCTGCGCTGTGTACGGCGTGGGCGCGGCACACAGGTGGGGCGGGTTCAACGGGCGCGGCTGTGGCGGGTGATGGAGCGGTTCACGGCGGACCTGGCCTCGCGTGACTCGGCGACGTACACACAGTTGTGCGACCAGGCCGCGGAGCTGCTGCGGGCGAGCGGCCCACGCTACCGGCATGTGGTCGTCGACGAGGCGCAGGACCTGCACCCGGCCCAGTGGCGGGTGCTCCGGGCGTGTGCGGCACCGCAGTCGGACGACATCTTCCTCGTCGGTGACCCTCATCAGCGCATCTACGACTCCCGGGTCTCGCTGCGCTCACTCGGTGTCCATGTCCGGGGGCGAACGTCGCGGTTGCGGATCAATTACCGCAGCACGGACGAGATCCTGCGCTGGTCGGCCTCGCTGCTGGACGGCCGCCCGGTCGGCCGCCTCGGCGAGGACGACGATGACGACGGTGGCAGGGACTCGCTGCGGGGGTACCGCTCGGAGCTCCACGGCCGCATCCCGTCAGCACGGGGGTACGGCAGCCAGGACGAGGAGCTGCGGGCGCTGGTGGAGCAGATCAGAGTCTGGATCGACCAGGACGGCGTCAAGCCCTCCGAGGTCGCGGTGTGCGCGCGTTTCAACACGCTGGTCGACGCGGTGATCAACCGACTGCGCAGGGAGGGTATCGCCGCGGTAGCGGTCAAGGACGATCCCGGTCCCGGGGTCTCGGGCGTCCGAGTGGCCACGATGCACGCAATGAAGGGGCTGGAGTTCCGCTGCGTGGCCGTCGTCGGGGTGACGTCCAGTGTGCTGCCGTTCGCCCACCAGGTGACGCCTGCCGAGGTGGACCCGCTCCAGCACGAGCAGGACCTGTTGGCCGAACACTGCCTGCTCTTCGTGGCGTGCACCCGGGCCCGAGACGCGCTGGCCGTCTCGTGGAGCGGGCAGCGCAGTCCGATGCTGGACCCGGTGGCCGACTGAGACCTCCTACCGGCCGCCGCCCGCGGCCGGTAGGAGGCCGGCCTTTCAGGCCCGGATCTCGCGGATCACGACCTTGTGCGCCTTGTCCGCGGAGGCGTTGTACGACACCTCACGCCCTGCTCGCTGCCACATCAGGGCATGCCCGAGCGGTGATGACGGCGAGACGATGTCCGCGCCGCCGGTGGGCAGTTCGGCGACCGTGTAGAGCGTCTCCTCGTCCAATTGGCCGTCGAACTCGAGCACCAACAGGGCGCCGGGTACAACCGTCTGCGGCGCTCCGGAGCCGCCGTCGACGGCGACCGTGTCGAGGAACCCTCGCAGGAACGCCAGCCGCTTGGTACGGCGATCACGCTGATCGGCCTGTGTCTTGCGCAGGAACACCAGGTTGGCGGCGTCGATGCCGTCCGGGGTCTCGTCGGGCGCGTCGACAGCTGCCTGCAGTTGCTGCATCTCCCCCAGGAGACGCCGGAAAGCTGCAGCGGGAATCGACTGCACGGGGAAGCTCCCGGACGCAGGGCGGGGCTCGGACAGCCGCTCTCCGGTGTCTGCCGCAGAGGACCCCGGTCGCGCGGCCGGCGCCTTCGGGGGCCGAACAGCCTGCCGAGGCGCGGGTACCTGCTCGGTGGGCGTCCGATCGGCCGGCACCGGATCCGCCGGTGCCGGTTCGGCAGGGATCAGGGCTGCAGCGGGCTCGCCCGAGACTGGAGGCACCGGGGCCCGGTCCACCGGTTCGGCCAGGGCGGACTCTTCTGTGGACTGCTCGCCCGCGGACCACTCGGTCCCGAAACGCTCGTTCGCCCCGGCTGCAGCGGCCCCCACCTCCTCGTCCGGCTCGGCAGCTTCGGTGATGCGGCCGGTGTCCTCCGGTCCGCTCATGCCTACCGCCTGCCGGGCGGCGATGACCTCCTCGGCCGCCTTTTCCTCGTCGCCCTCCTTGATCGGCTCGATGCCCAGTCGCTCCAGCTCTGCCCACAGCGGCGCGAGTGCCTGATCACGGTCCAGGTGGAAGCGGCTGCCACGGATGCGGACGAACGTCCAGTCGACGCGCTCCAGATCCCGCTGACGGGCAGCGGCCGTGGACGCGTCGTCGCCTTCGGCGAACGCGTCGCCGTCGCATGCCACGGCAAGGCGCCGCGTACCGCCCTCCACGACCAGGTCGATCGCGTGCCGGCCGACCCGATAGCCCGGCCGCACCCGGTAGTCGCGTGCCGTCAGTTCCAGGTAGACCTTCTGTTGGAAGAGGCTGTCGAAGGCCTCGTGCCGCACGTCCGGCAGCACCGCTCCCTCGACCGCGACGGTCTCCTCCTCCGCGGGGCGGGTGAGGTGGTCGAGCCACTGCCGGCGGAGGTCGTTCTCGTGGAACTGTTCGGTGCGGGCGCTGTGGAACACCCACAGCTGGTCCTGGGCGCGGGAGGCTGCGACGTTGAGGCGCTGTTCGTACGTCTTGCCGTTGAAGCCGCCCGGTACCGTCCCGGCCGCGGTGGTGGGTGAGTTGACGCATGAGACGAACATGACGTGGCGCTCGTCGCCCTGGAAGTCCTCCGCATCACCGACGCGGATGCGCCGTGCCTCGCGCTGCTCGTAGTCGAGGCGCTCTGCCAGCAGGTTCTCCAGCTCCGCCAGGTGCGCCTTGCTGCCGCGGAGGCTGATCACACCCATGGTCCTGCCGTCGTAGGCGGGATCGGCGCAGCAGCGCACCACCTCGGCGACGAGTGCCTCCGCCTCCGCGACGTTGACCAAGCGGGAGTTGGCGCCCAGGGCCTCGCCGTTCTCCACGTACACGGTGCGCACCGGCGGCAGGCGGTCGGCGCCGTACTGACGCAGGGGCTGCAGACGGCGGTTGTAGCACAGTTTGTTGGAGAACGAGATGATCTCCGGCATGCACCGGAAGTGCTCCTTGAGCATGAGCGTGCCGCGGCCCGCGGACAGTGCCTCTGTCAGGTCGAAGAAGCTGGAGTCGGGCCCGAAGAGGCTGCGGACGTCCGCCTCGAGTCCGGTGAGGAGCCGGTCGCGGAGGTGGAAGTACTCGTCCTGCTTGAGGCCGACGTTGGAGGGGCTGACCTGCTTGCTGTCGCCGACGACGACCATGCGGTCGGCGAGCCAGCTCAGCAGCATGGCCTCCAGTCCGGACTGGCTGGCCTCGTCGACGATGACGACGTCGAACATGCCGGGCCGGTCCATGGGCACCGTTTCCGCCACTTGGTGCAGCGGCATGATCCAGGCGGGTACGGCCGTCTGGGCCTTGCTCAGCGCGGCCTGGGCGTCACGCCGGTAGCGGTGCTGATATTTGCCCTTGATACGGCGTGCGGCCTGCTGGTAGGCGCTGAGAGCACGGGACTGGTCGCCGGTAAGCAGTCCGAGGCAGCGGTGCCAGGCGCGCGCGGCGGCGAGCCTGGCGAGCATGATGCGCGCCTCGTCGTCGGCCTCGGTGAGCTTGCGGCGCAGGGTGCGTTCGGCCTCCGGGTCGGTGAGCCGCTCCATGCGCTCCCGCCAGGCGGACCAGGCCCATGCGTCAGTCAGCGCGGGGAGCCGCTCGTCCCACATCCGGTCATCGGCGTTCTCGGTGATCCTCTCAGCAAGCGAGGGGAACGCTTCCCGCATCCGGGCAAGCGCTTGATGGTGCTCGGTTCGCAGCCGAGCCGCCTCGCGGACCTCGGCGATCTCCTGGCTGAACTCACGATAACCGTCGGTGTTCCGGTAGCGGACCGCATCGAGTGCCCGTGCCACCGCGGGCGAGACCCCCTGCCGGTCGCTCCAGGTGCGCAGCAGTTCCTCCGCGTCGGCGATGACCCGGCGCGACTGCTCTGCGGCGCGCAGGGTGGTCGCTGCGCGCAGCAGAGCGCGAACGGCGTTCTCGACGGCAGCGTCGTGCCAGACGGCGGACATGAGCTGTGCGGAGGTGGCGGCGGCTGTCAGCACGTCGGTCCGTGCGGCACCGACCGCGAGGACCGCTTCGAGTGCCTCCGCCTCCTGCCGGAGGCGGGCGAGGCGCGGACCGTGCCCCAGCCAGGGCGCGGCGGGAGTGCCCCAATCCGACTCGACCTGTGCAAGGCGCAGTTCGAGCTGTACGCGGGCGAGGACGACGGCCGCGGTGTCCGTGTCCTCGGGTGCACGGCCGTCGACGCGTACGGCCTCGACGAAAGCCCCGACGGTCTTGGCGAGCTTGGAGCGGATGCCGAGCGGTCCGCGCAGCTTCTGGCCCTCGCGGAGCCCGTCGTGCAGGGCCGTCGCCTGACCGAGGGCGGTGGCCGGGTGGTACTGCTCGATGCCGCTGACCATGGCGTTGCGCAGCGTCGCGAGTGAACCGTCGACGGCGGCAAGGGCCTCGTTCACCGCGGCGTGTCTGCTGCGGGCCTGCCAGTCCTGGCCGGCGGCCACCTCGCGCAACAGTGCGACGGCCCACTCGCCGGACGCGGCGGCGAGCGAGGCGGCACGGCCGCGGGCGGCGGCATAGGCGTCGAGGCTTGTCGACAGCCGCTGCTGTTCGGCCTCGGTGAGTCCACGCACCGCGGCGTCGTACTCCTGGCTCAACGGGTCCTGCCGCACCGCCGTGTGCGCCTCCTCGGCGGAGCGCACGATCTCGACGGCCTCCTCGAACGCGCCGGGCCCCGGCAGCTCGGACGGCCCGGGCACCTCGGCGGCGAGCGCCTGGTTGTGTGGAGTGAAGGCGCGTGTGGTGCGCAGCAGCTGCAGGGCGTCCTCGGCGCTCAGCGCGGGCTGCTCCTGCGGCACCGGCCCGAGCCAGTCGTGAGCATGGGCCTCTGCGGTGAGCCGTTCGGCGATGTCCTGGAGGCTTCCGCTGTAGTCGCCGATCTCCGCCTCGAAGCGGTGCGTCTCCTGCTCCCGCAACAGGGCGAGGTCACGGAGCATGGCCTGCTGTGCGGACCGGGCGGCGCTCAGCCGTGCCTGGAGGCTGCGGATCGCGCGCTCGGACGCCTGCGGGTCGTATCCCGAGTACTCGCTGAGGATCTTCTGGACCGATGCTTCCAGTTCACGCTGCGCCGCGGCGCCGTCCTCGGTACGGCTGACGCACAGGTCACGCACGGACTCGGGCAGCTTGTCCCGCAGCACGCGCAGGGCACGGGGCGTGTGGCTGGTGATGAGGACGCGCTTGCCCTGGGCGAGCAGGTCGGTGACCAGGTTGGCGATGGTGTGCGTCTTGCCGGTGCCGGGCGGCCCCTGGACGACGACCAACCGGTTGGAACGCAGGCGCTCGGCGATGGTGCGCTGTTCCTCGTTGGCGGGGAGCGCGAAGTACATCTCGCCTGCGGCGGGATCCGTGCCGCCGTCCTCGGCCTCCGCCAGGTCGGCGGCGGTCAGCGCACCGTCACGACCCGCGATGTAGCCGAGCAGTTCGGTGGGCGGCGTACCCGCGTCGATCTGACGGGTGATGGCTCTGAGGGCGTCGAGGGTGGACCGCCGGTTCCGCTCACGCAGCACCAGCGCCGGGGTGAAGCCCACGTGTGGCACGTCGAGGCTGCGTGGCTTGGCCCGCTCAAGATCAGACAGGTAACTGCCCGCACTGTGGGCGGCGTTGACCCAGCTGCGCAGCGCTGTGTGGAGGGCGTCGAGGTGTTCGGGATCGGTGGCGTCGGAGGCGTCCTCGAGGACTGCGACGATTTCCTCACGTACGGGGCCCGGCACATGCTGGACGGCTTCCAGCATGCCTTCTTCGAGTTCCATCCCGGCGCCGGTCGGGTCGGGGGCGGCGGTGAGTACGCCGGTGGACGGGTCGAGCTGAATCGTCGCCCGGTGTGTGACGAGGTGCCGTTCCACCCGCTGACCGGCGGTGGTCTGCCAGGTCAGCCTGCCGAAGCCGAGGACGAGTTCATAGGCCTCGCCGAGGTTGGCGGCGTCCTCGTGCATCTTGTGGAGCCGGTCGTAGAGCCGCACCAACGGGTCGATGGCGCGCCGGCGCTCGGCCCACGCGAGCCACTCCTGTTCCCAGGCTGCGTAAAGCTTCTCGATCTTCTCCCGCTTCGGGTGCTCGTCCAGTTCGTCGTACGTCTTCTCGAGCGGTATGCCCTCCGCCCAGTCGGGGAACTCGGGCTCGATCCGTCGCCGCAGATGCGGGGCGCGCGTCTGCTTGAAGTCTCGGATGCGGGTCTCGTCCACCCAGGGTGCGAGCAGCGGCTTCGGCTGCGGCGCGTCCTGACGCTCGGGACGGGCCACGGTGAGCCACGCTGGGTCGTCGGTCGCGAGCGCCCCGTCGAGCATGACGGCGACACCGGGTTCGTGCGGCAGTTCGTCGAACCACACGGTGCCGGCGGCTCCGTCAAGGGTTCGCACGGGGCGCGTCCTCGACGCCTCCGCCTCTGCCAGGAACCGGAAGATCTGGCGGACACGCGCGGCGTCGGTGTCGTCGGCCGGCGGGGCGACGGGAGCGGTGTACGCCGGAGCGAGCAGGTAGTCGGCGTCGGTGGGGTCCGGCTCGGGGTCCGTGAACAGGGAGCGCTGCTCGTCACCGAACAACACCGCCTGGTCCGGCACGGCCGCGGCCCGGGGGACGCCGGGCACGGCCGGCGCGGTCCTGGCGTCCGGCACGCGAGCCTCGGCGGGCACGGCAGGCTTGGCGGTGGTGAACGTGACGCTCTCCCGTTCGTGCCCGCTCCGGAACCGTACCTCGATGTCCATGTCACCGGCGGTGCCTGCCGGGATGCTGTACGCCCAGGTTGCCGACAGCCGCCGTCCGGTGCGCAGCGTCCCGTCGAGTTCGTCGTCGAGAGCGTCGCTCTGGTAGTCCTGCACTTGGCGGGCCGTCTTGCCGTACGGCCCGCAGCGGACCAACAGACCGATGCCGTCGACGTCGATGGGCTGCCCCGTGCCGTTGCTGAGGAACAACGTGCATCGGATCACATCGTCGCCCAGCCGGACACCATAGGAATCGTCGGGGTTCACCAGCTTGTACGGGACGATGTCGTCGACGCTGACGTGCAGGCCGTCGTCGTAGTGATGAACGGAGCCGATCGGCAGGATGCCGTCGCTCAGCACGTTCTCGCCCTGGCTCACACGCCACTCCACTGCTACTGAGGGCCAAGAAGCTGGCCTGCTTGTGATCGCGCCCCGGCCACGCGGAGCACCAGTGCAGCACACACCCGCGTCATGCCCCACTCTGTGTGAACTCAGCACACGCAATGGAGCGTACCAGGAGCCTCGTACTGCGGAACCCGCCCGTCACCACGCCCGCCCAGGGACCCTGGAGCCGCGGGCGAGGCGCCGTTCAGGTGTTGCGACCGATGCCGCCCCCGTCACGGTCAAGGCGCTTGGCGTTGCCCGGCCCACCACGCAAGATCGGCGCCGCACCGGCGGTCCTGACGGGCCGACAGCAGACGCCGCCGTCACCGCCCGAGCCGTTTCTTTCGACCCGCCAAACACCAAGAGCCAGAGGGCCCGCGAGACAGCCACACCCGACCTCGACCCCATTGCCGCCATCAACGGCAGCCACAGCGGCCCTCTTCACGTTCGACTGGCACCGGCGGCCATCGCCCCTCCCTCGGCGCACGCTAGGGCGCATCCAGCAAGGGAGTGACAACCCTGGAGACACATGAACCCTAACAGATAGTTATTGACTCAGTTCACAATTATGATGCACGCTGTCTCCACGCGGCCTGTCCCTTCAGGCCTCCGCCTCGAGGACGAAAGACGGAACAAGCCCGATGCACATGGAAGTTCGCAAGGTCACACCCGAGTTGGCCACCACATGGCTCACGCGAAACTCCAACAATCGACCACTGAGCAAGAACACCGTTCAGCAACTGGCCGCACAGATCCAACGCGGCGAGTGGCAACTCACGCACCAGGGAATCGCGTTCGACGAGGACGACGTACTCATCGACGGACAGCATCGCCTGGCCGCCATCGCCAAGGCAGGCATCGCGGTGCCGCTGACGGTCACACACGGCGTGCCGCGTACGGCCTTCACCGTCATGGACACGGGCCGCAAGCGAACCGGCCGTGACGCCCTCGCACTCGCCGGCGAAGCCAACGCCACGCACCTGGCGGCGGCCCTGCGCGGTCTGCACCTCTACCTGCACTCGCCCAACTCCTCATGGAGCGGCGGGTCGTCGGTGACCAGCAACGACCAGCTCCTGACCCTGCTGGAGAAGCACCCGGGCATCCGTGACGCCCTCCACCACGGCGTCGCCCTCAACCGCGGCTGCCGTATCACCGTCACAGCGGCCACGATCGGCTGGTACGTGACGTCGAGGGAGCGCCCCGACGTGGACCAGTCGGCATGGCAGGACGGCGTGGTCACGGGCGCATGGCTGGAGCCGGGCGACCCCCGCCTGACCTTGCGCAACACCATGCTGAGCCTCGCCGCCGGCAAGACCCACCGCCGCCGTGACGACTCACGCGAGCACCTTCTCTACTACCTCAAGTCTTGGAACGCCTGGCTCGAGGGCCGCAGCATGAAGCTCCTGCGCCGCTCGCCGAACGAGACGATGCCCAGGATCTCGAGCCAGCCGGTCGCTGCGGGCCGCGAGACCGCCTGATACACCCCGAAGCGTCACCTTCGGCGAACCGGTGGCGAGCTGCCCGCACCGTTGACAAGGTTCATGAATCGACCCAACGGCCGGCCGGCGGACACGGAAAGGATGCGCATGCGCGCGCAGGAGATCACCTTCCTCAAGCTCATCCAGGGCGAGAAGCAGTTCCAAGTGCCCCTTTACCAAAGGACATACAGCTGGGGCAGGGATCAGTTGCAACGCCTGTGGGAAGACGTCTGCGAACTTGTCGACCAGCACCTCTCCGGCGAGCTCTCCGCACCGCACTTCCTGGGCTCTGTCGTGCTCGCACCAGGGCAGCTGCAGGCCGGTGGCGTCCAGAAGTGGCTCGTCGTCGACGGTCAACAGCGCCTGACCACGCTGATGCTGGCGTTCGCCGCCCTCCGGGACCACCTCAGAGAGCAGGGCGACGAGCGGGGCACGGACCGGGTTCACCGGCAGGTCCTCGTCAACGAGTTCCATCAGAAGAACCTCGATCACTACCGCCTGTTGCCGACCCAGGCCGACCGGGAGGCGTACACGGCCTGCATCGAGTCGACCCCGCAGGCGAGCGGAAGCGGCAACATCGGCTCGGCGTACAGGTTCTTCCGTGGCGTGCTCTCGGAGGCCCAGGAGGCGAGCGAGTCCGGACAGTGGGTCGAGACGGTCGAGACCGTCCTCAAGGATCTGCTCTCCATCGTGGAGATCACCGCCGAGTCCGGCGACAACGTCTACCGGATCTTCGAGTCGATCAACAACACGGGTGTCGGTCTCAGTCAGAGCGACCTGCTGCGCAACTACGTGTTCATGCTCCTGCCCACGCGGGGCGAGCTGGTGTACCGGCAGCTGTGGCTCCCCATGCAGCAGAGCCTCGGCCCCAAGAACCTCGAACACTTGGTCTGGCTGGACCTGATCGTACGAGGTCACCACAAGACGAAGCAGAGTGAGATCTACCGCGAGCAGCAGAAGCGGCTCCAGCCGCTCGCCGGCGACGAGGAGGCCCTGCAGGAGCAGATCGCACAGCTTGCCGAACGGGGGCAACGATTCCTGCGCATTCTCGAGCCCCACCGCGAACCCTCCGCGGCCCTGCGGGCGGCGCTGGAGCGTCTGACCGCCTGGGGCGGCCAGACCCACCACCCCTTGGCGCTGCACTTGTTGGACCTGGTCGAGGCGGGCCGCACCACCGCGGACGACGCAGCCGAGGCCCTGGGCCATGTCGAGTCGTACCTCGTGCGGCGACTGATCTGCCAGACCCCGACCACCGGACTCAACCGCATCTTCATGGAGGCCCCGAAAGAGCTGGAGACGGACCGCACGGCCTCCGAAGCCGTCCAGCGTTTCCTGTCGGGCAGGCGGCGTCGCTGGCCCAGTGACGAGGAACTGCACTCCGCGATCCGCAGCAAGCCCTTCTACTGGAGCGGCCGTCCGCCGCAGCGGAGTTTCATCCTGCGCCGCCTGGAGGAGAGCTACCGTCCCACCGAGCCGGTCGACTTCGAGAGGGCGTCGCTCAGTGTGGAGCACGTACTTCCCCAACGACCCGCCCAGGCGTGGTTCGATCTGCTGGCCGACGAGACCGAGGACGGCCAGTCCCCGCAGGAGCTCCATGACTTGCTGGTGCACACGCTCGGCAACCTGACCCTGACCGGCGACAACTCGAAGCTCTCCAACCACCCCTTCCAGCGCAAACAGCAGATCCTCGAGTCCAGCGCCCTGCGGATGAACCTGGAGATCGCCTCCTCCGAGCGCTGGGGCAAGGCCGAGATCTTGGACCGCGCGGACCGGCTCTCGGAGCGTGCCAAGGCTCTGTGGCCGGGCCCGGTCGGTGGCGTGAAGCCGGCCGCGAGCGAGGAGTCTCCGGGCTGGGCCGAGGTGCGGGCCGCACTGGTCGCCATGCCGAGCGGGACCTGGACGACATACGGCGACGTCGCCGAACTGATCGGCAGCCACCCGGTGCCGGTCGGCGCCTATCTCGCATCCAACTCATCGGTCATCGGCGCCTATCGCGTCCTCACTGCGGACGGCAAGATCTCGGCGTCCTTCCGATGGCCGGAGGGCAGCAACCGTCGACCCCCGCAGGAGCTTCTGGAGCGCGAAGGAGTACGGTTCGACCCGTCGGGCCGTGCTCATCGGTCGCAGCGTCTGACAGCCGCCGAGCTGGCCACCCTGCTGGGCAAGGACGTCACTCAGGCCACCGCCCGTGATCCGCTCCCGGACGACGAGAACGCCGAGGCCGCCGCACGGTTCCGCAACCAGTTGCAGGAACACAACCCTCAGGCAGCGCCAGGGGTCCTGGCGGCGTTGGACTTTTGGCGCAGGCAGGGCGGCTACCTCAACTACGGGCAGCACGAGGAGACGAGCTGTTTCCCGATGCTGGATGCCGGCACGAGCCACCGACCACACCTGCTGTGGCCGTTCGCGGTCTACCCGGTCAGCGGGACTGTAGAGGTTGTCTTCCAGTACCTCAAAGAACGCGCGCCGTTCGACGACACCGAGCAGCGCCTGGAGTTCCTGCACCGCCTCAACAAGATCGACGGGATCGACTTGCCTGAGGCGAAGCTGGAGCTGCGCCCGTCATTCCCGCTCAGCGTGTTCACCGACCACGGTGACGCCGTCTGCGAGGTCCTGGACTGGTTCGTCCACACGGCAGCGCTGGATCTGGCGCGGAGGGCATGAGGCCGAAATGCCGGAACTTCCTTCCGACCTCATTGTTCCGCAACGCGACGACATCCTCGGCCAGGCGATCCCGTTCGACAGGGAGCGTTGGCTGAGCCATCTGCCCGACGCCAGTTGGTGGCCTGACGAGCTCGACGCATGCCCGCGCGTCGGCCGATGGCACCGGGTGGACCGCCGCACCGTATTCCACGTGGCCGACCGGGCCCGGACGGCGGTGGGCCGCAGACATCTGCTGGTCGCCTCCTTGGTCTGGGGCACAGGTACCAGGGCCCGGTCGGTGGATCGGCGGGCACGAATCTTCACGGAGTCCACGGCGGTAGAGGTCGACACTCGGCTCGCCAGTGGGCTCGACCTGCTGCACCGGAGAGGAGTTGCTCCCGCCTACTACACTTTGAACAACGACCACCACATCCCTCGGCTAGGGGCGGCGTTCTTCACCAAGGTGCTGTATTTCGCCGGTCACGATCAGCCGGTCGGTCCGTGGCGGCCACTGATCCTGGACAGCGTCGTAACGCGCGCGCTGCGAGCCGCCGATCGCGGCACCCGGTGGCCCGTGCGGGGCTGGACAACTCCGCAGTACACCCGTTACCTGTCCCTCACCCACGACCACGCGCGGCTGGCGGGAGTCCTGCCGGACCAGGTCGAGGCCGCGCTGTTCGAGTACGGCAAGCGGCTGACGTGACTCCCGGCCATCCGCCCCTCGTCCCGGCGATCGGTCGGGACGAGTAGTCCGGTCTCCCACGTCCACGTCATCGAAGGGGCGCGTCGTACGCGACGGGTCGCATCGATGCCCAGCACCTTCATCTCGGGCACCAGGGCGTCGAGGACCTGCGCCGACGTGCGGAATGCGTCCATTCCGTCGGCCAGGAAAGGTGCAGGTCACGGGCGGCTGGATGACAGTGGAGCCCTAGCCGAGCTCAGTTGTCCGGCTGGTCGTCGGAGTCGGACGGGGTGGACGTCGGCAGAGCATCCTCGTCCCGGAGCAGTTCGATTACGCCGATCGCGTCGTCGTCCTGCACGAGGTCGGCGTCGTCGTGGTTCAAGTCACCGGTCAGGTCACCGTCCGACTTCTCGATCAAGAAGCGTTCCCGATACGCGTCGCGCGCCGAAACGGCAATTCGATCGATGAGCATGTAGCTCAGCCCTGCACCGACAGCCATGCCGGCGATGGGCACGAACTGCCCGAGCTTCTTCTTCGGCAGTTGCTGCGCGAACTTCGCCGCGAAGGACTGGGCGATCTTGGTAAGAACCTTCTCGTTCAACTTGGCCCAAGGAGCGTTCCTCGCCAGCAACTGGGTGAGTTGCGACAGTTCGGCGTACGCGGCCGTCTTCGCCGATGTGCCTGTGGACATTCCGAGAGCAATCACGGACATCACGAAGAGTTCCTCTTCTGGATCACTTGGGTCGTAGCCGTAGTGAAGAGCCGTGACGGCGACCGTTCGAGTAGCAAGGGCGAGCATGAGTGCAGTGTCGGCGGCCATCGCCCCGGCTACGGTTCCGATTCCGGGTGCGGCACCCGCACCCGCGCCAGCGATTGTTCCGGCGCCGGCGAGCACCTCTCCGCCTGTCACGGCTGCTGCAGATCCAAGGCCAGTTGCCGCTGCAGAAAGCGCGTGGCCGTACCGAACCAAGTTACGTTTCACGACCTCATCGACGACCCGCAAGTCGAGCTCATGTATCTCGTTCAACCCGGCGATGTCGTGTCCGGCACGTCGATACTGCTCAACGACACGCTTCTTGCTCACTGTCCGGCTTGCGGTGTCTCCCACAGCCTTGCCGAGACCCCTCGCGGCTCCCTTGTAGGCGGCTGCCACTTTGTCGGCACCCGGTGTGCTCATCGCCTTCTGGCCGAGCGAAGCGAGTCGGTTCCGGGCCTGCTGCGGTAGGAGGTTCCTCGCCTGCTTGTTGAGGGAATCCGCCTTTCGCTTCTGGAGTCGGTCCCACTCCCGTTGTTCGTAAGCAGAGAGAGTCATGTCGCCGCCTCAGTAGTCAGAGTGTTGGGAAGCAGCCCCGCGTGATCGCGGCCACGAGCCTGCACCGCTGGACGAGGAACTCCGTGTGGCTGCCCGCCGCGACCTCAGCCAGTCTTGCCGGGTCTGTGCGTCGAGTGGTGTAACTCCCGGACAGGTACCGCTAGTCAGCACTGGTGAGCCTCCCAGGGAGGAAAAGCATGAAGCAGAGTACGCGTTTCGACGAGGTCCATGGAGGGCATCGCCCGCAAGGACGTCGAGACCTCACGCGACTGGACCGACACCGCTGGACCGTCGATAGATGTGCCAACGCGTCGTGGCACCAGTGACTGTGTCCCACCGACGACGCACTGCCGTACGCACGGTTACCGTCCGCCCGGCCGGCCGGCGTCGCCGGTCTCATACGGCGTGCCGCTCGGCCCACGTCGCAAGTCCGACCATGCCGCCCTGTTCCGCCTCTGCAATGCCTTCGCGGGCGCGATCTATCACCTTGGCAAGAGCGTCCAACTCGTCAGCCGTGAACATCATGACCACCATCGAGTCCTCGTATATCTCCTCGTCCTCGTAATGCGTCGTCAGCACCGCGCGGTTTCCGAGATCGGGGTCATTGAAGAGGCTCACCACAGCGGTGGCGCCGAGCTGCGCCTCGACTGTGCCGAGCTGGATTCTGAACATGAAGGTCGGTTCTCCACTCCGAAGCAGGCGGGAAACAGTTCTCTCCATCGTGTTCGATGGCGGTGTCGTACCTGAAGGCAAGGGATTCGTCGGACCCCCGCTGGACAGAGCTCGGGCTCCGAGAACCCA
This sequence comes from Streptomyces sp. NPDC086835, assembly GCF_044745705.1. Classification (NCBI taxonomy): domain Bacteria; kingdom Bacillati; phylum Actinomycetota; class Actinomycetes; order Kitasatosporales; family Streptomycetaceae; genus Streptomyces; species Streptomyces sp. NPDC086835. Next base: position 385,156 of record NZ_JBIVAU010000006.1, read on the forward strand.
GCGAATCCGTGTCGCGTCCGTGCCTCAGCCGGTGTCAGCAGTTCTCGCCGAACTTGACGGCCTCGATCGTCACCGGCTGCCCGTCGAGCTTCGCGCCGGCCGCCGGGTCGGTCGAGCAGACCTGCCAGTTCGACTCGACGAGCACCATGCGGTCCTGACCGGACACGTCCTGCACGGTGATGCTCGTGGAGCTGTCGAGCGCCTGGCGAGCGACCTTGACCGCCTTGCCGACGAAGTCGGGCATGGTGGCCCCGGCCTTCTCAGGTTCGCCCCGGTCTCCGCCCGCCGGGCACTCCTCCTCCAGCTTCACCGTGCCGAAGTCGACCTTCGTGTCCGTCGAGTGCGTGCCCGCCGCCGGCGCCTGGGAGCAGACCTTCCAGCCGCGGTCAAGGATCTGATTGCGGCCTCGCCCGAGCGCGTCGTGCGACGCGAGGTGGTAGAAGCCGGCGGCCTGCGCCTCGTCCTGGGCGCTCTGCAACCCCTTGCCGACCATGTCCGGCAGCGCGGCGGCGGATGGCTCCTGAGTCGGCGTGGCGGCGCTGGTGGCGGGCGCCTTGGCGGCCGGTGTCGCCGAAGCGGTGGGCCTGGCGTCCGCGCCGGTGTCCGTTGCCGGGCCGCAGGCAGTGAGCCCTGCGAGCAGGAGCGCGGCGGCTGCGGCGATAGCGGTGGTGTGGGTGATGCGCATCGTGAACCCCAGGGGACGTTTGCAGTGGAGAGTTGGCCGTCGTACGGGCCGCGACCGACACCGAAGGTGGACCCGGCAAGGTCGCCCCCGGCCGGAGACCGGACGATCTCGGCGTCCTCTGGCCACAGTATGCCGTCCGTGCACTCAGTTCACAACCTTCAACAGAAAGTTGCGTGTGCACCCTGTCACCCCCGGCCTGCGGCGCATAGACTCCGAATCAAATGCCGCTGCTCTCCGCCCTCGTGGTGCCGAAGGACACCGGCCTGCCCTCCGGCGGCTTCTTCAAGTTGGCCCGGCGGGCCCCGTACAAGCGGCACGACATGGAGCTGTAGATCCTGGAGATCAGACAGCTCACGAACCATCACTCCGGCCGCTGAAGACGCCTGGGCGATGACCGGCGAGCGTCGCGCCCAGTCCCTGTCAAGGAACCATGAGTGAGCGCAAAGGCTCCGGCGGAAGCGGCCGGCTCGTTCCGGCGCCCACTCCCGTATGGGCCCGCACCGGATCATCGGCCGTCTCGGTGCGGGAGGTACGGGGACCGTCCATGCCGGAGTGGGCATCGACTGAACGCACGCCGCGGTGAGGGTGGTTCACCCCGAGCCAGCCGAGGAACCGGAGTTCGGGGCTCATTCCAAACGTGCGGTGGAGCTGCCCCTGAGCTCGATCTGGAAGCTGATCGAGGTTGACCCTCGACATGGTGAAGAGCCCAGAGTTCTGGGCGTGGAGAACGACATGCACAGCATCGGCGAGACGGCCCGGGACAGCGGCCTGAACATCAGCACTCTGCGGTTCTACGACCGCGCCGGTGTGCTGGTCCCGGCCTGGGTGGACCGGTCGACCGGCTACCGCTGGTGCGCCCCGAGCAGCTCGACGAGGCCCGGCTGCTGGTCCGGCTGCGCCGGGCCGCCATGCCGCTGCCGGACATCCGGCTGGTGCTGGCCGGCTGGTCCGGCGCGGACACCGACCTGGTACGGAAGCTGTTCGAGGCCCATCTGCGCCGTCTCGAGCAGGGCCTGACCGACGCCCGCAGGGAGTTCTCCACGCTCCGAACTCTCATCGAACGCAGGGCGATCTCCATGGCATCGCTCCTACCGCTTCCGTCCGGCTGTCCGTCTCCGCACCCGAGGTGGCCGCCGCTCTGGACGCCGCCCGGTTCGCCTTCCCGGAACTGCCGATGCTCGGCGGCGTCCTGTTCGACGTCGAGGGCGACGCCATCAGCTTCGTGGCCACGGACCGCTACCAAATGGCAATCGCGCGAACCGGTGTCACCGGGCACGGCGGACCCCGTGTGCAGGCCATCGTCCCCGTCCCGCCGGCTGACGCGATGCGGGCCCTGCTGCCCGCCGAGGGGCCGGTCGAGCTCACCGTGGACGGTGACCGCATGACGCTGGAGGCCGAGGACCGCCAGGTGGCTGGTCAGTGCCTCGACCACGACTTCCCCGACTACCGCCGCCTCGTCCGCCTGCCCGCCGGGCGCCGCGCCCCCGTCGACATGGCCGCCTTCCGGCAGGCTCTGGAGACCGGTCCCGTCCGCACGGGCGAAGTGCGCAAGCAGGACGGCGTGGCCTGCGACCTCAGCGTGCTCAAGGTGACGGCCGACGGCGCAGTGGCCGTCTGCGAGGACGGGGACGACGACGAGGGCCAGGTCGCCGTCAACCGCGAGTTCCTGCTCGATGCACTGGCCGCCGGTTCCCGCGACCGCCTGATCCTCGAACTCGGCGCCCCCACGGCCCCGGTCGTGATCCGCCGCCCCGACGACGAGAACACGTACTCGCTGCTGATGCCGGTCCGCCTGGACAACTGACGCAGAGCCGGGCGCGTCCTCGCCGAACCCGGCCGCGTGGGCCGTGTCACGCGGGCCGAGGACGACCGCCCGTCGCTCACCGGCTGTCGGGCGGGCCGCCGGGCGAGCGGCCCAGGAGAAGGCCAGCGGCGCGGGCTTTGACCTGGGCGCGGGTGCGGCCGGGGTGGTCGGCGGCGAGGAAGTGGCTGCCGATGGCCATGCAGAACGCGAGCAGGCTGCGGGCCTCTACCTCGTCGGGGTCGGGGCAGAAAGTGCTGATCGCGTCACGCAGTAGCTGCATGCGCCGGTTGTCCACGCGGCGCAGGCGGTCGGCAACCGCCGGGTCGCGGCGTGCCCAGTCGCGGACGGCCAGGTCGATGGGGAGCAGGCGGTCGCCGGAGAAGGTGAGCTGCCCGGCGAGCCGGACCTTGTCCAACACGTCGCCGCCCTCGCGCTCGATCCGGTCGAAGACGTCGTCGACGCACTCCCGCTCCCAGGCGTCCAGCATCTCCGTCAGCAACGCGCCACGGTCGGCGAAGTAGCCGTAGAAGCCGCCCTTGGTCACGCCGAGGGCCTTGGCCAGGGCCTCGACGCGCACGGCATCCACACCCCCTGCGGCCAGCGCCCGCAGCCCCTCTTCTATCCACCGCTCGCGCGGTGTGCGCAACGCGCCCATTCTGTGCCTCACCTCACTCCCCCGCCGCGTTGTGCGGGTCCGTACAACCGATTAGTCTCCGGATGTACGCCACCGTACAACGCGCCAGGGGGCGACGCGATGGATCGGTCGCACCGCTCTCCACCGCCGGCCCCCGAGCACCACGAGGAGTCCGCGAAGACTGCCACAACAGGTCGTCGACGCAAGGCCTGTCCGGTTCACTTCACGCGCAACGGAGCAGCGACATGACGCTTCCCCCCGGCCAACGCGCCGTCGACGGTTTCCCTCGGTTCGGCACGCACCTCCATCGCCCGCCTCCGCCTGTGCCCGCCGACCCGGTGATCGAGCTCCGCGGTGCGCTCGCCGAGGCCGTCACCCTGTCCGTGACTGACATCTCGAAGCTGCCACGGCAAGAGGTCCGGGCCGACTTCCACTGTGTCGCCGGGTGGTCGGCCACCGACCTGCTGTGGGAAGGGGTCCCGTTCAAGACCCTCTACCGCACCCGGGTCGAGCCGCTGCTCGGGGCGGACGCGCCGGTCAGCCACGTCTCCTTCGTGGGTCTCGACGGCTACCGGTCGGTCGTGCTCCTCGAGGACGCCCTGGCCGACGACGTGCTCATCGCCGACCGTCTCGACGGGCGACCGCTCGACAGCGACCACGGCGCTCCGGTGCGGCTGGTCAGCCCCGGCCAGTACGGCTACGTCAACATCAAGCACCTCTGCCGCATCGAGTTCCACACATCCGAGCCCCCGGTCACCGACCGGTGGTCGCCCCTCGCGGGGCACGGCAGGGCGAGGGTCTGGAAGGAGGAACGCCACCGCTATCTGCCCGGCCACGTGGTGCGGCCGGTCTACCGGACGCTGATCGGGCCGATCCGCGCGCTGAGCGCCCGCGGCAGTCGCCCATCACCGCGGTGACCCCACGCACTTCACTCCGACCGGGTCGAGCAAAGGCCGGTCGACGGCTCTGACCGTGCCGTCTCCGCGCAGCGCCTGCCGGCCAGGGCGGAGCGGCGCGATCCGGCCCGGTTCCGCGGCATGGCGGCCACTTCGGCCGACTGGCAGTCTCCCGTCACTCCATTCGGGTCACAGCCGTGAGGTCCGCTGGAGGAATCTCGGGGAGATGACCTGCCTGATGGCTGAGTCCCTGGAGGCCGGCTCCCCCATGCCGCACTCGCGTGCTATTTACTTCCCCAACTGCACGGCGAACCCTCGACACGCCGCCTCACCCGGAAGTTGGAAAAGGTCCAGGACTAGGAAGCGAGGAGGCCCTCCCGCAGCCCGCCAGGAGGGCTCCTGGCAGTTGCCCATTGGAGTCGGACTGTGCACGTGGCACGGCTGGCGCTCACTCAGCCTTCCATGTCGCGTTCCTCCTGGTCCCCGCGCCGACGGCGCACTCGCTCGGCGATCCCGCTGGAGAGCTTGCCCTTTACCGAGCCGGCCCGGTCGAGGGTCTCGTTGCCAAGGCTCCTCGCGGCATCGACGCCCCTCGTTCCTGTCTCGAGTGCCCTGTCCCTCGCCTCCGTGGCCGCGTCCACCCATCGTTTCGCCTCAGATGACTGGCGACCGGACTCGATCCCGAGCCGCAGATGGAAGTCGTGGACGCCGGTCGCGACATGGTTGCTCGACTGGACTACGGCCGGGGACTTGGTCGGGTGCAACAACACCTTCGCGTTGGCCGTGCCGGCTGCCGCATTCATCCTGGCTACCAGACGCGCGGTGCTCCGCAGGATGAGTTCCTGCCGGTCCTGCCTGGCAGCCTTCAGTCCGAGGCGATGCCCGTTCAGCTCCTCCGGAGACGCGTCCAGCACCCGGTCGAGTTCGAGCACGGCGATCGCGTCCTGCAGTTGGAAGCAGCGAGCCAGCACAACGAGCCACTCCCGAACCACGGACTCAGCTTCCTTGGCCGCCGTGGCGAGATCACCGATCTTGGCCTTGCGCTCCACCTTCTCAGCGAGTGCATCGAGTTGACGCAAGGCATACGCCTGCGTTTCTGCAATCGTCGCCGGCGCGGCCTGCACCTTCGACCACGTGACCTCGTCGACCCTGCCCCTCTTCTCTCGGATGGTCATGGACTCCTCAATGACGAAGCCCACTCCGATCATGCGGGCCAACACAGCGTCCTTCTGGGCGCGCAGCACATCGTCGACCTTCTCGTCGATCATGGCGAGATAGTCGGTGATCTCGTCCATGGTCTGTTGCATCGCAACCTGCGCCATGATCCTCCCGGCATTGGCGAGAGCCGCTGGGTTGGTCAGAAGCGATCGGGGCCCCTTCGCGAATTCGACGAATCCCCTGATCTGGCCCTTCTGCCCCTTCACCACACCTGTGCTGAGCCCCGTCTTCGAGCTTTCTCTCAGCCCGTACTTCTTGACAAGCTGTGCCGAATCCCGAGTCAGCTTCACCCAGCAACTGGAATTGGCGGCGAACTCCGAACCTGCCTGCGCGACTGCGGCCCCGGTACCGAAGAGGGACTTGAGCCGTTGCGGTCCGCGGTCCTTCGACGACAGTCCCTCCGAGACGAGGAAGCGTTCAACGTCCGTCGCATTCCCGGTGACCGTCAGTCCATCACCGTCACTGATCAGTTGAATCTCGTTGTCCATCGTCCGCTCCTGAAGTGGTTTCCGGCAGTTGGGTGTAGTCGGGGTGCGCGCGGTGACAGCCGGGCAGGGGCCGAGGTCTTCCGGTGATGGGAGAGCGATGCGCCGGCCCGGAAAGAACTGGATCTTTGCAGCGAACATATCGATGGCTGGTCTGCCCCCGGGAAGGGCGTGGGCCCGGTACCAGATGAGAGCCGGTCGTCGGGCGGGAGGTCATCGGCTCCGATGTGCCCGCCATGCCAGCAACGCCGCTCTCGCGGCTTCGAAGTCCTTGGGCCCCTCCTCCATACGGAGCTTCCGCAGGTACTCGTACGCCCGGCCGAGTTCCGCGCCTGGGCGGATGCCGAGGATTTCCATGATCTGATAGCCGTTCAGGTCCGGACGGAGCGCTTCCCTCGCGCCCTCGGCCGCCAAACGCTCGATGCGCTCTTCCAGGGCGTCGTAGGCACGTGCGAGCGCGGCCGCCTTCCCGCGGTTACGAGTGGTGCAGTCGGCTCGGGTGAGTTTGTGCAGCCGGTCGAGCAGTGGGCCGGCGTCGCGTACATAGCGGCGCACGGCGGGGTCCGTCCACTCCTGGGTGGAGTAGCCGTGGAAACGGAGATGCAGTTCGACCAGCCGAGCGACGTCCTCGATGAGCTGCGCCGGGTACTTGAGGGCACGCATGCGCCGGCGGGACATCTTGGCGCCGACCACCTCGTGGTGGTGGAAGGAGACCCGACCGCCCGGCCCGGTCCGACGGGTGCGCGGCGTGCCGATGTCGTGGAACAGCGCAGCGAGGCGCAGCGTCAGGTCAGGCCCTTCCGTCTCGAGGGAGACGGCCTGCTCCAACACCGCGAGAGTGTGCTCGTAGATGTCCTTGTGCCGATGGTGCTCAGCGCTTTCCATGCGCAGCGCGGGCAGTTCCGGAAGGATGTGGTCGGCCAGTCCCGTGTCGACGAACAGGCGCAGACCGTCACCAGGGCGGGCTGCGAGCATCAGCGCGCTGAATTCCTCCTGCACCCGCTCGGCCGGAACCGCAGTGATCCGTTTCGCCATCGCCGTCATCGTGGCAACCAGTTCGGAGGTCGGTTCGAAGCCGAACCGGGCGGCATGGCCGGCAGCTCGCATCATCAGCAGCGGGTCGGCCGAGATGGAATCCGCCGGCCTGCCCGGCGTACGCAGCACACGCCGGTCCAGGTCATCCAGTCCGCCCGAGGGGTCCACCAGAGTGGTGGACCACAGTTCCAGAGCCATGGCGTCGACGGTGAAGCCAGATCGCATGAGATACGCTTCCAGGCCGCGCTCACGCCTCCCGCCGGACGCCGACTCGACCCGGCTCCGCGTCCGAGGCATACGGGTATTGATTCTCACCCTGTGTCGATCATCTTCTCCGCCCTTGTACGCCTCCACCACCCCGGACGAGACGTGGGAGTCCCCCAACTCGTCCGCCCATCCACGGACGACCCGCAGCGCCTGTCGAGGGTCGGCGTCCGTGGCGAGGTCGACGTCCTGTGGACTCTTCCCCAACAGCACGTCGCGCAACGAGCCGCCGATCAGCGACAGCTCGAAGCCGGCGGCCGTGAAGCAGCCGGCGAGGTCGGTGGCGATGGGCGGCAGCGCCTCTGTCGCCGCCTTGGCGCGCGACGCAAGGCGGTCGCGGCGGGCATCCGGAGCCGCCTTGTGCGAGGTGCCGACACGGGTCCGGGGGTCGCCTCCAGAGTGGGTCGGCCCGTCGGGGCCCGAGGTCGGTGCCGCCTGCCGCTGTCCGTGTGCAGTCACAGTCGTTCCCTTCGCCGGCTCCTCAGCCTCCTCGGCAGATGACGCCGGAGCCTCAGCAGCGGATCTCTCCGGCTTCACCGCCCCCTTGAGACGTATGCCTTCCGAGGTCGGCTCCAACGCCGGCGTCAGAAGTCCCTGATCGTGGAGACGGCATCGCTCGAGGATCGTCCACTCGATCTTGTGGCCGGGCAGGTGCGTGCCGACGAACACCTCGCGGGTTCCGTTCTGCGTCTCGCAGCGGAACCGCAGGGCGTATCCGGCGACTTGCAGTTCATAGGGAGCAAGCTCGCTCCCCGGCCCGTACATGCGGATCGTGGAGGGCCTGCCCGGCGTTGCCCCGAGCCTCCTGCCGTCCTCCTCCCACTCGGTGAAGGAACGGCGGGCCATCTGCACGTGCAGGAGGCGGCGCTTCTTCTTCGGTCCGAAGCGGATCTCGATCGAGTCACTGCGGGCGTGCTTCTGCCGGACGTACTCCACGGTGATGTTCGGCCGCCCCTGTCTGCGAAGCCAGCGGACAAGCGCCTCCCCGATGTAGAGGTGGTCGGCGCTGCTCTCGTCCCGGGCGGTACGAGTGCAACGCACTGGTGGGCGGTGGGCGAAGTGGGACTTCTTGTCGTCACACGCTCGCAGCGTGAGCAGCTTGCCGCAGCCCCCGAGGAGAACGCCACAGGAGAAGCCGTCGGCCCCGTGCATTCGGCGGAGCCGTTCGGCAGACTCCTTCTCGTACGGGAGGAAGACGGGGTGCCGACTGTCGGAACCGCCCAGGACAGCGGTCTGCACCTTGCGGTTGTCCTCGTCGGTCACGGCTGCCATCGGAGCACGCTCCCCTGCTGTGTTGAAGGGAAGCCAGTCGGATCACACGCGCTGCTCGACTTCGCAGAGGCGGAATTCGACAGCCCTCCAGCGCTCCGCTCCGAGGCGGCGCAGGGCAGCACGGCCCGAAGTCCTGCCGATCCCCTGGCCACGTGTGCCCTCCTGGACGACATCGATACGATCCCGTCCAGTATGTGACCCGTGCACTGAGTTCACAATAGACAGCGTGGCATCCTGGATCTGTCTTCGCTTCCCGACGACGCGCCATGGGCTGGCGGCTCACATGGGCGAGGGCCGGGGACGGGATCGGACCGGGCGAAAGTTGCCCGGCCAACATGGGTCACGCCCTTGTGCGCAGCCAGGTGTCGCCGGTACGGAGCCACAGAACGCCGTCGCGGCCTTGGCCGCACCGCAGGACGACGCGCCCGGGCACCTCGACTCTGCGGCGGCTGGTCACCGCCCAGGCGGCGCCGTCGAATTCGGCGTGCACGAGTTCGACGGTCCGTTGGTTGTGGTCGCGGCGACTCAGCACGGCCCGGTTGCCGCAAACCGCGAACCCGTCCGGGGAGTCGACGGGGCTCGGGTAGCTGGTCACTTCGCCGGTGGACGGGGTGATACGGGTCAGGAAGGTGCCGGACCCGCCGCCCGAGTACCAGACGAGCCACACCCGGTCGCCCTCGGTCGCGGCGGTGCACCCTTCCAGCGGGGCGTCGGGCAGCCTGCCCTCGGGGGTCCACGTCGCACGGCCGTCGGTGTCCCAGCCCGCCAACCCGGCCCCGGACTCGGGGTGGCCGCCGTAGATGCCCTCGTCTCCGTAGGCGGTCCAGATCCCTCCCCGGCGGTCGCTGATCAGGGCTGGGATGTCGTCACCGACGCAGAACTCGCTCTCGGGAGCCCCAGAGGGCGAAAACACGACGGCGTTGGGTGTCCAGACGCCTTCGGTCCTGCTCGGGAACGTACGGCCGCCGACCAACAGGAACCGGGAACCCGGAAGCAGAGCCAGATGGCTGGGCCGGATCCAGATGTTCAGCATCGACGTGCGCTGCTCCCCCTGCCCGGTGACCGTGACCAGTTCGGCATCGAACGGGCCCTTCGGCCTCCACCCGAGCCATCCCTTGACGGAGGCGTTGTGCTGCAAGTATCGCCGGTGGACCAACATGACCGCGAGTTCGCCGGCCGGCCCGGCCGTCCACCACAGAGCCCGGTAGCCTCGCGAGACATCGGCGGCAGGCAGGCTCCACGTCTCGCGGGCCGCGGGATCGGAGTGATTACTCGACTCGGGATAACGGTTCGTCAAAGCGTTTGCCTTTATGGTTCCAGGGACCTGCGCCCCCTGAAGATCCTCACCTTACCGGGCTGGTCGCGGGACGCCTGGAGCGGATTGGAACGCCTACGCGTCCTCGTCGGCGAACGCATCCCGGGCCGACAGCGACGTGCCGTCCGACGCGGTGATCCGGAGCACCTCGCAGCGCATCCGGTGTACGGCGGCGAAGAGACGTTGTCGAGCAACCGCACTGTCCTCCGGTGGGAACGAGATGCGGATCTGGTGCGGACGTGACATGTCGTACGTGAGCAGCCAGTCGGTGTCCACGGTCGCGAAGTGGTCCTGTCCCATGGCGCCGTCCTCCGTGCGCCAACTGCCCCGGTCCACGGTCGGGGCCAGGGATTGCCGCAGGATCACCAGGCGCCGGTTATGCGCGAGCGACCCTTCGGAGAGCCAAAGGCAACGGTGGGTTCGGGGCCGGAAAGCGTTGAACCACGGAGCCAGGTCCGGCTCCATGTCCACGAGCAGCCGGGAGTCGAGACGTGCCCCGGCCCAGGCCTCGACGAACGCGGCCGCGCCCATGGGATGGGTCTCGTACCAGCCGTCGCGGCTCCACACAACGACAGGCCAGCTCTCGGGCGCCCCGTCGGTGAGCCAGCACAGCCGGTCGGCGTCGATGGTACTCCGCCAGACCAGCAGCCCGCCGGCAGCCGGGTGGAGCGGATACGGGTAGCGCTCTCGGTCCCTCTCGGGCGTGCCCGACGGGCTGCCGCGCTGCCAGTCGAGGCCGTTGTGCTCGCGCGTCACAAAGGGTGTGCGGAGATTGAGGTAGTCGCAGAACTCGCCCCAGCCGTACGTCTCGACAAGGCGCTTGTAGTCGGCGGGCAGCGGCATGCCGAGCGCGTTCTCTGCATCGGTCCAGTGACCGCGGGCGTCGATGGGGGTGGCCGGCGGTGTCACGAGGCGCACGAGGGCGGAGTTGTCCGTCATGGCACGTCAGGGCGTGTGAGTGCGGTGGCAATCGGCTCACCGGTGCGCTCGGCGTACGTCATCCGCTCGCGTACCTCGCGCAAGGTGCGCGGGCGGTAGCCGGGCCCGCAGCAGCAGCCCATGTGGAAGCGGACGCCCGCGTGCAGGAGGACGGAAAGCGTCCGCCAGGCCGCGGTGTCCTTGCGACGGGGCGCCGCAAATGCTGACCCCACGTGGATCAGCGGCTCCGCGCAGCGGGGGCAGGTGCGTTGCGGCCTGTCCCGGTCGTAGGGCTGCTTGTACGAGGCCCGGCAGGGCAGGCAGACGTACGAGGTCTTCGAGTGGGACATGCGGCAAGGGTAGGCGGACGGAGGGCGGGGCTCGACAGGTTTCGGAGCGCGTCGGGGGCTCACGGTGGTCCGTGGGGCCGTTTGGTGGGCGGTGCGGGTGGGCTGTCGCGTCGACACTATTGAGGTGCGTACGGGAAGGGCATGGCGCACACTCCGTGGGTGATCCTGCTGCAGCCCGTCCTCGAGGTCTACCGTTCCGCAGACTTCGCTCTCTGGCCGGTCGCCGACGTCGAGCGGTACGGCTTCATGCCGCTCAGCGGGGCCCTGACTCCCTCCGAGGTCGGCACGGCGGTCATGCGCATCGCCGAGTGCAACGACGTCGAAGCGGAACCGGACGACCACCCGCCGCCGAAGCCCGCCGACCCTCTCGGGGCCTTTCTGCACGGGCTGCTCACCCTGGACGACCTCTTCACGGCGGGCGGTCTGCGCGTCACCGACACCGACGCTGGGGTCACCCTGCTGCCGGGCTGCTGCAACGGACTCGAAGAGCGCGGCGACTGGTTCGACGTCCTCGACGGCGACGGCTGGGCGTCCTTCGGCCACGATCCCTCCCCGCTGGCCGAACGGCGCGGCGACACGGTCCGGCTGCCCGTGGACGTCGAGCGGGACGACAGCCCGGTGATCGAGCTGCCTGCCGAGGAGCTGCGGCGTCTGCTCGCCGGGGCGGAGCGCGATCTGGCCGACTTCCTCGACTTGGCCGCTGCGTGGGCCGTTCGGCAGCTGCCGCGTCACGGCCGGCGGGTCACGGCGGCTCTCGCTCGCGCCCTGGTCCTGCCCGTTCCGGGCTCGGCCGTCACGCCCGACGAGTTGTCCGGGCGTTCCGGGTTGCGGGCTGACGGCTGACGTCGTCCGTGGCGCAGGTCCGGTCCGCCGCCTTCGCCGGGGCGTGTCCGGTGCGGAGGGGCGGGGCGGTGGTCGGCGGCTGGAGGGACACCTCGGCCCAGACCGTCTTGGTGTACGCGTCGTGCACGGTGCATCCCCAGCGGGCCGCGTACGTGTCGACGAGGAACAGGCCGCGGCCGGCGGGCGCGTCGGGTGAGGGCGTCGGCGGTTCGGAGGCGGGTTGCGGGAGCGGGCGTTCGGGTCGGGTGTCGGTCACCTCGATGCGGACCGCGTCGGGCAGGAGTCGCAGGATGAGGCGGAAGTCGCGGCCGGGGAGGCGGCCGTGGGTGATGGCATTGGCCGCCAGCTCGGCCGTGACGAGCGCGGCGGCTTGGGTGGCGTCGGCGTCGTGCGGTAGACCAGTCCACTCGGCGAGCTGCTGCACGGCGAGCTTGCGGGCGAGGTGGGCGCCGCGTCTGGTGCTGCTGAGGCGCAGGGTCAAGTGGCGGCTGAGGATGCGGGGTTCGTCGGTGATGTCCTGGTGCGTCACGGGGTCATCGTGGGTGGGTGACTGCGTCGCCGACCAGGGGTGACGGCCGTACGGGGTAGGTGGCGTACGGGCGCGAAAGTTCGTGGTCGTGGGGTTTATACGGGCCGTGTACGGGCGTTGTACGGGTACGGGGTCGTGTCCCGGGAATCGCTGCCTGCGTTGAACCTTGGCGCGGCGCGTTCGGGCTGGCAAGCGTCGCGGTGTGGGCGGGGTGCACTCGGGGACGGAAGGGCGTGATGGGCGGTGCGGGACACGCGAAACAGCCGGACGGTGAAGGCTGCCAGGGAGGAGAGCGATCTGCCGGGGGCCTGGTCGGCATACGGCAGGCTGCTGCAACACCTGCGGAAGCGGGCGGGATTGAACCAGCAGGCGCTCGGGGAGGCCATCGGCTACTCGCTGGAGCAGGTCGCGTCGGTCGAGCAGGGACGGCGGCCGGCGAAGGCGTCGTTCACGGCGGCGGCGGACCGGGTGCTGGAGGCGCGGGGCGTTCTGGAGGTCCTCCAGGACGAGGTGGACCGGGCGAAGCTGCCGCGCTTCTTCCGTAACGTCGCCCTTATCGAGACCGAGGCGGTGAGCAGGTTCTCGTACGACCCCATGCTCGTCCCCGGTCTGCTGCAGACCGAGGCCTACGCGCAGGCACTCCTCGAAGCCCACTTCCCTCCACTGGACGAGGAGACCATCGAACAGCGTGTGGGGGCCCGCCTCGCACGCCAGACCCTGCTGACGCGCAAGAGTCCGCCGGTGATCTTCGTCTTCATCGTGGAGGAAGGCGCACTCCAACGAGTAGTGAGCGACGAGGCCGTAATGCGGACACAGTTGGAGCACCTACTGTCGTGCTCCCGGCTTCGCAACGTCGAGCTTCAGATCATGCCGACCGCCCGAGGCGCACATAGTGGCCTCAACGGCCCCATGGTGCTGCTCGAGTCGACGGACCGCAGGCAGACCGTGTACGTCGAAGCGCAAGACGTTGTGACCGTCAGATCGGATCGCGACGAGGTCAGCGAGTTCTGGCTGCGGTATGGGATGCTGCGCACGCAGGCCCTCAACACAGAGGAGTCCTCGCGTCTCATCGAGCGCATGGCAGGGGAGCTATGAGCACCGACCACGACACCACTCAGCCCGCGGGACTGGCTTGGTTCAAGAGCAGCTACAGCGGCACGAGCGGCGGCGACTGCGTGGAGGTGGCCACCGGGGCGGACGCCATGTACGTGCGCGACTCGAAGACCGCCGACAGCGGGCCGGTGCTGCGGGTCGGCCTGGGCGAATGGACCGCGTTCGTGACGTCGGCGGCCGAGTAGCCGACAGCACGCCCGCTGAGCAACGACGGGCTCGTTCGCCACATGTGACGCGTGACGAACGAGCCCTCTGTCATCTGGGCGGCTCAGAAGAGAGCGTCCTCGCCGCCCTCACCGAAATCCGAACCACTCCGCGCGGCAAGCTGCTCCTTGCGCTTCCGGACGGCCTCCAGGGAGGGCGGAGGCAGATCGGGGTGCTTCTCCCGCGCCTTCTTGTCCGTCATGCCCTTGTGCAGCCCGAGGTGGACCTCGTCGGCATACGCCTGGTGGTTGAGCTGCCGCAGCCGGTCGATGATCTCGGTCCGGGCGAGGAGACCGATGGTGTAACGGGGGCCCTGGTCGGTGTCGTGAAAGCCGTGGTCCAGCGGAACTGTCTGGTGTGTGGGGTCGGTGGGCGGCGTCGCGCCGGTTTCGTCCAGTAGGTCGTTCCAGCCGTAGGCCTCGATCGTGGCACGGTCAATCGCCGTGTGGATACGGCGGAGTTCAACGATGTCGGCGTCCTGGCAGGTCTCATCGTGGACGAGGTTGTAGGCGGCGGTCAGGCCGATTTTACGGGCACGCATAAGATCGCCACGATAGGCGAGGAGGGCGGCACCAAAATCGCGAAGAGGATCGGAGAATGGCGGGCAGACTAGGGGTTCTACAACGTCGGTAGGCGCATATCGCAAATCACCCTTCATGGTGCCAGCACGGTCGAGAGCCCACCAATAATGAGGAGCGCTACTCAGAGTAGCCAGGAGGGCGTAATCATCCGAGGCAAAAACAACTACCTGTTCACTGAACACGGGACCAGCCGGCCGAAGCGCAGGCATCACAACCTTGCTCACGCGCGTGATCACGATGCAGTGATCCAGACCTTTAAGAGCCTTAATCAACGCAGGACGCTTCTCACCGAAGTGCCACCACTTGTACCGGTAAACGTCCCGGTTGTTACGGCCTCGTTCTGGTTTCACGTCTCGCAAGACCTGCTCGTACGCCCGCGGATACTGCTCCGCCTTCTCCCTCGGCCAGTCATGGAAGTTGATGACCCACCGGTCCGTTCCATGCTCCGGGTGCGTGTTGATGTCCTGGCCATTGAGGTACGGAAAGAGCACCTCCCGATATCGCTCGTCCTCCTCAATCCACTCGCGCGCCCTTTCTTCCGGCAATGTAAAACCGAGGCCGAGGATGGTCGAACCTTGGAACGAAACCCCCGCGTTCTTCTCAAGCGGCTCTGCCCATGATGTAACCCGAGTCGCCGGGTTCAGCCCAGTCGAGATACCAGTTGGCACGACGACACCGCCTAGCGTCCGCTTGGCCGCCGCCGCAACCGGCGTCACGCTCGTCCACACCGCGCAGTACTCCAGCACAGCCGAAGCCGATGGCCACGGCGCACTCTTCACCGCCCTGCGGATCTCCACGCCAGCCGAAGCAAGCTGATCCAAGCCCACCTCGCGCGTGTCGCCCTGCGCCAGCGTGTTCGTCGCGATAAGCCCCGACTGCCCACCTCGGTTCAGCAGCGCATGCGTGCGCAGTTCGAAGTACGCCACAAGGTCCGCGCTCCCTCTCTGGCCCGCCGCCACATAGTCGACCATGTACTCCCGGTAGGCCTCCCCCATCACACCCGTGAGCTTCTGTCCCCCCAGAAAAGGCGGGTTCCCGACCACCGCGTCGAACCCACCCCTCCGCGAGAACACCTCCGGAAACACCAGCGGCCAATGCACCGGTCTCCGCTCCAGCGCCCCCTTCGGCAGCTCCGACGCCAGCCACTCCTCCGCCTGCTCGCGCGCCTCCCGGACCACGTCCGAATCGTCGGCGACGCCGTCCTCCATGATGCGCTGCACCATCCACGCCGCATGCGGGAACAGGTCCCGCATCCGCTCCCCGCCAGTCGGCGCGTACCACTCCACGCGTCCCGACGCGCACGTCGCCAGCGCCGCGCCCGCGATCAGGTCGCCCACCAGACGCAGACGCTCCGAGTGGCGGTTGACCTCCGCCAGCCGTGCGCGCTTGTCCTGGAGGGCCGGCAGGTCCACGCCCTGGATCGCGGTGATCGCCAGGCGCTCCTGCGTCAGCTGGTCCACCAACTCACGGGCCCGCTCGGCCAGGACATCCGTCTGCTGCTCCGGCTTCATGTGCACGGACTGAAGCTGCTCCATGCTGTGCACACCCAGTAGCGAGTCCCCCGCCACCAACCGGTCGTCCAGGAACGTGAACGGCCGCTCCGGGTCCATGGACACCAGCCACAGCGACAGCTTCGCCATCTCCACGGCCATGGGGTTGATGTCCACCCCGTACAGGCAGTGCTCGATGATCTGGCGGCGCGCCTCGACGACCACCGGGTCCTGTTCCGCGTCCGCAGCCGTCACGGCGTCGACCGCGCGGCCGGCCCGGTACGCCATCGCGTCCAGGTCACCCTTGTCTTCCTTGGCCTCAATGAGCCGGTCAGCCAGGTAACGGCAGGCGGCCACCAGGAAGGCCGCCGAGCCCATCGCAATGTCGGCGACCTTGAGTTCCAAAATCTGCTCAGGGTCCTTGAGTCGCCACTTCCGAGTGTCCGCCGTCTGCAGCGGGCCCGGCTCATACACCAGCGGCTCCAGCGCGTGCAGCACCACCTCCTCCGCCAGGAAGCGGGGCGTGTAATGCGTGCCCGTGTTCTTCCGGAGCGAGGACTCCGTGACGTACAGCGCGCCGTTCGGGATGACCGTCGGCAGGCCCCGCAGGTCCTCCCGCAGGATGCCGACGAACGGCAGCAGCCGCTCCGTCAGTTCAGCATCCTTCGTGACCGCGTTGAGCCGACGCCGCGCCTCCGCCGCGGCCTCCGCAGGCACCGGCGCGAGTTTCTTCTCCAGCTGCCCGGCCGTCGCCGGCGGCTTCGGGTCCTTCCACTTCTCGTGGATGGACTTGGCCAGCGCCTTCACCGACGAGCCCGCCTTCGCCGCCAGCGACTCCAGCTCCCGCAGCGGCACCTCGTGCTCAAGCCCCTCGGGCCCGATGAGGCCGACCATGTGCTCCGTGGCCCGGCGCCCGTCGTACGAGAGCAGGCCCTCGTACACGTAGCCGATCTGCTCGACGTCCAGCGCGCGGAAGCTCAGCGTGCGGACCTCGCGCTGCTTGCCCTTGCCGACGCGGACCTCCTGCACCGACTGGAGCATGTGCAACACGGTCCGGTCGTCGATCGGAAGCAGCGGGGTCGAACGCTCCAGCCACGGATACTTGTCCGGGTCGAAGATCGAGCCGTCGTACGCCGGAAGCTTGAGCTCCGGGTGGTCCACTCCCCCGTGCACGGCGTGGAACAAAGCAATGAGCCGATGCCACGCGGACGTGGTGTGCTCCAGCGAGGTCTCGCCCTCCGCGTCCGCCCGCGCCTTGAGTTCGTTGCGCAGGAAGCGCGCCGAGTACGACCGCGCGTACACCTCGTTGTCGGCAGGCAGCAGGCCGCGCTCCTCCGCGAAGAGCAGGAAGACGACGCGCATCATGACGGCGACCGCGCCGCGGTACACGTCACTCGCCGCGACGCCGGACGCGTGGAGCCCCGGCGCTCCGTTCTCGATGGCGCGGACGTCCGCTCGCCCTATGGCGTCGACGAGGAGTTCCACGGCCTGCCGGACCTGCACGCCGAGAGCTTCCGTGACGTCCTCGCCCGCCGCGAGGCTGGCCCTGAGCAGGCCGACGAGCGTCTCGGCCTCCTCGTACTCGAAGAAGCGGCGGCGGCGCAGCAGGGACACGAAGGCGCGGACGACGTTGCGTTCGGCGGCCTCGTTCCAGCCGATGGAGTCGAAGACGGCGGTGGTCGTCACGCCGCCGACCGGCGCCCACACCAGGCACCACCAGCGGCCGTCCGTGACCAGCCCGAGCGCGACGCCGTGGTGGCGGAGCAGGCGGGCGAGGCGGTCGGCGGGGCCGGCGGCCCAGTCGCCGTCACGAGCCCCTCCGCCCGCGCGGCCGGTGGGGACGGTCCCGGCGGGGACGGTCATGCCGAGGAGGCGGACGCGCTTGGCGGCGGAATCCACGTCCGGTTCGGCGGCGAGGTCGGCGCCGGGCTCGACGAGGGCGAAGTCCGGGCGGACCTCGGTGTTGTGCTCGGCGACGCGCAGGGTGAGGCGGTCGAGGCCGTCGTGCTCGGCGTCGCCCTGGCGGAAGGCGAGGGCGTCGTCCCAGCCGAGAAGCTGACGCAGGACGTAGGCGACCCACTCGTCGCGGCCGGCGACGGTGTCGGTCTGCCAGTCGGCGTGGCGGGCGCGCAGCCGGGCCCGTTCGTCCTTCTCCAGAGCGTCGAGCTGGGGCCAGGCGCGCAGCAGGACGGGCATGGTGAGGAACGGGCCGGAGACCTCGGTGAGGTCCAGCCACTCCTGGTGCTGCCGGCGGCCGTCGAGCGCCTTGGCCTTGGCGGCGGCGAGTCCACTGCTCTTGGTGGTGGCGGGGCGGCTCATCGGCTGGCTTCCTTTGCGGGGACGACGAAGACGACTGCGACGGGGAAGAGGTGCGAGCGGGGCTCGCGGTAGCGGGCGGCGATCGCGGCGAGTTCGCGTGTCCGCTCGGCGGGCAGGCCCTTGAGGCGATCGTCCCAGCGTTTGCGGTCGTCCTCGAACTGGCGGCGTTCGTGGCCGGTCAGTTCGTGGGTGGACAGCAGGGCCAGCTGCTCGCCCTCACCTTCGCCCTCTTCCTTGAGTTTGGCGCGCAGGGTGTTCTCGAAGCGGTCGAGGGTCGCGGTGATGCGCCGTTCCTCCTCGGCCTGGCGGTCGCCGAGGCGGCTTTCGAGCTGGCGGCCGAGTTCGCGGGCGCGGGCGGAGAGGGAGTCGTACAGCGGCTGCTGGAGCTTCGGCCAGGCGTCGGTGAACTGCTGCCGCAGGTGCGGCGCGGCCTCGGTGCCGTCCGTGAGGGCACGGGAGAGGACGCGGCCCTGCTCGCCGACGGACTCCCAGCGGCGGAAGCGTCCGGTGTCACCGAACCAGCCGCCCGCGTAGAGGACTTCCTCGTGGAGGCGGGTGCCGTCGTTGCCGACGAGGACGTAGCGGGCGTACGCGGACACCAGCGTCGTCGTGACCGCCGGATCGTCGGAGACGACGGCGGCGACGCGCTTGAGGCCGACCGAGTCCGCGTTCCAGACGGCGGCCGTGAGCAGACGCGTCGAGAGGGCGACGAGCGGGTGCTTGAGGTGGGCGAGGACCACGTCGTCGCGGCCGTGCGCGGCGACGGCCGGGGAGAAGGTGAGAGGGCGCTGCTCGCCGTCACGCAGCTTGTGGGCGAGGCCGCGGGTGGCTCGCTCCCAACTGCCGGACAGCGGCTGCACGTCGAAGAGGTCGCCCGGCTCGAAGTCCTCCGCGCGCACCAGCGAGGGGACGAGCGCGGGCTGGTGGTCGAGGGCGAGGGCGGTGTCGACGACGCGCTTGATGTTCACGGGCGTGAGGCCCAGCGTCGAGACGGTGTCGTCGTACTGGTCGGCCAGCTTCTTGGTCTGCGCGGTGACGTTCTGCTCGGGCGCGACCTCGCCGCCTGTTCGGCGGCCTTTGATCGGCTTGGGCTTGGCGTTCTCGATGTCGACGGGGCCGGTGTCGCCGGTCATGCGGCGCTGGACGGCGTCGGCGAGGACGGCGTTGACGGAGCCGAGGTCGTGCTCCATGCGCGCGACCTTCTTGGCGACGCGGGAGAGGAACTCCAGGTCGGCCTCGTAGGAGCCGACCTGGGCCTGCTGCCAGCCGGAGCCGATGAAGTGGGTGATCTCCGGGTCCGTCTTCTGGCCCCAGCGGTCGATGCGACCGATGCGCTGTTCGAGCTTGTTGGGGTTGAAGGGGATGTCGTAGTTGACCAGCCGGTGGCAGTGGTTCTGAAGGTCGATGCCCTCGCCGGCCGCGTCGGTGGCGAGGAGGATGCGGACCTTGCCCTCCGCGCGGGACGGGTCGGCCTGGAATCCGAGGCGGATGCGTTCGCGTTCCTCGGCAGACAGGCCGCCGTGGAGGCGTTCGACGCGACCGCCGTCGGTGAGTTCCTCCTGCCGGAGGAGGTTGTGGAGCCATTCCTGGGTGTCGCGGTACTCGGTGAAGACCACGACGCGCTCGTTGGTCCAGTGCTTGCCGTCGGACGTCCGGCAGATGGCCTTGAGCTCATTGATGAGCGCTTCGGCCTTGGAGTCCGGGGCGGCCTCGTGGGTGAGCGCCCAGCGCTCCATGTGCTGGAGGAGGTCGAGCTCCTGACCGTCCTCGGCGGGGGTGAGGGAGGTGGAGCGGGTCAGGGCGTCGTCCTCGGCGTCGACCAGGCCCGTGTCGTCAAGGTCGGCGACGAGGTCGGCGAACTCCTCCAGCCACTCGGGGACGTCGGCGGCGGCCGCGCGACCGCGCACCGGGCCGGTGTCCTCCAGGTGGGAGAGGTAGACCTGCACGGTGTGAAGGAATGCGGCCGGTGAGGAGAAGAGGCGCTTCTTCAGCAGCAGAGTCACCAGGTCGGCCGCCCGGCGTCCGCCACGGGCCTGCGGGGTGAGCTTCTTGCGGCGCAGCTCGGCGAACGAGCCGAGCAACTGGTGGATCTCGCGCTCCTGCGGCGTGTAGTCGACGGACAGCTCGACGGTCCGGCGGGTGCGGAAGCGCGGGGTGCCGTCGGCGTTGGTGACGGTCGACTTCAGGCGGCGTACGACGGTGTCCTTGAGGGCTTCCTTGTCGGGGTCGACGCCGCGGGCGAACCGCTGGTCGTCGATGAGTTCAAGAAGGGCCGTGTAGGACTCGGGGTAGCCGTTGTGCGGGGTGGCGGAGAGGAACAGCCGGTGCTCGAAGTGCGGGACGAGACGGCGGATCAGCTTGGTCTGCTGCGAGTCGACGGCGTAGACCTGCTTGGGCGCGGCGGGCGCGACGTGGTGGGCCTCGTCGAGGACGAGCAGGTCGAAGAAGCGCTTGTGCTCGCCGTCACTGCTCTCCTCCGGGGCGCCGATGACCTCGTCGAGGAGGCGCTGGGCCTTCTGGCCGCGCAGCCAGGGCAGGGAGACGATGGTGAGCGGGTGGACGCGGAACGGGTTGGCCGCTGTGCCGTGGGTGCGGCGCAGCCGGGCGCAGTGCTCGGAGTCGACGATGGTGAACTCGAGGCCGAACTTCTCGGCCATCTCGTCGCGCCACTTGAGGGTGAGCCCGGCCGGGCAGACGACCATGACCCGTCGGGCCCGGCCGCGCAGCAGCAGCTCCTGGACGACGAGACCGGCCTCGATGGTCTTACCGAGGCCGACGTCGTCGGCGAGGAGCAGGTTGACGCGGGGGGCGCCGACGGCACGGGAGACGGGCTCCAGCTGGTACGGCTCGACGGCGACGCCGGAGCGGAACGGGGCCTGGAGGGTCTTGGCATCGGCCGAGGCGACGGCTGACCAGCGCACGGCGTCGAGGAAGGCGGCGAGGCGGTTCGGGGAGTCGTACTGGCCGGTGGAGGCGTCGGGGAGGGATCCGGCGGGCAGCACACGGCGGCCTGGCTCGACCTCCCAGATGACGGAGAGGGTGTCGCCGAAGCGGCCGTCGGCGACGGACTGGAGGTGGACGAGGGTGGCGGCCCGGCGGGGGGCGGCGTCCTCGTCCACCTCCACGGTGTCGGAAGCCGGCGAAGGCTCGACGCGGGCGACGACCCAGGACTGTCCGCGTACCTCGACGAGCTTGCCCTCCTCGGGGAGCTCCTCCGCCTCGATGCGTTCCGTCTCGCGCTGGGCTGCTGGCGTCATCGGCAGTGTTCCCCTCGGTCCGTCCTGCTGCCGTTCGTAGACAAGTGTCCTGTCTTCCCACCCGAACGGTGCGATGGCATCCTAACACCGCAGGTACACTGTGAACAGAGATTACAAAGATGATCTCAGCTCATCCGGTTCAACCGAGCCAGCAGGGCTCGTGAGCGGCCCCGTCGCGTGTCGTCCGCCGCAAAGGCCCGCTCCTCGTCGTCCGCGAGGCGGCGCAGCAGCTCATGGGCAGGATGGCGCTCGCCGGATCGCACAAGAAGCACCGCGATCTCGTAGCGCGTGTCCAGCACGGCAGGGTTGGAGGGACCCAGCAGACTGCGCTGCTCGGCAAGAACGGACCTGAGTTCGTCGAGGGCCTCGCGGGTGCGCCCGAGGGCCCCCGCACACAGGGCTATGCCGACGCGTACAGCAAGGACGTCGGCACCGGCCAGATCGGCCGACACCAGCAGCTCCTCGTACGCCGCGAGCGCGGGCGCGGGGCGACCCGCACGCCGCAGCGCGGCGATCTCCGCGAGCCGGGGGTGTGCCGTCGCCGCCTGTCCGACCGGGGCCGGGACCCAAGGGTCGAGCAGGGCCTGCACCTCGGAGGCCGAGGCGGGACGATCCTCGGGAAGCTTCTCCAGCAGGGCCCCCACCAGCCTGTCCAGGCCGTCGGGGACGTCGGGCCGGCGGCGGGTGAGCGGGGGAACAGGCTCGGTCGCGTGCCGGTGATAGAGCATGAAGGGACCGCCTTCGGTAAACGGCGGCGTTCCAGAGAGGAGTTCGTACAGCACGCAGCCCAGGGAGTAGAGGTCACTCGCGGGCACCGTCTTGCCGACGGCCTGCTCGGGCGCCATGTAGACGACGGTGCCGGGGGCGGCATTGCTCGCCGTGAGGCGAGTCTCGCCGGGCCGGGGCTCCAAGGCCGCGGCCACTCCGAAGTCGAGGACCTTGACCTGTCCGAGACCGGTGATCATGAGGTTGGACGGTTTGAGGTCGCGGTGCACGATGCCCTGCCCATGGGCGTAGGCAAGGACATCGGCGACGGCTTGTGCGATCCCGGCGGCGCGGTCGATCGCCATCGGGCCCTCGTCCTTGAGAACGGCGTCGAGGGCACGGCCGTCCACGAGCTCCATGACGAGGTACAGCTCGCCGTCATGGCTGCCGTGGTCGAGGACGGCAGGAATGCCGGGGTGGCTGAGACGGCCGGTGAGGCGGGCCTCGCGCAGGAAGCGGCGTTCCAGGGTGGTGAGCGCGGAGCCGTACCCCTGGGGAGCGAGCAGTTTGAGAGCGACCTCGTGACCGCCCTGGTCGTGGTCGCGCGCCGCCCAGACGACGCCCATGCCGCCCCGGCCCAGCTCGTGCGTGAGCTCGTACCGCCCCAGGCTTCGCCGCATCGCGCCCGTCCCCACTCCTGGCGCCGGCGGCGCCCGTCACACCCCTACGGCCGGGGCGGTGCGGTGCGCCCGGCCTGCGACGGCCATCCTCTCACCGATCACAGCGGCCACGGCCCCTGCGGGACGAGGAAGGGACGGCGTGGGTCCTCGGGCAGGCCGCGACGGGTGGCCAGCGCCGGATCGGACGCGGGGAGGAACGGGCCGAGAGTGGCGTACACCTCGGTGGCGGTGGAGGGGCGGTCGTCAGGGCTCTTGGCGAGCAGCGACGTCACCAGCGCCTCGAGCGGTTCTGGAACATCCGCGCGTGTTTCTCCGATCGGCGACGGGGTCTCGCCGAGATGGCACGAGGCGAGGCGGGCCGGCTGGGAGACGTTGAACGGGGGTGCACCCGTGAGCATGTGATGGAGGAGGCAACCGACCGCGTAGAGGTCGCTGCGGCCGTCGATCCGGCCGTGCCCCGCGAGCAGTTCCGGTGAGGCGCACAGGATGTTGCCGATACCCTCGCCGGTCATGGTCAGCTGCGGATCGGCGTCGGCGAGGGACTTCACCAGGCCGAAGTCGAGGATCTTGACGACACCGTCGCGGCGGATCATGACGTTCTGCGTCTTGAGATCACGATGCACGAGGCCGGCCTCGTGGGCGGCAGACAGTCCGGAGCACAGTTGGGCGGCGACCGCGGCGGCGGTCGGCACGTCGAACCGTCCGCCGTCCTGCTGGTCGAAGAGGTGCTCCAGAGTGGTGCCGTCGACCAGCTGCATCACCAGGCAGCAGGTGTCGTCGGTGATCGACGCGTCGTGAACCGTGGTGACGTTGGGATGGTCGAGGCGGGCGGCTGCTCGGGCCTCCCGGTGGAAGCGGGCCAGCGCAGCCTCGCGGCTGCTGGGTACGGCGAGCAGTTCGGCGGCGACAGTCTTGACCGCGACCGGTCGTTCGAGGGAGAGGTCACGCGCCTGCCAGACCTGGCCCATCACGCCGCGCCCGAGCACCGAAGCGAGTTCGTATCGGTCACACAGCACCATTCCTGGCACGAAGGTCTGCAAATTCCCCATCCTCCACACTTCCCACACAGCGGCATCACGGATCTAGCCTGTGAACAAAGTCAATCATCGTAGTAGCCTGGGCGTCACTACGGCTGCCGGGACCGCCGACCAACCCGGTGGCCCGATGAACCCGGAGCCTCCCAGATGAGCACACCCAACGCTGTACCCGTCAGCCTGGCCGAAATCGCCCGGATCGCGGGAGTGGGCCGCGCGGCAGTGAGCAACTGGCGCCGCCGCCACGACTCTTTCCCGTCCCGTATCGGGGGCACCGACGTCAGCCCGCAGTTCTCGCTGTCCGAAGTGGAGCAGTGGCTGCGTGATCACGGAAAGCTCGACGACGTCGGCGGACGTGAACTGCTGTGGCCGCGCTTCGAGGCTCTGGGCACTCGCGACGAATCGGGGATCGCCATCGCAGAGGCGGCACGTCGCATGCGTAGCCCCCGGTCCCGTACGGCCGCCACGGGCCTCACGGCACCGGCCGTAGACCTCGTCGCCGACGCGGCCCGGCTGGGCCGCGCGGAAGGACAGCGGGAGACCTTCGAATTCCTGTTGCAGCGTTGGCTGGACACCCACGTCCGCCAGCTGAGCACCACCCCACCCCCGCTCGCGTCCCTGATGGCCAGGCTCGCGCTCGGGACCCGCACCGGCAACGACGAGGACGGGCTCACGGTCTTCGACCCGGCCTGCGGCACAGGGCACCTGGTGGCTGCCGCCGCCGAGGAGTACAGCGGACCGGACCTGGCACTGCTGGGCTGCGAGAAGGACACGGCTCTCGCCGCTCTCGCCTCCGCCCGGCTCGGCTTCACCACCGAAGGGCGTGACGTACGCGCGGAGATCGCCACGGCGGATGCCTTGCGTGACGACCCGTTCGCGGGGCTGCGGGCGGACGTCGCGCTGTGCAACCCGCCTTTCAACGAGCGGGACTGGGGCTACGAGGAACTGGCCACGGACCAGCGCTGGACGCACGGGCTGCCGCCGCGAACCGAGCCGGAACTGGCCTGGGTGCAGCACCTGCTGGCCCATCTGAGGCCGGGGGGTGCGGCCGTGGTGGTCCTCCCGCCCGCAGTCGCCTCCCGCAAGGCGGGCCGCCGCATCAGGGGTTCCCTGCTGCGGACCGGCCAGCTCCGGGCGGTCGTGGCGCTGCCACCCGGGTGCGCACAACCGCACAGCGTCTCCCTTCAGTTGTGGGTGTTGCGTACGGCAGGGGAAGGGATCGCTGCGGGGCCGGTCACCCAGGACGCACTTCTTGTCGACGCGACCCGGTTCGGCCGACCAGGGGCGCGTGAAAGCGGTCCGGACTGGGAGGCGCTGTCGTCGTTCGTACTGGGAGCCGTCGGCGACCTCGACAGACCTGACGCGAAGCTGCCGGAGGGAGCCGTACGCGTCCCGCTGCTCGATCTGCTGGACGACGAAGTCGACGTCACCCCTGGCCGCTACACCGCTTCCGGCACCGAGACGAGCGGCGTCGAGCTCGCGGCTTCGTGGGACGAGCTGTCAGGGGCGCTGGGCGAACTCACCCAGCTGACGCAGCTCCTGTCGAAGCTGGACTTCGAGGAGGGTGAGTCGCGCACGGCTGTCACCGTCGGCGACCTGGTCAAGGCCGGTGCCTTGACGCTGCGGGCCGGACAGCAGCCGACGGAACCGACTGGTTCGGTGCGGAGCGAGGGCGTTCCTCTGCTGACCGTTCCCGACCTGCTCATGGACGGCACACCCAGGGGGACGGTGGCAGCCGACGTCGAGCACACCGTGGCCGAGGAGGGCGACGTCGTGGTGGCCGGGGTGGTCCGCGCGTTCCGCGCATGGGTGCACCAGGGGCCCCCTCTGGCGCTCGGACCCCAGCTCTACGTACTGCGGATGGATCCGGAGAAGCTGGACGCCGACTTCCTTGCCGGGTGTCTACGCGCCCCCGCCAACGGCCGCCAGGCCGGCACACATGCCTCCAGTTCGTCACGTGTGGACATCCGACGACTGCAGGTGCTCCAACTGCCGCTGGAGGAACAGGCCGTCTATGCGGAAACCTTCCGCCGCCTGAGCTCTTTCCAGGAACTGCTGACCCAGGCACAAGGCTTGGGCACGGGGCTGATCGACGACGTACGCGACCGTCTGGCGGCGGGCGGGCTGACGGCACAGGGCCCACCAGCCGGTTCCCGTAGCGCGGGGCCTTACGGCTCCCTGTGTGGCCGCCGTTGAAGCAGACAGGATGCCGCGGGAGTGAGGGCCGGTCGCCCGGTACGCATTGGCGGAATATACCCTTCGGCTCCAGCTTGGCTCGGCCATGGATCACGTCGGTTCCAGCAGAACGGCCATCAGAGTGCCGTGCACGATCGGGTCTTTCGGCAGCGAAAGCCCGAAGAAGCGCTCGACGATGCCCAGTGCGGTGCGGTGCACGTCCTCTCTGTCCCGCTCAGGGTCCGGCAGGCCGGCGGCGGCCATCAGGTCCTGCAGCCGGGCGGCCGTCGCGGGGTCGCCGACGACCCCCTGGTAACCCCACGAGGCGTCGAGGTGCAGATTGAAGGCGCTCACCGGGCGGCCGTCGTGAAAGTAGGCGAAGTGCGGCGGGACCGGCTTGCCGTTGTCCTCGTCGTACTCAAGGAGGCAGACGTGCGCGCCGCCGCGCGAGACCGGTTCCGGCGAGTCGAACTCGCCGTGCCAACCGCCGTACGCCACCGCGTAACTCCAGTCCCCGTTGCGGCCGAGGCGCAGGCCGATGCCGTCGTAGTAATCGCCGTACGTGTCGTTGATGAGCTCCAACAGAGATTCCCCGGTGTGCTCCCCGACCGTCACGGCGGTGTGCTCCGTGTCGTACAGGACGGTCGCCGCGAGGCGGTCGGCGAGCTCGTCCGGGGACAGCCCGCGGGCGAGCACCACATAGTGGCCCCGAAGGCGATGGATTGGCGGGCAGCGAGCCAAGTCGTTCCGTCGGTCATGACGACCATCCTGACTGGTCCCTCTGACACCGACGTGCGAGTTCGCGCTCCCGTTGGCAGGCGCGGATCAAAAGCGCAGCACACGTGGAGCACCGCGTCTCGATGTCGGCCATGGACGCTTGATTCGGCGCCCCCGTCTACCTGACGGGCTGTCCAGCCTGCGACTTGAACCGCCACACCGCGGGCTCCAGACCAGCAGGTTCATGCCCGGGACGGGGCAGTCGACTCGTACACCGCTCGCAACTCGGCGTACCCCGAACCGCGGACACCGGCATCTGCGGCGAATGCGCGCCGGTGGATGTCGACAGTGATCTACGGTCGGCCGACGAGATTCCGATGTAGTCCCCCGCCTTCGCCTGACGCCCTTCACCGCACGCACGGCGGCACGATTCGCCTGGCGGTCGAGGCACATGCTCACCTGTGCCGGGAGGAGGACCGGCGGCCAGCACGTGGGCGGTGTCCGGTGTCGTCGTCCCTTCCGGTTCGGTTACCGTTCCCGGTGGTTATGCTCCGTCCATGGCGTCGATGTGCCTGTGCATCTCCGCACGGATGTCATCGACGTCGCCCTCCGCCGGCAGAGGCCACGGCTCTTGTTCTCCATTGGCCATCGCGAGACTGCTGGAGAAACGGACGAGGTGCGTCGCGGGTGCGAAGGAGTCACGGAGCCACTCGGCGAAGACGGCGGCCTCGTCGGCGGTCACGTCGGTGAGCGTGATGTACGCGTAGTCCGGCGCTTCCATGGCCGCGGTGCCGTCGATCCAAACGTCCGGCGCGAGTTCGAGCTCGAAGTCGAGTACCTGGATGTGGTGGATGCCAGAAGTCCGGTATTCCACGGTCGGCTCAGGGAACGCCTGCCGCAGGGCGCGCTCGAGGGACAGCAGTGTGGACTGCCACGCGTCTCCGGCCTCCGCAGGCGGGTAGAAGGCGAAGTTGGTGCGGATGTTTCGTTCGGTCGGCACTGTGTTCCTTCTTGTCACGGCACGTATCGCGTTGAACCGGGCGTACCCGTCATGGCCATCATGGAATGCCAGTAGGCAGCGTTGTCCTGGCCGTTGGTGACGATCTCCAAGCCTCGTATTTCGCTGTTCGCCGGGTTCGCCATGGCTTGCTTGTACCGGACGAGTTCCTTCTCGTCACCGGCGTACATGGAGTCCACGACGGGGTCCCAGGCGATCTTCCCCTTGTCGTTCACCTTCACGGGCTTGGTCAGGGTGTCCTCGACTCTGTCGAGGGACCTGAAACTCTTCCTCTTGCAGTCCGGATCCCGTACGTGCTTCGCCTCGACGAGGTGGCCGTCGGCCGGACGTACGCCGTCGACCATCAGGCCGCGTTTTCGGCCCGCCAGCGGGACCTCACGTTCGGGGTAGCCGGCGATGCGCAGTTGGTAGGCGTTGTCCGGGCTGTGTGGACCGCCGCCGCCGGCCAGTCCGCCCGGTGTGAGCGAGTTTGCCCAGGAGCGGAACTGCTGCTGTTCCGCGGCGTTGAGCAGACGGCTGGTACCGGGTGCGGGCGGAATGGGGTCGGCGAAGGGTATGCCCGGGTCGACGGGATTGACGGTGGGCAGCAGCGTCGGAGGCGTCCCGGTGAAGGATGCGAGCCTGATCGGCACGGGTATGGGCACACGGATGAGCGGCGGCAGGAACGGCACTCCGGGCAGGCCGGGAGCTGTCGGCCCCTCGGGTTGCGGCAGCCTGACACGCTCGGCAGACGAGTCCAGCGCGTGTGCCACGTTGCCCAGGTCCTGTATCCAGGGGTCGCTGAGCACCGCGTCGTGCAGCCCGCCGTCGTATCCGTTCGCCCCGAACATCGGCTGGTCCCACGGCATGTCGACGGCGAAGAGATCATTGTGGTGCTGCTGGATCTTCTCCTTGGCCGCTTCGACGTGATCCGCGTACCGATCGCACGCCTTGGCGAGTTGCGAGCATGCGGCGACCAGATTTGTCACCAGAGGCTCGTCCACCTCCGCCTTCGCCGGCGGGCAGGTGAGGCCGACGAAGTGCTTGACGTACGCCCGGAAGGCGTCTGCGGCCTCACCGGAGTGAGCCTTGCCCGCGGTACCGGAGTAGGTCTGCGCGTCTTCCAGGAACCGCTGCATCAGGGAGCCGGCTTGCCGCCAGGAACCGGCGACGTCCCGGATCTTCTCCTGCGAGCCGCGAAACCGGTCGCTTCTGCCAGAGGGAGCGTACTTGTCGTACCAGGCTGTCTCACCGACCACTTCGGGCAGTTCACGACCGAGGCCAAGGTAGTTCTCGGTGCAGTCGGCCCCCGGGTCGCCCATGCCGACGGTCAGATCAACCTGTCTGCCCAGAAGTGCGGAGACCACCTTGCTCTCCTGAGACATGAACTCCCGGGCGGTGCGCATAAGGCCGCGGCTCGTCTCCCCGAGGACGTAGGAACTGAAGCCCATCTGGTTCAAGGTGGCGGAGGCAGCGGACACGTACACCTTGGCGAACGCCCGCCCTGCGTCGTCGTCTCCGGCCATCCCGTGCTGCCGAGCAAGCTCGTGGCCCAGGGCTATGGCGGTGTCGCGGGCACCACGCATGGACTCGATGAGCCCCATGGAGCCACGAATCATTCCCTCGGCGATGAACTTCAGCTCAAGTGCGAGTCCGCTCACTGTGCTGCCTCCCCGTTTGCAGACGTGAGTGATCAACTTAGTACGGACCCTGTTGCGCCGTCTGCACGGATATTGGCCGTCTGTGCGGCCGGTACGAGGGGACGCGCTATCCGTCTTGCCCCCTCCTCAAGGCGCCTCGAGCGACGCGCGCCCAGCGGGGGAGGCGCTGCCGACGGCACACGCCTGGGGGCGGTGGGACTGGTTCGAGCGAATCGCGGGCTTGAGGGGGCGGGAGTGGGAAGGGGCGTTCACCCCTGGTGAGGGCCGCCCAGCAGCGGTGAAGCGGACGGGCATCAGGGGTGGGCCGGTACGGGTGACCGGCCCACCGCTGCATTCGGCAAGGCGGCGCGGACCCTCGTCGACGTGCGGGC
The DNA here is from genome assembly GCF_044745705.1 of Streptomyces sp. NPDC086835. Taxonomy (NCBI): domain Bacteria; kingdom Bacillati; phylum Actinomycetota; class Actinomycetes; order Kitasatosporales; family Streptomycetaceae; genus Streptomyces; species Streptomyces sp. NPDC086835. Next base: position 414,708 of record NZ_JBIVAU010000006.1, read on the forward strand.
TGCGGGCCGGGGGCCGGCCCAACCCGTCCAAGGCCGAGGCTGAATGCCCGCGTCGGATCGGTCAGGCGTCGCCGCTGGGCTTGGCGAACTCCTCGATCAGCACGGGATACTGCTCCCCGCCGTGTCCGGCGGCGATCGCACGGTCGGCCATCGCCTTGAACAACTTGGGCAGCTCGGCGTTGACCCCCATGGCCTCGCTCTCCTCGATCAGGTGCGCCATCGCCCGCGCGTCGGTCTCCAGCGCGGACACCTCGGCCGGGAAGGAGCCTCTGTCGATCTGCTCGGCGTAGCCCGGCAGCCATTCGGCCACGCCGGCAGCAATCTGCTGCGCGAACGGCGCGTACGTCGCCGCGTCGACACCGGCGGTCCTGAGCATGGCCGTGCCCTGGAGCCAGGCGTTCAGGACGCTCCACATCATGGCCAGGCCGGCCATGTCGTACAGGGACGCCAGCCCATGGTCCGCACCGAGGTAGGTGACGGTGCCGAGGGCCTCGAGTGTCGACTCGTGGGCCTCGAAGTCCGCCTGCGGACCGCTGTGCAGAATCACCGCCTCCGCGGTTCCGATTGCCGGCGGGACGGCCATGATGGCGCCGTCCAGGTAGCGGGCGCCTCGCTGCTCGGCCCATCGGGCGGCTTCCCGGGCCTGGGCCGAGTTGCCCGAGGTCAGGTTGATCAACGTCCTGCCGTTCAGTTCGACATCGCTCGTGCCGAGCAGTTCCTGCGCGGCCTCGTAGTCGGTCACGCAGATGATCGTCAGGGAACCTTCCTTGATCGCGTCGCCGACCGTTGGCGCCGGCCGAGCGCCGTCGGCCACCAGTTGGTCGGCCTTGGAGGCCGTACGGTTCCACACGGTGGTGGGATGCCCGGCTTTCAGGAAGGCGCCGGCGAGCGCCTGGCCCATCAGTCCGAGTCCGATGACTGTCACAGGTGTGTCGAATTCGTTGTTCATGGCAGCATCGTCAACGTTGATACCGGTGTGAAGGTCAAGCGAGGTTTCGATGCGGATCGGGGAACTGGGTCGCCGAACGGGCGTCAACGCCCACCAGTTGCGCTACTACGAGGCCCAAGGCCTGCTGGAGGCGGACCGCGGCGCGAACGGCTACCGCGAGTACGAGGAGAGCGCCGTGCTGCGCGTGAAGCAGATCCGGCACCTGCTCGGTGCCGGGTTGTCCTCCGACGACATCGCCTATCTGCTGCCCTGTGCGGTCGGGGAAGCCCCGGAGCTGCTCGGCTGCCCCGAGTTGCTGGCCGCGATGCGGTCACGGCTGCGGCGACTGGACGACCAGATGGCCACGCTCGCCCGGTCCCGCGACGCTCTCACCGACTACATCGACGCGGCCGAGCGCATGGGCAGTGAAAGCTACCCGCCCTTCGACGATGCCGAGTTGGAGCCCCTGCCCGCCTGAACAGGCTGGGTGCCTCGTCAGCCGGGCAGGGATGTCCGGTGCACGGCAGCAAGTTACGGCGTGACCGCCCCGCCCCCGAACGTCACCGCCAGGCGGCCGTCCGACCCGAACGACCAGTTCAAGGCGCCCGCGTAGGAGGAGCAGCGGGACCCGTTGGAGCCGGCCCAGAACTGGTTCGTGCTGTCGGCGTTCCCCACGGTCTTGTCGTTCGACCCGTCGCCGCTGCGGCACGAGACGTTGTTCCGGAACACCGAAGTGCCCGCGTCGAAGGAGAAGTTGCGCTCGGCGTTGTCGATGCTGATGTTGTCCGAGACCGTCATCGTGCCCGGGTTCCTGTTGTAGGTGAACCCGTGCTTCCCGTTGTCGTAGGCGATGCTGCGCCGGACGACGTGGTCGACCCCGATGTCCTCGCCGCCGAGCTTGTAGCCGTTGCGGTCCCCGCTCGAGTTCTGCGTGCCGTCGGAGAGGGTGCCGTTCTCGTAGGCGAGGGAGTCCTCGATGGTCACGGCGCCGATGGGTCCGGTGTCCGACTTGGTGTAGAGGTCCCAGCCGTCGTCGATGTTGTTGTGGGCCACGGCGTAGCGGAAGACGTTCCCAGGGCCGGAGGTGAGCTTCGCGGCGAAGCCGTCGGCGTCCTCGCCGTCGGAGTCGGCGTTGTCGTGCGACTCGGCGCTCAGGACGAGGTTGTTGGACGGCCATTGGTCGCGGGGGGTGCTGGAGAGCATACGACCTCGTGATCGACCCGAAGCACATCGGCGCGCGTGGGGCACTCCGCCGGGGGTGCGGGCGCCGCTCTCGGGGCAGCGCGCGTGGCAGCTGACGCGTGACTCCGCCTTCTTCGACCTGCATCTGCGCGGCCGCGCGCAGCCACTGCTCGACGGCGCGCAGCGGAACGCCCGGAGGTCACCTTCCAGCAGCCGGGAGCATGGAGGCAACGGGCGGGCAGCGGGCAGCGCAGGGCACGCAGCGGATCGTCGTCCGCGAATCGCTGCTGCCCCGCTACCCGCCACCCCCTCCGGCGCCCCGCACCCGCCCTGGGACCGAGCCCGTCAGCGCTCCGCGTGCAGCACCTCGCGGAGGGCCTGGGCGAACTCGGCCGGTGCCCCGTGCTGGCCGTACTCGCCGCCCATGAAGCCGCCGTGGTCGCTGGGGAAGATCGCCGGCTCGGTGCCCAGTCCGGCGGCGACCTCCACTGCGGCGCGGGCGCAGAACTCGCCCTCTGACTCCTTGCCCGCCGCGACGACGATGCGCGTGGAGGCGGCGCGCAGCGCGTCGAAGTCGGGCCGGTAGCCGGTGCAGCCGCGCATGTTCTGGCCGAGCAGCGGGTCGTCGCGGGAGCCGTCGTCCTCGGTCGGCAGTCCGAAGGCGGCGGGGTCGGGGGCCGGCTCGTCGGCCCAGTCGTCCGGGAAGGGCCCCTTGCGGCCGGCCATCGCGATGAACTTCGCCATCGCGGGCCCCAGTCCGTCACGCATGTACGTCGCATGGATGTCCGCGCAGACCGCCAGCGCCGCATCGCTGTCCGGCAGGACCGGCGCCGCCGGCGGCTCGTGCGCGACGAGTGTGCGCACCAGTTCCGGGTGCCGCGACACCAGGGCGAGCGCGTTGACCGCGCCACCGCTGCTCGCGAACATGTCCACCGCCCCGGCGTCGAGCGCCTCGATAACCTGCCGCAGATCGTCGGCGTGCTCCTCGGGCACGATCTCCGCCGCCCCGTCCTTACGGACGCTGCGGCCGGCCCCGCGCGGGTCGTAGGTGACGACCGTACGGTCGGTGAAGTGCGACGCCAGCGTGACGAAACCGCTCGCGTCCATCGGTGAACCGACCAGGAACAGGACGGCGTCATCGGCCCCGGCATCGGTCCGGCCTCCCCGCACGTCGTACCAGATCGTTGCGCCGGGGGTCTCCAGCGTGCGGGTCTCGATCTCGACCATCGTCGTCTCCTCATGTCTGTGCCGTCACAAAAGCAGACCGGTGGCCTCGCCGGAACTCATCGCTCCCGTGCGCATCAATCGGTGGAAGGCGAAGGAGCCCTGCGCCGGCTCTGTTCCCGATCACCTGCCCGGGCCGGGCGACAACCCCTGGACGCCGGGTCCGCCACCGGCGAAGATGCCACATGATCGTCCTGCTCCGGTGATCCACCTGTTCCACCGTGGCCGGGACGATCCGCCCCCGGCGATGACCGCGCCGGAGGCGGATACGGCACTCGAGGCAGCCGTGAGGGCCGAATGCCGCGAGCCCAGCGCCGCGCGTGCTCAGGACCGACGGTCACGGTGCCTTGAGAGACCCGGGGGATTGCGTGCAGCCGACAGCGACGTCCGTACGTGCCGTGAACCGGCTCACCGCGCGGTGGGCCGGCAGCCTGCCGGGGCCGCGCGGGACCGTCGTCTCCGCCACGACCCTGTGGCCGTTGCTCGCGTTCCTCCAGGACGCCGCCGGCGGACCGGCTCGGGACGAACTCGGGGACGCGACCGGCCTGCCTGCGGCCGAGGCGGCCGGAGCCGCGCGCGGATTCCTCGAGGCGCTGGGCGCGATCCGCGGCACGCGTGCCGCGCTCGGTCTCTGGACCCGAGCGGATCTGTTGCTGCACGGCGACTGGAGGGCACGAGTGCCCTCCGGAACGGCCGGCACCATCACCGGAGACGCGGCGATCGACCGAAGGACGCTCGACGGATGGGTCGATGAGCGCACCGAAGGCCTGATCCGCAGCATGCCGGTGCACATCGACAAGTCCACTCAGCTCGTGCTGGCTGCGGCGCAGTCGGTGCGGACGCGATGGCTGCGGCCGTTCTTCGAGACGGAGGTGGTCCCGGAAAGCGGCCCGTGGCAGGGGCGGCTGCTGCTCGGGCTGCACCGCACCACCTCGCTGTTGGACAGGGTGGCCGTGGTGGAGACCCCGGCCGGCCCTTTGACGGTGCTCAAGATCCTCGGCAGGACCGGGGTCGACGTCCATCTTCTGCTGGGCCACGCCGACATGACGCCTGCTCAGGTGCTGCGCCACGGAATCGGCACCCTCGCCGGCACCGGCGCCACCCCGGTGCACGGTGACCGTCTTCCCCTCGGGGAGGCCGGCCCGGGCCTGCGGGTGTCGACCGTACGCAGCCGAACCCCGCGGCCCGTTCTCGAAGTCCTCACGGTCGCGTTCCGCGTCGCGGCGAACCACGATCTGCTGGAGGAACCCGCGCTGTTCGGCCTGTCGACGGCCTCGGACACGAGCCGCGGCCACTTCCCGGGTATCAGCCCTGATCCGCTGGCGGTCGGTTCGGCCGGCCAGGGTGCCGTTGCCGTGTTCGACGCCAAGGGCTTCGAGTCCGCGACCGTGACAGCGATCAGTGTCATGGCCGGTGGTATGCCACCTCCACCGCGGTACACCGTCCGCCACGTCGAGGCGGTCATCGACCGCCCCTTCGGCTTCCTGACCGTCCACCGCACCTCCCGTCTGGTCCTGACGGCGGGATGGGTGACCGAGCCCCTGCCCTTCCCCGAGGACCGCGGGTACGACGAGGACCTCGAGTACGACGAGGCGGTCGGGACGTGACCGTGCTGCTCGAGGGCCTGGCCGTCAACCCGGCCGCCCCGGCCGCCCTGTTGCTGTCGCTGCTGTAACCGGAGTACGAAGGCGTCTGGTCGGCGCTCGCGTCCCGGCGCGCCTCCTTCCCCGAGGTGGTGACCGCCGCGATCGTCCGGGGGCGGCCCGCCATCCCCGTCTGCCGGGCGAGCGGCTGCTCACCCTCTCGACGACGGGAAGCTGGGCGGGCACGCCGCCGCCAACCCCGCGCTGCCGGTGGCGGTGATGCACGAGCTGCTCGGGTGACTCGCGCGGCGGGCTCACCGCGAGGACGGCCGCCCGGCGACCCGAACGCGCCTTGCAGCGTAGACACTTGTGCGGTCGCCCGGCCGACGCGACGACCACCGCAGGCCGGCGGTCGCCCGGTCAGTCGCGGGGATTTACGGTCATGGGGATGCGGTCCGCGTGCACGACAGCGGAGGCGACCTCCTTGGGCGTGTGTCCGGGAGCGGGACTCAGCTTCCATCGCTGCAGGACGGTAGCGATGGCGATCGTCGCCTCGGTCCAGACGAATTGGTCCCCGATGCACTTGCGGTTGCCGGCGCCGAACGGGATGTACGCGTGACGGGCTACGGCCGCTCGTCGCTCGGGCAGCCACCGGTCGGGGTCGAACGACGCGGCATCGTCGTAGACGGCGGGGTCGCGGTGCAGGGCGTAGAGGCTGAACGCGACCTCGGTCCCGGCGGGGAGCCGGTGCCGGCCGAGTTGCACCGGCACGGTGGTCCGGCGCATCAGCAGGGTGACCCCGTGCAGCCGCAGCACCTCGTCGAGGACCCGGCGGATGCTCGTCAGCCGCGGGACGTCCGCGATCGTGACCGGCCCCTCCCCCACGACGGACCGGATCTCGGCGACGATCTGCTCCTCGATGTCGGGGCGGGCGACGAGCTCGTGGAACGCCCAGGCCAGAGCGGACGCGGTCGTCTCCGCGCCCGCGAACATCACGGTGCTCAGCTCGTCCCTGACCTCCGTGTCGGTCAGCCCCTGCCCGCTGTCCTCGTCCTGGGCGGCGAGCAACAGGGTCAGGAGGTCGGACCGGTCGGTCTGTCCGTCGCGGCGGGCCTGGGCCACCACCTCGTCGATCACGGAGCGCAGTTGGGTGGCGGCCCTGTCGAAGTCCCGGTTCGCCCGGATCGGGAGACGGTCGAGGAACTTGGGCGAGGCCGCCCGTATGAGGAGATTCTTCAGAAGTACGGGGAGGTTCTTGCGGACGGCTTCGACCGCCGGCATGCCCATCTCGGTCGAGAACATCGTGTCGGCGAGTGTCTCGATGGCGTACTCGGCCATCGCCTGCTGGATGTCGACCACACTGCCGGGCGCCCACGAGTCGGCCATGGCCTCCGCGTTGCGGCGCATGGTGTGGGAGTAACTGTGTATGCGCTCCTTCGAGAACATCGGCTGGACCATCCGCCTGTGTCGGCGATGCAGTTCGCCGTCGGCGTTCGCCAGGCCGTTGCCCGCGAGGGGACGCAGCCGGTCGAAGAACCTTCCCTTCTCGAAGCTGCGGGCCTGGGCCACGGTGATCTCATGGACGAGTTCGGGTGTGGTGGCCACATACACCGGCAGGCGTCCCAGGTCGACGCGGACCACGTCCCCGTGACCGCGGAGCGACTGCACAAACTTGAGCGGGTCGCGCCACAACGTGAGCGCATGCCCCAGAAGAGGTACTGCGCCAGGCGCGCGGGTGACGACCGATTCGGCTCTGTCCAGCTCTTCAACTGACATAAGGGGGTCCTCTCTTGCTCTCTGCGGTCGGCCGCCCAGGGGATGACCTGGCCTGATCTCACCATCCGGAGCGGATCCGCGCGAGGGTGCACGGTGAGGACAACTCCCCATGCGGCACCTGTGGTGTTATGTGATGTTGTGCTGACAGGGGGTCAAGAAGCGTATGCTGCGGACGCTTCCCGCTTCTCGATCCTCCGAAGAGGACGCCTCACGCGGATGCAGCGCACCGCCTCGGTGCCACAGCGACGCGCGTACCGAGAGGCCGCCGCTCGCCAGGACGCGGAGGGGTCCCACTCACGGGTTGAAAGGGCGGTTGGGGCATCACGTTGACCGCAAGCAGTCGCCCTCGGAGGGCCTCGTGACCATCCCGTATGCAGACGGCACCGGAACGCCTGCCACCGTCCCGCCACCTCAGTGTCCCGCGCACGCCCACGGCCTGGGCGGACGGCAGCGCCTGTACGGGCCCGAGGCGGACGCACCGTACGCCCTCTACGAGAGAATGCGCCGCGAGCACGGCCAAGTGGCGCCGGTGCTGCTCCCCGGTGACGTCCCGGCGTGGTTCGTCCTCGGGCACAGGGAGAACCTCGACGTCATGCGCAGCCCGTCGCTGTGGTCGTGCGACTCCCGTATCTGGAACGTGCAGCTGTCGGCCGACTCGCCGCTCCTGCCGATCACGGCCTGGCAGCCGCTGCTCGTCTTCGCGGACGACCCGGAACACGCCCGTCTGCGAGCAGCGGTGACGGAGAGTCTGGGCAAGTTCAACCGCCACGGGATTCGCCGCTACGTCGTTCGGCACACCCAGGAACTGGTCGACTCGTTCTCCCACACCGGGCGGGCGGACCTCGTGACCGATTTCGCGGAGAAGCTGTCGGTCCTGGTCCTCGCGCGCCAGATGGGCGTGAGTGACGAGGACGCGCTCCCCCTCGGTGCGGCCGTCCGCAACATGGTCAAGGGCACAGAGACAGCGCTCGAGAGCAACCAGTACGTCGTCTCGGTCATGACCGACCTGGTGGAGCGGAAGAAGACCGCTCCCGGCGACGACCTCGCGAGCTGGCTCCTGGCCCATGAGTCGAAGCTCAGCGACCAGGAGGTGATGGAGCACCTGCGCCACGCCATCGTGGCCGCACACGAGAACACGACCAACCTGATGGCGAACACGCTGCGGACGGTCATGACCGACCGCCGCTTCCGCGCGAGCCTCTCCGGTGGGTCCCTGACCCTGCCGGACGCCCTCGACCAGGTCATGTGGGACGCCCCGCCCATGTCGGTCGGCGCCTTCCGGTGGGCCCGACGGGACACCAAACTGGGTGATCAGATCATCCGGGCGGGCGACATGGTCATGCTCGGCCTGGCGGCCGGCAACGTCGATCCGGAGATCCGGCCCGACCTGAAGGCCCCCGTGCACGGCAACCGTTCGCATCTGGCGTTCAGCGCCGGTCCGCACGAGTGCCCCGGCCAGGACATCGGCCGGGCCATCGCCGACACCGGCATCGACACACTGCTCGCACGGCTCCCCGACATCGAACTCGCCGTGTCGGAGGCGGAGCTGGACTTCACCTCTTCGCTCGTCTCCACCCGGCTGAACAGCCTGCCCGCACGCTTCACCCCGCGCCGCCGTGGGGCCGTGGAGGCACCGGAAGCGAGCGCGCCGACCAAGGCGCAGCCGCTGCCGACGGCCGTCGCGCCGGCCCGGCCGCCGGTTCCGGCGGCGGCCGATGTCGCGCCGGCGCGTGCCTCCTGGTGGCAGCGTCTCCTCGGGATCCGCGCGCGGTGACGCCCCGGGGCCCGAACCCGGGGTTCGGGCCCGTCACGGGGCCGGGGCAGGGGTTTGACCGGGCGGCACGGCAATAAGGATGTGCGGATCCGGATTCCGGTTGACACGCTGAGGTCATGAACCACCAGCCCGATCCCCGCCCCTCCGCCCCCACCACGTCCCGTCCGACGCAGTGGGTCACCACGCCCGTCACGGCGGACCTCCTGCGCGGTGCGCTCGATCTGGAGCGCACCGAGCAGGGTCTGCTGCCGCACCGGTTGCCCGCCCGGGCCCGGGCGCAGTTCCCCGACGGGCAGGTGGCCATGGCGGAGTCCCAGCCTTCCGGCGTACGGGTGGTGTTCCGTACCCGGGCCACCGCCGTCGAGCTGGACACCCTCCGCACCAAGGTGGCCTACGAGGGTGCTCCGCCCCGCCCCGATGGCGTGTACGACCTGCTCGTCGACCGCAAGCTCGCCGGGCGTGCCACTGTCCCCGGCGGCAACGTCCTGATGACGGACATGGCCACCGGGTCGGTGGAGAGCCGGCCCGGCCCGGTCGGCACCGTCCGCTTCACGGGACTGCCGGACCGGGTGAAGGACGTCGAGATCTGGCTGCCGTACAACGAGATCACCCTGCTGGTGGCCCTGCGCACCGACGCCCCCGTCGAGCCCGTTCCCGACGGGGGCCGCAGGGTGTGGCTGCACCACGGCAGTTCGATCAGTCACGGCTCCGACGCCGAGAGCCCGACGACGACCTGGCCGGCACTGGCCGCCCTGCGCGGCGGCGTGGAGCTGATCAACCTCGGCCTGGGCGGCAGCGCCCTGCTCGACCCGTTCACCGCCCGGGCCATGCGGGACACTCCGGCGGACCTGATCAGCGTCAAGATCGGCATCAACCTGGTCAACACGGACCTGATGCGTCTGCGTGCCTTCACCCCCGCGGTGCACGGCTTCCTCGACACGATCCGCGAGGGGCATCCCACGACGCCGCTGCTGGTCGTGTCGCCCGTGTACTGCCCCATCCACGAGGACACGCCCGGCCCCAGCCTCCCCGACCTCAGCGACCTCGGCGCCGGGAAGCTGCGGCTCCTGGCGGCGGGCGACCCGGCGGAGCGCGCCGCGGGGAAGCTGACGCTCAACGTCATCCGTGCGGAACTGGCCCGCATCGTGAAACAGCGGGCGGCCGACGACCCGCACCTGCACCACCTCGACGGCCGCGACCTCTACGGCGAGGCGGACTTCGCCGACCTGCCGCTGCCGGACCAGCTCCATCCGGACGCCGCGACACATCGGCGCATGGGCGAACGCTTCGCCGAACTGGCCTTCCGCGACGGAGGACCGTTCGGCGCCGGCGCTTCATGAACGCCGGCGCCGGGCGGTTCCTGAAGTCCACCGCCGAGGGCGGCTGAACGCCTGCGGCGAGGACCGGTCGGAGGCGGGAGCGACCAGGGACATGGATCCGCAGGTCCCTGGTCGCCCTGCCCTCGTCGCCGAGCGGAGCGGCAGGCCGTCGAGCTCTGGCCGTCGCTGCCAACTGCCCTACCGACTCACGCGGTTGACTCCCGCGGTTCGCTCGCCGTCCGGGCCACGCCGAACCCCTAGCGACCCGTATCCTGAGCCCCACCCGCAATGATCAACGGCTTCCCGTATCGGAGGCGTCACCGCCATGACCACGGATCTCAGTTCCGTCATCGGCGTCCGCCAGACCCTCGTCGTCATCGTGCCGGTACGGCTCACCGCCCGTCCCCTGTGGCAGGTCGGGCCCATACCCTTCGGCCTGGGCAGCCGTCGCACCGACGCCGCCACCCGGGAGACGTACTTCATGCCGGCCGCCGCGCGCGCCCTGTACGGGACCCCGGAGCGGCCCTGCCGCTGGCACCGGTTCATGGACGTACGGCACGAGGCGCTGCGTCTGAAGGGCATCGAGCTGCTGCGCATCGCCACCGCCCGGCATCCGGACCATGCGCTCGCCGTCCTCCACTTGGACGTGGAGGGCCCTGCCCTGCTGGAGACGTTGCGCGCGATCGGTCGCCGCGACGCCGCCGTACCGGATCCGCTCGACGGGCCGCTGTCCCCCGCCGCCCTGCTCGACGGCATCGCGACACCGCGCGGAGCTTCCGCGCCCTTCGCGATCGCCCGCCCGTACACGGTCGCCTTCCTGACACCCGACGCTCACCACACGTCCGCGCTGCGGGACGGCGAGGGCCGGCTGCCGGAGAGCGCCGACCGGTGGCTGTGGTCGCTCGCCTCGCGGTCGACGGCCGCCGACTTCCCCACCCCGCTCGAGGAGTGGCCCCGGCGTACCGAGCACGCGCTGCGGATATCCGCCGACTGGAGCGCCCTGGTGCTGCGTCACGGCGCGGCGTTCCTCGGCCACCGGGCCGACCCGGGCGGCGGCGACTTCTACGCCTTCGCCGAGTTGCACTCACGCACCGTCTACCTCGACGCCCTGCTCCTCGGCACCATCCAGCGCGACCACATCGACGAGCTCACCGACGGCCTGTCCGGCGTCTTCGACGGGCCCAAGCTGGCCCGCCGGGTGTCCGCCCTGGAACGGCACATCGCCACGTTCCGCAGTACCTACTGGCGTCAGCACCTCACCGCCCACGGCCCCGCCAATGAACTGCTGCTGACCTTCCAGGCCCAGCACCGGCTGCCGGTCAGGTTCGACGAGATCCTCGCCGAGGCGGCCGACTACGCCCGGCTGGTGCAGACCCAGGAGAGCCAGCAGATCGCCGGCGCGCTCGGCGTCCTGACGATCCTGGGCCTGCCCCTCGGCACGGCCCTGAGCATCCTCCAGGTGCTGGGCGCCAAGGGACTCACCGCACTCGCCGTCGCCCTGCTCGGCGCCCTTGCGGCGACAGCCTTGGTCCTCACCACCCGCTACGGACGCCTGGTCCTGTCCTCGCTGCGGGGCCAAAGTACGCGCGGCGACCGCTGAGGGACGGGGACGACCGCGCGGGCGCGCCTTTCGCCGGTCCCGGTGGGGCACCCGTATCGCCTCCGTCACGGCGGTGGAGCGGGGGCCGATGCGGCCCCGTCCGCGATGCTGACGCGCCAGGTCGGTGATCAGGGGCGGCGGGGCGGACGGTCGAGCCGGTCGCGGCCCGCGACCAGGCGCCGGGCCGGTTCAGGGGCCGGTTCCCGCACTTCGTGAGGTCGGGGCCCGCTGACCCGGCAGGCACGTCTGACGTGCGCGGAAGCGGGTATGCGAGCGGCGACCACCCCACCGGATCGAGGAGCCGATATGTCGTCAGCGACCACCGATGTCATCGAGCTCATTCTGCGGGACCACCGCAAAATGGAGGAGCTCTTCCGCACCCTGCGCAACGCCGAGGCCGATCGCGCCGCCGCTCTGCGTGAGTTCTCCGCCCTTCTCGTCGCCCACTCGGAGGCCGAGGAGGACGAGGTCTATCCCGCGCTGCGGCGCTACAAGAACGTGGACGGCGACGATGTCGAGCACGGCGTCCATGAGCACGAGGAGGCCAACGAGGCTCTGCTCGCACTGCTCGAGGTGAAGGACACCATGTCCGAGGAGTGGGAGGAGAAGCTCGAAGCGCTCGTCGAGGCGGTCAACCACCACGTCGACGAGGAGGAGCGGACGCTGCTCAACGACACGCGCGAGAACGTCGCCGCCGACCGCCGGGCCGAGCTGGGAAAGGCCTTCCGTGAGGCTCGTGCCAAGCACCTCGACGCCGACTGCGGCAGCGTCGACCATGTACGCGAACTGGTCGGCTGACGTGCCGGGCCCGGTGGCTCGTACCACCGGGCCCGGCCGGTGAAAGCCGGCAGGCGGGGCATACGGCCTGCATGAGTGATCTTGTTGCAGCCGCCGAGGGCGGTGACCGTCGCATATGACCGTTCACTTCGGGAGCCCGGGACGCGAGAAGAGGAAACCGGCCTTCAGTATGCGGCAGTTGGTTCTCTTCTTCGGACTCGTCGCCATCGTTCTGTGCGCCGTCGGGCTCACGCTGAAGCTCATCGTCAGAGCGGCCGAGGAGCGGCCCGCGACGGCGGTGACCGTGGCGGCCGTCCTCTGCCTGGTGGCTGCCGGGCTGCGCAGCGCCCGCCGTCGCCGGGCGGCCGGGCGGCTCGCCGCCGGCCTCTCGGAACTGACGCACCACGCCGCCGCCACGAGCGCGGCGGAACAGATACGGACACCTGCCCTGGTGCCCGAAGGTGAAGAGGCGCCGGGGACCTTCGAGGCGGACGACCTCGCGGCCATGGACCCCGCCGACTTCGAACAGGCCGTCGCCGCGCTGTGCGAACGCGACGGCTGCCGGGACGTCCAGGTCGTCGGAGGGGCGGGCGATCTCGGCGCCGACGTGATCGCCACCACGCCCGACGGCAGGCGTGTCGTCTTGCAGTGCAAGCGCTACGGCCCGATGAACAAGGTCGGATCCCAGGAAGTGCAGCGATTCGGCGGCACCTGTTTCGCCGTGCATGAGGCGAGTGTGGCGGCCGTCGTGACCACGGGCGAGTTCACACAGCCTGCGGCCGAGTACGCCGAACAGTGCGGGATCCGATGCTTCGACCACCAGAGCCTCGTCGCCTGGACCGACGGCAGCGGGCCGGCCCCGTGGGAGGCAGAACCGCCTTCGACGTCCGCCGTCCCCGACACCGGACAGGAGGCCGACGAGACCATCGCCGGCAACTGAACGCGTGCCGAGCCCTGCCGGGGGCAAACGGCAGAAGAACCACAACCCTTGGAGTTCCCATGATGATCGCCGGAATCATTGCAGTATGTGTCGTCCTCGCCGTGCTGGCGTTCCTCCTGCCGCGTCTGTCGCGCCACCCCGAACGCGGTACGCAACGCACCCTCGGCCTGGGATCCCGTGCGGGCAGCAAGGCCCCCGGCTTCCTGGGGCGCATATTCAGCAAACCGTTCCGTAGCGGCTCCCGCGCCGTGAGCCGCAGCGGCTCCGCGGGCCGCCGCACCCGCGGCCGCATGCCGTTCTAGGCGTACCCGGCCACAACGGTGGTCGCATCGCCGGGGTAGGGAGAGATTCACGGAACCGGCTTGACCCTCACGTTGCGTGAGGCTGGAGGGTGGGGTGCATGAGCGACCACTTCAATGCGTTCGAGATGAGTCCCGTGCCCGCTCCCGGCCCGGACGCGGTCCCGCCGGAGCTGTTCCGTGGCATCTACGGAATGCCCGCGTTCGCGACGATCCCCACGAGTGACCTGGCGGAGTCGGTGGACTTCTGGGTCCGGGGCCTCGGCTTCTTCGAGCTGTTCAGCATCCCTGGCAGGCTTGTGCATCTGCGCCGGTGGGCGTTCCAGGACGTACTCCTCGTCCCGGCGACGAGCGTTCCGGAGCAGACACCGGCGATGAGTCTCAGTTTCGCTTGCGTGCTCAGCCAGGTCGATTCCCTTGTCGAGGCCTGTCGTGCGGTGCGCCCGGACTCGGTCGACGGTCCACGGGACACTCCCTGGAACACCCGCGATGTGGCGGTGACCACCCCTGAGAACGCACGGATCGTCTTCACCGCGGCGAAGCCCTTCGATCCGGCCAGTCAGGAGGCGCGGAACCTTGCAGCCGTCGGGATCACCCCACCGGACGTCGCTCGCGGCGACAATGAGGACCATGTCTGATGCCACTGAGGCCGAGGGCCTGACCGTCGGTCAGGCCTCGGCGCGTCTCGGCGTGACAGTCCGCGCGCTGCACCACTGGGACGACATCGGTCTGGCGCGACCGTCGCTGCGCACGGCTGCCGGATACCGGCTCTACACCGCCGGTGATCTGGAACGCCTGCACCGCATCGTCGTCTACCGTGAGCTCGGCCTCGGCCTGGACAGGATCCGTGCCGTCCTGGACGACTCGACCGCAGACGTGCCCGACGCGTTGCGCGCGCAGCGCAAACAGGTCACCGAACGGATCGACCGCCTCCAGCAGCTCGGCGCCGGACTGGACCGGATGATCGACGCCCATGAGCACGGCCTGCTGCTGACCGTCGAGCAGCAGGCCGCGATCCTCGGCCCCCGGTGGAACCCGGACTGGCCCGCTCAAGCCCGTCAGCGCTACGGAGCCACGACGCAATGGCAGCAGTACGCCGAACGCTCAGCCGCTCGCGGCCCGGAGGAATGGCAGACCGTCGCCGACGAAGTTGCCGACTTCGACCGCGCCCTCGGGGATGCCATGGACGCCGGCGTCGAACCCGGCAGCCCGGAAGCGAATCAACTCGTCGAACGGCACCGCGACGTCTTCGCTTCGTACTTTCCCCTCACCGGGCAGATGCAGGTCTGTCTCGCCCGCATGTATGAGGCCGATCCGGGTTTCGCCGCCCATTACGACGGCATCCGCGCCGGCCTTGCCACGTGGTTCCGTCGCACCGTCGACGCCGCCGCGCGCGCCCACGGCATCGACCCCGACACCGCGACCTGGCAGTAGAGCGCGGGGCCGGAAGCCTGCAGCCATGGGGGTCTCGGCGCTGCGTGAAGCGCCGGCTCGACCGCTACGCGACAGAAGGTGACGCAGGACTACAAGGCCCGGCACAGGGTCGAGTGCGGCATCGACCGGTTGAAGCGGAACCGGGCGGTGGCCACCCGGTTCGACAAGCTCTCGGTGCGCTCTGTCCGCTCGTCGTTCGATGTGTAGGGCCGCAGGTAGGCCCATTCGTCGAGCAGGATTCGGTGGAAGGGTTCGACCGACCCAGGCTTGCTCCGGTGCTTCAGCCGTGGTCCAGGTGCCGGCATTGCTCGGCGGTCACGCGACGGGAGGGTGGCCTCCGCCGCTGCAACCGTACTGCCGTGCAGTCGGTTCGCAACGCCGTCAGTGTCGATGTCGATGTCGATGGCAGCTGGGCCCCCGAGTCGTGGTTCTCCGGGGGCCCAGCCGCGTTGGGTCCTCCCCTCGGCGTCGAGGCTTCGGTCAGAGAGTGAGGGTCCAGACGTCGAGTGTGCCGGTGTCCTGAGCGGCGGTGTCCTGGACCCTGAGCTCCCAGGTGCCGTTGCGGGTCTCGGCGGAGAGGTTCGCGGTGTACGTCTGGTCGATGTCGGGGGCGCCGTCGCTTGCCGACGCGTTCTTCAGCCGGTAGGCCGTGCCGTCAGGAGCCACCAGGTCCAGCGTCAGATCGCCGCGGTAGGTGTGGTCGATGTGGACCTCGGCCGTGCTGGTGGCGGAGGCGGTTCCGGTACAGCCGGTGATGCCGATGCTGCTGGTGACCGCGCTCCCGGCGTCGGGGATCGCGACATCGGTCCCGTTGGTTCCGTGGCAGCCGGCCGGGGCGGGTGTCGTGCCGCTCCCGTAGGGGTTGCCCGCCTTGTCCGCCGCGTAGGTCAGCATGGGCCTGACCTGGTTCCAGAAGGTGTTCTGGCAGGAGTACGCCGGGTGGAAGCCGCCGCAGGTGCCGCTGCTCGGCCCGACCTCCCAGGTGAAGCTGGGGACCCCGAGCTGGTCGTAGGCCCAGTCGTCGTGGCTGCCGCTGGCGTCGTAGAGGATCTCGCCGGGTTGGCCGTACTGCCATCCGCCGGCCAGTCGGGCCATCTCCTTGCCCATGGTGCGCAGCGCGGCGTCGTTGCCGCTCGCCGCGTCGCTGTCGA
The DNA here is from genome assembly GCF_044745705.1 of Streptomyces sp. NPDC086835. Taxonomy (NCBI): domain Bacteria; kingdom Bacillati; phylum Actinomycetota; class Actinomycetes; order Kitasatosporales; family Streptomycetaceae; genus Streptomyces; species Streptomyces sp. NPDC086835. The sequence continues at coordinate 430,695 of NZ_JBIVAU010000006.1, forward strand.
AGCCCCAGGGGAACAGGACCATGTTGGAGTAGCTGTGCAGGGTGACGAACATGCCCTTGGTGTCGGCCGCGGCGGCCGCCGTGTCACCCGCGGCGCGGGTGTCGGGGAACAGCTTGCGGTACAGGGCCTGGAGTGCCTTGTTCTCGGTCTCGGAGTCCGCCGACGGGCCCTTGAAGAGCTGGTCGCAGGGGTGGGAGCTGGTGCTCGCGCCACCCCAGTGGCTGCTGTTGTTGCGGTTGAGGTCGATGCCGCTGCCGGAGTTGGGGCCCTCGGTGCAGGTGGTCGTGGAGTGGGTGTGGTTGGCGTTCTTGCGGTGCCACTGCTGGCCCGTGGGCCCTCCCATGAAACCCTGTTGGACCATGTCCACACCGTCCGGGTTGCCGATCGGCACGACCCATATCTCGCGGGTGTCCAGTATCTTCGTGGCCGTGGCGTCGGTGCCGTAGCCGTCGGTGAGGTAGTCGATCCAGCGGTACGCCATCTCGCCGGTGCTCAGTTCGCGGGCGTGGACCTGCGCCTGGACGAGGAATCGCGGTTTTGTGGAGTTGGGCGTCAGCTGGCAGCTGCCGCTTGACTTCTTGGTGAGGCAGATGGCCTTGAGGTCGTAACCACCGGATCGGCCGGTGGACTTGCGCCAGGAGTCGCCGATGTCGACGACGGTGGCGAGCGACGCGTGGTCGGTCGCGACTTGGTCGAGGTGGGCGTACTGGGCGTTCACGGTGCGGTAGCCGCCGTAGTACGTCTCCTCTGCGACCGCTGCGGTGAGCGCGGGGGCCTGGCCGCTGCGCTTGGGCGGCTCCCAGGCGGCGGGCTTCAGTTTCTGCTCCACCTTGGGACGCAGGCCGGCGGCCTTGAGGTGCGTGGCGGTGGCCGCGTCGCCGAGGACGAACAGGTCGTCGCCGTCGCGGTCCTCGATCAGGTCGAACCCGGCGAGCCGGTTCTGCGGCAGGTGGGCGCCGCCGGGGATGCGGTAGACGTAGGCGCGGTCGTCGCCGGCCGTGCTCGGGCCGGCCGGTACTGCTATGCCGTAGCCGGTGCCCGCCGCGACGGCCGCCGCGGTCGCGGCCGTGACGAGCCAGTAGGTGAACTTCGCTTGCACAGGAACCTCATTCGCGTGGGGGTGGGCAATGCCGGACGGACGGGCGGGGCGGATCGCCTTGCACGTGGGGTCAGGGCAGAGGGAGCTCCACCGCGTGACACTGAACGCTGAACAGCGGTGGCGGGTCCTGGACAAGGATTGGCCCGCCTCCAATCCCCTGTAAATGCACGTGCGTTTCCGGTCCCGGACAATGTCCGATACAGCCGACCGGCGCTCAGACGGAGCAGTCGGCCCTCTCTGCACAAGCCGTGAACCGGCCGGGTCAGAGCCGGTCGGCCGGGTGCTGGCGCGTCATCCCGTACTAGTTGTGGTGTCCCGGCTCCAGCTCGAGACGCGCGAGGAGTCGTCGCGGTCGACGCCCCGCCGTACATCGGCGGTCAGAGCTACCCGAACGGCCTGGAACTGAGCCGGCTTGCGAACGATGTCGCCTACCGGTTCATCTACGCCCGCGAAGCACTGGCATCGCCCGAGCACATGGCGGCCCTGCACCGTTGCACCGAAGCCGGTGAACAGGCCAGGTTCCTGCCGGACGTCACCCTGAAGTTCTTCGTCGTCGACCGGACCACCGCGCTGCTGCCGGTCTCCTGCACCAGCAGCCGGACCCGAGCGTCCGGCTGCTGGTGCACGCGTCGGCACTCATCGACGTCCTCCTCTAACAGGGGTTCAGCAACAACGAGGCGTGCCGGATTGCCGGGATCAAAAAGAGCGGCGAGCCCGGAGTACAACGAAACTCGTGCCGCGCACCGCGGGCCGGCGTAGCCCCGCACGCCGCGCGCGGAAGCCCCGCCGGATCATCCGGCGGGGCTTCGTCGTCACACGGCCCCCTGCTGTGTAGCGATTCGGCCCGGGACCTCGCGCCATGCAGACCTGCGTACAGGCCAGTGGCTGCCATCTGGTCGGATGCCGCCCGCGCTGTCGTCGTCCTTCAGCCGCCGGTGCCGTGGTGGTTGAGCCTATGGCCTGTCCGGCCGGGGGGGCGGAAAACGGGGATCCCGGCCGGACAGGCTGTCGCAGGGGTCAGGGCATCACTGGCCGATGAAGCCGGTGTAGAGAAGGTTGTTGGGGGAACCGGCCCCGATACCGGTCAACTTGCCCTTGGTGGCGTTGTCCTTGAGGGCGGACTGCACCTGGGCGGGTGTGGCCGTCCGGTTGGCAGAGAGGTAGAGCGCGGCGGCGCCCGCCACGTGCGGGGCGGCCATCGAGGTGCCGTTCTTCGTCGCGGCGGCGATGTTGCTCGTGATGCCGGCCGAGACGATGTCGGAGCCGGGCGCGAAGATGTCGACGCAGGTACCGATGTTGGAGAAGCCCGACCTGCTGTCGGTACGGGTGCTGGAGCCGACGGTGATGGCCTCGGGCACCTTGGCGGGCGTGATGTTGCAGGCGTCGTAGCCGTAGTCGTTGCCGGCTGCGGCGACGTTGACGATGCCGGAGGCGACGGAGTTCTTCACGGCCGTCGCGACGGCGGAGCTGCCGGACTTGAAGCTCATGTTGGCGACGGCGGGCTTGACGGCATTGCGCGTGACCCAGTCGATGCCGGCCGCGATCGAGGTCGCGGTGGTGCCACCGGCGCAGTTGAAGACCTTGACCCCGACCAGTTTGACGCTCTTGGCCACACCGTAGGACGTGCCGCCGACCGTGCCGGCCACGTGAGTGCCATGCCCATGACAATCAGTGTTGTTGCTGTCGACGGTGTTCGTGCCCCAGGACGCGCGTCCGCCGAAGTCGCTGTGCGAGGTGCGGATGCCCGTGTCAATGACGTACGCGGTGACGCCCGTGCCGGTGTTGGGCGCCGTGTAGGCGCCGTTGAGCGGGAGGCTCCCCTGGTCGACACGGTCCAGCCCCCAGGAGGCGACCGCCTCGAGGGACGCTGTGCTGTCCTGCTCGACGTAGGCGACCGCCGGGTCGGCGGCGAGCCGCTTGGCCTGCTTCTCGGTCATCCTGACCGAGAATCCCTTGAGCGCGGAGCTGTAGGTGTGCCCGACCTTGCCGCCGTAGCGCTTGATGAGAGCGGCCTTGCGGCGCTCGACGCCCTGCGCCGTCGCGCCGTCCTCGAGGACGACGAGGTAGCTGTCCTTGACGGAGTTGTGCGCGCCGGCACCCAGGATGCTTCCCTCGGCGGCGTCCGCCGTCCCCGGCACGACCGCCAGCGCGGTGGCGGCCAGACCGACGACGAGCGCCGCCCCGAGTATCTTCCGTGCAGGCAGTGCGGTTCTCTGGTACATCGATGCTCCTTGTCCAGGCATGCCGTCCCCGTGGCCGGGTCGGCCACCGTGGGGGGTGACGGCAGGGGAAGCTCCGCCGCGCGACGGTGACGCTGATCGCCGCTGGCGGACTGGGACAAGGATTGGGGCATCGCCAACTGCCTGTAAATCATTGTGCACTTCCAGTACCGGACAATGTCCTGTTCAGCCGGTACGGGAGGGCTGAAGCGCGACAGAGGTCGCGCCGGAAGGGCGTTTCGACGGCCGGTACGGTCAACGGCTGGGCGGCGGCCGATGCGGCGCGGACGCTGGACTACGCGCACCCCGCGACGCTGTTCCCGGTGGCCGGCTATGGGCGGGCAGCCGTCGAGACGGGGCGCGGAAATTCAAGTCGCACCTGCCGGTCGGGGCGTACGACCCGGGTGACCCGCTGCTGGATCCCGTCCGAGGGCTGCTCGCGGAGCGGGCGTGCCGGTGGTGATGCACTGCGGTTCCGGTCCGGCGCCCGGCAAACACACCGTGCCCTGAGCAGCGGCTCAGTCGTTGGGGTCGCTGGTCCACCAGTCGGGGTCGGAGTCCCGGGCCTGGCAGGGCTCGGCACCGGTGGACCGGGGGAAGGGGCGAGGCGGCCGCTCACGACGTGGTTCCGATCGGGCGGACCACGTGCATGTCGCCGTCGCGGGCGGCATGGGTGTGGGCGCCGTCACCGAGCTCGGCGGCCAAGTGGGCGGCGATGCGGGTGTTGTCGTGCCTGCTGGCGGAGACGGTCTCCAGCACGGCGGCCGGGCGGCCGGCGCACTGAGGCAGGCGGTCACGCTCGGGCGGGGCGGGGCGGTGGTCATGACTTCCGCTCCCCCTGCGGCCGGACGTTGTTGATGGCCACGGTCGGCAGCAGCAGTTCGAACGGCTCCCAGGCCTTCAGCCGGTACATCTCCAGCACCTCGACCAACAGCTCGGCGCCTGTCGAGTGGTCGTTGTACGGGAGCAGTTCCGGGACGACGTTGGCGTGCTCGCCGTCGTCGGTGTCGTCGGCAGCCTGGCCGATGTCGACGAAGGCGACGAACACGCCGGTGCGGGTGCGCTCCAGGACGTACAGGCGCCGGGCGGGGGCCTCTTGAGGTCGACGTCGTCGCGGCGGACCCACATCTGGCGGGTGGCTGCGAGAACGGTGACATCGCCGACGTCGGCCGCGTCGGTGATCTGCTGGTAGGCGTCAGCGCGTGCAAACTGCTCGCGGTCGACGAGGTCCTGGACAGCGGCGGTGAGGTGGTCACCGAGGGCCTGGGCGCCGATGAGGTCGGTGAGGGACTTCAGGCAGCTCATGCGAGGGCCCCCTTCCGAGAGTTGCACGGCCGACCGGCGTGGGCCTCGACAGCTTCCAGCAGTCGCTGAAGGGCGGAGCCGCGCCGGGTGCTGCGGAGGTTCGACTGCGGTCGTACGGTCATGGGGATTTTTCCTTCTCCGCTGCCGCCCGGGGCCAGTCAGAGGACGATCTGCTTCTTTTCGGCGCGGTCCCAGCGGAGCTCCCAGTCGGGGCGCAGTCCGCGGGCGGACCAGTCGACGCGGCTGGTGCCGGCGGGGATCGGCTGGCCTGACATGGTGTGCAGTCGGGCGATCTCGCAGGCGCGCAGGGCGGCGGCGAGGGCTTCGCTGCTGTTCTCTGCCAGGCCGGTGAAGACGTGGACGCCTTTGCGGGTCCTGTCCTGCCGGTGCTCGATGGGGACGTCGATCTCCCAGACGGTGCGCGGGCTCATCACTCCTCGGCCTCCGGCTCGTAGACGCCGGTGAGGGTGGGCGGGGTGACGAGGTAACCGGTGGAGCTGTCCTCCTCCGTCTCGCCGCCTTCACTGGGGTAGAACACGGCCAGCTCCTCGATCGCATCGTCGTCGCCGAAGTCGGGTGAGAACAGCCCCGGCGGGAAGGCCTCTCGGGTGCGGAGGTCCTGGCGGTGGGCGCGGGCGGCATCGCGGTTGGTGTAGGGGCCCAGGGGCAGCTGGTCGTGCCGGCAGATCGTGCACGTTCAGCATCGACGTCTCACGCCGCCGCATGCCCTACGCGTATACGGACTTCAGCAGCACCGCGTCGGGGGCTGAAGGGATGGGCCTCGGGAACGACTGGCTGCGGGCCGTCTGCCACGACAACGGGGACGGGCTGCTCGTGGCCGGGTAGGCCGGGACATGGTGCAGGGGCCTGCCGAAGCCCTCCTCGACATCGGCAGGCCCCTGAGTCGGCCTGGAGGTGCGGACCTGTCAGAAGGTCAGGCTCCAGGAGTCGATGTAGCCGGCGTCACTGCTGTAGACGTCGGTGACCCGCAGCTTCCAGGTGCCGGCGGCGGCCGCGCCGGAGGCGTCGACGGTGTAGGTGGTGATGACGTTGGCCGCGCTGTCGCTGGAGCTGGCGGCCTTCAGCTGAGTGACGCTGCCGTTCGGGGCGACGAGCTCGATACGCAGGTCACCTCGGTAGGGGTGCTTGATGTCGACGGCGACCTTGAGGGCCGTCGGGGCGTTGCCGCTGATGCCCGTCACCGCGAGGGAGGAGGTGACCGGGGTGTTGGTGTCCGGGATATTCACGTTGACGGCGTTGGTGAACACGCTGCCGGTGGGCGGCTGAGGGTCGGTGCTGCCGGACGCGCCGAGCGTACGGGCCGCGTCGGCGAGGCCCGCGCCGCAACCGCCGGAGCAGGTGCCGGGCAGCGTACGGGCGTTGGTCTTGATCGCGGACTCGATCTGGGCGGGCGTCATCGACGGGCTCGCCTGGTTCAACAGCGCGGCGAGGCCGGCGATGTGCGGGGCGGCCATGCTGGTGCCCTGGTACGCCGCGTACGTCTCACTGCCGACGCTGCGGAGGCCGGTGTTCAGCGTGGACCAGATGCCGTTGGCCTGGACCGCGGTCTCGCCGCCGGGAGCGGTGACGTCGATGACGGTGCCGTAGTTGGAGTAGTAGGTGCGGTTGCCCTCGCGGTCGGAAGCGGCGACGCTGATCGCATTGTTGCAGCTCGCCGGGCTGAAGCCGGCCGCGTTCTTGTTGCTGTTGCCGGCCGCCACGACGACGGTCGTGCCGCGGCTCACCGCGCCGTTGATGGCGCTCTGGGTGCCGGCGTCGCAGGCGCCACCGCCGCCGAGGCTCATGTTGATGACGTCGGCGGGGTTCGGATTGTTCGGCACGCCTTGCACGGAACCGCCGGACGCCCAGGTGATGGCGTCGATGATGTCGGCGTCCGTGCCACCGCACCACCCGAGCACGCGGACGGGCTGGATGGTCGCGTTGTACGCGATACCGGCGATGCCCTTGCCGTTGCCGGTGGTGGCGGCGATGGTGCCGGCGACGTGGGTGCCGTGCCAGGAGTTGTTTCTGTCACTGTCGGGGACCGGCCGGCCGAACTCGTCGACGCCGCAGTCACCCTTGTTCATCCAGTCGCCGGTGTCGGCGGGGTTGCTGTCGCGGCCGCCGCCGTCGCGGGACATCAGTGGGTCGGAGATGAAGTCGTATCCACCGACCACGTTGGCGGCGAGGTCGGAGTGCGCGACGTAACCGGTGTCCAGGACGGCGACCTTGACACCGGTGCCGGTCGCCTTGTCCCAGGCGCCGGGGACGTTCATACCGGCGGCAGCCTCGAACAGGTCCCACTGGCGGTCGTAGTAGGTGTCGTTCGGCGTCACGGCTGTGGCGTACTTGCGGCGATCCGGGACGACGTACGCGACGTCCGGGTCGGCGCGGAAGGCGGCCATGACGTCGGCCGTGTCCTTCTTGTCGAGCTGGGCGCCGAGGTCGACCAGCGCGGCTCCGGTGCCCAGACGGCGCTGGAAGTCGAGGGACTCGCCGGCCTTCTCGCCCTTGGCCTTGGCGTCCTTGGCGGCGGCGTCGTTGGACTTGGCCTCCGTGGCCTTGGACTTGTAGCCGACGATGAGGCGCTCGACGGGCCCGTCGGTCGCCGGCGCCGTGGCGTCCGGTGCGGCAGGGGGCGCACCGGCTTCCAGGATGTTGGCCTCGGTGGCGTCCGCCGTGGCCGGCACGGCCGCCAGCACTGTGGCGGCCAGACCGGCGGCGAGCGCCGTCCCGAGTATCTTCCGTACAGGCAGTGCGGATCTCTGGTGCATTGATGCTCCTTGTCCAGGCATGCCGTCCCTGTGGCCGGGGGTGGCCACCGTGGGGTTTGACGGCAGGGGAAGCTCCGCCGCGCGACGGTGAGGGGTGAATCGCCGCGGCGGGATGGGGACAAGGATTGGCCCGCGATCAACTGCCTGTAAACAGTTATGCGTTTCGGATATCGGACAATGTCCTGTTCAGCACGGACGGGCAGGATGAACTGGGTCAATCACCACATGCTTCACGAACCGGTTGTGGTGCTTACCGAGTACCGGTTGTGGTGTGGCCGACCGGCATCACGGCTCAGGGATCCGCGTGCCGAAGCTCGGTCGCGCTCATCCCCCGGGAGCACGAGTGAGGACGCCAGTCGCAAGTCGACCCACTTGCCGACCTTCACCTGCGATCGCCAAGGCACTGCGTTGCGGCTGTGATCAACGACGCGGAGGGTGCCAGAGCCGCGGCGAATGCCTGAGCCGGGGTCTGCCGACTCAGTGTGTGCACGGTCGGCCGCTGCTCAATGACACGGAGATCGTCAGCGGTGCGCAGGGACAGTTCGTGCGCTTGGGCAGGTACCGCCGGATCGTCCCTCGCTCCCAGGGACTGCCGGGGCGCGCGAAGAAGATCCCGTCGGTGAAGTAGGGCGCACGTTCATGGTGGCGTGACATCTCGGAGCCCTGGTCCCAGGTGAGACTCCGCCGTGCCCGTTCCGGCAGCTGGCCGAGGGCGGCGATGAGGGCATCACGCAACTGGCCGGCCGAGTGCCCCTCCGGCAGCGGGACCAGACGGAGACAGCGGGTTCGTCGGTCGACGAGCTGGTGACGGCGGACTGGCTGCGGGCGCCCACGACGAGGTCGCCTTCCCAGTCGCCGAGACGCTCGCGCAGTTCGATGGCCGGTCGATGAGAACGACCGGTGCCACAATTCAGGCCTTTGACTGCAACAGCGTCGCCATACCCGCTCGTTCATCCCGTTTCATGATTGCGGGTTCAGAGCCATTTCAGCTCCCACAGGCGCCAGATTCCGTTCCCCTCGGCCAGGTGGTGGCCGCCGGTGACATTGGCACGAGTTACCACGTAGTTCTTCTTCTGCCAGAGGGGGACCAGGGGGACGTCCCGTGCGACGGTCTGCTGAATCGACCGGAACCGCTGGATGGTTTCCCCGCGATCGGCGTGTCGCTGTGTGTCCTGGATCGCCTTGTCGACCTCCGCCGATGCGTATCCGTTGTGAAGGATGTTACCTGTCCCCACCAATGGCTGCACGAAGTTGTCCGGGTCCGGGAAGTCGGGCGTCCATGCTGTAGTAAAGGCGTCGAAGTCGCCACGTTCGCACCGCTTTTGGTAAGTATTCCAGTCAGCTACTTCGACGAGTTCGACCTGGAACAGGCTGTTCTTCTCCAGTTGCTGCTTCAGTTCCCTTGCCTCCATGGCGGCGGGTCCGCTGTGGTGGCCGAGCGTGATGGGTACAGGAGTGGTGAGGCCGGCGGAACGAAGGCGCTGTGCCGCGTACTGGGGGTCCATCTCGGGGTATTCGTCGAAGAATGCGGTGTCGTGGCCGGTGACACCTTGGGGGACGAGGGAGTACAGCGGCGTCACTGTGTGGTGGAACACCTCGCTGGTCAGGCGTCCGCGGTCGACGAGGGCGGCGACGGCTCGGCGGGCTGCAACGTCTTTCAAGGGATTCCGTGGGGAGCGCAGGTTCATCGCGAGGTAGCGCGTGTATGCGCCCTCCCCGATGGACAGGCGCACATCCCGGTCGCCGGGTTCTATCTGCGCGAGGGTTGCGGACGGCAGTCCGCTGTGAGCGACGTCGATGGTTGTGGCTGTCCAGGCCGCCTCTACGTCTTTTACTGTCGGGTAGTAGCGGATGTGTATCGGTGTGCCTGTCCTCGCCACCGCCCCCTTGTATATGGGATTCGGTTCAAGGGTGATCTCCTTTCCCTCTCGATAGGAGGAGACCGTATACGGACCGGATCCGACTGCCCCTCCTTTCTCGCGTAGCTTGTCGAAGGGAAACTCGGCCGGATCGACGATCGAACCCGATGCTGTGGCGATCTTGTAAGGCCATGTGGCATCCGCTGTACCGAGGTGGAACGTCACAAGGGATTCCCGGGCCTCGACTGAGCGCAGATTCGCGAAGAGCGGTCTTGGACCTAGGGGGTGACGTATGCGCAGGATGCGTTCGAACGAATGCTTCACAGCTTCGGCGGTGACCGGATGTCCGTTGGAAAACTCCACATCGTTGCGGAGTTCGCACTGATAGGTCTTGAGCGCGGAGTCGGTGAATCTGCAGCTCTTGGCGACGTCAGGCCTGGGGGTGGGCGACCCTGCCTCGAAGGTGAGCAGGCTTTGGTAGACGTTGTTGTACAGAGCCAGGGATCCGCTGTCGTATGCCCCGGCCGGGTCGAGGTGTGTCAAGCTGCTGGCCGTCCCGATGACGATCGGCCGGCGTTGAACGTCCTGGGACGTCAGCAGTTGGTGACCCCCGATCAGCAGTAACGCGGCGGCCCCTGCTGCGGTGCCCAGGCGGTTCGACTTCATGTGTCTCGGTGTCCTTGTGTCAGGAGGCGCGGCGACGAGCGGTCGCTTCGGCGATCACGACCGCGGGCAGCCTGCCTCGCCGTTGGGGTGCCGGGTTGCTCCGCACGACTTCGAGGCCGACAGCAGACGCGGCGACCTGTGTGCCCGGAGGTGGACGGCACGAGCACCCGGACGGGCAGGTCTGTTGCCTGCCAGACGTGCGGGTGCGCCGCTGAAGGTGATGCCGCTGGAGAGTGGCGCCCGATTTGAGGGTGGCGGCAACATCCGCCCCGTTGGTGCCGTGTCAGTCGGCGGGGGTGGGTCTCGTGCCGCTCCCGTAGGAGTTTCCCGCCTTGTCGGCCGCGTAGGTGAGCATGGGCCTGACCTGGTTCCAGAAGGTGTTCCGGCAGGAGTACGCCGGGTGGAAGCCGCCGCAGGTGCCACTGCTCGGCCCGGTGGTGATCGGGCCCATGGCCTGTCCGGCCGGGGGGGGGCTGAAAACGGGGATACCGGCCGGACAGGCTGTCGCAGGGGTCAGGGCATCACTGGCCGATGAAGCCGGTGTAGAGAAGGTTGTTGGGCGATCCGGCTCCAATGCCGGTCAACTTGCCCTTGGTGGCGTTGTTCTTGAGGGCGGACTGCACCTGGGCGGGTGTGGCCGTCCGGTTGGCCGAGAGGTAGAGCGCGGCGGCCCCCGCCACGTGCGGGGCGGCCATCGACGTGCCGGACATCGTCGCGGAGGCGGTGTTGCTCGTGATGCCGGCCGAGACGATGGCGTCGCCGGGCGCGAAGATGTCGACGCAGGAACCGATGTTGGAGCCGATCCACCTGCTGTCGGTACGGGTGCTCGCACCAACGGTGATGGCCTCGGGCACCTTGGCGGGCGTGACGTAGCAGGCGTCGGAGCCGTAGTCGTTCCCGGCCGCGGCGACGTTGACGATGCCGGAGGCGACGGAGTTCTTCACGGCCGTCGCGACAGCCGGACTCGAGTACTCCAAGCTCATGTTGGCCACGGCGGGCTTCACGGCATTGCGCGCCACCCAGTCGATGCCGGCGGTGATGGTCGTCGAACTCAGGTCGCCGGCGCAGTTGGCGACCTTGACCCCGACCAGTTTGACGCCCTTGGCCACACCGTAGGCCGTGCCGCCGACCGTGCCGGCCACATGGGTGCCATGCCCATGGCAGTCGGTGTTGTTGCTGTCGATGGTGTTCGTGCCCCAGGACGCGCGTCCGCCGAAGTCGCTGTGCGAGGTGCGGATGCCCGAGTCGATGACATACGCGGTGACGCCCGCGCCGGTGTTGGGCGCCGTGTAGGCGCCGTTGAGCGGCAGGCTCCCCTGGTCGACACGGTCCAGCCCCCAGGAGGCGACCGCCTCGAGGGAACCCTTCATGTCCTGCTCGACGTAGGCGACCGCCGGGTCGGCGGCGAGCCGCTTGGCCTGCTTCTCGGTCATCCTGACCGAGAATCCCTTGAGCGCGGAGGTGTACGTGTGCCCGACCTTGCCGCCGTAGCGCTTGATGAGAGCGGCCTTGCGCTGCTCGACGCCCTGCGCCGTCGTATCGTCCTCGAGGACGACGATGTAGCTGTCCTTGACGGCGTTGTGCGCGCCGGCACCCAGGATGCTTCCCTCGGCGGCGTCCGCCGTCCCCGGCACGGCCGCCAGCGCGGTGGCGGCCAGACCTGCGGCGAGCGCCGCCCCGAGTATCTTCCGGACAGGCAGTGCGGTTCTGTCGTGCATCGATGCTCCTTGTCCAGGCATGCCGTCCCCGTGGCCGGGGGTGGCCACCGTGGGGGTGACGGCAGGGGAAGCTCCGCCGCGCGACGGTGGGGGTGATCGCCGCTGGCGGATTGGGACAAGGATTGGGTCGCCTTCAACTCCCTGTAAACCGTTGTGCGTTTCTGATACCGGACAATGTCCTGTTCAGCACAGGCGAGCAGGATGAACCGGCGCAGATCTCACTTGCCTCGCGAACCAGTTGTTCCCAGTGCGTCGTTGAAGGCCGGTTGACGTTCACCGGCGTGCCACTTACTGTCCCCCCACGCCGACGTCCCCACCGTCGGCACGGGAGGTACACATGCACTTGCTGGAGCCCGTCGGTCTCGGCCGGCTCGAGAACGACGTCTACCTGGCCCTGCTGGATTTGAAGCGGGCCACTGCGGAAGAGCTCGCGCAGAGCATCGGCTGCTCCCCGGCCGAACTACGACCCGCACTCCGCGGGCTCCTCGACCACGGGCTTGTCCAGCAACTCGGCTTCATTCCCGCGCTGTACGCCCTTGTCGCCCCCGACGAGGCCCTCCCCGCGCTGATCAGCCGCCGACGCGGCGATCTCGCCCGGATGCAGGTGCACATCGAAGAGCTGGCCGACCGGCTGCGTGCCCGGCCCGCACGCGAGGGGAAGCCGGTCGTCGAGCTGCTGGAGGGCGAGGACGCCGTACTGGCCGCGGTGTCCCGGCTCCAGCTCGAGGCGCGCGAAGAAATCATCGCGGTCGACGCCCCGCCGTACATCGGCGGCCAGAGCAACCCGAACGACCTCGAACTGCGCCGACTCGCGGACGGCGTCGCCTACCGGTTCATCTACGCCCGCGAGGCACTGGCATCACCCGAGCACATGGCGGCCCTGCGCCGCTGCACCAAGGCCGGCGAACAGGCCAGGTTCCTGCCGGACGTCACCCTGAAGTTCTTCGTCGTCGACCGGACCACCGCGCTGCTGCCCGTCTCCTACACCGAGCCGGACCCGAGCGTCCGGCTGCTGGTGCACGCGTCGGCACTCATCGACGTCCTCCTCTGCTGCTTCGAGAGCTTGTGGGCACGCGCCACACCCTTCGACGCCACCGAGGCGCAGTGCGGCCCGTCCGCCAGGGACCGCGAACTGCTGTCACTGATGGCGTCCGGCATGAAGGACCGCACCCTCGCCCGGGCCCTCGGCGTGACCGAGCGGACGGTGGGCCGCAGGCTCACCGAGCTGATGGCGGAACTGGGCGTGGAGACACGTTTCCAGGCCGGTGTGCAGGCGGCCCGCAGAGGCTGGCTCTAGGCCGTGTTTTGAGAGGTGTTGGTGTGTTGGGTTCGCCGTCCGGGAAAGCCGCGGGCGCCTCCAGATCGTGAAAAAGTTCAGCCGCACCCCTGACGGAGGGGTTGGGACGCCCACGGCCGGGAGTTCAGCGGCCGCGAGTGCGCGGCGAGCGCACTTGTATGACCGTTCGAGGGGACCACATGGCGCAGCAAGGGACCATCGCGACAGAGCACATGGATGGACCGGCCGCAGTAGAGGCCGAGGACGGGTTCAAGCTGATCTACGCCGAAGCGTTCGCCGAGCCTCCTTACAACGAGACCGAGGACGACGTCGCCGCCGCCTTCCGCCGCTTCCCCGTACAGGCTCGCAACGGCACCTTTCGCGCTGCCCTGGCCCGTACCGAGGACGGCGAGCCGATCGGTATGGCGTACAGCCACCCGCTCGGGCCCGACACGGTGTGGTGGGACGAACTGATCGAGCCGGTGCCCGACGACATGCGGCGCGAGGACGGACACCGCACCTTCGGGCTCATGGAACTCGCCGTGCGCGGACCGTGGCGGGGCCAGGGTGTCGCGCGGCGTCTGCACACGACACTGCTCGACGCCGTCGGAGCCGAGCGGGTGCTGTTGAACGTCCACCCGGCGAGCAAGGCGGCATCGGCCGCGTACCGGGCGTGGGGATACCGCAAGATCGGCGAGGCGCGGCCACGGGGCGAGGGCGCGGAACTGCATGACGTGATGCTGCTCGATCTGCGCTGAGACACCGCTTGCGCGAGCGATCCCGCGTTCCGCGCGCTCCTGCCCCGTGGACGAGGAGACGACCCGAGGGACACGGCCGCCTACGGCCGGGGGCGGCTCAGGTACTCGGCGATGCGGTCCCCCCAGGTGTGGATGTCGGCGCGTGTTTCGGACACGTGCAGTTCGGCGTGCGGCAGCACATGGGCCAGCGTCTCCGCGGTCGACAGGGGGTGCCCCGGGTCACCGACCCAGCCCAGCACCAAGGTTGGCCGGCGCAGCGCGGCGACCTCCGGGAGTGAGGGCAGGTCGGACATCGCCAGGCCACGCAGAACGGCGGGCAGCAGCCCTTCGGCGGGTGTGGGCGGCAGCTCGGGAACGTCGGCCACGACGGCGGGACGAGGCTGCTGCGCCCTGGTGGCGAGCCATGCGTCCCGTCCCTCCCGTTCGACAGCCTCGGCGGATTCCCGAGCGGCCCGCGCATGGGCCTCCCGCGTCGTCCAGGCCGTCGGCGGGATGAGCAGGACCAGCCGGGAGAACCGGTCGGGCGCACGCACGGCGGCGTGCAGCACGCTGCCGCAGCCCATCGACGCACCCATGGCGGCGACAGGCTGCGAGATGCCCAGGTGATCGAGAAGGGCCAGCAGGTCACCGGCATGCGACTGGTACGTGTAGTCGCTGTCCACGGGGTCGCCGGTCGATCGACCGTGCCCCCGGGCGTCATAACGGACCAGGCGTCGGCCCGCCTCAAGGACCGGCGTCCATGAGAACAGGCCCATCCGGTCCTCTGCGGCCTGACTCACGAAACCGCCGTGCGCGTAGACGGCCACAGGACCCTCGCCGGCATCGTCGTAGACCAGCTCGGCCCCGCGGTGCCGGAAGCTGCCCTCTCTCATGGCCGCTCGGTTGCGCATGACACCAGCCTGACCATCGGCGCCGTCGCCCGCCACCGAGTCGCGGAGCACCTTCCGCGACGTCCGCGCCTTCCGTGCCCGTCCGCACCGAGTCGGCCGGCCCCGCCGACGGTTCGGGCCGCACCGGTGGGCCGCACCGGTGGGCCGCACCGAAGCTCGTCGGAGCAATCCGACGCCCCGGATCTGGGGCGCCGGTCGATCCGTCCTTCGCGGCCAACGCTCAGGGCCTGCCGGCGGAGGAATGCGTCAACGGCAACTCCACCTGATCTCGCCTTCGTGCCGGTGACCGGTCGGAGCGAGGCCGACGGCGGCGGCAACAGCTGCGGATGCCCGATGATCCGGATGAATGTGAGCACGGACCACCTGTACGTCCTTCTCCTGGAGCCAGGCGATCAGTCCTCGTGCCGCCTCGGTGGCGATCCCACGTCCTTGCCACGGAGTCCCCACCACCCAGGCAACCTCGGCCGCACGCCCGCGCTCGGTGCGGGTGATCGTTGCCTGCACCGTCCCGGTCAGGCGTCTCTCCTCGCGGAGCCGGATCACCCAGTTCCACCACACCTCCGAGGGATCGGGTGAGCCGGCCACCCAGCGTTCATACCGTGCCCGCAGGGCCTGCGGGCGCTGCGGAGTCCCACCGATGAAGGCATGCAGCGCCGGGTCGGAGAGCGCCTCGGCCATCTCCTCCGCGTGCTCGACAGCGAGCGGCACGAGGCTCAGCCTGCCGGTCTCGACGACCCCGATCTGCATCCTGTTCATGCTGTCTCCTGTTCAACCGCTCCTGCTGCCGCCTCGCGCAGGTTCGCCTCGCGCAGATCGGCCTCGGTGAAGTCGGTCTTCCGCACGCCGGATTCGACGAGCCGAGCGACCGCGCAGGTCGGTCGGAACGCAGCGTTGCCCGGCGGCCGAGGCGGGCACCCCGGCGGTCGGGGTCAGACCGTCTCGTCGGGGTGCAGGCGCCCCAGCAGCTCGTAGAGGCTGCGGCGGCCCTCGTCGTCGAGACGGTTGAAGGCCGCCGAGGTGGCCCGCATGTCGGCGCGGATCACACGGACCGCCTCCAGGCCCTTTTCCGTCGCGACCACGTTCTTGATCCGCCGGTCGGCCGGGTCGAGGTGCCTGGAGACCAGTCCATGAGCCTCCAGCCGGTCGACGAGCCCGGTGATGTTGGACGCGTCGCAGGCGAGCAGTCCTGCGAGAGCGCGCATCGGCAGTGGCTTCCGGAGCAGGATGAGCATCTTGGCCTGCGTCATCGTGAGCCCCTGCACCGCGGCCGCCGCGGCCAGGTCCCGGTAGTAGCCGGCAGCAGCGCGCGCCAGACGCTCCAGGAGGTCGACGTGCGTGGGCTCGCTCCCCTTCGGGTCAGGGGTTCGGGGTGCCGGGTGCGGGGCGGGGGTGCGGGACATGTCTCCAGTCTAGGTGAAGCTCAATGTTTGACTTCCTCAACCATTGACGTTTACCGTCGTCCTCGTTGCTTGAGTTCATCAAGCATCTAGCTGTTTCGAGCCGAGCCCCTTCTCCGGCTCCGGCACCACCCCCCCCACCCCGCCGCGAAGAGAGCACCCGTGTCCCGAACCGTTGCCCCGTCGCCCGGCCGACACCGACGTGAGATCGCAGTCGTCCTCGTCCTGAGCCTCGCCGCCATGGTCGTGTCGATGATGCAGACACTGGTGATCCCGATACTCGGTCTCATCGGGACCAGCCTTGGCAGCAGTGCTGCCGAGGTCAGCTGGGTCACCACCGCGACGCTGCTCTCCGCAGCCGTCTTCACTCCCCTGCTCGGCCGCCTGGGCGACCAGCACGGGAAGAAGCCGACCCTCATCGGCGTGCTGGTGGTGATGATCGCCGGCTCGGTCCTGGCCGCCACCACCGACTCGCTCCTCTGGCTGATCGTCGGCCGCGTCCTCCAGGGAGCCGCCACGGCGATCTTCCCGCTCGCGCTGTCGGTACTCCGTGAGGAGGTCTCCGCCCACCGGCTGCCTGGAGCGATGTCACTGGTCAGCGGCACCCTGGCGTTCGGCAGCGGCTTCGCGCTGGTCGCCACCGGCCTGCTGACCCGCGGCGAGAACGCCGACTACCACCCCGTCTTCTGGATGGCCGCCGGGTTGGCTCTGGTCACACTCGTCGCCGTCGTCCTCCTCGTACCGGCGAGCCGCACCAGGACCGGAGGGCGCACCGACATCCTCGGCGCCCTCACCCTCGGGCTCTTCCTGGTCCTGCTGCTGCTGCCGATCTCCCAGGGTCACGAGTGGGGCTGGACCTCCCCCCGCACTCTGGGTAGCTTCGCCGGAGCGGTCGTCATGGCCGGTGTCTGGGCCTTCACCGAGAACCGCGTGCGCGAACCACTGGTCGACATGAGGATGTTCCTCCACCGCCCGGTGCTGTTCAGCAACCTCGCGGGCCTCTTCGTCGGATTCGGGATGTTCGCCCAGTTCCTGGGCGTCTCCTATCTGGCGCAGATACCGCAGGACATCGCGGGCTACGGCTTCGGCGCATCCGTTCTCCGCGCCTCGGTCGAGTTCCTGCTGCCCAGCACGATCGCCTCCCTCGTCGTCTCCCAGTTCGGCGGCCTGCTGATCCGCAGGATCGGCCCACGCCTCACCCTCGCGCTCAGCGCGGTGATCGGCACTGCCGGCTTCGCGTGGCTGGCCACCGCTCACTCCTCGGCCCCCTCGGTGATCGGCGCCGGAATGGCTGTCGGAACGGCCATCAGCCTCGGCTACGCCGCGATGCCCGCACTGATCGTCGCGGGAGTGCCGCCCCACCAGACCGGCGTCGCCAACGGCATCAACTCCATCTCCCGCTCGGTCGGAAGCTCGATCGGCAGTGCGCTGATCACGACACTGCTCGCCTCCCGGACCATCGAGAACCTTCCGGCCGGAGTGCCCCCGCTGCCTGCCGAGAGCCAGTTCACCCTGAGCTTCGCCATCGCCGGTGCCGCCTTCGCCGTCGTCCTGGCCATCGCACTGCTCGGCCTGCAGCGGCAACGGCAGGCGCCCCGTCCGGAACACCGGCCCACCGCCGAACCGGCCCCCGAGCCGGCTGTCGCCACCGCGGCCGCCTGACGACCCACCCGATCCGTACCCCTGCAATCCCGCACCACCGCACGACCGCACCCCCACAGCAAGGAGCACCACCATGAAGGCCATCACCTACCGCACCTACGGCGGCCCGGACGTCCTGGAATACGGCGACGTCCCCAACCCGAAGCTCGCCCCGGACGCCGTACTGGTCCGCGTCAAGGCCGCCTCCGTCAACCCGGTCGACTGGAAGATCCAGGCCGGATACCTGGACGGCGTGATGGACACCGTCTTCCCCGTCATCCCCGGCTGGGACGTGGCAGGCGTCGTCGAAGAGGCCGGTGTCTCGGTCACCGAGTTCGCCCCGGGCGACGAAGTGATCGGCTACGTCCGTGAGGACTTCGTCTCCCGCGGCACCTTCGCCGAATACGTCGCCGCCCCGGTCCGTACGCTCGCCCGCAAGCCCGCCAACCTCTCCTTCGAGGAGGCCGCCGGCATCCCGCTGGCAGGTCTCACCGCCTACCAGGCGCTGACCCGCGCCCTGAACGTGGGCAGCGGCGACACCGTACTGGTGCACGCCGCGGCGGGTGGGGTCGGCTCCTTGGCCGTACAGATCGCCCGAGCGCTCGGCGCCCGGGTCATCGGCACGGCGAGCGAGCGCAACCACGACTACCTGCGCGGGCTCGGCGCCGAGCCGGTCACCTACGGCGAGGGCCTCACCGACCGCGTCGACGCGCTGGCGCCGCAGGGTGTGAACGCCGTGCTCGATCTGATCGGTGGCGAAGCCCTGAAGCTCTCCCCCGGCCTGCTCGCCGAAGGCGGCCGCCTCGCCTCCGTCGCGGACGGCGCCGTCCTCGGCCTCGGCGGCCGGTACGTCTTCGTCCGGCCCGACGCCGCAGACCTCGAGGCGCTCACCGTCCTCGCGGAGCGGGGGCAGTTGCGCGTGGACGTGGCCGCGACTTTCCCGCTCGAGCAGACCGCTGACGCACAGCGGCTCAACCAGGAGGGTCACACCCGCGGCAAGGTGATCGTCACCGTCGGCTGAGCCACCCGCCGCCCGTACGCCATCACCGGCACACGCCCTGCCGGACGAGAAGACCCCCCACCACCGCGCGACGCGCGCCCCTCCCGAAGGAGACAGTTGTGACCGCAGTTCTGTTCGTCGTCACCGGTTCCGACCACTGGACACTCGCCGACGGCACCCTGCACCCCACCGGCTACTGGGCCGAGGAACTCGCCACACCGCACCGGCTGTTGCGCGAGGCCGGGTTCGACGTCACCGTCGCCACGCCCGGCGGCGTCGCGCCGACCGTCGATGCCGTCAGCCTTGCCGCCGAGTCCACCGGCGGCAAGGAGCAGGCCGACGCGATCGCCGCGTACCTGGCTTCCGTCCGCGCCGACCTGGAGAACCCGGTCAAGCTCGAGGAGGTGGACCTCGACGCGTACGCCGCCGTGCTCTACCCCGGTGGCCACGGCCCCATGGAGGACCTCGCCGTCGACGCCGCCTCCGGCCGCCTCCTCACCGCGGCGTTGGACTCCGGCAAGCCGCTCGCGGTGCTGTGCCACGCCCCCGCGGCCCTGCTCGCCGCCCGGCGCGAGGACGGCGGCTGGCCGTTCGCCGGTTACCGCATGACCGGCTTCACCAACGCCGAGGAGAGCATGGCCGGCTTCGCCGACAAGGCCACGTGGCTGCTCCAGGACCGTTTGGTGGAACTCGGCGCCGACTTCCACGCCGCCGCCCCGTTCAGCGCACACGTGGTGGCGGACCGCAACCTGTACACCGGCCAGAACCCCGCCTCCTCTGAGCAGCTCGCCCGGAACATCATCGACATCCTGAACCGCGGCTGATCCCCCGGTCGACGCCGGCGCCCGGCCTGCCCGCGGCGCGGCGCCAACGCCCCCGTCCACGTACCGCACCTGTGAGGGAACCATGAACAACCCTGCGCCCGCGCAGCCCGCCGAGCTCGTCGCCCGGCTGCGCGCCACCTTCCGCAGCGGCACCACCAGGCCCGTGGCCTGGCGTACCGGGCAGCTGCACCGGATGCGTACCCTGCTCACCGAACAGGGGGAGACACTCGCCGCGGCGCTCCACGCCGA
This sequence comes from Streptomyces sp. NPDC086835, assembly GCF_044745705.1. Taxonomy (NCBI): domain Bacteria; kingdom Bacillati; phylum Actinomycetota; class Actinomycetes; order Kitasatosporales; family Streptomycetaceae; genus Streptomyces; species Streptomyces sp. NPDC086835. Next base: position 450,370 of record NZ_JBIVAU010000006.1, read on the forward strand.
CCTGGGAAAGAGCTCCACCGAGGCCCACCGCACCGAGATCGACTTCGTCATACGCGAGATCGACCACACCCTGGAACATCTCGACGGCTGGCTGCGCCCCGAACAGGTCCTCGTCCCCGCGTTCCTCGGGGAGGCGAGTGCCTGGACGCGGTACGACCCCTTGGGCGTCGTGCTGGTCATCGCCCCCTGGAACTACCCGGCGCAGCTCCTGCTGGCCCCGGTGGCCGGCGCCCTGGCCGCGGGCAACACGGTGGTCGCCAAGCCCAGCGAACTGGCCCCGGCCACGTCCGCCGCCCTGGCCCGCCTCCTGCCTCAGTACCTCGACACCGACGCGGTCGCCGTGGTCGAAGGCGGGGTCCCGGAGACCACCGCCCTGCTCGAGCAGCGCTTCGACCACATCCTCTACACCGGCAACGGCACGGTCGGCCGCATCGTGATGGCCGCGGCCGCCCGGCACCTGACGCCCGTCACCCTCGAACTCGGCGGCAAGTCCCCCGCGTTCGTGGACCGGGGCACCGACCTGGACGCCGTCGCCGCCCGCCTCGCGGCCGGAAAGTTCCTCAACGCCGGTCAGACCTGCGTCGCCCCGGACTACGTGCTCACCGACCCCGGGACCGCACGCGCTCTGGAGGGCGCGCTCGCCAAGGCTGTGGAGAGCCTGTACGGACCGGACGCCTCCGCCTCCCCGGAGTACGGCCGGATCGTCAACGAACGCCACTTCGACCGGCTGACCGCCCTCCTCGAGTCCGGCCGCCAGGTCACCGGCGGGGCGCACGACCGGGATTCCAAGTACATCGCGCCGACCGTCCTGGCCGAGGTGTCACCGGACGCGCCCGTCATGCGGGAGGAGATCTTCGGCCCGATCCTCCCGATCGTCGAGGTGCCCGGCCTCGACGAGGCCATCGACTTCATCAACGACCGCGACAAGCCGCTGGCCCTGTATGCGTTCACCGAATCGGACACCACCCGGGAGCGGCTCGCCGCCGAAACCTCCTCGGGCGGCCTCGGGTTCGGTCTGCCGCTGGCCCATCTCACCGTCTCCGACCTGCCGTTCGGGGGCGTCGGGGAAAGCGGCATGGGCAGCTACCACGGCCGCTACTCCATCGAGACCTTCAGCCACCGCAAAGCCGTCCTCGCCAAGCCCCTCAGCTGATCCACCCCAGCCGTGCGTGAACACGGCGGAGACCGTCGTGGAAGGCATCGAGAACAACGTCGAAACGCCGACCGCTGCGCCCCCGACCTGGGCCGCGGCGGCGTCCGCCACCTCCTGTGACCGGGAGGTGAGGACGACGTTTCCGCCGGCCGCGCGACGGCCTGGGCGATCGCCGGCCCGATATCGCGCGAGGCGCCGGTGACCACGCCGGTGCGCCCGGTGAGATCGGGTCCTGCCACCTCAGCTCACCGCTGCCTCGGGGCCGCCCACGGTGCTCGTGCCGCTCGCCGCCGCGGTGGCCCCGTCGCGGTACTGCCGCAGTTCGTGTCGGGCGATGGCCCGCTTGTGGACCTCGTCAGGACCGTCCGCCAGCCGCAAGGTCCGCAGATGCGCGTACATCATCGCCAAGGGGAAGTCCTCGGTCACCCCTGCTCCCCCGTGCACCTGGATGGCGCGGTCGATGATCTTCAACGCGATGTTCGGGGCGGCCACCTTGATGGCCGCGATCTCGGTGCGCGCTTCCTTGTTCCCGACCGTGTCCATCAGATGCGCGGCCTTCAGCGTGAGCAGACGGATCATCTCGATATCGATACGCGCTTCCGCGATCCAGTCCTGGACATTGGACCGGTCGGCAACGGGACGACCGAACGTCACCCGTGACTGCGCGCGCCGGCACATCAGCTCCAGCGCCCGCTCGGCCGCGCCGATCGCCCGCATGCAGTGGTGGATGCGACCGGGCCCGAGCCGGGCCTGGCTGATCGCGAAACCCTCGCCCTCGCCTTTGAGGACGTCCTTGGCCGGCACCCGCACATTCTCGAAGGTGATCTCCGCGTGGCCCTCGCGATCCGCGTACCCGAACACCGGGAGGTTCCGGACGACGGTGACTCCGGGGGCGTCGATCGGGACGACCATCATCGACTGCTGGCGATGGGGGGCCACCGTGGGGTCGGTCTTGCCCATCACGACGAGCACCTTGCAGTTCTTGTGCATCGCGTTCGAGGCGAACCACTTGCGGCCGTTGAGGAGGTACTCGTCGCCGTCGCGCTCCATGCGCAGCTCGATGTTGGTGGCGTCGGAACTGGCCACTGCCGGCTCGGTCATCGCGAACGCCGAGGCCATGGTGCCGTCGAGCAACGGCCTGAGGTATTTCTCCTTGTGCTCGTCAGTGCCGAAGAGGGTGAGCACCTCCATGTTCCCGGTGTCCGGGGCATTGCAGTTGCACGCCTCCGAAGCGATGTGGCTGCGCCCCATGATCTCCGCCAGTGGCGCGTACTCGAGATTCGTCAGCCCAGGACCCCACTCGGGGTGCGGGTGGAAGAGGTTCCACAGTCCACGCTTCCGCGCCTCCGCCTTGAGTTCCTCGAGGATCGGCGGATGGAAGTGCGGGTCACCCGACGCGCGCATCTGCTCGGCGTACACCTCCTCGGCGGGGTAGATGTGCGAATCCATGAACTCGAGCAGATCCGCCTGGTACTTCTTGGCGCGATCCGACGTCTCAAACAGGGACATCCGAACTCCTGACAGGGAGGGAGGGAAAACTCGGTGAACGCTTTTCGAGGTGACTGGCCACGCCTTCGACGAGATCGGCCCCGCGGAACGCCTGGAGCATGAGGCCCTCCGCCCGGGTCATGGAATCGGCGTAGGTGCCGTTCGCGTCTTTGCGGAGTTGGCTCTTGATGGTGGCCATGGATGCGGGGGAGCAGCGCGTCGCGAGATCGGCGGCGTACGCGACAGCGGCATCGACCACATTGCCGGTGGGGACCAGATGGTCGAGGAGTCCGATGCGGAGAGCCTCCTCGGCGTCCACCATGCGACTCGACAGCAACAGGTCCGTTGCCCGGCTGTGCCCGACAAGCCGGGGCAACAGCCAGGAGATGCCGTACTCGGCGATCAGCCCGCGCTGCGCGAATGCCGTGGTGAACCGTGCCGCGGGCGAGCCGAAGCGAACGTCGCAGTAGAGCGCCTCCACCAAGCCCAGGCCCGCGGCGACACCGCCCACCGCACCGATCAGCGGTTTGCGCAGGGCCAGCGGCACGTCGCGCGGCCGGCGCCCCGCCCTGTCCGCCTCTGAGACCTCTCCGGCCTTCTGCAGCCGCTGGAGGTCGGCGCCGGCGCAGAATCCGCGTCCCGCCCCGGTGACCACGACAGCGCGTACGTCCGGGTCGTCTTCGGCGGCGTCGAGCAGCGTGAAGTAGCGGTCTTCGAGTTCGTCCGTCCAGGCGTTGAGCTTGGCGGGCCGGTTGAACGTGAGCACCAGTACGGGTCCGCGGTGTTCGGCGAGGACGAGCTCGCCCGGCGCGCCGGTCATGCCTGCGCCGGCAGGGAGTTCTGGTAGCGGCGCATGCCGCGCAGCCACCGGTCGTAGTCCGAGCCCTTCTGCCGGTACATGTCCAGCACGTCTTCGTGCGGCAGGATCAGGAACCGCTCGTCGTCGATCGCGGCGAGGACGGCGTCGGCGACCTCGGCCGGCTCAAGGACGTCACCCGCGGACATGACGGCCTGCGCGGCCGCTCTTCCCAGGGCGTCCCCGGAGTCCTTCCCCAAGGCCAGCATCCTGGTGTCCACCCCCATCGGGCACAGACAGCTGACATGGACCCCACGATCGCCGTACGTGACACTCAGCCATTCGGCGAAGCCGACGGCCGCGTGCTTGGTGACGGCGTACGTGGCGGAGCCGATCTGGGTGAGCAGCCCGGCCGCCGAGGCGGTGCTGACGAAGTAGCCCTCGCCGCGCTCGAGCCACCGCGGCACCAGCAGCCTCGCCGCACGGATGTGGGCTCGCAGGTTCACGTCGATCGAGAGGTCCCAGTCCTGCTCGTCCGCGTCGAGGCCCGGTGCCCCGGCGATGCCCGCGTTCGCGAAGTAGAGGTCGACCGGTCCGAACGTGCTCTCCGCAAGGGCGATCAACTGCTGGATCTGGGCGGTGTCCGACGCGTCCGCGCCGGCGCTGACGGTGCTTCCCGGATGGTCGGCGTTGACACTCTTCGACACCGCCCGCGCGGCGTCCGCGTCGAGGTCCGCGACGACGAGCCGGGCACCCTCGCGAGCGAGCCGTGCGACCAGCGCGCCGCCGATGCCGCCACCGGTGACGACGGCGACTCTTTGTGCAACGTTCACAACGAACCCTCTCCGTGGCGGGGCGTGCGTGCCGGGGCACGGGCCCTCGGGATGCTGCGGCCGTGTCCCGTCCACCTGTATAATTGAATCCGACGTCAAGTTCAACCATCGGTCCGCATCACCGCACGGAAAGGCCGCCTCGTCCTGCTGAACTGCGGCCAGAGGGTTCACGGTCGGCATCGCGGCCCTTTCGTCCGTCGCCAGAGGCACGAGCGGCTCGCCGAACGGATCGGCAAGGGGCTCGGGCCACGGAAGCGGGACAACGCCTTCGCAGAGGCGAGTGATGCCCAACTCGACCAAGAGCGAGAAGGGGCTTCGCGACACCGGGTGCAATGAGCCATGTAATCGAGCGGGAGAGCTCGGGCAGGCCGCTCTTCGTCGCCGCTGCGAGCGCCAGGATCGCCGAACGGTCGTAGGGGCGGCAGGCTTCGCCCAGCCGGCGCTACCGCCGGATTCAGCGGTGGCCGGGGAACCGCAGGGCGTTCGCCCAGAGCCGGGTGACCGTGGACACGAGCTCTTCGAAGTCCACCGGCGTCCCTTCTTCTTGCCTTTCGCCGAGCGCGAAGGCGTTGTAGGCCATGACGCTGACCATGCCCGACAGCGCACGGGAGGCCATCATCGGATCGAGCTCACGATCTGCGACGCCTCGCGCCTGCAGGTCGGCGATGCCGCGGGCGTTGCGGCGGATGAACGCATCCGCGCGCCGGCTTCGGAACTCACGGAATACCGGCTCCACTTGTGCGACCTGCTCAAGCAGTCGCATCAGCTTCGCGTTCCGTTTGTACGCCTCGAGATACGCGCGATTGCTCGCCTCGAGTACCGCATACGGATCGTCGGTGCCCTGCACCCGGCCCACGCCAGGGTGCAACATGTCCTCCTGCGCCTCCAGGAGGACGGCGGCAAGCACCTCTTCCTTGTTGGTGAAGTAGGTGTAGAAGGACCCCGTCGCGCATCGGGCCTCTTTGGCGATGTCGACCAGGCGGGTGTCGAGGTAGCCGTCCCGCTCGAACACCGTCCGCGCGGCCTGCACCAAAGCGGCTCGTGTCCGCGCTCCGCGCTTCGTCGTCGGCGGCTCGCGAAGTGACGAGAGAGGCGCCATCGGCGGGGCCTTCTCGCTGTCCTCGGGCGCAGTGGTGTCCATCCCCGGGATTCTACTTGAATCCGACGCCAGGCTCATGAGTACGCGCGTGTGCGGGCTCGCACGGCTCCCCCGTACATCCCATGCGCTGAAGCCGGCGCTTCGCCTCGGCGTACTCACCGGCGAGGCGCTCGACGACCGCTGCCGCGGGAAGTACCGCCCTGACCGCACCGACGCCCTGACCGGCGCCCCAGATGTCCCGCCACGCCTTCGCCCCTTCGAGGTCCCGGTTTCCGAAGTCCATGGCGGACGGATCGGAGCCGGGCAGCGCGGCCGGATCGAGCCCCGCGGCCTCGATGCTGCCGCGGAGGTAGTTGCCGTGCACGCCGGTGAACAGGTCGGAGTACACGATGTCCGCAGCGGTGGAGGACACGATCATCTGCTTGTACTGGTCCTCCGAGTTCGCCTCGTCGGTGGCGATGAACGCCGAACCCACGTAGGCGAGGTCCGCGCCGGCGGCCTGTGCGCCGAGGATCGAGCGGCCGTGGGCGATGGAGCCCGACAGCAGAAGGGGGCCGTCGAACCAGTCGCGAATCTCCTGGACGAGCGCGAAGGGTGACTGGGTGCCGGCGTGACCGCCCGCGCCCGCGGCGACGGCGATCAGGCCGTCCGCGCCCTTTGCCACTGCCTTGCGCGCGAACCGGTTGCTGATGACATCGTGCAGCACGATGCCGCCGTAGGAGTGGACGGCATCGTTGACGTCGGTCCGGGCGCCGAGAGAGGTGATGACGATCGGCACCTTGAACTCGACGACGGTCGCGAGATCCTCCTCCAGGCGTGAGTTGGTCCTGTGCACGATGAGATTGACCGCGAACGGCGCGGACGGAGCATCGGGACGGGCGGCGTCGTGCTTGGCCAACTCCCCCGTTATGTGCTGCAGCCATTCGCGCAGCGCCGACTGGGGGCGCGCGTTCAGCGTGGGGAAGGAACCCACGATCCCGGAGGTCGACTGTGCGATGACCAGCTCCGGATTGGACACGATGAACATCGGCGATGCGACCACCGGCAGGCGAAGCCGGTCCCGCAGGACGGGAGGCAGGCTCATGAGCAACTCACCATGCGTCTTTCTTCTGTGGCGGACACATCTCGTCCGTCGCGACGGATGTTCAGTGGCGGCGGACGGGTACGTCGCCGGCGCCGGGCTCTCGGGTCAGCTCCGTACGGTCGATGGAACGCTTGAGGATCTTCCCGCTCGGGCCCTTGGGCAGCGCGTCGACGAACCGGATGATGCGCGGGACCTTGTAGGCGGACAATCGCTCTCGTGTCCAGCTCGACACCTCAGCGGCACCGAGGTCCGAGCCGGGCCGGGCGGCGACGAGCGCGGCGACCTCCTCGCCGTAGTGGTCGTCGGGAACGCCGATCACGGCTGCCTCGATGATGTCCGGGTGCTCGTACAGGACTTCCTCGACCTCACCGGGGTAGACGTTGTAGCCGCCACGAATGATCAGGTCCTTGATCCGGTCGACGATGCGCAGGTCGCCGTCCGCGTCGGTTTCCCCCAGGTCGCCGGTCCGGAACCAGCCGTCGGGCGAGATCGCCGCAGCGGTGTCCGCGGGGCGGTTCCAGTAGCCGCGCATCACCGTGGGCCCCTTGATGTGGACCTCGCCGACGGTACCCGGCGGGCACTCGTTCCCGTCGATGTCCCGCACCTGCACCTGCAGCCGCGGGACCGCCCGCCCGGTGTACCCGGTCTTGCCGCCGGAGTCGATGTCGTTGAAGGTGCCGAACGCGGTGGTCTCCGTGAGCCCATAGCCTTCGAGGATGGTGCAGCCGAACCGGGCCTCGAAGGCGCGGGCGATCTCCCCGGGAAGGGACGCACCGCCGGAGACGGCGACGCGGAGCGCGGCGAAGTCCGCCGGATCCGCATCACCCGCCGCGTGCAGGATCGCGTTCCACATGGTCGGTACGCCGGCCATGATGGTGAGCCGGTCGCGACGCAGCATCTCCAGCATCGACGTCGGGTCGAATCGGGCCAGCAACGACATCGAGCCGCCCACGGTCAAGGTCGCCATCATGACGGACGCCTGACCGAACACGTGGAACAGTGGGAGCCCGGTGCCGGTCCGGTCGGCACTCGATCCGCGGCTGCACTCGGCGCCGATCTCCCCGGCGGACAGCAGGTTCCCCACTGTGAGTTGGGCACCCTTCGGCCGCCCTGTCGTACCCGAGGTGTACAGGATGGCCGCGGTCTCGTCGCGGTCCCGGTCCACGATCGGGACAGGGGCGGCATCGGTGACCCCCGCGCCGGGGGACAGCGTCCAGGAGGGCACCTCGAGCGACGCGGCCGCCTCCGCGACGGCGGGGCCGAGGGCGTGCCATGTGATCGCCAACGAGCACCCGGCGTCGCCGAGGACGTACTCGGCCTCGGCCCGGGTGGACATCGTGTTGACCGGCACCACGACACAGCCCGCGGCCTGGATCCCGAGGTAGGCCACCACGAACTCGGGCACCGACGGCGCCGCCAGCAGCACCCGGTCCCCGGGGGACAGGCCCGCCGCCGCCAAGGCGCTCGCGTACCGTGCGCTCGCGTCGCGCAGTTGCCGGTAGGTCCATCGGTCCGCGCCGCCGCGCAGCGCGATGTTGTCGGGAGTTGCGGCCGCGTGGCGGCAGACCGGGTCGAGAACACTGGCCATGGGCGGTGCCTTCCGGGGATGCGAGCAGGTGACGCGGTGCGGGTCCAGGCATGACCGATCTCCCGCGACCGGGCGATCGATCGATCAGGCGATGATCCTGAAGCGTTCGGCGAGTTGGCGGCGGGTGTCGGAGGCACCGGTGTGCAGTACGCCCTCGATTCCGATCCGCGCCGCTCCGTCGAGGTTCTGCTGCAGATCGTCGATCATGACTGCTTCCTCGGGGGTGACTCCGAGGCGTTCACATGCGATCGCGTAGATCCGCCGGGAAGGTTTGCGGATCCCGACCTCGGCGGAGATGACGACCGCGTCGGCCACGGCGGCGAGGTCGACGCCGTCGTAGGTTCCGGTCCCGAACGAATTGGATACCAGCGCGACGGGATATCCGGCGGCGCGGAGATCCTCCAGCAGGGCGAGCACGTCCTGATCGATCGACATTCCTGCTTGCATCCGTGCCGTGAGCCCCTCCGCCTGTACGTCGGCGCCGTGGACGCGGAGACGCTCGGCGAATCCTCGCTCGAAGGCCTCTGCGTCGATACGGCCCGACTCGTGATCGGCCAGGAGGGTACGTGAGGGCTGATCGCGGCTCAGGAGGTCGAGCGGCAGGCGCGGGTCGCCACCGAGCGAGGCGCCGAAGTCGGTGAAAGCCCGCAACACACTGGAGGTGATGACCCCGCCGAAGTCCACGAGCACCGCGGTTCGGGCCTTTTCCGTCACGCTCGGCACCTCAGACCACCTCGAACAGCCCGGCCGCGCCCATTCCGCCGCCGACGCACATCGAGATCACCACGTACCTGACGCCACGGCGCTTGCCCTCGATCAGGGCGTGCCCCACCAGGCGTGCACCGGTCATTCCGTACGGATGGCCGACCGAGATTCCGCCGCCGTCGACGTTGAACCGCTCCGGGTCGATGCCCAGTTCGTCACGGCAGTACAGCGCCTGGGAGGCGAACGCCTCGTTGAGCTCCCAGAGACCGATGTCGTCGATGGTGAGGTCGTGCTGCTTCAGCAGCTTCGGAATGGCGAAGACCGGACCGATCCCCATCTCGTCCGGGCCGCAACCGGCAACGGCCATGCCGCGGTACACCCCCAGCGGCTCGAGTCCGCGGCGCTCGGCTTCCTTCGACTCCATCAACACCGACGCCGAAGCCCCGTCCGACAACTGAGAGGAGTTGCCCGCCGTGACGCTGGACCGCACGGTCACCTGACCGTCCGGCAGCACCGGCGCCAACCCGGCCAGGCCCTCGAGGGTGGTCGACGCGCGGTTGCCCTCGTCCCGGGTCAGAGTCACGGCCTCGTCCCGCACCTCCCCGGACTGCTTGTCCAGGACCTTCTTGACGCTGTCGAGCGCGACGATCTCCTGGTCGAAGCGTCCGGCCTCCTGCGCCGCCGCGGTGCGCTGCTGCGACACCAGCGCGAACTCGTCCTGGCGTTCCCGGCTCACGCCGTAGCGTTCGGCGACGATCTCCGCCGTCTGCAACATCGGCATGTAGATGCTCGGCCTGTGCTCGACCAGCCAGGGATCCGCCATGCGGTGGGTGTTCATCCGGTCGTTCTGCACCAAGGAGATCGACTCGACACCCCCGCCGACTGCGACCTGCATCCCGTCGCCGACGATCTGCTTGGCGGCCGTCGCAACCGCCATCAGACCCGACGAGCACTGCCGGTCGATAGTCATCCCCGGCACGGCGTCCGGAAGTCCGGCACGCAGAGCGGCCTGGCGGGCGACGTTGCCACCGGAGGACCCCTGCTGCATGGCACAGCCGAAGATCACGTCCTCGACCTCACCTCCCTCGAGCCCCGCTCGCTGCACCGCGTGCGAGAGGGCATGGGCGGCAAGTTCCTGCGCCTGGGTGTCGTTGAACGCGCCGCGGTACGCCCTTCCGATCGGCGTCCGTGCCGTCGAAACGATGACTGCTTCCCTCATGTCGCCTCACTGCTTCCTGTCGGTCCGGTTCGTCCGGGAGCTTCAGGGCCAAAGTCCTGAGCTCCCTGAGCCGGACTCGATGCCGGTCGGCCTTTCCGCTTGCCACCTGGGGCGCTGCGAGCAGTCAGCGACCGCCTCCCCGTTTCCGAGGACGTGCGCCACGAGCCCGCAGAGTGCCGGGAGCCGGCCTCCCGTTTTGGTTATAGTTGAATCTGGCGTCAGGTTCAACCACGCCTCTGGCGCAACACCGTCCGAAAAGCCCCGCATGCGGCCGCCGATGCGGGACTGCGCGCCCTCGACCTTGACAATCCATTTCCACGACTGGAGGCTGACCGACCAGTCGGTATGAAGGGGCGGAGCGTGACCGATCTGAGCATCTCCACTGCTGCGGGCGTGTTCGACGCGATCGCGGCGGGCCCACCCGAGGGCCGCCCGGTGCTGTTGCTGCACGGCTTCCCACAGACGGCGCTGGCGTGGCAACGGCAGATCGCGGCGCTGGCGGAGCACGGCTACCGGGTGGTGGCACCCGATCAGCGCGGGTACTCCCCCGGGGCGCGCCCCGAACGGCCCGAGGACTACCGCATCGGCGCCCTGGTCGACGCTGTGCTCGCCATCACGGAGGAACTGGGCTGGGCGTCCTTCGACCTGGTAGGCCATGACTGGGGAGGCGCGGTGGCGTGGTGGACCGCCGATGCCCACCCCGGCCGCGTACGTACCCTGACGGTTGTCTCGACGCCGCACCCCGGGGCTCTGGCCACCACCCTGCGTACCGACCAGGACCAGCGAGAACGATCGCGCTACATGATCGATTGGCGCGAAGCGCCCGCGACTGAAGAACACATGCTCGCAGACGATGCCGAGGCGCTTCGCGCCTCTTACGCCGGAAAGGTCCCGCCGGACAGTGCCGAGGCCTACGTGCGGCACCTGTCCCGACCGGGCGCTCTCACCGCGGCGCTGAACTGGTACCGCGCCGGCCGCCCCGAGGGCGCGATCGGCGTCGTCGAGGTCCCCACGCTGTACGTCTGGAGCACGGAGGACACCGCTTTCGGTCCGGCGGCCGCGCAGGAAACCGGGCAGTGGGTGGGCGGGCCGTACCGGTTCGAGACCCTCCAGGGCGTCAGCCACTGGGTCCCGGAGGAGGCGCCCGAGACGCTGAACCGCCTCCTGCTCGAACATCTGCGAGCGCACGGCGATCACGGAAACACAGCGAAGTCCCCGACTGCCGACTCCCGGAACAGGTGACCCCATGAAGACAGCGCGAGCAGCCTGGCGCCGACTCGAGCCCGTACACGCCATGATCTACTTCGCCCCCGAGGGAAGGCGACGGTACGCGGAGCTCGGGCTGAGCGGACGCGCCGGGTACTTCGCCTCCCGGAGCGCCGCCTTCGGCCGCGCATCCGCCGAGCTGGTCATCTCGACCTTCTACAACTTCAACCCCGATTTCGTCCGGCAGGCGGTCGAAGGGGCCTGGGACGCGGCGACGCCGCAGCAGGTGCTGGACGCCCGGCACGCCGCCGCGAACGAGGCCCTGCGACGGGCCGGGATCCACCAACTCCCCGCTCTGGACGAGGTCCTGACACTGACCCGCCGGGCCGCCGAGGCGGCCTGCGAACACCCGCAGGGCCGCCCGCTGTTCGCCGCCCATGCCGCGCTGCCCTGGCCGGAGGAACCGGTACTGCAACTGTGGCATGCCCAGACCCTGCTCCGGGAGTTCCGTGGCGACGGCCATGTCGCGTGCTTGCTGAGCGAGGGCGTCGGGGGCTTGGAGTCCCTGATTCTGCACGCTGCCACCGGGGACGTTCCCGTCGACTTCCTCAAGGCAAGCCGCGCGTGGCCCGAGGAGGAGTGGGCCGAGACCGCGGAGCGCCTGCGCACACGAGGTCTCCTCGAGGGCGACTCCCTCAGCCCGGAAGGCGTACGCCTGCGCACGCACATCGAGGACCGTACGGACCGCCTGGCCCTTCCCGCCTACACCGCCCTGGGTGACGCCGACTGCGATCGCCTCGCCGAACTCGCGAGCCCCTTCGGTCGCGCGGTCGTCGACGCCGGCCTTCTCCGGATCGGCTGACCGAGCCCCTCACACCCCATCCGCTTCGGGGTGATCGGCTCGAACCGGGCGGCCATGGCCGACGAAAGGGCCTTGGCCGCCCACAGCGGACGGACCGCACCGTGAAGCCGATGTCGTGCAGGCCGCCGCGACCGTTGAACTCCAAGGGCGACACCTCGGTCTTCGCAGCCATGAGCGCGTCATACCGCCGAGACGCGCGCAAAGGCCCAAGAGCCCTCTCCGCACGTCCATTCGGACGTCCTGGCCGCCGAACGACGCCGACGCGCCCCGCACACGAGGCGAGAAAGGCGTCCGCCGGAGCCTGATCCTCAAAGGTCGCCCGGGCGGGGCCTAGGCGGGCCCGAAGGGCTGGGGGGCATCCGCTGTCTCGTCCCACGCCTGGCTCTCGGCGCGCCCGAGCCAGTGCAGATACCACTGCGCGAACGACAAGTGACCGGCTCCGCCGACCAGTTGCATCGGCACCACACCTTCGCCGACCGCCCGTACGTCTTCCCACACGGTGCCACGGTGAGGGCCCGTGACCACGAGGAGCGAGTAGTACCCACAGCCCCGGTCACTGATGCAGAGCGTCCCCTCGGTAAGGGTGTCGTGGAGCTCGTCCTCCCGGGCCTGCCAGGCGGTGTACGCGGCGGCGAAGGCATCGTCGTCGGGGTGGTCGTCCCGCCGGGGCTCCGCGCACAGATGCTTGTCGAACTCGGCGGTGAGCTCAGGGCGGAAGGGCAGCGCGCACCGGCCGCTCGCCGCCGAGGTGGCGGGAGCGGGCGGACGCAGCGGAAAGAGGCCGTAGTCGGGGCCCGCGCCGCCGGCGCCCACTCCCCTGAGGAACGTCCGGTATTCCTCGGGCAGTCGGGTCCCGAGCCACCGCTCCACCGCCCGAAGCTCTTCCTCGGTGAGTGTGGGGAGAAGCTCGAACTTGTGGCCATGTCCGTGGCCTTCGGCACCGAACACCGCCCGCCACCGCGGCGCCCTGCGCAGCGCGAGCACCCGCTCCCGCACCCCTGCCCAGGTCCCGTCCATCACTCCCCCTCCGGGATCACGTCCACTGATCACCGTACGTGGGAGGCCCTTGAGGGGGCGGATGGCGGCGACCGTCTCGGGCAGAGGCCGCGAAGAGCGTCCTGGGCTCTTCAGACCTTCCTGACCCGCGGAGCGGCTGCGCCGCGGATCCCGGCTCTCGTGCGAAACGGCGGCAACCGGCTCAACTCCCGTAGAGCCAGCTGCCGTACGCCGCATCGTCGACGAGGTGGTAGAGGCCCAGAGCGCCGGGGAAGAGAACGAGGGCGAGCACACCGGTCCTCACGAGCGCGGGTGCCATGATCGTGACCCCGTCCGTCTGGCCGACGAGTGTGCGCCAGTCGCGCCAGCGCCTGATGTCACCGGAGCACACCGCCCAGAAGAAGGCCCCGAAGACGATGCCGCCCCCTGCGGACACGGCGGAGAACCCCGCAACGACGGACAGGAACGTCTCCCGGTCATGGTGGTCCGTGACGAACAGCATCGCCGCGGCGAGCAGAACGATAGCGGCGATCCCGTGCGCGGCCCCGCGCACGACGACGTCCTTGAGGCGCAGTCTCGGCAGGCGGACGCCGTCCTGGTCCGTGGCAGGTCGAGAGGACGGCGGGGAACCGGTCCGCCGGGTGTCTGCTGTCATGGGCGGCACGCTACCGGAGCGCCCTGGCAGCCCCGCCGTGCGGTTCGACGCCCGCTCGGCGACGCGGTGTCGCGTGGGCTCGTGGGCGCGTGGGCTCGTGGGCTCGTGGGCGCCTCATCGCGGCGTCGCGGGTGGGACGGTTCGGTCCGGCCGTCAGCGGGGCCCCTGAGGAAGCAGAGCCGTGAAGTGCACGTCCGACGCGTACGCCGTGATCTCGACGTCGCTCCCGAGAGCCCACTCGGCGACCCGTGAGACCGTGGCGGCGGGAATCGCGTCACTGATGCCGGGCGCCGCCGGGATGTTCTGCGTCGCATGCGCGTCGTGCGGCAGGACGACCCGGTAGCCGAGCGCGAGGGCCGTGCGCGCGGTCGCCTGGACGCACATCTCCGACATCACACCGCAGACGGCGAGCGACTTCACACCCGAGTCGGTGAGCAGGCTCTCCAGCGAGGTCTGTGCGAAGCCGTCGTCCTGCGATTTGCGGATCACGGCCTCTGTTGGGCCGTTCCGGACGGGGTGGTGGAGCTCCCAACCCGGAGTGTGCGGTTCGTCCTCCGACCCGGCGGGCCCGTCGTTCTGCAGATGGACGACGAGCGCCCCGCTCTTCCGGGCCCGGGCTATCAGGTCGGTCGTCCTGTCCACCAGGCGGGCCGCGTCGGGGACGGCTCCGCCGCCGGTGACGAACGCCGACTGGACGTCCACCACGATCAAGGCCTCTACGGGCAGGAGGAGATGAGTCATGCGGCCCATCATGTCCGTCGCCGACACGCACCTCCACCGGATTGCGGGCCGCCCTCGCCGGCTCTCTCGCGAGCGGACCGTGCGGTCCGGCCCGGGGGAACCGCCCGGGGCCGGCGGTCGTTGTCGGACCCCGCGGCTAGAGTCGGTGGAGATCGTCCGCGCCGTCACGGCGACCGGGCGTACCCATGGCGGAGAGGCGCGCTGCCTCCCCGAGTTCGAACCACCCACAGCAAGGAACACCGTGAACGACACCAGCACCCCGGCATCCTTCCAACTCCTGCCCGGAGCGCCCGACTCCCCCGTGATCCTGCACGTCCCGCACTCCGCCCGGGCCGTGCCCGACGGCGTACGCGCCGGCATCGTGCTGGACGACGCGGCGCTCCAGCTGGAGCTCGACCACATCACCGACTCCCACACCGCCGAGATCGCCGCGGGTGCCGCCGGATCCGCGACCGTCACGCCTTGGCGCTTCGTCAACGGGCTCTCGCGTCTTGTCGTCGACCCCGAGCGCTTCCCCGACGAGCGGGAGGAGATGCTCGCCGTCGGCATGGGCGCGGTCTACACGCGGACCACGCACCGGGAACAGCTTCGCCCGTCGGACTTCGACCCGGCAACGCTGATCGCGGACTACTTCGTGCCGTACGCGCGGGCCGTGACCGAGGCCGTGGACGCCCGACTGGACGCCGTGGGGCGGGCGGTCGTGATCGACGTGCACTCGTATCCGACGGAGCCGCTCCCGTACGAGCTGCACGGGGACGGTCCCCGACCCCCGATCTGCCTCGGCACGGACTCCTTCCACACGCCGCCGGAGCTGCTCGCGGCGGCGCAGAAGGCGTTCTCGGGCTTGGGCGGCACCGGGCTGGACAGCCCGTTCGCGGGGACGTACGTCCCGCTGAAGCACTACGGCCAGGACCGGCGGGTCAGCGCGCTGATGATCGAGATACGCCGCGACGTCTACATGTCGGAGCCGGGCGGCCCTGCCGGACCGGGCCTCGATGCCCTGGCTGCGGCTCTCGCCGAACTCGTCGACGCGGTGGGGGCGTCGGCCTGAGTGCACACGCAGCACGGCAGCCACAAGGCCCTCTGCTGCTGCGTTCCCAGAGGACGGACCGGTGGGTGGCTCTGGAAATGGCGAACGGCCCTGGTTCTGGTGAACGAGGGCCGCGCGACCAGAGGTTCCTCAGCGGCGGGTGAGGGGCTCGCAGCCGCTGATGCTGACGACGCCGTCGGCCTCCGTCAGCGTGATGATGATCCGCTCGTCGGCGTTGGCCGACTTGAGCTGAGGGAACTTCGCTTCGTCGACCGGATCGGTGGTGACGGAGCAGAACTCGAAGATGCCCTTCTCAGCTCCGGCGGTCTGGTAAGTGCCGGCGGGAATGTCCTCGCCAACCACGTAGTCCCCGTTGGGAAATTCGGCCGGCTTCTTGGGAGCGGGCTCGGCAGGGGCCTCGATCGGCTTCTGCGTCTTCTGCTCGACGGGCTCGGCCTCGTTCTTGGCCTCGCTCTTCGGACTGCTGCCGGCGACAGCCGTCTTCTCGCTTGCCGTACTGCTCGGGCTGCTGTCGCTTACGGCGACGGCGATGATGAGGAGCAGGAAGAGTCCGCCGAAGACGCTACCGAGGACGATGGCGACGATCGCGCCGCCGGACATGCCCTTCTTCGGGGGTCGCGGCGGCTGATAGGGCGCGGGTCCTTGCTGGTACGGGCCCGGGTATTGGTGGCTCACGGCGTCCCCTCGTGATGGTTCTGCGGCTGCGGCGTGGGGGACTTGTGAATGTACCGCCAAATGGGGGCAGTGCGCGACGTTCCGTGCACGAGCAGCGCGAACATCCCCGCCCGTGAAGTCGAGGGCCGCAGGCAGGTCGGGGTGATCTTGCCTTGGCATGCAGCCCATGACCTTGCGGCCACACCCCAAGCCATGCGTACTTGTCGAGCGTTTCACCAGCTCACAGCGTGATAGCTGACGCCCCCGCCCTGTCCGTCATCATCTCCCGCGGAAGTAACTCGGATGCGGCGCCTGGTTGTACGCGGTGTTCTGCCAGGCCGATTTCCTCAACTGCAGCAACACGACCGGCGATCCCCGTCGATCACATCTCCCCTGCTCAGAACGGTTCCGATGCGTTCCGATTCGGAGCCGAACCAGTGTTGATCTGAGGATCTACGGGCCTCCCCATTTGCTCCCCGCTCCCCAAATTCTCCCCAGCCGCGCCCCCGGATCAGCCCTTGGCCAGGGCGTCTACAGCAGAAAGCCGCCCCCGACCGATGGATCGGGGCGGCGCTGCCTCTGTGTCTACGAGCCGAGGCTCCCCCGGCCGATAATCCAGTCCACGGCGAGCGGCGCACCCTCGACGCTCGTTCTCCATCCTCAGGACACAGCAGCCACAGGCGGCAAGCTCATACCGCTCACCCCTCGGGGTGGTGATGTCGTCGACGTGGGTCACGTAGACGTCCGTCTCACTACAGCGGAAGCAGGATCCGATCCGCCACTCGTAGAGGGGCCGGATCCGATCCGCCACTCGTAGAGGGCGAGGATCGCATCTGGGGTCATGGCCGTCTCCGCGATGGTTGGCGATAGGCGACGCGTGGTCGCGGGGGTATTCACTCCGATCTCGCCCTGCCCAGCGAATGCGGTCCCCACGCGACGGTTCACCCCTTCGCGTGAACGTGCGTTCGAATAACCCACTGTAGCTGTAGTCCTGCGGCATATGCCAGCGCGCCGCAGGGCTATTACGTCACCGAAGAACCCGAAGGTCGTCGAACAATCAAGATCCAAGAAAACCGCAGAACTGCTGTGTCTGCAGGTGGCTGAGCGGGTGCAGGCGGCGGGGACGCCCACGCTGAGGCGACCGGGCAGAACCGGTACGAGGTCGAGCAGGAAGTGAAGCGGCGGGCCCGGGAAGGCTGACAGCAGCAAGCCCCGCCGTCCGGTGCATCACGCCGGCGACGGGGCCAGAAGCAATCCCGACTTGCTCGGGGATCGATACCTCAGTGTCTCAGGCGGCACTGACAGTCCAGGGGCTACGGCCAGGCTGCCAGCTGCCGCCCGTCGCCCTCGTCGGTAAGGGTGTGATGCGCGCCCCGTCGGTGCTGCCTTGCCCGAACGCTCGAGGGCTTGGCGCAGCAGCTCGTACGGCTTCGCGGAGACCTGGCCGTCGGCCTCCAGGTAGTAGGAGTCGCCGATCCGGACGGGGTCGATCGACTCGGCCGGCACGAACGCGATGATGTCGATGGCCTTCGCGGTGGGGAGCGGCATGCCCTCGAGGTCCTGGTCGGTGACCGGGATCAGGGTGTCTTTGGAGATTTCGTAGCCCTTGACGATCTCGTCGTCGCAGAGCTGCCGGCCGTCCAGCTCGCAGATCTTGCGGTAGCGGATGCGGCTCATGTCCTCAAGGTGGACCTACCGGAAGGAGATGCTTGGTCCTCGGTGGCGTTGACGAAGGCCGAAGCTGATGGCGCCGGACCAGATGGGGCGGGGCATGACGAACCTCCACGACGGCCCCGAGCATGGCCAGCCTACGACCGGCTCTGGCTGGATGCACGCGCGTGATCTGCGTTCCGTGCCCTCCAGATGCGAGCGCCCGCCAGCCGGGCGACCCTGGTGAGCGTCCCTGCCCCCCCACACACCAGGGAGACCCATGATCATCCAGAAGCTGCACGAGAAGGGCATCCGCAGCGAGCACGCCTACACCGCAGCCTTCGCCTCCATCGGCCTGTCCATCGCCACCTGGGCCCTGTCCCTCAACGCCGAACCCGGCGCCGGCATCGCCCGCGCCGACCGGTGGGGCATCTTCATCGGCGAATGGGCACCCACATTCTTCGGCCTCGGGCTGGCGCTCTCCCACTACGAGCAGCAGGACGGCACGCTCACCGCCAGCGTCCACCCGATGTACCCGGAGCGAGAAGCCATGTAGGACAGCACGACGCCCGCCCCTCGCGAGATCAGGGGCGGGCGTTCTGCTGGGGAGGCGGACCAGCTACGACCCCGCTCTACCCGTCGTCATCTCCCGAGGAAGTAACTCGGATGCGGCGGCTGGTTGTACGCGGTGTTCTGCCAGGCCAGGCCAGTGCGGTACATGCGGTCCTGGAGCAGGGTGGTGAACCGCTTGTCCGTCTCGATGGGCGTGGAGTAGATCCGCAGGGCGGTGTCGCCGGTCGTCGGCCAGACGACTTCCTCGCGCCAGTCGCCCAGGATGTCGCCCGAGAGCGACGGAGTGGACTTCGTACCGTTGTTGGAGTGCACGCCGGAGGTCGTCAGCAGCCTCGTCTCGCCGCTCGTGCCGTACTTGTCGATCCGGGTGCCGTCCAGCAGTTCACGCGTCGTGTCACCGTCCCACCAGGCGAGGAAGTTGGCCGACGACGGCTCGCGGCCGCGGGTGCTGCCGTTCTTGTCGCGGATGGAGGAGTCGGCCGCCGACCACATCTCGGCGCCGGCGTTGCCCGCCCAGATGTCGCCGGCCACGCCGCGGCCGTTGTCGCTGCCCGATCCGGTCTTCCAGCGGACGCTGCCGTTCGCCGGGTCGAGGTACAGCGAGGACGGCTGGCTGGTGGACTCGGAGACCTTGAAGTACTCGAGGCCCGGGTCGTCCGGGTCCAGGTCCGCCAGGTGCTGGGCGTCGCCGTGGCCGGTGCGGGTGGTCCACAGTCCGCTGCCGTCGTCGTCGACGGCCATCGCACCGTAGACGATCTCGTCCCTGCCGTCGCCGTCCACGTCTCCGACGGACAGGCTGTGGCTGCCCTGGCCGTCGTAGCCCTTGCCCTGGTTGGCGGAGCTGTTGGTGTCGAACGTCCAGCGGCGGGTGAGCCGCCCGTCCCTGAAGTCCCAAGCGGCGATGACGGACCGGGTGTAGTAGCCGCGGGCCATGATCAGGGAGGGTGTGCTGCCGTTCAGGTACGCCGTGCCGGCGAGGAAGCGGTCGACCCGGTTTCCGTAGCAGTCGCCCCAGTTGCACACAGTGCCGCGCGCGGGCACGTAGTCCACGGTGGAGACCGCGACTCCGTCCGAACCCCGGAACATCGTGAGGTACTCGGGGCCGGTCAGGATCCGGCCATCGCTGTTGCGGTGGTCCGCACCGGAGTTGCCGATCACCGTGCCCTTGCCGTCGCGGGTTCCGTCGGCGGTCTTCATCGCCACCTCGGCCCTGCCGTCGCCGTCGTAGTCGAAGACCTGAAACTGCGTGTAGTGCGCGCCCGACCGGATGTTGCGGCCGAGGTCGATGCGCCACAGGCGGGTGCCCTCGAGGGTGTAGCCGTCGACGATGGTGTTGCCGGTGTAGCCGGCCTGGGAGTTGTCCTTGGAGTTGGTGGGGTCCCACTTCAAGACGATGTCCAGGTCTCCGTCGCCGTCGAGGTCGCCGACGGAGGCGTCGTTGGCCGCGTAGCCGAAGTCGGAGCCGCCGGCCGGTTTGGAGATGGGTACGTCCAGGTAACCGGCGCGCAGTTGGACGGCGTGTGCGGAGAAGCCCTGCTCCTGGCCGTTGACGACGGCCTTCACCTGATAGTCGGCGTGGGACGGCGCGTTCTTGTGCCGGAAGTTCGTCGAGCCGGTTATCGGCTGGTCGTTGACCTTCGTACCGGCACGGTAGACGTTGAACGCCACGTTGCCGGGGTCGCCTGCCAGCAGGCGCCAGCTGACGAGGTTGTCCGCCCCGTCGTGGACGCTGACCAGTCCGCGGTCCAGGTTCTCCGCCTGCGCGGTGGCGGCGGCCGTGACCGGACCGGTGGTGTTCGCGGTGGAAGCCGGGGAGGCGGACGGGGACGAGAGGGCGAACGAGAGCGTTGCCGCCCCGCCGAGGACCAGGCCGCCCGCAAGGCCTGCTGCCCCGATCCTGCGCAGATGTCTCGGGCGCCTGTGGCGGCCGTCGAGTCCGATTCGCACGTGTCCTCCTGAAGTCGGCGGTGGAAATCCGGGCCGTTGCTGCTCTGTCCGTCGCCGCCGCCCATGGGAAGGTTGCCGCCTCCTTCGTGGACAAGTTGCCGTGGTGTGTGCGGTGTTGGGGTGCACCGGCGCTCGCAGCGCCCACCTTCCTCGCCGCGCTGGTTCGCGGCGGGTCGGGTCGGGTCGTGTCGCGGGCGGGTCGGCCGGACGCCGTGGTGGTTGCGGCCTTCCGGACATCGTCGCTCTGCGACAGACTTGGGTCTTGGGCAACGACAGGCTCCGGCGCCGCCGCCCGGCGGGTGACCAGGTGCTTCCGTGGAGGGGGACTCTGCGATGGCCGACGCACCGACCGACGCACTGACCGACGACGAGGTGCTCGCGGCCGTCGCCGAGCACCGCGGACGCTCGGGCGACACGGAATGGCAGCGCCTGGCGAACAGCGCCAGGATCGAGCACCAGCCTCTCCTCGACTGCACCGTCACCCGCTGCATCGAGTCGCGGACGACGGGTGAGCAGACCCGCCCCGCGCCGTTCGACCTGTCGGGACGGCCGGTCGTCGACGACCTGGACGCCTATCGGCAGGACCCGCCGAAGAATCCTCGCCGGCGTGAGACCGTGCACCTCGTTCTGGACGGTTCGGTCCGTGAAGTGCCGTGCCACGACTGCAGCAACGGCAAGCAGCAGTGCCCCAACTGCAAGGGGACGGGTCGCCTGCAGTGCGAGCCGCAGGTGCCGTGCACGGACTGCAAGAGCGTCACTTCCTGCACCAAGTGCCGCGGGCGGGGAGGATCACGCAAGGCTCCCGTGACACCCGTCGCGCCGCAGAAGGTGAAGCGGCCAGGCGTACGCGTCGACTGCGCCCTGTGCGAGGCGTCCGGCACGGCGTGCCCGCGCTGCCTGGGCTGGGGAAAGACGCTGTGCACCGACTGCGGCGGGGACGGCAAGGTGAAGTGCCGGCACTGTCAGGGGCGGGGACGGTGGAGCTGCGACACATGTACCGGCAAGGGGCGCCTCACCGTCTGGCGGGGCGCGACCATCACGCGGGCGCCGGAGGACCAGGACGTGACTCCCCCGCCGCCGCGTGCGCCGTGGATCATCCGGTCACGACTGAAGGGCAGGGGCG
Organism: Streptomyces sp. NPDC086835; assembly: GCF_044745705.1. Taxonomy (NCBI): domain Bacteria; kingdom Bacillati; phylum Actinomycetota; class Actinomycetes; order Kitasatosporales; family Streptomycetaceae; genus Streptomyces; species Streptomyces sp. NPDC086835. The sequence continues at coordinate 471,793 of NZ_JBIVAU010000006.1, forward strand.
CGTGGCGGGAGACCGTGGTGGGGGCGAAGGACCGCTTGCCCGAGGATCTCGCCGCTCACCATCGTTCCGCGATCGAGCGGAGCCTCGTCAAGAAGAAGGGCGAAGTGACCCGGCAGGTCTCGATCCGCCACCTTCCGCTCGCGCGCGTGGTGCTGGCGGAGGAACAGGACCGCGTCTATTACGTCTACGCGGGCGTGGCCCGGCACCAGGTGACCTGGATCCCGTCGCGCCGCTGGGTCTCGCGTGTCGCTGCGGGGGCCGCCGCCGCCATGACGACGGCCGTGCTGCTGTTCGTCGCGCTGCGCTGACTGATCGTTTCAGAATGCGGTTCGGAGTCGTCTCAAGCGGATAATGCTGCACGCGAGTTGGAGCAGGCCGAGGTGGAGATCGGCGCGTATCTCGTAGCGGATCCGTAGCCGCTTGAACTGGTGGAGCCACGCGAAGGTCCGCTCGACGACCCAGCGGGTCCTGCCCAGACCGGAGCCATGGGCTGTGCCCTTGCGGGCGATCTTCGGTGTGACGCCGCGGGCCCGCAGGAGGCGGCGGTACTTGTCGTAGTCGTAGCCGCGGTCCGCGAACAGCCGGCCCGGGCGGTGCCTCGGGCGCCCACGGACCCCGCGGATGCGGGGTATCGCGTCCAGCAATGGCATCAGCTGAGTGACGTCGTGATGGTTTCCGCTGGTCAGCGAGATAGCCAAGGGGGGTTCCGTGGCGGTCGGTGATCAGGTGGTCCTACGTTGTTGGCGGGTTGGATGGGCCGTCGTAAGGTCCAGAGATCCAGAGACGCCGGGTATGGCT
>NZ_JBIVAU010000007.1:0-185251 GCF_044745705.1 Streptomyces sp. NPDC086835
GGGCTCTCATCCGTGACGGACAGCGCTTCCAACATCAACTCTCCGTCACCGCGGCGGCTTGACAACAGCATTAGGAGGTGCTTGCTGCCCGGACGCCCGCGGTCGACCGGCGAAGGTCCGGTGTGAGCCCCCCTTTGAGGGCCCGGACATGGGAGCCGTCGATGGCCGCGTCGTCCATGTCCAGCAGGCCCTCGGACCGCAGCTCGGCCAGCAGCACCTCGTGCAGCTGCGGCCAGACACCGGCCTCGGTCCAGTCCCGCAGCCGCCGCCAGGCCGTCACACCGCTGCAGCCAACCTGTTCAGCCGGAACATCCCACCAGCTCACGCCCTTGCACAGCACGTAAACGATGCCCCGCAACGCAGCACGGTCATCCGCCGGCAACCGCCCGGGATACCGATGCCGCCGCGGCGGACGAGCAGGCAACAGCGGAGCCACACGTTCCCCACAGGTCATCAGGCACAAGATCAGCAGACACCCAACAGATCCTGCCGACACAACACCCAACTGCCAATCCCCACAACGAACTTCATTCTGAAACGATCAGTTAGAAAGTGCCCTGCGATTGATCTTGGTCTGGTCTGCCACAGCTGCCCGGATCGGCAGCGGGTGAGGGGCTTTGGCAGAAGGTCTCGCGCGCCGGACAGCAGCTTCTGGAGGTTCGCGCGGAATCCCCTTGCTCAATGGTCAAGGATCGTTGACCATTGCTCGCATGCCTACCGATGATCTCCCCGAGACGTTTCACGTCACCACGGACGAGCAGCTACGAGCCGTCTCCAACCTCACGCGCCACCGGATCATGGCCGTGCTCCGCTTCGAGCCGGCGACGATTACGCAGATCGCCGAGCGGGTGGGCCTTGCGAAGGGGAGTTCCAGCTATCACGTGCGGCTGCTGGAGCGGGCCGGCCTGGTGAAGGTGGTACGGACGCGGAAGGTGCGGGGTGTCACCGAGAGGTACTACGCGATGGCCGCGCGGGCGATCGTGCTGCCGGATCCGGGCGAGGGAGGGCCGGATGTGCTGATGCGGCATGCGGTGGCGGACCTGGAGGCGTCGCCGGTGGATGGTGAGCGGCACGTTCGGATGGCGCATCTGCGGCTCACCGAGGAGCAGTTCGCGGAGCTGGGGGCGCGGTTGCAGGCACTGGCGGACGAGTACCGGGAGCTGTCCGATCCGGCGCTGCCGGACGCGTCACTGGTCTTCGCACTGTTCCACCCGGCACCGCGCGATCAGGCCGAGGGGGGCGCCAAGTGACCTCAAACATTAAGAAATTACCGACCGGGTTCGGACGCCTGTGGACCGCGCAGACGGTGTCCTCCCTAGGTGACGGGGTGTCACATGCCGCGCTGCCGCTGCTCGCGTTGACGTTGACGCGGGATCCGATGGCGCTCGCCGTCGTCACGGCCGCAGGGACGCTGCCGTGGCTGCTCTTCGGGGTGCTCGGCGGTGCGCTCGTGGACCGCTGGGACCGCCTGCGCACGATGTGGGTCATGGACGCGGCACGTGCGGTGCTGCTCGCGATACCGGCGGCAGCGGCCGCGCTCGATGTGCTGAGCATTCCGCTGCTCGCGGCCGTCGCCTTCCTGCTCGGCCTCGGCGGACTCTTCTTCGATACGGCCGCCACGGCCTATCTGCCGGACCTACTCGGCCGCGACCCCGCACTCTTGGAGCGCGCCAACTCCCGCTTGCGCGGAGCCCAGACCGCCATGTCCGGCTTCGCGGGGCCGCCGGCGGGCAGTGCACTGCTCGCGCTCGGGCGGGCGGTTCCGCTGCTCGCCGACGCGGTGTCGTTCATGCTCTCCGCACTGCTCGTACGTACGCTGCCCGCCATACCCCGGCCCGTGCCGGAGGTCCGCGACTCGCTGCTTCGGCAGGCGCGGACCGGGGCCTCGTACGTCTTCCGGGACCGGCTGCTGCTCGGGCTCGCGCTCCGCCCCGCGGTCGGGAACGTCGCCTTCCTCGCTGTGGAGACCGTCCTCGCCCTCTTCGCGCACGACCGCCTCGGCATCGATACCTACGGCTTCGGCCTTCTCCTCACGGCGGAGGCCACCGGCGGCCTGCTCGGTGCAGGCATCGCCTCCTACCTTGGCCGACGACTCGGCACCGGCACCGCACTGACCTGCACGGCCGCAGTCGAAGGGCTTGCCATCCTGGGCCTTGCCGCTGCCCCGAACCCGTACGTGGCCGGGCTGGCGCTCGCCGTCTGCGGGGCCGGCATGGGCGCCACCATGGTACTCGGGCCCTCCCTCCGGCAGGCGATCGTCCCGGCCCACCTCATGGGCCGGGTCGCCTCCACCTCCCGCATGCTCGCCATGTGCGCCGCCCCATTCGGCGCCTTCCTCGGCGGCTGGCTGGCCACCACGTACGACATCCGCACCCCGCTCTACGCCGCCGCCGTCCTCCTCCTGGCGATGACGGCTGTCACGGCATCCATGACCAGCAACCGCCAGGTCGAAGCGGCGCTGCGTGCCGCCGACCCGGCCGGCGGTCCGGATCACCCGGCATCCAAGGATCCCGCCCAGGAGAGTGCACCTGACGTGTTGTGATGCCTGTCGCGAAGGCGTCACAACGATGTCACGAGGCTCGAGCAGTTCGATTCCGTGGCTCACCCAGGTGACTTCCCAAATGGTGAACAACTGCTGTCGGTTCTCGGATCAGGCACACATTCCGTGAGGGCGATCAACGACGTTCTGCCGCGGTGACGTCCTGTCATCTGGGACCGTAGTGCGGTGTGATGACCTCATAGCGGTGCTGTTTCCGCACTTCAGCGCGGTGCTGGTGGAGCGGGTGTTCCTTGAGTGCAGCACGATCCGGGTCTTGGCCAGGACGCGGAGCCGTAGGGTGCCGTGCCCGGATTGCGCGGTTCGGTCGGGCCGGGTGCACAGCACTTACGAGCGGCGGCTGGCCGATACCCCGGTCGGCGGTCAGCCGGTGCTGGTCGAGCTGACCGTGCGCCGGCTGTACTGCGAGAACACTGACTGCCCGCGGCGTACGTTCGTCGAACAGGTCGAGGGGCTGACCGTCCGGTATGGCAGACGGACACCGGCGTCGCGCCGGCTGCTGGAAGCGGTGGCCGTCGCTCTCGCGGGCCGCGCGGGCAGCCGATTCGCCGTGGTGCTGGGCAGCTCGGTCAGTCGGACGACACTGTTACGGCTGGTGATGGCTCTGCCTGACCCGCATTGGCCGGAGCCGAGAATGCTGGGCGTGGATGACTTCGCGACCCGCCGCGGACAGCATTACGGCACGGTGATCATCGACTGCGCGACCGGCCAGCCACTTGACCTTTTGCCGGGCAGGGATGCGAAGACGCTGGCGAACTGGCTGCGCGAGCACCCGGGCGTGGAGATCATCTGCCGTGACCGAGGCGGCTCCTATGCCGACGGTGCTCGTACTGGTGCTCCACAAACAGTGCAGGTCGCAGACCGCTTTCACATCTGGCAGAACCTCGGCACCGCGGTCGAGGTCAGCGTCCGCCGGCACAACGCCGCTCTCAGGCCGTCCCCCGGACCGGACAGCACCGCGGGTACCTGCACTCCCGACTCACCAAGCACAGACAAGGCGATGTCACCGATCGAAGCTCGCATCCGCGAACGCCACGCCATCGTCCACGCCCTCCTCGAGCAGGGGCACGGCATCCGCGAGATCGCCAGGGAACTGCACATCGGCGGGAACACAGTCCGTCGCACCGCCCGCGCCGAAACCCCCGAGCAGCTGCTGGCCGGACGACGTCAACCACGGCCCAGCCAGCTGGACCCCTACAAGGCACACCTGGATAAACGCTGGTCCGAGGGCTGCACGAACGCCATCGACCTGCACGCTGAACTCCAGGGACTCGGCTACCGAGGTCACTACCAGACGATCAGCGACTACCTGCGGCCCCGCCGCCGGCAGCGCATCCGTGTTGTCGGCCCGGCACCACCAGGCGTCCGCCAGATCACCGGCTGGATGATGCGTCACCCCGACCGACTCCGTGACGAAGACCGCCAACAGCTCGCTGAAGTCATCGCTCGCAGCCCCGAACTCGATGCCACGAGCCGACTCGTCCGAGGGTTCGCCGAGATTCTCACCACCCGCTCCGGCCAGCACCTCAAAGACTGGATCGGCGCCGTCCGCGCCGAAGACCTGCCCGGCCTGCACAGCTTCGCCACCGGCCTGGAGAAGGACTGGGACGCCGTCATCCAGGGCCTCAGCAGCCGCTGGAACTCCGGGCCCGTCGAAGGCCGCGTCAACCACATCAAGATGATCAAACGCCAGATGTTCGGACGGGCCAAGCTCCCGCTGCTACGCAAGCGTGTCCTGCTCACCGCGAGACAGCCGGGCGTCACGAGTGCGAGCTGTGCTTGATAGAACGACGTCATGAGTTCGAACGACGACCAGATAGCGCAGGCCGAGAGCCGACTCGGAGTTCGGTTCCCCGCCGACTACCGGACCTTCCTGGCCACGGAGGGGAGCATGAGCCGATTCGTTCTTCCGGCGGACGACTTCCTGATGATCAACGCCATAGAGGAACTCGTCGATGTCAACGAGACAGGCGACATCCAAGAGCGCTTCCCCGGCGGCGTCGTCATCGGTGGGGACGGTGGCCGCGAGATGCTCACCTACGACTTCCGGCAGGAGCCTCCGGCTCTTGTGCTGCTCGACAACTCCGCCCAGGACTGGTCGGCCGCCATCCACCAGGCAACCTCGCTGACTGCCTTGCTTGAACAGTTCCCCGAGCACGGGTGGAACTGGGACGACTCGGAGCCCTCAACTCACTGACCCTCGCCCTCACGGAATGTGCGTCTGATCCCGGTTCTCGTGAACAGGGCCACCCGTATGGCCAATTGCGCCGCTCCTCGTGTCGACGGCGCAGGTGCCGCGTCAGGCGTTGGGAGCCGGTTGATGCGCGGTGACCTGCTGGGTCGGCGATATGGCGTCGTCAGGCCGGCGCGGCGCGGCGGGCGTAGGCGCGGGCGGCGCGGGCGCGGTCGCCGCAGCGGGTGGAGCACCACTGGCGGCGGCCGTGCTTGAGCAGGAAGCGATTGCAGGGCGGGGAGGCACAGCGGTCAGGCGGGCGGCGTCGGGGGCGGTGAGCAGGTCGGCGGCGTCGGCGGCGATGACGGCCAGGGCGTGCTCGACGATCGGGGTGGGGTGTGGCGCGGTAGGGGCCGGTCTTCTCGTCCCACAGCAGGAGGGATGCGGTGGGGACGCGGGTCATCGCGTCGTTGATCGCCGTGACGGCGGCGGGCAGGGCGGGCTGCCCGGCGACGCGGGAGGCCAGTAGCGACCTCACCTGTTCCCGGCAACCCGCCACCCCGGCTTCCCCCCGAAAGTACGGATCACATGGGCCACCCGTTCCTCGCCTCCACACGCACGCCACCCACCGCCGCGCTCTCCCCCTCCATATCCGCGGTGCAGAAGCGCACCCTGACCGTGCTGCTCGTCTCCCAGGTCCTCAGCGGTGTCGGCCTCGCCGCCGGTGTCACCGTCGCCGGGCTGCTGGCCGGGCAGATGCTCCACAACACCTCGCTGTCCGGGCTGCCCATCGCCCTGCTCACCGCGGGTTCCGCCGGCGCCGCCGTCGTCATCGGACGCGTCTCCCAGCGCCTCGGCCGCCGCCCCGGACTGGCCGCCGGATACCTCACCGGCGCCCTCGGCGGTGCCGGCGTCGTCGTCGCGGCCGCGCTCGGCAGCCCCGCGTTGCTGTTCGTCTCCCTGTTCCTCTACGGCACCTCCACCGTCATCGTCGCCACCACCGCCGGCGGCATCGCCGGACCTCTGCTCGCCACCCCCCGCCGGGCACCTCGCGACCGCGCTCCACCTGCCCGAGCAGCGGTGGCCGATCTGGTCGGACGGCTGCGGGATGACCGCGCGGATTCCCCGGTGCCGCAGATGGGCCCGGATGGCGCGTGAGGAGTACGCGCGGTCGGCCAGACAGACACGCGCTAGTAGCGGACGGCCCAGGTCGCCGTGGACTGCAGGGTCACAGCGACGGCCGGGTCGCGGACCGCGTCGGTTCGATCGGTGACGACGACGGTCAGGTGGTGCCGACGGAACGAGTGGGAGTCCAGGGGCAGGGCGGAGACGGGTACCGCGGTGCGGCCCTGGTGCGCGGCGAGACGCTTCCCGTCGAGGTACCACTGGATGTCGAGCTGCCGCTCACCGGAAAGCCTGGGCACGTCGACCCTGGCGATGTCCCGGCGGCGCAGGGTGCGGTCGGTGGGAACGCGGGGGGTGACCGGGTTGGCGTGGCGGTAGAAGCCGCCGATCATCGCCTCGCGGCCGGGCAGGCTGAACGGTTTGTCGAGGATGCGCATGAGCGAGGCATCGGTCGGCCGGTTGAGGCCGGTCACGTAGTAGCCGCCGCCCTCGTAGGCGCCGACGAGGCCGCCGTCGGGCGAGGTCTCACCGAGCCAGCGGTACCACTTGGTCCGGTTGGTGCGCATGCCGTCCGCGGTGAGGGTGGAGATGTTGGACTCCCCGGGCTCCTTGCCCTCGTATTTCTCGTAGCCGGGGTAGTCGGCGTAGAAGTACTCGTCGGCGAGCTTGCCGAGCGAGTGGCCGGTCTCGTGAATGGCGACCTGTCCCGACTTCTCGTTGCCGGCGGAGGCGGTGGAGATACCCTCGTACCCGAGCGTCTTGCTCGGGGTGTTGTAGCCGGCGCCACCGTACTTGGAGCTGTTGGAGAGCACCAGCACGAGGTCGGCCTCGGGAGCCTTGGCGACGTACGAGTCGACCTTCTTCTCGTCGACGCAGAGGAGCCGCTCGACGCCGTCGCACCAGAAGTAGGAACCGAGCGCGGTGTTCCTGACGACGTCCTTGCCGGGGTCGCCGCTCACGCCCGAGTCCTGGGAGACGGCGTCGACCATCCAGACGTTGAAGAGGTTGCGGTACGTGGTGTACGGCTCCACGCCGGTGAACTCGGCCCATCTCGTTGCGGCGTCGGCGCGGAACCGGCCGAGTTCCTCGAGGGTGTAGCCGTCGCCGACGATGACGACGTCCAACCGGTCGCCGCTCGGGCCGTTGTCGACGAGGGACGAGACGTCACCGTCGGCGCGTGACTCAGCCGGGGACGGCCGGCCGGTGCGGGAGGCGGTGCCCGAGGTGACGGGCACCCAGGTGTGGCCCGATCCGGCCTCGACGGCGCCCTTTCCCTCAGGACCGGGTATCTCGACCCGGGTCTGTGCGGTGTCGTCGACGGGGCCGGCCGAGGCCGATCGCGGAGCCAGCGCGAGTGCGGCGGCGACGGTGACGGTGACGGTGACGGCCGTAGCCGCGGCACACCGTAAACGCAGCGTGGGGGGCATCCAAGTCCTCCTGACGGAAGGCGACTTAAGCAAGCGCGTAAATACGCTTAACAAGATGCTTAAGCTAGGGGCGCCGACGGGTGGCGCACAATGCCCTTGCCGCGGTTGTTCCGGAACGGACGCCGTAACGACCTGGCGGGGCCCGGGTTCCCCCACGTTCCGCGTCAGGCGCCCGACCGGACGTGGCGCCGGGGCACCGAAGCCCGGCACCACGCCCGGACCAGGCCGCACGAAGGGAAGCCGCCATGGACGAACCAGCCGTCATCGGAGAGCGCGTACAACGCCTACGCCGGGAGCGCGGCCTGACGCAGCGCCGGGTCGCCGAACCGGCGTACACAGCCGCCTACGTCTCCACCCTCGAAGCCGGCAAGGTGCGGCCGTCCGAGGCGGCGTTGCGCTTCCTCGCCGACCGCCTGGGCACCACGTACGAGGAGCTGGCGACGGGACGACCCGCCCGGCTGGCCACGGAACTCCGGCTGGCGCTGACCGACGCCCGCCGTCTGCTCGCCACCGGTGAGCCCGGCGAGGCCGCCGCCCGCTACCAGGACCTGCTCGACGAGGCCGAACGCCTCGGCCTGGAGCACGAGCGGGCCGAGGCCCTCACCGGACTGGGCGAGTGCGCCTTGGAGGGCGGTGAACTCGACGAGGCCCGGGAGCGGTTCGAGGCGGCCGAGCGCCTGCTGGCCGCCGAACCACCGCCCCGCCGTGCTCGCGCCGTGCGCGGTCGCGCCGTCGCGTACCTGCTCGCCGGTGAACTCCGGTACGCCTGCTACGTCCTCGAGACCGCCCTGGCCGAACTGGCCGAGCGAGGCCTGTGCGACCCCGACGCCCTGGTGCTGCTCCACTCCGCCTCCATCGCCCCGTACATGGACATGGGCGCGCACGCACGCGCCGCCCAGGCGGCCGAACGGGCCCTGTCACTGGCGCCCCGCGTCTCGGAACCCGCCTTGGTCGCCGGCATGCACCGCAGTGTGGCGCGCACACTGCTCGCCGAGGGCCGGATCGCCGAGGCCGACGCCTCGCTCGCCAAGGCCCAGGAGCTGTACCAGCAGGCACACAACCGCACGGAACTGGCGCACTGCCACTGGATGCGGGGCTACGTCCACGCGCAGGACGGGGACCTGGCGAGCGCCGAGGCGGAGCTGCGCACGGCCCGGGAGATGCTGACCGCGCAGCGCGCCGCGCTCTACACGGCCCAGGTCGAGGTGGAGTTGGCCGATGTGCTGCGTCGCCGCGGCCAACGCGCGCAGGCGGCCACGTTGCTCTCCCGGCTGTTGGAGCGGGGACTGACGACATCATTGGGTGACCGGCGCGGCGCGGTGCACGCGGCGGGCGCGCACCGCATGCTCGGCCTGATCGCCGAGGACGAGGGCGCCGACGAGCGCGCCGAGGAGCACTACGTGCGGGCGCTGGCACTCCTGGAACGCAGCGGAGCGGCGGGAGACCTCGCGGACCTGTGCCGCCTGCTGGGCGACCTGCTGCGGCGCACAGGGCGGATGGAAGCGGCGCTGGACGCGTACCGTACGGGACTCGGTCACCGGGCGGCGCCGGGCGCGACCACGCTGGGTCCCGCTGCGGTGCCGCCCCCGTTCTGCCGGGTGACCGGCTGACGCTCGCGGTGGCCGCGGACCGCGCCGGGCTCGCGCTTGAGCGAAGCCGGCAGCTCGGCGCCGTCCTCGTTGCCCTCGGCGGCCAGCGCCGGCAGCCGGACCACGCCGACCTCGCCCGGACGCTCGACGCACCGGTGATCGCCCGCCGCGGCGTCCCCACGGATCCGGACTCCGGGTCCACCTGTGGGCCGTCGAGCGCACCATCGCCCGGCTGCACGGCTCCGACCTCTGCGCATCCGCTGGGAACGACGCGACGACGTCCACGAAGCCCTCCTCGGACTCGCCACCTGCCTCATCACCACCGACACGTCCAACGCCTTTGTAAGGACCTCTTTATGCCTGGCCCCGGAGGCCGGGCGCCCCATTACGGGCCACCGAGCGGTGGGCCGGGACGGCCCGTCAGATCTTCTTGATCTCCCAGAAGCGAAAGACGGTCGACGCGTCCAGGGTCCACTCCAGGCCTGCGATGTTGCGGTAGGCCACCGCGTACTGCTTGCCCTGCCAGAGCGGCAGGATGGGCAGTTCTGCCGCGACGAGGTCCTGGAGTTCCCCGTACTGCTGTTCGGTGGCGGCCCGGTCGGCGACGGCGGCGGTCCGGGGGAGGATCGAGCCGGTGATCCTCTTGTTCTGGTAGTGGTTGCCGAGGACGTTGTCCTGGCCGAAGAAGGGCTGTGTGAAGTTTTCGGGATCCGGGTAGTCGGGGATCCAGCCCTTCACGTAGACGCCGTACTTCCCGGCCGCGATGTCCTTCTCGTACTGCTCGAACCCGACCGACCGGACCGTCACATCGAACAGGCCGCTGTCGTTGAGCTGCTGGGCGATCGCCTTGAACTCCTGGTCGGTGGCGGGGCCGTAACGGCTCGGCGTGGACCAGAGGGTGAGCTTCACCTTGTCGTTGATGCCGGCGGAGCGCAGTGCCTGCTTCGCCCGCTGCGGCTGCGGAGTGCCGCCGTACATGTCGAAGTAGGCGGTGTTGTGGCCGGTGATGCCGGCCGGGACGATCGAGTACAGCGGGGTTGCCGTGGACTGGTAGACGTCCCGGACCAGGGCGTCGCGGTCGATGAGATACGCGATGGCCTTGCGTACACCGCGCTTGCCGACGACCGGGTCGTTGAGGTTGAAGACCAGGTGCTGCACCTCTGCGCTGGTGCCCTCGATGACCTCGATCCCCTGGGCGTCGGCCGACGCCGAGCCCTGGAGCGCGGATATGTCGTCCGCGGCCAGTCCTCGGTAGGCGATGTCGACCCGCCCCTCGCCGAGCGCCGATGCCAGCGCCTTCTGGTCGCTGCGGAAGAGCTTGAGGATGATGCCCGAGTTCTGCGCCTTGGCGGTGCCCCGGTAGCTGGAGTTGAGCGAGAAGACCGCCTCGTCCTTGCCGTACGAGTCGAGCTTGTACGGCCCCGAGCCTACTGCCTTGCCGTCGGTGCGCAGCGCGTCGGCATCGTACTCACGGTGGTCGACGATGGAGCCGGCGCCCGAGGCGATCTTGCTCGGGAAGGTGGCGTCGGGGACGTTGAGCCGGAAGACGACCGTCTTCTCGTCCGGCGTCTCGATCTTGTCGATGGTGGAGAGCAGAGGCATGGGTCCCGCGTCGCTGGCGATCTTCCGCACACGCTCGAAGGAGAACTTCACATCCTTCGACGTCAGGGTGTTGCCGTTGCTGAAGGTCAGACCATCGCGCAGTGTGCAGCGGTAGACCGTGCTGCCACCCTCGTCGAAGGTGCAGCGCTCGGCCGCCTCCGGCTGCGGGGTGGCGCTGCCCTTGGGGAAGCTGAGCAGCGACTGGAAGACGTTGTTGAACAGCAGCCAGGAACCGGGGTCGTAGCCTGCCGCCGGATCAGTGGCGAGGACCTCGTCCGACATTCCTATGACCAGCGAGTCGCTGCCGTCGAAACCGGCACCGCCCTCCTGGTCGCCGCAGCCGCTCAACAGGCCTGCCGCCAGCCCCGCCGCGAGCGGGGTGGTCAGCCACTTGTTACGTGCCTTCACAGAACCGTGCCTCTGATCTCTTGTGCCATAGGGCGGCGATGTGCCCCGCCGAATGCTACAAGTCAGACACGAGTGCTTCGGCTGCCTGATCCAGGCCAAGAACATCGAGCAGACCGGAGAGCAGTGACAGATCGGCTTCCAGCATCCGCGCAACACCGGAGGACGGCTGCGGAAGCTCCTCTTGCAGGGGGCGGACACCGGCAAGCAGCAGAGGACCTCCCACGGGCCAGTCGATGCCGTCGTGCGGTTCCGTCCCTGGCCGTCCGGCCCGCCGGGTCCGTAGCCAGGCCGGGGCAGACAGAGCACGAGTAAACCGCGGCCCGCCTCCGGTGCACAGATCACAGAGTAGGGCCGGCCGGGAACGGGAATGTGCTGGTCCTTGCCGCGCCCGTAGGTATGGCACAGAATCCGCTGCGGTGAGGTGCGGGCACTGGGCCGCAGCCAACAGGTGAGGTCTGCGGCAAGGACGAGCCGGCCGTCCGCGGGGCCCTCGGCAGCGGCACCGTGGCCAGGGCCCTTCGCAGCCGGGCGACATCGACCCGCCCCGCGGACAGGGCGCCATAGAAGCCGTCGCGCCCGCGCCGGTGTTCGCCCACCAGTGACAGTTCCACCAGCGACCGGACCGGACCATCCGCGCACAACATCGCGTCCCCACGGCCTTCGTGCTGAGCGTTGTTGTTCCTTGGTCGGATCACATGTTCAGCCGAAGGCCGCCTGCGTGTAGAGCAGTTACCAGTCCGAGCGCTCAAGTACCCGGGCTCGTTCGGGCTCCGAGGTTAAAGAGCAAGTTGGGTCCGCCACTCCATCGCGCCACCCGACATACGACCGGACCCCGTGGGCTCCGTGGGCGACCACGGCCAGCACCTCCACGGAAATCACTGTGTCTATCCAGCGCAGCTCCGTGAACGGCGGCCCGCACGGCGCTAGCGTCGGGTCTCATGATGATCGTATGGCTCAACGGCACCCATGGCGCAGGCAAGACGACGACCAGTGCGCTCGTGCAGCAGCTGATCCCGGATTCACGGGTGTTCGACGCCGAGAAGGTCGGCGAGACACTCATGGACATCACGCCGGGGCTGCCCTGGACGGGCAACTTCCAGCACTGGCCGCCGTGGCGGCCTCTCGTAGTCGAAACCGCCCGCCGCGTACTCGACTACACCGGTGGCACTCTGGTGATGCCCATGACTGTCCTGGTCGAGCAGTACTGGCGGGAGATCAGCACGGGCCTCGCCGAACACGCCATCCCGGTACGGCACTTCGTCCTCCACGCTGACCAGGACACCCTCCGCGGGCGCATCGAGGGGGACATTCTTCTGGGCCCCTCCCCATTCCGTCTCCAGCACCTTGAGCCCTACGCCGAGGCGGCCCGCACGTGGCTGCACGCCGAGGCCGAGGTCGTCGACACCACGCACCTCACGCCCGAACAGGCCGCCCTGCAGATCGCAGAGGCCGTCAAGAGTTGAGAAAGAGCGCTTCAGTTGGCCTTACGTTCCTGGGACGGGATGGCCGAGCCCTTCGCATGGTTGGGCCGCCCGGGGGCGCCGTAAGGCCACGCCGGCGCGGTTGCCTGCGGCAGACCTGTATGCGTGCATGTCTGGAGCACGATGAACCGGATCTGGGCCGGTTGAGTGATCACGCAAACAGCGTCGAGCTCCGCCCACTGAGCTATCAGTTCGCCGCAGCCCAGGGCAACTGTTACGACGACAGCCGGCTGGTCATCGGTGGCACGGTGACGACTCCCTGCGGCAGCTGGTCCTGCACCGATCCCGCTTTGCTGACCCACGAAGCCCGCCAGGTCACCGCTTGGATGCGCGCGGCGGCAGCTGCACTGCTCCACGCAGCCGACCAGTGGGATCTTGCCCTGGCTTCCTTCCCGACCCGCTGATCAACGACAGTCCCGTCGGGACGCGGTGCCGGGTCCGACACAGGCTCCGAGGCTCGACTTCTCCATCGGGAAGCCACTTGAGCACGAAGGTCACCCCGCGAGTCACCCGGCCGTCCATCGCATGGACAGCGCGCTCCCGGGCAGAGGACCTGGACGTCCGAGGCGAGGAGGCTGCATGTTCGACGGTTTCGAGCTGACACGATGCGAGGGAGACGGGGCGCAGCTGCGGGTGCGTCACGGTGGCAGCGGTCCCGCGGTGCTGCTCCTGCACGGCCATCCACGCACGCACGCGACCTGGCATCGCGTCGCCCCGCTGCTCGCCGCGGCCGGTCGCACGGTCGTCTGCCCTGACCTGCGCGGCTACGGCCGGTCCGACAAGCCGGCGACCGACGAGCAGCACCGTCCGTACTCCAAGCGCGCCATGGCCGACGACTGCCTGGCGGTCATGCGCCGGCTCGGGCACGAGCGGTTCGCCGTCGTGGGGCACGACCGAGGCGCGTACGTGGCCACTCGCCTCGCCCTGGACCACCCGGAGGCCGTGTCCGCCATGAGCGTGCTGGATGCCGTCCCCATTGCGGAGGCGCTGCGACGCTGCAACGCGAGGTTCGCCGCAAGCTGGTGGCACTGGTTCTTCCTCGGACAGACCGACAAGCCTGCCGAACGCATCATCAACGCCGACCCCGAGGCCTGGTACAGGGGCACCCCCGAACAGATGGGCGCCGACGCCTATGAGGACTACCGGCGCGCGATCCACGATCCGGCCACCGTGCATGCCATGTGCGAGGACTACCGAGCCGGCCTCGGAGTCGATCGGGAGCACGATGAAGCCGACAGGAGGGCCGGCCGGCGCATCGGCTGTCCGCTGCAGGTGCTGTGGGCCACCCGCGACGACATGGTCGACCTCTATGGCGACGTGCTGAGCGTCTGGCGCGACTGGGCGGGCGATCGGCTGGACGGTGGCCCGATCGCCTCTGGACACCACATCGCCGAAGAGGCGCCCGAGGCACTCGTCATTGCCCTGCGTGAGTTCTGGCGGAGCACCGAAGGGCATGGTCCGCGCGGGGAACACCCAGCTGGCGCATGCTGACCGGCAACTCTGTCAGAGCTCGATGTCGATGCAGTCGACGTCGGTGAACTCGACCTGGAGGTCCTGGGCGCGGCGGCCGTGGTCCTTGAAGTAGATCCCCGGCGCGTCGCTCGACGACGGCCTCGACCGCCTCAGTGGCCGGCCCGGGCCCGGCGCGTGCGTTTCCCGGCCGGGCGAGATCGGTTCTACCCTCGGCCACAGGTGTCCCCGGAGGCCTTCACCGCGTTGGGACAGTGCGTGCCGGTCGCGGCGCGCCCACATGTCCGGCCCGGGCCGTACGGCTCGTACGCGACGCCTGCCCGACCGGGCCGTACCTTCAGGGAGACGGATGAATTACTACGATCTCGGCACCCACACCCGCCCCGTGACGACGTCCTCCCCGTCCGCCCAGGTGTGGTTCGACCGCGGGCTGCTCTGGTCGTACGGCTTCCACCACGAGGAGGCCGTCTCCTGTTTCGAAGCCGCCGCCGCGGCGGATCCGGACTGCGCGATGGCCTACTGGGGTATCGCCTACGCCCTCGGTCCGAACTACAACAAGCCCTGGGAGTTCTTCGACGGCGAGGACCTGGCCCGAACCGTTGAACGCACCCACGCGGCCGTCGAACGCGCGCACGAGAAGGCAGCCGGCGCCACTCCCGTCGAGCAGGCCCTGATCCGAGCGTTGCGGTTCCGGTATCCGCAGGCGGAGGTGGTCGAGGATTGTTCGGTGTGGAACGAGCCCTACGCCGACAGCATGCGCGCCGTGTACGAACTCGCTCCCGACGACCTCGATGTCGCCGCACTCCATGCCGACGCACAGATGAATCTCACGCCCTGGCAGCTGTGGGACCTGCGGACCGGGCTGCCGGCGGCAGGCTCCCGCACGCTGGAGGCGAAGGCGGTCCTCGAGCAGGCGATCGACACCGGGCCGGGAAAGGCACACCCCGGGCTTCTGCACATGTACGTCCACCTCATGGAGATGTCCCCGACCCCCGAGGCCGCCCTGCCCGTCGCGGACAGGCTCCGTGGCCTCGTACCCGACGCCGGGCATCTGCAGCACATGCCCACCCACCTGGAGGTGCTCTGCGGGGACTACCGGCGTGTGGTGTCGGACAACACCATCGCGATCGCCGCCGACGAGAAGTATTACGCGCAGGCCGGCGCGATGAACTTCTACACGCTGTACCGCTCGCACAACTACCACTTCAAGATCTACGGTGCGATGTTCCTCGGCCAGTCGGCGACCGCCCTGGAGACCGCCGCACAGCTCGAGGCCTCCGTCCCGGAAGAGCTGCTGAGGGTGCAGAGTCCGCCCATGGCCGACTGGCTGGAAAGCTTCCTCGCCATGCGGGTGCACGTACTCATCCGCTTCGGCCGCTGGTCCGACATCCTGGAACTGCCACTGCCCGCCGACCCGGAGCTGTACTGCGCGACGACGGCGATGCTCCACTACGCCCGCGGCGTCGCCTTCTCGGCGACCGGCCGGATTCCTGAGGCGGAGAGCGAACGCGAACTGTTCCGTGAGGCCGTCTCCCGGGTGCCCGGGTCACGCACGCTGTTCAACAACACGTGCGTCGACATCCTCGCGATCGCGTCGGAGATGCTCGACGGCGAACTGGAGTACCGCAAGGGTAACCACGACGCCGCGTTCGCCGCGCTGGAGCGGTCGATCGCACTCGACGACAACCTTCCCTACGACGAGCCGTGGGGGTGGATGCAGCCCACCCGGCACGCGTACGGCGCCCTGCTTCTCGAACAGGGACGTGTGGAAGAGGCGGAGGCCGTCTACCGGGCCGACCTGGGCCTCGACGACACGCTGCCGCGTCCTTCACAACACCCCGGCAACGTATGGGCGCTGCACGGATTCCACGAGTGTCTCCTGCGCCTGGGCAAGACGGCGGAGGCGCAGATCGTTGCCCAGCAACTGAAGCTGGCGTCCGCCATGGCGGACGTACCGATCAACGCGTCCTGCTTCTGCCGTCTCGAAACGGTCGCGGACGCGGCGGAAGGCGGCTGCTGCTGACGACCCGCCAACCGTGGCGGCACACATACGGACCGTCCTTCGAGGCGGGCGGCGAGGCTGGGCCCCGCGAGCTCGCCGCACCAGGCGGTCAGCTGCTGACCGGGCCGCGCTGTCGGACCTCGGGCGGCGGTCGCGGCCAAGCGCCGCTGCCCCGTGTGCCCCCTGCAAGCGAGCGCGGCACCGGTGGCTCTTTACGCGTATGGGAGCGTCCGGAGCGTCCGGCAGCGGCGGGACGGTCAGTGCGTGCCCCGCCGCAGCCGGCCCTTGGCCTTGCCGATATCGGTCACTTTCCACAGGCCGCCGTTCGACTGCCGGCTGTGCGGCTCCAGGTGCTTCAGCCGCGCCCGCCACGGGCCGTCCGCCCTCTCCACGTGCACGATGACCGGGCCCTCGGGCAGCGGAACCGTCTCCCGCCGTTTGCCGATCTCGTTGACGACGTTCTCGTCCGTGGGCAGGGTGGTGGGGTCGTCGTGCCCCTCCAGTTCGTAGAGGTTGATGATGAGGTTGTCGTCTCCTCGGTAATGAAGGGCGAGATCGGCCGTTCCCCCGGTGTGCAGCAGGACGTCGGGGCCCCGGCACTCCAGCTCGTCCTCCGTCAGGCGCGTCGCTGCGGCAAGCGGCAGTACCTGGAGCTGCCAGGGGCCTTCCGCCTTCAGCTGCAGACGCAGACGCCCGTTCCCCGGGACCTGGGCGAGCAGTCTGCCCCGGAAGTTCTCCTCCGTGCTGTTGACGAGGGTGTCCCCCTCCTTGTTGAAACGGGTGAGGGGCCACATGCCCGTGTATCCGTCTCCCCGGATGCTGAGGTCGACCACGACCGGTCCCGGCGGGAGCCCGTTCACCGTGATCACGTCATTGTCCCGGCCTGTCTTCATGTACGGCTCGAAGACGGCGCCGAACGTCCAGTCCGGCCCGCTCGGCTGCGGATGGAACGGTGGAGTCACCGCCGCGGGCGTCGGAGCGGAAGGCGCCCCGAAGACCGGCGCCGGAGCCGGGGGCTGAACCGGGACCGGGGCCGGGGCTGGGGCCGGGACCGGGGCTGGGGCATGGAACGGGACCGGGGCTGGGGCATGGAACGGGACCGGGCCCGAAGCCGCAGCCGGGGCCGGTGGCTGGAACTGAACAGGAGCCTGGGCCTGGGCCTGGGCCTGGGCGTCTTCCGCCACGTCCACGCCGTGGTCCCTCGCCAGGCCGGCGAGGCCGTTCACATAGCCCTGGCCCACCGCTCGGAACTTCCAGCCCCCCGCCCGGCGATACAGCTCCGCGAGCACCATCGCCGTCTCGCCGCCCGCATCCGTCACGTCGTACCGCGCGACCGACGTGCCATCCGGCGCGAAGGCCTCCACGGACAGTTCGTCCACGTCCCGCAGCGCGCCGGCCTCCGCCGACCCGACCACCAGGACGCGGACGATCTCATCCTCGATCGCGGTGAGGCCGGCCTCCAGCCACACCGTGCCGCTCTCCTCCCCCAACAGCCTTACAGCACCCGAGGGGTGGATCGGCGCACCGTGGAACACGATGTCCCCGTCCCCCCGGACCCGGCCCTTGTCCGTCAGAAGCAGGACCGCGACATCCAGCCCGTTCCGCACCGCGAGCCGCAGCGGCACCGTCGGAACGAAGCCGTTGCCTCCCTTGATCATTTGCCCTCCCCAGAATGGATCACTGCTGAATCCTGCGGTCATGCAGGCCTTCGGGACAAGACCTGGATGGATCCCCCGCTCCCCGCGCCGACCGCGGCCCGCTCTCGCCACAACAACTCGTGGCACTTCGGCACTTGACACCTGATGCACCAAGAAGACGAGTGCCGCTGGATCGCACAGCAGACCCGCCGGCACCGTCGGTGCCGACGCACCGAGGCTCCGACCGGCTCCGGTCACCAGACGGCCTTTACCGGTCGTGCTGTCGGCGCACCATCCCGGTGATCCAGGTGGGCGCGAACGGAGACGTGCAGGGTGTGCTGAGGGCGTCGGGAGGGGTCATGTCAGCATGCCCTCCGGGCGGCGGGGGTGCCCCATCCGAGTTCGGTGTACGCGGTGCCGGCGCGGATGCCGTCGATCGCGGCACGGGTGTAGGCGACCGTTCGCTCCGGCAGGGCGTCGAGGGGCCACCAGGTCCAGGCCGTGCACTTGTCGGGTTCACGGACCGCCGGCTCGCCGGCCCACCGGGACGCCGTGAAGAACAGCTGGATGCGGGGATCGGCGCGCTCGTGGTCGAGCACGTGCACGGTGTGCACCAGGGTGAGGTCGGCCGGGTCGATGACGAGCCCGGCCTCTTCGTACGCCTCGCGGACCAGACACGCGCTCACGCTTTCCCGTTCGACGTGGCCCGCGAGAGCGTGCCAGGCGCCGCCGGCGAACGCCACACTCGGGTGCCGCAGGCCCAGCAGGGTGGTCCCGTCGCGTTCGAGGAACAGGTGCGCGCCGATCACGTTCTTCACCGCGCCCGCGCCACCGAGGCCGACGGCCGGGCGTGGTCCGGGCAGGGGCGGGGTGGGATGCTCGGCGTGATGGGTCTTGATCGCCTCGTGGGCCCACGGGCACATGGAGAGCTGCTCCATGGTGGAGAGGTCGAACCAGGCGAACATGATGCCCTCGGACACCGGCAGGGCGTGGGCGTCGCCGTCCCAATGGGCCGTGTAGAGGTGGATGTTCTCCTCGGTGACGTACGGGCCGTGGGCCGTGGTGGTGGTGTACGGGGTCACCTCAGGCAGGACGAGGCCGGTCTCTTCGAGGATCTCGCGGGCGATCGCCTCGTCGAGGCTCTCGCCCTCCTCGAGGCCCCCGCCGACCAGAGACCATGTGCCGGCATCGCAGATCGGTTTGTGCGCATCGCGCAGATGCAGGAGGTACTGACCGCGGCTGTTGAGGATCATCACGGCTGTGCCGGCCGTGCTGGTGGTGTGCGCAGCGGACAAGGAGCTCACCTTCCGTGGGTCGGGGGGCGACGGTGAAAAGGTCGAAGTCGACGACGACCAGGTCGTGGCGGGCGGCGATGGCTCTGGCCTGCTTGGTGAACGTGCACGAGGCGACGAAGAGCGGGGTGTCGGCTCCGTGTTCGCTGCGGGCGGGCAGCCGGCTGCGGCTCCCCCGTCCGCACCATGCTCTGTTCCGTCGTCGAGGCATCCGGGGCATCGGGCTGTTCAGGCCTCGCCGGGCGGTTGCAGGTGCTCGGCGAGCAGCCGCCGCACTCGTGCGCGTACCTCGGGCGGCACGCGGTCGAGGCCGCGCAGGACCCGGTCGCGCAGCGCGTGCGGTTCGCCGGGCGGGAGCTCGTCGCTGCCGCCGATCAGCAGCCGCAGCACATCGTGCGCCAGGGAGGTGGCCGATCCGCCCGGTGAGGTGACGAACGTGGTGACGGCCGGTCCGAGCCACGCGAACACCGGGTCCATGGCGTGCCGTACGACGGAGTCGTTCGTGCCCCCGGACACGTCGAGCTTGTGCCACAGCTCGTCCCAGTAGGTGCGTGACCAGCCGGGGCCGTCGTTGTCCCGGGGGTAGCGGTACAGCCAGTTCATGTTCAGCGGGTCCGGCGGGGACGGCTCGCCCGCCCTGAGAGCGATCTCCAGTTCCCTGCCGGTCCCGGTCCAGGTGCGCCGGGTCGACACGGACAGGGCGAAGTCCGTCCACTGCTCCTCGTCGAACGACGAACGCCACAGCAGCACGTGCCGGTGCCAGGCGCTTGCGTGGTCCGCCCAGTACGGGAACAACTCCCTCGCGGCGGTGCGGCCCTTCAGGATCAGGATGACCAGCACCAGGTTGGCGCCGTAGATGCCGTGCCGGGCCGAGGTACGCAGTCGGCCGGGGTGGTAGGCGGGCCGGGGTTCGACCGTGCGCTCGGCGTGCTGTTCGAGTACGCGGATGAGGAGACGCGCCAGCCGGTCGCGCTCGTCACCGGGGATCCGGCGCACCATCGATCCGGCGAACCGCAGCATTTGCCGCGAGGACAGCGGGGCGTACGACAGCAGCGTGTACGCGAGGTCGTCGTCGATGCTGCTCTCGGCCAGGGACAGGGCGGGCCGCTGCGCGAGCATGCCGGTGAGGACGTGCAGGGCGAGGCGGACGACCAGGTACTCGCCGAAGGTGGCGTGCAGGAACTCGTACGTGGCCAGCACGCGGCCGTCGCGCACGGACTGGGCGCGCTGGACGAAGAAGAAGCGGCCGAGGGCGATTTCGGCGGCGCCGAGCGGGGTGCGGAGCCCGGATGCGTCGGCGGTGGGCCGGCCAAGGAGCGCTGTGAGGTCTTCGTCGAGTTCGGTGGCGGAGACCCACTGGCGGCGGCGGTTGTGCAGGGCGAAGGCGACCAGGGACAGGCGTTGCAGTTCCCGCTCGGCGCGGGCACGCGCTTCCTCGTCCGGTGCGGCGGCGGGCGCGGGGCCGGTCTTGTCGGTCTCGCGGCGGGCGAAGGAGGTGAGCAGTTCCTCGTACAGCTCGGCCTCGTCGAGAGGGCCGTCGCTGTCGCGGCGCAGGGCGTTGTCGGCGGCGTCGTACAGCGCCAGCATGGTCAGCAGCAAAGGCTGCTCGGCGAGTGCCTGGTGGCGGGCGACGGCTGCCCAGGACAGCGGTCGCAGGCCGCGGGCGGCGAAGCTGCCTGCGTTCGCCTCGTTCCACAGGGCGAGCCAGCGGCGGATCTGCTCGGGGCGGAAGGGCTCCAGGCGCAGGGCGACGAGGCCCTCCGGGTAGCGGGCGCGGTCGGCCACGGCGATGCGGCTGGTGACGAGGGCCCGGACGGGGCGGCCCTGTTCCGCCTCACGCTGCTGGAAGCGGGCGACGCGGGAGAGGAAGTCGCTGTGGTGGACTCCGGTGGTCTGCAGCAGTTCGTCGAATCCGTCGAGCAGCAGGACGGGCACGGCGGTCCCGGCCGACCGGACCAGCTCGGGCCAGGACGCCCTCTCCCCGGTTGCGCTGCGTACGGCCTGCTCGATCTGGTCCTGGAGGTCGTCCTCGGCGTGGACGTCCCGCAGCGGTACGCGGACGGGCAGGAAGCCGGCGGAAGGGAGCCGGGCGGCCAGGACGCGGGTGAGGACGGACTTGCCCGCGCCCGGCTGCCCGAGCACCAGGAGGGGCGTCTCGGCCAGCCCGGCGGAGGTGAGGGCTCCGGCGAGGTAGGAGGTCAGGTCGTGGCGCACCGTGGCCTCCTCCCACCAGGACTCGGTGGCCGGTCCGCTGTGACCGGCGACCTCGCGGACCCGGAAGTCCGGGTCGAGGTACATTTCCCGCAAGGTCGGGACACGGATGCCTTCGGGCCCGGTCGACGCGTCGAGAACGGGGCGGGTCAGGACGGCCTCGTAGGAGCGGGCGAGTGCGGCGGCGACGTCCGTGGGCGGATGGGCGGTCCGCGCCAGGTCCGCCAGCAGGTCGGCCACGCCGGCCAGGGACCGGCGCACCTCCGCCCGGGTGGCCTGGTGTTCCACCTGGGCCGTCCAGAAGCCGAACTCCGGTGCCTGCTGGGCCAGCTGGGCATACAGGCTCTCGTACTGCCGGACCGCTTCACGGGGCAGCTCGGCGTGCAGGGCCCGCCGGGCCTCGGCGCGTGCGGATTCCGGTTGGGCACTCCAGACGTGAAGGCCTTCGGCGAAGTCGAGGAAGCGCGCCGACAGACCCTCGTACCAGACCGCCAGTTCGTCGGTCACCGCTTCGAAGGGGCGGTGGGGCGCGGGGTGCGGTAAGTCTGTCGCGGCCAGCGAGCGGACGAACGCGGCGCCGCTGCCTGCCGGTTGCGGTGCTCCGGCGAGGGCGAGCTGTTCGCGGCGGGTCAGCTCCAGCTCATCGATGCGGACGGGGAGCCGCAGTCCCTCCAGGGCCTGGAACCAGGCGAGGACCACGATCACCGTGTGGGCGGCGTGCAGCAACTCGGTCCGCCGGGCGCGGCCGTCGACCCGGCCCAGGCGCTGTCCCACGCCGCGTACGGCGTCACGGCCGAGTCCCAGGACGCTGCCGCGGGCGTCGGCGATCCGCAGCAAGCCGTCGCCGACGCCGCCGGTCGCGACGTTCAGCGCTCCGCCGAGCGCCCGGTCCAGCGCGGCAACGGCGGGCGGGTCGCCGCCCAACAGCACCAGCGCGTCCGCAAACGACAGCAGTCTGCGTGCCCCCACCGCTCCCCCAGCGTCTGTACATCGGTCGTGACGACTCCCCGACGCACTGTGGCACAGGACGTGGGCGGCGGGGCGGTGTTCGAGGAACGTGGCTGTGCCGTGTGCTCGTCCCGGTCGAGGCGGCAGACGGAGCGGGCCTCACAGGCCCTGCGCTCCGGCCTGCCCAGGCCAGGCCCGGTCCCGACCGGGGCGGCCTAATCGCCGCCGCCCCCACCGCCGCAGGAGGAACCGCCGCCGCAGGAGAAGCCGCCGCCGCAGCCGTAGCCGCCGCCGTCCCCTCCGCCCCGACGGCCGCCCCGGCCCTTCGTCTTCTTCTTCCCAGCCGTCCCGACGAGCAGGATCACGATCACGGCGAAGCCCGCGATGGTCAGGAAGTCGGTCATGTCGTCCCCCGTGTGTCTCCGGCACGCGTGCGTGTCGCGTCGCGTGTGCGGCAACGATGCCCCCGGCGACCGGCGGCCCAACCGGACTTGAGCAAGTCCAGAGCTTGGGCCGCCCGGCCGCAGCCTGTCAGGCCGGGCGGCTCGCGAGGTTGATCCGATCGCCCGGGCCTCCCCCAACAGCCGGTCGTGGGTTACGAGGACGATCACGCCGCGATACTGGGGCAGCGCCTCCTGGAACTCGTCGTGGAGCGCCGGGGCGATGTGGTTCGTCGGCTCGTCGGCTTCTCCGAATCGAACCGGTCGCGGTGGGAAGGGACACCGGCCGGGCCGGTTCGATTCGGCGGCACCGACACGCGCAAGGTACGTGTACCGGTCCTGTTCCGCGGCCGGCGCCACCGAGCCCCGGCGGTGCGGACTGTTGGCTTCCGCCGCCGGCGGTGGGGCGGGAGTATCAACCCGATGGCAGCCAGGCCGAGGTCACGCCGGTGGTCGGCACACTCGAGCGACGCGATCGTTCAACCGGATACGGCAACACGGTCAGGTCCTCGAGGCTGCGCGCGACTGTGGCCGCCCAACAGCCCGGTGCCATGAATCACCGCATCGGACGTACCCTGCATCACAACAACCACAACGTCTGTCAGTGACAGCCCCACCCCGCAGGGAGCGAATCATGACCAGTGACCACAGCATCGCCACCACAACCGCCATGCTCCAGGCCGAACTTCCCCAACTGGAAGAGCACCAACAGGGGCTGCAGAAGGAACTGGAGCAGGTGACCGAGCGGCTGGAGTCCGTGCGCGGTGCCCTGACCGCGCTCAACGCCTTGGCCGGCACCACGCTCCCCCAGCCGCGAACCGAAGTCCCGGCGCCCACCGACACAGCCGTGGAAGCACCGACCGAACCGGCCAACGACCCGACACCCGAACCGGCACCGGCACCGGCACCGGTCGACGAGGCTCTGCCGCCGAACGACACCGCCGTGCCTGCACAGAAGAAGACAAGGAGCCCGCGCCGCTCGCCGAGCAAGGCTGCGGCGGCTCCGCGCAGGAAGGCCGCTCCCAAGGCGGCCGACGAGCCGGCGCCCAAGCGCCGCCGGACGAAGAAGGCCACCGGCGGCAAGGCAACCCCGGCCAAGACGGCCCAGGAGACGGCGCCGGTCGAAGCCGCGACCCAGGACGCCGGCGGGCTCACCGACCAGGTCATCGCCGTGCTGGCCGGCCGCCCCGACACCCCGCTGCGTGCCCGCGACGTCGCTCAAGCCCTCGGCCGTGACGACACCACGGGCAACATCAACACCGTACGCAGCACCCTCGACCGCCTCGTCGCCACCTCCCGCGCCCACCGCGCCGGCCGCGGCCTCTACCAAGCCCCGGCCAACTGACACAGCTGCGTCAGGCCGAGCCCAGGTGGCAGGCCGCCCGCGCCCTGCCTCGGTCTGAGACGTTGTTTCTGTCGGTGCTCGCCCTGCGTCACAGGTCGAACCGGACAACAACGTAGTGCAGGCCGGATAAGGCCTGGGAGGCGGTGGTCTGGCACGCCATCTGCGGTGTCGTCGTCTGGTGAAGGGGGAGAATGAGCGGCATGACCATGGTGAAAGACATCGAGGTCCGCGGAATGCAGCACTGCGAGACGACAGCGCTGGGCGTGCTGCTGCGGCACGAGGGACTCGACTTGTCCGAGCCCATGCTGTTCGGGCTCGGCTCCGGGCTGTCCTTCATCTACTGGGACAGCAAAGGCATGGGCTTTCCCTTCCTGGGAGGTCGGGTGAAGCCGTTCGAGCTCACCAGGAACCTGGCCGCCGTACTCGGGCTCGAGCTGCTGGTCGGGGAGACCACCTCCCCCCGCAAGGCATGGCAGAACGTGGCGGCGCACATCGACGCCGGTCGGCCGGTCGGCCTTCAGCTCGACAGCTACCACCTGGACTACTTCAGCACCAAGGTGCACTTCGGCGGGCACGTCGTGGCCATGTACGGCTACGACGAACAGGACGCCTACCTGGTGGACACCGCCCCGCAGGGCGGAGCCGTCTCGACCAGCCTCGCCGCCCTGGCCAGGGCCAGGGCCGAGCGCGGCCCCATGACCGCCAAGCACCGCTCCTTCACCATCACAGCGGCCGGCGAACTGACGTCACCGCAGGACCGGATCATCCCCGCGATCAAGACCTGCGCCGAGGCCTTCCTGAACCCGCCCATCGCGAACCTGGGCCACCGGGGCATCGAGAAGACCGCCAAGCAAGTGCCGACGTGGCTGCAGCGCAGCGACAATCCGCAGGAAGACCTGCCACGGGCCGCCGTCCTCATGGAGAGGGCCGGCACCGGCGGCGCCCTGTTCCGCAATCTCTACCGGGACTTCCTCGCCGAGTGCGCGCAACTGGTCGACAACAGCCACCTGCGCACCGGCCACAGCCTGTACACCGAGGCCGCCACCCTCTGGACACAGGTAGCCGCACTCATCACGGCAGCCGGCGAATCCGGCGACGCCAAGAACCTCATGCAGGCCGGCTCCATCCTCCACGAGCTCTCGCGCATCGAACGCGATGCCATGCAGGCACTCACCATGCTCTAGGGGGCCGTCCGGCGGGTCATGTGCGGGGCCCGAGTCGGACCGAGGCAACAGGGACGGTGCCATGGAAGACATGGGCGCGCTTGTCGAACCTCGTGGCGACGGCCCGAAAGTTCCTGAGGGCCTTGAAACGACGTCAGCGAACACCAACGTAGGTTCGCGGGGATCTGCCGTCTGCTCAGCCGTCATACCTGCCATTTCACCTCGGCGACGACACAGACGTGACGAAGGAGCCCTCCCATCCCCCGGGTAGGGGGCTGCAGACCAGGCGCGGCCTGGGAAGAGATATGGGGTGATGAGTGAATCGCCGCGAGCGGCGTCCGAGCCACAGCCGGGACGGTCGATGGCAGTGTGTGCGCTGATCGGCGCTGCAGTCATGGCCGCGGTGGACGAGATCGTCTTCCATCAGATCCTGGGATGGCACCACTTCTACGATCGTTCCACCTCGTCCGTGGGTCTTCTCTCCGACGGCCTGCTGCACACGGCCGAGTTACTGGGGCTCGTGGCCGGGCTCTTCCTTTTCGCCGATCTGTGCCGCCGCCGCTCGCTCGTCCGGCAGCATGCCTGGGCGGGGTTTTTCCTGGGGCTCGGGGGATTCCAGCTGTTCGACGGGATCGTGGACCACAAGCTGCTGCGTCTGCACCAAATCCGCTACGGCGTCGAAATCCTCCCCTACGACATCGCATGGAACGCAGCGGCTCTGCTGCTGCTCGCCATTGGTGCGGCGCTGGCGGTCCGCGCGGCCCGCCACCGACGTAGGGGGCCGGCCGAACGGTGACACCCACCGGCATTCACCACACCGGCATCGCGGGGCCTGTCGAGACGGCGACCGCCGCGGTCACTCTGGTGGCCGTAGCGGCGTACCTGACGGCCGCCGCCCGGCTGCGCCGGCGCGGTGACAGGTGGCCGTGGGCCCGCGACGCGGCTTTCACCCTGGGCGGAACGGCCATCGCGTACGTGCTGATGGTCCCCCTTGCCGGCGACCCGTTCACGGCCCACATGGCCCAGCACCTGATCGTCGCCATGGTCGCGCCGCTGCTGCTTGCCCTCGCCCGACCCCTCACTCTCGCGCTACGGGTCCTGCCTCCCGGCAGCGCCCGGCGTGCACTGGTGGCCGTGGCGCACTCCCGGCCAGTGGTCCGGCTGCTCCTTCCGCCCACAGCCGCCGTGCTGGACATAGGCGGTCTATGGGTGCTCTACCGCACCGAGCTGCTGGCCGCCGGCCACGAGCACCTGCTGCTGCACGCCGCGGTGCACACGCACGTCGTGGTCGCCGGTCTGCTGTTCACGTTCGCGGTCTGCCGGCTCGACCCCATGCGCCGTTCCTGGAGCCTCGCCGGGCGAGGTTTCACGCTTCTGATCGCGGGAGCGGCCCACGCCGTACTGGCCAAGTCCCTGTACGCAACTCCCCCGCCAGGCACCCACTTCGCCCCCTCCGACCTGCGCACCGGCGCCATGCTGATGTACTACGGCGGCGATCTTGTCGAGATCGGACTCGCCACCGTGCTCGCCGTTCAGTGGTACGCCGGCACTGGCCGCGCCTACGCCCGCCGCCGTCGCGCCGCGCCCGCAGCCGTGTAACAGCGAAACCGCGACGTCCGCTTTGCCCGGCTGGTTGTCCGCCGGCATCCAGCGCTCATGCGCCGAGCTTGCCCACGGCGTCGCGCAACGACGCTGTCACCCGCGCCACATCCTCCCGGGCGGGTGAAGGGGTGCCTAGCCGGTCCATGAGCTCCGCTCGCGACAGAAGCACTGCTGCGCCGTGAAAGGCGGCGTTGTCGAGCGCGGTCCGGTCGACCACCTGCGCCCTCCCTTCCAGCAGGACCAGGGCGGCGTCGTCCTCGGTAGCATCCAACAGTTCCTGCACGACAGCTTCGTCAATCACTGCACGTTCCCTTCTTGTGGTGCGCTCGAGCCTGGGGGCCCGGGCCGCCGACTCGCTTTCAGCCTTTGCCCATGGCCCCACGGACGGCGTCGTACGGTCCATGAGCGCGGCGGCGCACGGTACCCCGCCGGCCCCGCCACCGGCCGCGGCAGCTGTTCGCCGACCGCGGCTACGGCTACGACTACGACAAGTACCGCCGTCTGCTGTGGAAGCGCGGAATCAAACCGGTCATCGCCCGACGCGGTGTGCCACGGTTCCGGGCTCGGCACCATGCGCTGGGTCTAGAGCGCACGGATGCTGAATTTACGGCTTCCCTCGGCTGCAGATCCGCTGGGATCCGTGACGACATCTGCGAAGCGTTGCTGAAGCTCGCCTGCTGCGTGATCACCCGCATCGAAGCATCGGGGTGGCTCCCTACGCAGACCGGTTACGCAAAGCGCAGTGCCGATCGTGTGTCGCGGTGTCATGGCACAGTCGGCGTCTCGCGCCGATGTGGCGCCTTCCCCGTGCTCCTCACGACCGGAGGCGGGCACCGCGACACACCGACCGGGTTTCCTCACACGACCGGTTCAAACCGCAAATCGCTCGCTCGAGCGCGGAACCAGTGGGTCGGAGCTCGCCCGCTGCAGGACCCCGAGTGCGCTGGGCGCGATGCCCGTTCTCGCAGGCATCCGACCTGGGCCCGAGAGCGTGGCCGGGCGCGTTGTCAGCTCTCGTGCCACGCCCGGCCATCACGTCGCGGACCCGGCCGACCATCCCAGTTCCCGGCGCGAGGATCTTGTTGAGCGACCGGAGGTCGTGGCGGAGGGGGTGCGGACGGGTCGGCGCGGTCTCCTTGGCCCGGCGTACCTTTTCACCCAGCTCGTCGAGCGTCTCCGCCGGGCACACCTCGGCCAGTAACGGAAAAGGCGGTCTTCTTCGTCCCTGACGTGTTCGGTGACCGACGACTTCAGCCGGGTGCTCACGCTGTCGAACTGCCCGTCGCCTTCGTTCAGCGAGGCCGGCGGCGCGCGCCAGTTGGGGGCGCTACTCGCCGCTGGAAGTGGCCGAGGCGCGGCTCCCGCCGGCCGTCGGAGCGAGTCGTCGCCGTACCAGCCGCACGATGCACCCGTTCACCAGCCGCCCCCAATCGACTGCCACACATTCAATAGGAGTGTGGTGCTGGGTTGACGGTTGCCACAGAGGGGCACCCGCACCGGACGACGAGAGGGGTGCCGGTGGGCGAGCAACAGGATGTACGAACGGCCGACGGAGAAGCCGACGAGCGGCCGATGGGCGGTTACGCGATGGCGATGGCGGGTTACGCCACCTACGCCGCGGGATGGACGGCCCTGATCCAACGCTACGGTCGGCCGCCGGAGCGGCACGATGCACTGGACATCGTCCTCGCCGCGATCGCCACCTTCCGGATCAGCCGCCTCCTGACGAAAGGTGCTGTGACCAGCCCGCTGCGGACGCCCTTCACCACCTACGAGGGCCCGCAGGGGCCGGCCGAGGTCAGCGAGCGACCGCGCCATGGACTGAGGCACACGGTGGGTGAGCTTCTGACCTGCCCGTTCTGCATGAGCCTTTGGGTGAGCACCACCTTGACTGCGGGGCGCTGCCTGTGGCCCCGGGCGACTCGGGCCGCCACGGCCGTCATGGCGTCCGTGGCCGGCGCTGATGCGCTCCAACTCGCATACAGCGGACTCATGGAAAAAGTAACTCGGAGTCAGTGACGTCCCAAGCGATGATGCAGCGTTGCTTCCGCCGTGCGCACGCGGCAGCAAGGAGACGCAGCGTCACGTACTCGACGCGTTCAGCCATCTGCGGCCGTCTGGCTGCACAGCGCGGCGAAATCGTGCGGTATCTGATCGAAGAAGTGCTGCAGTTCGTCCGTGGACACTGCCTCGGCGACGGTGGTCAGCACGGCACGTGCATGGATTTGAGGCGTGTGCGGGTTCCGACCCGTCCGCTGGACGATCCGGCGGGAGAACTCTTCGCTGCCGAAGGGCTCGGCCTGCTGATCGCGCGCTGCGTGCAGCGTCTCGGCCAGCCGGGCGGGCAGCTCAGAGGCCAACGCATCGGCCTCGCAGGGGCAAGACGCTGAGCGAGAACTGCCAACACTGCGGCCTCGCTCTGGTCGCCTAGTGCTGTGACCGGGAACGTTCGCCGGGGTGGTGTTGGTGGCTCTTGAGCCGGTTGGATGTGAACTCACTTCTGGTCGGGTGGGGGGGACTGCAGCAGGTCGTGCGGCGAGGTAGCCAAACCCGGGCCCTGCACGCCTACCTGCACCGGCGCGACAACAACGCCCGCCACCCCGACATCCTGGCCGCACAACGACGCGAACGAGCCCGCATCCGCAGCGAGAAAGCCATCCGCTGGGGTGGCAGAGCGGTCCCGGCCGCGACCTGACCGCCGGACCTTTCCCGGTCACAGCACTGGAGCGCCCGGCAAATTGATCGTCTTGTACTCCAGGAACGAGCTGAGGCCCTCGGGCCCGAACTCGCGGCCGATCCCGGATTCCTTGTATCCGCCGAACGGGGCGGCGAACTCGATCCGGTACCCGTTCAGCGTCAAGGTCCCCGTGCGCACCTGGCGAGCGATGCGCATGGCCCGCTCCAGGTCGTTGGTCCAGACGCTTCCCGACAGGCCGTACTTCGAGTCGTTCGCGATACGGACCGCGTCGTTGTCGTCGTCGAACGGGATCACGACGAGCACAGGGCCAAAGATCTCCTCCTGCGCGATGCGCATGGAGCTGTCGACGTCTGCGAAGATCGTCGGTTCGACGTACCAACCCTTCGGCTGGCGCGCGGGACGGCCGCCGCCGACCGTGATCGTCGCGCCGTCCTTCCGCCCGCCGGCGATGTAGTCCTCGACCCGCCGCCGCTGGCGCTCGGCCACCAGGGGGCCGACCTCGGTCGAGGGGTCATCCGGATCGCCGACCCTCAGCGCAGCAGCTGATTGCGAGATCGCATCCACAACCTGCTGGTAGCGGCTGCGATGAGCGAGGATCCGGGTCTGCGCCAGGCAGTGCTGGCCGGACATCATGATCGCGTACGGCATGAGGGCGGGCACGACGCTGTCGATGTCGGCGTCCTCGAGGATGATGGCGGGCGACTTCCCGCCGCACTCGAGGGTGACGCGCTTGAACTGCTCGCCGCACAGCGCACCGATCCGCCGCCCTACGGCGGAACTCCCCGTGAAGCTGATCTTGTCAACCAGTGGGTGCCGCACGAGCGCCTCACTGTTCTCCCGGTCGGCAGGCACGATGTTGAGGACACCTGGAGGCAGACCCGCCTCCATGGCAGCGTCGGCGAGCAGGTACGCGTCCAGCGGGGTCTCCGGGGCGGGCTTCAGCACGACGGTGCAGCCGGCGATCAGGGCGGGAGCAAGATTCACCATCGTCAGGATGAGCGGCGCGTTCCACGGCACGATCTGCCCTACGACGCCCACCGGCTCCCGAAGGATGCGCGCGGGACCGCTGAGACCTGCTCGGTCCTGCTCGAAGGGGAACGTCGCGGCAAGTTCCCTGAAGTAGTCCAGGACCATCACGGGAACCGGTGCCTGGAGTTGGTTCGAGAAGCTGATCGGTGAGCCCATCTCTGTGGTGATGAGTTGTGCGATCTCGGGGACACGTGCGCGCAGGTACTCGGCGAACGGACCCAGCGCGTCGGCGCGCTCCTGTGGAGACATACGGGGCCAGGGGCCATCGTCGAAGGCGGCGCGCGCCGCGCGTACTGCTCGGTCGATATCGGCAGGCGTCGATGAGGGAGCGGTACCGACCTGCTCCTCCGTGACCGGAGAGATGACCTCGATCACGTCTTCCGAGGCAGGCGTGACCATGTCCCCGCCAATGAACAGCCGATCCCGCACTGTGTGGCTGGTCATGTCCGCTCCTTTCGCCGTGCCAGGACGCGCCCACATTGGATGGCCGTCGTTGAGCGAGGCC
Source organism: Streptomyces sp. NPDC086835 (assembly GCF_044745705.1). Lineage (NCBI taxonomy): Bacteria > Bacillati > Actinomycetota > Actinomycetes > Kitasatosporales > Streptomycetaceae > Streptomyces > Streptomyces sp. NPDC086835. The sequence continues at coordinate 30,705 of NZ_JBIVAU010000007.1, forward strand.
AAGCCGTCACCACGTGATGCTGCCCTCAGCCGACCACGTCCGGGCCTCGGCCCGCGCGCGGGCTTCCACCAGACGGAGGACCGATGCCGGGGCGACCCGCGAGCAGCAACCCGGCGAACCTTCCCGGTCACGGCACTAGGCACCGCGCTGCTCCACACCCATGAACTCGTCGTGGCGCGATCTCCCACCTCCCGACCGGCCGGGCCGGTGACCGGGCGACACGCCGTAGCCGGTCTTGGGCTCCAGTTACGGGGCGTTCGGTCCAGGGCTGCTGTCCGGGGGTTCCTGCTCGTTCGCCTCCAGGGATGTGTCTTCCGGCTCGGGAGCCGCACCTCGAGTGCGCTCCTCCTCCGGATGGACGTCCTTCTCCCCGGTCACCTGCTCCAGCGGTGTCTCGTGTGAGTCCGACTCAGGCATGGCGTCCTCCTTCGAGCGGGGCATGCCACGGTCGAGTCACCTGACTGGGGCGAAGCTGGGCGGTGGTACGTCGAGACCTTGATCATCGATCATGGTCTGTGTGGTGGCGAACCGGACGCGTGCAGCGATCATCCGAAGTCGACAGATCACCGGACCGGACCCTGAGGTGATCGCCGAACTCGTAGGGTTGATCGGCCCGTCGTGGCAGGAACGGCACCAGGCGGCACTCGCTTCGCGACCACGTCGGCGAGCTGTCGGTGCTGGTGCCAACACAAGCTCGTCTTTGCCGACCGGCTCCTGGCCACGCTGGTTCACCTCCGACACGGCGCCGCTGGTCCGACGTGGACCGTTCCACCATCACGCGTGCGATCAATGAAGTACGGCCGCTGCTGGCCCAGCAGAGCTGCACCATCGCTCCTGGCCTTCGGCTCCGCACACTCACCGAGGTGATCGACCACCTCGGCAAGAACGAGAAGACCGGAATCATCGACGGCACCGAGATCCACGACGCCAGATCAAGCACACCATCCCCGCCCGAAGGACCAGCGGGCCAACCGCAAACGACGCGGCAGCAAGGGCGGCCCACCCATCGGCTTCGACACCGAGATCTACAAACGCCGCGACGAGGTCGAGCGGACGATCAACCGACTCAAGAACTCCCGGGCCGTCACCCCTGGCCGGCACCTCGAGTGGGCAGGGCGCAACCCCCGCCGACCCGAATGAGGCCGTACGGCCACCGGGTACCCGGGCTGCGTGAGGCGTGGGTGGCGGGCGCTGGAGCACACTGGGTGTATGGACGTCTACCGAGGCGACGTCACGGTGATCGCGGACGGCACCGAGTATCCGGCGAGAGCCGAATTGCGTTCGTGGGTGGAGCAGCATCACGTGGCGGCGTTCGGCCCGACCGAGGCATGGGTCGAGGGTGCGGCCGACTGGAATGGCGAGCTCGAGGTCAGCGACGTAGAGGTTGCCGACGTCGTGACGCATGCGGCCGAGCGCCACCTGCGGATGCCGGACGGCCGTGTCGGTGACTTCGTCGTGAGCCGCCGCAGCGTCGATGACGGGCTGCTGGTCATCGACGGGAGCGGGGATCCGCCGTTCTGACCGGGGCGTCACCGTCCTCGGAACGCGTGTCGGATCACCGTCCGATCAGCCGACGTACCGGCGGACGGTGGAATGCCGCCTGCCTGCAGCGGGATGCAGAACGCCCCGGCCGGGCCGGTCATCGCGGTACGGGAGACCGGCGTCGGCGACCACCCGCACAGCTATACGTACGCCACGTGGGCCGAAAGTCGCCGTGGTCGACTGGGACGCGCCCCTCGCCGAAGTCGGCATGGTCCTGGGCGGGCGAGTGGCGGCCGGCCTCGCGTCGGCGACTCGGCTGGTCGTCAACGGCACGGTCCACAAGATCCGCACCGGGATCACTCGGCGTGACCTGCCCGAACGCTACGGCCCATGCAAGACCGGCTATTGGGCTGCTTCAGGGCGCCGCGCGTTGCGGCACCACAGCGACAGGGCAGTCGGCATGCTGGAGCGCGCGGCGTGCGCCACACGACCGAGGGGCAGTGCGAAAGGCGGGTGGCGTCGAGGGGCGCCGAGGACGAGTAGGTCGGCCGTGGCCGAGTGCGTGAGCAGGACGTGGTGGGCCGGGCCCTCGGCGGTGACGCGGTGCGTCAGGACGTGAGGGTGTTCCTGCTCCGCGGCGCGCAGGGCATCGTCGAGCAGGGCCGGTGTCTGATCCTCGTAGTGGTGGGCGGCGTCGCCGGCGAGCAGCGGATGCGCCAGGGGTTTGTGGGCGGGGCGACGCCAGGCGCGTACGGCGTCCAGCGCGCAGCGCCGTGCTTCGGCCTCGCGGAACGCGAACCGTATCGCCGCCGTGCTGGACGCGGCATCGCCCACGCCGAGCACGATGCGGCCATTGGCTCCTTGCCGGTTGTGCGGGGTGCCACGTACCACGACCACCGGGCTGGAGGCGTGTGTCGCCAGGGAGCGGCTGACCGAGCCCAGTAGCGCGCCCGTGATCGGTCCTCTGCCCCGGCATCCGGTCACGACGGCGGCGGCGCGGCGTGCCTCCCGCAACAGGGCCGCCTCGGCGTCGTCGGGGATGATGTCGACCGTGATCTTCACGCCGGGGTTGCGCTGCCAGGCCCGTTCGGCGGCGCGGCCCACGATGTCCTGTGCGAGGGCGCGCTCGGCCGGAACCTCGTCGGAGTGCGTGAAGACGGGGCCTTCGTAGCGTTCCCACAGGGAGGCGTGCACGATGCGCAGCTCCAGGCCGTGCAGGGCCGCCTCGTCCGTGGCCCAGTCTGCCGCCCAGAGGCCGGCCTCTGATCCGTCCACGCCCACGACCAGGGGAAGCGTCATTTCGACCCCACCGCCTTCGGCACGCGCCAGGATGATGCCTTCATTCTCCCGCGCCTTCAGAACTCCGGCAGGATCCTGAAGGCGCGCGGGAGCTGGTGCGGGTCCGCGCACCGAGGAAGGCCCTCTCACGCATCGCTCACGCGCGGTCCACGATGTCCTGGCCGACGATCGCCTTTTACGTGTCCGTAGGCGCCGAGGCATACCGACGTCGGGGAGCCCGCCGACTCCGACACCGCCCGGTCGGACGGCTGCGGGGCGAGCGCGGGCAGCCCGCACACCGCGGACTGCTTCTGATACGGCACTGGCTTCACCCACGACGGCCGACGCCACGTGTGCCGGGTGCACAGCCCATCAGGTGCGGGGACAGGAAACGGAGCCTCAATTACCGCTCCAGTGCTCCCAGGTCAAGAGCCAGTTCAGGCCACCCCGGCCTCCAATTTCGGGCTCTCTCCGGCACGAAACGTTGCGTTAACCCTGCAAACAGCTCCGCCCGGATAACGTGTTTCTTGACCAGTCGTTGACCAAACTTTGGCGCTCGCAAGAAGTGTGAGCTGTCTGGAGGGAGCGAATGTTCCGAGGTAAGACGGCCCAGACCGTGCTTGCAGTCCTCGCTGCCGTCCTGCTCGCCCTCCCGTTCTTGACGCCCGCGACACCGTTCGCACCGGCGCACGCGGCCCGTCATGCTGAGGCCAAAGCCCAGTCCGGAATCAAGCCCTCTGGGAAGACGCCGCGCGACGAGGCCGTCACCTGTCCCGACGTCGGCTACGTCGGCGGCCCGGCCTGCCCCCTGAGCACCCTCGACCAGCACCGCGCCGCCGACTCCGCGCCGCAGCCGTCCGAACGCCACCTGCTGGTGGCGCAGGATCCGGCCGCCGCGGAGGAACCGGTCACGCTCGGCGCCGGGCACCCCAGCTTCTCGAGTCCGACAGCCCACTGCCCGGCTGCACTCCACGTCTTCCGCTGCTGACAGCGGAGCAGTCCCACCCCCCACCTCTGTCCTGCCCGTCCGACGCGCCCCCACGGCGCGCCAGGAGGAATCACCACATATGCAGCCCCTCATCGACAACGCCCGCACGTTCGGACAGCGCCCTGAGGAGTTCGCCAGGCTCGCCGAGGGCCAGTCCCCGCAGGTGCTCTTCATCACCTGCTCGGACTCCCGGGTCGTGCCGGCACTGATCACGGGCGCCCGCCCCGGCGAGCTCTTCGAGCTGCGCACCGCAGGCAACATCGTCCCCCCGTACGCCTCCGAGCACCCCACCTCGGAGGCCGCCACCATCGAGTACGCCGTGCAGGTGCTCGGCGTCTCGGACATCGTCGTATGCGGCCACTCCCACTGCGGTGCCGTCGGCGCGCTGGTGCGCGGCGACGACCTCGACGCCGTGCCCGCCGTCCGCGACTGGCTCGGGCATGCCGCGGACAAGCCGGCGTCGGCCGACCCGGGGGACCCGACGGTCGCCGCGGCCGTGCAGCACCACGTGCTCGCCCAGCTGCTCCGTCTGCGCTCCTACCCCTGTGTGGAAAAGGGGTTGGCCGAGGGACGGCTGCGGGTGCGCGGCTGGTACTACGAGGTGCACACCGGGGCCGTACGCGAACACCGTGCGGACACCGACACCTTCGCGTCCCTGTGAGCGGCGCCATGACTGCGACGATCAAGTTCCCTTACCTCAGGCAGGACTTCGCCGCCTCCCTCGTCGTCTTCCTGGTCGCGCTGCCGCTGTGCGTCGGCGTGGCCGTCGCCTCCGGCGTCCCGGCAGAGCTCGGCCTGGTCACCGGCATCGTGGGCGGCATCGTCACGGGACTGATGCCCGGCAGCAGCCTGCAGGTGTCCGGGCCGGCCGCGGGTCTGACCGTCCTGGTCTTCGAGGCCGTCCGCGAGTTCGGGCTACCCGCGCTCGGCGTCATCGTGCTGGCCGCCGGGCTGCTCCAGCTCGCCATGGGCGCATGGAAGCTGGGCCGCTGGTTCAGGGCCATCTCGGTCTCGGTGGTCGAGGGCATGCTCGCCGGCATCGGACTCGTGATCATCGCGGGCCAGCTGTACGCGGCGGCAGGCCTGCGGGCCCCGGCGTCCGGCATCGACAAGATCGTAGGGTTGCCGGAGGCGCTCGTCCGGGCCCTGGGCACCGCCGAGGCCCTGGCCTCGCTCGGGGTCGGCGCGGGCACCATCGCCGTGATGGTGCTGTGGAAGCGGATGCCGAAGCGGGTCCGGGCGGTGCCGGGCGCGCTCGCGGCGGTCGCGCTGGCCACGCTCGCCTCGCTGGCGTTCGGCCTGCCGGTCGCCACGGTCGAGGTGCAGGGACTCCTCGGCGCGATCCAGCCGCCCGGGGCCGACGCCTTCGGCGAGTTGGCCGACCCGGCCATCTTCGGCACCATCCTCGCGTTCGCGCTGATCGCCTCCGCCGAGAGCCTGTTCAGCGCGGCGGCCGTGGACCGGCTGCACGACGGGCCGCGCACCGCGTACGACAAGGAGCTCATGTCGCAGGGCGCGGGCAATGCCGTGTGCGGGCTGCTCGGCGCGCTGCCGATGACCGCCGTGATCGTGCGCAGCTCGGCCAACGTCCAGGCGGGCGCGAAGACCAAGGCGTCCCGCGTGCTGCACGGCGTGTGGCTACTGCTGTTCGCGGCACTGCTGCCGTCCGCCCTCGCGCTGATCCCGCTTCCCGCCCTCGCCGGCATCCTCGTCCACGCGGGCTGGAAGCTCATCCCCTTCCGGCAGATCGTGCCGCTGTGGCGGGAGCACCGCGGTGAGGCGCTGATCCTGGTGGTCACGGCCGTGGCGATCGTCGCGGTCAACATGTTCGAGGGCGTACTGATCGGTCTGGCGCTGTCGGTGGCCAAGACCGCCTGGGAGGCCTCGCACATCAAACTCGAGGTCATCGACAAGGGCGCCGGCCCCGTCCAGGCGCACCTCTCGGGCAACGCCACCTTCCTGCGGCTGCCGAAGATCCTCGACACGCTGGAGGCGCTACCGCAGGACCGACCGGTCGAGCTTCACCTGACTGGACTGCACCACCTGGACCACGCCTGCCGCACGGCGCTGGAGAACTGGGCCGACCGGCACAGCGAAACCGGCACCGAGCCGGTGAAGGTCACCTCGGCGAGCTGACCCCTAGGACGGGCGGGGCGGCACGCAACCCATGCTGCGTGCCGCCCCGCCTGACGACGAGGGAAGCAGGAACTGCTGGCGAACCACTCTCGTTCCAAGGTCCGGACGTCCATGCCGGGGATCGGCGTCAGGTCCGGAGCCAGGATCCTCATCGACGTCGGCGACGGCAGCGAGCTCCCGTCCGCCGCCCACCTCGCCGCTTACGCCGGTCTCGCCCCGGCGACGAGGAGTTCAGGCTCGTCGATCCGCGGTGAGCAACCGTCCCGGAGAGGAAACAAGCAGCTCGAACGGCAGGACCTCCTTCAGAACGGGTCGGGGCACGGAGGCGGCCCGGCGGCCGGACGCGAGCCCCCTATTCCACGCCCTTGCTCATCAGCCGGCGAAGCCTGCGCGTCACCACGATCGCCGCAGCCCCGGGGCCAGGTGCGATCCGGAGGGCGAGCGAGCCGCCGGCCGTCGCGTAGGGCTGGACCAGCGTCACTCCGCGGCGTCGGCCCGGGATGACCGTTCGCCGCAGTCCGGACCCGGTGGCGCGGACGCAGGTGTAGACCGAGGAGCCGTCGTCGCAGTGCATCCGGGCCCATACATCCCATGCCTCGAGCCGGTTGGCGTGTTGGCCCGCCATACTGTCGAGACCGTTCAGGAGGACCGTGCCGTTCCACGTCAGGCCGTCCGGTCCCTGGTGCCGCTTCAGGACGCTGCTGCGGCTCAGGCCCACACGTCCGTCCTTTCGGCGTCGCAGCTCGATGTCCAAGGTCTTCGGGACCGCTGCGGCAAGCCGTCCGTAGAGCTCGTGCACCGTGATCTGCAGGGCCCTGGGCCACCCCCAAATGTGCAGCTCGGCGTCGATGCTGACCGGCAGTCGGCTGAGCGGCTCGCTCTCGATACTGTCCAGCACGACCTCGGGCAGGTTCGCCGCCCAGACGGCACGCCCGTTCACGCACGCGTACGGCGGGAGCAGCCGGGCCGGGCTGCTGCCCAGTTCGATGAGCCTCGCCAGGTCGCGTGGGCGGTCGGCCCCGGTGACGACCCTGGCGAGCCAACGGGCGGGGGCATCGGCGGCGCGCAGGTCCGACTCGTCGAAGGAGGCGAGGTGTTCGCGGGTGAGCCGCCACCACTCGGCGTGGTGACTGCTGTCGTGGGTGCCGAGCTCGTGGACGTACATCCGCAGGTCGTGGTCGAGGAACTTCACCCGGGCGGCATGGGCCAACTGTTTCTGGCCGGCCCGCTCGAAGACCTCGACCGCACCGCGGTGTGCCCGCAGTCTGCTGAGCCAGTTGTCGACGCCGTTGCGGGCCAGTGAGATCGACGGCTGTACGGCCGAGCGGCGAACATGCCAGAGGTAGACGATGTCGGGGATCAGGGCGATACGGGGTGACGCGGCCAGCAGCCGCGCGGTGAAGACGAAGTCCTCGTAGCGGAAGGCTCCTTCAGGGAACGTGACACCGTGCTCCGACAGGAAGGCGCGAGAGTAGAGCTTGTTGACACACAACGTATCGCGCACCAGAGCGGGAAACTCAGCGGGAGAATTGTGGACGCCTGCCCGTTGGAAGAGCGCGTCCTGCCAGGGGGTGTCGCGCATCTCGGGCAGCTCACGGCGCAGGCACGCACCCGCGACGACGGGTGCGCCATGACGTACCGCGGCCGCGAGCAGGGCGTCGACCGCGCCGGGCGCGAGCTCGTCGTCGCTGTCCAGGAACATCACATAGGGGGCCGTGGCCTCGCGTAGCCCGTTGTTGCGGGGGGTACCGCAACCGCCACTGTTGACCGTCCGGCGCACGACTCGGACAGGGGCATGCCTGCGGGCGAGATCCGCGACCACCACGGCAGTGTCGTCGGTCGAGGCGTCGTCGACCACAAGGACCTCGGCAACGGCCGGGCCTTGGCGCAGCGCGGACAGCACGGCATGTTTGATGTGCCGCGCATCGTTGTAACCGATCACGATGATGCTGACGTTGCCCGTGGGCCGATTGGGGTCTGTTTCTGCTGCCATGTGCGCAAGATCCGTTTCGGTGAGCGACGCTGCTCTCTTCTTGCCGCTGCTCTCTTCTCTCGGCCCGCCTCGGCGGTGGGACGGCCCGACCGGGGACGGTCCCGTTCCGACTGTCTCGTGTCAGCGGTCTATCTCGTCGAACAGGCGCTCCCATCTGTCCAGTACGACGGACAGCTCGAGCGGGGCGACGTGGGACCGGGCAGCGAGGCCGTAGCGGCGGCGCAGCTCCGTGTCGTCGGCGAGCTGCCGCAGGGCGCCGGCCAGAGCAGCGATGTCTCCCGGCCGCACGAGAGTGCCCGTACGTCCGTCGTCGATGAGTTCTCTCACCCCTGCCGACAGGTCGAAGCTCACGCACGGGACGCCGCAGCCGGCCGCTTCCGCCAGTGCCATCGGACGTCCCTCGCATTCGCTCGTGAGGGCAACCACGGCCAGTTCCTGGTACGCCGCCGCCATGTCCGAGACGCTGCCACGGAATCGCACCCGGTCATCGATCCCGAGGCGTGCCGCCTGCTCACGCAGGTACGGTTCCTGAGGGCCGTCGCCGAAGAGGTGCAGTTCCCAGTCCGGGAGATCGGCAAAGGCGAGCGCGAAGGCGTCGATGAGACGGTCCAGCCGTTTGACGGCGTCCAGCCGGCCGACCGCGCCGACGCGCCGGGTGTCCAGCGGGGCCGGGGCCGCGGAGGCGAAAGGCAGCGGGTTGGGCATGGCGGTCGTGTTCGGCAGCCGGTCGCGCTGGAATGCGGCGACGTCCCCCTCACTGAGGAAGACCGACTTCTCCAGCAGCGGGTAGTGACGCCGGATCAGGCGGAGGTGGTGTGTGCCCTGAGCCTGGTCGAACGACTCGTGGTACTGCCCGATGCCCTTGAGATGCGACCACTCCACGGATGCGAGCCAGTCGACCGCCCAGGGGGAGCCGATGATGACGTAGCCGTCGTCCACGGAGGCGAACCGCTGCGCCAGTTTCTTCTTGGCCCGCCCCCGCTCGGCCCGGGCAGCGCGTGCCGCGCGCATTCGGACGGGGCTGAGCCGCTCGCTGAGGCGCTGGGCCTGCCGGAGCGGGGCCGACGGCCTGCTGTAGAGAGTGATGTGCCGGTAGGCCGGTTCGCGAAAATACTCGTACGGCTCTGCGCTCGGTCTGATACCGATCAGCTCGACGTGGTGCCCGCGTTGCCCGAAACCCTGGGCGAGGGTGTGCAGTACCCGTTGTGATCCGCCCATCGAGTCGACATCGATGCCCACCAGGAAGAGGTTCCGGCGTTGCCCGGTGGTCTGCGTTCCAGTGCTCATCCGGTGCCACCTCCGAAGAACATTTCGACGACGGTCTCACTGGCCCGTCCGTTCTCCCGGGCGTTGAACCTGGCGTTGAAGCCGGCATATGCGTCGGCCCACTTCATCCGTACCTGGTCCAGGTCCCGCATCGCCTCCACGAGCTCCCCGGTGGTGGTCAGCATGGGGCCGGGGGCGATGTCCGGGAGGTTGTAGTAGGTGCCACGAGCACGGGTGCTGTACTCGTCGTAGTCGTCGGTGAAGAGCAGGATGGGACGCCGGAGGTTCGCGTAGTCGAACATCACCGATGAGTAGTCCGTGAGCAGCGCGTCCGAGGCGAGCAGCAGGTCGTTGATGTCGGGGAACGCGCGGCCGTCGCGCACGGCGTGTCCCAGTTCGCGTGGCACGGTGAAGCGGTCGTAGTAATGGGGACGCACCACGATGATCCATTCGTGGGCGGTCTTCTCCGCCAGTTCGGCCAGGTCCACCCGGATCGAACCGCCTGAGCTGTTCCCGTCCCGGAAAGTCGGTGCGTAGAGCAGCACTTTGCGTCCGTCCGGGATCTGCAGCCGGGCTCGGGCGGCCCGGGCCCGTTCGAGCTGTTCGGGCTCGTCGCAGCGGACCAGCACGTCGTTTCGCGGGAGCCCGCACGTCAGCAGCCGACCTGCGAACTCGTTCGCCCGGACGAAGGTGCGTTCGAACTCTTCGCTGGGTGAGATGAGGACGTCCCAGCGCGAGATCATGTCGCGATGCTTCTGCTGCCGCTCAGGACTACCGAAGCGCAGCGCGGCGAGGTCGAACCCCATGTGCTTGACGGCCTGTCCGTGCCAGGTCTGGAGATAGCGGGTGCCCGGGCGTTTCGGGTAGACCGAGGGGAAGCCGTGCGAGTCCACCCAGTAGCGGGCGCGGGCGAGGGCCAGGACGTACTCCCAGCTGCCGCGCCTGACCAGGTTCAAGCCCTTCGGGAAAGCGGCAGGATCACCCGAATAGGACCAGACGGCGCGTAGCGGCAGTCCACGTCGGACCAGTTCCTCGTAGATGTAGCGCGGGCTGTCGGTGTAGCCACGGCCCTCCAGTGCCTCGAACACCACCAGTGCGTTGTCCACCGGGAGCTTCAGCAACTCGCGATAGGCGAGGGCCTTGGCGTGCGCCCCGGTGAACTTGCGCTGCACCTGCCGGACCTTCCGGCGCAGGGGCCGTACCTTCGGCACCAGCGTCTCCGCGTGGGCGAGTGCGCCGGATCGTGTCCAGGTGAATTCCAGCCGCCCGGCTCCCTTGCCTTCACACGCCACGCGAACGTCCTGGCCGGCGAGCGTGCCGTGCAGCGTCAGGTGAGCGCGTAGCGGAAGCAGGTCAGTGGGCGCGAGCACGACATCGGTGCGCTTCATCCCCAGCCGTTCGAGGACCACCACGGGGTGACGGCGGCCCTTGAAACCTTTGGCGCTCAGCGGGACGCGCCGGAGATCGAGCTCGATGCAGGCGCTGTACACATCCGGGCCTCCTCCGCCCAGCAGATACTGGAACGGGACTTTCAACGGCGCGCCCCCCGCGCCGAGCCACAGCTGCGCGGTCACCTGGTCGGGGTCGGAGATCAGCCGCGCCGGATCGTATGTGCGCAGTTGGAGGCGCAGCATGCGACCCGCCGGAGTGAGAGCGTGCACCTCGTGCCGCAGGGGGGCGGACGAGAAGGGCTGCTCGTCCAGGTGCCACTCGCTGATGTCCAGCTCGCGGCTGCCGTCGGAGTCGTGCTCCGGGGTGTGACGTCCCCAGTACGTCCGCCCGGATTCTCTGCTCACGCGTCGTGGGGCGATCCGCGGACTGCCCAGAGTTCGGGCAGCCTCCTTCGCCTCGTCGAGGCGGCCGGAGCGGAGCAGGTAGTGACAGATGCGCTGTTCCCGGCCCACCGAGCCCATCGCCTCGGTGGTGAGCTCGTCGAGGTAGGGCGTCACCAGCTCGGCGAACCGTTCGGTCCACTCCCTGTCCCGGAAGGGGAGATCACCGAGGTAGAGGCGCAGGTCGTGGCGGAGGAACTTCTCATCCTTGAACGGACGCAGGTCGGCGTTGCCGCTCTGGACGAGGAACTCGTCGATGCGCCGGGCCACGGCGATCCGGTCGGCCACGTTCCTCAGCTTGTGGCGGCTGGAGGAGATGGACAGGTTGGCCGGGTCGGCCGAGAGCCGCCATGTGTAGACGGGCCACGGAACGACGGCGAAGCTACGGGCCATGGTGTAGGCCATTGCGGTGAACAGCTGGTCCTCGTAGTGAATGCCCTCCGGAAAGCGCAGGTCGTTGCCGGCGATGAAGTCGGCTCGGTAGAGCTTGTTCGTCGCGAGATGGTCGTGGAAGTATTCCGGCGCCTCGCGGACCCCTTCGACGATCCGGACCTCGTCGAAGAGGGCCGGATACCACAGCCCGGTGGCACGGGTCTCCTCGAAGATTCGGGTGACTTCGCCGGTGACGAAATCCACCCCGGTCCGCTCCGCGACAAGCAGCATCGATTTGCAGGCGTGCTTGGGCAGTTCGTCGTCGCTGTCGAGGAACATGACGTAAGGCGCCCGCCCGGCCGCCATGCCCGCGTTGCGTGGCGCACTGCATCCACCACTGTTGCTGTCCAACCGGAGGTAGCGGACTCTCGGGTCCGCATCCTGGAGAGACCGGGCCACGGCCGGCGTGCTGTCGGTCGAACAGTCGTCGGCAATGATCACTTCGAGATTCCGCAGCGACTGATGGAGTACCGACAGCACAGCGCGGCTCAGGCGATCGGCGTCGTTGTAGACGATGACGACGACGGTGACATCCGGCACAGGCGCTCCTCATTCCACTCGATTCGCCCCGCCCCTGACGACCATTGCACCAGGCTCTGCATCCGGCAGCCACCGGCGACGGCTCGTCGGCCGCTCGGGTGACGAGGCGGTCGGACAGCGGGTAGGCGACGGGATGGATTCTGCCGCCGACCAGAGCAGCGATTCCGTCGTCGGCGCAGCAGGTCCATGAGCGGCCGGAAATTCACACCTGGACACCGCGCTGCCGGCCTGTTCTGCGGAGGGTAGCTTGAAAGAAGGGCGCTCGACGCACCAACCAGGTGGACGCTTTACTCCATGGCAGTCCGGATGGGAAGTGATGCGAGATGGCCTTCCTTCTCCTTGCTGGCCATTCTGGTAATTGCGCTATGGATTTCCGGCGGAATCATAGAGAACTTGCGCCACGACGGCAAAGATCGACGTAATTCCGACTAGTGCGGTACTGGCGTCCAATGAGCTGCTCGCTGTCGCGGATCGACACATCCAGCAGCCGGGAGGCGTTCCCGAATGACTCGCCGGCAAGCTCATCGCCCGCGACGAGAAGCTCTGCGGTCGAGCCACCAGAGAAGCAGACCGATCGTGCCGGCAATCGCCGACCAGTACATGTAGCGGTAATTCGCCACCGGCAGAATGGGTAAGTAACCGAGCACATAGGCCGCTGCGCTGATCCCTAGAGCTCGTACCGGCATGGCGAACGTCCCACTGCCCGGACGGACAGCCAGGACGACGGCGACGGTGAGCCATGACCATCCCGCGAAGAGAATCGGCAGGTCCCTGGCTGCACCATCGACATACGTCTGGAGCGCTCGCCCCAGTCGGGGGTGGGAGAGCTCGAGTTGCAGGTCGTTGGCGGCGATCCCGGGGTGGTACTGGTAGCGCGGCTCGAAGAGGAATTTAGAGAAGAGTTCCAGTCGATACTGGAGATAGCCCGGTACGTGGCCGGTCATCTCGTTGACCCACAAGGAGGTGATCTGGTCCGTGTGAGCGACGGCTGTGAACGGTCCGTGCTCCCCTCGTCCGTAACAGGTCCAGTAGCTGTCCGACAAGGAGTTGATGCGGTCGCACTCTTCAGCCGCGGCCACCAGCTGTTGCCGCAGGTTCGGTGAGACGGCGGCCGACCGCAGTTCATGCACGCTCAAGACGTGAAGCAAGTCGTCCAGCATGATCTGCGAGACCTGGCTCGTCTTCACCGGCCGCGCGAAGGCTGAAATGGCGACAGAGGACGTGACCAGCCCGAGGACGAGAGCCGCCGTGGAGATGACCCAGACCCGGCGCGAGGGCTTGCGCCACAGCGCGAGCACAAGCATCACGAAGACCGGAATCGCGGCGAAGACAGCGTTCTTGCGGACCAGAACGGCGTAGACCAGGAGGAGCACGCCGAGGACAAAGAGGACCCGACGCAGGGTCCGGCGGTCGGCTCGCAGGCGCAGGCCGGTGAGCGCGATCGCGCTGGTGAGGAGAAGAGCGAACGCCATGTGGACGTCCTTCCACACCACTCCGACGAAGGTGACGACGTGGGGAAGCAGCCCGACTCCGAGGACTGCCAGGGCGCCCGGACGGCTTCCCGTGGCCTCTTGGACGCAACAGGCGATCGCCCACAATGCCAACCAAAAGGCGACGGCCTGCAGGACAGCCATGGATGCGGGCGTGCCGGTCACAGAGATGACGGCACGCCAGACCAGGCTCATCACGGGCGGATGCCAGTCGCTCAAGCGCTCCATGCCCATGGCCTGCTTGAGTTGGTAGATGGAGTCGTTGCTCAGGTACCCGGGGGCGAATGTGAGAGTGGTCGCCAAGCAGCAGACAGCAGCGGCGACCGCCAGGCCCCAGGTATCACGCCACCGGTGACCGATATGCCTAATTCGCCCCATACGGTGTGATGCTAACAGCGCCGATGGAGCCGGACGCACCCTCTCGTGCGAGGCGAAACCCTTGTCACGCCGCAATGAAGACATAGCGTCGGTATGTGAAGAAGCGGAACAGGGTGGCGAGAATCCAGCCGCACGTGCGGGCGACGTTGTCACTGAGAGCCGAGTCGAGCCCAAGGAGTTGCCGGGACAGAAAGACCGTGCCCGCCGTGACGGCCATGCCAATGATGTTCACGAAGGTGAACAAGGCCAGCTCGCGGACCGCGTTCTCCCGGTGCCGCAGCCGATAGGTCCAGTAGCGGTTCCCGAGCCAACTGAAGGCCGTCGCGACGCCCGTGGCGATCACCGATGCCTGCACGGGCCCGGCACGCATCGGACCGCCGCCTGCCCCTGGAAGGCCGAAGACCAGCAAGGTGTAGCCGCCGTTGTCCAGTACGAAGGCCAAGGCTCCGATGGTCCCGAACTTGGCAGCCTCACGCCAGATGCCCCTGATGACGTCGCGCGCGCGAAGGGCCAGAGACGCGAGAACCGACACGAAAGGGATCATAACGGTCACGGTGTGCCTGCGGCCGCCCGGAATCCCCGTGTCGCACCATGAGCGAAGCAGCCCATCTGCCCGACCGAGGAGAGCCAAGTGCGCCCGACGATCGCCTGCGTCGTGCCGTGCCACAACGAGGAAGCTGCCGTCGGCAAAGTGGTACGGGATCTGAGATCAACGCTCCCCGAGGCCGACATCTACGTCTACGACAACAATTCGACCGACCGCACAGTCGCGATCGCCCGCGAGGCGGGTGCGATCATCCGAGGAGAGCCGCACAAGGGCAAGGGCAATGTCGTGCGGCGAGCCTTCGCCGATATCGAAGCCGACGCCCTGCTCATCATCGACGGAGACGACACGTACGACGCCACACGGGCACGCGACATGGTCGACCTGTTGTTCGAGGGGCCCTACGATCAAGTCGTCGGCACCCGCAACGTGGCCGCCGACGGCGCCTACCGTACCGGGCACTCGGCCGGGAACAAGCTGTTCACTTCGGCGGTGCGGATGTTGTTCGGGCGCGATGTGACCGACATGCTGAGCGGTTACCGGGTCTTTTCGCGGCGCTTCATCAAGTCCTTCCCCGCCCTCTCCCGTGAGTTCGAGATCGAGACCGAGATGACGGTTCACGCGCTGAGCCTCCGGCTCCCCACGGCGGAGATCCCGGTCGACTACAGGGGCCGGCCGACAGGAAGCGAGAGCAAACTCCGCACCTACCGGGACGGTTGGCGAATCCTCGGCCTCATCCTCAACCTCGCGCGTCGCGAACGGCCCTCGCTCGTCCACACGACCATCGCGGGCCTGCTCGCCCTCGTCGCGATCATTCTTGGCACCCCGGTCGTCGTCGAGTTCGCCCGCACAGGCACGGTGCCACGCCTCCCCACGGCACTCCTCGCGGCCACGATCATGACCATTGCGGCGCTCGTCCTCCTCCTGGGCTACGTGCTCACTTCAGTCATGCACATGCGCCGCGAACAGTCCCGGCTCATGCACCTCGCCTACCCGGCGCCAGGGACCGTGCCGCGCGGGGCAGCCACCGGCCCGAGCGGAGTGGACACCGGCACCGGAACCGGCACGGGTGGCTGAACGGCTCCGCCGCCTACGTGGTGGGGCCCGCGGGTCGTCGCCGCAGAGGTGCTGCCGCCGCCCGGCGGTCAGAGAGTGAGCAGTCGGACGAGCAACACCGTCAGCGTGCCCGCCGTGAACAGCGATCCAACGATGGTGAACACCAGGTCGACAGTCGTTACGTCCCAGCCCTGGATCGCGAATCGGCGGGGGTCTTCCGGGTCGTATCGGACCATGGCAGAGGTACCCACTCCGAAGCCACCCACGATGGACCCGCGTCCGAACCTGGATGCGTACTCGCACTCGCGGCCGTCCCGGGTCGTCCAGGCTGCGACCGGGTAGTGGAGGGTGGCTCCTTCGTGGTCTCGCCTGACGTCGTGGCGGACGATCCGCCCTTCAGCGGTGACACCGGTGCGACGGAGCGCGCCGGCGCGGCGGAGCCCGTACACACCGAAGCCGAGGAAGACCACGCCGATCGTCAGCGGGATGAGCGAGAAGAGCCATTCACGTTCCATGTGTGGTGCGACGCGTGAGCGGGGGTGCCGGTTGCGCTTCTCCAACCCTTTCGCGAGGCTCGAAACTACCTCCGGGTCGTTGGTCGTGCCGGCCCGGACAATCCGCCCAGCAGCGTCCGTGACTCCACGTTCGACACTTACAGCGAGGGCGTCGATCGGAGCGACGAACAGCAAGGCCGGGCGTCGATCAGCCCCACCAGCGACTGGCCGCCCAGGCGAGTGCGTAACCCGCGCTGTTGAGGGCGCAGTGCAGCGCCATGGGTGCGACGAGGCTGCCGGAGCGGCGGCGGAGCTCGCAGAGAAGCACACCGGCGAGGGCGGTGCCGACGACCGCCGCCGTAACGGACAGGGCGACGCCGACCTGGCCGGCTCCGAACACCTCTTGCGCCGCCGCGTTCGCGCGCGTGAGCCCGCGTGACGGCTGTACGTGCCAGAGCCCGAAGAGCACCGAGGACACGACGGTGGCCCGAACAGGCCCCCACCGCCGCCGAACCATGGCCCACAGCACGCCCCGGAATGCGATCTCCTCAAGCAGCACCGTGCCGAGCGGTACGCGGATCAGTACGCGGTACACCAGTTCTTCCGGTGACAGGCCGGCGGCCCGCTCGTCCTGGAATGCCTCCTGGGTGATCGGCAGTGCCAGGCCCACCGACAAGACCACGAGAACGGCTCCGACCAGGACCATGCCCCAACGCAGACCGCGGCGGGCCGCGGCCCTGCCGAGCCCCAGGTCGTCCCAAGTGAGGCCGGACCGGCGGGCGATCAGCACAAGCAGCACGGCCGTAACTACACAGACCGGCACGTACCAACCGGGCGCGAGCAAGTCGTTGAGCGCGTTCGCGGCGGCGAGCACCACGACGGCCAAGAGCAGCATCCACATGGCCGCACAAGGATTGCCGACGTTCGCGAGAGCGGCCCGCAACACGCTGTTCCACGGCGCGCCGCCCTGCATCCGTCGCGGACGGCGCGGAACCCACCAGTGACTGCCAGGCACGTGGTGCCGAGTGGTGCGCTGGACCGGTCCGCTCCCCCGGGCGGTCGGCGCTCGGCAGGTCAGCGCCGGCGGGAACCCGCCCGGGTGCGCAGGACGTCGACGAGACGGCGGACGACGGCCGCCGTCGAGACGCCGTGCGGCCCGCTCCCGATCCGGGACGGCGGGTCGGGGCGACGGCGCGACACGATCCCGCGCCACCCCAGCCGACGGACGATCGTGGTCGGTCCGGAAGACATGGCAGGGCCCCGTCGGATCGGGTGTGCCGGGGCCGGTTCACCTCGCACACGGTTGTGCTTTCGAGCGGTCGGCATGCCTGCCGGACCCTCCCGCGGCTGTCGCCGGACGTCGCCGCAGCTGCCCGCCGAAGTTCCGGGCAGGATGAACGGCGGGCTCCGACCGGAGCCGGCCGGCGACCGGCGGAGACGAGGACGGAGGGAGACGCATGGGCAGCGCCAAACATGTTCCCCAGACGCGCGACATGGCAGGGGACGAGCTCTCCGGCGACGAGGCGTGGGCGGCGCTGCGCAGGTACGGCCGGCGACAGCTGTTCGTCGACGCGTTCCTCCGCTTCCGTTACGCGGACGGCTTCAGCCACTCCCGCGCCCTGGCGTTCCAGGTGGCACTCGCGGTGGTGCCGTTCGCCATCGCCCTGGTGGGCCTGGCGACGACGCTGCACACCGAGAGCGTCGGCCGCGCGGTGGAGCTGGCCCTCACCCGGATCGCACCGGGCGCCAGCGCCCGGCTGATCGGGGACGCGCTGGCCGAGGGGCGCCGCAGCGCGGGCACGGACACCGCCGGGGCGGTCGCGATGTGGCTGGGGCTCGGGTTCGCCGTGGTCAGCCTGGTGTCGGCCATTGCCCAGATCGAACGCGGCACCAACCGTATCTACGGCGTCGAACGGGACCGGCCGTTCGCCGCCAAGTACGGCAGGAGTCTGCTGCTCACGGTCGCGGCCGGGGTTCCCATGACGGTCGGCTTCCTCGTCCTGGTCGCCGGGGACACGATCGCCGGTGCCGTGATGGACTCCACCGGCGGCGGCGCGACGCTGCCCGGGTGGTGGCACTGGGTCCAGGTCCCGCTCGGCATCACGCTGGCGTGGGTGGCGTCGGCCACCCTCTTCCGCTGGTCACCACGCCGCGTGCAGCCCGGATACACCTGGCTCGCCTTCGGCTCGGCCGTGCACCTGGCGCTGTGGATCGCCGCTACGTGGCTCCTGGCTCTGTACGTGGAATACAGCGGCTCGTTCGGTGCCGTCTACGGGCCGCTCACGGCGTTCGTGGCACTGCTGCTGTGGGCGAACCTGACCGGTGTCGCGCTGTTCCTCGGCCTCGCCTTCGCCGCGCAGCTGGAGGCGGCCCGAGCGGGCGACACCGAGCCGGTGAACGAGGACCGGTTCCACCCGGCGGACGAGGGCCGGCTCTGAGGAGTCCGGGGCGCCGGATCAGGCGACCGCCTGGTGCGGCAGGTAGGTGGCCGCCCTCCGTCAGCGGGACGACGGCCTGCACGAAGTTCGCGCCCCCGGCGAGCGCCAACGCCGTCCCGATCGGCAGTTGGTGCACATGCCTCGTCACGGGCAGCGGTGAGCTGGATCGACAACGACACCGTGCTGTGCGATGAGTCGGTCAACTACAGCGCGGCGGACGTGGGGCCCAACGCGCTTGGCGCTCAGGGCCAGGGAGCGGACCGTGCCCATGCTTGTCCGGACGACGCGGACGGGCATCGCCGGGTCAGCTCCAGAAGCTGCCGTGTGACGGTTCCCAGACCGAGCAGTCGTGGGCAAAGAGCACACGTCGTGGGTCGAAGTCGGCAAGCCGTTCCAGCCAGTGTGCATAGGCAGGAAGAGGCTGTTCGACGCCGTGAAGTGCGGCCTGGCGGGCCAGCTGGTCCGACGCGAACCGGGATGCGAAGTCGTGTGCCTGGCCGGCGAGGATCACGGTGCCGTCGCCTTGCCGAAGGACCAGCGATTGATGCCCTGGGGTGTGCCCGGGTGTCGGGACGATCCAGACGCCCGGCCGGATCTCGGTCTCACCAGCGAGTTCCTCATAGGCTGCGCCGGGGAAGTCGACGAGCTCGTCGATGGTGTAGTTGCCCCGGCGGGCGGTGGCCAGCTCGACTTCCTGGACCAGGATCGGCTTGCCGCCCAGGAGAGGATTCCCGCCGCAGTGGTCGAAGTGAAGGTGGCAGTTCACGACCAGAGAGATGTCGCCGAGGGTGACTCCGGCCGCCGCCAATGCCTCTTGCAGTGCACGGCGTCGGGGTCGGTAGTGCGCTTCGGTCCCGGGGTCGGCGCTGCCGATGCCGGTGTCGAAGAGGATCAGTCCCTGGTCGTGTTGCACCAAATAGGCGAGCACGGGTTCAACTCGCGGTTGGGGGCCGCCTGTTTCTGAAGCCGGCCGGATGAAGTATCCCAGGTCGAGTCGACGCACCGCCGTGTTCTTGTTCCCCATGCGGCCATCCTGACAGGCCGCGATGTGCCGTTCAGCCGGTCTGCCGACAGCAGATTTGCGACTGCGACCTCACCCACCTCGTGCAGGCGGTCCTCATCCTCCACCTCAACGTCTCAAGCGGAGGTTGGACAGGGTTCGCTGTGTGTGGCGAGCGGGTGCTTGAAAGGATGATGGTGGTTTCCCGTTCCGGGTTCGCGGCTGCCATGCGGCGACGGTGGGTATGAGTGCACTCATGACTGATGCAGTGGACGCGGATGAACTCCTGCGACGTATCCGGGCGGCCCGGGACTGGGCACTGAAGGAAGAGCAGGCCCTCGATGAGCGAGCCAAAGAGGTTGAGCTCAGCGAGCAGCTTGAATTCACGTTTCAGAGTCGGACGTACCACGCGGTGCGCGTGGTGCTCGACGAGATCATCGAGCCCGGCAAGCACGCACGTGACAAGCGCTAGGAGACGGCCCTGCTCGACCGGCGAGTAGGCCATGACGTGGACGGCCCGTTCACGGCACCTGGGCAGCAGACGGTGCTCCGGCCCTCGACGGACTCCGCGGCTTTCGCCCGGCATGCTCACCGCCTGGGCCGCCGGCCGTAGCGCCGGATGGACGGGCCTCTGCCTCGCCGTCGTCGGGTTCACCCTCTCCGGCGCCGCGATGGTCACCGCGTGACCTCGGGCTTCTCGCTCGGCCTCGGCGTGATCGCCCACGCCGCCCTCGTCACATGCGCGCCCCGTCTGAGCGGCTGGGTGAAACCGAGCGGCCCTCGCCCGCCCGCCGAACAGCGTTGGCGCACAAAGGACCGGACGGCCGCGCAGGGCCACGCGGACTGTGTGTGCTGTCGTGCGGCGGGACGCCGGCGTAGGCGCCCTGAGCCTCGGCTCGAGCCGAGGAGGAACCCGGCCACCGAGGCGCAAGGAACGGGGTTCATCGGGGCCGCATCGCGCGCCGCACGCCCGGACACGAAGCGTCCGCTCTTCGAGGGACGCGGGGCTGGACTGGACGGACGGGTCTGTGGGCAGCAGGGTGTGGTGATGAACGACGATGCAGATGAGACACCGCAGGAGCGCATGGCGAAGGTCGAGCTCTACATGGAGTCGGTCAAGGCCCGGATGGCTCCGGAGGACTTCGAGACGCTGCACCAAGCGGTGGACGAGATGAGCCGTCTGATCTCCGAGGGACACGAAGGCGTCCTGGAGGCCGGCGACCGCGAGAACTTCGCAGGCGAGGTCCAGCGCGAATTTCTGGCCGTGATGGCGATCGCGACGACCGGGCGGATGGACCACCATGTCATCGACATGCCCGGCCCGGACGGCAGTCCCGGCTACGCGGTCGTCACCCCGGAAGTCGCCGATGATCCTGTGGCACTCGCAGAGATCCGCCAGCAGATCCACCAGTGGACCACCGAACAGCGAGCGATCAACAGCGAGCTGGACGGCATCGCCCGTGCCAGCGGCATCGACCCTGACGAATGATCCCAGTGACCTCCCAGGACGACGCGCTGGGCATGATGTACCGCCGCTGCCCTCTCGGACACGGCTTCGCCCTGCCTCGGCCACGCAGGAGCAGGTGACCGTAGCAGGCGATGGTCATCGACGGTTCGCCTTGGCCAGGCGATCCTTACGCCGGTCAGCGCCGGCTCGGGCCGAGCCGTCGCCGCCCGCGAGCTAATCCAGGGTGAGAGAACGGGACGGAGTGAAGGTGTTGACCGAGACCGAGACCGAGGTCGTCGTCGCGGCTGCCGGCCCGACCGGACTGATGCTGGCGTAGGAACTGGCTCTGGCCGGGGTCAGGACCCTGGTGCTGGAGAAGCTGCATCAGCGCGTGGAGCAAGTGAAAGGCGGCGGGATACAGCCCCGTACCGCCGAGCTGCTGGAGTCGCGCGGGCTGCTGGACCCGTTGCTGCGGCGGGCCGTGCCGGGCGAGTCGGCGGGCCACGCTTTCCGGCCCGAACTCCCCGGCGGTCCGCATCCGGCCTGAGCGCGCCGACCTCAATGAGGCTGACGCTCGGCCTGTTCCCCGGTGCCCTCACGCTGTTGTGGTCCTTCCGCTCCGCCGGCCAAGCCCGGCCCGACGGCTGAGAGGGCTGCTCCGACGGTGTCGAGCGGGCGTGGATCAGGGGCGAGGTCGTGTCCGCGGCGGGAGGTTGCAGGGGTGCGCGGACGAGGAGGGCCATTCCGAGGCTTTCAGGATCGAATTGCCGATGATCAGGACGCCCAGCCCCTTGGCGGCGGCATTCCGTGCCGCTTCACTCACAGCTTCCGAACCGCGTCGGCGCGGAGCGTCTCAAGGGCTGTGATTCGGGGGGCCGTGGCGACGTACTTGCTGGTGAGGGGGCCAGGGGCCGTTGTCCCGTGCGCAGGGACACGAGCACTGGGATGCTGGGACGGGAGGCGCTATGAAAGTGATGCTGCCGGCAGGTGGTGAGCGCTGTGGCTGAGTTCTCCGACCGTGCCAGGGGCCCGACCATTCCGGCCGTGCCGTGCGCCGACCCTGTCGGAGACCCGTTCCTGCGGGCCCGGTTCGCCCTTCCCGCGAGGCCGGTCACGTTTCTGGGGCGGCAGCGGCTCATCGACCATCTCGATCAGGCTCTCCGGACACCGTTGACAGTGGTCAACGGCGCGGCAGGGGCCGGCAAGACCGTGCTGGCAGCGAACTGGGCCGCCGGACTGCGGCAGCCGGTGGCCTGGCTCACGGCTGAGGCCGGGGCGCTGCGGCCCGGGGTGTTCTGGGCGTACGTTCTTCAGGCCATGCGCGCTTGCGACGCGCCGCTGTCCGATGCGGTGGTAGCTCCCGCGGACGCCGACCGTGTGGACCGTAGGCTGCTGGCAACCCTCGCTGCCGAGCTCAACGATCGCGATCGGCCCCTGGTCCTCGTACTCGACGAGTACGACCGTGTGACCGCTCCGGATGTCGCTGAGCAGCTCGAGTTCGTCCTGCACCATGCCGGTCGGGGGCTGCACCTCGTCCTCATCACCCGCACGGAGCCGTTGCTTCCGTTGCATCGATACCGGGCGGCCGGTGAGCTGACGGAGATCCGCGCCGCTGAGCTTGCCTTCACACCGGAGGAGACCGTCGCACTGCTGGAGCTGCACGGTCTGAGCCTTCCACTCCGCGCCGCGCGCGCCCTGGTGGACCGGACCCGGGGCTGGGCGGCCGGCTTGCGCCTGTCCGCCCTGGCCGCTCTGGACAGCGCTGATCCGGAGCTCTACCTGAAGGAATTCGAGGCGGACCGCAGCACAGTCGCGGACTTCCTCCTGGCCGAGGTCCTGAAGGGGCAGACGGAGGAAACACAGGATCTCTTGCTGCGTGTCAGCGTCCTGGAGCGTTTCTGTCCCGATCTGGCCAACGCGCTGACACTCCGGACCGATGCCGAGCCCATTCTTGCCGCGCTGCACCGCGACAATGCGTTCGTCGAGCCCTTGGGGCACTCGTGGTATCAGCTCCATCCCCTGTTCGGGGAGATACTCCGGGCACATCTGCGCCAGCGCCTGCCCGGCCTGGAACCGGAACTCCACCTGAGGGCCGCGCGGTGGCTGCGTCGTTCCGGATTCTTGCCGGAGACACTCGCCCACGGTGCCGCTGCGGGCGACTGGGATTTCGCCGCCGGTGCGCTCGTGGACGACCTGGCGATCGGGCAGCTCTTCACCAGCCTGCGCTCGGGTGACCTGACCCAGTTGTTCTCTCACATGGGGCCCGAGGCCGGGAGTCCGGCTTCCGACCTCGTGCGCGCGGCCCGCAACCTGTCCGGGCACGACTTGGAACGCGGCATGACCCGCCTGCGCCACGCCGAGAAGCGCCTGGCCGACGACACGCCCGACTTGGCGGCCGCCCAGCTGAGCTGTGCGCTGCTCGAGGCACTGGCCGGTCGGCTGACCGGATGTCCCTCACTGGCCGAGAAGGCCGCTGAAGCGGCCGACGGACTGGTCCATGAGGTCCCGGCACACCTCCTGGACAAGCATCCTGAACTCACCGCTCTGCTGCTGACCCATCTGGGCTCGGCCCGCCTGTGGGCCGGGCACTTCGAGAACGCGAGGGCTGCCCTGACCACGGCGGTCGGCGCTCCCGGCGGAGCCTCTACCGTCCTTCCCCGTCAGGACTCGATGGAGCACTTGGCCCTGCTCGACTATCTGAACGGCTGGCTCGGCCGGGCGGAGCGCAAGGCCTTGGCGGCGGTGTCCCAGGCGGAGCGGGACGGCGTTCCCCAGCCGTCCGGCTCAGGCATCGGCCAGTTGGTCCTCGCAGCCGTGGCCGTCGACCGCCATGAGCTGGGTCGGGCACGGGCCCTCCTCGATGAGGCGCCGCTCCCACCAGGAACACGTGACCCGGTGTCGGCTGCGGGACGAGCCCTCGTCACGGCTCGCCTCCTGTTGGTCAGGGGCAAGGCGGGAGCCGCTGCCGAGGCGACGGACCCGGCCGTCACCACCGCTGTGGCCTCACCCTGGGCGGCAAGCCGCGCAGCGCTCATCGTCTCCGCCGCCCACCTGGCCGAAGGACGGCCCGACCAAGCGGCCGAGGAGCTCCAAGGCGTGTCCGGCGACCAGCCGGTGTGTGTCGCGGAGGCCGCGGCGATCCAGCTTGGCGCAGGCTGCACCGGGGCGGCCATCGATTTGCTCGACGGCATCCGGTCCGGGGGCCGGTCCGGGCCGGCCGTGACCGTGTGGGCAGCGCTGGTGAGGGCTCAGGCAGCTGAGAGGGCGGGGGACGCCGCCACTGCCCGCAGGCTCGTCGGGCAGGCGCTTCTCGACGCCCGGCGGGAGCGGCTGCGACGTCCGTTCCTCGACGCCGGAGCATGGATACGGCCGCTCCTGGCCACGCCTCCGCTGGACGAACTGGCTGCCGACTGGCTCATACCCGGCTCGCCTCGACGGGGTGAGCAGCCGCAGCAGGCTTCGCCGCCCCCGCCGCTCGTCGCGGTGGAGCTGAGCGGACGCGAGCGCGATGTCCTGGAGCGGCTGGCCCGGATGATGTCGACGGAGGAGATCGCCGCCGACATGTACGTGTCGGCGAACACGGTGAAGACCCATCTCAAGAGCGTGTACCGAAAGCTGGCGGTGAACAGGCGCGGCGACGCAGTGCGCCGCGCACGCGACCAACGGCTGTTGTGATGGCTCTACCGGTTCTGCGTGCCCGTCGACCGCGTCCTGGTACGCGATGCGATGCGATGGCAGTCGAGCTTGCCGATCGGCTCGTCACCCGTTCGCAGGAACCGCATGTCGGTCCGTGCCAGGATCCGAGGAGTGGGCACGTTCCGCCGCAAGCTGACCAGGTGACGGAGCGCGGCTGGAGCACCGGACGCCGGTCCTTCGTCCAGCACACGACGACACCACTCTCGACGCGTCCCTGCTGCTCATGCCCACCGGCGGCTTCATCGCGCCGAATGATCCGCGCTGGCTGTCGGCGTTCCGGCTGCTATCTCCCTCGACCAGCAGGCCCATGACCGCGCCGTTGTGCGACCGGCACGGGCTCTCCAGGACTCCGCCCTTCCCCCGTCACGGGTGAGGCGTGGGGCGGGTTTTTCGGATGCGATGGGAGGAGCGGCAGCACATGAGTCGGCCGCTACCCGGTGACTACGTCGGCGTTCCGGCCGACTCGGCGAGGTGGACAGTGAAGCACTGGCGGGCTCTGATCGTGCTCGGCACGGCCCAGTTTCTGATGGTCCTGGACACGTCCGTCATGAACGTGTCCATCAGTAAGCTGGTCGAGGACTTCGACACGGATGTCACCGCGATCCAGGCCGTCATCACTCTGTACGCGCTTGTCATGGCGGCGTTCATGATCATTGGTGGGAGGTTCGGTGACATCGTAGGGCGTCGCCGCATGTTCCTTCTGGGGCTGGTCGTGTACGGCGTGGGATCGGCGCTGACCGCCGCGGCACCCACGCTGTGGGTCCTCCTGCTGGGTTGGTCCGTCATCGAGGGGATCGGCGCCGCCATGGTGCTGCCGGCCATGGCCGCCCTCGTCGCGGAGTCGTATCGCGGGCGGGACCGGGCCGTCGCCTACGCCGTCATCGGCGGGCTCGCCGGCGCCGGGATCGCGGTCGGCCCGCTGCTGGGCGGCTGGGTGACGACGTACCTGACCTGGCGGCTGGTCTTCGCAGGTGAGGTCGTCGTCGTCGTGGCCGTCCTGCTGTGCCACCGAGTGATCGCGGCCTCCGCCCCGACCGGCCCTCGCCCCCGGCTGGATGTGGTCGGTGCGGTGCTCTCCGCGGCCGGACTCGCGCTGGGCGTGCTCGGGGTGCTGCAGAGCAGCACCTGGGGATGGGTGCAGCCCCGCAACCCTCCCTTCACCGTCCTCGGCTTCGCCCCGACACTGTTCGTCGTCGGTGCCGGGGCGGCCGTCCTGGCCCTCTTCCGGTACTGGGAGCGGCGGCGGGAGCAGCAGGGCGCGGACCCCCTCGTGCACTTGTCCCTGCTGCGCAGGCCCGTGCTTCGGTCCGGCCTGATGACGCTGCTGAGCCAGAACCTCATCCTGCTGGGGCTGTTCTTCGCCATCCCGCTGTACTTGCAGGTGGTTCAGGGTTTCGACGCCTTCCAGACGGGGCTGCGCCTGCTTCCGGTGTCCGTCACCATGTTCGTGACCTCCTTGTCCGCCGCCTCGCTGGGGCGGGTGCTGGGGCCGCGCCGGGTGGTCCGGCTGGCTCTGGTGACCCTGGCGGCGGCGATCGCGTGGCTGCTGGCCACCATCGACCCGGTCATCGACGACGCGCAATTCGCCGGAGCCATGGCCCTGCTGGGCGTGGGCGTGGGCCTGCTCGCCTCGCAGTTGGGCAACGTCGTCCAGTCCGGCGTCGGCGAGGAGGAACGCAGCGAGGCCGGAGGACTCCAGTTCACGGCACAGAATCTGGGCTCAGCGCTGGGCACCGCGCTCATCGGGTCGATCCTCATCGGTGCGCTGGCGCACGCCTTCACGACGCAGGTGGCGGACAACGCGCGGCTGTCCGCAGAGACCCGTGAGCAGGTAGGTGTCGCTCTCCAGGCGGGGGTCACCTTCGTCCCCACCGATCAGGTGCGCTCCGCGGCCGAGCGTGCCGGGTTGCCGCCGTCCGAGGTCGATGCCGTCGCGGACGCCTACGCCTCCGCGCAGTTGGACGGCCTGAAGGCGGCGATCCTCGCCACCGGCGGGATCGCTCTCGCCAGTTTCCTGGTCACACCGCACCTTCCGAGAACCCGGGAAAGCCACCCGCAGCCGAGTGACGGCGCTTCGGCCGGCGCGACCGGATCGACGCGCTGAGTCCGAGGGGAGTCACCAGTGCCCAGAAGCAGGTCCGGCCCGAACACTGCGCGTGGGACGGGCGATGCCGAGCACCGTGCCCACGCGGACTACACAGGCGGCGTCTACGGATCGATGCTTGCCGCCTCCGTGGTGATCGGCGCCGGCTCGCTGGGCTCGTTCCCACGCACCGAGCTGGTGCTGCTGCTGTTGGTCACCGCTCTGGTGTTCTGGATCGCGCACGTGCATGCCCAGTTGTTCGGGGCGCGCCTGGCGCAGCAGGCTCCGGACCGCCGGGTCGTGCTGCGCGTGTGCCGCGAGGAGTGGCCGATCGTCAACGCGGCCGTCCCGCCGGCCGCCGCGGTGGCCGTCAGTCCGCTCCTGGGGCTTGATGTGCGGGGTGCTCTCTGGCTGGCTCTGTCCGTCGCTGTGGCCGGCCAGGTGGGCTGGTCCATGGCCGCGGCACGCCGCGCCGGTGCTCCTCCGCGACTCATGGCCGTCACCGCGTCGGTCAATCTGTTGCTCGGTCTGCTGATCGTCTCTCTCAAGATCTTTCTGACTCATTGAGGACGTGTCGGCCGTCGCCGCCGGGCGAAGGGTCACCTGCCGCGGGTGATGTGCGCTGTGGCGTCAGGAGGGACGATCGCAGGGAAGGGCGTCGTCCGCCTGTCCCAAGTATGTCCATGGGAGGACAGCTCGTGCGCTACGAGATCCGCGTCGAGGGACACGTGTCGGAAACCTTGGCCAAGGCTTTTCCGGAGCTGGGCCACGTGGTGATGTCCGGCCAGACGGTCCTGTTCGGTCCTGTCGTGGACGAAGCGCACCTCTACGGTCTGCTGGCACGCTGCCAGTCGCTCGGATTGCGCGTCATGGAGATGCGGCAGTTGCCGGAGTGACAGGGCGGCGGGGACACCGGCTCCGCACGCGAACCTTTCACCACGTCCTGCGCCCGTCGGGCGACCCCATACGGTGGCCAGGAGCGTCAGCGCTGCTCCGCCGTGATCCGTCCGGAGCGACAGGCGGCTTACAGTGCCTCGTGGTCCCGCTCGTTCTGGTGGGCGTAGATCTGCGCGAACCTCGTGAGCGCGCGGTCGAAACGGTCGCTGCCACCCAGGTAGGCGGCCAGGGCGATGGGATCGCCCGAGCGAGCATGGGCCCGTGCGAGGGACGCCCCGCACAGCCGGCCGAAGAGGGACAGCAGACCCGGCCCCATGGTTTCCGGCCGTGCGATGCCCTTCCAGTCCCACAGCTGGCGCACGGTCCCGACCCTGCCCGTCGAGGCCGACGACGTGGGTCCAGCCGAGGAAGATGTCGCCGGCCGTCTGCATCAGGGCGCTGCCCGGCCACCACCTACCGCGCCATGTCCACCAGGTGGTAATGACGCAACAGGTGCCGGCGTTCGGACGGGAGGGTCCGGGCGTACTCGTCCAGGAGGGCCTGGAATTCCTGCTCCCGCCCGCTCTCGGACGGGTCCGGCGACAGTTGTCCGAGTGGGGGGATCAGCGGTGGGTCGCGTGCGATGCGCCGGCCCTCTGCCGTGACGCGGGTGAGCTTCGCGAAGGCCTCGAGATGCGTACGTGTGCGGGCACGCGCCGTGGCTTTGGCGGTACGGCGCCCGGCCTCCCTGTCCATCGACGAGGCCAGCAGCTCCCGCATCCGGTCGTCGTCGTCCTGCGCGTACCAGATGTCCAGAGTGCGCATGCCGGCGAACTGGTGCATCCGCTCCCGATACGCCCTCACACAGGCCGGCACGGTCCTCTTCTGCTCCTTGAGCGAGAAGCCGTTGGCCCGGCCCGCCGTCACGAAACCTGCCGCCAGCCGCTTGACGTCCCATTCGAACGGTCCGGGCAGGGTCTCGTCGAAGTCGTTGATGTCGAAGACCAGACGTCGCTCCGGCGAGGCGAACAGCCGGAAGTTCAGCGGGTGGGCGTCCCCGCAGAGCTGCACCAGCAGCCCGGTGTTGGGCAGTGGTGCCACGTCCGCCGCCATGATCGCGGCTGCGCCGCGGTAGAAGCGGAACGGCGACTCCAGCAATGCGGCCGTAGCGGATTGGCACGACTGCGCCACCCGGTCGGCCGACTGCCGCTCCATCGCATCGATCGGGTCGGGTCGCTGCTGTGCCGTCTCGTACCAGTCATGGCACGAACGAGACGCCCGCCTGCCCGCGTTCCTGCCGTACGCCGCCCGCTCGGCCGGTGACAGGGACGCGGTGAACGCGCTGGGTACGGTCATGATCCGGCCTCCCGGTCCGGCGTCCCGGCATCAGTGCCGGAACGCGGCTCGTGCGACGGCTCTCGGCGCTGCCGACGTGGGTCCGCCTGGACAGCGGTCGCCGGCACCCGTGCGGTAAGGCCGACGAGCAGCAGCCGTCCCGCCCTCTGGGGGCCGTGATCGGTCGTGGGTCCGGACTGTGCTCGTATCGCTCTCATCTCGTGCCTCTTCGTTCCGTCCCGCTCGGCAGACCGGTGGCCGGCTCACCGCCAGGGCGGCGTCGCCGGATCACCCGTGGTGGGTGACCCCTGCCCCGGTGACAGTCGTGATCCTGAAACGGTCGGGTGGCACACCGCCCCCTCCCACCACCCCGCGGACGTCCTGAAGCAACCGCTCGATCAGGTGTGGAGGAGCCATGACCATGCCGCATCGTCGGGCATCGCGCACCGTGGCCCGTCCTGGTCGCCGCAGTGCTCGGCACTGTCGCAGGCGTCGTGGTTCTCGCCGTGCCGACCGAGTCGGCCAACGCCCTGACCCGGCTGCTCGGCATGTGGCTCGTCCTGCTCGGCCTCGCCGAAGCGCTGGTCGCCCTCGCGTGCGGGCTGCGCTCGCGAGGACGCACGTCCCGGGGCCGCTACGTTCCCCTCCTGCGGCCTGACACCGCAACCGCCCCAAGGAGTACCCGTGAACCCGACCGCGCCCCCCGGCCCTTCCGACTCCGGCGGAGCCACGAACGGCAAGCACGCCCTTACCCACGAGGAACGTGCGGAGTACGAGCGGCTGCGCCGCCACGCGGCGGTGCGCCACCGGCGCGTACGCCTGGCGAGCTCCTCCGCACTCCTGGTGCTGACCCTGCTGCTTGCGCCCCTGGCCGTCGTCGCGGCCTGGGTCCAGGAGACGGTCTCCGACACAGACAGGTACGTGGAGACCATGGCGCCACTGGCGTCCGAGCCGCCCGTACAGGACGCCGTGATCAACCGGCTCACGAACCGCGTGGTGGAGCGGGTGGACGTCGGGGCGGTGACGGACTCGCTCACCAAGGCACTCCAGGACGCGGGAGCACCACCCCGCGTCGTGGAGGGGGCCGATGCCCTCACCGCTCCCCTGCAGGACGCGGTCAGGAACGTCGTGGACCGCACCGTCAGCGGTGTGATCACCAGCGATGCCTTCCAGCAGGCCTGGGAAGGCGCCAACCGGCGGTCGCACGCAGCGGTGGTGAACATGCTCACCGATGACGGAGGGGGCGCCCTGCGCGCCGAGGGGGGAACCGTCCAACTGGATGTGGGCGAGGTCGTCGACCAGGCACGGGAGCGACTCGTCGACGCGGGCTTCGACAAGGCCGCCGCCATCCCGGACACCGACCGGACGATCACGCTGTTCCAGACGGAGGAGCTGGGCAAGGCGCAGGACGCCATGCGCCTGCTGGACGTTCTGGGCGTCTGGCTGCCCGTCCTGACCGTCGCACTCGCCGCCCTCGCCGTGTGGACCGCTCCGGCACACCGGGCGATGCTGATGATCACCGCTACGGGTGTCGGCGTGATGATGGTCGTGCTGCTCGTCGCTCTCGCCGTCGTCAGACGTGTCTATCTGGACTCTGTCCCGCCCACGGCGCTGCCCACCGACGCGGCCGCGGCGATCTACGACACGTTCGTCCGCTTCCTGCGCGACAGCACGCGCACTCTGCTGGTCCTCTCGGTGATCACCGCACTCGTCGCCTGTCTGTACGGTCCCGGGCGCCCCGCCCGCGCCGTCCGCACCACGGCGGAACGGGGCACGACGGCCGCCGGCCGGGGCCTGCGCCGCGCGGGAGTGCGCACCGGGTCCACCGGACGCTGGCTGGCGGACCACCGGGCGTGGACCACGGGTGGGATCATCGCGGCCGCAGCTCTGGCGCTGGTGCTCTGGAACCACCCCACGGTCGGAGCGGTGGCGCTCGTACTCGGCGTCGCCCTGGCCGTCCTGATCGTCCTGGCGATCCTCGGGGCCGCCTCCGGACCGACCGACCGGGCGGCGGACCGGGCGGTTTCGTGAGGCATGGTCGGAACCCGTGGTCCTGAGGCTGCTGCCGCACCCGCACCCGGGTAAGGAGAGCGACCCCTGATCCGAGACGGCGGGGAACGGGTCGAGCGGCGGCAATTTCAGCGCAGCGCACACTCACCCGCGCCGGGTGAGACGCCCGCTGACTGCCGTGGGCACGCTGAAGGGGACAGAGAAGCGCTGCCGGGTGAGCGCCCGGGACGGAGGCCTGACATGACCGCGCAGACCTATCTGAAATCTTCCGGGGCATCATGGCCATCGCCGAGGACGACATCTTCGTCACGACGCCCAACTACGTGTTCGAGTTCGACCTGACCAGTTGGGGATGGATCCACCTCGTCCTTGGGGCGCTCGCCGTGATCGTCAGCATCGGACTGCTCCGGACGGCGACGTGGGCGCGCGTCACCGGCGTGGGCATCGCCGGACTCGTCATCATCGGCAACTTCCTCTCCCTGCCGTACTACCCGGTGTGGTCGATCGTGATGATCGCGCTCTCCGCCTTCATCATCTGGGCCCTGTGCGTGGTCGAGCGCGGCAACATCTTCGAACTGTCCGAGCGGCGTTGACCGCTCGTCGCCGCCGGTCTGCGAAGCGTGCTGTGGGTGCTGGTCGGCCTCGACGGTGAACACGTCGTCCTGCCGGCTCCCGACGTGTGCCACAGCGCCGCCTGGCCCTCGCCGGGACCGCGTACCGCGCCGTCGCCCTCACGCGCCGCGGGTCGTGGGGGCGTCCGCCGACTGCCCGCGCGTGGCACGGTTGGCGCTGCGCCGTCCGGTCCGGGGACCCGATACCGCGCCGGCCTGATGTCGGCGGTGCACGGCATCGCCCCGGAGCGCGTCGCGCCCGCGGCCATCTTCAGCCGGCTGCTGCCACGGCCGACCAACGTGCCGGGGCACGGCTGGGGAGCCAGTTCGCCGCCGGACGCCGCGTCGTCACCGATCGGTGACCACGATCTCGCGCTTGAGGATCTTGCCGGTGGGGCCCTTGGGAAGCTCGGCCGCGAAGGTGACGATCCGCGGGTACTTGTACGCCGCCAACCGGTCCTTGACGTGTTCGCGAATTTCCTCGGCCGTGGCACGGGCACCGGCCCGGAGTGTGATCACCGCGGCGATCTCCTCGCCGTGAACCGGGTGCGGCACGCCGACGACGGCGGCTTCGGCGACGGCCGGGTGCTCGTACAGCACCTCCTCGACCTCACGTGGGTAGACGTTGTAGCCACCTCGGATGATCAGGTCCTTCTTGCGGTCGACGATGAAGTAGAAGCCGTCCTCGTCGATGCGGGCCAGGTCGCCGCTGTGGAACCACCCGTCGCGGATCGCCTCCGCCGTGGCCTCCGGACGGTTGCGGTAGCCGGTCATCACGTTCTCGCCGCGGATCACGATCTCGCCGACCTCGCCCGGGGGGACCGCGCCGCCGCCCTCGGCGACGAGCTTCATCTCGACTCCGCGGATGGGCTGCCCGATCGAGCCCGCCTTGCGCGGGCGGTCGGGATGATTGAACGCGGCAACCGGCGACGTCTCGGAGAGTCCGTATCCCTCCAGTACCGTGACGCCGAAGCGCCGCTCGAAGCCGTGCAGCACCTCGACCGGAAGCGAAGCGCCGCCGGAGACGGCGAGGCGCAGCCTGTGCGTGTCGAAGCCTTCGGGGAGCTCGGCGTGGAGCAGCGCCGCGTACATCGTCGGCACGCCGAGGAACACGGTGACCCCGTCGCGCGCCATGATCTCCAGGACGCGCCCTGGCTCGAACCGCGGCAGCAGGGTCAGCGTGGCGCCGGCGGCGGCGGCTGTGTTGAGCGCGCAGGTCTGGCCGAAGGCATGGAAGAGGGGCAGGCCGCCGAAGAGCACGTCCTCAGGTCCGACCTGGAGGAGTGTCTCGGCCGTGGTGGCGGTGTTGGTGACCAGGTTCCGGTGGGACAGTTCGGCCCCCTTCGGCGTCCCGGTCGTGCCCGAGGTGTAGAGGATGAGGGCCGGGTCGTCATCGATCCGGTCGACGATTCCGGGCATCGGTTCGTGGGCCCGCAGCACATCGTCGAAGGCCAGGGGCTCAGTGACCAGGCATGGGGTTCCGGTCTCGGCGGCGGCCTTCGCCACCTCGTCCGCGAACAGGGGGTACACCAGCGCGATCCGTGCCCCGCAGTCGCGCAGGGTGAAGGCCACCTCACGGGCCTTCAGGAGCGGATTCATCGGCACGACCACCCCGCCGGCCCGGAGGACGCCGTAGTAGACGACCGGGAACAGCGGCACGTTGGGCATGGTCACCGCGACGCGGTCGCCGGGCCGGACGCCACGGTCGCGCAGGAGGGCGGCTAGTCTGGCGCTCGCGTCGTCCAACTGGGCGTAGGTGAGCATACTGTCGTCGTGGCGCACGGCGATGCCATCGCCCTTGGCCGTGGCGGAGTTCACCAGGAACGTGGCGAGGTTGGTCATGTCGGCAATCTCCTTGGGTTCGTCCCCGCCTGCGAGGCGGTGTTCCGGGGGCGGATCACATCACGCGGGGTGACCCCGCCGCGAGCACCGCCGGTAGAGGGGCGGTGTGGCACGTTCAGCCACAGTCGCAGTAGATGGCGCTTGAGTTCGGGCTGGTCGTGGTCCTCGAACTGCTCTCGCGCGTGCATGATCGTGTGGGTGTTGAGCAACAGCAGATCGCCGACCTGAAGGTCGATGTCGAGCCGGCACTGCGGGGAGCCCGCCACGTCGTCAATGAGGTCGAACAGCTCCAGATCCGCCGGTTCCAGGCGGGGCACCTGGGGGAAGCGCTGGGCGGATTCCAGGTAGCACCGGTTGTAGCGCATGCTCAGTGCTCCCCCCGGCAACCGGGCGGCGAGCGGGGCGGCCGTGTAGGGCGGCTCCTCGGGAGGATGCTCCTGCCGACGGTCGAAGCAGTACGGGCGGTACATCCGCTCGGCCAGATCGGGACAAAGGCTCAGTACCGCGTTGTGGACGGCCGCCGCGCTGACCAGGGACGTGCGCCCTCCGGTACGGGGCGCCCGCAGGCAAAGGAGCGCGAGCAGATCGGCCCCGTCGGTGTGGAAGGGCAGCGCTGCACGGGTCTGGTAGCCGCGTGTTGCCGGATCGGTCAGGCTGCGGCCGGTGTCCCGGACGTGGCCGAGCATGTGCCCGTCCGCGTTCTGCGGGACCGGCCGCCCCAAGTGCTGGCCGAGGCCCCAGAAGACCATGCTCGCGGCCGACTCGCCCAGTTGCTCGACCGGGAGGCCCTTCACGATCGCGAACCCTCGCCCGTGTTCCAGTGTCCCGGCGATGCGCTTGAGTTCACCGGCGAGCGTGGGGAGCGGGAAGTCGGCCGCCGTCAGCTTCAGCAGCGTGAGATCGCGCCCGCGCGCCTCCCACAGGGCGGTGTCGAGCTCGGCGAGGTGGTGGGGCGAGAGCCGCAGGGTCCACTCCTCGCGGTCAGCCAGATCTCCGCCTCGCCACAACGAAGGGCCCGAACAGGGCGTGTGCAGCGCCCCACCTGGGCCTGCCGTACCGGTCATGTGCGCCTCCGTCCCGTCACGCGCTATACCGGCCCGGGCCGTCGCCGAAGGGGGACCGGGCCGGTGAACGTGCGCCATGCTAGGTTGCCCCTACCCGCCTTGCTTGTCCTGGCGTGACATGTGACTTGTCTTCTCGGGACACGACCCGGACAGCCCCTGGAGGGCCACATGAGGCCTCTGGTCCGCACCGCGGCCCTCAGCGGTTATGTCGAGCTGTGCCGCTCGCTCGGCATCGATCCGCAGTCCCTGATGCAGCGCGTGGGCCTGGATACCGCCGCCCTCGCGGTCCAGGACCGGTGGATCTCCGGGGCGGCCGCGGTCCAGGTGCTCGAACTGTCGGCAGCCGCCTCCGGGCACGAGGATTTCGGCGTACTGATGGCCGAGTTCCGGCGCTTCTCCAACCTCGGCCCCGTCAGTCTGGTCGTCCGCGAGGAACCCGACGTACGGAGCGCACTGGGGCTGTTGATCCGTCATCAGCACATGTACAACGAGGTCCTGCACGCCCGGCTGTCCGAAGACGACGGGCTGGCCACGTTGAAGGTCGACCTGCGGCTCGGCGAGACCATGGAGACCCGGCAGGCCACGGAACTGGCCGTCGCCGCCTTCCACCGGATCCTGCGGGGCTTCCTGCACCCACGGTGGCAGCCTCTCTCCGTGTGGTTCAGGCACCCCGGACCGGCGGACGCCGCGACGCACCGACGCGCGTTCGGCCCCACGGTGGAGTTCGGTCGCGAGTTCGACGGCATCGTCTTCTACGCCGACGACCTCGATGCACCCAACGCCACGGCGGACCCGCTGCTGCGGGAGTACGCCCGCCGGTACTTCGAGGCGATCGCGGTCCCCAAGGACACCACCGTCGCGGACCGGGTACGGGAGCTGATCGAGGTCCTGCTGCCGAGCGGACGCTGCTCGATCGAGCAGGTCGCGCGCAGCCTAGGGGTCGACCGGCGCACCGTCCACCGGCATCTGGCCTCCTCGGGCGAGACGTTCTCCTCACTCCTCAACGCCACCCGCATGCACCTCGCCGAGCAGTTCGTCGCGAATCCGCGGCGCACGCTGACGGAGATCTCCGACCTGCTGGGCTTCTCGTCGCTGAGCGCCTTCTCGCGCTGGTTCCGCGAGCAGTTCGGATGCAGCCCGAGGTCGTGGCGCACCGACAGGAGCCGGCAGCAACACCCCGGCCAGGACTGACGCCACAAGCGGCACCGAGGCCGGCCGGGGCGGACCGGCTCACTCGGCGCGTCACTGACCGCTGTCCCCAAATGACAAGTTATCCGTCCCCGAGGGTCAAGCGGGCTCGGGCGCTCCCCCCTACCTTGGCAGCACCGCAGAGACGCGGTCGGCCGCCGGAGGAGAGCCGTGGTACTCCCCCAGTGCACGTCCCCTCCGGACCGGTCGAGCGTACCGGGCCGCCATGCGCCCGCTGTCCCCCGGTGACCCGCATCGATCCTCGCCGACACCTCATGGCCTCGCATCGCACGGGGCGCTGCTCCCGGCGAGTGATCACCGATCGCACGAAGGAGACGGACCGTGCACTTCCACGACGACTCACTTTTCCCGGAGAACCAGGAGAAGCTGGTGATCCAGGCCGCTCCCTACGGGCCGGAGTGGCTACCCGGGGACGCCGACGACCTTCCCCTGACGATGGACGAGCACGTCCAGGCGGCCGTCGACTGCTACAACGCCGGCGCCACCGTGCTCCACATCCACGTACGTGAGCTCGACGGCAAGGGCTCCAAGCGGATGTCCATGTTCAACGAGTTGCTCGGCCGACTGCGGCAAGCCGTGCCGGACATGGTCCTGCAGATCGGCGGCTCGATCTCGTTCGCCCCGGAGGACGAGGGCAGCGAGGCCAAGTGGCTGAGCTACGACACCCGCCACCTCCTGGCCGACCTCACCCCGGCGCCGGACCAGGTGACGATCGCGATCAACACCAGCCAGATGAACATCGTCGAGATCATGACCGACGACGACCTGGAAGGCACCTCGATCGCCAAGCCCGAGTACTACAAGGCGTATCGCGACATGGTCGTCGAGGCGGGTCCCGACTTCTACCTGGAGCACCTCAAGCGCCTGCACGCGAACGGCATCCAGCCGCATTTCCAGCTCGCCACGCTGGCCCAGCTCGAGACCGTGGAGCGGCTCGTCAGGGCCGGAGTCCACGCGGGTCCGCTGGTCCTCAACTACGTGGCCATCGGGGGCGGCTTCGCGGGCCGGCACCCGGCCGACCTGATCGAGTTCGTCCGCCGCACCCCGGACGGCGCCGTCCTCACCATCGAGAGCTCCATGCGTGCTGTGGCACCGATGAACGCGATCGGCATCGCGCTCGGCGTGCACGTGCGCGTGGGCAACGAGGACAACCTGTGGCGGCGCAAGGGCGAGCGCATGACCACCGTCGAGCAGGTCGAGCAGATGGTGAAGATCTCCGAGGCGCTCGGCCGTGACATCGCGACCGGCGCAGAGGCCAAGAAGATCTACAAGCTCGGCGAGTACTACTCGGGCGCCGACGAGACGCTGGCCCGCCTCGGCATGGTGCCGAACCGCCGTCCTGGCCGGCGCGGCTTCATGCTGCGCGACGTCTGATCGCGGCACGGGACCACCGCGCCGCCGCGCCCGCCGCGTATCCGAGCCCCATGAGACCGCCGGGGCCAACCCCCGGCACCGGCGGTCCCCTTTCCTCCTCACCTCACCAACAACGGAGTACGCCCATGGCTCACGCCATCCGCTTCAAGGAGACCGGCGGTCCCGAAGTCCTGCGCCGGGAAGAGGTCGTCGTCGGCGACCCCGGTCCGGGCGAGGTACGGATCCGGCACGAAGCCGTCGGATTGAACTTCGCCGACACCTACTTCCGCAGCGGCCTGTATCCCGCGACGCTGCCCGCCGGACTGGGCGTCGAGGCCGCGGGTGTGGTCGAGGCAGTGGGCGAGCAGGTCACCCACGTCGCCGAGGGCGACCGGGTCACGTACACCGGAAGCCCGCTCGGTGCCTACAGCACGGAACGGGTGATGCCCGCCGACTCCCTGATCCAGCTGCCGGAGGGCATCGGCTTCGAGACCGCGGCTGCGATGACCATGCGCGGACTCACCTCCGCGTACCTGCTACGCAGGATCCATCCGCTGAAGGCCGGCGACACGATCCTGCTGACCGCAGCGGCGGGAGGCGTCGGCCTCATCGTCTGCCAGTGGGCCAAGCTGCTCGGGCTGAACGTCATCGGCACCGTCTCCACCGAGGAGAAGGCCGAGCTCGCCCGCGCCCACGGCTGCGACCACGTCATCCACTACCAGCGCGAGAACGTGGCCGAGCGGGTTCGCGAACTGACCGACGGCGCAGGGGTCCCCGTCGCCTTCGACAGCGTCGGCAGGACCACCTACGCCGCCTCGCTCGCCTCGCTGCGGCGCCGCGGGCTGCTGGTCTGCTTCGGTACGGCTTCCGGCCAGGTCCCACCCATCGACGCCATGCAACTGGCCGTCAACGGCTCCCTGTTCGTCACCCGGCCTGCGCTCGCCGACTACATCACCGAACCGGCGGAACGGGCCGAACTTGCGGGCGAGCTCTTCGACCACGTCGCTTCCGGCCGCATCGCCATCGAGATCAACCAGCGCTACGCGCTCGAGGACGCCGTCGAGGCACACCGCGAGCTGGAAGCGGGACGGACCACGGGATCGTCCGTCTTCGTCCTCTGAGCCCCTGCCGACCCACGCGCACTACCACCCGCTCCAGGAGGAAGCACCATGGACAAGACACTCGCCCCTCGGGAGGGCGCGCCCGCGTCAGTGCGCGCCCACTCCCGAGGCTCGATCGGCGTCGAGCCGCTGACCTGCACCATCGGCGCCGAACTCTCCGGCGTGAACCTCGGCGACGCCTCGCGCGACGATGATCTGTTCGCCGAGATCAGGGCTCTGCTCCTGCAGTACAAGGTCCTGTTCCTGCGCGACCAGGACATCACGCGCGCCGAACACGTGGCCCTGGCCGAGCGCTTCGGCCCGCTGGAGGACCACCCGGTGGCCGGCAGCGACCCCGACCACCCTGGCCTGGTCCGCATCTACAAGAACCTCGACAGCGCGCCGGAACATTACGAAAACGCACTGCACACCGACGGCACCTGGCGTGAGAACCCGTCCATGGGCGCCGTGCTGCGCTGCATCGAGTCGCCCCCGGTCGGCGGCGACACGATCTGGGTCAACATGGTGGAGGCCCACCGCCGGCTGCCGGAACACATCAGGACCCAGATCCGGGACCTGCGGGCCCGGCACAGCATCGAGGCCACCTTCGGCGCCGTCATGCCGCAGAAGGAGCGTCACGCCCTCAAGGCTCGGTTCCCCGACGCGGAGCACCCGGTGGTGCGCACCCACCCCGAGACCGGCGAACAGATCCTCTTCGTCAACGCCTTCACCACACACTTCGTCAACTACCACACGCCCGGGAACGTCCGCTTCGGGCAGGACTACGCCCCCGGCGCGGGCCTGCTGCTGAACTACCTGATCAGCCAGGCCGCAGTCCCCGAGTACCAGGTGCGCTGGCGCTGGACGCCGAACAGCGTCGCCATCTGGGACAACCGCTCCACCCAGCACTACGCCGTCCAGGACTACTGGCCCGCCGTCCGCCGGATGGAGCGCGCCGGGATCGTCGGCGACAGGCCGTTCTGACCCATTCCCTTTCCGCCAAGAGCAGTTGAGGTGATGACAATGGGGTTTCTCACCACTGCGGAACCCGCCCCGGGCAGAACCGGTGCCGGTTCCCCGGAGTGGCCCGTGTCCCGGCGCTACGCCTGGGTCGTCTTTGCACTGAGTTTCGGACTCCTGCTCTCGGACTACATGTCCCGGCAGGTCCTCAACGCCGTCTTCCCGATGCTGAAGGCCGACTGGCTGCTCTCGGACGCCCGACTGGGCTCCCTCAGCGGCATCGTGGCGCTGATGGTCGGTCTGCTCACCTTCCCCCTCTCACTGCTGGCCGACCGATGGGGCAGGGTCAGATCGCTGGTCGTCGCGGCCACGATGTGGAGCCTGGCGACCCTCGGCTGCGCGGTGGCAGCGACCTACGGCCAGATGTTCGTCGGCCGGCTCTTCGTCGGCATCGGTGAGGCCGCGTACGGCAGCGTCGGCATCGCCGTGGTCCTCAGCGTCTTCCCCCGCGCCCTGAGGGCCACGCTCTCCGGGGCCTTCATCGCCGGCGGGGCCTTCGGCTCGGTCCTGGGCATATCCATCGGCGGCGCCGTGGCCCAGGCATACGGCTGGCGTTGGGCGTTCGCCGTGATGGGCGTCTTCGGCCTGGTGCTCGCCGGCATCTACGCAGTCGTCGTCACGGAGAAGCGGCTGGCCTCGCGACAGGATCCGGTCGAGGGTGCGGCCGGCGCCGGCGCGCCCGACCGCCTTCGCGTGCTCCTCCCACGGCTGTTCTCCTCCGTCTCCGTGATCAGCGCCTACATCGGCAGCGGTCTGCAGTTGTTCATCGCGGGGGCCCTGATCGCCTGGCTGCCCAGCTACTTCAACCGCTACTACGACATGCCCACCGCCAAGGCCGGTGCGACCGCGGGCCTCTTCGCCCTGGTGATCGGAATCGGCATGATCGCCGGCGGAATCGCCTCGGACCGGTTCAGCCGGCGCGCCCCGATCCGCAAGTGGACCGTCGCCATCAGCTGCAGCGTCGGCTCTCTCGTCCTGCTGATGACCGCGTTCCGCCTGCCTGCCGGCCCGACGCAGCTGCTGATGCTGGCGCTCGGAGCCCTGCTGTGCGCCGGAACGGCCGGGCCGGGGGCCGCCATGGTGGCGAACCTGACCCCCGCGGCCATCGCAGCGACGGCGTTCGCCACACTCACGCTGGCCCAGAGCCTGCTCGGACTGGCCCCCGGCCCCGCCGTCACCGGCGCGCTCGCGGACCGGCTCGGTCTGCTCGGCGCACTCCAGCTCGTCCCGCTCGTGGCGATCGCGGCCACCGGGGCCCTTCTGATCGGCCGCCACCGGTACGAACGCGATCTTCACCGTCTCACCCGACCCGTCGCCACGACGGAGCCCGAGGAACCGGAGGCGTCCTCATGACAGGAACCTCGAAGCCCACGATCGTGATCGTTCCCGGCATGCGGGACCACGTCGAGGACCACTGGCAGACCATACTTGCCGAGCAGCTCCGTCAAGCCGGCCGCACCGTCCGCATCGTCCCCCCGCCGGCGTGGAACCGTCTCAGCCGTGACGCCCACGTCGCCAACGTGGTCGAGGTGATGGTGCAGATCACAGGGTCGGTCGTCATCGTCGCCCACAGCGCGGGCGTCATGACCACGGTGCAGTGGGCCCAGTGGCACGACGCGGACGTCCGGGGCGCACTGCTGGCCGCGCCCCCGGACTTCGAGACGCCGCTGCCGGACGGCTACCCCACTCCCGACGAGCTGGCGGCGTACGGCTGGACACCGGTGCCCCGGAAGCCGCTGCCCTTCCCCAGCATCGTCGCGGCCAGTTCGAACGATCCCCTGGCGTCCCTGGGGCGTGTCGCCGAACTCGCTCGCAAATGGGGAAGCCGCCTGGTGGAACTCGGCCCCGTCGGACACCTCAACCCCGCCTCGGGACACGGTCCGTGGCACCAGGCCGAGGAGCTCGTCGAGGCACTCGCACACGGCTGGTGCCATGCGGGCCCCCGGCCGGCCTCATAGACCGCCGCGCTCAGACTCCGTACGACAACAGCATTTGCAGAGCCTGGTCCGCACCACCACGCACATACCTGAGACCACTGACAGCAGCCCCCGGCCGCACGGGCCAGGGGGCTGCCGCACGGAACGCTGGACTCACACACCTCCGCGTCCGCCTTCAGGGCGTCGGCCTCGCCCTGGTCGACTGCCAGGCGGCTGCGCAGC
This sequence comes from Streptomyces sp. NPDC086835, assembly GCF_044745705.1. NCBI lineage: Bacteria > Bacillati > Actinomycetota > Actinomycetes > Kitasatosporales > Streptomycetaceae > Streptomyces > Streptomyces sp. NPDC086835. Next base: position 71,857 of record NZ_JBIVAU010000007.1, read on the forward strand.
TTCGTGGCGGTCCCTTCCCCGACGTAGAGACCAGTGCGTCGGGAGCGGCGGCATTGACTGGACCCGTCCTGCGTCGGCGTCGGTCTCCCCGCGGGATGCGGTGCAAGCGCTCGCGCCAGTTGGCAGGGCCGCGTCGCTCAGCTGCCGCTTACCGGTGGATCGGACGATGTGATTCATGCCGCCCGCGGTTCGGCCACGGACGTGTCCCTCACATCGCCCGGACCGGCGGCGGTTCACTTGATTCCATGACACGCAACAGTCCGCGAGCGTGTCGCAGGGCCACTCTGGACCAGCAGAGGCGGGCTGCCGCCCGGCGCTTCCGGGACAGCCAGGCAGGCATGGTGTGGAGTCGGACGGCCGCGACCGCCGCCTGCTGACCGGGGTGGGAGCCGCCGGGCCCAGGATCGCGACCGGTCCCGGTCCTGGGCGGTCCGTCCGGGCAGCCTTGGGGTCGCTCATCGCGCACGTCTCTTCGCTTCGTTCCACGACAAGTCCTGTGTCGTCACACGTCGTTCCGTCGCAGGACGGCGAACGCCTCCGGTGCCCATCCCACACCCCCGGCGGCACCGGCGGATCACCCGCCGTGGGTGATCCGGGAGCCGGCGGCGCGCGGAACGTTGAGGGGCAGGTCCCCGCGCACCGCCCCGTCGGGTACGCAAGCGACCCGCATCGAATGCGCGAGGAGTACGCAATGACCGAATCACGTGGCCTTGGTCCACGTACCGGAGCGGAAGACACCGGCCCGGAACTCATGGCCGACGGGGCGATCCCCCGTCCTGCGGACGTGCTGGCGCGCCTCGGCCGTTCGTGGACCTGGGTGCTGGGCTCCGCGGTAGCGACGCTGGTGCCGGGCCTCCTGGTACTGGTGTGGCTGGACGGGACCCTGCACGTCCTGGCGGTGGTCGTCGCCGTTCTCGGCATCGTCGCGGGAATCGTGGTGCTCGCCCTGCCCATGGAGTCGGCCCGTGCTCTGATCCGGCTGCTCGGCCTGTGGCTCGTCCTGCTCGGCCTCGCCGAGGCGGCCGTCGCCCTCGGGTGGCGGGCCGCGCTCAGAATGGCACCCCCGACGGGCCCGCACGGCCCTGCCACGACGGACTGAAACCAGAACTGCCGCCGCGCACCCGTACTCCGGGACCCTGATCCCGCCGCAGGGTGCGTCCATCGATGGTTGCCGGGCCCCCGCAGTCTCACCCGCGTCGGGTGAAGCCACCCGCCCAGGCCGCGCCCACGCTGAAGACAGCACCCAACGGGCGAGGGGCCGACCTCCGGACGCTGAACATGTGCCGGACGACGCGAAACGAGGCACCAGCATGACTGCGACACACACACGGCAGGCGGACACGACGAAGCAGGAGATCGCCGGCGGTCTGACGGTGGTCGGGGGCGTTCTGCTCATGATCGTCGGTGTGCTCGACATCTGCCGCGGCATCATGGCGATCGCCGAGGACGACATCTTCGTCACCACACCCAACTACGTCTTCGAGTTCGACCTCACCGGCTGGGGCTGGGTCCACGTCGCTCTGGGCGCAATCGCCATGCTCGTCAGCCTTGGGTTGGTCCGCGCCGCGACGTGGGCCCGCATCACCGGCATCGCCATCGCCGCACTCGTCATCATCGCGAACTTCCTTTCCCTGCCGTACTACCCGATCTGGTCGGTCGTGATGATCGCGATGTCCACCTTCATCGTCTGGGCGCTGTGCGTGGTCCGGCGCGACGAGTCCTTCGACACGCACCGGCGCGCACCTCACGACCGGTGAGTGTTGAGCGGGCCCGCAGAAGTAAGGGCACGGTGGCTCATGAACAACAACCCCCGAGAGGGCAGGCCCAAAACGCCACGGGCGGGCCATCCCGGACAGGCTCGCCTTGCCGTCCTCGCTCTGCTGGGAAGCATCCTGGTGCCGCTCATCACGGCCGGTCTGCGGAGCGTGCTGTGGGTGCTGGTCTGCGTCGCCGGGTTGGCGCTCGCCGCAGTGGGGGTGTGGTGGGCCCTGGCGCACACCGGTGTGGTCCGTGCGCTCGGGGTGGCTCTTTCGGTGGCCGCGCCGGTTGCCGTGCTCGCCCTGTACGCGACGGCCGGCATGCTGTGGGCGGCCTGTTTGTCCCTGGCCTTGTGGGTGCTGGCGGTCGCGACGGCGCGTACCGCTCTGGCACCCGGGCCCAGCAACTTCGAACAGGCGGTTGCCGAGGCGCCCCGGCACCCCTGGATCCTCATGAATCCGCGCTCCGGCGGCGGGAAGGTGGGCCGCTTCGGCGTCGTGGAGAAGGCCCGGGCCGCCGGCTGCCGGGTGTACCTGCTCGACGGGCACCAGGATGTGGCCGAGCTGGCGCGACAGGCCGTCGCCGACGGAGCCGACCTGTTGGCGGTGGCGGGCGGTGACGGCACCCAGGCCCTGGTGGCCGAGGTCGCGGCACGCCACGACCTGCCGTTCGCGGTGGTTCCCGTCGGGACCCGCAACCACTTCGCCCTCGATCTCGGCCTCGACCGCGACGATCCGGCGGCGGCACTGGAGGCCCTGTCCGACGCCGTGGAGCTGCGCGTCGACCTCGGGTACGCCGCAGACCGGGTCTTCGTCAACAACGCCTCCTTCGGAACGTACGCGTCCGTGGTCGCCGACCCCGCGTACCGGAACGCGAAGGCACACACAGTCCTCCAATCCCTCCCCGGCCTCCTCACCGGGGCTGACGCACCCAGGCTGCGGATGAGGGCCGACCGGACCTACGCCGAGGGACTTCAGGCACTGCTCGTCAGCAACAACCTGTACGGGCGTGCCGTCGACGCCGCCCGTCCCGGGCGCAGGGAGCGGCTGGACGCGGGGCGGCTCGGCGTGGTCTGCGTGCGGGTCGACAGCGCGGCTCAGGCGGCGCGCATGGTGCGCGGTCCGCGCGCCGAGGGACTCATCCGGCTGAGCGCCGAGGAAGTTGTCGTAGAAGCCGACACGGCCGCCCTCCCCGTCGGCATCGACGGGGAGCACACCGTGCTGCCTGCACCCGTCGCATGCCACAGCGCACCCCGCGTACTTCGGGTCCGCGTGCCACGGCATCGCCCCGGTACGCCACGGGCGAGCGGAGCGGCGGCCGACTGGCCACGCGTGGCACGCCTGGCGCTGGGCCGCCCTGCCACGGCATCGGATTGACCCGCGGTGGACACGCTCGTGCCCCCGCACCGCGAGGAGAAGCCATGAACGACTACCCACCGATCGCCGACCACGGGCTCGTCGGCGACCTGCAGACCGCAGCACTGATCGCCGCCGACGGCACGGTCGACTGGTGGTGCGCCCCGAGGTTCGACTCTCCCAGCCTGTTCGCCTCCCTGCTCGACAGCGATCGCGGCGGCGACTGCCGGCTGGCCGTCGACGCCGGCGACGAGGTCACCGTCCGCCAGCTGTACATGCCGGACACCGCCGTCTTGGTGACCCGCTACATGGCCCCGGACGGCGTCGGCGAGGTCCTCGACTTCATGGAGCCGGACGCGTCGACGACTCCGTCCGACCGGCACCGCCTGGTGCGGGTGGCGCGCGTGGTGCGGGGCAGCCTGCCGTTTGAGCTGATCTGTCGGCCGCGTTTCGACTACGGCCGCGCCGTGCACTCCCTCGACCGCCTGGACGACGGGTCCGTCGTCTTCCACGGCCCCGGCACGGACCTGCACCTGCAGGCCACCGCCCCGATCGTCCTCCGCCCGGACGGCACCGATGTCACCGCCCGTTTCACCCTGCACGCCGGCGAACGGGCCGGGATCGTCCTCACCACCGAGAGCGGCGACACCGCCGCCCGCAGCGGGCGCCCCGGCGGCCCGCCACTCGACATCGAGGGGATCACCCTCGCCTTCAACGCCTGCCGCATGTTCTGGCTGACCTGGCTGCGCTCCTGTCGCTACCGCGGCCGCTGGCACGAGATGGTCGTACGATCCGCCATCACCCTCAAGCTCCTCACCTACGCCCCCACCGGCGCCCCGATCGCCGCCGCAACGATGGGCCTGCCCGAGCAGATCGGCGGCGAACGCAACTGGGACTACCGCTTCACCTGGGTCCGCGACGCCTCGCTCTCCGTCCGCGCGCTGATCGACCTCGGCTTCACCGACGAGGCCCAGGCCTTCCGCCACTGGCTGCGCGATCGCCTCGACACCGGAGTCACCGCCTCGGGCGAACCGCTCCAGATCATGTATCGCGTCGACGGCGAACCCCACCTGACGGAGGAGGTCCTCGACCACCTGGAGGGATACCGTCGCTCCGCACCGGTCAGGGCCGGAAACGCTGCCGCCGACCAGATCCAGCTCGACATCTACGGCGAGGCCGCCTACGCCCTCGCCCAGGCCGAGGACATCGGCGGCATCCGCGGCTGGAAGGCCTTCGCCGGCCTCCTGGACTGGCTGGTCGACCACTGGGACCGTCCCGACGAGGGCATCTGGGAGACCCGCGGCGGCCGCCAGGACTTTACCTACAGCCGCCTCATGACCTGGGTGGCTTTCGACCGCGGCGTCAAGCTCGCCACCGCCCACTCCCGCCCGGCCGACCTCGCCCGCTGGGTCACCACTCGCGACACCGTCTTCCGCCAGATCGTGGATCGCGGCTGGAGCGACAAGCGCCGTGCCTTCGTCCAGAACTACGACTCGGACGTCCTGGACGCGTCCCTGTTGCTCATGCCCCGCGTAGGGTTCCTCGCCCCGAACGACCCCGACTGGCTGACCACCCTCGACGCAATGGACGAGGAACTCGTCAGCGACAGCCTCGTCTACCGCTACGATCCGGCCGCTTCCCCGGACGGACTCCAAGGCTCCGAGGGCACCTTCAACCTGTGCAGCTTCCTCTACGTGCGGGCCCTCGCCAAGGCCGGCCGCATCGACCAGGCCCGCTACGCCTTCGACAAGATGCTCACCTACGCCAACCACGTCGGTCTCTTCGCCGAGGAAATCGGGCCGTCCGGCGAGCAACTCGGGAACTTCCCCCAGGCATTCACCCACCTTGCCCTCATCGATGCCGCCATGGCGCTCGACGAGGAGCTCGACCGGGCAGAACACCGAGCCCGCTGACGACCGTCCGCACGAGAACGCGAAGTATGCCTGGTCGGACAACGCACGGCGGACCGCGAGGGCCACCGCGGGGACCGGGTTCCCACCTCGGCGGACTGTTCGCGCCACCTGCTCGCGCCGTCTATGGTCCGGCAGGTTCCTTCCGTGCGACGTAGACCGTGTTGGCGGCGGTGCCGTGCTGCAACGGATTGTCGAAATGGACGACATGGGCTTCGGACTCCGCGAACGTGTCCGCCAGCACGGCGCCGAAGCTCTGGTCGGGCGGGTCGTTGGACCACAGAGCGAAGACGCCGCCGGGCCGCAGACGTGCGGCCAGGGCGCGCATTCCGTCGGGCCGGTAGAGCGCCTCGTGACGGGGGTGCAGGACCTGACGGGGCGAATGGTCGATGTCGAGCAGGACGGCGTGGAAGCGGCGGTCCGGGTCTCCCGGGTCGAGGCCACCCCCGTCGCCGACGCCGGCGAAGAAGTCTCCGTGGACCAGCCGGCAGCGGGGATCCGCCACCAGACCGGCCCCCAGTGGTACGAGGCCGCGCTTGTGCCAGCCGATCACTTCGGCGAGCGCGTCGACAACGACCAGCGAGCGTACCCGGGCGTCGTCGAGGGCGGCCCGTGCCGTGTATCCGAGGCCGAGACCGCCGACGGCCACGTCCAGTCCGGTCTCCGGCAGAGCCGCGAGGCCGAGGCGGGCGAGTGCGATCTCGCCCGCTGTGAAGAGGCTGGACATGAGGTACTCGTCGCCGAGCTTCACCTCGTACACGTCGTCACCGGACCGCGGGTCCCGCCGGCGCCGCAGAGAGATGTCGCCCATCGGCGTCGGCTGCCAGTCGAGCTCGGCGAAACGCGCGCTCATCCCTGCTCCAATTCTTCGTTGCCGGCTGCCGGGCCGGGCGGTTCAGTCGGCCCGCAGCAGGGACCGGCCAGGTTGCGGGCGAGTCGCCGCCGCCCGTAACCCGCGCGCGGCGCCGGTCAGGCGTCGATGATCACTGGAATGATGAGGGGCTTGCGGCGGTAGGTGCGGAAGGCCCAGTTGGCGACCGCGCGGGCGATGAGCTGTTCGAGCTGGTGGGCGTCGCCGACGCCTTCCTCCGCCGCCTTGGCCAGGGTCTTCTCGATCACCGGGACAACGGGCTCGAAGGTGGTGTCGTCGTGGACGAACCCACGGGCCAGGAAGTCCGGTGCCTCCGCGAGCGCCCCGGTGTCGGCGTCCACGATCGCGACCACCGTCACCACGCCCTCCTCCGCGAGGGTGACACGGTCCTTGAGCGATGCTTCGGTGGCGCCGCCGACCGTCATGCCGTCCACATAGACGTTGCCCGCGGGCACCTTGCCGGTGATCGAGGCGCGCCCGTCGACCAGATCGACGACGACACCGTCCTCGGCGATCACCACGCGGTCCGGGTCGACCCCGGTGCGAACGGCCAGGTCGCCGTTGGCCCGCAGATGACGCCATTCGCCGTGCACCGGCATGACGTTGCGGGGCTTGACGATGTTGTAGCAGTAGACGAGTTCGCCGGCGCTGGCGTGGCCGGAGACATGAACCTTGGCATTGCCCTTGTGGACGACGTTGGCGCCCCAGCGGGTCAGGCCGTTGATCACCCGGTAGATGGCGTTCTCGTTGCCCGGGATCAGGGAGCTGGCCAGCAGGACCGTGTCCCCCTTCCCGATGCGGATCACATGGTCGCGGTTGGCCATCCGGGACAGCGCGGCCATCGGCTCGCCCTGCGATCCCGTGCACACCAGGGCGATCTGACGCTCCGGCAGTTTTTCGATGTCCTTCATCCCCACGACCAGGCCGGAGGGGACCTTCAGATAACCCAGATCACGGGCGATGCCCATGTTGCGGACCATCGACCGGCCCACGAAGGCGACCTTGCGCCCGTGCTGGTGCGCGGCGTCGAGCACCTGCTGGATGCGGTGCACATGGCTGGCGAAGCTGGAGACGATCACCCGCCGCGGAGCGGTGCGCAGGACCTGCTCGATGGCGGGGTTCAACTCCCGTTCGGACGTGGTGAAACCGGGCACCTCGGCGTTCGTGGAGTCGGTGAGGAAGAGGTCCACGCCCTCCTCACCGAGCCGGGCGAAGGCGCGCAGGTCGGTGATGCGGTCGTCCAGGGGGAACTGGTCCATCTTGAAGTCACCGGTGTGCAGCACCATGCCGGCACCGGTACGGATCGCCACGGCGAGCCCGTCCGGGATGGAGTGGTTGACGGCGACGAACTCGCAGTCGAAGGGGCCGAACCCGCGCCGGTCGCCCTCGCGGACCCGCACCGTGCGCGGCCTGATGCCGTGCTCCTTCAGCTTGGCCTCCAGGAAGGCCAGCGTGAGCTTCGATCCGACGACGGGAATGTCGGACCGCTCGCGCAGCAGGTAGGGCACGCCCCCGATGTGGTCCTCGTGCCCGTGTGTCAGGACGACGGCCACGATGTCGTCCAGGCGGTCGCGGATGGAGGTGAAGTCCGGAAGGATCACGTCCACCCCGGGCTGTGTCTCCTCGGGAAACAGGACGCCGCAGTCGACGATCAGCAGTTTTCCGGCGTGTTCGAACACCGTCATGTTGCGGCCGATCTCGCCCAGTCCACCGAGCGCGACGACTCTCAGTCCTCCTGCCGGCAGCGGAGGAGCAGCTTTCAATTCGGGATGCGGATGACTCATACCCTGACGCTACCGACAGTCCGTGGGAAGTGATCCACTGGGGATGGCACAGAGGCACGGTCCACCGCAATGGACGGCGGGTGCTCCCGACGACCGTCAACGGCCCCTGTGCCAGGCCCCTCGGCGCCGACGGCGGCGGCCACGTGGCCGGAACCACGTCGCCGCTGACTGCGGTGGGAACAAACTGGCGCTGGCTGCCCCGACCGGCCTGCCGTAGGCGCATGGCTCCAGCACGGCCGGCCGGCCCCGGTCTCCGTGGCGGTCGGCCGACCAGCGGCGGGCCCAGCGGGCCGGTACCAAGGTATCCCTCGCGAGGGTGACACCGGAACGGCCGCTGGGGTGATGTTGCCTCGCAACTGGAGCCCCGGACCTCATCGATCTCCCGATTCACCGGTTCGGATCGTTTGAATGGCCGCCCCGACCGACGTCGGCTTCTCTTGAGACAGACCGCAACAGCGTTCGACCGGGAGGTGGCCGATGTACAACATGTGCGCCGAGCACGTAGCGACGGAGACCGGCACCGGTCTCCTGTGGCATGCCGTCGACGGCAACGGCAACACGATGTGCGCGCGGATCTTCAGCGCGGCACCGACACCGGACGGAGCGAGCGACCGTGAGGACTACTGCCGCAGCTGCATGAACGCCGTGGGTGACGCAGTTCGCTCTTCCTCTGTCGGGGATCCACGCAATCCGGTTGCGGGAGGTCACCCCCATGGTCAGTGACACCTCCGAGCAGCTGAACCAGGACGGGCAACCGAACCAGCACGGGCCGCGGCTGATCACCCGATGGCGCGAGTCGGCAGGCCGGAACCTCAGCCCCACGAAGAGATCGCTGCTCGTGACATGGATCGCGTTCGGCGTCACATGGGGAACCGTGCGGACCATCACCCACGGCATCCGCGGCGGCTGGCTGCCCTGGGGGAACATCTCTGCCGGCGGCCAGCACCTGCACCACTACAACATCGGCATCGGCACCCTCGCCGGCGTCGGGATCATCGCCGTGCGCGGTGACGAACGCGCCGTCGGCCACCCCGCCGTCGCGGCCGCCTACGGCGCAGGAACCGCACTCATCGCCGATGAATTCGCCCTGCTTCTCGACCTGCAGGACGTCTACTGGGCCAAGCAAGGACGCCTCAGTGTGGATGTCTCCCTCGGCATCCTCTCCGCGCTCGGCGCATACCTGACCGCCATACCGTTCTGGCACGAGTGCGCCCGGGTGACCCGCCACCACATAGCCTCGGCCGCCAAGCGGAACCTGGCCCCCGCCGGCTGAGTCGCCCCGGGCCGCCACTACGCCCTGGGCGAGTGCGGCCGGGTCAGGGGGACGGCCGAGTTGCCTGTTCGAGGTCCGCCTGTACGAGCCGGTTCCACACGATCAATCGCCCGTTCGATGGCATCCCCCACCGGCTGCCTTCCAGCTCGCGCCCCGCGGCGAGGGAGACCGGTGCGGCCTGGGAACCTCTCAGGCGGGGCGGCGGCGTTGGAGCCGAGGCACGCCTCGGCTCATTGCCCGAACTCAAGCCGGCACGGCCCTGCCCAGTGGCTGGAATCGGTGCCATGCTGAGCGGCAGGTTCCCCCTGATCAGGGGCGATCCCCCGCCGTCCCTCCCGCCCTCCCCGCGGGAGGGCCGACGCCTGCGCTCCCGTCATCGCGGCCCCGTCGCCGTGTGCGTACACCGAGTCCGCATCGGGCCACCGGGATCGCCCGGTATCGCGGCCAGGCGCCGCAGTCCCAAGGCGCAGCTGGTGTCGGTACCGGCCCGGCCGGAAGCAGAGCTTCGGCACCGGCGAACTCGCCCGCGGGGCGGCGCGGCCGGTCAGGTCACGGCTGCTTCGGACCCGCCCCGTTCTCCCTCGCCAGGTTCGAGTTCCGGTACGAGTAGCCGAAGTAGATCACCAGGCCGATCACGAGCCACACCGCGAACCGGAGCCAGGTCTGCCATGCGAGGAACGTGATCAGCCAGAGCGAGAACGCGACACCGATCGCCGGGACGAACGGCATCCCGGGGCAACGGAACTTCCGCGGCAGGTCCGGCTGCCGGTAACGCAGCACGATCACCGCGATGCACACCACGACGAACGCCAGCAGAATGCCGATGTTCGTCAGCTCCGCGGCCTCGCCGATCGGCAGGAATCCGGCGATCAGCGCCGAGCCCACCCCGACGATCCACGTCACCCGCACCGGTACATGCCGCGTCGGATGCGTCTTCGCGAACCAGTGCGGCAGCAGCCCGTCACGGCTCATCGAGAACCACACCCGGGTCACACCCAGCATGAACGTGAACATCACGGTGAGGATGCCGATGATCGCGCCCACCGCGATGAGGTTCGCGAGACCGGGCAGCCCCACCGACTCGAAGGCCGAGGAGAAGCCGCTCTCCGGGTCGATCTCCGAGTAGTTCTGCATGCCCGTCAGCACCAGACAGGCCAGCACGTACAGCACCATCGAGATCGCCAGCGAGTAGATGATCGCCTTCGGCATGTGGCGCTGCGCGTCCTTGGACTCCTCGGCCGCCGTCGACATGGCGTCGTACCCGAACACCGCGAAGAAGACGGTCGCCGCACCCGTGAACGCCCCGCCGACGCCGTACGGGAAGAACGGGTTGTAGTTGGAGGTGTCGATGTGGAAGACGCCGACCACGATGACCAGCAGGACGACCAGGACCTTCAGCACCACGACGACCGTCTCGAACCGGGCCGCGTTCTTGATCCCGAGGGTGAGCAGGTACGCGGTGAACAGGCACAGGACCACCGCGAACAGATCCACCTGGTGCCCCTCCCCTGTGCCCGGCGCGCCCAGCATCCACGCGGGCAGATCCACCCCCAGCGCCCCCAGGAGGAAGCCGAAGTAGCCCGAGATCCCGATGGCGACGACTGCCACGATCGCCGTGTACTCCAGCAACAGGTCCCAGCCGATGAACCACCCCGCCAGCTCGCCGAGCACGGCATAGCCGTAGGTGTAGGCCGACCCCGCCTTCGGGATCAGGCCCGCGAACTCGGCGTACGAGAAGGCCGCGGCCGCGCTCGCCACGCCCGCGATCAGGAACGAGACGAGCACCGCGGGCCCCGCCGTGCCGTTCGCGACGGCGCCGGCGAGGGCGAAGATCCCGGCACCGATGATGCCGCCGACACCGATGGCCGTCAGCTGCCCGAGGCCGAGCGTCCTGGTGAGCTGCTCGCTCGGAGCGCCTTCTTCGATCTGTTCGATGGGCTTACGGCGCAATACGCCCTGGCCCGTCCGGAGCCCTGCCATGAGTTCACCTCTTCGCAGACTGCTGTCGTCCGATGGCGGCTCATGATGGCCCAGGTCGGCCGACGGCGGGAGACGACATGCGGTGACGCTGAGGTGATGGTTACGAGGAGGTCCGCCGGACGCCACGTCACGGACCGGCGCCCGGCCCGCGCTGCGTGGACCGCTCAGGTGATCGGTCCGAGAGGCCCTAGATGTCCACGGCCGCCATCCCGGCCTCGTCGTAGCGCTCGCCGGCCGGCTCGGGGAGCTCGGCGGCGATGCGTGCGAGATCGTCCTCGGTCAGTTCGACGTCCAGCGAGGCCGCGTTCTGCTCGAGGTAGGCGCGGCGCTTGGTGCCCGGGATGGGGACCAGGTCGTCGCCCTGTGCCAGCACCCAGGCGATCGCGAGCTGCGCCGCTGTGACGCCCTTCTCCGCGGCGATCTCCTTCACCTTCTCGGCGAGCGTGAGATTCGTCTTGAGGTTGTCGCCGGTGAAGCGCGGGCCGCTGCGCCTGAAGTCTCCCTCGTCGAGCTCGTCCGGAGAGGAGAACCGGCCCGCCAGGAAACCGCGCCCCAGGGGCGAGTAGGGGACGAACCCGATGCCGAGCTCACGGCACGTGGGCAGCACCTCGGCCTCCGGGTCGCGGGTCCACAGCGAGTACTCGGTCTGGACCGCCGTGATCGGGTGCACGGCGTTCGCGCGGCGGATCGTCTCCGCCCCCGCCTCACTCAGACCGATGTGGCGTACCTTGCCCTCCGCGACCAGCTCCGCCAGGGCACCGACGGTCTCCTCGATCGGCACGCGGGGGTCGACACGGTGTTGGTAGTAGAGGTCGATGTAGTCCGTGCCGAGCCGTTCGAGTGAGCCGTGGATCGAACTGCGTACATGCTCCGCGGAACCGTCCTGCCGCCCGACCGTGCTCATGTCGCCGGGGACGGCGTCATCCATCCGGTAGTTGAACTTCGTCGCGATCACGTACTCGTCCCGGTGTCCCCTGACCGCGCGCCCGACCAGCGTCTCGTTGGTGAGCGGCCCGTACATCTGGGCGGTGTCGAGGAAGGTGACACCGATCTCGAGTGCGCGCTGGATGGTCTTGACGCCCTCGTCCTCGTCAGTGGACCCGTAGAAGGCGGACATCCCCATGCAGCCGAGGCCGATGGCGGACACCTCGAGGTCTCGAAGCTTGCGCTGCTTCATGTTGGTCGAAGCCTTTCGTCGCAGTCTTGATCTACCGTTCAGTGGGCGCGGCGCCCGGAGCTCGCCCGCGCTCCGCGGCGAGTCGGCGCGGAAGCCCTGGCCCGGCGCTCGGCGCGAAGGCATAGGAAGGCCGGAGGCGCCGCGCACCTTCTCGGTGGGGCCGTGCCATGAACGCTAGGTCTTGGTGTGCACTCCAAGTCAAGAACCGCCCCACCCTGCCGCCCGAGGCCGGATCAGATCGGGGTCGGGTCGGGTCGGGGTCGAAAAGGACGTTTGCGGGCAACCGTGATCCGGAGCAGCGTGGGCATGGATGACGGCGCGGCACCGCGGCGCCGGTCGCTGACGACCTCCGGCCGGCCGCTGCCGGAGCGAGGAGGGAGAGAGCCATGACCACACCTCATGAGGGCGCGCCGTCCGTGCCGGTCGTACGCCGTGGGTCCGACACGATCGACAGCCTGGTCTGGGAGCCGAGTGAACGCTGGGTGCGTGCCACGAAGGGGGAGGTCACGGTCGTGGACAGCCGCCGGCCGGTGCTTGTGTGGGAGCCTGGTCGTCCCGTACCTCTGTACGCCTTTCCGGCCGACGACGTGCGCATGGATCTGCTGCGGGAGACCGCACGGCCGGCCAACCCCCGGCGTCATGCGGGCGCCACGCTTTTCTACGATCTCGTGCTCGCCGACGGGACCGTCCCGGCGGCGGCCTGGACCTACCCCGGTGAGGAACTGGCGGGTTACGTCAGTTTCGAGTGGTTCGGGCGGGACGTGCTCGACCACTGGTACGAAGAGGACGAGGAGATCTTCGTGCACCCTCGTGATCCTCATAAGCGGGTGGACGCCCTGCCCAGCAGCCGGCACGTCCAGGTGGAGATCGAGGGAACAGTCGTGGCGGACACGCGTACGCCAGTCCTGCTGTTCGAGACGCACCTGCCGGTGCGCTACTACTTCCCGCGCAAGGACGTCCGCCTCGATCTCTTCACCCCGACCGGTTCGCGGACCCGCTGCCCCTACAAGGGTGTGGCCACTGACTACTGGTCGTGGGCGGGCAGCGGCGACGTACGGCCCGACATCGCCTGGAGCTACCCCGATCCGCTGCCTTCCATGGAGATCATCAAGGACCGGGTGGCCTTCTACAACGAGTCCGTCGACATCGTCGTGGACGGCGAGCGCCTGCAACGCCCTGTCTCGTTCTTCAGCAAGCCGTCGCACGGGGCGGCCTGAGACGGGGGCGGGACACGGGGTCGGGGCAGTGCGGTGATCACCGGCCGCAGACGCGGCGAGGCCCCCGCCGTTCTAGCACGACAGGGGCCTCGCGCCGACGCACCGGCTCTGGCGCTGCCGACTATCGGGCCGTGCCGAACTCCTGGGTCCAGTAGTTGTCGGGCTGCGCGAGTCCGACGCCGATCTCCTTGAACCCGCAGTCGAGGATGTTGCGCTTGTGGCCGGGGCTGGCCATCCAGGCCGCCATGACGCTCTCGGGAGTCGCGTAACCGTAGGCGACGTTCTCGCCGTAAGTGCTCCAGGTGTACCCGGCGCGCGTGATACGGGTGCCCGCGTCGGATCCGTCGGAGCCCGTGTGGGACATGTTCCGGTGGGCTGCCATGTCCTCGCTGTGATCCTGCGCGGCCTTGGTCAGCTTCGCGTTCAAGGTCACCGGGGAGCATCCGGCCTTGCTGCGCTCACTGTTGACGAGCGCCACGATGCGGGACACGTTGCCGGAGGCCGGCGCGGCCGTGGACGGGGCGGTCGACGGCGAGGTCGAGGGCGCGGTCGGCTTAGGGGCTACCGGCTTGGGCGCGGAGGGCTTGGGCGCCGCCGGCTTCGATGCGGTGGGCTTCGGCGCGGAGGGCTTGGGCGCGGTCGGCTTGGGCGCCGCCGGCTTCCGGGTGCTCGGCGTCGTGGTGGGGGTCTGCGACCCGGGCGTGGCCGGCTTGCGGTCCCACTTGCCCCCGTCCCACCGCCGGTCGGACTCGTCCGCGTCCCACCGCTGGTCGGACTCTTCCCCGTCCCACCGCTGGTCGGAATACGCACTCTTCCATCTGTCGTGGGAGCGGCTGCCCTGGCTCCCCTGCCCGTCCATACAGGCCATGGCGACAGAGGGCACGCCCACGGCCGCCATGGCGACGGCAGCGATGGTTATCTTCCGGTAGTGCGTCGTTCTGCGGTGCTTGCTCATGTGTGACCTCAATTGTCATCGCGGAGCGCCACCGAGATCTGTTGCCCGGCCCGTCTGCGTGCGACCTGCGGCGGCGCCGTTTGCGGGGCAGCCATTGTTAGGACGGCTGCGTACCGAGGGCAACGAGCGCCTGCTACTACTGTCGGTAGTAGATCCGACCCCCCCTTGCCATGGGCGAAGGGGCGTGCTGGCCCGCACGCGGGAACCTCCCGGACCTCTTGACGCCTCGCCAAAAGGCTTTCGCGGCTGGGCAAGCGGGCACATCCACCGGGAGGATCGAAGGCCGCCGAACGCTGTGCGAAGTATGTCCCTACCGAAAGGGACAAATAACCCTATGTCACCAAGGGTGGCGTCTACTATCGGCCCCCCTTGTGCCCGAAACGGCTGTGGCAGATGTCACGGAACCATTGATTCCGCTTCACCTTCACCCATGGCGGCGCGGCATGCCCCGCCACCCTGGGTCGGGCACCGCCATGACTTCCGAGCGCGCTGTCGGGCCCTGGCGTCGTCGCCGGGGTCCGGAGCTGTGACGATTCGCCTACGACGCGGTCCTGGCCGAGCTCGCGCTGACGCGGAACGTTCCCGTCCCAGCAGGACCACGCGGCCCGAAGCACCGGACCGTGATCCGCGGGGTCAGGCGCTTCTGCTGCGCCAGGGGCGCCTGTGGCGCAGGGCCGGCCCTGCGCCACGACAACGCGCCGGCCCGACTCGGCCTGACGCGGAGAGCGCGGCGGTGTCCGGTCACCCGCCGGGGATCAGCACTGCATCGCCCACACGTGCGCGTCGCCGCGGTCGTTGGCGTTGGCGTTATGGGCGACCTCCTGCCCCGGGGCCAGGCAGATCGTCCGGTCGCCACCGGTCGACGGCCACTGGACGGCCTCCGCGTAGACGATGACGTGGTCCTTGATGCCCGGCCCCGAGATGCCGTGGTTGGCCCACGACGAGTCCTCGTCGGCGATCCAGCTCTCCCACCACTCGTCGTCCCCGGACGAGGCGAACACCTTGCCCTCGGGGTCGGTGAAGTTGACATCGCGCCAGACGCAGAACGATCCGCTGGGGCACGGCGCGGCGTTCGCTGTGGCCGGTACGGCGAGGGCTCCGCCGGCGGCGAGCAGGACGGCGGAGACGAGGGCGAGGGCGTGCTTCATGGATGGGTGCTCTTCCGTGACGCGGTGGATGTGACGTGTGCGAGCAGGGACCGGGACTCGTCGAGGGCCCGGGCCTTCAGCCGCTGGTAGACGGCGCGCTCCGCCTCGGGGGTCGCGGAGCGCAGGTTGCCCACGGTGGTCGAGGCCCGGAACCAGCGCCGCTGGTCGCCGTAGAGCCGCTGCTGCGCGGCGGCCAGGCAGCCGTCGGTGTGCTGTCGGACGACATGGCCGCTGGGCAGGGTGAGAGCGAGCTCGGCCCGGCCGGTGCCGAAGAGCGCGTCCGCGATCCGGCGTGCCTCGGCCGGTGTCGGGGTCGCCTCCCCGGGCCGGGGCGGGGTGAGCCCCTGCCTGGTCAGGCAGCGGTCGGTGAGCAGTTGCTGCGCGGCTTTGACCGTTTCCTCGGGGCCGAGTTCGATCCGCTCTGCGGCTGCGGTGCAGCCGGCCAGCAACAGGCTTGCGAAGGCCAACAGGCCGGGTGCCGCCCGCCGGGGCCGTCCCGGGCGCCGCGAGGGAGGGGCCGCGGACATGGCAGGCACGGCTCAGCCAGGGGAGCAGTCCGTGGGACGGCTGCTCTGGACGCCGTCCAGCTTGTCCCACCACTGTACGACGCGTAGTCACCGCCGTGGACCGTCCGGTACAGGCAGCCGCCGCCTCCAGGGAAGTGGAGGGCGTAGAAGGTCTCCTGGCTCTGGTTAGACGGCGGGCAGGGCGTAGCCGGTCGCAGCGGCCGGTGTGGCGGCGGTGCAGACGACGGCGGTCGACAAAGCGGCGGCTCGCAGGCGCATGCAGGCGTCCTCGCAGTGCAGTAACGGTGGTTGGCTGCAACCTCCCACGGCGGAACCGCAGACAGCCCTCAAGATCGCCCATGACGGTGAGTAGTCATACCGGCAAGGCGTCGAGCACGGCGAGTTGCTGGTGAGGGGCTCGTAGCCGTGCGCCGGACGGGGCACATTCGGGTGTCCGCCGACCGCAAAGGGCGACGTACGCTGGAACGCATGACCGAGCGCAAACCGCCAGGCGTCAGCTTCGAGTCCTGGGTCGACAAACAGATCCGCGAAGCCGCGGAGCGCGGCGAGTTCCGTGATCTGCCTGGTTTCGGCCGGCCTCTTCCCGCTGCCGACGACGCGTACGACGAGATGTGGTGGATCAAAGGGAAGATGCACCGCGAGGGGCTCGGCTTCCTGCCTCCGACGCTCGCACTGCGCAAAGAGGCGGAAGAGGCCTTGGAGAAGGCCGCGCGGGCACCGTCGGAATCCACGGTGCGGCGCATCGTCGAGGACATCAATCAGAAGATCGCGGCAGCGATCCGCCGGCCACCGCCTGGGCCGCCCCTCGGGCTGAAGCCGTACGACGTGGAAGCCCTCGTCGATGAATGGCGACGCGGCCGCACCTGAACAGCGCAGCCGTACCCCGCACCCCTGCAACCGCGGAACTGCCGCCCTGGATCCGGGACTCGTCGCCACCGCGGCCGCAGCGCCTGCCGGGCGATCACACCGGCTCGGCCCCCAGCCACGACGCGACCGCCCGGGCGATCGGCAGCCCCGTCTCCAGCTCCACGAAACCGAACTGCCCGCCCTGGTTGCACTCGAGGAACCACCAGGTGCCCGTCGAGTCCTCGGCGAAGTCGAAGGCCCCGTAGGCGAGTTCGGTCTGCTTCTTGTACGCCTCGACAGCCCTGGCGATCTGGGTCGGCACCTCCACCGGCTCCCACTCGTGGCCCGTGTCCCCGTAACGGCCGTCGACCTGCCCCGGCTCCGCCGCCTTACGGGCGGCGAAGTGCTGGTCCCCCACACTGGTCAACCGGACATCGGCACGCTTGGCGACATAACGCTGCAACAACGTCGGCGCCGCGGCCACACCGGAGAAGTCGGCGTCCGGCGGCACGAGCGTGGTCGGCAGCGCCATCGGCGGATCCCCCGGCGACTTCCCGGACACCGACTTCACGACCACGTTCCGGTACTGCTCCGCGAATTGACGGGCCATCGACGGATGAGTGGTCAGCAACGTGGCCGGCACCGGGAAGCCGCTCTGGTGCGCGACGCGCAACTGCCAGGGTTTGCGCCGGGCCTTGGCCGCGGCGCTGGGATGGTTCATCCACCGCGCGCCCGTGCAGTCGAGCATTCCGTACAGGGCGTGGGCGGTCTCGACGCTCAGCCATTCGGACGGTTCGACGGCGTGTGCCGCCGGTTCACCGGGCCTGCGGATCCAGACGGATCGCAGGCCCTGCATGCTCGCCACACGGCCGCCGATCGACAGATAGCCGCGGAACTCCCCGCGCACGTACTCCGCGGAGAGAGCCCCTGTGCCAGGGAGGTCGGCGGGATCGAACCGGACGAGCGGGACGCCCTGTTCGTGCAGTTCCGCCACGACCATGTCAGCGGTGACATCCGCCTCGCACGTGAGCACCAGCACTGTCACGTCGCACGCCGGTCAGTCGTCGAAGTGGGTCGCGGAACCGGCCTTGGAGGTCGTCGTCCCCGCAGCGGCGAGCAGACCCCGGTCCATGATGGCGGGCCTCCCGTCGGGCAGCACGTTCAACTGCAAGGCAGCGTCGTACGCATAGGGCTCGATACCCGTGGCCGGCTCGGCAGGGCGTGCATAGTTCCACGCGAACGGTTTCATGTCTTTTCCTCCCCTGCCCGTGCGCGCCTGCCCGGGCTCCTCATGTGACAGTACGTGTTTGAGAAGTAATGGTTTCATTACGCACCGTGACCATGTGAATGCTGTTCCTCTACGGCTCCCCCACCTGAGGCCACCGGCCGCCAGCTCCGCGGCGGCACCCCCGCCACCCCTTCGCTGCCTTCCGCTGCCTCCCGGCGCCGTCAAGACAGACGCACCATCAGCCCCACAGGTTTCACACCATGGCCCCAACGTGACCGAGGCGACACTCCAAACCTCCTCGATTCGGGACATCCCGGCGAACGGGTGGGCCGACCGGCGTCGAAGCTTCAAGTCACGCCGTCGGGGCAAGCGTTCGTCGAGGATTCCGTTTTCCGTGGATCAGCAAGGATTGGCGCACTGATGAGCGAATATGAGCGTTCCCACACGATGCCCGCTCTCCCCGAGCATGTCTACGACCAGGCTGCCCAGGTGGACCAGCTCGACAGCTGGCTCCCGGAGGCCCTGCACGTCAGGGCCGAGGAACTGCCCGCGGTCACCGTGCACGAGGACCGGACGGACGAGGACACCCCGGCGCTGCTGAAGGCCACGAAGGACCAGATGCGGGTCGAGTGGGGGACGCGGAACGGGGGTGCCTACGCCGGATGGCTCCAGGTCGCCGGGATCGGCTCGGGCGCCAGCGAGGTCACCGTCCACCTGTCGTTCTTCGACGAGTCGCACGACCCTGGGGAGAAGGCCGTGAACGACGCCCTCGACCGGAGCCTGAGGCGGCTCGAGGAGCAGGTGCGGATCAGGGTCGAAGGTGCCGCCGGCTGAACGACCTGCTCGCATCGAAGGGTCGCCGGCCGCGCCACGGGGCCGCTCGGACCGACGGCGCCGCCGACCGCCCCCCGCGGCGCGAGCCGTGACCGTGCCCTGACCCCGGCCGGGAACCGCCGCCGGCCGGGACGGGTCAGGACGAGCAGCGTTCCAGCGCCTCGCGGGCCGCGTCCTGCGCCGCCCGGCGGTCGTCGTCGACGAGGCCGATGCGGGTGCGCCGGTCCAGTACGTCCGATTCGTCGAGGGCGCCCTCGTGCCGTACCGCCCAGACCAGTTCGGCCCTGGTGACGGGGTGGCCCGGGACGACGGGCGCGGCCAGGTCGGGGTCGGCGAGTCCGAGGGCGTGGACGGCCGGCGCCTCCACTCCGTAGCGGCGGACCAGGCGCCGGGGCGCGTCGAGCCTGGCGAGTACACCGGCCGGGGCGGCCCCGACGAGCGGCAGGGCGGCCGTGCGGCTGGGGCCGGCGCTCACACCGCCCGCGACGAGCGCGGCGTCCACGGCGTCCTGGGCCATGCGCCGGTAGGTGGTGAGCTTGCCGCCGACGACGGTGACGACGCCGCCGGCCGAGGTGAGGATCGCGTGCCTGCGGGAGATGTCGGCCGTCCGGCCGGGTCCGGCGGAGCCTGCCGCCGGACCGGTGTCCAGGAGCGGCCGCAGGCCGGCGAAGGCGCCGACCACGTCGTCGCGGCGCAGGGGTACGTCGAGGGCCGAGCCGAGGACGTCGAGGAGGAAGCCGATGTCCGTCTCCGGCACGTCCGGCACGTCGGGCACCGGCCCTTCGACCGGTTCGTCGGTGAGTCCCACGTACACCCGGCCGTCGCCCTGCGGCAGGACGAGGACGAAGCGGTTGGACTCCCCGGGGATCGGGATGTGCATGCCGGCGGTGAGGCCGCCCAGGTCCTCGGAGCGCAGCACGAGGTGGGTGCCGCGGGAGGGGCGCAGCCGGACGTCGTCGACCAGGCCGCCGGCCCATACGCCCGCGGCGTTGATGACGGTGCGGGCCCGGATCTCCAGTTCCTCGCCGGTGAGTTCGTCGCGGACGCGGGCGCCGGTTCCGCTCACGGCGAGTGCGCGGGTCCGGGTGAGGATGTGGGCGCCGCGGGCGGCGGCGGTCCTGGCGACGGCGGTCACCAGGCGGGCGTCGTCGGTGAGTTGGCCGTCCCAGGAGAGCAGGCCGCCGCGCAGCCCGGTCGGGCGGAGTACGGGTGCCATGTGCCGGGTCTCGACGGCGGAGAGCGTGCGGGGCGCGGGAAGGGTGGTGCGCGAGGTGCGGGCGGAGGCCCGCAGGAGGTCGCCGGCGCGCAGCCCCGCCCAGGTCACGGCGGCCTGACTGCGGGAGACGAGGGGGGTGAGCGGCAGGACGAAGGGCTGGGGGCGCACGAGGTGGGGGGCGGTGCGTTCCATGAGGATGCCGCGTTCGACTGCGCTCTCGTGGGCCACGTCGAGGTGGCCGGTGGCGAGGTAGCGCAGGCCGCCGTGGATGAGTTTTGAGCTCCAGCGGGAGGTGCCGAAGGCCAGGTCGTGGGCGTCGATCGCGGCGACGGTGAGTCCGCGGGAGGCGGCGTCGAGAGCGGCTCCGGCACCGGTGGCTCCGAGACCGACGACGAGGACGTCGACGATGGCGCCTTCGGCGAGGCGGGCCAGTTCGCGGCTGCGGCGTCCGGCGTCCAGGGACGCCGCCAGCGGTCCTCGGAGCGGGGGCCCGGCTGCCGCCCCGGCGGCACGGTCCGGGCGGCTCGAACGGTTCGGGCGGCTCATGGTGTGAGGGTCCTCTCCAGGATGGTCCGCAGTTCGTCGAGGAAGGCCGTGTCGGCGAGTTCGGGCTCGTCTTCTTCGGTCATGGTGCGCAGGGAGAGCGTGAAGGACTGCACGACGAGCAGCAGCGAGCGGGCCTGCCGGTCGGGGTGGGACCGGCGCACGGAGCCGTCGGCGTGACCTTCCGCCAGGCCGCCCGCGATGAGTCCCAGCAGCGCGTCCTGGCTGGCGCCGCGGCGGTCGAGGACGTACGGGAGCAGCAGCTCGGGATCCACGTCGATGATCTTGTGGAAGAGCGGGTGGGCGCGGAAGGCGGTGACGCCGGCGACCAGTCCCTCGACCAGCCTCTGTCGTGCGGGTGCGCCGGGTTCCGGTTCGGGCATGGCGCCGACGGCGAGGGCGATCCACTCCCTGGTCATCAGGTCGCCGACGAGGGTGCGCACATCGGGCCAGCGGCGGTACAGGGTCATGCGGGAGACCCCGGCGCGCCGGGCGATGTCGGTGAGGGTGGTCCGGCGTACGCCGACGGCCAGGACGCAGTCGCGTGCCGCGTCGAGGACGGCATCTCCGTCCGAATGGTTGTGACGAATGGGCGTCATCTGTCACAGTGTAATGCCAGTGCAGGCCGCGCGGCAGTGCGCCCCGCGAACACCCCGCGTAACCGATGGTGAGGAAACAGCCCCAGTGGACATGTTGTGGAGCGGCTGGGGCGACCCGGCCAAGGCAGCCCCGCTGCCGGACACGGTGACCGGCCTGCTGCGCGATCTGCTCGGCGTGACACCCCGCGAGAGCGGCCCGGCCTCCCTCGAGGAGATCGACGTCCCGCCGTCCGGACTCACCGCCGCCGCACGCGCGGCGCTCACCGAATGCGTGGGCGGGGACGCGTATGTGTGCACCGACGCGGAGAGCCGCGTCCGGCACACCCGCGGCAAGTCCACGCCCGACCTGCTGCGCATCCGGGCCGGCGAGGTCGATGACATCCCCGCGGCCGTCGTACTGCCGGGCAGTCACGACGAGGTGACGGCCGTCCTGCGGGCGTGCGCCGAACATGCGCTGGCCGTCGTCCCCTTCGGCGGCGGCACCTCCGTCGTCGGCGGGCTGGCCCCCGAGGGCAAGCACTGCTTCGTCGCGCTGGACCTGCGCCGGCTCGACGCGCTGATCTCCGTCGACGAGATCTCCCGCACGGCGGTCCTCCAGCCAGGCATGCGCGCACCGCGGTGCGAGGAACTGCTCGGCGAACTGGGCTGGACGCTCGGCCACTTCCCGCAGTCCTACGAGTGGGCCTCTGTGGGCGGTTTCGCCGCGGCCCGCTCCAGCGGCCAGGCTTCGGCCGGGTACGGCCGCTTCGACGAGATGGTGCTCGGCCTCACCCTCGCCACCCCGGAAGGGACCCTGGAGGTCGGACGGGCCCCGCGCTCCGCGGCCGGCCCCGACCTGCGGCAGCTCGTCCTCGGCTCCGAGGGCGCGCTCGGGGTGATCACCTCCGTGACCGTACGCATCCGGCCCCTGCCGGAGACACGGGTCTACGAGGGCTGGCGCTTCACGTCGTTCGAGGCCGGCGCCACGGCCCTGCGCAGGCTCGCCCAGGACGGCCCCCGTCCGACCGTGCTACGCCTGTCGGACGAGACGGAGACCTTCGTGGGTCTGGCTCAGCCCGACCGGATCGGCAGCACGGAGGAGGGCGGGACGCCCGCCGGCTGTATGGCGATCGCCGGTTACGAGGGCACCGCGCAGGACACCGCCGACCGGCGCGCCCGGGCCCGGGAGGTGCTGCTCGCCTGCGGTGGGGAGTACGTCGGCGAGGAGCCAGGCGAGCGCTGGGCGCACGGCCGCTACAACGCGCCCTACCTGCGCGACTCGCTGCTCGACGCGGGCGCCTTCGCGGAGACCCTGGAGACGGCGTGCTTCTGGTCCGCCCTGCCGGGGCTCTACGAAGCGGTGCGCCAGGCGCTCACCGGCACGCTGACCGAGGCCGGAACGCCTCCCCTGGTGATGTGCCACATATCCCATGTGTACGAGAACGGCGCGTCGCTGTACTTCACCGTGGTCAGCGCGCAGGGGGACGACCCGGTGGCCCACTGGGCGCCGGCGAAACGGGCCGCCAACGACGCGATCATCGCGGCGGGGGGCACCATCAGCCACCACCACGGCGTCGGCACCGACCACCGCGACTGGTACGCGCGGGAGATCGGCCCGCTCGGGGTCCGTATCCTTCAGGCCCTCAAGGCCGAGCTCGACCCGGCCGGGACACTCAACCCCGGCGTTCTCGTCCCCGTCCGCTGACCGGCCCCCTGCCTTCCGGAGGCGCATTCATGCGACAGTTCACCGCCGTCGTCAATCCCGCCGCGGGCGGGTCGAGCGGTACGGCGGCCCTGCTCCCGCTGGCCCGCCTCCTGAGGGAGGCAGGCGCACGGTTCGACACGCAGTACAGCCGCAGCCTGGAGCACGCCCAGGAGGTGGCGCGGCAGGCCGCCGGGCAGGGGCACGTCGTGCTGGCCGTCGGCGGGGACGGCATGGCCGGCCGCGTCGGCGGGGCGCTCAGTGGCTCCGACGCCGTCTTCGGTGTCGTCCCCGCCGGGCGCGGCAACGACTTCGCCCGGGCGCTGGGCCTGCCGTCACGGACGGAGGACCTGGCGGACCTGCTGCTGAACGGCTCACCGCGGCCGGTCGACACCATCGAGGTCACCTCCGCCGTCCATGCGGGGACGTCGGTGCTGGGCAGTGTGTACGCGGGCGTGGACGCGGTGGCCAACCGGCACGCCAACACCTCGCGGCTGCTGCGGGGTGCCGCGTCCTACTATGCGGGCGGCCTGCGGGCCGTGCTCGGCTGGCGGCCCGCCGCCTACCGCATAACGGTCGACGGGACCGAGCACGAACGGCGCGGTTACACGGTCGTCGCGGCCAACTCGGGCTTCTACGGCTTCGGTCGCAACATCGCCCCGGGCGCACGGCTCGACGACGGGCTGCTGGACGTCGTCGTCATCAATCACGCCCCCAAGCGGCTGTTCTTCGCGATGATGAACGAGCTGAAGACGGGAGCGCACCTCGAGCGCCCGCAGGTGGAGATCCTCAGAGGCCGCGAGATCCGTATCGAGGCCGACCGGAGTGTGCCGTACGGCGCGGACGGCGAGGTCGACGCGGCCCTTCCCGTGACGGTCAGGGTCGAGCCGGGCGCGCTGAACGTGATCTGCTGACGCCGGAGCGGCGTCGGGGCGGGCGGCGTCGGTCCGGTGCGGCCGGTCCCGGTGTACCCCGTCGTCAACCGGCCTGGTGGCGCCGTCTGTTCGGTGTCGCCGGCGGCGCGTACCGGCTGCTGAGCGACGCCGGCTACCCCCGCCCGAGAGACGGGCCCGGCTGCGACGGCGGACGGGACCGGACGCGTGGGGAGGATTCGGCCGACGTCTGCTGGTTAGACGTACGTGGTCCCGGTGACGCCGTGACGGTTGTCGCGTCCCGGGCCGGTCCGTGACGGTGCACGAAGTGGAGGTGGCCGGTGGCCTTGCGGCGCTGGGCAGCGTGGGAGCTGTCCGCGGTGTGGACGTCCGTACGCAGGGCCCTGACCGCGGCCGGGCCCGAACGGGACCTTGCGGTCCAGTCGCTGAAGGCCGCCGGCGCCGCCGTTCTGGCGTGGGCGCTGGTCGGCTGGTGGTGGAAGGCGCCGATGGCTCTGATGGCGCCGTGGACCGCGGTGGTCCTCGTGCAGAGCACCGTCTACCGCTCGCTGCGGGCCGGAACGCAGCAACTCGTCGTCATCACACTCGGCACACTGCTGGCGACCGGAGCGGCCGCGCTGACCGGGAACACCATGGCGGCGATGGCCCTCGCCCTTCCACCGGCGGTGCTGCTGGGGAACTACTCGCGCTTCGGCGACCAGGGCGTCTACGCGTCGACGACGGCCATCTTCGTGCTCGCGTACAGCTCCTTCTCCGGGACGGCCATCGCCCACCGCCTCTTCGAGGCGCTCGTCGGAGCGGTGATCGGCATCGGCGTGAACGCCCTGGTCCTGCCCCCTGTCCATCTCCGCGATGTGCGCGACAGCCTGGACAGGCTCGGCCGTGACAGCACGGATCTGCTGCGTGCCATGGCCGACGACGTGGAGAGCGGCTACGACCGTACGAGCGCCGGGCAGTGGCACGAGGGCGCCCGGCGACTCGGCGGCCCCGTCCAGGACCTGCGCAGCGCCCGCGGGTGGACGCAGGAGAGCTACCGCTTCAATCCGGGGCGCCGGCTACGGCGCCACCCCGCCCCGCCGCCGGGCCATTGGGACACGTACTGGACGGAGCTCGCCGACCGGCTCGAGTCGGTCACGGCGACTTTGGTGGACACGACCGGTGAGTGGCGCAGCCTCGCTTCGCCGCCCGAGCCCGCACTTCGCTGCCTGCCCGAACTGTTCCGCGCCATGGCGGACGTCTGCGAGGCGGACCGGGCCGCGCTCGGCTCCGCGGTGCCGCCCGACGGCGACGTGCGCAAGGAGGCGATGGGCCGGGCCTGGGAGGCGCATCGCCTGCTCAAGCGCCATCTGCCGGCGCACGACCATGAGACGGCGACCGCGGTGGGCGGGCTCGCGGCACAGACACAGCAGTTGCTGTACGCCCTGGAGGCCGGCCCCGCTCCGGCCCGGCAGTCGTGAGGCCCGGCCGGCTCCCTACGCGGCCGTGCTGACAGCCGCCCGTCCTCATGCCCGGACCAGCCGGCGCCGGACGTGTCAGCAGGCCCAGTCCTTGTCGGGGTCGAGGTCGTCGCCCTGGCGGCGCTGGGTGAACGAGAACCAGTTGCCCGAGTCGTCGCGGAAGATCGCCTCGGTGCCGTAGGGACGCTCCTGTGGCTCCTGAAGGAACTCCACGCCGCGTGCCTTGAGCTTCTCGTAGTCGCCGTGGATGTCGTCGGTGGCCAGGACACCCGCGCCGAGGACGCCTTTGGAGACGAGGGTCGTCATGGCCTTGGCGGACTCGGGGTCCATGGAGGAGGCGCTCGGCACCATCAGGGTCAGTTCCACATCGGGCTGGTCCTTGGCGCCCACCGTCAGCCAGCGCATGCCTCCCTCGCCCATGGTCATGTCCGTACGGACCTCGAGGCCGAGCTTTTGCGTGTAGAACTCCTTCGCCCGGTCCTGGTCGAGCACCCAGACGGTGGAGATGGCGAGGCCCTTGATCATTTCGTGCTCCTGGATGAGAGGTTTCTGCGGCCCTGCCACCGTAGGCCGCGGGCGCCTCAGCCTGCTTCTTCAGAATTGCTGGGCCCGTCAGTGACGCGGGACGGCGAGAAGCCGCCGGCCCAGAGCATCGCGTAGCACCCGGGTATGAGGGCGGCGCCGCGGCCCACGTGCTTGGCGCGGTACTCGCTCGGTGAGAGTCCGGTCTGCTTCTTGAAGCGGGCGGAGAACGTGCCGAGGCTGTTGAAGCCGACGAGCGTGCAGATCTCGGTGACGGAGAGATTGGCGGTGCGGAGCATCTCCTCCGCCCGTTCGACCCGGCGGCAGGACAGGTACTGGCCCGGTGTCTGCCCGTAGACGGCTTTGAAGGCCCGGACGAAGTGGTAGCGGGAGTATCCGGCGTGGGCCGCGATCGCGTCGAGGTCGAGCGGCTCCGCCCAGTCGCGGTCCATCGCGTCCTTCGCGAGGCGCAGCTGCCGTAGATGGGCCGGATTCGTCACGGTCCCATGCTGGCACGGGGCACTGACAGCGGGGGCGCGAAGCGGGGGCGGTGGGCATTGACGGACGAGGGGAACATCTGGTCGGATCGTGTTGTTTTCAGCGCATACAGGTCACAGCGACTCCGCTGTGCCTGCCGTTCCCGGCTACGGATTCCGGCTGCCCATGATGCTCTCCCGAACAGCACCCGCCACCCTCGCAGGCGTGGCCGCCCTCCTCACCGGCTGTGCCGGCGCCACAGCGGCCGAAAGCCCCGCCACGTCCGGCAAGGCAGCCGTCAGCGCCGCGGCAGCGCCCTCGGCCACGGCGGGCGCGCCGGGCTCCGTCACACCCGCCTCCCCCGCCCCGGGGTCCGGCGCACCCGTCTCCACGGAGCCACCCGCCCCGGCGTTCGATCCCCGCACCGAGACCGCGGTGCTGTCCGTCCCGGCCATCGGGCTCGAGGATCTGCGTGTCGTCCCGTACGAGGGGACGACAGACGACTGGCCGGGCACCCGGATCCAGAACCGGGGTGTGGCCGCGAGTCCCTACGGCGACCGTGGCGGCGTCGGACCGGGCGAGATCGGCAACTACCTGGTCACGGCGCATCGTCTCTCCGCCGGCGGACCCATGCGGGACCTCCCGGCCCTCGACAAGGGCGATTCCGTGTTCGTGACCGCGGGCGGTTCGGTGTACGAGTACGTGATCACCGAGACCCGTCAGACGTCGTTCCGCTCGGAGCGTTCGCTCGCCGAGCAGCGGGCCGCGGTACCGGGCCACCCAGGAGAGAAGCCCACCAAGGCGATGATCACGCTGTCCACCTGCGCGACTCCCGAGGACGACGCGGCGGGCAACTTCTGGCGCGACGACAAGGGCAACCCGGAGCACCGCATCGACAAGATAGGCGTGCTGCGCGAGGTGTCCGCCCCGTAGCCGGCACGGTGCCACCCGGCCCGGTCCCCCGCCGCGGGGGCCGGTCGGGCGGTGCCGTGTTTCCGGTTGTCAGGCGGCCGTGAAGCGTTCCCACACGCGGTGGCTGCCCAGGAGGCGGGTGATCTCCTCGAGCGTGCCGTCCCCGTCGTCGCCGGTCACCACTCCCGGCGCGCCGGCGGGCACACCGGCCGCCGCGAGCACGCTTTCCGCGCCTGCCCAACCGCCGATCGCCTTGCCGTGCCGGTATGCCTCGGACACCATCAGCAGCACCCTCGGGTCGGACGCGCCGCCGCGTCCCGCCGCGGGATCTCCTGCCTTGGCGTCGCGGGCGCCGATCGCGTCGGCGGCCGGGCCGGGGGCTCCGGCGAGCAGCAGGGCGTCGAACTCGATCGAGCGCGCGGTGGCGAAGGTGCGCTGCACGGCCACCGGTTCCCGGCCGCCGAGCGCACCGCCGTCGGGGCCGACGACCAACGGGACCATGCCGGCCGCCAGCACGGCCCCGCGCACGGAACGGACTCCGTCGAGGTCGCAGCCGGCGTCGGCGACGATCCCGATGACGCGGCCGTCCAGCGGCCACGTCTGTCCGAGCTGGGAGAGCGCCGGGCTCGGTTCCACGGACGCGAGGGGCTCCGTCGGCTCGGGAGCAGGCAGGCCGAGGGCGGCGGCGACACCGGCGCACAGCTCAGGGTCGATGTTGGCGAGGACCCGCAGGCCGCGCTCCTTGATGGCCTGCTCGTAGCACTTGCCCAGCTCGAACGAGTAGGCGGCGATGATGTGTTCGCGCTCCACGGGCGACATGCTGAGCCAGAACCGGCGGGGCTGGCTGAAGTGGTCGGCGAAAGAGTCCGGCGCCTCGCGGACCTTCTTCGCCGCCGGCACCGCGACGGGCACCTCGACGTAGGCGCCCAGGTCCGCCCCCGCCTGGAACGGACAGCCGGCGTCGAGCGAGTTGGGCCGGTAGGGCGCCACGCCCCGGTGCACGGCGGTCTGGTGCATGCCGTCCCGCAGCATGTCGTTGACCGGTGCGTGGGTGCGGTTGACGGGGATCTGCGCGAAGTTGGGGCCGCCGAGCCGGCTGATCTGGGTGTCGAGGTAGGAGAAGAGCCGGCCGGACAGCAGCGGGTCGTCCGTGATGTCGATACCGGGGACGAGGTGGCCCGGGTGGAAGGCGACCTGCTCGGTCTCCGCGAAGAAGTTCGACGGGTTGGCGTTCAGGGTCAGCAGTCCGATCGGCTGTACCGGCGCCAGTTCCTCGGGGACGATGTTCGTCGGGTCGAGCAGGTCGATGCCCTCGAACGTCTGCTCCGGGGTGTCGGGGAAGGTCTGGACGGCCAGTTCCCACTGCGGGTAGGCGCCCGCCTCGATCGCGTCGGCGAGGTCCCTGCGGTGGAAGTCCGGGTCCATCCCGCTGGTGATCTGCGCCTCCTCCCACACCATGGAGTGCACGCCCAGCTTCGGTTTCCAGTGGAACTTCACCAGTGTCGTGGCGCCCACGGAGTTGACCAGCCGAAAGGTGTGGACGCCGAAGCCCTCCATCATGCGGAACGAGCGCGGGATGCCCCGGTCCGACATGTTCCACAAGGTGTGGTGGGTGGCCTCCGTGTGCAGGGTGACGAAGTCCCAGAACGTGTCGTGGGCGCTCTGCGCCTGCGGGATCTCGCGGTCCGGCTGCGGTTTGCCCGCGTGGATGATGTCCGGGAACTTGATCGCGTCCTGGATGAAGAACACCGGGATGTTGTTGCCGACGAGATCGAAAGTGCCTTCTGTCGTATAGAACTTGGTGGCGAAGCCGCGGGTGTCGCGCACCGTGTCGGCGGAGCCGCGGGAACCGAGGACCGTGGAGAAGCGTACGAAGACCGGCGTCTCCACGCCCTTGCCGAGGAACGCCGCCTTGGTGATCTGCGCGGCGGTGCCGTAGCCCTGGAAGACGCCGTGCGCCGCGGCGCCGCGCGCGTGGACGACCCGCTCGGGGATGCGCTCGTGGTCGAAGTGGGTGATCTTCTCGCGCAGGTGGTGGTCCTGCAGCAGGACGGGGCCGCGGCTGCCGGCCTTCAGGGAGTGATCGGTGTCCGGGAGCCGGGCGCCCTGTGCGGTGGTCAGGTACGGGCCGGCCTGTGCGACGGCCGCCTGGTCGACCCCCGTCTCCTGTCCCGTCGGGCTCACGGTCGCCGGTCCGCTCTGGTCCGGTTTGGGCGGGAGCGGCTCCCTCGGCTCCGTCGGTTCGTCGACGGTGGGCGGTTGCGGCGACGGCCTGCCGGGGATGCCGCCTTCGGCGCCGGAGTTCTTCCGGTTC
This sequence comes from Streptomyces sp. NPDC086835, assembly GCF_044745705.1. Classification (NCBI taxonomy): domain Bacteria; kingdom Bacillati; phylum Actinomycetota; class Actinomycetes; order Kitasatosporales; family Streptomycetaceae; genus Streptomyces; species Streptomyces sp. NPDC086835. Next base: position 101,334 of record NZ_JBIVAU010000007.1, read on the forward strand.
ATGCGTCCTCCACGGATAGGGGTGCCGGACGCCGGAGAGTCTCCGTCGCCTCGACATACTCGGCCGATTCTTCTGCCCCGGCAGGAGCACGGCAGTCCGGGTACGCCCATCCCGGTGGAACTGGCGGCGCACGTCGGACAGCTTCGGCGAAGGGCCCTTCCCGTGACGTCCGGCGCCTACATTCCGCCCGCGACGCGCAGCACCGCTCCCGTCGTGTACGACGCGTCCTGCGAGAGGAGCCACGCGACCGCGCCGGCGACCTCCTGCGGCTGTCCGGCCCGGCCCATGGGCACATTGACCGCGACCTTCGCGGGTCGTTGCGGGTCCTCGTGGAACTCGGTCCAGATGGTGCCGGGGGCGACACAGTTGACGCGGATGCCGTCGGCGGCGACCTCCTTGGACAGACCCGTCGTCATGGCGTCGACGGCCGCCTTGGTGGCCGCGTAGTGCACGTACTGCCCGGGGCTGCCGAGGGTGGCGGCCGCGGAGGAGATGTTGACGATCGCGCCGCCGCCGGAGCCGGTCATGTCACGGACGGCACGGCGGGCGCAGAGCAGATATCCCCACACATTGACCTCGAGGGCGCGGCGCATCCCTTCCGCGTCGGCGTCCGCGAGGCGGCCGTTGGGCCCGCTGATGCCGGCGTTGTTCACCAGCCCTGTCACGCTGCCCAGTTCGGCCGCACTGTCGAAGAGCCGGTCGACGGACTGCTCGTCGGCGGTGTCGACGCGGACGGCCAGGGCCCGGCGCCCGGCCACGCGCACCGCCTTGGCGACCTCGTGCGCGGCGGCCTCGTCGGACCGGTAGCCGACCACCACGTCGTGGCCTTCCACGGCGAGGCGGGCGCAGACCGCGGCGCCGATGCCGCGGCTGCCGCCGGTGACGATGGTGAGTGGCTGACGCAAGGCGGGCTCCGGTCGTACGGGGGAGGGCTGATGCGGACCGACTCTAATCCGCCCTCCCCCACTGCCTCACCTCGGCCCGCTCGGGCGGTCACCTCGGCGTTCCTGGCAGCCCGCGCCGGACCGGGAACCACCGGCCGAGGGACCACGGACCGGGCCCGCCGGAGCGGGTCCGCCGGTCAGGGCATCGACCGGAGCAGCAGCAGCGCGGTGTCGTCGGTCCGGTCGCCCGAGGGCAGGGCACCCTGCATGAGCTGATCGGCCAGCACCTCGAGGTCGTGGGCGCCTGCGGCCAGGGAACGGGCGAGTTCGTCGATCGCCGCCCCGATGTCGGAGCCCGGTCGTTCCACCAGCCCGTCGGTGAAGAGCACCAGGACACTGCCGGGCGGCACGGTGACCTCGGCGGACCGGTAGTCCGAGCCCGGTTCGATGCCGAGCAGCAGGCCCGGAGACACGTCCACGGTCCGTGCCCTCCCGCCGGGGTCGCGCAGCAGCGGCGGCGGGTGGCCGGCCGTGGCCAGGCAGGCGCGGCCGCGGGCGAGGTCGATCTGGACGTAGAGGCAGCTGGCGAAGAGCCCCGGATTGAGGTCGGTGAGCAGGCGGTTGGCGCCGGCGAGGACGTCGCTGGGGGACGCTCCGGCGAGGGCCTGCGCGCGGACCGCCGTACGGACCTGGCCCATCAGCGCGGCCGCGGGGACACTGTGGCCCTGGACGTCGCCGATGACGGCCGCTGCCGTGGTGTCGTCGAGGCGGATCAGGTCGTAGAAGTCGCCTCCGATGTCCATGCCGCGGGTGGCGGGCAGGTAGCGGGCGGTGGCCTGAAGGTTCGTCAGCGAAGGCAGGGTCTGCGGGAGCAGGCTCGTCTGGAGGCTGCGGGCGAGGCCGCTCTTGGTGTCGTAGAGGTGGGCCCGGTCGAGGGCCTGTGCGACCAGGCCGCCGAACGCGGTGAGCAGGGCCCGTTCGTCGTGTGCGAAGGGCCGGGGACGGTCGTACGCCATGACGCAGCAGCCGAGCGGGCGGCCGGCGGCCACGAGCGGCAGGAACGCCCATGCGTGATGGCCGTCGTCGCCGACGGCGTTCGGGAACGCCTGCTCCAGTTCGCGGCGGGAGGCGAAGAAGGCCGGCTCGCCGGTGACCACGACGCGCCCGCTCGGGTTGTCGGGAGTCAGGGGCACTCCGCCGAGGTGTTCGGCCTCCTGGGGGCCGTAGCCGCTGTGGCCGCGCAGCCGCAGTCTGCCGGCGTGGGTGGCGAGCAGGGCGACGGCGTGGGCGCCGAAGCTGGGGGCGATCTGGCCCACCACGAGCTTGATCACATCGGGCACGCTGAGCGCCTCGGTGAGCGCGGCGGCGAGGTGCGCCATCCGGTAGAGGACATCGGCGCGGGGCGCGGTCCCTTCCGGGGCCGTACCGGCCTGCTGGAGCACGGGCGCGACGGCGGGCGACGGGTCGGCGGTCTCGGCGGTGTCGGCGGACGACGGGGAGGCCTCGCCGCCGCCCAGCCGGGAGGGAGAGATGCGGACGCTGATGCCCCGTGCGTCGGGGTACAGCTCGAGGGACAGCCACAGGCCGTCGGGGCGCCGCACGGTGAACGAGGTGGGGCTGCGGCTCATCACGGCCGAGCGGTAGCGGTCCTCGAAGACGGGGTCGTCGAGCCACGGCAGGAGCTCCCAGGGCCGCGCGCCCGTCAGGGCGACAACGTCGGATCCGACCAGCTTCGCCCCCGTGGCGTTGACGAAGGTGACCCTGCCGTCGAGGTCGAGGGCGCAGCAGCCCTCCGGCAGGCGTTCGGTGTAGTCCACCGCGGCGAAGGCCTGGGACTGGGTGACCCGGCGCCCGCGAGGCACCGGCATCAGCCGGGGTTCGGTGGTCGGCAGGACGGCGTGGCCGTTCTCCTCGGCCCGGCGCAGGGCGGCCGCGATGTGACCGCACGTCCTTTCGACGGCCTTCCGCCGGGCAGGGTCGATCTCCATGGACTGCGAGCCGGGCCAGAGCACCAGGACCCCGCCCCAAGTGCGCCCGGTGCTGGTGACGGGGGCGGCGGCGAGGGCGAACGAGTAGGGCAGGGCCAGCCCGAGGCGCGGGTAGCGGCGTGCCAGTTCGCCTTCTGCCCCCACCCAGATCAGGCGGTCCTCGCGGACCGCCTGGGCGAGCGGGCCCGAGGCGGAGACGCCGATCCTGGCCCACGGCATGGCGAGGCTGGAGGGCACTCCGGCGAGGACGACGGCACTGAGTACCTGACTCTCCGGAGGCAGTACGTAGATTCCGCCGCCGTATCCGCCGGTCTCCCGCAGCATCCGGGCCAACAGCCGTTGCAGGGCCTCCGCGGTGCCGTCTTCCTCGTCGACCGATGCCATGACCTAGTCCTTCGCGGCCGGGGCGGGCCGTGCCGTACCCGCGCGGTGCGGCGGCGTGAGGCGGACACGCGGTACAGGCCGACCGGGCCGGGGGCCGGGACCGGAGTGTTCCGGGCGGCCGGTCGGGGCGGGACAAGGTACAGGTTTCATCATTTGAGGACATTACGCCCATACCTTGGCAGCCTGCACCCTTGGGCCGCCTACACGGGAACGCTCAGGAGCCGGGCCGGTCCTCGACACTCACCCGGACCGTCCTGACCTCAGGATCGGCGCCGTCGGGGACGACCATGCCGGCGTCGACACCGCTGCGCAGATACCGCAGCACCGCCTCGTTCAGGCGCTCGCCGGGCAGCGCCACGGGAATGCCCGGCGGGTAGGGGGTGAGCATCTCGGCGCTGACACGGCCCACGGCCTTCTCCCACGGGATCTGCTCGACCCTGCCGAAATAGGCGTCACGGGGCAGCATGGCCTGTTCCAGCCGCAGGTCCGCGGGGTCGGGCACCTCCACCTCGGGCGCGGGCCGCAGGTGCGGCGCCTGCTCCGGCACGTCCCGCAGGGCGGCGAGCAGACGGCCCGCGGAGGTCTCGTCGTCCGCGTGGGTCAGCTGCGCGCTGATGCGCCGGTGGTCGGCGAGATGGAGGTTGACGCGATGGGTCCGGCGCAGCCGGTCCGCGATCCGGTAGCCGGTCGTGCCGAGTGCGCTGACGTCGATGACGACCTGCATCGGGTCCATGTCGGTCGCACGGCCGGGACCGCAGAGGTCGTCCCTGCCGTGGACGTGCAAGCCGTCGATGTCCTCGATGCGGGCCCGCACGTCGCCGGCCAGTGCCAGCGCCGCGTCGTACAGGGCACGGCCGTGCTCGACCATCTGGCGGCGCCAGCCGTCGAGCGCGGCGTAGATCAGCGTGGAGGGACTCGTCGTGCCCAGCAGGTCCTCACGGCTCTTGAGGACCGTCGGGTCGATCAGGTCGCCCTGGAGGTGGAACACCGAACTCTGCTCGAGTCCGGAGCCCATCTTGTGGACAGAGGTGACACACACGTCGGCCCCGGCGTCCATGGCCCACGTCGGGAGGTCGGGGTGGAAGGGGAGATGGGCGCCCCATGCCTCGTCCACGATGAGCGGCACCCCGTGCTCGTGGCACGCCTCGGCGATGCCCGTCAGGTCCGAACAGGTCCCGTAGGGGGTGGGGGTCGTCACCAGAGCGCCGCGGGCGTCGGGGTGGTCGGCGAGCGCGGCGCGGAAGGCGTCGGCGGACGGCGGGTGGGCCATGCGCCGCTCCGCGTCCCACTGGGGTTCCACCCAGACGGGCCGGATGCCGGCGAGCACCAGGCCGGAGACCACGGACTTGTGCGCGTCCCGGCCCACGAGCAGCTTCTCGTGCGGGCCTGCGACGGCGAGCATGGCCGCCTTCACGGACAGCGAACTGCCGCACGTGGAAAAGAAGGTGTGCTCCGCCCCGACGGCGTCCGCCATCAGCTCCTGAGCATGCTCGAGCACCGAGTGCGAGGAGGTCCGGTCGTCGAGGCCGCTGATGGCGAGCACGTCGGACCGGAAGACCTCGTCGCCCATGACGGCGCGGACCCGCGGGTCGGCGCCGCGGTGCTGCTTGTGCCCGGGCGGCGTGAAGGGGGTCTGTTCCTCCGCGTGGTACGCGGCCAGCGCTTCCAGTACCGGTGTCCGTGAGTGGTCCATGTGACTCCGCTTCCCTTCGGGGCGGCACGAAAACTGACGGGCGGGACCGAACGGGGCATTCCGGCGGGGCTCCCGGCCGCTCGCGCGGATCCACGGATGCAACGCCGTTGTCATGAAAAGCGGTTGTGGGCGGCGCGGCCGGGCGGGTATTGGTTCTGCATGACCTCTCTCGGCGCAGTGTTCCGTCCGCAGTTGCCTCCCGAACGGTTGCGCGGGGTGGTCCGCACGGCGGATGCCGCCGGGCTGGAGGAGTTGTGGCTCTGGGAGGACTGCTTCCTGGAGAGCGGTATCGCCACGGCGGCCGCCGCCCTCGCCTGGTCGGAGCGTCTTCGTGTGGGCGTTGGCCTGCTGCCGGTCCCCCTGCGGAACGTCGCCCTGACGTCGATGGAGGCCGCCACGCTGCACCGGCTCTTCCCCGGGCGGGTGGCCCTGGGCGTCGGGCACGGCGTGCAGGCGTGGATGGGGCAGGTCGGTGCGCGCGTCGAATCACCGCTGACGCTGCTGCGTGAGCATCTCACCGCCATGCGGGCCCTGTTGCGGGGCGAGCGGGTGACGGTGGACGGCCGGTACGTGAAGCTCGACGACGTCGCCCTCGACTGGCCTCCGGCGACGGCTCCTTCGGTGCTGGCCGGGGCGACGGGGCCGCGCTCACTGCGGCTGACCGGCGAGGCGGCCGACGGAACGATCCTGGACGCGGCCGTTCCGCCCGACGGGGTGCGAAACGCCCGCCGGCTGATCGACGAGGGCCGGGCGGCGGCCGGACGGACCGGCCGGCACGAGATCGTCGTCTATCTCCACACCGCGACCGGCCCCGGCGCCGAGGACCGTCTCACGGGTGAACTGGAGCGCTCCGGCGGGGCGTCGACGCCTGGACTCGGTGTTGCGGGCGACGCGGGCGCGGTGGCCAAGGCCGTCCAGCGGCTGGTGGACGCGGGAGCGGACACCGTGGTGCTCCAGCCGACGGCCGACGAGCCGGATCCGGAGGGCTTCGTACGGTTCGTGGCCGAAGAGGTGCGCCCCCTCGTTCCCCGTCTGCCCGAGGGACCCTGACGCCGCGTCAGTGCCGGTGCCTGGCGTGCGCCGGCATCTCGCTCACCCTGACCAGATGGTCGAAGTCGACCGCCGCGCCCTGCAGCAGCAGGTCCACCAGGGGGCGTGCGGCCGCCCTCCCGACCACGGTGTCGCCGAACAGGGCCCGCTGGTAGACCACCGATGCGAGGAGATCGACCAGCAGGTCCGGATCGACGCCGGCCCGCAGGTCGCCGCGGTCGACGGCGCGCCGCACCGCGACCATGGCGGCGTGCCTGCTGGGCTCCACGAGCACGTCGATCAGGCGCCGGTGCAGAGCGGTGTCGTGCGCGCAGTCCGCGACGAGCGGAGCGAGCACGCCCGCCGGCAGCCGGTCGAGGAGCGCCTCCGTCAGAACGCCGACGCTCTGGGTCAGGTCACAGCGGGTGCAGCCGTTGTCCGGCACCGGCGGCGTGACCAGCACAGAGGCGAGGGCGTCGATCACCAGGCTCTGACGGGTGGGCCAACGCCGCCGGATGGACGCCTTCGTGGTGCCCGCCCTCGCCGCGACCGTCTCGAGGGCGAAGCGGGAGTATCCGTGCTCCCGCAGCACGTCGAGCGTCGCGGCCACCACCGCGGCGTCGATCGCCGGGTCGCGCGGACGGCCGGCCGCGGGGGGTGTCACTGCGCGGCGTCCTGCGGGTACCAGCGCAGCTCGACGGTGTTGCCGTCGGGGTCCTGCACATAGAGCGACCAGGCGTCGCCCCGGGCTCCGTAACGTTCCACCGGTCCTTCCAGCACGTTGAACACGCCGGAGTCGATGACCTCCTGCCAGTCCAACGGGTCGACGACCAGGCATATGTGGTCCACGTTGGACTCACCCCGGGGGCGGCTGACCAGGTCGATGATGGTCGCGGGCGTGATGCGCACGGACGGGAACGGCACCTTGCCCGCCCGCCACTCCTCCACACGTACGGGCTCGAGCCCGAGCGGTCCGCAGTAGAACTCCAGGGCTCGTTCGACGTCTTGGACGTTGAGCACCAGGTGGTCGAAGTCCTTCACTCGCATGACAATTCCTCCCCCTCATTTGAATCCGATCCGGTTCGTATCGTAATCCTGGCGCCCCTCCCCCGGCAAGAGGCGGCTGTGCGCGATACGGGAGGACGGCAGGGGCGCAGCAGGGAGCTTTACATGCCGTTTTGAATCGTTTAGTCGCTTTTCTGGTGGCTACCCGGGCGTCCAGGGACGTCCGAGAAGGAGGAAGTCGTGATCACCAAAGCACAGATCCGGAACGTACTGGACCACCCGGTATACGACACCGACGGCAACAAGGTCGGCAACGCCAAACATGTCTTCCTCGACGACGCCACCGGCGAGCCCGACTGGGTCAGCGTCCAGACGGGCATGTTCGGCGGCAACGAGTCGTTCGTGCCGATCCGGGACGCCAACATGGTCGAGGACCATCTCGAGGTGCCCTACCCGAAGGACACCATCAAGGACGCCCCCAACGTCGACGTGGACGCAGGTGGCCATCTCTCGGCCGAGGAGGAAGAGCGCCTCTACCGGCACTACAACATCGACTGGGACTCCGCGTGGAAGCGCGCCAACCAGCCCTCCGAGGGCGGCTGGGCCCACTCAGGCGGAACGGGCCGCACGGGGGCGGCGGGAGCCGCGGGCGCGGCGGGTGCCGCGGGCGCGGCGGGTGCCGCCGGAGCGGCCGGGAAGGCCGGGAAGGGAGGCAGGAGCCGGGCCGGAGCGGGCCAGGGCATGGCGGGCGAGACCCCGGCCCACGAACGCACGGCGGCGGCCGGCCCGACTCACGGACGCGACATGGGCGGCGAGCGCCGGGACATGGCGGGCAAGGAACGCCGGGAGGACACCGACTCGGCGATGACCCGGTCCGAGGAGACCATGCATGTCGGCACCGAGCGTCACGAGGTCGGCCGTGCGCGGCTGCGCAAGTACGTGGTGACGGAGGAGCAGCAGCAGACGATTCCGCTGCGCCACGACGAGGTGCGCGTGGAACGTGAGCCGATCACCGAGAGCAACCGGGGCGAGGCACTGTCCGGGCCGGAGATCTCCGAGGCCGAGCACGAGGTCACCCTGTACGAGGAGCGGCCGGTCGTGGAGACCCGCGTCGAGCCGGTCGAGCGTGTCCGGCTGACGACCGAAGAGCACACGCAGCAGGAGACGGTCAAGGGCCGGGTCCGCAAGGAGCGGATCGAGGCCGAGATGCCGGACGAGCGCACCGAGCGGGCCTCGCGTGAGAAGCACGAGCGCCGCGGCCCGGGCGGACCGGGTTGACGCGGTCCACAGCGGCCTTCGCCGGCCGTGTGGCGGGGTGAGGGTGAGAGGCGGACGGGTCCCGGCGGTTGTGAGAACCGTGCGGGCGTCGTCCGCCTCAGTGCTCCTTCGCCTGCTCCGTGCCGATGCGCGCCGGCTCCGTGCCGATGCGCAGACCGCTGCCGCCAGGACGGGTTGCGAACCCGGCACCGCTCCGGCGCCGCACGTTCCGCCGTCCACGGGCGGATCAGGTCATGTCAGCGGGCCGGTGCGGAGGGTGTCGTGCCCGCGCGTCGGTCGTGCAGTTGCTCCAGGCGTCGCTGGAGCAACTGGAGCGCGCCGCGCTGACGTCCCGGCACCCGCCGTCTCAACGCCACCAGGGCCGGGGCGAGTTGCCGTGCCCTTGCCGCGTCCCCGACCTGCTCCCACTGGTGATGCGCACGGTCCACGGCAGCTTCGACGTCCGGATCGTCGGCGGTCTGCTGACGGCCGAGCCGCACATCGGCGGCGGTCATCCACAACTCGCAGCTGCGGGCCGGGTCCTGGGCGAGTCGTGCGAGGTCCGCCCGTACCTCCAGCCAGTGCAGCACCTGGACGGATCCGGGCCCGTGGGCCCGCAGCGCCTCGTTCTCGCACGCGGCAGCCGCGGCCGCCGCCTCGTCGTGGCGTCCGGCCCGCGCGGCGGCGAGGATCGCCGGATGCGGGTCTGCCCCTGCGGCCGGGAGGCTCGCCGGACGTGGGTGGGCCTCGGCCGGGTGGGGACCGCCGGTGGGGGCCGGTGCGACGCGCGGGCGCGGCACTGTGGCGTGTCCGTGCACCGGTCCCGCGGTGTGTCCGGCCGGGTGGCCCACCAGGGGCGGCCCGACAGCGTGCGCCGGGGCGTTCGAGGGCACGTCGGTGGGGGCGATGCCGAACAGCAGCGCGCCGTCGGGAGCGTCCTGGGACGCCGTCTGCGCGGCGGCCTGTTCATGGAGATCCGGGAGCGGCGGGCGCGCCCCGCTGCGCCAGATCGCGGCCACGGCCTTCAGGTGGACGGGAGCGGCGACGGTGCGACGGCCGGGAGCGGGGGCGATCCGGCCGTACATCCGTGTCCCGTCGCCGAGCAGCAGTCTGCCGCCGGTGACCTGCTGCCAGGCCTCCGCGTCGGCGACGAGGTCCAGCACCACCGTGGTGGTTCCAGGCCGCCGGGTCTTCAGCTCTCCCGCCAGCCAGTGCCAGGGCAGGGCCGTGTAGCGCATCGTCGCCGGTGCGGTGCGGGCGAGGGCGAGGTGCAGCTGCCGCTGCTTGCGGTCCACGTGCAACTGCCCCGCCAGATACAGGTGCAGCGGTCCGGGCGAGGCCGCCGCGGCGCGGATGCGGGTCAGGACGGTCTGTGGATCGAGCGGGTCGGCGAGCTCGATCACCGTTGCCGCGGCCGCGCCGGCCGTACCGGCGAGGACGTCCGCCGGTACGGCCGCGAGCGCGGGCAGCACGGACGCGGCGTCGATGAGACGCCCCTTGCCGGCCGGGGCGGCTGCGAGAAGCAGCGCGGTACCCGGGGCCGGACTCTCCCGGTTCTCCCCTGTGATCAGCACATCAGCACCGTACCCGGTCCCGCCGGGCGGAGCCGGACGGCCGCCGCACGACGGCTATTTGTGGACGCGGTACTTCAGATGCGTCGCCAGCGGGGTGTCGACGACCCTGATGACCTCGAGGCGCCGCTCCTCCGCCCCGAGGTTGTCGAACAGCCGCAGCCCTGCGCCGAACAGGACCGGGACCACATGGAGTTGGAGCTCGTCGATCAACCCGGCACGCAGGTACTGCTGGACGGTGCGGGCCCCGCCGGCGATGTCGACATTACGCCCGCCCGACGCGGCCTTGGCCTGTTCCAGCGCGCTGTGGATGCCGTCCGTGACGAACGTGAAGGTGGTGCCGCCCTGTTTGACCAGCGGCCGGCGGGGGCGGTGGGTGAGCACGAACACCGGAGTGCGGAACGGCGGTTCGTCGCCCCAGGGCACCTCGCCGGTGTCGTACATCGTCCTGCCCATGACCACAGCCCCGGTCGAGTCGAACCACTCCCGCATGATCTCGGAGTCTTCGTTGTCCTCTCCGCCGGTCATGCCCTGGCGCTCGCGCCACGAGGCGAGGTTGTGGATCCACTGGAACAGCGCCTCCGCGCCCTTGCCTCCCGGACAGTCGGGACCGATGTCCGTGCCTGCGACAAAGCCGTCCAGCGACATGGCGAGATCGGCGGTGACGGTGGTCATGCTGGGCTCCTCGAGGGGTGCGGTGTGCGGGGTCTCACCCTTGCGTCGATCGGGAGCCGCCCTTTTCGACATCGTCGCCCGGCGACTTCGCGGTCAGGTGCGGGAAGCGGAACTCGGTGCGGCTGTGCCACGGCTCGTGCGGGCGTACCACCGTGGTGGGGTATTCGGGCCGGTTGGGGGAATCGGGCAGGTGCTGGGTCTCCAGGCAGACGCCCGAGTACCGTTCGTGCCGCCGCCCCGAGGGGGCTGCGAGCGACCCGTCGAGCTGGTTGGCCGTGTACACCTGCACGCCGGGTTCCGTGGTCCACACCTCCATGACGCGCAGTCCGCCCGGCGCGCTGAGCCGGGCGGCGCGGCGCGGTGCGGCGGCGGGGCCGGCGGGGTCCAGCACCCAGCAGTGGTCGAAGCCGCCGGCGGCGCGCAGCTGCTCGTCGGGCATCGCGAGCCGTTCGCCGAGGACACGCGGCTCGGTCAGGTCGAAGGCCGTACCGCGTACGTCCGCCGCCGGCCCCTGGGGGATGCCCGCTGCGTCGACGGGCAGATAGCTCTCGGCGTCGACCTGCAGCGCATGGCCGCGGATGTCGCCTTCGCCGGCGAGGTCGAAGTAGGCGTGGTGGGCGAGGTTGACCACGGTGGGCCGGTCGGTGGTGGCGGTGAAGTCGACGGCGAGGGTCCCCTCGGCATCGAGGCTGTAGGTCACGCTGACGTCGAGTGCGCCCGGGAAGCCCATGTCGCCGTCGGGGCTGTGCATGGACAGCCGCACGGCCGCGGTCTCCTCTCCGGGCACCTCGCTCGCCACCCACACCTTGGTGTCGAAGCCGCCGGGACCGCCGTGCAGGGCATGGCCCCGGTCGTTGGCCGGGACGCGGTAGCGGATCCCGTCGAGGGTGAAGGTGCCGTTCGCGATCCGGTTGGCGAAGCGGCCGACGACGGCGCCGACGTAGGCGTTCTTCTCCGCGTAGTCGCTGATGCCGGGGAGGGCGAGGACCACCGAGGCGGCTTCGCCCCGGGTGTCCGGGACGGTGAGCGAGTGGAGGACGGCGCCGTAGGTCAGGATCTCGGCCCGTACCCCGTGCCCGGAATCGAGAGCCCAGAGCTCGGTCTCCTCACCGCCGGGGAGGGCTCCGTAGGGGGTGCGGGTGACGGTGGGGCGGGGCATGGGGATCCTTCGGGCGAGAAGCGGGTGGGTGGGCGGGAAACCGTGGCGGGCGGGTCAGCGGGAGCGCGGCGGGCGGGTGGTCGACTCCCTGACGACGAGGCGGTATCCGGGCCGCTGCCGCCGCGGTTCGGGGGCCGTGCTGCCGGCGAGGCGTTCGATCAGGCTGTCGACCGCCAGCCTGGCGATGGCCTCCTTGTCCGGGGAGATCGTGGTCAGTGTCGTGGCCCCGTACCGGCCCTCCTCGATGTCGTCGAACCCGACCACGGCGACGTCGCCGGGGACGCTCAGTCCGCGTTCGGTGAGGGTGCGCATCGCTCCGACGGCGATGAGGTCGTTGTACGCGAAGACCGCGTCGGGCCGCTCGCCGCGGTCGAGCAGGGCGGCCATGGCGCTCGCCCCGTCCTCCCGCCCGTAACCGTCGGTGACGACCACCAAGGCGTCGTCGGCCTCCAGCCCCGCCGCTGCGTGCTCCTCGCGCCAGCCGCGCAGCCGCAGGTGGGCGGGCTGGCGCTCACGGCCGGTTCGGGAGCCGAGGAAGGCGATACGGCGGTGGCCGAGGCCGATGAGATGCCGGACGGCCTCCCGCGCCGCGGCGACGTTGTCGATGGCGATGTGGTCGTACGGCGCCTCGTACTCCCGCTCCCCCAGCAGCACCAGCGGGGCGCTGTCCGTGCGTGCGGTGAGATCCTCCGTCTCGAGGTGGATGGGGCTGAGGATGAGCCCGTCGATGACGTGGGCACGGAAGCCCTGGCTGACGAGGAGTTCCTTCTCCCGCAGTCCCGCCGTGTGGTCCACCAGGACGGTGTAGTCGTGGCGGGCAGCGGCGTCGACGACCGCGCCGGCCAGTTCGGCGAAGTACGGGTTGCCGAACTCCGGCACGGCGAGGGCGATGATGCCCGTCCGCCCTTTGCGCAGGTGGCGGGCGGTGAGGTTCGGCCGGTAGCCGAGCTCGTCGATGGCCTGCTGCACCTTGGCCCGCATCTGGGGCGTGACGTGCGGGTAGTTGTTGACGACGTTCGAGACGGTCTTGATGGACACGCCCGCCCGACTGGCAACGTCTTTGAGGCTGACGCCCACGGCACTCCTCGGCTCTCGGTGCGGCAGTACCGCTGTGACGGTGTGTAGCTGGCCCTCCCGCGGCTTCACGCCGTACGGCGCCGCGCCACGACGACCACGATAAGGAAGCGGTGTCCCCCTCACGGAGCGGTGGGACGAATTGAGCAGGCGGATCCGAGCCCACGCCGAGCGGCTTCGCCAGGACGACCGACCGGCGATGAGTTCGGGCGGCGGATCGGGTCTGCCCTGGTATGACTCGCATCATCGCTGACATCTCGGTCTCCCTCGACGGGTTCGTCACCGGGCCCGACCCCGGCCCGGACACCGGTCTGGGCACCGGCGGTGAGGCCCTGCACACCTGGGCGTTCTCCGACGACCCCGACGACCGCCGGGTCCTGCGCGAGGCGACCGCCCGCTCGGGCGCCGTCGTCCTCGGCCGCCGGCTCTTCGACGTGGTCGACGGACCGAACGGCTGGGACGACGAGACCGGCTACGGTGCCGGCGAGGTCGGCAGACCCGCGTTCGTCGTCGTGACGAGCTCGCCGCCGGAGTCGGTGCGGCTCACCGGCCTCGACTGGACGTTCGTCACCACCGGTCTGCCCGACGCCGTCACCGCCGCGCGCGAGCGCGCCGAGGCGGCGTCGTCGGACAACGGCAAGGACCTCGACGTCGTCCTCATGGGCGGCGGCGCCACGATCGGCTCGGCGCTCGACGCCGGGCTGGTCGACGTGTTGACACTGCACCTTGCGCCCGTCGTACTGGGCGCCGGGACGCCACTGTTCACCGGCAGAGCGCCGCGCACGCTGGTGCAACGGAGCGTGATCTCGACATCGACGGCGACACACCTGACGTACGACGTCCTGTGACCGGCGGGCCGAAGACGACGTAGGTTCAAGGCATGGTGCATGTACTCGGCAGCAGGGTTCTGCTGCACCCGACGGATCCGGACCGCACCCGCGCCTTCTACGGCGGAGCACTGGGACTCGCCGTCAGTCGCGAGTTCGGGACCGGCCCGGAGCGTGGCACGGTCTATTTCCTGGGCGGCGGATTCCTGGAGGTCTCGGGGCGCTCCGAGAGCCCACCCGCGCCAGGCCTCCAGCTGTGGCTCCAGGTCGAGGATGTGCAGGCGGCGTTCGAGGAGTTGCGGGCAGCCGGGGTGGAGGTGCTGCGCGCTCCGGTGCAAGAGCCCTGGGGGCTGATCGAGATGTGGATCGCGGACCCGGACGGGGTGCGCATCGCTGTCGTGGAGGTACCTGAGGACCACCCACTGCGCTACCGTCCCTGACGTCCCGTAGCCGCGGACCGCGCCCGCGCCGCGCGCGTCGACGCCCGGGTCCGCCTCGGCCTGACGGGTCAGACGGTCGTCTGCGTTCCTGTGGCGCGGCCGTTCTCGTCCCAGGTGACTTCCAGGATCTGGTCGACGGCGTCGCGGTCGATGTGACCGAACACGTGGGGGAACAGGGTCCCGTCGGGGACTCCGGGCGGCGGGGACGGGACGGCTGCTTCCCATTCCGTCCTGGCGGTGAGGCGGCTCTCGTCCAGAACGAGCACCAGGAGCGGTCTCGGCGTGTCGCGGTAGAAGGCGTTGACGACGGCGAGGGTCGTCGGCTCGTCGGGGGCGCAGTGGACGAAGCCGTCTTCGGTGAGGGATGCGGGCGTGTAGGGCTGGTCCGGATCGGCCGTCCAGTCGCTTTGCGTGACCACGTGGTAGATCATCTTCAGGTTGTACAACAGTTGGCGTGGAGACGTTGTCGCCGGCCGCCGTTGGGTGGTCGCCTTGCGGGTGGCTGGGTGGTGTGGGGCGCGGTTCACCGTACCGGGACCAGCACTTCCGTCGGGGCGATGAAGCGGCCCGATTTGCCGAGGGTTATCGTCAGCGCCGTCGGACGAATGTCGTCCACTGCTGATCGAACGGAACGGCGGAGCCCCGGATGACCGACATCGCCAGCCTGCTCCTCGCCGCCGCGCTCTTCACGGTCGGCGTGCTCCACTTCCTCTGGGCCATCGGCGTCTACTGGCCGGCCACTTCCCAAGAGGACCTGGCCCGGAAGGCCATACCCGACTCGGAAGAAATCCCGAGACTGCTGACAGCCGTGGTGGCGGCGTTGCTGGCTGGTGCCGCGTACGTGGCCCTGGCGGCGAACTGGGACGCACTGCGTGTTGTCCCCGACTGGCTGTACCGCACGGGCATCTGGGGCTTGGCCGCGGTCATGGTCCTGCGTGGGCTGGTCGAGCCGTTCACCGGCGACAAGGGCAATGATCTCTACAACCGGCTGAACCGACGGGTGTACGCACCGTTCTGCGTCGTGCTCGCCCTCCTAAGCGTCGTGGTCGCGGTCGGCTGAGCGTTGCCGCTGGTCAGGGTGATGGGGAGCGGATGCGGAGCAGGATCCGCTCGGCGGAGGCTTCGGTGCCGCACAGGTGGAGTACGCGTATTCGCCGACGAGTTCGGTGCCGTCGGTGAGGGCCGGCAGGCTCAGGTGCTCACCCATTGCGCCGAACCCGCTGAGACACCGTCCCAGTTGGTGCAGCGGCGGTAGCGGACGAGGGCGCCGGCGATGCCGACGAAGGCCAGGAAGTGCTCGGCTTCGCACTCGTAGCGCCTGTGCGGGCGGCGGCGTCGTCCTGGCCTTCGGCCGTCCATGCCGGCTCTGCGGCTCGCCCTCGACCGTCGGGCGGCAGACTAGCCCTTCGAGTCCGGCTTCCAGTCCTGGACGAGGAGCCCGAGCAGCACCTCGTCCAGGAATTCGCCCAGCACCCAGGCCGAGGAGCGCAGCACGCCCTCGCGGACGAAGCCGTTGCGCTCGGCGGAGCGCAGCATCGCGGCGTTGTCCGACAGCGTCTCGATCTGCAGCCGCTGCAGGCCGCGCACGACGAAACCGTAGTGGCACAGCACCGCGACCACGTCGGTGCCGTAACCCTTGCCGCGGGCGGACGGCAGCAGTCCAAGGCCGATGTGCGCGGACCGGTTGTGGTTGTCGATGCCCCACAGCGTCGCGGTGCCGACAAGCGAACCGCCGTCCAACTCCACGACAGAGAACTGGACGAGCCCTTGGTTCTTGTCGTCCACCACGAGCCGCGGATCCTTCGAGCCGGGCGTGATCGGCCGCCACGGCCCGCCTTCGGCCCGCGCGGCGTTGACCACGTCGTCGTAGAGCTCGGCCCGCAGGATCGGGATGTCGTCCTCGTGCCGGGCCCTGAGCCCGACCGTGTTACCCCTCAACATGCGGACTTGATATCCGACCGGTCCGGTCGGCGGCAAACCAATAAGGGGTCGTCTCAGTTGGTGCGGCGACGGTAGCGGACGAGGGTGCCGACAATGCCGACGGAAGCCTGGAGAAGCTCGGCTTCGCACTCGTAACACCTGTGCGTGCGGCTACTGCTCTTGAGCCAGGCCATGGTGCGCTCGACCACCCGGCGGTGGCGGCGCGGGCGGCCGGATGTCTTTACGCCCCGGCGGGCGAAGCGGGCACGATGGCCTGCGCCGCGGCCGATTGCGCAGAGGGTCGACGTCGTGGCCCTCGCCGTTCACCGGCGGGTCTCGTCACGCGCCTGAGTGAGTTCGGTCGGTGGTCTCAGTGCGGAGTAGACGCCGGCGCACGCGGCGAGCAGTATCACGCAGCCGGCGAAGACGAGCCCGGCGGTGCGCAGGTCCCACAACTGGGCGGCGGCGCCGACGCCCACCACGGGCAGCGAGATGCCGGTGTAGGCGACGACGAAGAACGCCGAGATGGTGCCGCCGCGGTGTTCGGCGGGTGCCGCTCCGCCCACGAGGGACAGGGCCGCCCGGAACGCGAGTCCCTGGCCTGCGCCTCCGCACAAGGCTCCGGCCACGAGTACGGCGAGGGATTCGGCGACGAGGGACGAGGCGACGAGCACGAGGCCGGCGATGAGGACAGCGCAGCCGATGGGGAGGGCGCGCCGGGTGCCGATGCGTTCGCTCAGTGACTGTCCTGCGGTGGAGGCGAGGAAGACGGAGAACACGACCGCTCCCGTGACGGCGAGGTTGTGCACGTCGAGTGTCCTGGCCACGAAGCTGGGGGCGAGGGCGGTGAACAGTCCGAGGAGGGAGAAGCCGGCGAACGCCGCGACGGAGGCGGGGGCGAACACTCCTCTCACCTCGTCGGGTACGGAGACGCCTTGGGGCTTCAGCGGGGGAAGCCTCTTCGGCCGCTCGACGGTCTCGGGGAGGAGGCGGATGATCACGGCGGCGATGGCGACCAAGCCGATGTGGACCCAGAAGACGAGCTCGAGCGGGCGGGCCGCGTACTGGGCGAGGATCCCGGACAGCAGCGGTCCGCAGCCGAGACCGCCCATGTTCGCCGCGGTGGCCGCGAAACCGGCCCGGGCCCGCTGTCCCGGTCCGGCGAGTTCCATGACCGCGGCGGTCGCCGCGCCGCTGAGCAGTCCGGCCGCGAACCCGGACAGCAGCCGCCCCGCGAAGAGCAGTGGGAGACCGGTTTCCAGCAGAAAGCATCCGGCGCTGGCGGCGGACAGGGCCATGGCGCAGAACAGGACGGGCCGGCGCCCGACATCGTCGGAGTAGTTTCCGCCCACGAGCAGCACCGCGATCACGGCGACGGCGTAGACGGCGAAGACCACGGTCACCATCAGCTCGGAGAAGCCGATCTTTTCCTGGTAGAGCCCGTACAGCGGCGTGGGCAGGGTCGTCCCGGCCATGCCGATGGCGAACACCAGGGCGGCCGCGGCGTAGCCGGGACGGCGGCCCTCACCTTTGCGGACGATCATGTGGCTCACCTTACGAGCGCCGGGGCGGGAGCGGCCGGACCTTGCGACGTCGCGAGTGCGGCGTCGGGGTGCGGACCGTAGGTGTCACGCCGGCGTCCTCGACATCCTTGACCACCGCGTGCGCGGCCTGGGCCACGTCGGACGGCTCCTTCTCGGGGAAGGCCATGGCACCCTCGGCGACCGGCCGACGTCAGAGTCGGAACGCCGTGGTCACCTGCTCAGCGAGATCGTCTTCCGTCATCGTGGTGTCGACCTGGATGGTGCGCAGTTGGAGACGCTCGGTTTCCTCCTCGAGGCATGTTGTGAACATGCGGTCACGTTCGGCCATGTTGCGATCCGCCCTTGTTGGATCGCTGGTCTTCGATACGAACCCCTCCCCCGATACCGACCGACTCCGCATGGCGGCCTGGCGGAAATCGGGTGCAGGGAGGAGCCAGACGGCGTGCTCAGGAGCAGCAAGCAGTGGCTTGACGAGGTGCGGCAGCAGCCGGAATCCCTCGACGATGACGCACGGCTCCCGCGGCATGCGAATTAGGTCTTCGACGATCAGGCCGAAGCCCTCACCTCGAAACCAATGGAACGTCTCAAGCATGACTTCAGGAGGCCGGTTCACCCATCGCTCGTCCATGTCCATGGCGATGAACCGTGCAGAAAGGGAGCCTCCTCGGGGGTGGTCCGCCCCGCGTGGTCCCGCATCATGTCGTCGGTCGCGTAGAGGCGCCAACCGTAGCGGTCGGCGAGTCGGCGGGCGATCGTCGACTTGCCTGCACCGCTCCCGCCACCGATCCAGAAAACGTGCCGCAGCCTGGCCGGAAGCTCTGTGGCGTCGGCCGCCTCTTCGTACTGTCCGGGCTGCATCTCTCTCACTGGAGACCGGGGATCGATAACAGGCACTTCAGGGGGCGTGCAGACGGACACGAACGGGTGGGGTGGTGGTGTCGGCGTGGGCCGACGGTCGTTAGGAGAGGGACGAGAAGGAGATCCGCCATGCCCACAGGACCGGCACAGCAACCTACGGCTGAGCTCGATGCCCGTTACAGTTCCGCGCTCAATCCTCGCCCGGGTGCTGCGGGTGTCACCGCCACCGAGTGGGCGGAGGCTCTACGGCACTTGGAGGCCGCCGAGATCTTCTGGGTGTCCACAGTGCGGGCCGACGGTCGGCTGCATGTCACGCCCGTGATCGCCGCGTGGCACGACGGGGCGCTGTACTTCTCCACCGGCCCGGAAGAGCAGAAGGCGAAGAACCTCACTCATGATGCGCACTGCGCCCTGACCACCGGGGGGAATGCGCTGACCGAAGGGTTCGACATCGTCGTCGAGGGCAAGGCGGAGCCGGTTACTGATCCGGCGGTGCTGGAGGACGTGATCGCCGCGCACGAGACGAAGTACGGGCCGCACATCACCTCGCCCGAGGGCACGTTCCACGGGATCGGGGACACGTTCCGGACAGGGGGCGCGGTGGTGTTCGCGGTGGCGCCGACCACGGCGTACGGCTTCGGTCGGGACAACGGGGTCTACACCCATACGCGGTGGGTGTTCTGAGCGGCGGGGCTCCCCCTGGGGCCGGCGCAGCTGCCGGCCCCGATCACCCCCGCGCCCTGCACGGCAGAACCCGTGGGCTGGACCGGGCATGCCGTCCTGAGGCACGGACGCTTTACCGACCGGCTACGTGGCGGTCCACCGGCCCAGGTCGTTCCGGCCGGCGTCGGCCGCTCGATGCAGCGCCTCGGGCGAACCCAGCATGCCGTGCGGCAGATAACCGGACCGGACCTCCAACTCCCAGCCGTGCACCTGGACCGCGAGGGCGGCCAGGGCAACGGTCCCGACCGGCAGGAGAGTTCGGGGTGCGGGGTCCGGTCCCACGCTCTCCCGGTGCTCGACGAGCCGGGCCACGAGAGCCTGCTCGAAGGCGTGCTGATCGTCGTCGAGGAGTACGCGAAGGAGACGCTGGTCGGGCGTCAGGGTGACGGCTGCGTCCAGTTGCCGGGCCGCGGCGACGCGCTCAAGGGCGTCCGGCCTGCACAGGGTCACGGTGGGCCAGTCGCGGGGCAGGTGCCCGCGCGCCTGGGTCAGGTAGCCGCACAGTGCGTCCATCGCGGCAAGGTCGGCCGGGTCCGACGTCGAGGTCAGCTTCGAGTACGGCACCCCGTCGCGGATCGCGGGCGCGTAGTCCTCCCGCAGCAGCAGTCCGATCACCCGCTGCCAGTCCCGCACCAGGCCGCCGACCACACAGATCTCGAACGTGTCGAGCCACGTCCTGGCCGTGGGGGCCTGCTCGATGACATCGGCGAAGGCGACGTCATCGCTGCTGAGCCGCTCGCCGATGAGCGGGAACTGGATCTCCTGGTCGCCGTTGGGGAAGCAGCCGACGCTCAGCACTCCCAGGGAGCACTCCGCCGCGGTCCGCAGTGCTGTGCGCGACGACTCGTCGAGGGCCGGGTCGTCAACGGCGCGGGCGGCGACGTGGTCGAGGAGCTCGTCACGCATCTCCTGGAGCTTCCTCGGGGACGGGTCGTCGTAGCGCATCCAGTGCCACCGCCGCCGGGTCCGTCCGCTGATGTCGTCGAGTGCGTGAGCGATGTGCTGAGCACCGACCTCGTGGCGCGTCACTTCCTGCACGGCTGCCGTCCCTTCATGATCTTCCCGGCCTGAGCGGCAAGTTATCAGCGGGCTCGGACAGTGCCCGGGCCGGGACGGCGAAGTCCGGGCACGGACAGGGGCGTTGAGCGGGCGGTGCTGCCACGTTTCTGTCTGCACTCCGGCGAAGCCGGGGGCTTGGCACGGGCGCCGGCGGAGCGGCGCCGTACGGCGAAGGGGGAGACACTCTCGGGTGTCTCCCCCTACCTGGGACCGGAGTCGAGGTTCCGGGTTCCCGGTGACGTGGCTGTCAGCCGTCCCACCGCTTCGGCTGTGCCCTGCAGGGCGTCGGCCTCAGCGCGGCTCGTCGCGACGCATCAGCATTCGTAGGCGTACTCCGCCCTGCCGCCGGTCGAGTCCCAGGTGAAGGTGGCGGACCTTCCGGCGCGGATGCTCTTGCAGTCGGGGTCCCAACCCCAGTCGATGGAAACAGTGGCGTTGATCGTGTGGTTGCAAATGTTCCTGACCTGCGCCCTGCCGTTGGCGTTGCTGGTCAGCGAGGCGCATCCGACGGACGACACAACGGGCGTGGTCCCGGACGGCCCAGGTGCGGCAGCAACCGCCGGTGCTGCTCCGGTCGCAGCGAGGGTCCCCGCCGCGACTGCCATGGCCAAGGGCGTCAGGATATTGCGGGTACGCGGCATTCTCTGGTGTCCCTTTCCCTGTGAGTGCCCTCCCACGGTGGTGGGGGGCTCTCCCTGTTTGGGCGGCGCCAAGAGCTTGTTGGCTCAGGAAGATCCGGAACAACAGGTACGGGCTGTCCCGGACAGGGCGCCGCTGTCCGGCCTGCTCACAGCTCTGTCCGGGTGCTGTCCCGGATCTGCCGGGGGCAGGACATGGAGTTGCCGGGGGCAGGACCAGGAGTTGCCGGTGACTTCACCGGTGGGCAGGGGTGCCCCTCGTCACTGGCCCACCCTTCCGTCGACGCACTCACGCAGCAGGTCGGCGTGCCCGCAGTGACGGGCGTACTCCTCGATCCGGTGCACCATCAGCTCCCGGATCGAGGTGTTGTCCTTCCCCACCCGCTCGCCCAGATCGGGGTGTTCGGCCAGCGCGGCATCGGTCGCCGCCTGCTCACGCTCCAGATCCAAGTACGCGGCGTCGACCATGGCCTGCTCGGCGACAGCTTCGTCGAAGTCCGCGTCACGCCGGCCGTACAGCTTCGGCAGGGGGTCGCCGTCGGTGATCCAGTTGCGCCAGTCCCGCTCCACCTCGGCGAGGTGCCGGACCAGGCCGAGCAGCGACATCGTCGACGGCGGAACGGACCGACGGGCCAGTTGCTCCGCGTCCAGGCCCTCGCACTTCATCCGCAGGGTCATGCGGTAGCCCGTCAGAAAGTCCTGCAGCGTGGCAAGCTCGCCGTCCGGACTGACAGCTTCCTTGTTGCGGGGGTCGTCGTCCGGGTCTGCCCACATATCGGGGTAGACGGTTGCCTGGGTCCATCGTGCAGGTTGATCACTCATACGGTGCATGGTGATCTACGACAGCCCTCGTCCGCTACAGGATTCTTCATCGCGACGGGTCGCGTTGTGCGAGCGACTCGGTGAACACGCGGGGCCTTGAAGCGTCGCGAGGCTCGGCGGACGGGTCACAGCCAGGTTTCGCGCTGTTGTTGCAGTCCGTCGAGGATCAGGTCGAGTCCGATGTCGAACTCCGCGGCGTACGTGTAGCCGGGTTTCAGGGCGTGGTGGGTGATCATCTCGGTGAGGTGAGGGAACTCGTCGCCGGGCATCTGCTGCATGATCGAGTCGGCCAGGTCCTCGATGCCGGCGGACGGTTCGAACGGGAGGCTCAGCTCCTGCAGGGTGAATCCGTAGATGTAGCTGTCGAGTACGGAGAACGCGTGCGCGGCTCCGGCGATGGTGAAGCCGCCCGCTCGTAGACAGCCGATGACCGCGTCGTGGTGGCGCAGTGTCGCGGGGCCGGGGTTGCTGCGGGAGTCCATGAGGCCGATCGCCCACGGGTGGCGGATCAGCGCGTCGCGTGTCGATACGGCGCGTCGTCGCATCGCCGCCCGCCAGGCGAGGTCAGGGGGCGGGAGTTCGATCTCGCTGAAAAGGAGGTCGACCATGCCGTCGAGGATCGCTTCCTTGTTGCGGACGTGGTGGTAGAGCGACATGGCTTCGACGCCGAGCCGGTCGGCGAGTTTGCGCATCGTGAGCGCGCCGGTGCCGGCCTCGTCCGCGAGCGCGAGCGCCGTGCGCAGGACCGTGTCCTTGCTGAGAGGTCGGCGGCGGGGTGCCGGCGTGCGGGCGGGCTCGGTGGCCACGGATTCCTCCTCGGGGGTTTCACAGGTTGACAACCTTACTTCGTAAGGCACACCCTTACAGCGTAAGGACGGGGCGGGGAGAGGGAGGGCGAAGGTCATGGAACAGAACAGCTCGGAGGAGTCCCGGAGAACGGGCCCGCGCAAGAAGATGTGCGTCGTCGGCGCGTCCGGGAAGCTCGGGCGGTACATGGTGCGGCACGCGCTGGACCGGGGCTACGAAGTGGTGGGCGTGTGCCGGGAGCAGAGCGTCGGCAAGCTCGCCGAGTTCGAGGGCCGGATCATGGTGGTCCCCGCGGCGACCGACGACCGTGCGGCCGTCGCACGGGCGGTGGACGGCTGCCAGGCCGTACTCACGGTGCTGGCCCCGTGGGGGATGAAGAACTACTCCTCCGGCACGGCCCGGGCCGTGCTCGAGGCGGCGCCTGCTGGGGCCCGGCTGGTGTTCTCCTGCGGCTGGCACATCACCCGTGACGGGAAGGACGTCTACACGCGCAAGCTCAAGGCGTTCGTGGCCGTTTTCGGGCGGCTGGCCAGACTGGCTCGTGTGGGCGACCTGGACGACCAGGTGGAGGCGTGCCGGAGGATCTTCGCCAGCGACACCGACTGGACGGTCGTCCGCGGCAGCGCCCTGGAGGAGGGTGAGAGCCAGGGCCTGCCCGTGTGGAGCCGGCATGTCGGCGACCCGGTCCTCGCGAGCAACCTGACCCGTCGCGTGGACTTCGCGCTCTTCATGGTCGCCGCGGCGGAGGACGACGCCCTCGTCCGGGAGGCCCCGGCCATCGTCGGCCGGCTGACCCCGTCGGCCGTGGCCCACGCCCCTACGAAGGGTGCGGCGTGATCCGCGTTCGGTGAGGCTGGGCGCGGTACCCACCGTTGAATCCCGAATCGCGCCACGGGCGGCTGTTGCCCACCGCTGGGTCCACCGCCGTGCGACGCAGGCGGCCGCGACGGGCGTGAGGCCCCGGGAGCGTCATGGGGTGGCGTTGCCGCCGCGGCCGAGACCGTTGAGGAACTGTCGTTGGCCGCCCAGGAACCCGTCCGCGAAGAGCGAGCGGGGAGCGAAGAGCGCGGTGAGTGTGATCTTGAGATCCGACTGTTCGACGGACTGCTTGAGCAGCGAATGGGTCGCGTCCGGGTAGCGCGTGACCGTCAAGGCACCGCCCGCGTCCAGCACCTTGCGGTAGACGCGCTCCGTGTCGGCGGTGTCCACGTTGAGGTCATGGCCCGCCAGGGTCAGCAGCACCGGGACGTGGCGCAGGGCGCGGAGGTCTCGCGTCGCGTCCGCGGTGTGGTTCTTGGAGATGAAGCCCCAGCGCCCGGCGGTCATGCCGTCCGCGTCGCCGCCCTTCGCCCTGACGTACTCCTCGAAGGTGGCGCGGCGTTCCAGCAGCCGGCGGGTGGTG
This sequence comes from Streptomyces sp. NPDC086835, assembly GCF_044745705.1. Lineage (NCBI taxonomy): Bacteria > Bacillati > Actinomycetota > Actinomycetes > Kitasatosporales > Streptomycetaceae > Streptomyces > Streptomyces sp. NPDC086835. The sequence goes on from NZ_JBIVAU010000007.1 coordinate 125,093, forward strand.
TCGCTCCTGGCGATCTCGGCGCGGGTGCGGGAGGCCGACGCGCCGTCGGCGCGCAGCTCGGCGAGGAGGTTGTAGCGGCCTTGCCGGAGCCAGTTGATCGCGGGTGAGACGGCGATGACGAAGCTGACGGGCGTCCTGGCGGCGACCTTCGGCAGGACCCAGCCCGCCTGACTGGCACCCCAGAGCCCGATCCGGCCGCCGTCGATGTCCGGGCGGGTGCGCGCCCAGGCGATGGCGGCGGCCGCCTCGTCGGCCCGGTCGTTCATGGACTGCTCGAGCCAGTTGCCGGGGGCGCCCGCGACGCCCGGCTTGTCCCAGGACAGGGAGGCGTATCCGGCCTTGGCGTTCGCCTCCCACATGGGCTTGTAACCGTCGTCGTGGGTGGCGTCGATGGGGCCGTCACCGTGGATGTACACGACCAGGCCGTGGGGTTCGCGGCCGTCCTTGGGGGTGGCCAGTACGCCCCTCAGTATGTGGCCGCCGTGCCGGATCGAGACCCGTTGCTCGTCCATCTCGTAGGAGTGCTGCCACACGACCACACCGGCGAGACCGGTTGCCACGACCAGGACCGTGACGAGTGACCACGCGGCGATGCGGAACCGGCGCCGTCGGGGCCGAATCTTCGGACTCATGAGTCTGACCGCCTCTGCTCGGGAACATAAAACTATCATTGCGAGAACGATCGTCGCATGGATGATAGTTTTCATTTCGAGACGACAGCGCGAAGGGGGCACCGCATGGGACTGGACGAGACGGGCGCCGCTACGGGGCCGGTGACGGTCCGGCGGGGCGTTCCCGCCGGAGCCGAGCGGCGGGCGGCCGAGCTGTACTGGGACGCTTTCGGCCGCAAACTCGGCCCTGCCCTGAACCCGCCGGACAAGGCGGTGCCCTTCATCGCCGCCCACCTGAACGCCGATCGGGCGGTGTGCGCGCTCCTCGACGGGCAGCTCGTCGGCCTCGCCGGCTACCAGCTCGGCGGCCGGGCCCTCACCGGAGGATCGGCCTCCGCCGTGCTGCGTGCGTACGGACACCTGCGAGGACTGCACCGGGTCCTGCTGCTCGCCCTGTTCGAACGCCACCCGGCCGCCGGGCAGCTCGTCATGGACGGCATCGCGGTGGACCCGGTCGTACGCGGCCGCGGCGTCGGGAGCCTGCTCCTCGAGGAAGTGGCCGCCGTCGCGGCGGAGCACGACTGCCGGGAGATCAGACTGGACGTGATCGACACCAATCCGCGCGCCAGGGCCTTGTACGAACGGCGCGGCTTCACGGCCGTACGGACCGAGCACACCCCCTACCTGCGCGGGCTGCTCGGGTTCGGCGCGGTGACCAGCATGCGCCGCCCTGTCGAGGCGAACGGACCGAGAGGACTGCGCACACCATGACCGACCGCATCGAGATCCCCACCCGCATGCTCGTCCACGCACTGATCCGCGAGGACGGCACCGTCGACGCGGGCGAGCTGTACACCGTCGCCAACACCCTGGGCATGAGCGACCAGCAGGTGCGGTTGTGCGTCAAACGCCTCGTGGCCGAAGGCCGGTTCACCCACGAGGGCCGGGGCCGCAAGGCGCGGCTGCACGCGACCCCGGACACCGTACGTGCCCTCGCCCCCAACGCGGACTTCCTGCGGCACGCGTTCGACCAGGACGCCGGGCTCGCCCCCTGGGACGGCGTCTGGCACCTGGCCGCCTTCGCGGTGCCCGAATCGGAGCGCACGTCCCGCGACCTGCTGCGCGAGACGCTCGTCCACCTCGGCGGCGCCCCGCTCCAGGGCGGGCTGTACGTGTGCGCCAACGCCTGGGAACGGTACGTCGAAGAAGCGGCCCACCGCCTCGGCGCCCATGGCGGGCTCACCCTCCTCACTTCGACGGACCTGCGCAGGGGTGACACCCGGGAGCCCGCCGAACTCGCCCGCCTGCTGTGGCCGTTGCCGGAGATCGCCGACCGCTACCACCGCCTCGGCCGCTTGGCCCGGCCCCGCCTCGACCGGCTCACGGGCACCGCCAAACTCTCCCCGTCCGAACTCCTCACCATCGCGGTGGAGCTGGCCGCCGAACTCACCCGCGCCATGGAGCCCGACCCGCTGCTGCCGCCCGAGCTCCTCCCCCGGCCCTGGCCCGGCGCCGGGGCCCGGGAGACCGTCGCCCGATGCTGGGCGGCCCTGCACGATCGAGAAGGCGGCGAAGCCCGCCCGGCCCTCTTCCGCCTCTACGCCGACATCACCCGAGGAGCGGCGGGCCGGGCCGCGCGCTGAAGAGCGCGGCGCGGGCCGACCGGACCCGCGCGGTGAGCAGCGCTGTCAGCGCAGTACGGCGTAGACGATGAGGTTGTCCACCGGGTGGCCTTCACTGTCGAACCGGCCCGAGCAGGTGATCAGGCGCAGGGCGCGGTCGTCGGTCGCGCCGTAGACCTTGTCGGTGGGGAAGGCGTTCTTGCGGACGGTTTCCTTGGCGGTGACGGTGAAGTGGGCGGTACGGCCGGCCGCGTCGCGGACGGCGATGTCCGCGCCCTTGGTGACCTTGGCGAGGTCGTGGAAGACGGCCTTGCCGTAACGGGTGTCGTTGTGGCCGATGATCACGGCGGGTCCGGGCTCGCCGGGGACGGCTGCTCCGGTGTACCAGCCTGCGGTCATGCCCTTTTCGGCGGGCGGGACCTGGACGGTGCCGTCCTCGTTGAGGCCGAGTCGCATCAGGGCGCTGTCCACGCCGATCGATGCGATGGTCACGCGCGCGGGTTCGGCGGAATTCGCCGACGCGGGCGGGGGTGTCGAGCCGGTCGGTGGTGGGGTGGCGCGGGTGTCCGGGACGGTCGCCGTCGTGCCGGCAGGGTCGGCAGGGCCGGCCGAGCAGCCGGCCAGGCCGAGGCAGCCGATGGCGGCGACCGCGGCCAAGGGGCGGGCCCACCGCGTCCGGTGGTGCGTGTGCGGCATGAACTCTCCAGGTCTCCGGACGTGTTCGGCACGGGGGCGGCGCCGCCCGAAGGCGGCGCCGCTGTGTTCGGCGGGGGGTGTCAGCCGTTGGTGCGGCGACGGACCATGAGGGTGACGGTGCCCGCCAGCAGGGCGAGACCGGCGGCCGTTCCGCCCAGGGTGACGGCGTTGCTGCCGCCGGTGGCGGTCCCGGCCGGCTGCTCGCCGGCGTCGACGCCGCCGCGCGGTGTCTCCTTCGCCTCCCTGTCCTTCGCCACGGTCGGCTCAGAGGGTGCGGGGGTCTTCTGGGCAGCCTCGCGGGGCTCGACCGTCGGGGCGGGACCGGGGGTGGTGTCGGCGAAGGCGGCGGTCGACGGCAGGGCGAGCGATCCGGCCGCGACGGTGGCGACGGCGAGGGCTCGCAGGGACAGACGGTGGGACATTGAGTGGCTCCGTTCCAGCTGGGTAGGCCGTGAGGCCTTGATGGCACCCGCCATGCTGGCGTGGAGTTGTGAGGAACCTGTCAGAACGCTGTCGTCATCGCATCAGCCTTCACGGCTGCTGTCCGCCGGCCCGCCGGCCGGGATCCGCAGGGTGAAGACGGAACCCTTCCCCTCGGTACTCACCGCCTGCACCGTGCCGCCGTGCGCCTCGGTGAGTTTCCGTACGATCGCGAGCCCGAGTCCGCTGCCGCCGGTCCGCCGGCTGCGTGACTTCTCCGCGCGCCAGAACCGGTCGAAGACGTGAGGAAGGTCCTCGGGCGAGAGTCCTTCGCCGGTGTCGCTCACATCGATCACCACCGTCCCCGCGTCCCTGTGGGCGCGCAGGGTGACGCTGCCGCCGGGTGGCGTGTGGCGTACGGCGTTGGAGAGGAGGTTGCCGACCGCCTGGCGCAGCCTGACCGGGTCCGCGGTCAACTCCCCCGGCATGTCCGCCGGAGCCGGAACCACCGTCAGCGTGACGCCCGCCGTCTCGGCCAGGCCTTGGTGTGCTGCCGCGACCTGGCCGAGGAGGTCGTGGATCCGGACCGGTTCGGGGTGCAGACGCAAGGCGCCGGCGTCCGCTTCCGCCAGGTCCTGAAGGTCGTCGATGATGTGCTGCAACTGGACCGCTTCTTCCAGCAGGGACGAGACGAAGGCGCCGTCGACGTCGGCGACGCCGTCCTGTGCTCCCTCCAGCCAGCCGCGGATGTTGCTCAGCGGGGTGCGCAGTTCGTGGGCGACATCGCTGACCAGCGCCTTGCGTTGTCCTTCCATGCGCGCGCGGTGGGCCGACATGTCGTTGAAGGCGGCGGCCAGCCGCCCGACCTCGTTGACGGCGCCGGCCGGTACCGGGACGGGGGCGGCGTCGGAGTATCCGCCGTCCTTCATGCGCTGCGCCGCGCCGGTGAGCGCGAGCAGCGGGCGTACGACCCGGGCGGCGGCCAGCACGGACGCCCCGACGGTGAGGGCCAGGACGAGCGCCGCGGCGCCGGCGATCCGGGCGGTGTTCGCGGGTGACAGGTCGAAACCGGGGACGGTGGTGGAGTCGGGGTCGCCGATGAACAGCAGGGCGGGTGAGGCGACATACGCGCTGAGCTGTTCGCTGCGTGCGGTGGTGACGCACGACGCCACGGCGCGGTCGTCGGCGTCGCTGCCGGGCCCGGCGGGCGCCGGGGTCTCGGCCGGGGCGGGGGCCACGGTCGGGGCGGGCGCCGGCACGGCGTCCTCGGTGATCCGGGCGAACCGGTCCTGGCCCGGCAGCGCCGCGGCCCTGGGGCTGCGCCAGGAAAGGCCCAGGGTCAGCTTGACGGGTTCGCGGCCCTGTCGGCTCAGGCACGCGTCGGTGAGCTTGTTGAGCGCGGCCAGCGCCTTGGCCTCGGTCGCGGTGGGTTCGTCCAGTTCCTGGGCGACGCACGCGGTGGTGGACTGGACGCGTTCGAAGTCGTCGCCCAGGACCTCGATGCGCGGACGCCCGCTGGGGCCGGCGACGATGTCCGAGCCGATGCCGTACCCGCGCAGGCAGTCGGCCGTCCGTTCCGCGATCTTCCGTAGTCCGGCGCGTTCGGATTCCGGCAGCCGGAAAGGGCCGACGGCGCGCGGGTCGATGCGGTCCGCGCCGGCCTCGGAACTGTCACCGGACACGGGAGCAAGGGCGGTGTCCGAGGAGAGCGGGTCCACGATCGCGGAGGCCCGGGGCGGCAGTCGCGGTGGCGAAGCCCCGGTTGCGGAGTCGGTGATCGGCTCCCGTTCCTCGGTGGTCAGGGCGACGCGCCTGCCGGTCTGGCGCGCCAGGTGACGTACGGTCGTCTCGACTCCGTCCCACCGGCGATGAGTTGCCGCGTAACCGAGGAGGGTGTGGTAGATCCGGGCGTCGTCGGTGAGGTTCTGGCCCTGCTCCTGCTTGATGGCGCCGGAGGTGGTCTGCACGGCGAGCCACGCGGTGGCGCCGACCGAGCAGACGGCGACGAGGGCGGAGACGGCGAGCAGCCGGCCGAGGAGACTCTTGCGGAGCGGCAGCCGCTCGCCCCGCCCCGGGCGGGACACGGCCGGGTCGCGGCGGAACACGCGAGGCCTAGGAGGGGACACGGGAGGCGCTCGGGTCGGTCAGTTTGTAGCCGACGCCGAAGACCGTGAGCAGCCGGGCGGGCCGGTGGGGCGCGGCTTCGATCTTCTTGCGCAGGTTCATGATGTGCATGTCGACGGTGCGGAGGCTGATGTAGCGGTCGAAGCCGTGCAGTTGCGCCAGCAGCCGCTGGCGGGTGAACACCCGGTCGGGTTCGGTCGCCATCGCCAGGAGGATGCGGAACTCGCCGGGCGTGCAGTCGACCGGGGTGCCGTCGACGCTCACCTCGTGCCGGTCCGGGTCCACGACGAGGGTGCCCACCGACAGGGCGGAGGGTGCTGCCGCATCGCCCACGGCGGCGAGCCGCGGGCGGCGCAGCAGCGTGCGGACCCTGGCCATCAGCTCACGCGGGCTGTACGGCTTGGTCATGTAGTCGTCGGCGCCCAGGTCCAGGCCGAGCAGGAGATCGTCCTCGGTGGAGCGGGCCGTCAGCATGAGCACCGGCAGTTCACGGGCCTCGGCGCGCAGCACACGCAGGACGTCCAGGCCGTCGGCCCGCGGCATCATCACATCGAGGACGAGCAGGTCGGGTGCGCGGTGGCGGACCGATTCGATGGCGGCGCGGCCGTCGCGTACGACCGTGACCGTGTGGTCCTCCCGTTCCAGGTAACGGCGGACCAACTCGGCCTGCTTCTCGTCGTCTTCCGCGACCATGACGTGTGCGCACACGCGCTCGATCCTATGCGGGTGCGCCTACGTGGGCGTGCCGGGCGAGGAAGAGCGCTTCGCCCATCCCGCCGGAGGCGACGACTGCACATCGATCGGTCCGACGCCGGCGCTCTGGCGGGTGATGGCCGGGGACGTCACCCGCTTGGCCACGCAGAGCGTGTACGTCGACGCGCGCCTCGACCTCGCCCATCGCCGGCTCCTCGCGACCGCCCGGACGGGCGACATCGGCTACGCGCTGACGGAAGAGTTGCTCGGCCTGCTCGCCACCGCCATCGGCCAAGTCGTCTCCGGGCCCACACCGCTCGGCGCGCAAGCCCCCGGGACGGAAGCGGTTCTCGTCGCGGCGGCCCGACAGGCGATCAGCGAGGGCCACCCGGCCTCGGAAGGACTGCTTCCGCTCGCAGAACTGCTCGGGGTCTCGCCGTATCGCTTGAGTCGGTCCTTCACCCGAGAACTGGGGGTGTCGGTGACCCGCTATCGCAATCGCGTCCGCGTCGGCCGGGCCCTGGACCGCTTGGAGGGAGGAGAGACCAGCCTCGGCGCCCTCGCCGCGGATCTCGGCTTCGCCGACCAGGCACACCTGTGCAGGACCGTGCGCCAGTACCTGGGCCGTACGCCGACGGCGCTGCGACGCCTGCTCGCACCTCGGACACCTTGACGATCCGCGCGGGCCGACCGGGCGAGAGTGGAGCCGGGAAGGGTCCGGTCCTGGGGGCTCAGGGCGTGTCCCCTTCCCAGTCGAAGAGCCTGGGGGTGCCGTTCCTCGGTCCGTACAGTGAGCGGCCGCCCGCTCCGTAACGGCCGAGCTCGGTGGCCAGCGCGGCTCCTTCGTGCAGTTGCCGGGGCGTCCACCCGGTGACGTCCAGCAGCAGCCCGTCGAGCGGTCCGCCTACCAGCTCGACGTAGTCGTGTCCTGGCTGCGGGCCGGGGTCGGGATCGTCGTGATCGGCTCCGTAGACGCGTCCGCGCATGATCTGCTCGTCCATGCTGCCCAGCGTCGCAGCCGCCACTGACAGTCCGGGGGTACAGCGGGCCGCCCTCGCCCGCCGCCGGCGCGCCCGGCACGGCGGCCGTCGGGCATCGGGGCGCGGCACGCGCACCCTCGGTTGAGGGCCACGCCGTGCAACGCCGCAGGCCACGACTCCCGAGTCGACGCAGCCGCGTTCACGGGGCGACCATGAGAGACGGGGGCCGATCGCCCCGCGCGCCGGGGTTCCCGACAGGAGATGCCGGATGAACCAGACCGATGTGCTGGTGGTGGGCGCGGGCCCCGTCGGGCTCACGGCGGCGGCCGAACTGCGCGGACGCGGTGTCACCTGCCGTCTCATCGACCGGCTGCCGGCCCGGCTGCCCTACGCGAAGGCCGTCGGCATCCAGCCGAGGACCCTGGAGATCTGGGATCGGATGGGGATCGCGCGCGACGCCCTCGCCGCCGCCGCGCCCATGCGCGGCCAGCTGATGTACGTGAACGGCGTGGAACGCATGCGGATCGAGCTCAAGCTGCCGCCGGACGTCCCCTACGGCTTCGCCGCCCTGCCGCAGTACGAGACCGAGCGGATCATCGAGGAGCACCTCACGCGCCGGGGCACCCGGATCGAACGGGAAACGGAGCTGGTGTCGTTCGCCCAGGACGAGGACGGGGTGTGGAGCACGGTCACCACACCGTCCGGACGCACGGAGGAGATCAGGTCCCGCTACCTCATGGGCTGCGACGGCGCACACAGCATCGTCCGCAAGTCGCTGGGCCTCACCTTCGAGGGAGGCGCCTTCCCGGAGGAGTACATGCTGGCGGACGTCGAGGTGGACTGGGGTCTGCCGTCCGGCTACAGCGTGCGCGCCACGCATGTCGGCGACGGTGCCGCCGACGACCTGCTGGTGTGCATCCCGCTGCCCGGACACCGCCGTTACCGGATGTCGATGCTGGTGCCGCCGGAGCTGTCCGTGCGGCAGCAGCCGGACGCCGACAGCGTGGCGCACGGCCTGGAGGGCGGCCGCGCGCCGGAGCTGGAGCATGTGCAGGCCGTCCTCGACCGGCTGGCTCCGGAGCCCACCACGGCGTCGGCGCTGCGCTGGTCGTCGGTGTTCCGCATCAGCCACCGGCTGGTGGACCGTTACGCGCGCGGCAGGGTCTTCGTCGCGGGCGACGCCGCGCACATCCATCCGCCGACCGGGGCCCAGGGCATGAACACCGGCGTCCAGGACGCGTACAACCTGGCCTGGAAGCTCGCGCTCGCCGTTGCCGGGACCGCCCACCCGCGCCTGCTCGACAGCTACGACGCCGAGCGGCGCCCGGTGGGCGAGGAGGTGGTGGGGCGCACTGTGCGGCATGCGACCGCGGGCGGCGTCCAGACGGACCCCGAGGAGCCGCAGACGCTCATGCTGCGCGAGGCCCAACTGCTCGTCGGTTACCCGGACAGCCCGGTCGTCGCCTCCCGCGGAAGCGGCCACGCCGGTCCCGACGCGGGCGACCGCGCACCCGACTGCGGCGGTCTCGTGGGGCCGATCGCAACGTTCCCGGTGCGGCTGTTCGACGTGCTGCGCGGCCGCGACGCGCACACGCTGTTGCTGTACGCCGACGACGAGAGCGGCTGGGAGTCGTGCGTGGGGCTGGCGGACGAGGCCGCACGCCTGACGCACGGACAGGTAGGGTCCACTCTCGTCCTCCACCCCGACGTCCCGGCCCCCATCGGTGCGGACGGCTCGATCCCCCAGGGGTGGCGGGACAGTCGCGGCGAGTTCGGGCGCGTCTACGACGTGCGGGGCCCGACCGCTCTGCTGCTCCGCCCGGACGGCTACGTGTCGCTGCGGCGGACACCACCGTCCGCGTCCGAGCTGTCGGCGCACCTTGCCACGGTCCTGCGGATCTGACCCGCGCGGCGGCCGGGGGCCGGAGGTGCCGCCCGACCGTGCCGGGGACAGGCACGTGTGCACGTGCCCGGCACCGGCCCTGGCACCGATGACGGGGACAGGCGCGGACCACCGCCGTGGTGGCCCGCGCCTCCCGGAACCGTTCGCGGGTGTGCGGCTGCGTCAGGCGGTGTGCAGACGCAGCCCGTAGCGGCCGAGGATCTCGTTGACCGGCTGGTGCCAGGTCTGGCCGCCGCCGGAGCAGTTGCCCCAGCCGCCGGAGGTCACGCCCTGCGCCTGGTCGCCGCTGATGAACGAGCCGCCGGAGTCGCCCGGTTCCGCGCAGACGCTGGTCTTGGTCATCTGATGGACCGCGCCCTGGCTGTAGTTGACGGTCTCGTTCTTGGCGAGGACATGGCCGCAGTGCCAGCGCGTCGTGGAGCCGGAGCGGCACACGGAAGCGCCGATCGGGGCCTCCGCGGAGCCCCGGACCAACTGGTCGGGGACGGTTCCCCAGCCGAGGACCACGGGGACGGTCCACCAGCCGCTGCCGACACTGACCCAGGCGTAGTCGTCACCGGGGAACGAGGATCCCTGGAAGGTGCCGATGTGTGTGCCGTCCCAGCCGCGCACGGCCGCGCCGGCCCGACCGCAGTGGCCCGCCGTGACGAAGCCGCCGTGCACGGAGAAGCCGATGGAGCAGCGCACGTTGCCCGTGTAGTACGGATCACCGCCGACGGTCCCGGCGGCGAACGGCGTCGGGGCCTGCGCGGTCTCCCGGACCGCGATCGGGCCGGCGTCCCTCGCGCGGTCCAGGAAGGCCCGGACATCGTTGTCATGCCGCTCGGAGGCGACGACGTTCACCACGACCCGGTTGGCTTCCGGGTCGACATGCCAACTGGCCACGCCCGCGGGCGCCTTCAGGGCGTCGATCTCACGCTTTGCCGAGTCGAGCTGCCGGGCGCTGTGACGGACGAGCGCCGTGTCGGCGCCGGCCGCCCGGACGGCGCGGGCCCTGCCCGCGTCGGTGAGGGCCACCGTGAGTCTGCCGGTGTCCGCGTCGAACCAGGAGCCGCCGAAGGCCGCTCCGGCGGCGCGGCGGGCCTTTCCTTCGACGGCGGTGGCGGTCTTCTCGGCGGCGAGGCGTGCTGTCGCCTCGTCCGCGTCGAGTCCCAGGTCGCGCTGCATGGCTGCGAGCAGGCCGGAGGAGAGCTCGGGCTCGGCAGCGGGGACGGAGGCGGCCGCGGGGCCGGCGCCGACCGCGGCCCATGAGCCGAGGAGGAGGAGTGCGGACAGGCCCGTGCGAATGGCTGTCATGCGTCTCAAGGCGTTGACCTTTCGTTGTTCCAGCATCGTGGGGGATGGAACAGGCCGTACGGGAGCGCGCGTCGAGAGGCGATTGAGAGCGCTCTCATTGCGCCCGCCCGGAGCGTAGCCGAACTCCAGGGACAGGTCCATGCCAAGTGCACCCCGGAACTTCGGAGGCGTCGCACGCCCGGGCCTTTCTGCGGGAACCGGAGGTGAAAGAAATGTGTCTGTGGTGGGGACAGCGCGTGGGCAGGGGGAACGTGATGAACACCTGGTCGGTGCCCGGGTACACCGAGTCCCGGGAGCTCGGTGCGGGCGGCTGCGGGCGTGTCGTACTCGCCGTCCATGACACCACCGGCGTGCCGGTGGCGGTGAAGTACCTCAACGAGCGGCTCCGCGCGGACTCCGGCTTCGTACGCGAGTTCCGCGCGGAGGCCCAGCTGCTCGGCGGCCTCGACACCCCTTACGTGGTACGGCTCTACGAGTACGTCGAGGCGCCGCAGGGCGCCGCCATCGTGATGGAGCTGGTCGACGGCATCGCGCTGCGCACCTTGCTGGTCCGGGAGGGCGCGACCGGTCCCGAGGCGGCGCTGGCCGTGCTGAAGGGCTCGCTGCTGGGCCTCGCCGCAGCGCACGGCGCCGGTGTGGTGCACCGGGACTACAAACCGGAGAACGTGCTCGTCGCGGCGGACGGCTCCTCCAAGCTCGTCGACTTCGGCATCGCCGCGCACCGAGGGAGCACACCGGGGGTGGCGGGGACCCCGGCGTACATGGCACCGGAGCAGTGGAACGGCGAACCGGCCTCCCCCGCCGCCGACGTGTACGCCGCGACCGCGACGTTCTACGAGTGCCTGACGGGCCACAAACCCTTCCGCGGCGAGAACTTCGCCGAGCTGGCGCTCCAGCACATCGACGCGCCGGTCCCCGACCACGACGCGCCCGAGCCGGTGCGCCCCCTCATCCGGCGGGGTCTTGCCAAGTCGCCGGCACAACGGCCCGCGAACGCGGCGGCGTTCGTGGCCGAGCTCGAGGCGATCGCCCGGGCGGCCTACGGGCCCGACTGGGAGGAGCGGGGCCAGCGCAAGCTGGCGGCGCTCGCCGCACTGCTGCCTCTGCTGTTCCCGTCGGCCGGCGGGCCCGCGGGGACCACCGACCACGCCACCACGTCGATCGGCGCCGGACCGGGCCCAGGGGCGGGCATCGGCTCGGGCATCGGCACCGGCGGATACGTGCCGCCGGCGCTGCGCAAGGCGCTCGTCGGCGTCGCCGCGCTGGCCGTGGTCGCGGTGATGGCCGTCGCGGCACGGGCCGGCGAGGACGCCGCCCCGAAGGCGACCGCGCAGGCCGTGGCGACGACCAGCGCGATGCCGGGCGGCTCGGCCTCGCCGGTGGCGGACGGGGACGGCGACGTCGGGCCGTCGCCTTCGGACGGCGGCTCGCCCTCCCCTTCGGCGAGCACGACCACCGGGCCCGCCGACCCGTCGCCCGCGACGTCGTCCACGCCGCCGGCCCCGCCGACGACGTCCCCGCCGGCCGCGTCACCCACCCCGACCGCCTCCACCGAGCCGTCCACAGAGCCGACGACCAGCGCCCCGCCGACCCTCGCGCCGGTGCAGGTCAAGTCGGTCTCCGTGACGGGCTTCCGGCAGACCGGCCCGTCGACGGCCGCCGCGACCGTCGACGTCGTCACCTCCGGCACCGGACCCGTGAAGGTCGTCATCTCGTGGTTCACGAGCAACGAGAAGGGGGTCCTCGGCGCCGTCGAGAGCACACAGTCCTTCGAGCGGAGCGGCGCGACGCAGTACACCCTCGCGCTGGACCACACGTTCCAGGGGACGGGCTGTTACTGGGCCGTGCAGGCCGGCACCGACCCGGCGGCGGCGAGCGGCAGTTCCACCCAGCAGCTTCTGACCAGAAGGGGGTGCCCGGTCCTGTGAACGACCCACGCACGCCCGCGGACGACGCGGACGAGTACAGCGCGACCGCGCTGGGCAGCCACTGGTTCGAAGGTCCCGACCCGGGGCCTGTCCCCGACCGCGTCGAGGGCGACGTTCTGCGCTTCGGCCCAGGAGTGACCGCGTTCGTGCGGCAGCACGGAAGCGGAACCACGGCCGCCGGGGTCTGGCACGGGACGCTCGCCGGGCAGCCCGCCGACGACCGCGGGCCGCGCGGACGCCGGCGCGGCCTGCGCAGGTACGCCCTGGCCGCCACCGTACTCCTGGCCGTGCTCGGGTTCCTGGCCTGGCAGCGGTACGGGCCGGGCGTTGCCGTGCGGGACGTGGTGGTCCGAACCTCGCCGGACGGGCCCGGCTGCGGCGGGACCGCCGATGTGGTCGGCGTGGTGCGGACCGACGGCCGGCCAGGCACGCTGACCTACCGGTGGGTGCGCAGCGACGGCACCGACTCGGGGCTGCTGCGCGAACGGGTGGGGCGCGGCCAGAAGCAGGCCCGGCTGCACCTGCTGTGGACGTTCGAGGGACGGGGCGAGTACCGCGCGAGTGCGGAACTGTGGATCGTCTCGCCTTCCAGGCACTCCGCGGACGCTCGGTTCACCTACCGCTGCCCGTAGGAGCGTTCACACGCAGCCGGTCGAGGGGTGTACCCGCCGGACGGCCACGTTCGTGCCCGTGCCGGTGGATACGCCCCTCGCTCCCGTGCGGCCGCGGGCCGTCTGCGTCGGCCCGCCTACCGCCGCGTCAGGGGAAGTTGACGACGGTCGAAGGCACCGTCGAGGTCCCTGACGTGGGAGAGCCCATGTCGTTGATGACATGCTCGTAGTGGCCGTGGCCGCTGAGCGAGACGACCAGCAGGCTGTGGAACTTCACCCCGGGTTTGACCGGGGCCTTGAAGCCGTGGTCCTGCCGGATCGTCGGGTCCACGTTGTAGTAGCAGTAGCTGCCCATCCCCCATCCTTCGTGGGTGTTCACGGAGTCGTCGACGCGGTAGGCGGCATAGCCCCTGGTGGCGCCGTTCTGGATGGCGGCCTGGTTGGGCGCGTCGTAGGCCTTCTCGTTCTGGAAGAAGATGGTCCGGCCGCGTTCGCCGTACCACTCGACGTCGTACTTGTTGAAGTGCTCGACGAACAGGCCGGTGGCCAGCACGTCGTCGCCGTGGACGCGGACGCCGTAGTCGGCCCGGTTGGTCTCCCAGCCGACGCCGTCGCCGTGGTCGGCGCGCCAGACCCAGGTGTGGTCGATGATCGTGTCGTCGCTGTTGACGACCATGCTGGTGGTGGCCTTGCCCGGGCCGGCTCCGCCGATGCGGATGAAGACGTCCTGCACGGTGGTGGGGTTGGCCGCGTGGTCGGCGGACGCGCCCTGAGGCCCGACTTCGAGCAGGGTGGGCGAGTTGACGGGTCCCGCGTCGATGAGGAAGCCCGCGAGCCGCACGCCGTCCACGTCGGCGACCTTCACGGCCGTGACGCCGTTGTCGGGGATGATCGTGGCGAGGCCGAGACCGAGCACGATGGTGTTCGCGCGGTTGACGTTGATCGTCTGATCCACGTGGTGGACACCGGGCGTGAACAGCAGGTGGAGGCCCTGGTCGAGCGCGGCGTTGATGGTCGCGGCGGTCGCGCCGGGCCTGACGACGTAGAACCGGTCGAGCGGGATCGACTCGCCCTGCGGTGCGCCGTCGCCCCATGAAGTGCCGCGCGCGTTCACCCGCTTGGCCGGGGCGAACACCTTGTACTGGCCGCCGTCCATGTAGAGGAAGGGCTTCTCGCGGGAGACGGGTGTGGTGTCCAGCGTGGTGTACGGCGGATTCGGGAAGCCGGTGGCGGGCGCGCCCTGGACGCCGGAGAACGTCATGTTCCATACGCCGTTGGTCCAGCCGCCGACGGAGCTGTCGCGGGTGTACCACTGCTGCTGGGAGTACGGCCCCACCGTGCCGTCGATCTCGCTGTCGGCGATGTAGCCGCCGCTGGCCCATCCGTAGCCGCTGGGGGCCAGGTTGAGGTCGCCCTTGACGTGCATCCGGCGGAAGGGGGCGGCCTGGGAGACGGCCCAGCGGTTGGTGCCGTTGACAGGGTTGAGGGCGAGGTTCTCCGCGGAGCGCCAGAAGTTCTGGGTCGCGTTGCCGTCGAACCAGCCGGCGTCGACCGTCACATCACCGTTGAAGGTGGTGTCGTCCGGGTTGAGCCCGAGACCGGAGATGGAGGTGTAGAAGCCGATCTGCGCGTTGATGTTGTTGTACGTGCCCGGCTTGAACAGCAGTTGATAGCGGTCGGTGCCGAACTGCGCCGACTCCTGGCGTCGGAAGATCTCGTCGAGCTTGCCCTGGATGTCGGGCGTGGAGGGGTCGAAGACGAGGACGTTGGGACCGAGGTCGCCTCCGCCGGGGATCTCGGGGCCGCCTCCCCCGTTCACGGTGCCGTAGATCTTGAACTCCCAGAGCGAGTAGCCGTACTGGGTGGCCCGGGCCGTCCCGTACATGCGCACGTAGCGCGCGGTCCCGGAGACGTTCAGGGTCTCCGTGCCGCCGGGGCCGGTGGTGGTGGAGTGGGCGGTGGTCCAGTCGGTGCCGTTGCCGGACAGCTCGATGCGGTAGCCCTTGGCGTAGGCCGCCTCCCAGGCCAGCACGACCTGGGTGACGGTGGCACTGGCGCCCAGGTCGACCTGGATCCACTGCGGGTCCGAGAAGGCGCTGGACCAGCGGGTGCCGGCGTTGCCGTCGACGGCGTCGGCGGCGGCCGTGCCGCCGTTCTCCTGGCTCGAGGCGGTCGCCGTTCTGCCCTGGGACAGCAGGACGGGCGCGGCCTGCGCGGGCGCCGCGGGCAGCAGACCGAGCAGGGCGGCGACCATGGCGGTGACGATCAGCGCGACGGTGCCGCGCCGCCGGTGGTGCGCGAGGTTCGCGGGTGGTCCGAGCTGTCTTGTGGGGGCAGCGGACATGGCTGTCTCTCCTGAGGGGGTCAGGGGCGGGTGCTGATGCTGGTGCTGTGTACGGAGGTGCCGTGTACGGAGGTGCTGCGCACGGAAGGCCGGCTCAACCTGACGAGAGAGCGCTCTCTCAGGTACACGGATGATTCTCCCGGTGTCACACCGCCGTCAAGACGTGTGCAACAACTCACCGAAGCTGGGGGCACTTTGAGGCCGCAGGCTTCAAGTCCCGAACCCTTTCGGCCCCTTTGGGGCCACGGAAGGGGATCGGCGGGGCTGTTGACTTCCGTTCCTTCATCCCACACCCCGTACGTCGGCGACGGTTCACGGCTCAGGAGAGCGCTCCCGGGAGGGAGCGCTCTCCCTCCATCCGAACGGCTTCCTCCCCCGGCCCGGCCGTTGCTCAGGCCGACTCCCGGATCACCAGCGACGGGTGGAAGACCACCGAGGGAAGGGGGTCGCCCGGTTCACGGATCTGCCGCAGCAGCAGCCTCGCCATCTCCGAGGACATCTCCTCGACAGGTTGCCGTACCGTCGTCAGCGGCGGGTCGCACGCCTGCGCGGCGTTGCTGTCGTCGAAGCCCACCACGGCGACGTCCTCGGGCACCCGCCTGCCCTCGCGGGACAGCACCGGCAGCGCGCCCATGGCCATCAGGTCCGAGGCGACGAACACACCGTCCAGGTCGGGCCGCCGCGCCAGCAGCCGCTTCATGGCGGCGGCGCCGCCGACATGCGTGAAGTCGCCCTCCACCCACGCCAGATCGTCGATCCCGTGCCGGGCGAGCGCGCTGCGGAACGCCGCCAGCCGCTCCTGTCCGGCGGGCATGTCCTGCGGTCCGGTCACCGTGCCGATCCGGCGGCGGCCCAGCGACACCAGGTGTTCCGCGGCCAGTTCGGCGCCGGCCCGCTGGTCCACCTCGACATAGGTCAGCCGGCCGCTGCGGCTGCTGCGTCCCGAAAGCACGGCCGGCAGTCCGGTACCGGTGATCAACTGCGGCAGCGGGTCGGACCCGTGCGAGGAGACCAGCACGACGCCGTCCACATGGCCCTGGCGCAGGTACGACATCAACTGCCCGCGCGACGTCTCGTCGTCGACCAGCATCAGCATCATCTGGACACCCGCCGGCCGCAGCACCTCCAGCAGGCCGCTCACCACCCGCCCGAAGTACGGGTCGGTGAACATCCGCCCCACGAACGGCGTCGCACCGGACCGCTGCTCCTGCTCCGAGACGACGAGCGCGATCGAGTCGGTCCTGCGGGTCACCAGGGAGCGGGCGGCCCGGTTGGGGACGTAACGGGTCGCCTCTATCGCCTCCTCGACGATCCCACGCAGCCCGGGGTCCACCGTCGGCGCCCCGTTGATCACCCGGGAGACGGTGGCCCGGGAGACGCCCGCCACCCTGGCCACGTCCTCGAGCGTCGCGGGGCGGGTGGGCACGGGGGCATCGGCAGTCATGGGTTCTTTATACCGGGGCCGGTGGGCGCGGCCGGACGATCCTGCCTGCTCAAGGGGTCCGCCCGCAGGGGCGGGCGGTGGGCGGGCACGCCGACGGATCGCGCGCGATGAGCGGCCCCGCGGGGTTGCGGTCCACACGGTCCCGCGCGGTGCCGCCGTGCGCAGGGCCCGCCGTGTCGCGGGCGGCCGGCCGAGTCACCCGGCCGCCGTGCCCCGTCACCGCGCTGAGCAGCGGCTACGTCGGCAGCCCGCCGCGAATGGCGCCCTGCCCGGACGAGCAGCCCGGACGAACGGACCAGCGAGCGGACCGGGCGAGCGGACCGGTGTCCTCCGCCGCCGCACGACGGAGCCGGCCGCTCTGGTCGGCCACCCCTGCGCGTCGCCCACGCCACGGCCGGCTGCCACTGGATGCTGATGGAACGGTGCACCAGGAATTCGCCTCTTCGGTGCCGGATCAGTGTTCGCGGAAAGGCAGTGGTGATATGGCCGTCGGCGCATCGGGCGTCACCGTCGCGAGTGAAATGGACGGCCACGGCGGGCCGGCGGGGGCGGTCGGGCGGCCGGAGGGGCGGCGTGGTGGCCCGGCGGCGTGGGTGGGGCTCTGGCCGTTCGTCCTCGCGGGCCTGCCCCTCGGGCTGTTGGCGGTCGCGTCGTGGTTCGGACGTCATGTGCGGCCCAGCGCCGACGAGTGGTGCTTCCTGCCGGTGGTACGGGACGACGGCATCTCCGGACTGATCGGCAAGTTCTGGTTCACCGACAACGGGCGGCTGGGCAACGGCCTGCTCGTCGGTCTGTACGCCGAGTTCCCGGTCGCGGGTCACCAGTGGTTCGGGCTCGTCAGCGGGCTCGTCATGCTCGTGCTGCTGTGGGCCCTGGTCGTGCAGGTGCTGCGCAGGGCCGGACAGGAAGTGCCGCGCGGTGTGCCGCTGTTCGTGGCAGCCATGGTCTGCGCCGTCTTCCTGTTCGCCACGCCCAACACGTACAAGACGTTCTACTGGCCCGCCGCGTCCGTGTCGCACACGGTGGCGCCGGTGCTCGCGTGCGCTGCCGTGCTGCCACTGCTGTGCTCACGCGGCCGCGCGGGCAGGATCGCCGCGGTGGTGTCGGCCGCGCTCGCCGGAGTGTTCATGGGGACGCTGTCGGAGGAGGCGTCGGTCGTCGCGCTGGTGGTGCTCGCGGGCGTGGTGCTCTTCGCGCACCGGGTTCTCGCGGCCCCGGTGCGCCGCGTCGCCCGGGTCTGGTCGCTGGCCGGCGCGGCCGGTGTCGGGGTCGGGACCCTGCTGCTGTTCTTCTCCCCCGGCTCCCGCAACCGCCGCGAGCGCTACGGGGCCGAGAGCGCGTCGATGCTGTCCCCCGACTCACTGCTGGGTTCGCTGCGCGGCTACACGGAGATCCTCGGCACGGTATTCGGTACCTGGCAGCATCTGGGCGCGGTGGCCGCCGGAGTGCTGCTGGGGCTGGTGGCGCGCGGCCGGCCCGGCCGGGCCCCGGTGCTGCTGCCGAGGCCGCTGCTGCTGGTGGGGCTCGGCGCGGCGGCGTTCCTTGTCGCCGGCTGGCTTTGCACCGTCATCACGTATCCGGTCTTCGGGGAGCGGGTGGTGACCACCGAACGGACATGGAACGACTACCTGCTGCTCCTTGTGGGCCTCCTCGTCGTGGCCGGGGCCTTCCTGGGGCGCGCGCTGCGGCCGTACGTGCGCGGCCTCCGGTCCGCGGGAACCGTCGCGGCCGCGGCCGCCGTGTGCGCGGCCACGGTGCTGAGCCTCGTGGGGCCCTTGGTCGATCTGGGCCACGACATGCGGGTGCGGGCGGAGCGGTGGGACCACCAGGACCGGTATCTGCGCGAGGGAGCGGCCCGGGGCGCGAAGGAACTCCCCTACTCACCCACGCCGGTGGCCAGGATGCTGGAGCCGTTCGGTCAGCAGGGGCGCAAGGTGTGGCCCGCGCAGTGCGTCGCCGACTACTACCGGCTGGACAAGGTCACTTACTCAGAGCGGCTTCCCTGACGGGCGCCCCGGGCTGTGTGGCGCCGGTCTCGTCGGTCTCCCGGACCACGTAGTGGGGCCGGCGCTTGGTCTCGTGGTAGATGCGGCCCACGTACTCGCCGATGATCCCGAGGGTGGCGAGCTGGATTCCGCCGAGACCCACTATGGCGGCGATCAGGGTCGCGTAGCCGGGGGTTTCGACGCCGTCCAGGACGACGTTGAGGATGATCCACACCGCGTAGGCGAGCGCGGACAGGAAGAGCCACAGCCCGGTGTGGATCGCCAGGCGCAGCGGGCGGGTGTTGAAGGACAGCAGACCGTCGATGCCGTAGTTGACCAGCCGCCGGCCGCCCCACTTGGAGCTTCCGGCGGCCCGACGCACATTGGTGTAGGCGAAGCTGACGGTGTCAAAGCCGATCCAGGAGAAGAGTCCCTTGGAGAAGCGGTTGGACTCGGGCATGTTCAGCACCGCCTCGACGGCCCTGCGGGACAGCAGCCGGAAGTCCCCTGCGCCGTCGACGACTTCGACGTCCATGAAGCGGCGGACGAGCCGGTAGTAGCCCTGGCTGAGGACCGTCCGCAGTGTGCCTTCGCCGGTGCGGTCGCGGCGGGCGACGACCTGGTCGTAGCCGTGGTGGTGCAGTTCCAGCATTCGGGGCAGCAGATGGGGCGGATGCTGAAGGTCGGCGTCCATGAGGACGACGGCGTCCCCGCGGGACATACGCAGTCCGGCGAGCATCGCGGACTCCTTGCCGAAGTTGCGGCTGAAGGAGGTGTAGCGGACGCGCGGGTCCGTTGCGGCGAGCTGCTTGAGGCGCGCGCCGGTGCCGTCGCCGCTGCCGTCGTCCACGTAGCAGATCTCGAATTCCGTACCGGTCGGCTCGAGTGCCGCGACGAGTTCCTGATGGAACAGGTCGAGCACGTCGTCCTCGTTGAAGCACGGCACGACGACCGAAGTATGGACCGTTGTCATGTCACTCCATGCAGCTGTGGTGCGGGCGGGCTGTGCTTCCCGGTGGGCCCGTTGCATGGAGGGAAGAGGGCCGGCGGGCCGCGGAGGTTGCTCTCATGATGGCTCCGGTGCCTGTTCGTCACCCGCAATTGAGCTGTCGGAGGGCGTGCCCCCGCCGGGACGCCGGTCTCGCGGCCCTTCAGTGACGTACTGCCCTTCGGTGACGTGCTGTCAGAGACGGTTCCGTCGCCACAGGACCACCGATCCGCAGACGGAGACGAGGGCGAGGGCGGCTGCTGCCGCACCGAACAGGACCGTGGGACGGTCGCCGGACGCGCTGCCCGCGGGCGCCGGGGCGGCCTGGCCGGAGGACGGTGCCGGAGCGGGGGCGCCGGCCGGCGGTTCACCGGGTGCCGGCTCACCGGGCGCCTGGGAGGGGGCGGGCTCGTCGGGCGATCCCGGCGTCGCCGGGCCGGAGGTCCGGCCGGCCGGGTCGTAGGGCTGTTGCGCGGGCGGGGTTCCGGGCCGCGTCGTGGCCTGCCCGCCGTCCCCGGGTGTGAGGACCACGTCCGAGCACGAGTAGTACGTGTCAGGGGTGTCCGTGTTCCGCCATACCGTGTAGAGCACATGCCGCCCCGTGAGGTCCGCCGGCAGACGTCCGCTGATCCGGTAGGCGCCGTCCGTGAGCGCGGGATCGGTGTCCGTCGCGAACGGGCGGGTGTCGAGGTCGGCCCACCGCAGCGGCGCGGACGGATCGTACCCCTGCCGGGTCAGGTACAGCTCGAAGGTTCCCTCGTGCGGGATGCTGGAGCGGTAGGTGAGGGTGAACGTGCCACCGGCCTTCAGCGGTGTGGCGGGCCAGTCCGTGCGGGCGGTGTCCAGGCCGCGGTAGGCGTCGAGGCCCGCGCTGCACAACTGCCCGTCGGGTACGGCCTCCTGGTCCCTGCCCTCGACGCCGGGCAGCCGCAGGTCGTCCCACGCGCCGATCGCGGCTCCCCCGTTCGCGGCGACGGCGGCCCGGCACGCGCCCGACGCGCGCTGCGCTCCGTCGAGCCCGCAGACGGCGGCTCTGCTGACCGGGTCGGTCGGCGTCCCGTGGGCCAGGGCGGGGCCGCCGGTGGCCAGCAACAGCGGTACGGCGCCGGTCAGTGCGGCAACGGCGACGGCAACAGGGGTACGGCGACGTCCGGACATCGGCTGCTGACCTCCTCGGGCTCGACGGCTGCCGTGGAGTACGGGCGGGGCGGCGCGGGCGTTCACTGTGAGGACGGGCGTGCCGGCGGTCACGGGGCCGGGCGCGCGGCCGGTTGCGCGGGCAGTCGTCGTGGGCGCGCGGCCGGCTGTGCGGTCACAGGGGCGGCCGCCCGGCAGGCAGTGCGGTGACGTGGGAAGCGCCCGGCGGGCGGCCAGGCAGCGCGTCACAGGGTGATCGTGGCGGCGATCGGCAGGTGGTCGCTGCCGGTGGCGGGCAGCGAACGGACACGCGTCACCGCCGCGGACCGGGCCAGGATCTGGTCGATCCTTGCCACGGGGAACGACGCCGGCCAGCTGAACGCGAAACCCGGTCCCGCCACCCCCACATGTGCCAGCACCGGGTCGAGACCACGGTCGTCGACGGTGCCGTTGAGGTCGCCCAGCAGGATCACCCTGGCCTCCTTCTCGGCGGCGAGCGCGGCGCCCAGCAGACCGGCGCTCTCGTCGCGCCACGCCGAGCTGAAGCCGTGCAGTCCCAGGCGCACCGAGGGCAGATGAGCGACGTGGACGGCGACGGGGCCCTGCGGGGTCACCGCCGTGGCGCGCAGGGCGCGGTTCCACCCCGGCCCGAAACCGCGCGGCTTGATGTCCACCGGCCGCACGTCCTCCAGAGGATGCGCCGACCACAGGCCGACGGTCCCCACGACCGCGTGGTACGGCAGGTGCCGCGCCAGCTCCTTCTCGTAGGCGGGCAGCACGGCGGGCGTCACCTCCTCGAGGGCGACGAGGTCCGGGCGTACACGCAGGAGGGCCCGTGCCGTGCCTGCCGGGTCGGTGTTCACGTCGCTGACGTTGTGCTGCACCGCCACGAGGCCGGCCCGCTCCCCCGACGCGGGCGGCAGCAGGGGCGCGAAGAGGAACGACCACGCGGCGACGGGCAGCAGCAGAGCGACGAGCGCGGTGACGGAACGGCGCAGCAACGCCGCGACCAGCAGCAGGGGAACGGCGAGACCCAGCCACGGCAGAAACGTCTCCAGCAGACTGCCGATCCTGCCGACGGTGTTGGGCACGGCGAAGTGGAAGGCGAGCAGGCAGGCGACGAGTACGGCGAGGGCCGCGAGGACGCGGCCCCGGCGGAAGCGCGAGTGGCCGCGGTGGTCCGTTCCCCAACTGCCCCTGGTGGGCAGCCGGATGCCGAGCCGCTGCGCGAAGGGCCTGGGCACCGCCGTGCGGTGCCCGTCCGCGTCGCTCATGCCATCGCTCCGTTTCCCCGTCGGACCGACGATCTTGCCAGCTTCCCGGCCGGGCGTTGTCAGTGGCGGCCGATAGCGTCCCCACCACCGAGGAAAGAGGGCTGCTGATGGAGTTCCGGATGGAGCGCGGGGCACTGGCGGACGCGGTCGCGTGGGCGGCGCGTGTGCTGCCGGCACGGTCCCCCGTGCCCGTGCTCGGCGGGTTGCTGCTCGAGGCACGCGCCGGCGGTCTGCTGCGCGTCTCGGGGCTGGACCACGAGGCCTCGGCCCGGATCGAGGTCGAGGCGGACGTCGAGCAGCCCGGACAGGTGCTGGTCCTGGGCCGCAGACTGCTGGACATCTGCCGGGTCCTGCCGGGCGGGACGGTGCGGTGCGCCCTCGACGGCGGGCGTTTCGCCATGAGCAGCGCCGGCGCCCGCTTCGGCATGTCGTTGCTGCCGTGCGAGGAGCGTCCGGCCATCCCCGCGCTGCCCGAATTCTGCGGTGCGGTGGACGCGGAGGTGTTCGCCGCCGCCGTGGCGCATGTGGCGGTGGCTGCCGGGCGCGACGATTCGCTGCCAGTGCTGACCGGCATCCGTCTGAGCGTGGACGGGGAGACGATGACGCTCGCGGCGACGGACAGGTACCGGTACGCGGTGCGCACGCTGGGCTGGAAGCCCCTGTCGCCGCAGGCGTCCGCCGATGTCGTGGTGCCTGCGCGGCGGCTCTCCGACATCGCCCGGTCGCTGGACCGGTCGGGCACGGTCCGTATCGCGCTGGACGGCGGCACGATCGGCTTCGACAACGCGGGGAGGCGGCTCAGCACCCGGCTCCTCGACGGCCGGCTGCCGCGGCACGACAAGCTCTTCGCCCTGCCGGACGGTGCCGTGGCGCTCACGGCCAGGGCGCCGCTGCTCGAGGCGGTGAAGCGGGTGTCGGTGGTCGCGGAGGGCGACAGCCCGCTGCAGTTGTCGTTCTCCGCGGACTCGGTCCGTCTCCACGCCGGCTACGAGGACGATGTCGCCTCCCAGCAGTTGCCCGCCGCCCTGGAGGGCGCCCCGGAGATGACGGTGGCGTTCAACCCGTCGTATCTCGTGGACGCCTTGTCGTCGTTCGACACGGACAGCGTGCGGTTCCGGCTGCTGGGGCCCGGGCAGCGGGCGCTGCTCAGCGCCGCGGCGGATACCGGCACGCGGCCGGCCGGCGATGCCGGACAGCACTCCCATCAGCATCTGCTGATGTCGGTGAAGTCACCGGCCTGACGAGCTGTCACCGTCCCTCAGGGCATGGATTGATCAAGCATGCGCAAAGAAAACACATGAACGAACGCGCCGGCTGCCGATGGATCTACCTTCGCTTCGTGAAGCAGACACCGCGAACGAACTCATCCGTCGGCGGAAGCCGGCGTACCCTGCTGCGCGCCGCCGTCGCGGGCGGGGCCCTGGCCTCCGGCGCCCTCGTAATGGGAGGCACGCCGGCATCGGCGTCCCCCGGACCGGCAACGGCCCGCCGCCCCCGGCCGGACACCCCCGCGCAGGCCCTGCGTGAGCTGGCGGCCGGCAACCGCCGCTGGCGGACCTTCCGGCAGCAGCATCCGCACGAGACCTCGTCCGTGCGGGAGGAGCTGATATCCGGTCAGGCACCCTTTGCCGTGGTCCTCGGCTGCATCGACTCGCGGGTGCCGCCGGAACTGGTCTTCGACCAGGGCCTCGGCGACCTGATGACCGTGCGGTCGGCCGGCGAGGCGCTCGACGAGGCGGTCCTCGGCAGCGTCGCGTACGGGGTCCTGGAGCTGGACATACCCCTGGTCATGGTGCTCGGCCACCAGTCCTGCGGCGCGGTGACCGCGGCGGTGCACGCGGAGGAGACCGGCGAGGAACTCCCCGCTCACATCCAGTACATCGCCGATCGGATACGGCCGGCCATAGACCACTCCCAGCAGGGCGCGGCACGCGTCGACTCCACGATCACCCGCAACGTCCGGATGGTCACGCGCCTCCTCGCCCAGGAGCCCGACCTCGCGGAGAGGATCGCCACCGGGAAGCTCGCGGTCGTCGGCGCCCGCTACGAACTGACCTCACAGCTGGTGCACACCGTCGTCTGACGTCTCCGCAGAGCCGGGCCGTCCGGGGCGACTCGGCCGTCCCGGCAGGGCCCCGGCGTTCGGCGCGGCAGTCTCCGCGCGCCGACGATGCCCACCGTTATGACTCCACGGCGACCTGCGCCGTCGAACGCAACCGGTCCAGCTCGCTGCCGATCGCCTCCCGCAGCACGTCATGCTGCGGACCGAGTCCGAAGCGCTCGTCCTTCCACCGGTCCGGCGGATACAGCCACACAGGTCTGCCCACCAACTCGCTCGGCTCCCAGTCGAAACGGGGCCAGACATGTGCGTGCAGGAACGGGTCCGTGTTCCCCAGGATCTCCAAGTTGACCCGGCGGAAATCAGGGTCCCGCCGCCGACAGGCCCGCTCAACCGCTTCTCCGAGCTGATCCATGCCGGACAGAAACGCCGACCGCTTGGCCTTCGGCAGATCGGACAGCCGCTGAACTGCCGGGTCGTCCACGAGAAGAACCGAGTAACCCGGCAGGAACTGAACGTCCCCGATCACCGCGAACGCCGACTCGAGCCGCCGTAGCACCGTAGGGTTCTCGCCTCGCAGAGCGGCCCCGATCCGATCCGTCCGCCAATCACCGTCCACGGCCTCAACCTACCCGCGAAGGTGGTGGCGATTCCGGGAACGCCGACCGATGAGGCCTTGCGGCGCCTGTCAGTCGTCCCGCTCGAGAACCGCTGCTCGGGCGACGACCAGGCGGGCGCGGGGGCTGCCGTCCGGGAGCCGGCCCAGGTTCGTCAACGGAAGCAGTTCCACGGTGAATCCGGCGCGCTCGAGGTCCCTGAGCACGGCGGAGAGCGGGAAGGTGCGGTAGTACATGACGAACCGGGGCCGCCACAGGGCGTTGCGGATCCGCATCGCCGCGTCGAATCCGAGCAGCGTCCAGTAGAGCAGCGAGTTCGGCCCGGGCGGTGCCATGACCGGGAACGCGAAGCAGCCCCCGGGGCGGAGGGCGGCGTGTGCCTGGGCGAACAGCAGCGGGCGCTCTCCGGGCAGGAAGTGCCCGAACGCGCCGAAGCTCACGGCCAGATCGAAGGCGGGGCCGAACGGCAGCGCCCGCGCGTCGGCCCGTACCCAGGAGACGACCGGCCCGTCCTGGACGACGCCTGGTGGGTCGGCGTGCCCGGCGGCCGGGGCCGGGGCGGGGGACGCGGCCAGGTCCGGTGGACCCGCGGCCGCGGCGGACCGGGAGGCCGCGGCGGCGAGCATTCCCGCGCTGAAGTCGACGCCCACGGCCCGCTCCCGGCACACCTGCCGGAGCACATCCATGCCCGCACCGGTCCCGCAGCAGATGTCGAGGCCCGCGGTGAAGGGGCCGAGCGGGCGCAGGGCGGCGGCTACGGCCTCCAGCAGCCGGTCCGGGGTGCGGAACGGCGTGCGGTCGAACTTGGGGGCGAGCAGGTCGTAGCCGTGCTCGATGGAGGAGAGCGCCTGGACGGCGAGTTCGCGGAATGTGGGGCCCTGTTCGGTGAACATCGCGGATCAGCGTAGCGCCTGGCGTGCCGTCAGGATCTCCGCGCCTTCCTCGAACACGGCCCGACCACCGCCTTTCGTCGTATTGACGATAACCCCCTTGAGTTATATCGTCAGAGAGACGAAAAGAGGGGGTTCTGTCATGGCCGACATCACCGCACGTCTCGGCTGGCGCCACCTGCGCGCCGCACCCACCGCCCATGTCCGCCACCACAGGCGCGGACGCCTCGCCCACGACGGCACGGGCCTCAGCTTCTGGTTCCGCGCACTCACCGCCGCGCTCTCCGAAGTGCCGGTCGACGACCGCGAGCTCGCGGTGTCGTTCCACGCCCGCACCGCCGACTTCCAGGACGTCTCGGTGCAGGCCACCGTGACGTACCGGATCAGCGAGCCTTCGACGGCCGCCGCCCGTCTGGACTTCTCCATCGACCCGGACACCGGCGCGTGGCGCGCCGCGCCGCTGGAGCAGATCGCCACCCTGCTCACGGAGACCGCGCAGCAGCACGCGCTCGACGTGCTGGCGCGCACCCCGCTGTCGTCGGCGCTCGCCGACGGAGTCGCGTCCGTACGCGGGCGCATCACGGAAGGGCTGGCCGCCGAGCCCCGCCTGCCGGCGACCGGTATCGAAGTGGTGGCCGTGCGGGTCGTGGCGATCCGGCCGGAACCGGAGGTCGAACGCGCCCTGCGGACCCCGGCACGCGAGCAGATCCAGCAGGAGGCGGACCGCGCGACGTACGAACGCCGCGCCGTCGCCGTGGAGCGCGAGCGCGCCATCGCGGAGAACGAACTCGCCAGCAAGATCGAACTGGCCAGGCGCGAGGAGCAGTTGGTCGAGCAGAACGGCACCAACGCGCGACGCCAGGCCGAGGAGAGCGCGGCGGCCGACGCGGTGCGGGCGGAGGCGGAGGCGAAGCGGAAGGTGCGCCTCGCCCGGGCGGAGGCCGAGGCGGCGGAGGCGGTCGGCGCGGCGCGTGCCGGGGCCCAGGCCGCCTGGCTGCGGGTGCACGGCGACGTGGATCCCGCCACCCTGCACGCCCTGGCGGTCACCCGGCTCGCCGAGAACCTGCCGCGGATCGACAGCGTCACCCTCTCCCCCGACGTGCTCACCGGTCTGCTCGCCCGGCTCGGCGGACAGCGGCAGCCGGGCGGGGCAGGCGGCGGAGGCGGCTCGTGAGCCTGGCCCCGCGGGCCGTCCTCGTGCACCGGACCACCGAGTACGAGGAGCTGCTCGCCCGGCACGGGACCCACGGCCAGGCCGACTTCTTCCTCGCCTCGCGGGGCCGGAGCATCCGCGACGTGGCCCTGCGGCACCATCGGGCGCAGCGGGCGCTGGCGGAGGTGGCGGCCGCCGTTCCGCTCCAGTGGCGGCAGACCAGGGTGGAGCGTGCGGACCTCGACCGGTTCCTGTTCGCACCCGAGGACGTGGTGGTCGTGGTGGGCCAGGACGGGCTGGTGGCCAACACCGCCAAGTACCTCGCCGGCCAGCCGGTGGTGGGTATCGACACGGAACCGGGCCGCAATCCGGGGGTTCTGGTGCGCCACCGTGTCGAGGACGCGCGGCGGCTGCTCCGCTCGGCCGTGCTGCCCGGACGCTCGGCGGACGAACTGACCATGGTGGAGGCGGTCGCCGACGACACCCAGCGGCTGCCGGCGCTGAACGAGATCTACCTCGGGCGCCCCGGGCACCAGACCGCCCGTTACCGGCTGGACGAGGACGGCGATGGACCGGGCGGGAAGGGATCCGGCGGGAAGGGATCCGGCGGGCAGGAATCCGGTGGGGAGGAATCCGGCGGGGAGGCCCAGGCGTCCTCGGGCGTGCTGGTGGGCACGGGGACGGGCGCGACCGGCTGGCTGCGCTCGCTGTGGCAGGAGCGGGGCAGCACGCTCGCGCTGCCCGGCCCCGTCGAGCCGCGGCTCGTGTGGTTCGTCAGGGAGGCCTGGCCGTCCCCGGCGACCGGGACGAGCAAGGTGGCCGGTGCGCTGGGGCGCGGACAACGGCTGCGGATCACCGTGGAGTCGGACCGGCTGGTCGTCTTCGGCGACGGTATGGAGAGCGACGCCCTGAGCCTCACATGGGGGCAGTCGGTATCCCTGGGCATCGCGGACGTCTCGCTGCGACTGCTGGATTGAGCCGACGGCCACCGCCGGGCCGGCCTGCCGATTGGCCGGACATCGCTCTAGTCCTCCCCTCCATCGGTTTCTACCATTCGACCAACTCCCGGGCCGCGAACGCCCGGGAGCATCGGCCGTACGTGTCATGTGCATGACTCTTCAACCAAGCCCGGCATGCCACGGCCGAATCACAGGACGGTCCAGCGCACTTGGTCCGTGACGGCCCACGCCACGCGAGCGGACGGCCGCACCCCCCACCTGACGGCCGGGCATCCCCATGCCCGGTCCGCCCGGCACCGACAGCAATGGATTGGAGAACCCATGACCGGTGGACTGCTGGTGAGCGGCGCGTTGGCCGCGCTGTTCGCCTCCGCGATCCCCTCGCAACAGAGCCCGTCCGTCATCACCGACCCGCCGCCGGACAAGATCGTGATCGAGGTGGCGACGGTCAACGGCTCCGGGTGTCCCGCGGGGACGGCCGCCGTCGCCGTCTCACAGGACAACACGGCCTTCACCGTGACGTACAGCGACTACCTCGCCCAGGTCGGCGGCGGCGCGCCGAGCACGGCCTTCCGCAAGAACTGCCAGCTCAATCTGATCGTGCACGTACCGCACGGATTCACGTACGCGGTCGCCAGCGCCGACTACAGAGGCTATGCCTCGCTCCAGCCCGGCGCGAGCAGCACCGAGAAGGCGTCGTACTACTTCCAGGGCTCGCCGAACACCGAGTCGCGCACGCACTCGTTCCGCGGCCCGTACGACGACAACTGGCAGGCCACGGACGAGACGGACTGGGCGCAGCTGGTGTGGGCGCCCTGCGGTGTCCAGCGCAACTTCAACATCAACACGGAGCTGCGGGTCAGTGCGGGCACGTCGGACCCGTCGCAGACCAGCTTCATGACGATGGACTCCACCGACGGTGACATCAGCACCATCTATCACCTGGCCTGGAAGGAGTGCCCGGGACGCTGATCCGCGCGGCCCCGGCCGGGAACGCCCACGCCCGGCCGGGGCACCGGGCAGGTGCCCCGTGCGGGGTCACAGCTCCTTGGCGGGGCCTTCCGAGCCGGTGTCCCCCGGCTGTTCGGCGGCGGCCGGATCCAGGATGCGCATCAGGAAGTTCCGGGTGCGTTCGTGCTGTGGGTCACCCACGACCCGTTCCGCCGGCCCCTCCTCGACGATCACCCCGCCGTCCATGAAGACCACACGGTCGGCGACCTCCCTGGCGAAGCTCATCTCATGGGTGACGACCATCATCGTCATGCCCTCGGCCGCCAACTGTCGCATGACCGCGAGGACGTCGCCCACCAGCTCCGGGTCGAGCGCGGAGGTCGGCTCGTCGAACAGCATCACCTCCGGTCCCATGCTCAGCGCCCGGGCGATGGCCACCCGCTGCTGCTGACCGCCGGAGAGCTGCGACGGGAAGGCGTCGGCCTTGTCGGAGAGACCCACCCGCTCCAGATTGCGCCGTGCCACCTCCGCGGCCTTCGTCTTGTCCCTGCGCAGGACCCGCCGCTGCGGCAGCGTGAGGTTCTCCGTGACGTTGATGTGCGGGAAGAGGTTGAACTGCTGGAAGACCATGCCGATCCGGCGGCGGACGGCGTCGATGTCGACATCGAGGTCGGTGACCTCCGTGCCGCCCACGAACACCTGGCCGGCGGTCGGCTCCTCCAGCAGGTTCACACAGCGCAGCAGCGTCGACTTGCCGGAGCCGGACGGGCCGATGACGCACACCACCTCGCCCCGGGCGATGTCGAGGTCGATGCCGCGCAGCACGTGGTTGTCACCGAACGACTTGTGCAGGCCCCGGATCTCGATCTCGGGGCGGTCCGTACTGTCCATGATCCCGCTGCTCCCGCTTCCCGACGACTGCGACCCGACCGGCATGAGAACCCTCACCTCGCCTTGTCGGCGCGGACCTCGAGGCGGCGCACCACGAAACTGAGCGGCACGGTCACCAGGAGGTAGCAGAGCCCCGCGACGAGGATCGGGGTGGAGTTGGCGGTCTGGCTGGCCAGGTCCCTGCCGAACTTGGTCAGTTCGCGCTCCTCGAGGGTGACACCGAGGAACAGCACCAGCGAGGAGTCCTTGAAGAGCAGGACCAGTTCGTTGGTGAGCGGGGGAATGACGATCCGGAACGCCTGCGGAATGACCACCGAGACCATGGCCCTGGCGTGCGAGAAGCCCAGCGACCTGGCGGCCTCCATCTGTCCCTTGGGCACCGCCTGGATGCCCGCCCTGATCGTCTCCGCCATGTAGGCGGCGGCGACCAGACCGAGACCGAGGGCGACCTTGCCGTAGGTGCCGCCGGGGATCTCGGTGCCGGGGAAGGCCAGCGGCACGGCCACACCGACGAAGATGAAGATCAGCAGCGCGGGCAGACCGCGGAAGATCTCGATGTAGACGCCCGCCACCCACCGGTACGGGGCGACCGACGACAACCGCATCAGCGCGATGACCAGACCCAGCACCAGGCCGAAGACGAAACCGGACACCGTGTAGACCACCGTGTTGCGCAGCGCGGTGGTGATGATGGCGGGAAACAGCTCGGAGGCGAGGTCCTTCTGCGCGAACTGGTTCTGCAGACGGTCCCAGTCGGCCAGCAGGCCGACCATGACGAGCGCCGCGACGAAGACCGCGTACTGGATGCCCTGCGACACCCGCCGCCGCTGGCGGCGGGTGAGGCGTGAGGTCACGACTGCGCCTTGGGCAGCGGGCCGATCCACTGCTTGTAGAGCTTGTCGTAGGTGCCGTCGGCGCGGGCGTCCTGGATCGCCTTGTCGATGGCGGCGCGCAGCTTGTCGTTGCCCTTCTTCACCGAGAAGCCGTACTGCTCACCGGTCTCGATGTTCTGGCCGAGGGCGAACTGGGCAGCGTTCGCCTTGTCCTTGAGCCAGCCCTGGACGACGGGGTAGTCGATGATCACGGCGTCGACCTGGCCGGTGCGCAGCCCGTTCAGCACCGCGTCCGAGCTCTCGAAGGCGACCGGGTCGAAGCCCTGGCTCTTGGCGTAGCTCTCGCCGGTGGTCTCGGCCTGGGCGCCGAGCTTCTTCTTCCCGGACTTGACCTCGTCGAGCGACGTCACGCCGCTCTTCTTGGTCGCCAGCAGCGCCTGGGTCGCGTCGAAGTAGGGGACGGAGAAGTCCACGTTCTTCTTGCGCTCGTCGGTGATGGTCATACCGGCAGCGGCGAGGTCGCACTCCCCGGAGTTGAGGAACGCACCGGTCTTGAAGTTCTCGAACGGCGTGTCGAGGATCTTCTGCTCGACGTCGAGGTTCTTCGCCACCAGGTCGATCAGCGCGACGTCGAAGCCGACGACCTTGCCGCCCTGCTCGAACTGGAACGGGGGGTAGGGCAGGTGGGTGCAGGTGGTCAGTTTGCCCTTCTCGACCACGGGGACACCTCCCGCGGCCTCGCCCGGTCCTTCGTCGGACGAGCCGCATCCGACGGCGAGGAACATCCCGGCAGCCACGGCACCGGCTGTGGCGCGGACGCGGAAGCTGCTGCGGTGGCTGCGATGGCCGCTGGCCGTCCCGAACACGATGACCTCCAGGAGTGGGGGGACACAGAAGGCCGCCGTCCGCGACCGTCCGCCGAGATCGTAAGCCACGGGATGCGTGGTGCGCCGGAGCCGTCCACCAGGTGTTCCATCCTTCGGACACTCCGGGGAGACGGACACCCACGGCGGCGGTGCGCTCCCCAGGCTCTAGGCTGAGCGGCGGCAGACGTCCGGCGGGATCTCGGACGTCCCCAGGGAGCGACGACCGGTGAGGGAGGGCGGGATGGGGAGACGGGTCCGGCTCGTCCTCGCGACCGCACTGCCGGCGGCCCTCTTCGGCGTCTGGTCTGTGTTCCTCCTTCTCACCGGCGCCACCGGCCACGGTGCGCAGGCTGTCGCCGGCCCCGTCGCGGTGGCGCCTGCCAAGGCGGGCGCGGGTACTCCCCTACGCCCCGTCGCGGCGCACCGGACCGTGCCCCACACACTCCAGGCCCGGCCTGTCGCGGCGGTCCCCCAACTCCTGGCCGCGGAGAACACCCAACGGCCGCCCGGCACTCCCCCGGCGCTGCCCGGTGCTCCGGTGTCCGCGCACACCCCTCCCCTGCACGGCCGTGAGGCGGCCGGCCCGCGCCAGGAGCGGGCCCCGCCCTCCGGCGCGTACGACCCGCGGCACACCCGCGGTCCTCCCTCCACCTGGCGCAGCTGACGTTCCGGGGCCCGTCACCGCGATCCGCCGACGGGACCCCAAGGCGTCCGCCGTCCGGTACCGCGACGTGTCCGCGGACCGGTGCGCGTGACGTCCTCTTCCTCGCGTCCTCAATCAGCGCAGGCGCCGGGTGCGCCTGCGTGCTGCCCGTGGAGCACCCATGTCATCTCGCGCAACGTTCTGGCGGGCGCTGATCGCGCTCGCCGTCGTCGCCGTGTCCCTGTACGTCGCCCTGACCACACCGGCCCGGCTCGGCCTGGACCTGCGGGGCGGAACCCGTATCGTCCTCGAGACCCGGGACTCCCCCACCGTGACCGCCGACCGGGAGGCCACGGACCGGGCGATGGAGGTGCTGCGCCGGCGCGTCGACGGGCTCGGTGTCACCGAGCCCTCCCTCGCGCGCTCCGGTGAGCGGCGCATCATCGTCGAACTTCCCGGCCTGAAGGACCCGCGCGAGGCCGCGAAGGTCGTCGGCCGCACCGCCCAGCTGACCTTCCACCCCGTCACCGGCACCTCGGAGGGGCCCGCGGGCCCTTCCGGGAAGGACGGCGCGCGCGTCCTCGCCGACCCCGACGCACCGGGGCAGTTCCTGCGGCTCGGCCCGCCCGCCCTCACCGGTGACGGGGTCGAGGACGCGGAGGCGGTGCTCGACACCCTCGAGGGCCGCGGCTGGACCGTCGACCTCTCCTTCCGCGACGACGCGGCGAAGCAGTGGGCACGCATCACGGGCGAGGCGGCCTGCGCGGCACCCGCCGATCCCGCGCGCAGGGTCGCGATCGTCCTCGACGACGCGGTGGTGTCGGCGCCGGGCATGCAGAGCAGCGTGCCCTGCGGTGCGGGCATCACCGGCGGCTCCGCGCAGATCACCGGCGGGTTCACCCCGGACGAGGCCCGCGACCTGGCCGCTCTGGTGAAGGGCGGCGCGCTTCCCGTCCCGGTGACGACCGTGGAACAGAGCACCGTGGGGCCGACGCTGGGCGCGGAGGCCGTCCGGGCCAGCGCAGCGGCGGCGGTGATCGGACTGCTCTGCACCGGCCTGTTCGTCATCGTCGTGTACCGGCTCCTCGGCCTGCTGGCCACGGTGGCGCTCGCGCTGTACGGGCTGATCTCGTACGCCGCCGTCGTGGCACTCGGGGCGACGCTCACCCTGCCGGGACTCGCCGGGTTCGTGCTGGCCATCGGCATCGCCGTGGACGCCAACGTGCTCGTCTTCGAACGCGCGCGAGAGGAGTTCGCACGCCCGAAAGGCCGGGGCGGCGCCCGGCGGCGCGACCTGAAGTCCTCGCTGCGGACCGGGTTCAGCAAGGCGTGGAGCGCGGTGGCCGACTCGAACATCACCACACTGCTGGCCGCCGGGCTGCTGTTCGTATTCGCGACCGGCCCGGTGAAGGGCTTCGGTGTGACCCTGGCGATCGGCGTGCTGGCGTCGATGGTCTCGGCCATGCTGATCACCCGGCTGCTCGCCGAGTGGGCGCTGAGCGTGCCGTACGTCCGGCGCCGTCCCGAGCTGACCGGCATGGCCGGGCCGGGGCGGCTGCGTGAGCGGCTCGCCCGGCGTACACCGCGCCTGATGCGGCACCGGCGCCGCTGGCTCGGGATCTGCTCGGGGCTGCTGCTCCTCGCGGTCGCCGGGATCGGTGTGCGCGGGGTGGAGTTCGGGGTGGAGTTCACCGGCGGCCGGGTCGTGCAGTACACGGCCGAGCGGTCCGTCGACGCCGACACGGCCCGCGAGGCGGTCGTCGGCGCCGGATTCCCCGACGCGGTCGTGCAGTCGACCGACGACAACGGGATCTCCGTACGCACCAAGGAAAGCGGCGACGACGAACAGGAACGGATCCGCGGCGCGCTCGACGACGTGGCAGGGCAGTTGACCGTGGAACGCGACGATCTCATCGGGCCCAGCCTGGGCAGCGAGCTGCGCCTGTACGCGCTGATCGCGCTCGGCGTCGCCGTCGCGGCACAACTTCTGTACCTGTCCGTGCGCTTCCGGTGGACGTTCGCGACGGCGGCCGTCGTCGCGATGACGCAGGACGTGGCACTGGTCGTGGGTCTGTTCGCCTGGCTCGGCAAGCCGATGGACAGCGTCTTCCTCGCCGCGCTGTTGACCGTCGTCGGCTACTCGGTCAACGACACGGTCGTCGTGCTCGACCGGCTGCGCGAACTCCGCAGGGCCGGCGGCTCGATCCCACTGGAGTCCCTGGCGGACCGGGCCGTCGCGCAGACCCTGCCCCGGACGGTCAACACGGGCATGGGGGCGCTGTTCGTCCTCGTCGCGCTGGCCGTCCTGGGGGGTGACTCGCTGACCGACTTCTCGATCGCCCTGCTCGCGGGAGTGGTGCTGGGAATGGCGTCCACCGTCTTCACCGCGATGCCCGTGGCGCTCGTCCTCCAGTCCCGGTACCCCGAGTCACGCGGTGCCGGTGGGGCCGGGCGCGTGAAGCCGGCGAAGGAGCGCGGCAGGGCGAGGGACCGTTCGGGCGCGGTGGTCTGACCCACGGCCCGGCCGGACATGCGGCGCCGCCGCTGCGGCGGGTGATGCCACAGCGGCGGCGGGCGGGCCGGGTCGGATTCCTCGGACGTCAGGCGGCGAGGTCCCCGTCCGTGCGCGTGCCACCCTCCAGCGCGGTGACAGCAGCGGTGGCGAAGCCGTGGTCCTGCTCCGGAGCGCCGCCGCCGACTCCGACGGCACCGACGAGGCGTCCGTCGCGGAAGACCGGTATGCCGCCGGCGATGAAGAGCAGCGGCCGGTCGAGCGCGGTCGGCAGGCTGTGGAAGAGGCCGCCGGGCTGCACGGCGTCGACGAGGTCGGCGGTGGGGGCGCCCAGTTGGAGCGCGGTGTACGCCTTGCGGGTGCTGGTTTCGCCGGCGATCAGTACCGCCCGTTCGTCGCGGCGGAAGGCCAGCAGGTGGCCGCCCGCGTCGAGGACGCTGACGGCGACGGTGACCCCGGCGGCCTCCGCGGCGGCGCGGGCCGTGTCGAGGAGGGTCTCCGCGTCCTGAACGGTCAGCGGGGCGGTGGCGGCGGCGGTGGTGCTCATGGGGATGGTTCTCCTGACTGCTGCGGTGCGGGTCCGCTGATTGCTTCGTGCGGGGCGGTTCCGCTGATTGCTCCGTGCGGTTCTGCGGTGCGGTTCTGCGGTGCGGTTCTGCGGTGGTGGTCGCGGGCGTCAGCGGCGTGCCGCTGTGACCGGTGCCGGTTCTGCGGTCGTCACGGCCGCGGGCGTGGTGCCGACGGCTGCGGTGGCCGGACCCGCGGCCGTGGACCCGGCGAGGACACGGCTGCCTCCGCGGGACTCCCGGCCTTCGAGGAAGGCGGAGAGAACCGCGAGGACGAGCGCGGCCACGGCGAGGACCGCGCCGACCCAGTTGGGGGCTGTGAGCCCCATGCCGGCGGCGATCACGATGCCACCGAGCCAGGCGGACAGCGCGTTGCCGAGGTTGAAGGCGCCGATGTTGACGGCGGAGGCCAGGGTCGGGGCGCCGTGGGCCTGGTCCAGCACGCGCTTCTGCAGCGGGGGCACGGTCGCGAACCCGAGGGCACCGATCAGCAGGATCGAGATCGCGGCCAGGACCTTGTGGTGCGCGGTGACGGTGAACAGGCCCAGGACCACGGCCAGTGCGGTCAGAGTCGTGTAGAGCAGGGGCATGAGGTGCTTGTCGGCGTACTTGCCGCCGAGCAGGTTGCCGCCGACCATGCCGACTCCGAAGAGGACGAGCAGCCAGGTGACGGAGGTGTCGGCGAAGCCGGCGACATCGGTCATCATCGGCGCGATGTAGGTGATGGCGGCGAACACGCCGCCGAAGCCCAGCACGGTCATCGCCATGGCCAGCAGCACCTGGGCGTTCTTGAAGGCCGCCACCTCGTCACGCAGCCGCACGCCCTGAGGCTTCGGCATGTCGGGGACGAGCCGGGCGATGCCGGCCAGGCCGATGACACCGAGCAGGGCGACGATCATGAAGGTGGTGCGCCAGCCGATGGACTGGCCGATCAGGGTGCCCCCGGGGACACCGACCACGTTGGCGACGGTCAGACCGGTGAACATCATCGCGATCGCGCCCGCCTTCTTGTCCGGGGCGACCAGTCCTGCCGCCACGACGGAGCCGATGCCGAAGAACGCACCGTGGGCCAGGGAGGCCACGATCCGGCCGGTGAGCATCATGCCGAAGGTGGGCGCCAGGGCAGACAGGACGTTGCCCACGACGAAGAGGCCCATCAGCAACATCAGCATCCGCTTGCGGGACACCTTGGCGCCGAGTGCGGTCATGAGCGGGGCGCCGACGACCACGCCGAGGGCGTAGCCGGTCACCAGCAGACCCGAGGTGGGGATCGAGACCCCGAAGTCGGCCGCGACCTCGGGGAGCAACCCCATGATCACGAACTCGGTTGTGCCGATGCCGAAGGCACCGACAGCCAGGGCCAGCAGCGCAAGAGGCATGGGAGGACCTTTCAGAGGTTTGCGAGTGCGCCTTACGAGCGTCAACAATAGTTGCAGACGCATTTGATTGCAAGCGCTCCATTTTGCAGAGTGGTGACACCTGGAGCAGCACCCCCGCCAGGTCCGTACCAAACCCTTGACAGCCGCTTAGCTCACTTCTTAAATCACGTAATGAACTAAGCCCTGTCATATCCATGACAGGAGCCCCTTCCTCCCTCACGCCTCGGAAGGGAGAGTCATGGACTCCCCGCGCTCCCCACGGCGCCTGCTCGCGACCGTCGTCTCCGTACTGGTCCTGGCCACGGTCGGCACCGGCCTGGCGACCGGCGCGCCCGCACCGTCACCACAGGCGAACTCCGCCCTCCGGCCGGCCGCCGCGGCCGCCGCGGTCACGTTCTCCGACGACTTCGACGGGCCCGCCGGCTCCGCAGTCGACAGCGGCAAGTGGCACATCGAGACCGGCGACAACGTCAACAACCACGAGCGGCAGTACTACACGGCCGGCAACCGGAACGCCGCGCTCGACGGGCAGGGCCACCTGGTCATCACCGCCCGGCGCGAGAACCCCGGAAACTACCAGTGCTGGTACGGGCGTTGCGAGTACACCTCGGCCCGGCTGAACACCGCGGGCAAGTTCACCACCACCTACGGCCGGGTCGAGGCCCGGCTCAAGGTGCCCCGCGGGCAGGGCATGTGGCCCGCCTTCTGGATGCTCGGGAACGACATCGGGCAGATCGGCTGGCCCGCCTCGGGCGAGATCGACATCATGGAGAACGTCGGCTTCGAACCCTCCACCGTCCACGGCACCCTGCACGGCCCCGGCTACTCGGGCTCCGGCGGCATCGGTGCCGGATACACGCTCCCCGGTGGCCAGGCCTTCGCGGACGCCTTCCACACGTTCGCCGTCGACTGGTCGCCCAACAAGGTGACGTGGTCGGTGGACGGCAACGTCTACCAGACCCGTACGCCGGCCGATCTGGGCGGTCGCCAATGGGTGTTCGACAAGCCGTTCTTCATCATCCTGAACCTCGCGGTCGGCGGTTACTGGCCCGGTGACCCCGACGGCAGCACGGTCTTCCCCCAGCAGCTCGTCGTGGACCATGTGCGGGTCACCACGGGCGACAGCCCGGCCACCGGCGGGCCGATCACCGGCATCGGCGGCAAGTGCGTGGACGTGGCAGGAGCGAACACCGCCAACGGCACCCCCGTACAGCTCTACGACTGCAACGGCACCGCGGCCCAGCGCTGGAGCGTGGGCGCCGACGGCACCATCCGGGCGCTCGGCAAGTGCCTCGACGCCGCCTCCGGCGGCACCGCCGACGGCACCCTCGTACAACTCTGGGACTGCAACGGTTCAGGAGCCCAGCGCTGGGACGCCAACGGGGCACGCGACATCGTCAACCCTCAGGCGAACAAGTGCCTCGACGCCAGCGGCAACAGCTCCGCCAACGGAACCCGGCTCCAGCTCTGGACCTGTACCGGAGCCGCCAACCAGAAGTGGACGGTCACCAGATGAACCGCTGAAGCGGCCTCTCCCCGGTCCGGTGCCGCGCCACTCACGGTCCGCCTGCCGCCCAAGAAGGCCTGCGGCCCGGGCATCCGCCGAAGGATGCCCGGGCCGCGAGTCTGTGGACCGTCGCCATCGGGTGACGGTCCGTGAAGAGGCATCCGCTCCCCGCAGCCCCTCAGGCGTGGGGGTCGAACGGGATACCGGCCGGCTTGGCCTTCTCCAGGTGGTGGTTGAAGTTCCCGTCCTTCAGACCGAAGACGGCACTGCCGAACTGAGCCTGGCTCAGCTTGTCGCGCAGGCCCGCCGGGTAGCCGTTCCAGCCGACAAGCCGGGGGAACTGCCATCCGTGGTAGTGGTTCTCCGGCGGCTCGTCGTTGGAGTTCGCCGGGCGGAAGCAGTGCGTGCCTATACCGTCCTTGTGATAGACGATCTTGGGGTGTGTGCCGTCCCACCGGATGCGGTCCCGGCCGTGGATGTCGAAGTCGCCGTGGGCGGAGGTGGACACGTACCGCGCCTCGTTGTTCTGCACCCACACCACGACGTGCTCCCAGTCGTGGCGGTGCCCGCCGAGTCCGCTGCCGGCGACGGCCTGGTCCTTCTCGAAATAGAGGCCGTACATGATCGCGCACCAGCCGTTGTTGCACTTGTGGCGTGCGTATCCGTTGGTGTTGTCGAGGTCCCATGCGTCACGGCACTGGCCGTTGACCGCACCGGTCGTGTTGAGTCCGGTGGCTATGGTCCCGTCCGGTCCGATGGCGGGTGTGGGATAGCACCCGTCCGTGTCGTAGTCGTAGGCCGGCTGGAAGGTCTGCTCGAGTCCGTCCGCGTTGGCGGGCAGGGCTGCGGGCGGGGCGGCGACGGCGCTGCCGGAAGACGCCATGACGAGCACGACGGCGCTGCCGAGAACGAGCGAGACCCTGCGGATTCGTGATGTGCTGCGCAATGCGTCCTCCTGGTCGGCCGGCGGTGTGGGGCACGCGGCTCAATTGGCATGCCCATATCAATCCGTGCCAACCTCGTTGACGCCACCACGCTTTGCCCCTCCCCGTCCGGATGCGGGGCGGCCGGGCGCCGCGCCGTACGGTGCGTGGCACTCGGTGCGCCGCTCGGCGGCCGACCTCACCCTCGCGGGCCGCCGGGCATGCCGACCTCAGGCCAGCCGGAGGTCGATGTAGGGCACGCTGTCGCCCGGCAGCAGATACCGCTCGATCTCGGTGAACCCCCGGGACCGGGCGAAGTGGAGCCCGTCCTCGTTGGACGCGAGCACGACGGTCTCGATCACGTCCGCGCCGAGTGCGCGCGCCTGCGCCAACTCCCGCTCGTAGAGCCGTCCGCCGATGCCCTGGCGACGGTGAGCCGGGAGCACCCTGGAGATCACCGTGGCCGTCGAAGTGCCGTCCGCCGGCGGACGAACGGTCGAGCAGCCGACGAGGACGTCGCCGAGGTACGCCACGGTCAGGCGATGGCGCCCAGAGCGCTCACGGACCTCGTCGAGCGACAGGACGTGCGAAGGGATGATCGTGTTGTGGACGTGCTGCCAGTCACGGAGCATGGCATCGCCGTCCACCTGCTGGATTCGAAGTGGGGACACGGCCACAGAAGACCGTGTCCATCGCGAGGCCGTCAACTGCAATAGCGTTGCCGTGAGATGACGGGCGGACGCGGCTGCCCCGCCGCCCGCGCTCTCCCCGCTGCCGCCGGCCACGCGTCCCCCCAGGGGCGGGGGCCGTCACCTCACGCCGACCGCCACGGACGGCGCCGCCCGCCGTGACGGCCATGCCCGACCACTACGACCGCACACGGGTGCAACGGTCACGCCGTCACGCCGACGGTCGGGCGGTCACGGCGGTACACGCCCCTCACGCCGACGACGGCCGGTCACGCCTCTCACGCCGAGGCGTCGTGGGCGGTGGCGGCGACCGCGGCGGCGATCGCGCTGTCGGCCGTGGCGAACACACCCAGCGGGAAGCGGGAGGGATCGGCGCTCGCCCTCAGCACGCGTCGAGCGGCGGCGCTCGGTGTGGCGACGGACAGGGGGACCCGCAGGCCGCTGCACGCGCGGTGGACACGGAGCACCGCGCTGAGGGTGGCGGCACCGATCACCGGCGCCGCGAGCACGATGACCACCGGCAGCGGCAGATGGCAGCGGACGAGACGTGCGATGTTCTCCGCCGTGACCGCCCGGGCGGTGATGTCGATGTCGACGCGGATCGTGACGACCAGGACTCCCCGGTCAACCGCATGAATAAGCATCGCGATTCTCCGATCACGCGCCTTATGAGAGGTTTGGCCGTATTGAAGCTGCCCACAGGGCCGGTCCGCAAAGCGCCACGACGTGCTCTCGCCGAGACTTCTCGCTCGAGCCCCGGCCGTCTGTTCGCCCCAGGGGCCGTCCGCCGTACGGTCACGGTGCCGGAATCCGGCCGGGCACGGTCCTCGGCGCGTCCGTCCGCACCGCCGCGGCACGCCGTACGCGTTTGCACCACATTGCCCAACAGCCGGACAGCAGAGCGGACTTGGACAAAGCCGCCCCTCCGCACGACGACCGGACGCGGCGCGATAGCGTCGGACGCCCACGATGATCGGAGTCGTACGCATGGTCCGCATACTCAGCGTCTCGGACAGCGTCGTGATCGGCGCCGCCCCCTCGGTGATCTACGCGCATGTGAGCAATCCCGCGCTGATGGGGCGCTGGAGCCCCGAGAACCGCGGCGCGACCGTGCGCAGCGGTGGCGAACAGGCCTACGTGGGCATGGTCTTCGACGGCCGCAACACGCGCGGGCCGGTCAGCTGGACCACCCGCTGCACCGTCACGGCCGCCGATCCCGGCGAGCGGTTCGCGTTCCGGGTACGCGCCATCGGCAGGCGGCGGCCCGTGCTGCCCGGACGCATCGCGACCTGGGAGTACCGCTTCGAGCGCGCCGCCGGCGGCGGGACGCGGGTGACGGAGACCTGGATCGACGACCGCCGCGCCTGGCCCGACGTCGTCGCCAACACGTTCGACAAGCTGGCGACGCGGGGCCACACCTTCGCCGAGTTCCAGCGCCGCAACATCCGTACGACACTGGAGAACCTGAAGAAGGCGATGGAGGCCGAGGTCTCCTAGCGCCCCGGCCGGCCCGACCCCGGGCCGGGTGGTCCGCCGGCAGCTCTGCCACGGTGGGGCCGCTCCCGTGATCGCGGCCCGTGCGCCCCGTCCGGCGCCGGACGCCGTCGGTCAGTCCGTGGACAGACCCTGCGCGGTGTGCGCCAGGGCATCGAGCACCGGCCGGATCAGCGGATGGGCCTCCGCGCCGAGTCGGACCGCGGCGAAGACCCGGCGGGTGGCCGCCGGGCCCGCGACAGGGCGCACGACCGTGTCGCGCAGTTCCATGCCGCGCAGAGCGGAACGCGGCACCAGCGCGACCCCGGCGCCCGCTCCGGCGAGAGCGACGACGGCACGGAAGTCGTCGGAAGAATGCAGCAGACGCGGCTCGAAGCCGGCCAGCTCGCACGCCAAGAGCACCATGTCGTGGCACGGATTGCCCGGATAGGGCCCGATCCAGTCGCTGTCGGCGAACTCGGAGAGCTCCACACGGTCCTTCGCGGCGAGCGGATGGTCGGCGCGCAGCACGGCGTCGAACGGTTCGGCGTACAGCGGCACCCGGGCGAGCCGGCGGTCGCCCGCGCCGGGAGCTCCCCGGTACTCCACCGCCACCGCGAGGTCCGCAGCCCCGTCGAGCACGAGCGGCAGGCTCTCGTCGCCCTCCGCGTCCCGCACGCGTACACGAATGCCCGGGCGGGTCTTCGAGAGCCGGTCTATGGCCGGGGCCACGACCTCGGCGATACCGGTGGCGAACGCGGCGACGCTCACCTCGCCGGCCACGCCCCCCGCGTACTCGGCGAGCTCCGCCTCCGCCCGTTCCAGCTGGGCCAGGACGGCGTGGGTGTGCGTGAGCAGGATGTCGCCCGCCACCGTCAGCCGCATGCCCTTGCCGCTGCGGATCAGCAGGGCGTGGCCGGTCTCCTGCTCCAGCGCGTTGAGCTGTTGGGACACGGCCGAGGGGGTGAGGTAGAGCGCGGAGGCCGCGGCGGTCACCGTACGGTGGTCCGCCACGGCCCGCAGGATTCGCAGCCGCCGGGGGTCGATCACCCGCCCATTGTCGCGCGTGCGTCGACGAAGGCCGCCACCGCCCGCGTCACGTCCTCGGTGGAGTGCGCCGCCGACAGCTGGACCCGGATCCGGGCCTGCCCCATGGGGACGACCGGGTAGGAGAAGCCGATGACGTAGACGCCGCGCTCGAGCAGCAGCTCCGCCATGCGTCCGGCCTCGGCGGCGTCGCCGATCATGACGGGCGCGATGGCGTGGTCGCCGGGCAGGATCTCGAAGCCGGCCGCCGCCATCTCGGTGCGGAAGAGCTTGGTGTTGGCGGCGAGCTTCTCCCGCAGGTCACCGGCGGACTCCAGCAGGTCGAGGACCTTGAGGGAGGCGGCGGCGATCACCGGGGCGAGGGAGTTGGAGAAGAGGTACGGGCGGGAGCGCTGGCGCAGCAGCTCGACGATCTCCGCGCGGGCGGCGACGTAGCCGCCGGAGGCGCCGCCGAGGGCCTTGCCGAGGGTGCCGGTGATGATGTCGACGCGGTCCATCACACCGTGCAGCTCGGGCGTGCCGCGGCCGCCGGGGCCCACGAAGCCGACGGCGTGCGAGTCGTCGACCATGACCATGGCGTCGTAGCGGTCGGCGAGGTCGCAGATCTCGTCGAGGGGGGCGACGTAGCCGTCCATGGAGAAGACGCCGTCCGTGACGATCAGGCGGCGGCGGGCGTCCTGCGTCTCCTTGAGCTGCTGCTCGAGGTCGGCGAGGTCGCGGTTGGCGTAGCGGTGACGGCGGGCCTTGGAGAGGCGGATGCCGTCGATGATGGAGGCGTGGTTGAGGGCGTCGGAGATGACGGCGTCCTCGGGGCCGAGGAGCGTCTCGAACACGCCGCCGTTGGCGTCGAAGCAGGAGGAGTAGAGGATCGTGTCCTCCTGGCCGAGGAACGCGGCGAGACGCTGCTCGAGCTCCTTGTGGATCTCCTGGGTGCCGCAGATGAAGCGGACGGACGCCATGCCGTAGCCCCAGCGGTCGAGCGCGTCCTTGGCGGCGGCGACGACCTCGGGGTGGTCGGCGAGACCGAGGTAGTTGTTGGCGCAGAAGTTGAGGACGTCGCCCGGGGCGCCGCCCGCGGTGACGGCGACGGACGCGCTCTGCGGGGTGCCGATGACGCGCTCGGGCTTGTAGAGACCGGCATCGCGGATCTCGTCGATCGTGGCACGCAGGTCGTCGCGGACGGACGCGTACATGAGGAGTTCTCCTAGGTCGGGGGCTCGGACGCGGGGACAGGGACTCAGACGGTCCAGTCGAGGATGATCTTGCCGCTGCGGGCGGTGGCGGCCTCGTCGAAGGCCGCGTCGAAGTCCTGGTAGCCGTAGCTGCCGGTGATCACGGGGCTGAGGTCGAGACCGCCTTCGAGCAGGACGGTCATCGCGTACCAGGTCTCGAACATCTCCCGTCCGTAGATGCCCTTGATGGTGATCATCGACGTGACGATCTTCGACCAGTCGACGGCGAACTCCTGGGCAGGCAGGCCGAGCATCGCGATACGACCGCCGTGCGTCATGTTGTCGACCATGTCGCGTACGGCTTCGGGTCGGCCGGACATCTCCAGGCCGATGTCGAAGCCTTCCTTGAGACCGAGCTGCTGCTGCGCCGCGGCGA
This sequence comes from Streptomyces sp. NPDC086835, assembly GCF_044745705.1. Lineage (NCBI taxonomy): Bacteria > Bacillati > Actinomycetota > Actinomycetes > Kitasatosporales > Streptomycetaceae > Streptomyces > Streptomyces sp. NPDC086835. The sequence goes on from NZ_JBIVAU010000007.1 coordinate 168,715, forward strand.
TGTCGGTCTCCGCGACGTTGACCGCGAGGGTCGCGCCGACCTTGCGGGCGAGCGCGAGCCTGGACTCGCTGACGTCGGTGATGACGACGTTGCGCGCGCCGGCGTGCCGGGCGACCGCCGCGGCCATTATCCCGATGGGGCCGGCACCGGTGATCAGCACGTCCTCCCCGACCAGGGGGAAGGAGAGCGCGGTGTGCACCGCGTTGCCGAAGGGGTCGAAGATGGCGGCGACGTCGAGGTCCACCTTGGTGCGGTGCACCCACACGTTGGAGGCGGGCAGCGCCACGTACTCGGCGAACGCCCCGTCGCGTCCGACGCCGAGACCGATGGTGCTGCGGCAGAGGTGACGGCGGCCGGCGAGGCAGTTGCGGCACTTGCCGCACACCAGATGGCCCTCCCCGCTGACGATGTCGCCCACGGCGATGTCCTGGACGTCCGCGCCGATCGCGGCCACCTCGCCGACGAACTCGTGTCCGAGGACGCGCGGGGTGGTCACGGCCTGCTGGGCCCAGCCGTCCCAGGACCTGATGTGCAGATCGGTTCCGCAGATGCCGGTGCGCAGCACCTTGATCAGCACGTCGCCCGGTCCGGTCTCCGGCTCCGGCACGTCCATGAGCCAGAGGCCGGGCTCGGCATGCTGCTTGACAAGTGCCTTCATCGGTGCGGCTCCAGGCATGGTGACGGACAGGCGATCACGGTGACCGGATATCGAAAATACGGCCCCGGCCAGTGGACGGGCTCCAATTTGCCCAGCTCGGAGCGTCACGTCCATCGAGGTTTTCTTAAGCGGGCCAACAGCGCAGCTTCATGCCCGCCCTGCCCGGCTCCGCCACAGGCGCCCCAGCAGCCCGCGCGCCGTCGCCCGCGAGCAGCGCACGGACCGGGCGCCTGAAGGCCGGGAACTCGACGGCCGGGCGCTCGACGGCCGGCTCCACGGACGGGAGCGCCTCGGGCGCTGTACCGGGGCGGGGCGTGCGGCTGCGAGCACGACAGGGTGCGGGACGGCAGGGTGCGGGGCCGCGGGGTGGAGGGGTGCTTGGGGAGCGCGGGCGGGTGCCGCATCCGGTGCACGTCGGGGGCGACGTGGGGCCGCGGAGTGTTCGCGCGCCTCCCGCAGCGCATCGGCGAGGCTCGCCCGGTGCCACAGAATCTCGTCGGGGTGGTCGGCTGTCACCAGCCGCTCCACGATCTCCCTCCCCCGCAGCGACTTCGGCGGTGCGGGCACCATCTCCGGGCGGAGGACACTCAGACGGGAGCGCTCGTAGGGATCGGGAACGGTCTCGGCGACGGTCACCGGATCGAGGACGGCGGCGATCGCCGCTGCCCGCCGCCATGGATCGGAACTCGCGCGCAGCAACTGGCCGAGCCGCCGCCCCCGCCAATTACGCGGTCGCCGGTCCTCGCCGGTCGCCAGCAGCGCGCGGACCTCGAGCGGTGTCCTGCCCGTGAGCAGCGGCGCATGGTCGCGGGCGAAGTCCCGCACCTCCTCGGCGAGATAGAGCCACACCACGGCGTGGTAGCGGTTGACGTAGAACCTCACCGGTGCGAAATGACCGGTGCGGGCCAGCCTCAGGAAACGGCCCTGGCTGATGGACGCCAGCTCCGCGCCGTCCACCGTGCCGACCGTCCGCAGCCGCTCCCGCAGTGCGGCGGGGAAGCCGTGCCCGGCCCGGAGCCGGTCGATCTCCCGCCGCTCGACGCGAGGCGGCCCTCCACTGTCGTCCTGTGCCGCACGCACCTGGCCCAGTTGGAGCGCGAGCTCCAGCTCGCCGCGCTTCAGCGCCAGTTCCTGCGCGGCCCTGCCGAGCGCGAGGCTGGTCGTGGACGTCTGCCGTACCGTCATGCCGGTCTCCCCGTGAGCTGTGGATACTCTCGGTGACGACCGTAGCCCGAAGCGAGGACATCCCGCCGCGGCCTGTGGACAACTGCTCAGCCGCAGGCCGGACGGGGTCAGAAGGGGCTGCCGCCGGGCTGGCGCGCCTCGACGCCCAGGTGCTCGCCGACCCTGTTGACCATGAGGGTCATCTCGTACGCGACCTGGCCGACATCGGCCTCTGCGGCCGTGAGGACACACAGACAGCTGCCCTCGCCCGCCGCCGTCACGAAGAGCAGTGCCTCGTCGAACTCGACCATCGTCTGGCGTGCCCGGCCGGCGCGGAAGTGGCGGCCGGACCCCCTTGCGAGGGAGTGCAGGCCCGACGACACGGCGGCGAGATGCTCCGCGTCCTCGCGTGCGAGACCGGTACTGGCGCCGGTCACCAACCCGTCGTTGGACAGCACGAGTGCGTGCCTGACGTGTTCGACCCGTTTTGTCAGGTCGTCCAGCAGCCAGTCGAGTCCCTTGTCCAACGCCATGGTCGTTCGTCCTCCCCGCTCGTACGTTCCCCGCGGCCCCGCGTTCGCCCGTAAGCCTTTCGCACGGCGCGGCGCAGGGCAAGGTGCGCCGGGCGGCCGCTGTCACAGCGGCTGGTCTGCCGGGCCGAGGATCCGGGCCGTGTGGAAGCGTCCTGCGTACTCGACGAGGCGTACCAGGACCTCCTTCCCGGAGTCGCGTTCACGGGCGTCACACAGCACGACGGGAGTCCCCTCGTCCAGGTCGAGGGCCCGGGAGACGTCCTCGGCGGCGAACGTACGCGCACCGGGGAAGCAGTTCACGGCGACGACGAACGGGATCCGGCGGTGCTCGAAGTAGTCCACGGCGGGGAAGCAGTCGCACAGCCGCCGCGTGTCGGCGAGGACCACCGCGCCCAGAGCGCCCTGGGAGAGCTCGTCCCACAGGAACCAGAAGCGGTCCTGGCCGGGTGTCCCGAACAGATACAGCGACAGGCCGGACCGGATGGTGATACGGCCGAAGTCCATGGCGACGGTCGTCGTGGTCTTGCGGTCGACGCCCTCCGTGTCGTCCACGGTGCGGCCGACCCTGCTGAGCTGTTCCTCCGTCCGCAGCGGCCGGATCTCGCTCACCGCACCGACGAGGGTGGTCTTGCCGACGCCGAAGCCGCCGGCGACCAGGATCTTCAGCGCGAGGGCGGTGCTGTCCTCACTGGTGCCGTCCAGGATCTGGGAAACCATCGGTCGCTTCTCTCCGGAGTGGGTGTGCGGGTGAAAATCGGGTGCACCCTGCGGGCGGGGTGGCCCAGGATCGGGCCATGCGTGTGTTCCTGGAGACCGGTCGGCTGACCCTGCGCGCCTTCACCGACGTCGACGCCGGCGAAGTGCGCGGCATCATCGACGACGCGGAAGTGATGCGGTACATCAACGGCGGCCGGCCGTCCGCGCCCGGTGAGGTGGAGCGCGAGCTCATGCCGCGTCTCCTGCACCGCTACCGCTGCTTCGGCGGCCCCGGCTTCTGGGTGGCCGAGGAGCGCGGGTCCGGCCGGTTCCTGGGCTGGTTCGTCTTCCGCCCCGAGTCCGAGGACAGCAGCCGCGAGGTCGAGCTCGGGTACCGCCTGGGACGGGCGGCATGGGGCAGGGGACTCGCGACCGAGGGGTCGCTGGCGCTGATCCACAAGGGGTTCTCCGAGCTCGGTGTGGAGCGGGTGACCGCCAACACGATGACGGTCAACACCCGTTCGCGTCGGGTGATGGAGAAGGTCGGACTGCGTTTCGTCCGCACCTTCTTCGAGGAGTGGCCGGAGCAGATCGAGGGCTCCGAGCTGGGGGACGTCGAGTACGCGCTGACGCGCGAGGAATGGGAACGGAGTCGGACGTCCTCGCACTGAAGCTCCGTTCGCGCCACCCTGCGCCGGCGGCCCACCCCGGTGTTCACAGCGCTCTCAGCCCCTCGATCACCTCTCTGAGGATCCGTTCGTCGGGCAGTTGCGCCGGCGGCACCGGGCGGCGGACCTTCACGAATCCCGCTTCGAGCAGGTCGCCCAGGAGCACCCGCACGACACCGACCGGCAGGTCGGCGTCGGCGGCGAGCTCCGCCACGGACTGGGTCTCGCATCGGCACAGGGTCAGCAGCACCCGGTGCTCCGGGCCGAGCAGGGACTCCGCTTCCGGGCCGGGGCCGTCGGTGTCCACGACGACGAGCGCGATGAGGTCGAACCGTACGTTGCTGGGGCCCGGTCTGGTGCGCCCACCGGTCATCGCGTACGGACGGACCAGGGGGCCGGCCTCCGCGTCGTACCACTGACTGCCGATGGGCCCTGCGCCTCCGGGCCCGAAACCCGTGAGGCCGGCGCCGGTCTCTCCGAAGCCGCCGGACCCGAAGTCCGCCCGGCCGAAGTCCGCCGGCCCCGCGCCCGTCTCCCGGGAGCCGCTCGGCCCGACGCCGTTCGGTCCGGTGCCGTCCGGTCCGGTGCCCGCGCCGCTCATGTCGCATCGACGCGCGGCGGCGTGCGCAGGTGTTCGCCGACGCGCTTGACGAGGCGGGCCATCTCGTAGGCGACCAGGCCGACGTCGGCCGTGGCGGAGGTGAGTACGGCGAGGCAGGAGCCGTCCCCGGCGGCGGCCACGAAGAGGAAGCCGTCGTCCATCTCGACCATGGTCTGCCGTACGCCTCCGGCGTGGAAGTGCCGCCCGGCGCCCTTGGCGAGGCTGTGGAAACCGGAGGCGACGGCGGCCAGGTGTTCAGCGTCCTCTCGGCTCAGTGCGTGTGAGGCGCCCACCGGCAGGCCGTCGTTGGACAGCACGACAGCGTGCCGGACCTGCCCGGCGCGCTGTACGAGATCGTCCAGCAGCCAGTCGAGGTCGCCGAACCGGTAGTGGGCCGCGACTGTCTCGTGCTCGGTCATGCGTGGTCTCCTTCGGTGCCTGGGCCGGTCCGGCCGGGCGCGCTGCCGCCGCCTCTGGTCCAGCCGTTGCGGTACGCGGTCATCCGGTCGCGGACCAGTTCGGGGGTGCGGTGCTCGGGGGCGTCGTCGGCCGCCGCCGGCGCGCGGTGCTCCTCGGGCCGTGGCGCCTCGCGCAGCTGCGGAACGAGATGGGACTGCCGTACCCGGCGCGGGAGTTCACCGTCACCGGTCCCGGTGGCTGTGTCCCGCAGCCGCAGTGCCCTCAGGGTCGGCGGCGCCCCGGGAGGGACCCCTTGTCCGGGCGGCGCCCCGATCACGGGACGACCGGCCCGGGCGGGGACCGGTGCGGCGGGTGCGTGAGGGGTGGGCGCGGGTGACGCCGACGCGGAAAGGCCGGGGCGCGGGCGCGGCGGTTCCGCCTCCGCGCGGGCAGCGCCGCGCGCGCCGTCGGCGCCGGGCAGGGCCTGCTGCAGCAGATCGGTGGGCAGCAGGATCACGGCGGTGGTGCCGCCGTAGGGCGATGCCCGGAGATGGACCTTGACGCTGTGGCGGGCGGCGAGGCGGCTGACGACGAACAGGCCGAGCCGGTCGCTGTCGAAGAGGTCGAGGGCCTCCGACTCCTCGAGTCTGCGGTTGGCCTCCGCCAGCGCGTCCTTGCCCATGCCGAGCCCGCGGTCCTCGATCTCCAGGACATAGCCGTTGCCCACGGGTTCGCCGGTGACCCGCACCTTGGTGTGCGGAGGGGAGAACTGGGCGGCGTTCTCGACCAGTTCCGCCATCAGGTGCGTGATGTCGGCGACGGCCGCGCCCGTGACGGACGTCTCCGGCAGCTGCCGGACCTCGACCCGCGCGTAGTCCTCGATCTCGGACACCGCCGCCCGCACGACTGCGGTCAGGGGGACCGGCCTGCTCCAGGCCCGCCCCGGTGCGGCGCCGGACAGGATGATCAGACTCTCCGCGTGGCGGCGCATCCGGGTGGTGAGGTGGTCGAGCCGGAAGAGGTCGCCCAGTTCGCCCGGGTCGTCCGCGCGCCGCTCCATGGCGTCCAGCAGGGTGAGCTGGCGGTGGACCAGTGTCTGGCTGCGGCGGGCGAGGTTGACGAAGACGCCGGAGATGCCGTCGGCCAGTTCGGCGCGCTCCACGGCGGCGCTCAGGGCCGCGCGGTGCACGGTGCCGAGCGCCTCGGAGACCTGTCCGATCTCGTCCTCCGCCGGTGCGCCGGGCGGGGCCTCTGCCTGGATGTCTATCTGCTGGCCGGTGCGCAGCCGGCGCATGGCGTGGGGCAGTTTGCGCCGTGCTATCTCCAGGGCGCTGTTGCGCAGGACGGTCAGCTCGACGACGAGGGCACGCCCGATCCGGACGGAGATCACGAGCGACGCGGCGACGGCGACGAGGCCCAGCAGGACCGCCGCGCCCGCGACGGTGAAGACACCTCCGCCCAGCGGGTCGGATCTCTCAGTGGCACCGCGGCGTGCCTGTGCGGCGATGTCGCGCATGCCGTCGCCGACGGTGGCGTACGCCTGGTCCCAGTCGCCGGCGGCGACGGTCTTGGCCGCCTTGCGTCCCGCCGTCGCGGCCGACAGCCGGTCCTCGGCCGCACGCAGTGCCCGGTGGGCGGGCTGTGCGGTGAGTTCGCGCCAGGCCGCACGCTCGGGGCCCCGCAGGTCGGCGACGGCGCCCTCTACGAGAGCGGTGCGCGCGGCGACGGTACCGGTGAACGTCCGCAGCCGGTCCTCGTCGAACGTTCCGTCGATGTGCGCCGAGGTGACCAGGGCGTCCTCGCGCGCCAGCATCTCGCCGGCCCTCGCGAACTCGAGGAGTACGCGCGCGTCGGCGCCCGGCCCGTGGTCCTGGACGGCGGCGACCGCGCCGGCCACGTCGAACGCGGCGCCGACGGTGTCGGTGTAGGCCCTGTAGGCCCTGTCCCAGGTGGTCTTGCCCTCGAGGACGGCGGTGCGCACGGTGTCCAGCTCTCCGGCCAGCGAGACGAAACGGCCGAGGCGCCGGGCGACGGGCTGCGGTGTGTCTCCGCCGTCGGCGACGGTGTGCGCGTCGTCGAGCCGCAGGCGGCGCACGGCGTCGTCGGTACGGCGGGCCTCCAGGTCGAGCGCGGATGCCCGCTCCTTCGAAGGGCCGCTCAACTGTTGCAGGGCGGCACGCCTTTCGGCCTGGAGGGCGGCCACGGCCAGGGCGACGGGTGCGCTCACCTCTTCCCCGATGCGCTGGGCCTGGCTCAGCCGCGCCATGTCCTGGGCCGTGGTGACCGTGGCGAAGCCCCACAGCGCCAGCAGCGAGAGCACGGGCACCATCAGCAGCGAGATGACCTTCGCGCGGACCGTCCTCGGCCGCTGGAACAGTCGCCGCCTGGAGACCGGCCACGGCGGCTGCTGCGGATGTGGTTCCTGTCCGGTGTGCTCGAGCGCGGGCGGCCCGGCGTGGGCCCGCCGCCCGCGGACCGCCGGCCCGTGCGGCGGCGGGTGCGGGAACGGCGACTCGCCGCCCGGGGTCGTACGGGATGTGCGCATGGGCTCCTCGTTCCGGATACGTGCCGGGCGCGGCAGCGTCGCCCGGACCGGCTAGGCGGTGGCAGTGGGCGTGGTGCGTGCGGTGGATGTGGTGGGCGCGGTGGGAGCAGTCGGCTCCGGCTGCTGGGCGGAGGCGTAGGCGGCATGTTCGCCGGCGGTCGGGGAGAGCGCGACGAAGGCGGAGGTGACGAAGAGGTACGAGCCCAGCCCGACGGCGAGGGGGAAGATGAACTGCATCGCCGTGGCTCCCGGCAGGCTCCCCTCGGCCGGGGCGACGTCCACGCCGACGGCGAGCATGCCCGTGTAGTGCATGCTGCTGACGGCCGCTCCCATGACGAGCGACGCGAAGGCCACCGCGATCGCGGACCTGATGTTCAGCGCCGCCCAGAGGGCCGCGGTCGCGGCGACCACGGCGATGGCGACGGACAGGGCGACGAGGAGCGGGTCGTAGTGCACGGTGCCGTGCAGCCGCAGGGCCGCCATGCCCAGGTAATGCATGCTGGCGACGCCGAGCCCTGTGGCGAGTCCGCCGATCAGCAGGGCCACGGCCCGGTTGCGGCCGTAGCCGACGCAGAACACACCGGCGCCGACGACGAGCACGGCGACGACGAGGCTGAGGATGGTCAGCGGCACGTTGTAACGGATGTCGGTGCCGCGCACGGCGAAGCCGAGCATGGCGACGAAGTGCATCGTCCAGATTCCGGTGCCGATGGCGGACGCGGCGGTGATCAGCCAGTTGCGCCGGGATCGGCCGGTGGCGGAGAGGGCGCGCACGGTACAGCGCAGCCCGAGGGCGGCGCCGATGACAGCCATCAGGTACGACAGCGCGGGTGTGAGCAGGCCGAAGGCCGCGTGGTCCAGGTGTCCCATGGCTCAGGGACGCTAGCCCGGAGGGGGGCGCACGTCGGGGGCGCAGTTCGAAAGCTGCTGGAATATGACAGGTAGATGTTTCTGAACGATCGTGCCGCGCTCGAACGTGTGCACAGTGCGGTCATGTGCGGGGGCGGCGGGTCGCCGGGCGTGGCGGATCCTGCGGGCGCCGCCGGGTTCGCGGCCGAATCGGGCCGACACCGCCGGTCCGGAAACCCGCGGCGGCGACGCCGTGACGTACCCGCCCCGTATGGCGGATCATGGGGTCCATGGCCGTCGATCGCGCAGCGCATGACCACACCCGGGTCCAGGAGTTCTTCGGTGTCCGGGCCGCGGACTGGGACAGCCGCTTCCCCCACGACGGCCCCGCCTACGCCGCCGCCGTCGGCGAGACGGGCCTGCGCCCCGGGGACGCGGTGCTCGACGCGGGCTGCGGCACGGGCCGTGCCCTCGAACCCCTGCGGGACGCCGTGGGCCCGACCGGCGTCGTCCTCGGCGTCGACCTGACCCCGGAGATGCTGCACCGGGCCCGGCTCGCCGGACGTGACCGCAGCGGCCGGCTGCTGCTCGCCGACGTGGCCCGGCTGCCCCTGACCGACCGCTCGCTCGACGCGGTCTTCGGAGCGGGGCTGATCTCTCACCTGCCGGATCCCGCCGAGAACCTGCGGGAACTGGCCCGGGTCGTGCGGCCGGGCGGTCGGCTCGCCCTGTTCCACCCCGTCGGCCGGGCCGCGCTCGCCGCGCGCCAAGGCCGCCGGATCACCGACGACGATCTGCGGGCCGAGCCCAACCTGCGTCCGCTGCTGGCCGGTTCGGGATGGCGGATGACGTCCTACGTCGACGAGGACGACCGCTTCCTCGCGCTGGCGGTCCGTCAGGAGAGCGTGCCGGGCAGCTGATCCGGCGGAACATCACCCGGCGTCCGGCGTGCCGGTCGGGCGGTCGCCCGACCGGGCAGGTGCGGCCATCGGCTCTCTCGTCGCCGTTCGAACGGGGTGCGACGGTGGAACACTTGAACTGATCGGCGGCGTCCCGCCGCCCCGAAGAAGGTGGTCACCGTGCTCGCTCGGCTCCGTAGTTACCTCGCCTCCCGTCCGTCCCGGGCGAAGGCCCCCGGGCCGTCCGCGCGACAGCACAATCTGTTCGAGGCGGCTGCGACCTATGTGACGGCGTCCATAGAGGAAGACGACGACCGGCTGGACGAGGCGGCCGGCTGGGTCTCCCCGGACGCCCTCGTCTTCGGGGTCAACCAGCTCGCCTGTCGCGCCGTGGTCGCTCTCGCCCGTGAGCGGAACGAGCCGGTCGAGGTCGTCGCGCGCGGGCTTCTCGGTCTTCCGGGGGCCCAGCCCGCCGGATCGAATTAGCGGCCGCCGACACTCGACGCGCGGGTTACCCACTGGTTAAGGTGCGCCGACGAAACGATCGGATGGGGAGGTGGCCGTGGCCGGGGCGGAAGACACCGTCGACGACGACTCGCTGTTTGTACTGACCGCGGTGCTGCTCACACCGGCGCAGTTCCCGAGCGTGCTCGGCGACGACTACCCGGCCGCCTGCCAGGCACTGGACCTGGAGCCGTACGCGGAGGGGTACGGGCTGGTTCTCGGGCAGGACGCCGGCGGCGCGCGCTGGACGGTCGTGGTCGACGACGTGTCGCTCGTGGCCGTCGCCATCGCCTCGTGGGACTGCGGGATGGAGTACGACCTGTCGCCCGACGAGCACAGCGTGGTCGCGGCACTGCCCGGCTGGCCGCTGGCCGTCGCGGTCGCCGCGCCCGGGGTGCCCGCACCGCACGACCCCGCCCCCGAGGAGGGTGACCGGCCGCCGCTCGCCCCGCCGGACATGGGCACCTGGGGTCCCGCACAGCGCCGCCTGGGCGCCGACGAGGTGGCGCTGCGGTGGGCGCAGTGGCGGGGGCAGATCGACGACGCCGACGCCGGGACGTCCGCCGACGCTCCCGGGGGCGGGAGCCACCAGCCGCGCGAGCAGGTGCGCCGCGTCCTGGAGCAGGCCAGGGCCTATGTGGAGTCCGCGCCGCCGCCCGGCCGGGTGCGCTCCTCGTTCGCCCCTGGCGGGGCCCGGATGCTGCGGGCCGACGGCCCCGGCTGGTCGATGGTCGCCAGGACCGACGACATCGCCTTCCTCCTGCTGGACGACGAGCCGGGCGAGGTGGTGCCGGTGGGCCGCGGTCCGGAGCTGCCCGGGCTGCTGGAGGCGCTGGAGAAGGTGGCCGTCCACCCCTCCTGAGCCGGGACCGCCCGGCACCCGGACCACGGCGCGTACAGCGAGCACGGCGCGCCCTGGCCGGAAACCGCGACCGGTGCTCCCGCTCGACGAGAGAAGGCCCGCCCCGCCCCCGGTGGGGGTGGAGCGGGCCTGGGTCGTCAGGGCGCCGCCACGGCGGTGCTCAGCGGCCGATCTCCTTGCGGGAGACGCGCCGCAGTCTGCGGCGCTGGCTCGGGTCCAGCATCAGGTACGCCACCGCCGGCACGCCGAGCACCACCAGCAGCGAAAGCCAGAATCCGAGCAGCGGCATCAGGAGCAGGCCGACGGCCACTCCCCCGATCACGATCTTTGTGCGTGTCGACATTTCGACGCCTCCTCCGCGGCTGTGGCCGCTCCTGCTGTGAGAACGTGCGCACTCGCCCCACGGTTCCACTATGCGGTCCCGCGTGGCTTTTCCACTATGCGGTCCGCCGCAGCGACTCGCCGACCTCGTGGAGGTGGGTGAGTGCCTGGCGGTAGGACTCGACGAGCCCGGTCTCCGTGAACGGGATGCCCAGTGACCGGCAGTGCGCGCGCACCAGCGGCTGGGCGAGCCTCAGGTGGGGTCGGGGCATGCTCGGGAAGAGGTGGTGCTCGATCTGGTAGTTGAGGCCGCCGAGGAACCAGTCCGTGACGTGGCCCCCGCGGATGTTGCGGGAGGTGAGGACCTGCCGGCGCAGGTGGCCCCAGTCCTTGCCGGTCTCCTCGTCGGGCATCTCCATCCCCTTGTGGTTCGGGGCGAAGGCCATGCCGAGGTGGAGGCCGAGGACCATCTGGTGCACGAGGGCGAACAGCACGGCCTGACCGACGGGCATGACGGCCAGCAGCAGGGCTGCGTACCCGGCGACGTGGGCGAGGAGCAGCGCGCCTTCGAGGACGCGCTCCCCGCGCTTCTGGCGGCCGCCGGCGCGGGAGAACACGGCCTGGAAGCCGTAGATCTTGAGGGCGATGCCCTCGAGGGTGGTCAGCGGGAAGAACAGCCAGGCCTGGTGGCGGGTGAGCCAGCCACGCAGTCCGGCCCGGCCGGCCACGTGCTTGTCGCTGAAGACCAGGACGTCGGCGGCGACGTCCGGGTCCTTGTCCACGTGGTTCGGATTGGCGTGGTGCCGGTTGTGCTTGTCGTTCCACCACTCCTGGCTCATGCCGAGGAGCAGGTTGGCGTGCACGAGCTGGATGATCCGGTTCTTGCGGCGGTCCGCGGCGATCTGTGCGTGGCCGGCGTCGTGACCGAAGAAGGCGGCACGGGTGGAGAAGAGTGCCAGCAGCGGTGCCAGGAGCAGCACCCACCAGGAGCCGCCGGCCAGCACCACGCCGGTGACGACGGCGGCGAGGGCCAGGAGGTTCACGGTGATGCCACGCGCGTACCAGCCGGTGCGGCGCTCCAGCAGGCCCTGTTCCTTCACCGTGCGCAGCAGCGGTGCGAACTCGCTGCCCGCGCCGGACCGGCGGCCCGTGAGGGCCTCGGCGGCGACAGGGGGCGGGAGAAGGGTGGCGGTGCCCTGGGGCATGGTGGGTCTCCGGTCTGTGGACGGCGGGTGTGCCGGACGCGCGCGAAAGAAGATGGCTGCGCCGGATGCGCGAACGGTCCGACTGCTCCGGCCTGATAAACGTATGGACCGGGGGCCCTTGGGGGCGATGGCGCCACCACCCGGGCTCGGCGGGGGCAATCCCGCCCGTCGGGGTGGCGCTGGCTGTACCCCCGACGGTACGGCAGACCCGGCGACTGCGTGGAGTGAGCCACATCACTGAGTGACGACCGCCGTGAACTGGTCGGGGTGATGTACCCTCGGCGCTTCCGTCCTCCGGTAGTCAAATTTGAGGAATGCGTCATCGTCGTGCATGTGCTCCCCTCGGCAACCTCCTCCCCCGCCGTCGACTCCCCTGTCCTTCACGCCCTGGCACTCTGCTCTGCCGTCTTCCTTCCGGGCGATCCCGCGCGCACGGGCCGCGTCGCCTTCTGGCGCTCCGACGGCATGGCGCTTCCCGTCGAAGACGACGCGCTCGCCCCGCTCACCGTCGTCGCATCCGACCTCCGCACGGTCACCGTTCCGGCGCTGATGCTGCCCGTGCCGGAAGCACTGCCCGTCCTCACCCGCGCCCGCGCCGCTGCCGACTCCTCCGGCTCCGCGGACTTCTGGGGAGCGGCCTCGCTGCTCGCCCTCCAACTCGCCGCGCGCGGACTGCTCCTGCCCGGCCTGAGCCCCACAGGCATGGACGCCTGGCGGATGGGGCCGCTCGCGCCCGAGGATCTGGAACGGATGCGTACGCTGGCGGCCTCCATGCCGCCCGCCGCACACGCCGTACCCGTGGACGGACCGGCCGGGACGCTGCGGCTGCCCGAACCGGAGTGCCTGCTGCGCCAGTTCCTCGACGCGGTCGCGGACGGACTGCCCCGCTCCCCCGCCGCTCCGCTCGCCGTCCAAGGACCGGCGTTCGCCGCGCCCGAGCCGCAGCATCTGCCCGGACTGCGCGCCTGGGCGGCGGACATCGCCGCCGGGCACGACGCGGGGGTGCGCCTGTCGCTGCGGGTCGAGCTGCCGGGCCTGGAGGACGCCGGCCCGGACGACGCTCCTCGGTTCCGTGCCGTGCTGCAGATCCACAGCGTCAGCGACCCGGCGCTCGTCGCCGACGCCGCCGACGTGTGGGCAGGTTCCGGGTCCTCGGCCGCCGCGTTCGGGCCGCGGGCCCGGCTCGACGCTCTCCTCGCGCTGCGCCGGGCGGCCCACGCCTGGCCGTCGCTCGCGCCCCTGCTGCACGCCGCCGTGCCGGACGCCGTCGACCTCGCCGACGAGGAGGTCACCGAACTGCTGGGCGAAGCGTCACGGGCGCTCGCGGCCACCGGAGTCCAGGTCCACTGGCCCCGACAGCTCGCCCGGCGCCTGACCGCGCGCGCCGTGATCGGCCCGCCCGACGACGGTGACCAGGCATCCGGCCAGGAGTCGTCAGGGCTCCCCTCGTTCCTGTCGGCGGACGCCCTGCTGTCCTTCAACTGGCGTTTCGCCCTGGGTGACGACCGGCTCACCCGGGACGAGCTGGACCAGTTGGCCCAGGCGGGCCGGCCGGTCGTGCGGCTGCGTGACGAGTGGGTGCTGATCGACCCGGCCGAGGCGCGGCGCGCCCGCGAGAGCCAGGACCACAAGCTGTCCCCCGTGGACGCGCTCGGCGCCGTGCTGACCGGCACGGCGGAGGTCGACGGACGTACGGTCGAGGTGGAGGCGTCCGGCGCGCTCGAGCGGCTCCGCGAACGGCTCGCCGAACCGGAGGGCGGGCCGCAGGAGATCGGTCAGCCGGCGGCGCTCCGGGCGTCGTTGCGCGACTACCAGCTGCGGGGCCTCAACTGGCTGCACCGGATGACGTCCCTCGGCCTCGGCGGCTGCCTCGCCGACGACATGGGGCTCGGCAAGACCATCACGCTCATCGCTCTCCATCTGCACCGGCAGACCGACCCCTCGGCCGCCGGTCCGACCCTCGTGGTCTGCCCGACGTCCCTGATGGGCAACTGGCAGCGGGAGATCGGGAAGTTCGCCCCCGGCACGCCCGTACGGCGCTTCCACGGCGCCGCCCGGTCCCTCGACGGACTCGATGACGGGGAGTTCGTCCTCACCACGTACGGCACCATGCGCCTCGACGCGGCGCGCCTCGCGGAGGCCGACTGGGGCATGGTCGTGGCCGACGAGGCGCAGCACGTCAAGAACCCCTACTCGGCGACCGCCAGGCAGTTGCGCACCATCGGCGCCAAGGCTCGTGTGGCGCTCACCGGAACGCCGGTGGAGAACAACCTGTCCGAACTGTGGGCGATCCTCGACTGGACCACCCCCGGCCTGCTCGGGCGGCTCGGCACCTTCCGCAGCCGTTACGCGCAGGCCGTCGAGGGCGGCGCCGACCCGGCCGCAGCCCGGCGACTGGGCGCCCTGGTGAGGCCGTTCCTGCTGCGCAGGCGCAAGTCCGACCCCGGCATCGCGCCCGAGCTGCCGCCCAAGACGGAGACCGACCGCGCGGTGTCGCTGACGGCCGAACAGACCGGCCTGTACGAGGCGGTGGTGCGCGAGACGCTCGCCGCCATCTCCGAGGCCGGCGGCATGGAGCGGCGTGGTCTGGTGGTCAAGCTGCTCACCGCGCTCAAACAGATCTGCAACCACCCGGCGCAGTACCTCAAGGAGGAACGGCCCAGGGTCGAGGGCCGCTCCGGCAAGCTGGAACTGCTCGACGAGCTGCTGGACACCATCCTCTCCGAGGACGCGAGCGTGCTCGTGTTCACCCAGTACGTGCAGATGGCGCGGCTGCTCGAGGGGCATCTCGCCCGGCGCGGTGTGCGGACCCAGTTCCTGCACGGCGGCACGCCGGTATCCGAGCGGGAGGCGATGGTGAACCGCTTCCAGAACGGCGAAGTGCCCGTCTTCCTGCTGTCGTTGAAGGCGGCGGGCACCGGTCTGAACCTCACCCGGGCCGAGCATGTGGTGCATTTCGACCGCTGGTGGAACCCGGCCGTGGAGGCACAGGCGACCGACCGCGCCTACCGCATCGGGCAGGACCGGCCGGTCCAGGTGCACCGGCTGATCGCCGAGGGGACGATCGAGGACCGCATCGCGCAGATGCTGGAACGCAAGAAGGACCTGGCCGACTCGGTGCTCGGGGCCGGCGAGGCCGCCCTCACCGAACTGACCGACGCCGAGCTGGCCGACCTGGTGGAACTGCGAGGAGCGGGACGATGACCGGACCCGAGGCACTGACGCGGACCTTCGACGCCCTCCCGCCCGCGCGCGGCAGGGGCTTCGCGCAGACATGGTGGGGGCAGGCCTGGCTCAAGGCCCTTCAGGACACGGCACTCGACGGCCAGCAGCTGAAGAAGGGTCGTCGGCACGCACGGGAGGGGGCGGTCGGGGCGGTCACCGTGCGCCCCGGCAGGATCACCGCGGTGGTCCGGGAGAGCGACGGCACGGCGTACCGCAGCGACGTACTGCTCCAGGAACTCACCGAGCAGGACTGGGAACGCTTCCTCGACGTGGCCACGGACAGCGCGGGGCACATCGCGGCGCTGCTCGACCGGGACATGCCGCCGCATCTCGTGGAGGACGCCGCGGCCGCCGGCGTGGAGCTGCTGCCCGGGATCGGCGACCTGGAGCCCGAGTGCACGTGCGACGCCTGGGACCACTGTCCGCACACGGCCGCGCTCTGCTACCAGGTGGGGCGGCTGCTGGACCAGGACCCGTTCGTACTGCTGCTCATGCGCGGGCGCGGGGAGCGCCGCGTGCTGGACGAACTGCAGCTGCGGAGCGTCGCACGGGCGAACCCGCCGGTGGCGGGCCCGGCGGACGACGAGGGCAAGGCACCGGCCGGGGTGCGCGCCGACGAGGCGTTCGCGGCGGGCGGCATCCTGCCGCCGCTGCCCGCTCCGCCGACGCTGCCCGACGAGCCCGGACCCGCTCCGGCCCTCGACACCGGGACGGCTGCGGCGGACGGGCCCGACGCCGCGGCACTGGAGTTCCTCGCCGCCGACGCGGCGGCACGCGCACACCGGATGCTGGCCCAGGCCCTCGCGCCCGGCCATGCGGGACAGGCTCCGGAACCCGTCCTGACGCGGGACGAGGACGCGGTGCGGATGGCCGCGTCGGTGCCCGGACCGGTGATCGCCGCCCGGCTCGCCGCCGGCACGCAACGCACCCGCGGGGATCTCGACCTCGCGGTCCGGGCGTGGCGGTACGGCGGGGCCGCCGGACTGGCGGTGCTCGAGGAGGACTTCGTACCGGACGAGGAACAGCAGTCGCGTGCGGCGAGCGCACTGGCGGCGGCCTGGGCGGCGGAGCCGGACCGCCCTCGGTTGCGCCCCTCGGGGCCCGCGCGGTGGACGGTCGTCGGGACCGGGGAGCAGCTGCGGCTGGGCCGCGACGGGAACTGGTGGCCCTTCCGCAAGGAGCGGGGCGCCTGGGCGCCTGCCGGACCCGCGTCACCCGACCCGGCACAGGCCCTCGCGGGGGCGTCGGGCGAGGGCGTCTGACACACCGTCGGGTACGTGGGGGCCGGGGGGGGGGGGCCGCCCCGCCCCCCCCCCCCCCCCCCCCCCCCCCCCCCCCCCCCCCGCGCGGGGGGGGGGGCCCCCCCGGGGGGGCCCCAATAAACCACACACCCATTTTTTAACCAAAC
>NZ_JBIVAU010000007.1:185261-244821 GCF_044745705.1 Streptomyces sp. NPDC086835
GTGGCGTCCTTGGGCTCGGCCGCAGGCCCGTGGCTCGGTGGTGAGCGGGGCGGGGGGGGGGGGGGGGGGGGGGGGGGGGGGGGGGGGCTGCCCCCCCGGGGGGGGGGGGGGGGGGGGGCGGCGGCGCCGCCCCCCCCCCCCCCCCCCCCCGCGACCGGCCCGTACGACCACTTCCGGAGCTGAGGAGCGACCGGGCCGGTGGCGTCCGAATGAACCTCAACTCCGTTGTTGACCACAACGGTTGGCTGCAGTCGCGTTCTATCCCGTCCACCCGGCCGCCAGTACCGTGATGCCCCGAGGCTCTCACCGGCCTTGTCCTGCCGTGTCCCCGCACCCCCACCAGGAGATGGCCCATGGACCGCAGATATCTGCTTCGGGGCGCTGCCGCGACGGCCGCCGCGCACGCCTTGCCGGCCCCGACCCGTGCGCAGGCGGGCACCACCGCGGTGACGGACTACCCGGCCGCCGAGTGGCGGCCCGCCTCGTCCGCCAACTACACCGCCTCCAGCAGGCCCACGGCCTATCCGGTGCGGTACGTCGTCGTCCACGTCACCCAGGAGACCTACGCGGACACGCTCGCCATCTTCCGCGACCCGGCGAGGCGGGTGTCCTCGCACTACGTGGTGCGTTCCTCCGACGGACACATCGCGCAGTGCGTGCGGGAGCGTGACGTCGCCTGGCACGCGGGCAACTGGAACTACAACACGTGGAGCATCGGCATCGAGCACGAGGGCTGGGTGGACCGGCCCGCGTACTTCACCCATGCCCTCTACGAGCGCTCCGCGGCGCTCACCGCGTCGGTGTGCGACCGGTACGGCATCCCCAAGGACCGGGCGCACATCATCGCCCACTCCGAGGTGCCCGGCGCCACCCACACCGATCCGGGCCCCCACTGGGACTGGGTGCGCTACATCCGCCTCGTCAACCTCTCCTGATCCGGCGGCGGTCCTCGCGGATCAGCGGTCCCGGTCCGGCGGCTCGACGACGAAGACCGGGATCTCCCGTTCGGTCTTCTGCTGGTAGCCCTCGTAGTCGGGGTACGCCTCCACGGCGCGCGCCCACCACACGGCCTTCTCCGCGCCGGTCACCTCACGTGCCGTCATGTCCCTGCGCACCGGGCCGTCCTGGAGCTCGACCTGTGGGTGGGTCTTGACGTTGTAGTACCAGACCGGGTGCTTGTGCGATCCGCCCAGGGAGGCGACCAGTGCGTACGCGCCCGCGTGTTCGACCCTCATCAGCGGTGTCTTGCGGATCTTTCCGCTTCTGGCGCCGCGCGTGGTGAGGATGACGACCGGCATCCCGCGCAGCGTGGTGCCGCTCGTACCGCCGGACTTCTCGTACTCCTCGACCTGATCACGGACCCATTGTTCGGGGCTCGGCTCGTACTCACCCTCGAGTGGCATTCGTTCTTCCCATCGCCTGTGGCTCTGCCGTCGATTCGGCACCGGTACGCCGTGCGGATGCCCGGCCTGCGGGCTGCTCACTCAGGGCCGCAGGCTCCCGACGACGTTGGCCGTGGCCGCGATGCCCTCCTGGATGGTAGGCGCCATGCTGGTGCCCGCCAGGAAGAAGCCGAGCAGCGCGCAGACGACCGCGTGGCTCATCTTCAGCCCTCCGCTGCGCAGGAAGATCACTGCGAGCACCAGCAGGAGCAGCACCACCGAGATCGAAATGGCCATGGCCAACCTCCTTCGCCGCGCCGGAATTGCGGCATTCGGCGGCCAGTCTGGCGCAGCGGAGGTTGCGTACGGCCTACTGGCGTGTCCGCCGTACGGGTGCATCTCTAAGATCCGGCGGAAAGGTGTCACCCGCGGTCGTGAACGCGCAGGAAGCGCTCCAGACCGGCCAGGTCGTCGGTGTTGATGTGGTCGGCGCCGGCGGCGAGCAGTTCACGCCAGACGGCGTCGCGGGCCGGTCCCTCGAGGTCGGGCGTGGCCCAGAAGCGGACCCGCTGGGAGCGCCGGTGGGCCGTGGTGACGAGAGTGTGCAGCTTCTCGCGTTCCGCCGCCGGGAATTCACCAGTGCCGAGCCAGCTGAAGCTGTGCGTCCAGTTGCTGGAGATCAGCGGGATGAAGGAGGCCGGAGCGGGATCGGCTGCGGCGAGGTCGTCGAGGCGGCCGTCGTAGAAGGCGTACCGCACCCGCTGCGCCTCCATCGGGGCGCGGGCCGCGCGGTCCCCGGAGACGACCGGGGTGACGGCGCCGAGGCGTACGTGCCCGTGCGCGCAGCTGCTCAGCATGCGCCGGTACTGCCGCAGTTGGCGGTCGAGCTCCAGGTAGGCAGCGACGCCGTCCGTCTTGATGTCGATCAGCAGCTGGACGGGACGGCGGCGGCCCCGGTACACGCTGCCGTGATTGGCGCGCACCCGGGCGAGCAGGGGGTCGAGGTAGAGCGAGCGCAGGGTGCGGGCGGGGTCGAGTTCGGCCGGTTCGTGGGCGACGAGGAGCTCGCCGTCGACGAGGAAGATGTCGGCCTCGACGCTGGTGAAGCCGTGCGACAGCGCGTCGTGCAGGGGGTGTTCGTGCAGATAGTCGTTGTGCGCATGGGCCCGGCGCAGCGGCGCCGGGCCGTCCGGTGCGCCGCTGCGCGCCGTGGCGCGGGCCTGGGACGGCACCGCGACGGCACCGGCGAGTGCGGCGGCGAGAGTGGTGACGGCTCTGCGACGAGTGGTCGGCACGAATGACCTCCGGGCTCTGCGGGTCGGGAGGGACACCGGTGAGTATCCGCCGGACCGGCCCCAATGGGCAGGGCAGCACCAAGAGTTCGGCCATCGGTCATGTGCCGTGTCCGTCCGCCATGGTCCCACCGGCTCCGGCGTCACACGCGCCCCCGGATCCGCTCAGGGGGCTCACGCCCGCGCGATACGGGACCACTCGACCGTCCGGTCGCACCAGCGGTCGAGCAGGACTCGGTCGTGGCCCACCGCGAGCAGACCCGCGCCGTGTTCGCGGCGGTAGTCCTCGACGACGTTCACCAGCGCGGCGGTCGTCGACGCGTCGAGCATGGCCGTCATCTCGTCGCAGACCAGCCAGCGCGGCCGCAGCACCAGCGCCCTGGCCAGGCAGGCGCGTTGGAGCTGGCCGTCGCTGACCTCGTGCGGTCGCCGGCCGAGGAGTTCGACGGTGAGACCCACGGCCTCGGCGGTCTCCAGCGCGCGGGCGGCGGCGTCGGCACGGCTTCGGCCCGCGGCCCGCAACGGCTCGGCGATCACCTCGCGCAGCCGCAGCCGTGGGTCCGCGGAGAACCGGGGCTGCTGGAAGACGACGCCGACTGCGGTGCGCAGGGTACGCGGGGCCGCGTGGCGCCATCCGTTCACCGGTTCGCCGTCGATGACGACCTGGCCGTCGGCCGGCCGGTGCAGCAGCGCGGCGACCTTCGCGAGGGTGGACTTGCCGCAGCCGCTGGGCCCGAGCAGCCCGACCGCCTCGCCGGGGGCGATGGTCAGCGAGGCGCCGCGCACGACGGGCTCCCGGCGGTCGTACCCGGCGGTGACGTCCCTCAGTTCAAACATGCTGGTCCTCCGCGTGGTGGCAGGCGACGCCGCCGGCGAGCCGTGGCAGGACCGTGCAGGCGTCGTCGGCCCGCGCGCACCGAGGGGCGAACGCGCAGCCGGCCGGCAGGTCGCCCAGCTCGGGCGGCAGGCCGGGGATGGGGGCGAACTCCCTTTCCGGCAGGGCGTTCAGCAGGCCGCGCGCGTACGGGTGGCGCGGCCCCGGGCTGCCGAAGAAGGTCTCGGCGGAGGTGACTTCGACGATGCGGCCGGCGTACATGACGGCGACCCGGTCGGCCGTCCGGGCGGCTGCCGCGAGATCGTGGGTGATCAGCAGGAGTGCACGTCCCTCGTCGGCGTGCCGGCGCAGTTCGTCGGCGGTGTGGTCGACGAGTTCCCGGTCCAGGCCGGTCGTCGGCTCGTCGGCGAGCAGCAGCGGCGCGTCGCCGACCAGCGCGATCGCGGTGGCTGCGCGCTGCGCCAGCCCCCCGGAGAGCTCGTGCGGGTACCGGTCGAGGTGCCCGGCGGGGAACGCGGCCCGTGCCGCCGCCGTGAGGGCGGCTTCGCGGGCGTCGGTGCCGCGCAGCCCGGTCAGCGCGCGCACGGTCTCGGCGAGTTGCGCGCCGACGGTGCGCACGGGGGTGAGGTGCGCGGCGGGACTCTGGGGGACGAGACCGATCCGGCGTCCCCGTACGGTGCGTGCGAGGGTGCGTTCGCCGGCGCCGAGCAGTTCCACGCCGTCGACGACGGCGGACCCGGCCGTGCGGGCGTTCGCGGGGAGCAGTCCGAGGAGGGCGGAGGCGAGGACGGACTTGCCGCAGCCGCTTTCTCCGACGAGTGCGAGGCATTCGCCGGCCGCGAGGTCGAACGTCGCGTCGCTGACGGCTGCCACATGCCGCCCGTCGCGCATCTTGAAGCGGACGGACAGGCCGCGCACGGCGAGCACGCGCCGCGCCGCGGAGGAGGCGGAGGAGGCGGCCGGGGTCCCGGTGCCCACGGCCGGTGACGGGTCGGTGGACGGCGCGGTCACAGCATCAGCTCCGATCGGCGGCGGGGGTTGAGCCGTTCGCGCCAGGCACCGGCCAGCCCGGCCACGGCGAGCGTGGGGACGATCAGGAACAGGCCGGGGAACAGCGTCGGCCACCAGTCGCCGGCGAGCAGCGAACCCCGTGCGGACTGCACCAGGTTGCCGAGGCTCGCCTGGTGGGTCGGCAGGCCGAGGCCGAGGAACGACAGCGCCGATTCGTGCCACATCGCGTGCGGCACCATCAGTACGGCCGCGAGTCCGGCCTGCGGGAGCACCCCTGGCAGCAGATGCCGTACGGCCACCCGCCACCGGGTCGCGCCGCCGCTGATCGCCGCGTCGATGTACGGACGTGCGCGCAGCGACAGCACTTCGGAGCGGACGATGCGGGCGGTCGAGAGCCAGTGCGTCACCGCGACGGACACGATCACGGGCCCGACCCCGGGGCGGAACATGGCCACGACGAAGATCCCGAGCAGCAGGTGCGGCACCGAGGAGAACGTGTCCACCAGTCGCATCAGGGCCCGGTCGGTCCAGCCCCCGAACACCGCGGCGGCCGCGCCGACCACGGTGCCGATGACGGTGGCGACAAGGGCCGCGACCAGCCCCACGAGCAGCGAGACCCGAAGTCCGTAGACGCAGCGCAGCAGCAGGTCGCGGCCGACGTCGTCGGTGCCGAAAGGATGGGCGAGCGACGGTGGCCGAAGCTTCATCGACAGGTCGACGGCCTGCTGGTCGAGCTGTACGAGCGGCGGTACGAGCAGGACGGCCAGCGCCACGGTCACCACGGTCACGGTGGAGACGGCGACGCGCACGGTGCGGGTGGAGCGGCGGGTGCGGCCCTGCGACTTCCAGGCGACGTCAGCCATCGAAGCCCACCCTCGGGTCGGCCAGTCCGTACAGCAGGTCGGACAGGAGGTTGCCGAGCAGGACGGCCGCCGTCGCGAGCACGGTGAGTGCGGCGAGCAGCGGGAAGTCGACGGAGGTCGCGGCCTGCACGGTCGCGGCGGCGATTCCTGGCCAGCTGAAGACCGTCTCCACCAGCAGGGCCCCGGTGATGAGTTCGGGTACACGCGAGCCGATGAGGGTGAGCATGGGCAGCATGCCGGAGCGCAGCGCGTGGCCGAGAAGGACGGTGCGTTCGGCCAGGCCGCGTGCGCGCGCTCCGCGCACCGGGTCCTCGTCGAGGGCGTCGCCGACGCCTTGGCGCACGTAGAGGAAGAACCACGGCAACTGGCTGACGCCGAGGACCGCGGCGGGCAGCACCAGGTGCCTCGCCACCTGCCCGGCGGTCACGGTGTCACTGGCGGTGTCGGTGAGCCCGCCGGCCGGCAGGACGCCGAGTTCGAGCGCGAAGAACCAGATCGCGAGGAGGCCGAGCCAGAACGCGGGTGCGGCTTCGAGGGTGTACGCCAGCGAGCTCACGCACCGGTCGAGGAGTCCGCCGCGGCGGCGGGCGGCCAGCACTCCGAGGAGGGTGCCGAGCACGACGGCCAGGGCGAAGGCGGTGAGGGCAAGCAGCGCGGACCAGCCGATCCGCTCGGCGATCACGTCGGCGACCGGCTGGCGCATCACGCTGGAGTCGCCGAGGTCGCCCGTCAGCGCGGCGGTCAGCCAGTCCCACCAGCGGGTGACGAGCGGCTTGTCCACGCCGAGGTTGGCGCGGATCTGGTCGAGGTTCTCCTGCGAGGCGGTGAGGCCGGCGCTGCCGGTGTACGCCTTGACGGGGTCGAAGGGCGAGGCGGCGGCCACGGCGAAGACTCCGAAGGTCACGGTCAGCAGGACCGGGACGGCGAGCAGGGCCCGCCGTCCCGCCATCCGCGCCATCGCCGCGGCGGGGAGGGCGCGTTTCACTTCTTCGGCGTCCAGTCCTCGACGTTCCACCAGGGGCCGGAGGCCAGGCCGTGGTCGTGCGGCTCGACCTGGGTGGTGAGGCCGTCCCACGTGTCGTTCACGACATACAGGTGGTCGATGTGGGTGAGGAAGGTGTATCCGGGGTTCTTGACCAGTTCGCGCTGGACGGTGTCGTACGCGGCCTTGCGGGTGGCCTTCTCGTCGCTGCGGCGGCCGGTGTCGAGGGCCTTGTCGACGGCCGGGTTGTCGTACCCGGCCATGTTGTTGAAGCCGTCGCCGGCGAGGGCGGAGTTGAGCAGCAGGTACTGGTCGAAGTCGGGGTCGCCGGGCGCGCCGCCGCCGGCGAGCACGGCGTCGTGCTCCATCCGCGGTTCGATGACCTCCCAGGTGCCGGCCTTGGTGGTGATGTCGATGCCGGCCTTCTTGGCGTCGGAGGCGTAGGCGAGGGCGTGGTCCTGGCGGAGTTTGTCGCCGGTGAGGTACCAGAGCGGGAACGCGGCGCGGACGCCGTTCTTGACGCGGACGCCGTCCTTGCCGGGCTTCCAGCCTGCCTCGTCGAGGATCTTCTTGGCGCCTGCCAGGTCGTGGCGGCGCTCCGTCCCCTCGGTGAACCACTCGCTGCCGGTGGGCACGGGGCCGTAGGCGGGCTTGCCGGCGCCGTCGAGGATGCTGTCCACCATGGCCTGCCGGTCGACGGCGATGTCGAGCGCCCGTCGCACCGCGGTGTCGCCCGCGACCTTGTTGTGGGTGGGAAGTGTGACGGTCCGGTAGTCGTAGGTGGTGGCCCGGTACGTCTTCCTGCCCTGCTCGCCCTCGAACCCCTTGGCGAGGTTGGGCGGCAGGATCGCGCCGTCGAGGTCACCGGCGCGCAGCCGGGTGGCGCGGACGTCGTCGTCCTTGATGATCGCCATGGTGAACTTCTTCACCGCGGGTGCGCCGCCCCAGTAGTCCGGGTTGGCCTTGAAGCTGATCTTCTCGCCCTTGGACCAGCCGGTGAGGATGTACGGGCCGGTCCCGATCGGCTTCGTGGTGAACGGGCCGGTGTTGACGTCCTGCCGGCCCGCGATGTGCTCGGGGGCGATGGGCAGGACGGTGCGCTGCGCGAAGGGCGCGTAGGGGTACTTGAGTGTGAACACGACGGTGTCGTCGCCTTCGGCCCTGACGTCCTTGACCGCGTCGAGCTCGGTCCTGGAGGCGTTGTTGGTCTTCTCGTCCAGGACGGTGCGGTAGGTGAAGACGACGTCCTTGGCGCTGAAGGGTGTGCCGTCGCTGAACTTCACGCCCTTGCGGAGCTTGTACGTGTAGGTGAGGCGGTCGGCGCTGACCTCGGGCAGCTCGGCGGCGAGAGCGGGCCGCAGGCTCATGTCCTTGTCGAAGGCGAGCAGCCCGTCGAAGATCTTGGAGTTGCCGTCCTTGCCGTAGCCGAGCAGCGGGCTGAGGCTGTCCGGTTCGTAGGCGATGCCGACGACCGCCGAGTCCTTCGCTCCCGGTCCCGCGGCGCCGCCGCCCGGGTTCGAGCAGGCCGCGCCGAAGGTCAGCGCGGCGGCCATGGCCGTGGCGGCGGCAGCCCGTATCGATCGGCCCGTCATGAACGTCCACCCCTGTTGAAGATCAGCTGTTGTTGCAAACCTCTCGCATTAAACAGCATGTAAAGGGTGCGACGGAACGGGGGGTGTTACGGCCGTGGGCTATGGAGCCTGAAGATCGACGAGGGCCGCCAGTGCCTCCTTGTGCCGTCCGGGCGTGCCGAGCGCGATCTCGTCGGCCTTGGCGCGCTTGAGGTACAAGTGGGCGGGGTGTTCCCACGTCATGCCGATGCCGCCGTGCAACTGCACGCACTCCTCGGCCGCGTGGACCGCGACCCGTGAGCAGTACGCCTGGGCGACGGCCACCGACAGCGCCGCCTCCGGGCTGTCGGTCGCCAGCGCGTCGGCGGCGGCACGGGCAGCCGCCCGCGCGGAGACGACCTCGAGCCACAACTCGGCCATGCGGTGCTTGAGCGCCTGGAACGAGCCGACGGGGCGGTTGAACTGGTGCCGTTCGCCGGTGTGCCGGACGGTCTCCTCCAGGCACCACTCCGCGAGACCGAGCTGTTCGGAGGCGAGCAGACCGGCCCCGGCGAGCAGGCCCCGGCGCACGGCGGCAGCGCCCGCCGCGGCGTCCGCCAGTCGCGTCCCGCCCTCCCCGGCGGTGACGGCCGCGAGGGGACGCGTGAGGTCGAAGGAGGTCAGCGGTTCGACACCGGCCTGCGCCGCCTCGACCGCGTACAGCCCGTCGGCCCTGAGCACCAGCAGCACATCGGCCGTCGCCGCGTCGGCGACACCCGTGATACGCCCGGCGCCGTCGGGCAGCGGACCGTCCGGCGCCGCGGACAGCGGCACGGCCACAACGGCCGTGCGCCTGCCCTCCGCCAGTTCCGCGAGCAGCGCGGCGACGGCCTCCGTTTCGGTGTCGAGCGACAGCAGCGCCTGCGTCGCGACGACCGAGCTGGTGAGATACGGCGCGGCGACCACGCCACGCCCCAGCTCCTCCAGCACGACCGCGGCCTCCCGGTGGGACGCGCCCTGGCCGCCGAGCTTCTCGGGTACGAGCAGGCCGGCGGCGCCCATTTCGGCGGCAAGCGAGCTCCACAGCCGCGGGTCGTAGGGCGAACCGGCCTCGGCGCGGGCCGCGAGTGCCGCCGTGTCGCCGCGGGCGGCGACGAGGGACCGCACGGCGGCGCGCAGGTCGTCCTCGGTCTCCGAGTAGAGCAGATCCGTCATCGCGCGAGGTCCTTCCAGGCGACGTCCTTGTCGTTGCGCGGCTCGGAGGGCAGCCCGAGGACGCGTTCGGCGACGATGTTCAGCAGCACCTCGGTGGTGCCGCCCTCGATCGAGTTGCCCTTGGACCGCAGATAGCGGTAGCCGGCGTCGCGTCCGGTGAAGTCGACGAGCTCGGGCCGGCGCATCGTCCAGTCGTCGTACAGCAGCCCTTCCTCGCCGCGCAGTTCGACTTCCAGGCCGCTGATCTCCTGGTTGAGGCGGGCGAACGCGAGCTTCATCGCGCTGCCCTCGGGGCCCGGCTGGCCGGCGACGAGCTGCTGGCGCAGCCGCTCCCCCGCGAGCCGGGAGACCTCGGCCTCGACCCACAGCGTCAGCAGTCGCTGGTGCAGGTCGTGGGTGCGCAGCTCGGGCCGCTCGCGCCAGGTCCGCGAGACCGGGCCGATCATGCCGCCCTCGCGGGGCAGGCGCATGCCGCCGATGGCGACGCGTTCGTTGTTCAGCGTGGTCTGGGCGACCTTCCAGCCCTCGCCGACCTCGCCGAGCCGGTGGGCGTCGGGGATGCGCACGCCGGTCAGGAACACCTCGTTGAACTCCGCCTCGCCGGTGATCTGGCGCAGCGGCCTGACCTCCACACCGGGGTCGGTCATGTCGCAGACGAAGTAGGTGATGCCGCGGTGCTTGGGCAGGTCGGGGTCGGTGCGGGCGATCAGGATCGCCCAGCGGGCGACGTGCGCGCTGGAGGTCCACACCTTCTGGCCGTCGACGATCCAGTCCCCGGAGTCCTCGTCGCGTACGGCGCGGGTGCCGAGGGCCGCCAGGTCGGAGCCGGCCCCGGGCTCACTGAACAGCTGGCACCACACCTCTTCACCGGTCCACAGGGGGCGCAGGAAGCGCTCCTTCACCTCCTGCGAGCCGTACTTGAGGATCGTGGGCGCGGCCATGCCGAGTCCGATGCCGATGCGGCGCGGATCGTTGTCGGGCGCTCCGGCGGCGGCCAGTTCGGCGTCCACGACGGCCTGCAGGGAGCGAGGGGCGCCGAGGCCGCCGAGGCCTTCGGGGAAATGGACCCAGGCGAGGCCCGCGTCGAAGCGCGCCTTCAGGAAGTCGGCGCGGTCGGTGGTGGCCGGCGGGTGCGCGGCCAGCAGCTTCCTGGTGAGGTCGAGCAGTTCGGCTGCGTCCGTCATCGGCCCGCTCCGTCCGGAACGACGACCAAGCGGCCGGTGGTGGTGCCGTCGGCGACGCGCTGCACGGCTCCGGCGGCGTCCTTGAAGGCGACCCGGTCGCTGATGAGCGGCTTGATCAGGCCCTTGGCCGCGTAGTCGGTGAGCGTCTGGTGGCAGCGGCCGATGGCGCGCGGGTCCTTGGTGGCGTACAGGCCCCAGTGCAGGCCCATGATCGAGTAGTTCTTGACCAGGGCGTGGTTGAGAGCGGGGGCCGGGATGTCGCCGCTGGCGAAGCCCACGACGACGATGCGGCCCTCGAAGGCCACGCACTTGGCGGACTTGGCGTACGCGTCGCCGCCCACCGGGTCGTAGACGACGTCCGCACCGCGTCCGCCTGTCGCCTCCTTCACGGCGGCGACGATGTCCTCGGTGCGGCGGTCGATGACGACGTCGCAGCCCAGCTCCCGCGCGACGGCGGCCTTCTCCGCACCGCCGACGACGCCGATCACCCGGGCGCCGGCCGCCTTGCCGAGCTGCACGGCGGCGCTGCCGACGCCGCCCGCGGCGGCGTGGACGAGCAGCGTCTCGCCCTCCTTGAGGGCGGCCCGGCGGTGCAGTCCGAACCAGCCCGTCTGGTATCCGATGTGCAGGGCGGCGGCCTCCGCGTCGTCGAGCGCGTCGGGCGCGGGGAGTACGGCGGCCGCGTCGGCGACCACGTACTCGGCGAGCCCGCCGTTCGGCAGGGCGGGGTTGGCGATGACGCGCCGGCCGTCCTCCGTCTCGCCGCAGACCTCGACTCCCGGGGTGAACGGCAGCGGCGGCCTCACCTGGTACTGCCCCCGGCAGAGAAGGGCGTCGGGGAAGTTGATGTTGGCCGCACGGACCTTCAGGAGGAGCTGTCCTTCGCCGGGCGTGGGCCGGTCCACCTCTTCGAGCCGCATCACCTCACTCGGCTCGCCGTTGCGGTGCACTCGCCATGCCTGCATTTCGGGGCCTCCCACACGTAGGGCAGTACTGTGCTGCGCCGCATACTAAGCGGTCGCTTGCCCGTCCGTGAAGACCCTCTCACGCCTCCTTGGGTCTGGCCCGCACATGCATGCGTTCGCCTTGCGGCCCGAAGAGGCTCAGAAACTCGACCGGCCGGTCGTCGGCGCACCCGAACCAGTGCGGCACCCGGGTGTCGAACTCCGCCACCTCGCCCGGCCCCAGCACCACATCGTGGTCACCGAGCACCAGCCGCATCCGGCCGGACAGGACGTACATCCACTCGTACCCCTCATGGGTACGCGGTTCCGGCTGCTCCCCGGACGGCTTGTGGATCACCTTGTACGCCTGGAGCCCTCCCGGCCGCGCGGTGAGCGGGTACATCGTCCGATGGCCACGGACGATGGGCTTGGCGCGCACTCGCGGGTCGCCGACGGGCGGGGCGCCGACGAGTTCGTCCAGCGGGACCTGGTGCGCCCGGGCGATCGGCAGCAGCAGTTCGAGGCTCGGGCGGCGCCCGCCGGACTCCAGCCGGGACAGCGTGCTCACGGAGATGCCGGTCGCCTCGGACAGCGCGCCGAGGGTCGCCCCCCGCTCGCGCCGGATCCGGCGGAGCCGGGGGCCCACCTCGTTCAGTACGGCGTCCAGCCGTGCGTCGTCATCACTCATGCACCCATTGCAGGAACAGCAACGCCATTTGTCAAACAAACAAACCGCACGGCGGCAAGCGGCGGCGTCAGCGACCGAACAGCTCGAACGTGACGGCCGGACGGCCACCGAAGCGCGGAGCCGCCATCTCGGCCATGCGGGTGAGGAACGTACGGCAGTACTCCTGCGGGTCCTGCTCCGTCAGGCCCTCGATGTACAGACGGTGCTCCAGCAGCGACGCGACGGACCTCTCGAGGCCGGGGCCCGCGTCGACGGCGTGGGTGGGGCTGGTGGAACCCGCCACCGCGACCCAGCGCACGCCGTCCCAGGGCTCGAGGCCCTGCTCGGAGATGAGCTCGGGGAAGATCCAGCGGTTGCCGGCGTCAGCGGCCGCGTCGAGGGTCGCCCGGCCGACGGCCCGGTGGTCCGGCGTGTTCCAGGCGGTGCCGCCCCAGGTGTCACGGTGGTTGAGGGTGATGACCAGCTCCGGCCGGTGCCGGCGGATGGCCGCCGCGATGTCCCGGCGCAGGCCGGTCCCGTACTCGATGACACCGTCCTTGTGATCCAGGAACTCGACGACAGAGACGCCGACGACGGCCGCGCTCGCCCGCTGCTCCCGCTCGCGCAGCGGCGCACACTGGGCGGGGGCGATGCCGTCGATGCCGGCCTCTCCCCTGGTGGCCAGGAGGTAGGCGACCTCGCGGCCCTGGTCGGTCCATCCGGCGATGGCGGCCGCACAGCCGTACTCGAGGTCGTCGGGATGGGCGACGACCGCGAGCGCGCGCTGCCAGTCGGCCGGCATCTCTTCGAGCTGTTCGGTCTTCTGATCGGTCATGTCCCGCAGGATACGGATCCACTGATCATGTGTCAGAGCTCCTGGCGGGCGAGTGCCAGGAGCCGGTCCACCACCCGCGGTCCGCTCGCCCGCACTCCGTCGTGCTCGTACTCGTCGGTGACCCAGGTGCGCAGCCCGCGCACGGCACGGGCGGTGCGCAGCGAGTGGACGGTGTCGACGTACATGTCGTCGTGGTAGACGGCCGCCGCCACCGGCACCTCGTTCGCGGCGAGCCGGGCCGGGTCGTACAGCGGCCCCCAGTCACTGCGGGCGGCGAGCAGCTCCGCGGCCTCGCGCAGCGGCCGCAGGGCGGGGTCCACCTCGAAGTGCCAGGGGTGGACGGTCTCGCCGGTGAACATCAGCGGCCGGTCGCCCTCGAGTGCCGCCACCGCGTCGAACTCGGGGAACTCGGCGCGCACCCTCTGCGCGGCCCAGCCCGTCGGCCGCCCGCCCTGGGCGTAGATGGCCTCGTGCAGCACCGCGTACAGCGGGTTCGCGGCGAAGGAGAGGACCGGGCGTACGCCCTCCTGGAAGGCGTCGGACAGTTCATGGCCCGACGCCGTGCGCACGAAGGCGTTCTCGAGCAGGTAGTGCAGCTGGTGGCTGCCGTCCCCGCCGCCCAGCAGGATGCCCAGCGACTGGAACGCCTCCGGCGTGAGGGTGTAGCCGCCGGGCAGCCGCGCCGGGCGCTCCGCGAGATGGGCGGCGATCCGCCGGGCGCGCTCCACGTCCTGCGGGTAACGGGCGTAGTGTGCCTCGACCTTGCGCCGGATGCGCGGGTAGGCGGCCCGGTAGACGTCGTCGGCGTGCGCGTCGAGGGACGGCAGGCCGCCGGTGATCAGGACCGTGTCCAGCCCTTCCGGCGCGGCGGACAGGTAGTGCGTCGCGCAGAAGCCGCCGAAGGACTGACCCAGCACCGTCCAGGGCGCTCCGCCGGTGAGGCGCCGCCGGACCGTCTCGCAGTCGCGGACGATGCTGTCGGCCCGGAACTGGGCGAGGTGGTCGGCCTGCGCCCGCGGTCCGCCGCGCTGTGCGAGCGTCTGGCGGTTCTGCGGCGTGGAGCGGCCGGTGCCGCGCTGGTCGAGCAGGAGTACGCGGAAGTCCTGTACCGCCCGCCCCAACCAGGCCTGCTTGCCGATGAACCGGCGGACCGCGTTGCCGGGGCCGCCTTCCAGGTACACCAGCCACGGCTTGCCGGTGTCCGGGTGGTCGGCGGCGGACACGACCTCGCGGGCGTAGAGCTCGATCTGCTCCCCGGCCGGGGCACCGTGGTCGAGCGGGACGGTGAAGTGGTGGTCGGTGAGGACGACTCCCGGCTGCCGGTAGCTGGCCACTGCTGCTCCTGTTCCCTGTGCTCCCCCGCCCGTCCAGTGGATCACAGTGGACGGGCGGGGGTGCCGCGGGGTGGCCGGCGGCGGGCGGAGTGCTCGCCGATGGCACCAGGTAGGGCAGGCCGGCCGGGTCAGCCGGTCGGGAAGTTGTCCGCCGTCCTGATCCGGTCACGGACCCAGACGCCGGCCGGCTTCAGCGAGCCGGTGCCGGTCCAGGGGCCGTTGGCGGCGCAGGTGCCGCTGTTGAACACGGCGCCCGACCTGTTGTCGTCGGAGTAGTTCCAGTTGACCCAGCTGATCTTCTTGCTCGCCATCAGGTCGATGTAGCGCTGCGACATGGTGAAGTCGTTGGCGCCCTCACCGGCGTAGTCCTGGGTGCCGAACTCGGTGACGAACATGGGGACGCGGTCGGCCGCCCGGGACAGGGCGCTCAGGTACTCGTCCTTGTGCGAGGCCGCGTAGAAGTGGAACGTGTACATGATGTTGGAGGCATTGACCGGGCTGTTCACGACCTCGCTCTCGTTCGACCCCTCGGAGACTCCGAGGGAGGACCATGCACGGGTGCCGACGAGGACCGGGGTGTCGGCGTCGTAGCGCCGGATGACCGGGATGAGCTCCTCCGCGTAGCTCTTGATCCTCGACCAGCTCACGCCGCTGGGCTCGTTGGCGATCTCGTACAGCACGTTGGTCTTGTCCTTGTGGCGCTGCGCGATCTCGGTGAAGAAGGTCTTCGCCCGCGAGAGGTTGTGGTGCGGGTCACCGGGGCTGAGCATGTGCCAGTCGACGATCGCGTACATACCGCGTGCGGTGGCCTGCTCGATGATCGAGTGGACCTT
The DNA here is from genome assembly GCF_044745705.1 of Streptomyces sp. NPDC086835. NCBI lineage: Bacteria > Bacillati > Actinomycetota > Actinomycetes > Kitasatosporales > Streptomycetaceae > Streptomyces > Streptomyces sp. NPDC086835. The sequence continues at coordinate 200,189 of NZ_JBIVAU010000007.1, forward strand.
GTCGGTGAAGCCGCGCGGGTCCGTCTCGTAGCCGCCCTCCTGGACGTACATCGAGATCCGCAGGACGTCGGCCTTCCAGTCCGTGGCCAGGGCGTCGAGGGAACCGTTCGTGACGCACTGGCTGTACCACTGGAGGCCGTGGGTGCTCATGCCGCGCAGCTGGATCGGGTTGCCGTACTGGTTGCAGAGCTTGGTGCCGCAGACCTTGAGCTGTCCGTTGACACCGGCCGGGGTGCCGCCCGTGGTGGGGGTGGTCTCGACGGCGAGGTGGTCCACGTTCGGCCCGCCGTCGGGTCCGACGGCGGTCGCCCTGATGGTGTTGGTCCCCGCCTTGAGGTCCGCGGTGAGGGTGGTCGTGGACCAGGTGGTCCAGGCACCGGTGCCCGGGAAGGCGCGGTTGTCGGCGGCGAGCGCGCCGTTGACGGTGATGTCCATCGGCCTGCCGGACGTGGTGCCGTTGGCGAAGCGCAGCTTCAGGGCGACCCGTCCCGCCTGCGCCGCGTCGACCGTCCACTGGACGTAACTGCCGCTGACGTTGTCGTAGTTGACGAATCCGCTGCCGGTGAAGCCGGCGTGGTCGGACTCGACCAGACCCCGCGAGACGGTCGCGTTCTCGGCCTCGTGGGTGACAGCTGCGACGGCCGCCGGGGCGGGGGCAGGCCGGTCGGGTGCGGGGGTCGCCGGGGCGGCGGGTGCGGTGGTGAGGGTGAGGAGCAGAGCGGCGCCGAGGGCGCCGATGCTGCCCAGGGGGCGTAGCCAGAACCGTGCCGGTCTCATGGGGGACTCCGTTGGCTGGGCGGATAGCCGGACAGGCCGAAGAATCGGCCGGGAAATGATTGGAAGGAAACTTTCCTAACCGAAGGGTTTAGCAGGGCCTCGCACCCGCGACAAGGGGCATGACAAAACAAGAACCTCCGGCCGCCGCACGCCCGACAGAGGCGGTCCGGCCCGCGCAGGCGGCCGTCCGCCGCTACCAGCGTCCGGGCCCGAGCCGGTTCCGGCAGGTCAGAGAGGCCGAACGGAGGTCGGGCGCGCCGGCGCCCCGGCCGCGGTCCGACGTCACGCGGCGCCGCGGGAGGGCGGGCCCGCGCGTCCCGCCCTCACCGTTCCACCTGTCGGGCGGCTCTTGCCCCGTGATGGCGGTCCGTGTTGATCTGCTGACACATCTCGTAGGAAAGGCGGCCCCATGGCCCTGTTCGACCTGCCTCTGCCCGAGCTCCGCGCATACCGCAGCGCTTCCGCGGAGCCGGAGGACTTCGACGCGTTCTGGACGAAGACACTCGAAGAGGCCCGCGGCCACGACCTCGACGCCCGCTTCGAGGCGGTACCGACCGGCCTCAGCACGGTGGACGTGCACGACGTGACCTTCGCCGGCTTCGGCGGCCACCCGGTGAAAGGCTGGCTGATACTGCCCGCCGGCACCGAGGAGCCGCTGCCCCTGGTCGTCGAGTTCCTCGGTTACGGCGGCGGCCGGGGCCTGCCGCACACACATCTGCTGTGGGCGTCGGCCGGATACGCGCACTTCGTGATGGACACCCGGGGCCAGGGCAGCGGCTGGTCGACCGGCAACACCCCGGACCCGGTGGGCAGTGCGCCTTCCTACCCCGGCTTCCTGACGCGGGGCATCGAGGACCCGCACGAGTACTACTACCGCCGGGTGTTCACCGACGCGGTCCGCGCGATCGAGGCGGCACGCTCGCACCCGCTGACCGACGCCTCCCGCACCGCGGCCGTCGGCGCCAGCCAGGGCGGTGGGATCACCCTGGCCGCCGCCGGTCTCGTGCCCGACCTCGCGGCCGTCGCGCCCGACGTGCCGTTCCTGTGCGACTTCCCGCGGGCGACGACACTCACGGACCGCGAGCCGTACCGGGAGGTGGGCCACTATCTGAAGACCCACCGCGGCCGGAGCGAGCAGGCCGCGCGGACCCTGGCCTACTTCGACGGCGTGCACTTCGCGGCCCGCGGCCGGGCGCCGGCGCTCTTCTCCGTGGCGATGGAGGACCAGACCTGCCCGCCGTCGACGGTGTTCGCCGCATTCAACGCGTACACCCACGAGGACAAGCAGATCGAGGTCTACGACTTCAACGACCACGAGGGGGGCGGCCCGTTCCAGGAAGCCGCCCGGCTGCGCTGGCTGCCGCAGCGACTGACGACCTGACGCCTGGGGTACGGACGCGGCCTTGACCGTGTCCGCAGGAGAGCCTACGTTTACCGAGAAAGCGCTTACTATCCCGGCTCGGCGGCCCGCCGCCCGACCGAAGGAGACGAGTGGTGAGCACGGCTGACCCTGCGGACACGGTCGCGGCAACGGCTGCCGGCGCGACGGCAGCCGTTGCCCGTCCGGCCGGTCAGGCCACCGGCTACGGCGGGCTGCCCGGCGGCATCGGCGTCTCGCGGCTGCGGGTCTACGACTGGCCCGCCGCCGACGGCCTGCGCGGCGGCACCCCGCACATCCACCTGACCTGCTCGGAGGGGTACGCCGTGACCGGCGGGCGCGGCGCGGTGCAGACCCTGACCGCCTCCGGGTTCAAGGAGACCGCCCTGGCGCCGGGCGCACTGGTCTGGTTCACACCGGGCACGATCCACCGGCTGGTCAACGAGGGCGGCCTGACCATCGTGGTGCTCATGCAGAACTGCGGTCTCCCGGAGGCGGGCGACGCGGTGCTCACGCTGCCGCCGCGTCTGCTCGCCGACCCCGCCGCCTACCGCGCCGCCGTCGCCCTGCCGGAGGGCGGGAGGGAGGAGGAGCTGGAGCGAGCGGCCCGCCGCCGCCGCGACCTGGCCGTCGAAGGATTCACGGCGTTGCGCAGCGCGACAAAGGCCGGTGACCTCGAGCCGCTGGCCGCGTTCCACCGGGCCGCCGCGGCCCTGGTACGGCCGCTCGTCGGCGCATGGCGCGACCGCTGGCGCGACGGCGCGGCCGCCGCCGCGTCAGCGACGGCCGCACAGCTCGACGAGCTGGAGAAGGGCGGCGCGGGCCACCTGGCACAGGCGCGGGTCCGGGCCGAACAGCCCTCCGCGCACGGCCGTTTCGGCATGTGCGGGCGCCTCGACGTCTACGACATCGGCTGACGGGCGTTCCCTGCCACGTCACGACCCACCGGCCACAACGGACCACACGGTCCTCGGTCGTACGGACGCGGGCTCTCGGGCGGGCCCACGGGTCTCAGAAACTCATGGCCGTCCCGGAGCGTGGCAGGCGGTGCAGTTCGACCTCCGACAGCCTGCCGCGCGACACCCAGACGGTCATGTACGTGCAGTGCGGCTGGCGTCGGCGGTCGGTCGGCGAACCTGGATTGAGCAGCCGCAGCCCGGCGGGGGCTGTCGTGTCCCACGGAATGTGGCTGTGCCCGAACACCAGCACATCGAGATCGGGAAAACGCTCGGCGCACCGCCGTTCCCGGCCCTGCGCGGGACCCGTTTCGTGGACGACGCCGATGCGCAACCCGTCGAGCTCCGCCAGCGCGACCTCCGGCAGGCGGGCCCGCAGCTCGGGCCCGTCATTGTTCCCGTACACCGCGAGAAGACGCGTGGAGCAGGATTCGAAGAGGTCGAGGGTCGCGCCGTCGACCCAGTCGCCGGCGTGGATCACGACGTCTGCCCGGCGGATGGACCCGAGAAGTTCCCCGGGCAGTCGCCGGGCCCGTTTCGGCACATGTGTGTCGGAGGTCAGCAGCAGCCGCATGCCACCACCATGCGCCGTGCCAGGGCCGATCGCAGCCCGGTTCCTTCCGGGCTGTCCGGGCGGATTCCGGACTTCCGGAAAGTCGTGTGCATACCCCTGCGTGAAAGGGGCACGAGAAGCTCGAGCGCTCGCCCGGCCCACCCCCCTGGCCGCCGGCGAGACGTCGCGGCCCCGCCCCCCCCCCCCCCCCCCGGAGGCGGGGCCGCCTTTGTCTCCCCACTCCTGCATGCCGCCGCTCGTCCGACGGCCGGACGCGACGGTGCCGACGAGCCCGGCGCGACGGGTACACCCTGAGCAGATACGCCGAAACACGCCTGTGACTCGACGTCCGACGCGGGTACCCGACATGGACAAGCTGTCGGCGAGAGCCCCTTACGAGGGTGTCGTCGGCGGCCCGCCACGACGGCCCGGGGCCGGAAGGAAAGGTGAAACCAGTGACCGCTCCTGCGCAACCGCAGCGGGACGAAGGGAAACCCGTGGGGGTAAGGGCGTACGAAGAGGCCGAAGCGACAGAACGAGAGCTGCCCGGGCTCCTCTCGTCCCGGGAGGCCCCGCCCGGTTACCGGGACGGGGTGTCGGCGGGATACCGGTGGGCCTTGGGCCGGGACGCCCGTTCGCCCGTCACCGGAGCAGGCGCCGACGGCGTCCCGGACATGGAGCTGCTGACCGCGGAGATCGACGCCGCGGTGGTACGGGAGGACGAGGCCGCCGGCGATCCCGCCACGCGGGACTACGTGCGTGGCGTGCACTCCGCCCTGGCCTGGATCTGCGGTTACAGCGATCGCCGGGTGTGACGCGGCCACCGCCCCGTGCGCGGGCTTCGCCCCGTCCGTCACCTTGTGACGCCCGTCGTACCGTGACGTGCGCGCTCCGGCGCCGCCTCAACCTGCCTTCCGGCGGCTCGCACCTCATGGTCAAGCCGGCGCCTCACACCCTCGGGCGTCTCGCCCCTTCTGGTCCGTACTGCACTTCACACCTGCACTTCATACCTGCGCGGTGCGCGCGGCCACCGGCAGCTCATGCGCCTGATGGCCGCCGCTGGCGAGCATCCGTACCTCACCATGACCGCTCACCTCGGCGCGTACGATCCCCGTCTCGTCCTCGTAGATCGGGTTGCCTCCCGGCCCTGTCTTGTCGGTGCGCCGCACCACGACCACGTCGTCCACAGCCGCCGCCTGGAAGATGAGTTCGTAGCTCTCCGGATATTCCATGACCGCCTCCCGGTCCCTGCACCGCGCGACCGGGAAACGCGTGCCGGCAGCGCGGCGCCTTCCTTCCATCGTGACTCCGGCGCGCGGCCCTCGCCTGTCCGGGCAGCAGCCGCCGTGAATACTCGTTTGGGCCCCGGTCCCGGCCGTGGAAAGGTGAGCCCGTGACGAAGAACGCGGACACGGGCGCGGAGCGGCTGCTCTACGGATGCATGGGACTGGGCGGGACCTGGGACACGACGCCGTACGGCGCGGCGGACGTCGCCCACGCCGAGGCGGCGGTCGAGGCGGCGCTCGACAGCGGGATCACGGTGTTCGACCATGCCGACATCTACCGGCACGGCAAGGCGGAGGCGGTGTTCGGCGAGGTCCTTTCGCGCGCTCCGGGGCTGCGCGAACGCATCGTCCTGCAGACCAAGTGCGGTATCCGGCTCGCCGACGGTGAACGGCCGGGCATGTACGACCTGCGGGGGGAGAGCATCGTCCGGCGCGTCGAGGAGAGTCTCGTGCGCCTGCGCACCGACGTCATCGACGTACTGCTGCTGCACCGGCCGGACCCGTTGGCCGACCCGGAGGACATCGCACAGGCACTGACATCGCTGCACCGGCAGGGGCTCGTGCGCCGCTTCGGTGTCTCGAACATGAGCGGTCCGCAGATCTCGCTCCTCCAGAGCTTCCTCGGGCTGCCGCTGACCGCCAACCAGCTCGAGATGAGCCTCCACCGCCGCGACTGGCTCGAAGGGGGCGTTCTCGTGAACACCCCGGAGGCGGCGTCGACCGGTTTCCCGCTCGGGACGGTGGAGCACTGCCGCTCCAACGGCATTCGTCTGCAGGCGTGGGGCGCCTTGGCGCAGGGACGCTACACGGGCCGCCAGGAGACCCCGGCGGAGCAGGCGACGGCACGACTCGTCACGTCCCTCGCAGAGGCCAAGGGCACCTCGCCGGAGACGGTTCTGCTGTGGTGGCTCCAGCGGCACCCCTCACGGATCGCGCCGGTCATCGGCAGTGCGAGGCCCGAACGCATCCGCGCGTGCGCCGACGCCGCGCGACGGGACCCGCAGCTCACCCACGAGGAGTGGTACGAGCTCTGGATCACCGCGCGCGGCGCCGCTCTGCCCTAGAGGGCCTGTTCCTGGTCTCCTGCCGGGCCCGATCCGGACGACAGCCCCTGGATCCGGCCCGGCCGGCCCGTCGGCGGCATCAGCGCTTCACGGACCGTAAAGGTTTCTCAATGGCGGAAGATGTCCTTCGTCTTCTCCTTGGCCTGGCGGGCGTCGCCCTTGGCCTGCTCCGCTCGCCCTTCGGCCGTGAGCCTTTCGTTGCCCACGGCACGGCCCGCGGCTTCCTTGGCCTTGCCCTTGGCCTGTTCCATCTTGGCGCGGGTCTTCTTCTTCTCAGCCACGGAATTCACATCCCAGCTGTATTCGACGTCATGGCTTACTGTCTGCTCTCCGATCGGTCCCGCCTCAAACATGCCGGTTCCCCGCCCGTGACATTTGGAAAGCGATTACTGGGGCATCTTTCGGGCAACACGTGGCGGCGGAAAAGAAGGGCGTTCGCGAATCCGCCGCCGTGGTGTGAGTCTGGAGTAATGAGCTGGGCGTCATGGACAACTCGCGATGTATACACGGGACGCGGCGGTGCCCTCACGGAGGAGACCGGAGTGATGACCGGGAACCTCACCGTCCACACCACATGGGCCGACGACACCGCACAGGTCGCTCTGCAGTTCACGGGTGCGACGGACTGGTTCACGATGGCCGGCAGTCCCACACCGTGCCCTTCCGAGGAAGCGAGCCGGGCACTGCACGACGCGGTGGTCCAGGCCGTCCGCAACGGCGGGGGCGCCGTGGTTCCGGCGTGGGCACCACAGGAGGGGAGGACGACCGGGCACTGAGAGCAGTCGTCACAGGCCACGGCTCCTTCTGTGCCGGAAAGCCGCGTGAACGATCCGAAAGAGTCGAAAGAGCGCACAGGGCTCACGCGACCGGTGTGTCCGGGACACGTCGGCATCTCTGCCGCCACTGAGGGGCACAATCTTGCGGACCGGGCATCCCTGTGCGGACACCCGGTGCTCCGCAGGGACAGTCATTCGACCGCGATTCGACGATCAGGAGGATTCACGTTGCAGGACATGTGGATCTACTCGCCCGGCATCGGCCATCGACCGGGACGGGACCTGACCGGTTTCACCGTGGAGACACCGGACGGGGTCCTCGGGCACGTCGACCGGCAGTCCGACGCCCCCGGCAGACAGCATCTGGTCGTCGACACCGGGGCGTGGGTCTTCGGGCGGAGCGTCCTCGTACCCGCGGGGTTCGTCCGGCGGATCAACGCCGATCAGCGGACCGTCACCGTCGTCCCCACGAAGGAGCAGATCAAGAACGCCCCGCCGTTCAGCAGGGACAGCGAGACGACGGACGCCGGCTATCTCGACGGTGTTGGCCGCTACTACGCCGGACTCGACCTCTCGGAACCGCCCGCGATATGACCGGTCCGAATGGACCCCACGACATGACCGGTCCGAATGGACAGGGTCCCCGGGGCCGGAACGTGTGGGCGTGCCCGAGCGTTGGCAGGGTGACGCGGCCGCGACACGCGGCCGCCCGCACGAACGACGCTCGACAGAAGCCGAGGTGGCACCAGTGGCAATGTGGGACCGGATCAAGGACCAGGCCAAGAATCTGCAGCAGGGCCAGGGGAGCCGGAGCCCCGGCGGGCACGGCTCGGGCTCACGGTCCTCGGGCGGCTCCCGCGCCCAGCTGGTGAACACGCTGAAGACACAGCTCACCTCGCTGAAGACGGAGTTGAAGAGCGGGGCCTTCAGAGATGCCAGCATGGCGATGTGCGCCCTGGTCGCCGCCGCCGACGGGCATGTGGACCCGGCGGAGCGGCAGCACGTCGAGTCGCTGATCCTGGGCAACGACGTCCTGCAGAACTTCCCGGCGGACCAGCTGCGCCAGCGGTTCAACAAGCACGCCGACCAGCTCTCCGCCAACTTCCTGCTGGGCAAGGCGCAGGTGATGCAGGAGGTCGCCAAGGCGGCCAAGAAGCCCACGGAGGCCAGGGCCGTGATCCAGACGGGCATCGTCATCGCCGGTGCGGACGGTTACGTCGAGCCGTCCGAGCTGGAGATCCTCCGCGAGGCCTGCTCCGTATTGGGGCTCTCCCCCACGGAGTTCGGCATCTGAGCAGCACTCCTGCGCCGGCCGGGGCGGGTCCGGAGCCCCGGCCGCCCCGGCGGCGGGTCATGGCCGGTGAACAGCTCGGCAGGTGACGGCGACGGGATCGAAGGTGATCCGGGTCAGCGAGCCGTCGTCGGCCCACCGCACCTCGAAGCCGCCGTCGTCCACGGTCACAGCGGCGACAGCGTCGGCCTCGAGAGCGGTGTCCGGCTCGCCGGAGAGCACAGCCAGCGCCGCATAGGCACAGGTGCCCCGCGCCGGGGCGGTGAGCCGCGGCATCACGGCCCATGGCGTGTACGCGGTCCCCTGCGGCGCGCGTACCTCGTCCCTTTCGAGCCAGCCGTGCAGCGGATGCAGCCCGGAATACAGCGCCTCGTCCGGGCCGGTCGCCCAGCCCGTCTGTTCGACGCGGGCGCCGGGCGGAGCGCCGGTCACCCGGTGCACGCGCAGCTCGAACCGTCCGCGGGCGACGGTGACGCTCTCCACCCGCAGGCCGGGCACCATGGGCGGCCCCGCGGGGAACACCGGCCGGTGCCAGGACGCGGCCCAGCCCCAGCCGTCGCCCCCGCCCGCGCCCAGCGGGTGGATACGGCGGCGGACGCTGTGCACGCCGCCGACCACGAGCCCGAGGTGGTTGTCGGCGGTGTTGGCGGTGGACGTCGGGCCGGTGCGGGTGGAGTACGCCTGACGGCCGTAGTGCGGATCGTCGTCGGCGGCCGACTCACCCTCCTGCGGGCGCACATGGTCGCTGCCGTGGTTGTGCAGCCGGACGATTCCGTCGGCGCGGGTGCTCTGCACCAGCAGCCCCGGTGCGGGCAGCGCCAGCACCCGGTCAGGTCCCTCGCTCGGCGCGGCCTCTTCTGTGGCGGTCCACAGCGGATGTCCGGCCGGGGCGAGCAGACAGACGAACGCCTTCGACGCCCAGTACGGGGACGCCGGCCCTGAGTAGTTCTGCAGCGTCTCCTCGTGCCGCCCGTGCCATCCGAGAGTGAGCAGCCCGTCGCGGCCGACGGCGCCACGGTCGAGGAAGTAGCGCAGCGCCCCGCTGATCAGCCTGCGGGAGACTCCCGGCTCGAGCGGCGTGCGGCCGGTGACGGCCCCCAGGCCGACCGCGGAGGCGGCGGCGAAACGGTAGGTGAGGGAGCGCCCGAAGTGGACTGGTGCACCGTCCGAGCCGAAGAGGAGCCCGTAGCTCTCCAGGTGCTCACGCAGCCGCTGCGCGTACGGGTCTGCCGCGGCGCCGGCGAGATGGGAGTCGAGCACCGGATACAGGTGCAGGGCCCAGCCGTTGTAGTGGTCGAACGCCCGTCCGTCGCCGTCGGCGTACCACCCCTGGCCCCGGTACCAGCTCTCCAGCAGTTCGAGAGCGCGCTCACGGGCACGCGCGGTCTCCTCGTCGCCGCGGCCCACCGACTCCAGGAACCCGGCCACGGTGTACGGGAAGAGGTACCAGTTGTTGGGCGAGGGCACATGGCGCAGGGCGCCGCGAAGCCATTCCTCGGCCCGGTCCTGGACGTCCTCGTCGAGCCGGTCCCACAGCCAGGGCCGGGTCATCCGCAGGCCGAGGGCCACGGACGCGGATTCGACCATGGGTTGGCCCGCGATGTCGTGGCCGAGGATCACGGGCCAGGACTCGGTGTCGTCCCGGCCCGGGGTGCGGGTACCGGCGGCGATGCCCTCGGCGTACCGCTCCAGCCATCCGTGCGGGTCGTCGCCGCCGGCTCCCGCGACCCGGAAGGCTGCGGCGAGGAAGGTGCGGGCGTATCCCTCGAGTCCGTCGGAGCGCACCCCGGAGACGGAGGGGCGTCCTGGCAGGTCCAGCAGAGCGCCCCGCGGGGTCGACCACCGCCGGGCGGCCGTCAGCAGGCCGTCGGCCGCCGCCTCCCAGTGCTCACGGGTGTACCCGGTGTACGGACTCAGGACCCGGTCGTCGCCGGGCAGTTGGAGGCTCATGCGAGACGGGCCAGCCTCTCACGCAGTACGGGGTGGGCGAATTCCTCGCCGCCGGCCCAGCGGGCGACCTCCGCGACGGCGAGCTGCGCGAGCCGCTCCCATTCGTTGCCCAGCGAGCCGGCGATGTGCGGTGTGATCGTGACGTTGTCGCAGTCCCACAACGGGTGCTCGGGCGGCAGGACTTCGGGGTCGGTGACGTCCAGCACGGCGCGGATGCGGCCCCTGGCGGCCGCGTCGGTGAGGGCATCCTGGTCGACGACGGCTCCACGGGCCGTGTTGATCAGGACGGCGTCCGGCCGCATGGCGCCGATCAGTTCCCTGCTGACGAGACCGCGGGTGTCGGGCAGCAGCGGGGTGTGGACGCTGACCACGTCGCTGCGGGCGAACAGTTCGCCGATGCCCACGGCCTCGACGCCGAGCGCATCAGCGTCTTCCTCGTCGACGTACGGATCGTGCAGCAGCACCTCGAAGTCGTACGCGCGCAACAGCTCGATCACCCGGCGCCCGATCAGCGAGGCGGACAGGATGCCGACCGTCCGGCCGTAGTTGCCGATGTCGCGCGGTGTCCCGAGCAGCGCGGGGCGGCGGCGCTCCGAGCGTAGTGTGCGCGCGCTCTCCAACGCACGCTTGCCGCTGAGGAGGATCATGGCGACGGTGTACTCGGCGACCGGCAGGGCGTTGGCCGCGGCCGCGGAGGACACGGCGATGCCGCGTTCCCAGCATGCCTCCGTGATGTGGCCGCGCACGGATCCGGCCGTGTGGACGACGGCGCGCAGCCGGGGGGCGGCGTCGAGTGCCGCTCGGTCCAGCGGCGGGCAGCCCCAGCCGGTGACCAGGACCTCGGTGTCGCGGAGGACTTCGCGCGCCCGCCCGGTGGAGAAGTCGTCGAGGGCGGGTCCGGGCGCGAGATCACAGACGTCGGCGAGGGCGGCCAGGGCGATGGGGTCGAGTACGGCGGCTGCCGCGTCCGGTGCCATGGCGAGCGCGGCACGGGGGCGGGCGGAGCGGCCGGGGGCGGCACCGGTGGAGCGGGGCATCTCTCTCCTCGCGGGGTGGGCGGACGGGCCGCGGCTGCGTCCGTCCCACCGTGGTCCCGGACAGAAACCGCTTGCGGAGGAAGACAGCGGGACGGCGGGGCGACTCGGGAGCACGGACCACAGAGCATCCTGAGCGACTGTTCGATCAAGGTCAAGAGAACGATCAGAGGAGACTCAAACGGTCGAACGATCGGAGCGAAGTCCCTGGGCGGATCCGCGGATCTTCAACTCGGGAAGCAGTTCGGCCCGTTGAGGCGGGGCGCCCGGCCGGGTCAGCCGCTGCACGAGCAGTTCGGCTGCCACCCGCCCCACAGCGGCCTTCGGCGGTGCGACGGCGGTGAGCGGGGTACTGCCGAAGGCCGCCACGACGTCGTCGTAGGCCACCACCGAGCAGTCCTGCGGCACCCGCACCCCGCTGTCGGCGAGTTGCTGCACCAGCATCAGGGCGTCGACGTCGCCGTGCAGCACGGCAGCCGTGAAGGCGCGCTCGCGCAGCAGGCGGGCGAGACCGTCGCCGGAGACAGGGCCGCCCCGATCGCCTGCCCCCTGTCGCTCCGCCGGACCAGAAGCGTCGCCTGCCGCCTCCGAGGTCGAGGCGCTCAGCACGACGGCCCAGTCCTCGATCTCCTCGCGGTCCTCGGCGATCCCGGCGAAGGCCGAACGCAGCGCCCGCGCCGTCGGGCTGTCGTCCCGCGCGGCCAGCACGATCCTGCGGTGCCCGAGCGACACGAGGTGGTCGACCGCGAGATGCATCCCGTACCAATGGTCGGAACAGACGGAGTCCATGGCGTGCAGCGCGCTCCCCCGGCGTGGCCTGCGCTCCATCAGTACCGTGGGCACGTCCAGGCCCGCGAGCCAGGCGTGGCCCGCCTCCTCCTCGGCCACCGTGCGCCAACGCGGGGCGATCAGCAGCCCTCGCGCACCATCGGCCAAGGCACGCTCCACGAGCGGGCGTTCGGCCCTGGTGGCCTGCGGGGTGATGTGCAGGGCCACCCGTATCCCGGCGGCGTCGAGGACGGTTCGGGCGCCGTGCATGGTCTCGTACAGATAGGTGTGGCGCTCAGGGACGACGAGAGCGACCGCCGCACCGTCCGCGGCATCCGAAGAGGCGGACGGCCCCTGCGCCTGCTCCACGGACTCGAGCGAACGGGCGACCCCGTGCCCGCGCCGCAGCCGGCCCGCCCTGGCGAGCTCCTCCACGTCCCGGCGGGCGGTCACGACCGAGACCGCCAGTTCGCCGGCGAGGTCGCTGACCCGCACCGACCCTCTCGACCGCACCACAGCGAGGATCCGCCGCCGCCGCACCTCGCTCGGCTCCCGCATGCCCCGTGGCCTCCCCTGACGAGTCACCGCTGATCGTTCGACCGTTCGGCAGGAGAATACCGATCACGGGCGTACGGGCACGTCCCCGGTGGCGTCACCGCCGCGGGAGCGTGAGCGCGGTGCGGGTGCGTCGCGGGGTCAGCCGGTGGATTCGTCCGGTGTCGGCGTCCCGGGCGGCCCGCCCTCGTCGCCGGGGGCTCCGCGCCGGTGGGCGCCTGCCTCGTCCGTGTCGGGCACGTCCTCCCCCGTCTTCTCGGACTGCTCGGCGTCGCGGCCCTGACCGGCCGCCCGGTCCGGCGAGTCCTGCTCGGGCGACGTCTCCTCCTCCGCGCCGGCCTGCTGGTCGGGCATGTCACGCGGCAGCGGGGCGTCACTGTCCTCGAAGCCCTCCGGCCGGTAATCGTCGCTCATTCCGCCTCCTTCGTCGAACGTCTCCAGCGGTGCCGGACGCTTGGCGGGTACCCGCCCAGGCGGCGCCGACACGAGGCGGCCGCACGATCCGGGCGGCGGCGCACCGGCGGTGTAGAAAGAACCATGCGAGCGATCACAGCCGACCGCTACGGCGGTCCTGAAGTCCTGAAGCTCACGAAAACCAGTGATCCCAAGATCGCACCCGATGCCGTCCTGGTCCGTGTGAAGGCCGCCGGTGTCAATCCCGTCGACTGGAAGATCGTCGCCGGCTACCTCGACCCGATCATGCATGCCCACTTCCCGCTGATCCCCGGCTGGGACATGTCCGGCGTCGTCGAGGCGGTCGGCCTGGACGCGACCGAGTTCTCCGTGGGCGACGAGGTCTGCGGCTACGTCAGGAAGGATGAGGTGCAGCACGGCACGTTCGCCGAGCTGGTCGCCGCGCCGGTCCGCACGCTGGCGAGGAAGCCTTCCTCGCTCGACTGGCGGCAGGCCGCGGGCCTGCCGCTCGCGGGGCTCACCGCCCATCAGTCGCTGGCCCGCATCGGCGTCACACGCGGCGACACGGTCCTGGTGCACGCCGCCGCCGGCGGCGTGGGCTCGTTCGCCGTGCAGATCGCGGTGGCCCTGGGCGCCCGGGTCATCGGCACGGCGAGCGAACGCAACCACGACTTCCTCCGCTCGCTGGGCGCCGAGCCGGTCGTCTACGGAGAGGGCCTCGCCGAGCGCGTACGCGCTCTGGCACCCGACGGCATCACCGCGGCCGTCGACTACGTCGGCGAGGACGCCGTGGAGGTCTCCCAGCAGCTGCTCACCGACCGGACCCGCGTCGCGTCCGTCGTGGACGCCTCGGTCACACAGCGCGGCGGGCACCACGTCTGGGTGCGGCCGAGCACCGCCGATCTCACCGACCTCGGCCGGCTCGCCGAGTCCGGCAGCCTCACCGTGCATGTCGAGCACGCGCTGCCCCTGGCAGAGGCGGGCGAAGCGTTCCGGCTGAGCGCGGAGGGCCGTACCCGGGGAAAGATCGTGCTGGAGGTCTCCTGAGTCTCGGGTGCGGCGGGGCGGAACGGGCCGCACGCAGCGCGCCCGACCGCGACGGGGCGGCAACGGAGCGCCGACCCCGACCGGGGACCGCCGGAGGGGTAACAGGGAAACCAGGCGGAGTCCACCCACCGCTCTTTATCGTGGGAACCACCGGCAGAAATTCGGCAGAGCTGGTTAAAACGGTCGGAAAAGCGCCGCTTCCCGAGGGCCGCCGGCCAGACTCCCGAGGAGGTCTGTCATGACTGACGCGACCGAAGCGGCCCGGACCGACGTCCAGGCGGACGCCGCGCTCAAGGCGAAGCACCGGAAGATGTGGGCGCTGGGCGACTACCCCACCCTCGCCGGTGAGCTCATCCCCGAGCTGGGCACGGCCCTGGTGGAGGCCTGCGGCGTGGCGTCCGGCGACAAGGTGCTGGACATCGCGGCCGGGACGGGCAATGCCGCGATCCCCGCGGCCCAGGCCGGCGCCGATGTCGTCGCCTGCGACCTCACGCCGGAACTGCTGGAGGCCGGGCGGCAACAGGCGCGCAAGCAGGGCGTGGAACTGGAGTGGCGCGAGGCAGACGCCGAGGCGCTCCCCTTCGGCGACGGCGAGTTCGACACCGTCATGTCCTGCGTCGGGATCATGTTCGCCCCGCACCACGAGGCCGCCGCCGGTGAACTGCTCCGGGTCTGCCGCCCGGGCGGGACCGTCGGCCTGATCAACTGGACGCCGGAGGGCTTCATCGGGCAGATGTTCGCCGCGATGAAGCCGTACGCCCCACCGCCGCCGCCCGGTGCGCAGCCCCCGCCGCTGTGGGGCAAGGAGGAGCACGTCAGGACGCTCCTGGGCGACGGGGTGACCGGTCTGGAGATGCGTCGGCAGCCGGTACGGGTGGACCGCTTCGACCGGCCGGAAGCTTTCCGCGACTACTTCAAGGCCGTGTACGGGCCGACCATCGCCGTCTACCGGAACATCGCCGACTCCCCGGACCGGGTCGCCGAACTGGACCGCGCGCTCGCCGAACTGGCCCGCGAGCACGGCTCCGGCTCGGGAAAATTCGCCATGGAGTGGGAGTACCTCCTGGTGACCGCCCGCCGGAGCGGTTGACCCGCGGCTGACCCGGGGCAGAGGGAGACCCCGCCGCGACGGGGGATGCGCGGCGGGGCCCGATGGGCGTATGCCCCAGGAGCGGAGATCCATGCCTCTTCGGCGCGGCGGGTCCGTGCCTTCCGGTTCTCCTGCCGCCGCACGTCCGCCGCGCGCCCTGGACAGTGGCGGTGCCGCCTCGGGTCCGCTCCGACGGCGGGCGACCGTGACACGTACGGATCCGGGCCGCGGAGTCAGTGACCGGCGGTCCTGCGCACGCAGGCGGTGACCACGTCCCGCAGGCTTCCCGTCCGGTGCAGCACGTCGCGCTGGAAACGGGCGCCGTTACCGTCCGCGTGCAGCGCGGCGACCGCCTCGGCGGCGCGGTCCGCGTCGCCGGTGTCCTTCAGGGCGTCGCCGACGTGATCGAGCAGCACCCGTACGACGTCGTCGGCCGGTTCCGGGCGCATGGTGAGCGGGTGGATCAGCCGCTCCTCCAGTCCGGAGCGGCTCGCGCGCCACGCCGCGAGCCGCAACAGGCCGACACCGTGCGGCACGGGCGGCAGACCCTCCCGCCACTCACGTGCCGCCGTCTCCACCAGCCCGCGGACGAGCGTGGCGACGAGCACCGTGGTCCCCGGGTCCAGGCAGACGTCCGCCACACGGATCTCCACGGTGGGGTACCGGTGGGAGAGCCGGGCGTCGAAGTAGATCATTCCCTGATCGTGCAGGGCCCCGGTGCCGACCATCGCCTCGACCTGCTCGTGGTAGCGGTCGGCGGACCCGAACAGTTCCACCGGACCCGCCGACGGCCAGCGGGCCCAGACGCGGCTGCGGTAGCTGGAGTAGCCGCTGTCCTTGCCCTGCCAGAACGGTGAGTTCGCGCTGATCGCCACGAGGACCGGGAGCCAGGGGCGGATGCGGTCGAGGACCGCGACGCCTTCCTCGTCCGATTCGACCGCCACATGGACGTGGCACCCGCAGGTGAGCTGTTCCTGGGTGGTCAGGCCGAACTCCTCCGCCATCCAGCCGTACCGCTCGCCGCCCCACAGCGACGGGCTGACCGGCAGCGGCGAGGTGGCCAGCGCGGCGACCGCCGCGCCGAGGCGTTCGGCGTGGTGGGCGGCTTCGGCGCGGCGACGGTCGATCTCGTCCGCGAGATCGTCCATCGACTCCTGCGGATGCGTGGCGAACTCGAGCTGTTCACGCTGGAGCTCCGCCTCGAACACCTCCTGGCCGTCGCCGCTCTCCCGCTCAGCGGAAGCGAGCACCGCCCCGGCCAGGGCACATGGCTCGCCCGAGTCCGGATCCACGAGGAGCAGCTCCTCCTCCACGCCCACAGTGCGCATGTTCACCACTCCCCGCCGAGTTCGAGATCTGTCGTGTGCCCGCTCACGGGAGCTCGATGCCTCGCCGGCGCATCACCCCCGCCACGGAAGCCGCGAACGCCCGGACGCCGGCCGGCGCGGTGCGGCCGCCGCGTAAGCGGGGCCGGGCGGGGCAGGCGCACTGTCATGGCAGACATAGCACGGCTGCCGCAGCAGCCCACGCAGCGCATTCACTTCCTGGACCGCGCCGCGTTCGTGGCCCGCCGTCCGGGAGCGGGGGCGAGAGACCTGCAGGCCGGCTGTCCGCTCCCGGACACGGAGCCGTTGCCGTGACAGCGGGCCCCGCGGGCGCCGTGGCGATGGTGGTCGCGCTGCTGCTGCCGGCTCTGCTCCTCGGGCTGGTGCTCGCACTGGACCGCTACGAGGAGAGCCTGTTCCCGCCCAGGGCCCCGCAAGCCGAGGCCCCGCAGCCCGGCCCCCGCTCGGGCGGCCGGCACGCGAGGCGCGGCCGGGCCCGCGAACGGCGCCGGGCGACCGGTCCACCCCCTTCACCACCCGGCCCTCCGCGGCGGACGGCCCCCGCCCCCACCGGCCCGCCCCTGGCAAGGCCATGACGCGGTGATCCGGTCTTCCCGTACCGGGTGGGGCCCGCCCACGCGCGAGTCACCGGTGACACAGCCGCCGAGCGGACCGAGCAGTCTCCTCCGTCCCGTTTGCGGGCATTCCTGCCGCACCGGAGGGTAGGCGGGGTAACCCGCCGAGCACACATCCGCAGCAAGGGAGGAGTCGGCCGTGCCCGAGGAGAACCAGGAGGCCAGGGATCCGGGGGCCAAGCACCCGGAGCCGGAGTTCCCGAAGCAGGAGCAGCAGCACCCGGGCTGGACGGGTCCCATGGACCCGCCGCCGGATCACGGCGAGGAGAGCTATCGCGGCAGCGGTCTGCTGCGTGATCTGAAGGCCGTGCTGACGGGCGGCGACTCGGGCATCGGCCGCGCGGTGGCGCTCGCCTTCGCGCGTGAGGGCGCCGATGTGCTGTTCACCCATCTGCCGGAGGAGACGGAGGAGGCGGAGGCGACACGGCGGCTGATCGTGGACGCGGGTCGTAAGGCGGTGCCGGTGCCGTGCGACATCCGCGAGGAGGAGCAGTGCCGGCGGCTCGTCGACCGAGCCGTGGCCGAGTTCGGGCACATCGACATCCTGGTCAACAACGCCGCCTACCAGATGTCGCAGCCGGAAGGCATCGGCGCGATCACCACGGACCAGTTCGACCGCGTCATGCGCACCAACCTCTACGGCATGTTCTGGGTGTCGAAGATGGCCCTGCCCCACATGCCCCGGGGCGGCTGCGTCATCAACTCCACGTCGGTGCAGGCCTACAAGCCGAGCCCGCACCTGCTCGACTACGCGATGACGAAGGGCGCGATCGTCACCTTCACGCAGGGTCTGGCGCAGATGGTGGCGTCCGACGGGATCCGCGTCAACGCGGTGGCGCCCGGGCCGGTCTGGACGCCGCTCATTCCCGCGACCATGCCGGACACCGCCGAGTTCGGCAAGAAGTCGCTGTTCGGCCGGCCCGCACAGCCTGCGGAGATGGCGCCCGCGTACGTCTTCCTCGCCTCCCCGCAGGCCGGTTACATCACGGCCGAGATCGTCAACGCGACGGGCGGGACGCCACTGCCGTGACCGCGGCTCCCGTCGCCGCGTGCCCGCCCGAGCGCTCCCCGTGCAGGACGGCCAGCAGCCCGGCCACGGCCTCGGCGACGGCGTCCCGGGCGGGGCCGAGGTACTTGCGGGGGTCGGCGGTCTCCGGATGGGCGTCCAGGTAGGCCCGCGCGGCGTGGGTGAACGCCTTGTTGAGGTGGGTGGAGACGTTGACCTTCGTCATGCCGGCCGCGACGGCCTTCGTGAGTCCCTCGTCCCCGACGCCGGAGGATCCGTGCAGCACCAGCGGGACGCTCACGCTGTCCCGCAGCAGGGTGATCAGCGCGAAGTCGAGGACCGCGTCCCGGGTGAGCATGGCGTGCGAGCTGCCGACGGCCACCGCGAGGGCGTCGACGCCCGTGGCGGCGACGAACTCGCGTGCCTCGGCCGGGTCGGTGCGTACGCCGGGCGCGTGCGCGCCGTCCTTGCCGCCGACCTCGCCGAGCTCCGCCTCCACCCAGACGTTACGGGCGTGGCAGTGGGCGGTGATCTCCGCCGTCGCGGCCACGTTCTCGTCGTAGGGCAGCTTCGACGCGTCGAACATGACGGAGGTGAACCCGAGTTCGACGGCCTGGTGCACGAGGTCCGGCGATTGTGCGTGGTCGAGGTGGACGGCGACGGGGGCGCTCGAGGCGCGGGCGACGGCGAGGGTCGCGAGCGCAATCGGTTCCAGCGCCCCGTGGTAGCGGGCGGTGTTCTCGCTGACCTGGAGGATCACGGGCGTGCCGGCAGCCTCCGCGCCGGCGACGATGGCCTCCGCGTGCTCGAGCTGCACGACGTTGAACGCTCCGACGCCCACACCGCCTTGGACTGCGGAGCGGACGATGTCCTCAGTGGGCGTGAGCGGCATGGACTTCCTCCACGGTTACGGTCGTACGGGAACGGCGGTCGTGCGCCTCAGGCATGGCTGTCCTCGAGGACGACGGACCGGGTGAGATTGCGGGGCCGGTCGGGGTTGTGGCCGCGCGCTTCGGCGAGCGCGACCGCGAGGCGCTGGGCGCGAACGAGGTCGGCGAGCGGGTCCAGGCCCTCGGCGCTGTCCGTGGAGCCGGCGACCAGCGTGCCGCCGACCCCCGCGACGTCGTCCGCGAGGCCGTGCGGGAGCCGGCCGAAGGCCCATGCCACGCGCCCCGGGCCGGTGATGCTGATCGGCCCGTGCCGGTACTCCATCGCCGGGTACGCCTCGGTCCAGGCGCCCGCCGCCTCACGCATCTTCAGCCCGGCCTCGAGCGCCAGGCCGTAGGTCCAGCCGGTTCCGAGGAAGGTGAACTGCTCGGCGGCGCACACCTCGGGGTCGAGGGGCTCGAGAACGGCCCGCTCGGCGTCCTCGATCGCCCGGTCGAGGGGGCGTACGCCCTCGGGCAGGGCGCCCTCCGCCTCCAGATGGGCGCGCAGCAGCGCGAGGTTGGCGGTGGCGAACCTGGTCTGGACGACGGACTCCTCGTCGGCGAAGTCCAGGACCGCCACCTCGTCGGCCGCCTGCATGACGGGCGTCGTGGGGTCGGCGGTGATCGCGCCGGTGGGCACGGTGCCCTTCACCCGCCGCAGCAGGTCCAGGACCTCGGTCGTGGTGCCCGACCTGGTGATGGCGAGGACGCGGTCGTAGCGGCGGTGGTGCGGGAACTCGGAGGCCGCGAACGCGTCCGTCTCACCGTGGCCGCCGCTCTCGCGGAGCACGGCGTAGGACTGGGCCATGAACCAGGAGGTTCCGCAGCCGATGACCGCGACGCGCTCGCCCCGGCGGGGAAGGGCGGCGGCATGTCGCGGGAGCGACCGGGCCGCCCGGCGCCAGACGTCGGGCTGGGAAGCGATCTCGGCCGAGGTACGGGAGGAACCGTGGGGTGACAAGGTGACGAACTCCTTCGTGAGGGGTGGCGGGACGTCGTACGGGGACAAGGACGGCCCGGTGCGGGCTTCCTTGCACCGATCCAGCGGCACATGCATGATTCTGCGTGATTGGACGAAGTTCCGAGCAATTACAAGCACATCATTGCGCAGTATCCAGCAGCATGCTCCCCTCGGGCAAGTGGCCGCTCCGCGTCCCTTAGCGTGTGAGAGCGCAGGATCCAGGCCCCGGAGGAGTCCCACACATGTCCAAGCACGAGCGGTGGAGCAGATTGCTGGAGTTGCTGGCCGCCGAGGGCAAGCTGGAGGTCGAGGAGGCCGCGACGACTCTCGAGGTGTCGCCCGCCACCATCAGAAGGGACCTCGACGAGCTCGCGGAGCAGCAGATGCTCGTGCGTACCCGCGGCGGCGCCGTCGCGCACGGCGTCTCCTACGAGCTTCCTCTGCGCTACAAGTCCTCCCGGCACGCCTCCGAGAAGCAGCGCATCGCCGCGGCCGTCGCGGAGCTGATCGGCGAGGGGGATGTCGTGGGCCTCAACGGGGGCACGACCACGACCGAAGTGGCGCGGGCCTTGGCGCTCCGGGCCGCCGGCGGTGGGCGGCGGGATCTGTCCGACGTGACCGCGCCTTCGCTGACCGTCGTCACCAACGCGCTCAACATCGCGGGCGAGCTGGCCGTACGCCCCCAGATCAAGATCGTGGTCACCGGGGGTGTCGCCCGGCCGCAGACCTACGAGCTCGTCGGCCCGCTGACCGTGGGCGTGCTGAACGAGGTCGTCCTGGACGTGGCCGTCCTCGGGGTCGACGGAGTGGATCCCCAGTTGGGGCTGATGACGCATCAGGAGGACGAGGCGAGCATCAGCCGGCTCTTCGCGGAGCGGGCGCGCCGGGTCGTCGTGGCGACCGACTCGTCCAAGATGGGCCGGCGTGCCTTCGCAAGGATCTGCGGCCTGGACCGCGTCGATGTGCTGGTCACCGACTCCGCGCTCCCCTCCGAGATGGCGGCCCGGCTCAGTGAGGCGGGCATCAAGGTCCACGCCGTCTGAGCCCGCGGTCCCCGGGCCCGCCTGATGCGCGGCGGGCCCGGGGAGCGAGGCCGGGGTTGTCAGGGAGCGACGGCCATGTCGAAGACGTGGATGTTCCCGTTGCCGGGCAGGACCACGAAGTCGACCTCCTTGGCCGCGTCGAGCGGGATCGAGTGGGCGAAGATGCGGTAGGCGATCCCCGCGTTCCCGTATCCGCTCTGCCGGTTACGGCCGTCGGAGGACGCGACCAGCGTCGCGCCGTGGGCGTTCGCCGGGTCGAACGACCAGTTGGGGAAGCCGAACGAGCCGGTGCCGGTGCTGCCGTCCTTGTAGTAGACGGTGGCCGTTCCGGTCGCGCCGCTGCCGACACCGGAGCCGAGGAAGACCAGCTTGCTGCCCCGGCCGCTCAGGGTGACGGCCTGGCCGGCACTCGAGACGTTGCCCTTGGTCCCCGCGGCAGCCTCCGGCCAGGTCAGTTCGGCACCCAGCGCCCGTACCGTGGCGCCCGGGGTCAGGCCGACGGCGGCGAGCTTCTGGGCGGAGAAGCTGTTGCCGCCGCCGTCGTAGTTGCCGGGCTTGGTGTTGCTCTCGTCGGTGACGCCGACGTTGTTGTAGGCGTCCGCCAGGTCCGCCAGCGGTGTGCCGCTGCGCTGGGAGCGGGTCGCCGTCGCCGTTCCGGCTCCGTCGCCGCCCTTGTAGGTCGCCGTGGCGGTGAAGGTCCGCACGGTGAATCCGGACCGCGGCTCCGGCACCTGGATGCGGAACTCGGCGGCGGCCGTGGCGCCGGCGGCGAATGTGCCGTCCACGCTGCGGACCGAGGGCTGGACCGCCCAGCCCACCGGCCCGGCGAACGACACCCTCAGGGACCGCATACGGTCGGGTCCGGCGTTCTTGACGGTCACCTTCACCGTCGAGATGGCCGGGCCCGCGAGGTCGACGGGCGCTATCGTCACCTCGGTCCGTGCCGGATCCGGCGCGGGCTCCGGTTCGGCGGCGGCCGCGGCGGGCGCGGGAACGAGCAGTGCCGCCGCCACCGCCATGGCTCTGAGAGAAGCTATCCGTCCGGCTGATCTCACTGTCTGCTCCTTCTGTCGGTCCGCCTGAGCGGTGAACTCAGGCGACGGGGGGCATCTCTGAGGTACGGGAGTCCAGACCTGTGCGGAGATTCACCCAGGAGCCCCGGGTGAAGTCGGGAACCTCGACCGGACGGCCGCCGGCGGCCAGGGACTTGACGCTGAGCGGCACCGGCGCGCACCAGGCGGCGGAGTCGTAGACGTCGATGTCGGGGACCAGTCCCGCCCGCATCAGCTGGACGGTGCGCCACTGCAGGACGTAGTCCATGCCGCCGTGGCCGCCGTTGTTCGCGGCGTCGTCGCCGATCTTCTTCCAGAGCCAGTGGTCGAACTCCTTGCGGTAGGTGTCGAAGTCGCGCCAGGAGTGCCCGCCGTGGTCGGGCTCGACGTAGATGCGTCCGCCGGTCGTCGAGGTGCCCGCGTAGTCCTCGAAGATGCCCCGGCTGCCGGCGAGGGAGTTGATGCGGCTGTACGGCCGGGGTGAGCTGACGTCGTGCTCGGCCCTGATGACCCGGCCCTTGGCCGTGTCGATCAGACAGGTGACCAGGTCGCCGTTGATGTAGGTCTCCTGCCATGACGGGTGCGAGCGCGGCACGAAGCGCTCCCGGTAGTCGGCGAGTCCCTTGGGTTCGGTCGCGGTGGCGCGCAGCACCGTCATACGGTCCCCGCGGTTGATGTCCATGGCCGCGGCGATCGGCGCCAGACCGTGCATCGCGTAGAAGGAGGCGGTGCTGCGGGTGTGCCACAGGCGGCGCCAGGCGTCGGTGTAGTAGGTGTCGGAGAACAGCAGGGCCCGCAGGTCGTGCAGGTAGCCGCCGTGCCCGTTGGTGACGTCGCCGAAGAGCCCCTCGTGCGCCATCTTCAGCATGGCCAGCTCGTTGCGGCCGTAACTGCAGTTCTCGGAGAGGATCAGATGCCTGCGGGTCCGTTCCGAGGTGTCGACGAGGTCCCAGAGCTCGTCCAGTCCGGTGGCGATGGGCAGTTCGACGATGACGTGCTTGCTGGCCAGCAGCGCGGCCCTGCCCTGCTGGTAGTGGAACTCCCAGGGCGTGGCGATGTAGACGAGGTCGATGTCGTCGCGCTCCAGCATCCGGGCGAACGACTCGTCCGAGCCGCCGTACTCGGCGGGACGCGGCTTGCCCGTGGCGACCAGCCGGTCGGCGGTGCGCTTGGCGCGCTCGGCACGGATGTCGCAGACGGCGGTGACGGTGCAGCCGGGGACGACGGACCAGCCCTCGCTCATCCCGTGGCCCCGGTTGCCGAGTCCGATCACTCCCACACGGACGGTCCGGTAGGGCTCGAAGGCGACGTCGATCATCGACTTCTGGCCCGGCCTGCGCCGCGGTGCGGGGTCGACGGCGGTGGCGGCCTCGGTGAGAGGGGCGGCCTGTGCGGAGCCGACACCGGCCGCGAGTGCGCCGGTGGCGATGGCTCCTCCCAGGAGCAAGCGGCGTGAGACTGCGGGAATTTCGGGCATATGGAACGCTCCTCGGTCCGCGATCGGCATCACTGGCGGGGAAGACTCTGGCGGGATGGACACTCGGGTGTCAATGGATGTTCGTAAGCGCGCCGTTACGAACAAGAACAAGCATCGAACCGGCTCGCGCGCAAGAAGTGACAACTCGTCAACTTTGTTCGCTCAGGCCCCAGGGTCGAGCCGACACGCCGTCACTTCACCTCTGCGACGGCGAAGTTTGTTCTCAGTGATGACGAAGTATGGACAGCATCAGCAAAAGGCTCCTAGGGTTTGCGGCGCGCTCCTGTGAGCTTCCGGCTCTCCGCACCGCTTCCATCTGTACCGCGTTCCTCCGCACTGCGTTCATTCGAACCTCCGGATCGGCATCGGCCGATCGCGCCCCGCGTTGTGGTCCACGTTCACCACCGTTACGTGCTCCCGCCGCCAGGGAGCCCGGGAGGATGCATGAATCCACGGCTGCACCAACGACTTCGCAGACGGGTGACCGGCCTGGTCGCCGCCTCGTTCCTGGCCGGTTGCCTCATATCGCCGCCGGCTTCCGCAGCGGCCGGCGCCGCGCAGGACCTGCCACCGCAGGAACCCGGCGTCACGCTGCGCGTCTTCGACATACAGCTGCCCATGAGCAAGATCTGCTCCATCAAGCCGGGACAGACGCCGAACGTGGACAAGTTGATGCCCACGATCGACTGGAGCTCCACCGACGACTTCGGCGCCGGCGACCACTTCGTGTCCCAGGTGATCGGCAACATCGACGTTCCCCAGGACGGCTCCTACACCTTCCGGCTGACCAGCGACGACGGCTCACGGCTGCTGATCGACGACAGGCCGGTCATCGACCACGACGGCCTGCACGGCGCCGAACCCAAGGACGGCACGGTCGAGCTGACCGCCGGTCACCACGCGCTGCGGATCGACCACTTCGACCGCACCGGCGGCCAGCAGATCACCCTCGCCTGGCGGCCCCCCGGCGCTTCCGGCTTCTCCGTCGTGCCGAACTCGGTCCTGAGCACCGACGCCGGTGTCGTACGCGTGACCGCGCCGGGCCGCAAGGAGTGCGAGAGCGGCACCGACTCCCCCGGCGACGGCCTGCCGCTGACCGGCGTCCACCCCGGCTACGACCTGACCGACCTCCGGCCCGCCGGTTTCGAGCCGCAGATCACCGGCATGGACTGGCTGCCCGACGGCCGGCTCGCCGTCACCACATGGGGCGGTACCGACAACACCGCGGGCGAGGTCTACCTCCTCGGCAATGTCACCCATGACACCGGGCCGGACAAGGTGACGGTCAAGAAAGTCGCGAGCGGCCTCAAGGAACCGATGGGCATCAAGGTCGTCGACGGCAAGATCTACGTGTCGCAGAAGCACGAACTGACGGAGCTCAGCGACGTCGACGGGGACGATGTCATCGACGAACGGCGTACGGTGGCGACCTGGCCCTTCGGCGGGAACTTCCACGAGTTCGCCTTCGGCCTGCTCCACCGCGACGGGTTCTTCTACCTCAACCTGTCGGTGGCCATCAACTACGGCGGCGCGACGACCGATCCGCAGCCCGCGCGCAACCGCGGCACCACGGTCAAGGTGAACGCGAAGACGGGCGAGGTGTCGTACGTCGCGGGCGGTCTGCGCACCCCGAACGGCATCGGCTGGGGCCCCGGCGGCGACATCTTCGTCACGGACAACCAGGGCGGCTGGCTGCCGGCCTCCAAACTGGTACGGATCAAGCAGGACCGCTTCTTCAACCACTTCACGAACCCGGACGGCCCCTTCGACGCCAATCCGGTCAGCAAGCCCGTGCTGTGGCTTCCGCAGAACGAGATCGCGAACTCGCCCAGCACACCGCTCCACCTCACGGAGGGCCCCTACGCGGGGCAGCTGCTGTTCGGCGACGTCACCTACGGCGGCCTCCAGCGCGCCTTCCTGGAGAAGGTCAAGGGCCAGGACCAGGGCGCCGTGTTCCGGCACACCCAGGGGCTCGAGGCGGGCGTCAACCGGATCAGCCAGGGCCCGGACGGCGCCATCTACGCCGGCGGTCTGGGCGCGGGAGGCAACTGGGGCCAGGAGGGCAAGCTCACCCATGGGCTGCAGAAGCTGACACCGAACGGCGAGGACGCCTTCGACATCCTGGCGATGCGCGCCAAGGGCGACGGCTTCGAGCTGGAGTACACCCAGCCGCTGTCCCAGGCCACGGCCGACACGCTGGCCGCCCGGTACCAGGTCGAACAGTGGCGCTACGTCCCCACACCCTCGTACGGCGGCCCGAAGGTGGACGAGGAGAAGCTGACCGTGCAGTCCGCCGCACTGTCCGCCGACCGCAAGAAGGTCACGCTGGTCATCCCCGGCCTCAAGCCCGATCGAGTGGTCCATGTGCGCTCGCCCCGCCCGTTCAGCTCCGCGAGCGGCGAGGCGCTGTGGAGCACGGAGGCCTGGTACACACTGAATGCCATGCCTGGAAGTCGACCGAAGGTCACGCTCTACGAGGCCGAGGAGGCACGGCTCGCGGGCGGCGCCGGCACGGACACGGAGCACGCCGGTCACTCCGGCAGCGGCTTCGTCGACGGATACGGCACCGAGGGCGCCTCGACCACCTTCGACGTGGACGTCGACGAGGCCGGCACCTATGACGTCGGTCTGCGTTACGCCAACGGGCCGCATCCCTTCACCGGCACCAAGACCGTGAGCGTGTACGTCAACGGCAGCAGGATCGGGCAGTCGAAGCTGCTCAGCACCGGCGAGTGGAACAAATGGTCCACCCGGACCGAACAACTGCCGCTGCGCGCCGGCGCCAACACGATCACCTACCGGTACGACAGCGGCGACACCGGGCACGTCAACCTCGACATGATCACCGTCCATCCCCACGGAAGCCGCGTGGTCCTGTTCGACGGGGCGGACCGGTCGGCCTGGCAGCAGACGGACGGGCGCACCGCGCAGTGGCCTCTGACGGACGGCGCGATGGAGGTCTGCTGCGGAGACATCCGCACCAAGCAGGCGTTCGGCGACTTCAAACTGCACGTCGAGTTCTGGCTGCCCGTGCTCCCGCCGGACGTGACGGGACAGGACCGGGCCAACAGCGGTGTGTACCTGCAGGACCGCTACGAGATCCAGGTGCTCGACTCCTACGGTGTGACGACGCCCAAGATCGACGGAGCAGCCGCGATCTACCAGCGAAAGCCCGCGGACGTCAACGCGGCGAAACCGGCGGGCACCTGGCAGACGTACGACATCACCTTCCGCGCGGCGCGTTTCGACGAGGCGGGCAGGAAGACACAGGACGCCCGCGTCACCGTGGTGTGGAACGGCACGACGGTCCATGACGACGTGGCCGTGGCGGGCACGACCGGGGGTGGAGCAGCGGAGGGGCCGGCCGCGGGCCCGATCCGCCTCCAGGACCACGGGAGCAAGGTCCGCTACCGCAACATCTGGATCGAGCCCCTGACGTAGGACACGGGGGCGTAAGGCGGCGGCTGTCCCGGGATCCGGGACGGCCGCCGCATCCGTCGTCACAGGCGCCGGCCCTGACCACCCGGACGGCCCCCCGCTACCGCGTCCGCCTGCCGAGCCTGCCGCGCCGGCAACCGCCGCGAGGCCGACGCCGCCCTCCCCGTCGGTGCTACGAGCGTCGCGCGGGGTCAGCGGCTTTCGACGCTGATCCTGCCCGAGCGGGCCGCGGCGCCGAGTGCCTCGTGATCCCGTTCGTTCCGGTCGGCGTAGGCCTGGGCGAATCCGGCGAGGGCGCGGTCGAAGCGGTCGCTCCCGCCCAGGTACGCGGCGATGGCGACGGGGTCGCCGGAGCGGGCATGGGCACGTGCCAGGCAGGCACCGCACAGCTGGGCGAACAGGCGGAGCAGGCCGGGATCCATGGTGTCCGGCCTGGCGATGCCCTTCCAGTCCCGCAGTTGGCGCACGTAGAAGTCCCGCCCCTGCCCGTCGAGGCCCACCACGTGCGTCCAGCCCAGGAAGATGTCGCTGGTCGTCTGGATCAGCCGCTGCCCCGCCACCACCCGGCGGCCCTCGTTGTCGTAGCTCTCGCCGCCCGTGTGGTCGGCGAGGACGGACCGTTGTGCCTCCTTGGCCTGGAGCAGCAGCGGGTCGTCGTCGTCCCTGCCGAGCAGGAGCAGGATCCAGCAGCGCGTCCCGACACTGCCGACGCCCACCACCTTGCGGGCCATGTCGACCAGGCGGTACTTGCGCAGCAGGTGCCGGCGCTCGGACGAGAGGGTCCGCTCGTATGTGTCCAGGAGGGTCGTGAGCTGTCGCTGCTCGTTCTCGGAGGGCTCCGTGACCAGGTCCCGGAGCGGAGTGACCAGCGGTGGGTCCGGTGCGAGCAGTCGGCCCTCCGCCGTGACGCGGGTGAGTTGCGCGAAGGCCTGGAGATGGGTGCGCTCACGGGCTCGCGCTGTCGCCGTGGCGGTGCGGCGACGGGCCTCCTTGCTCATCGACGAGGCGAACAGCCGCATGCGGTCGATGTCGTCCTGGGCGTACCAGATGTCCAGGGTGCGCATGCCGGCGAACTCCCGGATCCGCTGCCGGTACGCCTTCACGCACGCCGCCACCGCGCTGTTCTGCTCCTTGACCGGGAAGTCGTTGGCCCGGCCGGCGATCGCGAAACTGGCCGCCAACCGCTTGACGTCCCATTCGAACGGACCGGGCAGGGTCTCGTCGAAGTCGTTGATGTCGAAGACCAGATGTCGCTCGGGAGAGGCCAGCAGCCGGAAGTTGAGCAGGTGGGCGTCTCCGCAGAGCTGAACCGTCAGCCCGGTGTTCGGCAGGCAACCGAGGTCGGCTGCCATGATCGCTGCCGCACCGCGGTAGAAGCGGAACGGGGACTCCAGCATCCGGCCGTAGCGGATGGGCACCAACTCGGGCAGGCGCGAAGCCGATTGCCGCTCAACCACTGCCACGGGGTCGGGCCGTCCCGCGTCCGCCTCGAACCAGCCGTGGCACGAGCGCGAGGCACGCCTGCGCGCGCGACGGCCGTGAGCAGCCCTCTCGGCCACGGAGGGAGCCGCTGAGGAAGCGGTCGCGAACGTGCTCGGTATCGCCATGGCTGCACACCTCCTGGACGGATGTCCACGTGCCGTTGGGCCTCCTACGGCGGCGGTTCACGCTCCTGCCGCCGCAGCCCGCCCGGATCGCGCCCGCCGGGATCCACGCGACGCCCACCAGGACCACGACGACCGACGCCGGGCCGACCGCGAGCCGTCCGGATGTGGCGCACGCCTCCAGGCATCCACCTCATCACTCCGGCGGTGCGAGCGGATCACCCGCCGGGGGTGACCCTGCGTCCGGCGGCGGGCAGGACACCGGCCCCCGTGGGCCCCGCCGCGCCGAAATGAAAAATCACCGCACCACGGAACACCGGGGTCGGGCTCCTGCGCCGGGGGCGGTCTAAGCCGGCGCGAACGGGCGCAACTCATCGGCGCCTGCTCGGACGACACCGTAGCTGTGGTCAGGAACCTCGTTCCAGGCTCCTGGAAGATCGCCCAGCGGCTCGGACACGATGAGGCGGGTCTCCGGGGACAGGCCCCGGAGAAACGAGACGTCCGGGTGCAGTGCCTGAAGCGATTCCACCCTGCTGCTGTAGTACAGCGATCGGGCGTCGCCTTGGCTGGCGTAGCGGAACGCCCAGACGCTCGCGCCGTCGGTCGTGGCGACGGTCATCTGGAGTGGTGCGGGAATTCCGTGCTCGCGGGCCGTGTGCTCGATGAATCCGGCCATGCGGGCCACGGCGTGCGGAGGGTCGTCCCGCAATCCGAAGGTGAGCGCGAGGAAGAACATCACTTCCGAATCCGTGGACCCTTCCATGTCGGTGAACAGCGGGGGATCCACGGCCAGGCAGAGATCCCTGCGTATCGCGGGGAAGCCGGCCACGGCACCGTTGTGCATCCACATCCAGTTGCCGTGCCGGAAGGGATGGCAGTTCGTCTGCTGGACCGCCGTGCCCGTCGAGGCTCGTATGTGCGCGAAGAACAGATGAGACCTGACGTGGCTGGAGATCTCCCGGAGATTGCGGTTGTTCCACGCGGGGCCGACATCGCGGACAACGCCAGGGGTGCCGACGTCGGCGTCCGGTGTGTACCAGCCGACGCCGAAGCCGTCGCCGTTGGTCGTCTCGACGCCGAGGCGGGAGTGCAGGCTCTGGTCGATCAGCGAGTGCGCGGGCTCGTACAGGATGGTGTCGAGAAGCAGAGGACTTCCCGAATACGACAGCCACCGACACATTGTGCGTCATCCCTCTCGGTTCAGCGCTTACGGTGCGCACTCCGAGACTGCCGTCAGCGGCCGGCCGCACGCCTCACCCGGTTCGGGTGAGGGCGGCGATCGCCGCCAGGAAGTCTTGACGATCACCCGGTTCGTGCAGCGCAACGGCGGTGGCCAGGCGGGTGATCTGCCATCAGCGGCACAGTGTCGGTACCCCGGCGGGACGGGCGAGGCCGAGCGTCCGGACGCAGGACGACGTCCCATGCCTGAAAGGCACGGCAGCGCGACAGGCGGGGAGCCGCGGGTTTCAATGCCTTCATGGGAGGCGAGGCTCACCGCAGGCGCAAGGGTCCGCTACAGGCCGGGCAGTGGGCGTCGCAGGCGATCCGGCGCCTCAGGGAGAGCCGGCCGGCCAGGTTGTGGGGTGACATGTGGAGCCGGCTCACCGAGGCCGACTTCTTCAATCACGCGCTTCAGCTGGCCGCACTCGCGCTGCTGTGCTTCTTCCCCATGCTCATCGTCCTCACGGAGGCGGCGGGCCGTGACTCCGCGACGGTCGTCATCCAGTGGCTGGGGCTGAACCAGGAGGCGGCGCAGGCGGTGACGTCGCTCATCGTTCCCGGGCCCGGTTCGAACACCGTGACGGTGGTGAGCGGCTTCCTGATGGCACTGGGGGCCATGGCCGTGGCGGGAACTCTGCAGAGCTGGTACCGGCTGCTCTTCGACGTCCCTGGCCGGGGATGGCGCGACGTCGCGGTCCAAGTGGTCTGGCTCGTGTGCCTGCTGGTCTTCAGCGCCGTCCAAGCGGCACTGGGCCGTGTGACCGGAGGGCTGCCTCTCAGGAGTCTGGCCGGATGGGTCTGGGCGGTCGCCTTCTGGTGGGGCACGGTCTGGGTCCTCCTCTCCGGCGCAGTACGGTGGCGCACCCTCCTGCCCACGGCGCTGGCCACCGGCGTGTGCTGGTCAGGCCTGGGCCTGTTCTCCACGCTGTACTTCTCGGCATCGATCGTGGCGAACGAACAGCGGTACGGCCCCATCGGCGTCGTCATGATCATCATTTCCTGGCTGGTGGCGGTAGGGGTGATCATCCACCTGGGCGCGGTGGTCGGCCGCATGATCACCGATCGCCCGGGCACGGCCCGCACCGAGGGTGACGGTCCGGCCGCACCGGGTCCCCGCAGGACGGACCCCGGCGCCCCCGCCTGACCCGCCACCCGGTCAGCACCGGACGCACCGCTGTTTCAGCCGGCGGGGTCCTGGCGGCATGGGCCGGGTGACTCCTTGATGAACCGGCGC
Organism: Streptomyces sp. NPDC086835; assembly: GCF_044745705.1. Lineage (NCBI taxonomy): Bacteria > Bacillati > Actinomycetota > Actinomycetes > Kitasatosporales > Streptomycetaceae > Streptomyces > Streptomyces sp. NPDC086835. Next base: position 231,053 of record NZ_JBIVAU010000007.1, read on the forward strand.
AGCTCCGCGCAGAGGGCGGCGGGGTTGTCGAGCTGGACGAGGGTGCGGGCGTCCGGGATCTCGACGTACTCGCCCCGCGGCAGCAGGGCGGCGAGCCGGCGGCCGGTCGAGTGCGGCATCATGCGGTCCTCCGCGCCCCACGCGACGAGCGCGGGACCCCGGAAGCCGCGCAGCCGCTCCGCCGCCCGCAGGTAGGTGTCCTTCCGAGTGCTGCGGAGGAAGGCGGCGAAGTCCCGCCGGATCCTCCTGTCCGTGAGCAGAGGGCCGTACCAGCGGCGGACCAGCTCGTACGGGATGGGGTGCCGGGCCATGCCGCCGAGCGAGTTGGGCAGCCGGACGAGGAGAGGCACCCGGAAGGACTGCAGCAGCAGGAAGATGCCGCCGGGTACCCGGCTCAGGAACTGCAGCATCCTGCCCTGCGCGCCGGGCGGATAGTTCTCCAGCGCCTCGCAGGAGGTGAGGACCAGCCGGTGGACGCGCTCGTCGCGCACCCCGACGAGCAGTTGGGCCGTACCGGCGTCGTTCTGGACCAGGGTGACGTCCCGCAGGTCGAGCCGTTCGAGGAACTCGGCCAGCAGGTTCGCCACGCCCTGCGCCGACAGATCGGCGTCCGGGTGCATCGGTCGGCGGTGGCTCCCCATCGGCAGGACGGGGACCACGACCCTGAAGTCGGCACGGAGGCCGTCGACGACCGCCTGCCACACCGACTCGTCGAAGCCGAGCCCGTGCAACAGCACCACGGTCTCGCCTCTTCCGCCGGTGTCCGTGTACTGAACGATCCCGGCACTCAGCTCGATCTCGTTCATCAGCATCCCCCTACTGGATCGATCGATCTAGTGAGAGACTAGCCGAGATGAGAACGACAGGCGACACACGAGCGCGCATCCTGGCCGCTGCCACCGAACTCTTCCGGCGTCAGGGCTATGCGGCCACGGGCATGAAGCAGATCCTCGCGACGGCGGGCGCGACCTACGGGTCCGCCTACCACTTCTATCCCGGCGGCAAGACGGAGCTCGGCGAGGACGTGGTCCGCACCTCGGGCGCCGCCTACCTGGCGCTGATCGGCGAGCTGTTCCAGGACCGGGCCGCCGACCCGGCCGAGACGACCGCCCAGGCGTTCACCAGGGCGGCCCAGACCCTGCTCGACCTCGACTACGCGGACCCGTGCCCCATCGCCACGATCGCCCTGGAGATCGCGGGCACCAACGAGGCACTGCGGGTGGCGACCGCGGAGGTGTTCGACTCCTGGACCGACGCCCTCGCCGCCTTCTACGGCTCCTTCGGTATCGCCGAGTCCCGCGCGACGGCACGGTCGGTGATCGCGCTGCTCGAAGGCGCCTTCATGCTCGGCCGCGCCGCGCGGTCCACGGACCCGGTGCTCGACGCGGCCCCCGCGGCGGCAGCGATCGTCCGGGCCGCCGCCGGCCGGTCCCCCGTCGCGGGCCGGACCGAAGGGGAGGCTCGGTGATCGTCGTCGCCGGTGAGGCGCTGATCGACCTCGTGCCGCAGACCGGCGGCGAGCTGCCGGCTCCGCTGCTGCCCGCACGCGGTGGCGGCCCCTACAACACCGCCGTCGCGCTCGGCCGGCTCGGCGCCGACGTCTGCTTCTGCTCCCGGATCTCCATCGACGCCTTCGGCGAGTCGCTGATCGGGCGGCTGCGGGAGGAGGGAGTGGACACCGCGCTCGTGCAGCGTGGCCCCGAGCCCACCACGCTGGCCGTCGCGGCGATCGGCCCCGGCGGCTCCGCGGCCTACACCTTCTACGTCGAGGGCACCGCGGACCGGCTGTTCACGGCGCCGCCCGAGCTGCCCGCCACCACACGCGCCCTGTCGCTCGGCACCTGCTCGCTGGTCCTCGAGCCGGGCGCGAGCGCGTACGAGGCGCTGATGCGGCGGGAGGCGGCGCGCGGTGTCTTCGTCACGCTCGACCCGAACATCCGGCCCGGTCTCATTCCGGACGCGGACGCCTACCGTGCCCGGTTCAGGAGCTGGCTCCCGCACGTATCGATGCTCAAGCTGAGCGAGGAGGACGCCGACTGGCTGGGGGCCGACGTCGGGGCGTGGCTCGCGGCGGGACCCGCGGCGGTGGTGCTCACCCATGGCGGGGACGGGCTCACGGTCCTCACCCGGGGTGGCGACCGGTTCTCCGTCGCCGGCGAGCGGGTCAGCGTCGTGGACACCATCGGGGCGGGTGACACCGTGAACGCGGCGCTCCTGCACGCCCTTGCCGAGCGGGAGCTGCTCTCGCCCGGAGCGCTCGGGTCGCTGTCGCCGGGCGGCTGGCGCGAGGTGCTGGGCTTCGCGGCGAGGGCCGCGGCGCTCACCTGCACGAAGGCCGGGGCCGAACCTCCGTACGCCCGCGAACTGTGGGGCGGCGGGGAACGGCCTGCCGCCGGGGCCTTGTGACGGTCCGACAGCTCTGTAACGGCTGCCGGGGAAACTTCCCGCCGGTGGCGGAACCGCAGGGTGTCCGAGGCCTTGTGGGCGCGCCGGAGCGGGGTACGCGCGTTAGTGTCGCCGATGAGGCGCGGCAGCCACGCCCGTGGGGGGATCCTTCGCAGCAAGCGAGAGAGGACGCCAGGACATGGCACACGGCGGGAACGTCATCCAGGAGCTGACGGCCGACCACCGAGAGGTCGACCAGATGTTCGCCGAGATCGAGGCCCAGGCCGCCGGAGACGCGCGGCGCCGGGAGCTGGCGGACGAACTGACCAAGGAACTCGTCCGGCACTCCGTCGCCGAGGAGGAGTACCTGTATCCCGCGGTCCGCCGCTTCGTCGACGACGGCGACGACCTGGCGGACGAGGAGATCTCCGACCACGCCCAGATCGAGCGCATGCTCAAGGAGCTCGAGGGCTGCCAGGCCGACGATCCCCGGTTCGACACCCTGATCACCCAGCTGAAGTCCGCCGTGACCTCGCACGTCGCCGACGAGGAGAAGCGGCTGTTCCCACTGCTCGCCGAGTCGTGCAGCGGGGACCTGCTGATGGAGCTGGGCGACAAGGTCCGCAGGGCCAAGCAGAGCGCCCCGACCCGTCCGCACCCCTCCACCCCGGACACCGCCCAGGCCAACAAGCTGCTCGCTCCCGGCATGGGCATGGTGGACCGGGTCCGCGATCTCCTCACCGGACGCGCCACCGGCTAGGCGCCCGGTCCGTGCCACGCGCCCGTCCGGCCCGCTCCCTCATACCCGACCGCACCGCGTACCCGGCCAGTCCGGGTACGCGGTGCCGCACGTCAGACCTGGACGCCCGGTACGCCGTCCTCGACGACGACGCCGGCCCGGGTGGAGACGGGAGCGCCCGGCCGGGTCACGTACGGCAGGACGCGGAAGTCGCTCGTCCAGCGCTCGGGTTCGACACGCACCCGCACGTAGCCCCGCTGGCCGTTGAAGAACTTCATGTGCGGGTTGGCCGCGAGGAACCTGGTGCCCTCGGCCGTCATGTCGGCGCCGTCGCCGCCGCTCGTGATCGACGTCCCCACGAACTCGCTGCCCACGGTCGCCGACCCGGGGTCCTCGTAGTCGCGCTTGAGGTCCCAGGCGTAGTTCTGGTGGCGGTCGCCGGTGATGACGACGAGATTGCGCACTCCCCGGCCGTCCGCCTCCGCGAGGAGACGGTTCCGCTCGGCGACGTAGCCGTCCCAGGGGTCCATCCAGACGGTCGTGCCCGGCCCCGGGTCGTGGTCGGTCTGGCCCATCGGCGCCTGGTTGCCCAGCACCTGCCAGCGGGCGGCGGACCGGCTGAAGCCGTTCAGGACCCAGTCGCGCTGGCGGTCACCGAGGAGGCTGCGGTCGGGGGCGAAGCGGTCGGCGCAGTCGGCGGAGACGCCGTCGCCGCAGGGCTGGTCGTCGCGGTACTGCCGGGTGTCGAGCATCGTGAAGTCGGCGAGCCTGCCGTAGGAGAGCCTGCGGTACATCTGCACGTCGGGTCCCTGCGGCAACTGGGCTCGGCGCAGCGGCGCGTGCTCGTACAGGGCCTGGAACGCGGCCGCCCTGCGCTGCGTGAACGCCTGCGGGTCCTGGTCCTTCTCGGGGATGCCGTCGGCCCAGTTGTTCTCGACCTCGTGGTCGTCGAAGGTCATGATCCACGGGAAGCGGGCGTGTGCCTGCTGGAGCGGGGCCTCGGACTTGTAGAGACCGTACTGGAGGCGGTAGCGGGCGAGGTCGACCGTCTCCGTGTGGAACCTGGGGTCGGTGACCTGCCCGCGCTTGTTGGACTTGACGCCGTACTCGTAGAGGTAGTCGCCGAGGTGCACCACCAGGTCGAGGTCCTCCTGCGCCAGGTGCTCGTAGGCGGTGAAGTAGCCGTCCTGCCAGGCCTGGCAGGAGGCGAACGCGAACTTCAGGTCCCGGGGGGTGCTCCACTGCGGCGGGGTGGTCCTGGTACGGCCGACGGGTGAGACGTACGAGCCGGCACGGAAGCGGTAGTAGTACTCACGGTCCGGCAGCAGCCCGTGTATCTCGGGGTGGACCGAGTGCGCCAGCTCCGGTGTGGCGACGACGCTGCCGCGGCGGACGACCCGCCGGAACCGCTCGTCGTGGGCCAGCTCGTAGTGCACGCGCACCGGCCGGTCCGGCATGCCGCCCATGCCGTCCTGCGCGAAGGGCTCCGGGGCCAGTCTCGTCCACAGCACCACACCGTCGGACCACGGCTCGCCGGACGCGACGCCGAGGGAGAAGGGATCGTCCTTCATGACCGGCGAGGCGAACGCGGAGCCGGAGCCCCACTCGCCGGTGCCGAGCATCAGGGCGGCGGCACCTGCGCCGCCGAAGCCGAGCAACTGCCGCCGGGTTACGGGACGTACGCCCACAAGGTCCTCCTTGGCTGTTCGTCTGCGAACCGCCGGGAAGTCTTCAGTGGGCCGGTGTCACGCGGCCGCCCGCGTGGTGGCCGGTTTCCCAGATTTACGTGAACACGACACCCATCGGGCCGAGGCCGCCGGGCTCCCCCGGGCCCGGCAGCCGCTCACTGCCCGTTGTGCGGCTCTCCGATGAGGCGGTGCGTCAGTTCCATGAGGCGCTTGCGGGCCTCGGCGTCGTAAGCCTGCTCGTGGGCAGCGGAGTCGGTGAAGCGGTCGAAGTAGCGGCCGGTCACGCCGGCCACCTCCGGATCGGTGACCAGCCGTACGGTCGGCCTGACGCCTTCCTCGACGCCGATGACGGGTGTGAGGCCGTAGTCCCGCACCCCTTGGGTGTCCATCAGGTGCGCCGGGTGCAGGGCGTTGACGGTGACACCCGTGCCGGCGAGTTCCCCGGCCAGTTCGAAGGTGGCCATGATCAGTGCGAGCTTGCTGCGGCAGTAGGCGCGCAGCCCCTCGTAGCCCCGCTCCAGCATGACGTCGTCGAAGTCGATGCGTTCCTGCCCGATCGAGGCGACGTTGACCACGCGGGCGGGCGACGAGGACGTCAGCAGGGGCAGCAGGCCACGGACGAGGGCATACGGCGCCAGATGGTTGACGGCGAAACGCAACTCGTGGCCTTGGGCGCTCAGTTCGCGCCGCAAGGGCTCGGTGCCGCCACCGGCGACGGCGTTGTTCACCAGTGCGTCGAGCCGCGGTTCGGCGGCCAGGATCCGGGCGGCCATCGCCTGCACCTGGCGGAGATCCGCCAGGTCGGCGAGGTAGGTGCGCACGGTGGCCTCGGGTGCCGTCGCCCGCACCTCGGCCGCCACCGCGTCGAGGCGTCCCCGGTCACGGCCGTGGAGCAGCACGGTTCCGCCGCGGCGTGCGAGGTCGAACGCGATTCCGCGGCCCAGGCCCTGGGTCGCGCCGGTGATCAAAGTGGTGGGTCCGTTCATGCCGGTCATCCTGGTGGGCGGACGACCGGGCAGGGAGTGTGTGCTGAGCCTGGTGTCACCACCACCAGGCTCAGGCGTGATCACGGCCGTGTGCGCCGGTGCCTGAACGGCCGTGTGCACGGGCACGCCATGTCAGCCGTTCAGCGGCCGATCGTCCATGTGGGCTCCGTAGTAAGCGGCCTGGCGGGCCATCAGGGTGCGCATCCCGGTCCCTCGCGGGAGCCCGTAGACGGTGCCCGGGAAGTCGAGCTCCCGCTGCTTGTCCCACAGCTCGTCGTGCCGGTCCGGGGAGAACAACTCGGCCGGATCTCCGGCGGCGATCCACCCGATCGGGACGACCGTCCCCGGCGCCAGCCGGGAGTTGACGTGCAGCACACTGTTGATCCGCAGCTCGGAGCGGGCCCCGGCCACCGCGCCGGGGAAGATCGACGCACCCGTCGCCACGAAGACCTCGTCCTCGACAATCGCACCGTTGACATGCGTGTGCGGGCCGATGAGCACCGCGTCCCCCACTACCGCCGGATGCCCCGCCCGGCCGCGGACGAGTGAATGCTCCATCACCACCACGTCCGCTCCCATGCGCACTTCGCCGTCCTCCGCGGTGAGGACCGCGCCGTGCAGCACACGCGCCCGCTCCCCCAGGACGACGGCTCCGCACAGGACTGCCGAGGGAGCGACATAGGCGGACGGGGGGACTACAGGGCTCCTGCCGCGGTGTTCGATCAGCATGTCACTGAGACTAGGGCCTGTCGGCCGACGACATCACGGCGTCCCAGCGGGGCAGCGTGGCCTCGTGAGCGCGACGGCTGCGGTCGTCCTTCTCGCTCTGCGGCTGACGGTCGCTCCGTCCGAATGCCCGCCGTCATGGCTCTAGGAACCTTCAGGCACCGGCGTTACCCTCCGGCGCATGATTTCCACGGTGGTCTGGGGAACGGGCAACACAGGCCGTGCGGCGATCCGTGCCGTGGCGGCCCACCCCGCGCTGGCACTCACCGCCGTCATCGTCCACAACCCCGCCAAGGTGGGCCGTGACGCGGGTGAACTGGGCGGTCTCGGCCACCGGCTCGGGCTCGCGGCGACCGACGACGTCGAAGCGGTGCTGGCCGCCGGTCCGCGGGCGGTGGTGTACGCGGCGACCGGGGACATCCGCCCCGACGAGGCGCTCGCCGACGTCGTCCGGGCGATCAGGGCGGGGGCCGTCGTCGTCACCCCGTCGATGTACGCCCTCTACGACCCGCGGAGCGCCCCCGCGGAGTTACGGGACCCGGTGCTGGCCGCCGTCGAGGCGGGCGGCGGCTCACTGTTCGTCTCCGGCGTCGACCCCGGCTGGGGCAACGACGTGCTGCCCCTGCTGATCAGCGGGCTCGGCACCACCGTGGACGCGATCCGCTGCCAGGAGATCTTCGACTACTCCACTTATGACCAGCCCGACTCGGTCCGGTATCTGATCGGCATGGGGATGCCGATGGACTACGCGCCGCCGATGCTCGCGCCGACGGTCCCCACCATGGTGTGGGGCGGGCAGATACGGCTCATGGCGAGGGCCCTCGACGTCGAACTCGACGAGATCCGCGAGACCTTGGAACGCTGTCCGCTGGACGCCACCGTGAGCACAAGGACGATGGGCGAATTCGAGGCGGGCACCCAGGGCGCGGTGCGTTTCGAGGTGCAGGGAATCGTCGGCGGCGAACCCCGCATCGTCGTCGAGCACATCACCCGCATCCACCCGTCCTGCGCGCCCGGCTGGCCGGCGCCGCCCGACGGCACGGGCGCGCACCGGGTGATCATCGAGGGCCGTCCACGTATCGAGGTCACGGTCGAGGCCACCGACGAGGACGAGAACCGGTCCGCGGGCGGCAACGCCACCGCGGTGGGCCGGCTGGTGAGCGCCGTCGACTGGCTCGTGGACGCGCCGCCGGGCCTCTACGACGCGCTCGACGTCCCCCTGCGCCCCGCGGTCGGCAGACTGGGAAGGACACGACGATGAACATCGACATACCCGAGGGCAGGGACCCGATCGAGTACGTATGGGGAGAGATGGTCCCCGGCATCGGCACGGCCGCCTCCGACTTCTCCCTGGCGGTGTACGCCCACACCACCCTCGGCCTGCGGGAGTTCGAGGCCGCGCGGTTGCGGATCGCGCAGATCAACGGCTGCTCCTTCTGCCTCGACTGGCGGACCGAACGCGACGGCCGCAGGGTCGAGGACGGCTTCGCCGACGCGGTGACCGGTTGGCGCACCGCCGACACGTTCGACGACCGCACCAGGCTGGCCGCCGAGTACGCGGAGCGGTACGCCACCGACCACCACGGCCTCGACGACGAGTTCTGGAGCCGGATGACCTCGCATTACAGCCAGACCGAGATCGTGGAGCTGAGCATGAGCATCGGCGCGTGGCTGGCGTTCGGCCGGCTCAACCATGTGCTGGGGCTGGACACCATGTGCGTGCTCCCCGGGCACTGAGCCGGCCGAGGCGGACCGGTCGCACCGGCCGTCCCCGTCACAGGTCCGTGGCGATGATCTTTTCGATGTTGCGTTCCGCGAGCGCCGTGATGGTGACGAACGGGTTGACGCTGGTGTTGCCGGGGATCAGCGAGCCGTCGATGACGTAGAGCCCCGGATGGCCGTGGAGGCGGCCGTAGTTGTCCGTCGCCCGGTTCAGTACGGCGCCTCCCAGGGGGTGGTAGGTGAGGTGGTCGCCCCAGATCTTGTACGCGCCGAAGAGGTCGGTCCGGTAGATCGTCCCCTCCTTGGCGTTGATCCTGTCGAAGATCGTCCTGGCGGCGTCGATGGAGGGCTGCTTCCACGCGGTCTGCCAGTCGAGGACGACCTTGCCGGCGGCCGCGTCCCAGGAGAACGCGGCGCGGTGCGGGTTCTTGGTGATGGACAGGTAGAAGGACGCGTAGGTCTCGATTCCTGTGGGCAGGGGCGCGACCTCGGCGAAGGCGCCACCGGCCCGCCAGTTGTCGATCCCCGCGGTGGGCATGGACGCCTGGAGTCTGCCGGTCGCGTCCCACATGTGGTTGGCGCGGCCGCACATGACGTTGCCGTTGTCGCCCCAGCCCTTTCCGATCTCGCCGTTGAGGCCGGGCAGTACGCCGGTGGCCTTCAGCCGGGTGAGCAGTTTACTGGTGCCGACGCTTCCCGCCGCGAAGAACACCTTGTCCGCGGTGACGGCCTTGACCGCGGTGACGTCGCCGCCGGTGTTCAGCTGTTCCATGACGACCGTGTAGCCGCCACCGCCGGCCGGTGCGACCGAGGTGACCTTGTGCAGCGGCGAGACGAAGACTCTGCCCGTCGCCGCGGCACGGGCGAGGTAGGTCCTCGGCAGCGACTTCTTGCCGTGGTTGTTGCCGAAGAGGACCTCGCCCGCCAGGGCGGACGCGGGCACGGTGCCGGCGGCCTCCTGCTCCAGGTAGTCCCAGTCGTACACGCCCGGCACCAGGACGAACGGGAAGCCGGAACGCTCGGCGTGCTTCCGCCCGACCCTGGCGTACTGGTAGCAGGCCGCGGACTCCCACCAGCCCTGGTCGACGACGCCGACACCCAGCGCGGCGTTGGCGCGCGGGTAGTAGATGTCGTACATCTCGTCGGCGTTCACCGACGGCAGGACGGCCGGGAAGTTCTCACGCCGGGGCGTCACGGCCATGCCGCCGTTCACCAGTGAGCCGCCGCCGACACCGCGGCCCTGGTAGACCGTGATGCCGCCGAACTCCTCCGCGTCGAGGATGCCGGTCCAGCGGGGGACGTCCTTGTCGAGCGGGAAGCCGAGGAAGTCGCTGAGCGGCTGTTTGGTCCTGGTGCGCAGCCAGAAGGACCGGTGGTCGGGCCTCGTGGTGTTGGCGAAGATCCGGCCGTCCGGTCCCGGGGTGTCCCAGGACATCCCCATCTCGATCATGTGGACGTCGACGCCCGCCCGCGCCAGGCGCAGGGCGGCGACCGAACCGCCGTATCCGGTGCCGATCACCAGAGCGGAGACGTGTGCCCCGTCAGGGATCGGGGCGGCGGCCGGGGCGGAGAGGGCGGACTTCGCGCGGGCGGCGGCCGGGCCGTGACCCGTGAGGATCGCGGCCCCAAGAATAGAACCGGTTCCCGTCATGAGCTGACGGCGCGACGGACCTCTGTCACTCGGGCCCAATAAGGGCGCAGGGTTCATGTGACGTTCCTCACTCTTGAGTGAATGGGAACACGTTCTACTGCTGCGCATGCATGAAGTCACGGCATACCTGAAGGTAACTTCGTCAGCCCCGAGTCAGCGGGCGTTGACGGAACAGGGACGCGGGCACGGCGTCGGCGAGTGCCTGATACCCCGTCGGGTTCAGATGCAGGTGGTCGCCGACGTCGAAGGGTGGGAGCAACTGCCGGGGGCTGTCCGGGTCGCGCGCCACCTTGTCGAAGTCGATCACGGCGTCGAACCGGCCGCTGGTACGGATCCAGTCGTTGACGGCCTGACGGGAAGCTTCACGGTGGCCCTCGGGGTCGTCGTAGCCGGCGTTGTCCCCGAAGGGGGTCAGCGTCGCCCCGTACACCTGTATGCCCTGGGCGTGCGCCCGGGTGACGATCTGGCCGTAGGCCGCCGTCAGATCGTCCACGACCTCCTTCTGTGCGGCAGGGGTGGCCGCGGCCGTGCCGATGTCGTTCACCCCCTCGAAGACCACCAGCCACTCCACACCGCTGGACGCCAGGACGTCACGGTCCAGCCGCGCCAGGGCGTTGGGCCCGAGGCCGTCGTTGAGCACCCGGTTGCCACCGGCCGCCTGATTGAGGATCGCGGTGTCCGCCGTACCGCGCCGGGACTGAAGTCGCCGCAGCAGCAGGTCCGGCCAGCGGTTGTTCAGGTTGGTGGTGGAACCGCGGCCGTCGGTGAGCGAGTCGCCGAGCACCACGGCGGCTCCGGCGGCGCGGGGCGACCACACCTCGACACCGCTCAGGAAGTACCAGTGGTCCGTGCCGGTCGCCCCGGGCAGCTCCGTGTCCCGCGCGTGGTCGCCGGCTTTCAGATACGTGGTGGTCCTGGAGCCGGGGTGCGAGGTGATGGACTCCGACGCCTGCCCCTCGGCCAGATACACCGTCACGGTGAGGTTGGAGCCGGGCTTCAGATCGAAGTCCAGCGGGTCGGAGACCGCCTGCGCCCCCACCGGAACGGTGACGGAGGAACGCCCCTCGAAGCTCACCGGCCGCGAGGATCCCGCCCGGATGCCGCTGACGCCTGCCCGTCCGTCGACGGGAAGAGCCACGGATGCGGCGGTGAGGGGCAGCGCCGTGCCACCGAACGCGTTGGAGAACCGCAGCCGCAACCGCTGCCCGCCGGTCGACACGTGCACGGTCTGCCGCACCGTGCTGTCGGCCAGCACCAGACCGGGCCGGGTGAACGGCGCGGGTGGCATGTTGCCGGGCTCCGTCAACTGCGGCATCGACACCCAGCTGTGCAGCCACTGTCCGGACGAGCGGTACTCGCTCGCGGCGGGGCGGGAGGGGGCCTCGTCGGTCTGCGGGTGCACGGCTCCGGACAGCGAAGACGTAGCGGTGACAACGGCGGCGACCATCCCTGCCGCCGCCGTGCCGAGGGCGGGTGACATTCGCTTCATGGGTCGCGGGACCTCTCTGAGGAGCACCGGTTCGTCCGGTGACCCGGAAAACCCTGCCAGCGGGTCCGGCGCCCGGGCATCAGACGGGTGTCGGGAATCAAGGGCCCTGCGTCCGACCGACGCTCGCCACTGCCTCACCCCGTGACTGCCACCCGGCCCGGACATGCGTCCTCGGCAACGGGGTACTCCGAACACACATGTCAGAAGCAGGAACAGCTCTCCGTCCGGAACGGAAAGGGAGTGCAGCGTCCATGGCCGGAACCGAGAAGTCTCCGCAGAACGACCGGGAACGCCACGAGGACACGGAACACAAGGAGCGGGCCGACCGCGGCCCGGGAGCGCACTCGGGACGCGAGCAGCAGCCCCAGGAACGCACGGTTCCTGGGACAGCGAGCGCTACTGAGGGTTACAACTCCCGTGGTACGGGCAGCGGTGAATCCCTGCAGGGGGTACAGAAGGACGACGAAGAGGGCTCTTGACCGGTCGGACGGCCGCGCGGCGGCGCAGCCGTCCGGCCGGCCGTCACGTCGAACCGTCCCGTCGAGCCGTCCTCTCGGCGGTCTCAGTGGTCCGGCAGGGGCACTCCGGCCACCGGGGCGGTACTCGCGGTGGAGAGTCTCTCCGGGCCGAGCCATTCGCACAGCAGGATGGTGGCGTCGTCCTGGAGCCGGTCGTTGTGGTGCTGACGGAGCGCGCGCATGAGTCGGCGCAGGGTTTCCGGCACCGGCAGGCCGTCGGCGTGGTGGCGGATCAGGAAGTCGACGAAGGCGGCGAGCCCGAACTCCACACCGGCTGCCGTGCGTGCTTCCGTGATGCCGTCGGTGTAGAGGACGACGCGGTCGCCCGGCTGCAGATGCTCCCTGCACACCGTGGTCGGCAGGTCCAGGTCGCTGCCCATGGGGTGGGAGGGAGGGCAGTTCAGCAGGCTGCTCCAGCGTCCGCCGCGGATGACGACCGGGGGGTGATGCCCCCTGCTGATCCAGGTCAGGACGCCGGTGGTGGTGTCGAGATCGGCGAGGATCCCGGTGACGTAGCGGTTGTGCCCGAACTGTTCGAGGATCACCGTCTCGATGGCGTCTCCCAGGTCGGCGAGGCCGGTTCCCTGTCGGCGGCGGTTGCGGCAGGCGCCCACGGCGAGGTTCGCGGTCAGACCGGCCGCGGTGTCGTGCCCCATGGCGTCGAAGACGGACAGGTGGACGATGTCCCCGGCGATGGCGTAGTCGTAGGCGTCGCCGCTCACCTGGTAGGCGGGCTCCATCACGGCTCCGATGGTGACCCGGCCGTCCGCGTAGGTGCGCGGCGGCATCAGCTGCCACTGCATCTCCGCCGCCACGTTCATTGCTTTGCTGCGGCTGAGACGGGCGTAGGAGTCACTCGTGACCCGGCAGCTCACCACCAGCATCGCCACCAGCGAGGCCAGCGCCAGCAGGGCCTCCTGGGCACTCTCGTCGTCGGCCCTCGCGGCCACGTGCAGCACGCCGAGCCGCTCGGTGCCGTCAAGCAGCGGGATCCACCAGCACTGTGCGCCGTCCGTGCCGGTCGCGCCGGCCGTGATGCGTCCGTACTGGTAGGCCCGCCCGGCCACGGAGCCCTCGACGTGCACCTCCGCCGGGTGCATCCGCTCAGCCTGCCGGCCCTCCGTGGGAAGCAGCCGCAGTACATCGCGCTGGAGATCGCCCAGATAGATCTGGACATCGGTGACGCCCGCGGTCGCCGCGTGCCGGGATACCAGCTCGGGCAGGTGCTCGAAGGACATCACATGGCTGTCGGCGAGCAATCCCACCAGCATGCGCCGCACGTCCGTGTCCCGGTCGCTCACGTCACCACGCACCCTCTTCCATGAGGAACCGATGGGCTCCGTGCCTGGTCCTTTCCACGGTCCCACACCGAGGACCGGCGGCAGAGCGAGGCGCGGCCGTCGATCCGCCCGCGGTCGCCCCCGTCCGAGCCGCCGGAGCGGCGGGCCGCGCTCCATTGGTGTGACTCGAGTGGCATCCGGTGTCGGTCGTCGACGGCCAGGGGTACCCATCGGCACATGGACGTGAACCCCATCGAAATGCAGAAGGCCCTCGGCGGCGTGAACTACCCCGCGTCGAAGGAAGAGATCGTCGACCAGGCGAGCAAGCACGGAGCGGGCAAGGAGATCATGTCCGCGCTCGACTCCCTGCCGAGCAAGAGGTACGACTCGCCGGCCGCCGTGAGCAAGGAGGTCAGCAAGGAATCCTGAGCCGGCCCTTCACCGGCGGCAGTCCGAACCGCGGCCGCGGGCCCCCCCCCCCCCCGGGGGGGGGGGGGCGGCCCCCGGGGGGGGGGGGGGGCGCCCCCGGGGGGGGGGGGCCCGCCCCCCGGGGGGGGCGGCGCGGGCGGGGGGGGGGGCGGCGGC
>NZ_JBIVAU010000007.1:244831-442830 GCF_044745705.1 Streptomyces sp. NPDC086835
CCGCCCCGGCCGCGGCCCGCCGCGCGCCCGCCCGCCTCCGCCGCCCCCCCGCCCCCCGCGGCCCCCCCCCCCCCCGCGCCCCCCCCCCCCCCCCCCGGGGGGCCCCGCGGCCGCAACGGTGTGTACGGGCGGCCTCGCCGTGAGGATCGGCCGCCGGGACGCCGGGGCGTCCGACAGCGTCGGTGAGAGGCTCGACGAAATGGACACGACCCGTGCACGACCGGAAATGGCGGTCCTCGTCGGACTGCAGGCGTCGGGGAAGTCGACCTTCTACAGGAAGCACCTCTCCGGACGCCACGCGCTGGTGAGCAAGGACCTCTTTCCGCGCTCGGCCCGGCGCAAGCAGCTTCGGCAGATGCGGCTCATCGAGGAGCTGCTCGCGTCCGGGACATGGGTGGCCGTCGACAACACCAACCCCTCGCCCGACGAGTGGACCCCGCTCATCCGCCTCGCCCGTACTCACGGTGTCCGGGTGACGGCGTACTGGTTCCCCCCTGACGTCACCGGTTCCCTGCGGCGCAACGCGGCGCGTGAAGGGCGGGCACGGGTGCCCGACGTCGGGATCCACGCCACGCGCGGCCGTCTGCGCGAGCCGACGACCACGGACGGCTTCGACGCCGTGGTCGAAGTCCGGTTCGACGGGAAGGGCGGCTTCGTGACGAGGCCCCTCGGGACGCCGGACTGACCAGCGGCAGACCCGCCGGCCGGTCGGCGTCGGCCGTCCAGTGTCACCGCGGCCCGGGAGGTCCGCGGTCCCCGCTCGGCGGGCCGGCTCCTCCTGGGCGGCCCGCCTCGCTCCAGCGCGACTAGCCCTCGTAGTCCTCCGGCTTGACCCCGGCGTCGTCCAGTGCCTCACGCATGGTGCTCCCGGACGGCCGGCGTTCCTCCTGTGCCGCGTTCCGGCCCTGCTGGGCCTCTGTCGCCGGCTCCTCGGCCGCCGCCGATTTCTCCGTGACGACCTCGTCGGTCGTTCGCGTCTTGGGCCGGTTCTCCTCGGGCACGGTCATCGTGGCGCTCCTCCCGTTCGATCATCGCGTCACGCCGCACCGGGTACCCGGAAACCGCACGTCGAACACGAGCCCCTCATGGTGCCGTGGTCTCGGAGGTGATCATGTCGATCACCGCCCTGAGGCCGCCCTCCGCGAGCGCCCGCCGCTGGCGGTCGGCGGGGGTGCCCTGCTGGAGAAGCCGATGCACGAGCGAGATCACCTCGCGGGTGTCACCGGCGGCGTCCAGCGCGGGCGTGATGTGCTCGATCAGTTGCGCGACGACGTCACCGGCACTGCGGCGCTCGCCCGTCGCCGTGATCAGGTGACCGCTGAGGCCGTAGCGGGCGGCCTGCCAGTTCGCCGCCTGCATCATCTCCGGAGCGATGGCGGGCGCCGGAATGCCCGCCGCCGTTTCGTGGATGGCGGTGACGACCAGTGCGCGCACGATCCCGGCGAACATGACCGCTTCGTCGGCCCGCAACTGCACATCGGGGCACCGCACCTCCACGGTGGGGAAGCGGTCGGACAGCCGGACCTGCCAGTACAGCTGTCCCTTGTCGGAGATGATCCCGCTGCCGAGCAGTGCGTCGATGCGCTCCCTGTGGTCGGTGAGGTCCCGGAAGGCGGGCGGGGGGCCGCTCACGGGCCAGCGGCCGAAGATCAAGGTGCGCCAGCTGGCGAAGCCGGTGTCCTGCCCGTCCCACAGCGGCGAGTTCGCGGACATGGCGACAAGGACAGGCACCCACCCCCGCAGCCGGTTCAACACGGCTACGCCGACTTCCGGACTGGGGACCCCCGCATGGATGTGCATGCCGCTGACCAGCTGTTCCGCGACCAGTTGCGGGGCCTGCACCCGCATCGCGCGGTAGCGTGCCTGCTCGGTCACCGGCGCGGTGACCGGCCCTCTCCTCGGCGGTGTCCCGCACGCCGCGAGTCGGCACCCGTGGGCCTCCGCGGCGGCGCCGACCGCGTGCCGCAGGCGCAGCAGGTGCCCGCCGGCCTCCTCCAGCTGGGTGCAGACGGAGGTGGCGACCTCGATCTGCACCTGCAGCAGCTCGGACTGCAGCTCCTTCTCGTCGACGAGCGGTTCGAGGCCCGCGGCCGCACGCACCTGCTCGGCCATCGGTACCGGCACCCCCGTCTCCGCGTCGAGCAGCAGGTACTCCTCTTCCACGCCCAAGGTCACCGGCTCCATGGGGGTCAGTGTCGCGGGACGGACGCCGTGATCAGCGGACGACACAGTGATTTGCCCGAAAGCAGGCGCCCGAAGCGCGTCCGAGGGCCGAAGCGGCCCGGCCCCGGATGTGGCAGAAGCCACTGCCGGCCCGTGACCCACACCATTTCCCCAGGTGACCGCCGGGCATAGCGTGGCCGCGCACATCGCTCCCCAGTCACACATCGGACGCCACAGTGCACGCAGACCTGACCTCGCTGATAGCGGCGACAGCCCAGTGGATGTCGCGCGCCTTCCCGTCGGGAGGTGGCGTGATGGATTCCGCCCTCTCCCACGCGCAGGCGCATCAGGCGGTGACCCTGGCCGCTTCGCTGCGCTATCCCACGCCCGTCGACGCGGCTCTGGTCGCGGTCACGGGGGCGGGAGGGTCCGCCCGGCTGGACTGGATCACCGGCTCCGACGGGGCGGGGCTCGACGACGACGAGGAGTACGCCTGGCGCACCTGGGTGGACGAGGTCGTCGCCAGCTGGGCGGCCTGTCTGCTCGCCGACCCGGAGCTGGCGTCGACGGCGGTGGCCGCGCTCGGCGACGGCGGGGACGGCGACGGAACGCCGTCCGGGTTCCGCCGCCTGGTGGAACCGGATGAGCACGACCGGCGCGCCGGTGCCCTGCTGCGCCACCCTGACCTGCTCGAACCCGTTGCGGACCTCCACCGGTCCGCCCTCCTGTCCCGCCTGTGCGCGGGGCCGGCGATGACCGCCTGAGCCTGCCCCTCACCTGCGAGGACACGCGGACCGGCCCCCACTCCCCCGGCCTCCTCCCAGGCCCGCGGTGCCCGGCGTCCACGCGCCGGACATCGCAGCTCGATGGCGTTCGTCGTCATGATCCGGCACGGTGAGGGTGGGCCGCCGCACGGTCACGACAGGGCGCCGCCGTCCCTCGGGTGACCTGCTCGCGGCCTGTCGCACACATCCGGTGGGCCGAGCCGGGCAAGAATCGAGGGGACATGAGCCAGAACAACGCAATGCCCACCTTCGAGAGCATCGAGGCGCTGACGGAACTGGTCATGGCCCGGCAGGGGCTGTACGTGCGGTGGTCACGCGGACCTGAGCCGGACCTGGGGTCGGTGTCCAGCACCGACGACCTGACGGGCGCTCCCATGCCAGGCTTGTCCGCCAGTCCGCTGGACGTGGAGTCCTGGTGGGGTGACCGGCCCGTACGCACCTGGGTCGCCCGCCGGCTGTACGACTACTCCCATCTGCCCCGGGTCAAGGACGAACGGGCCCGGCCGTGGGTCCTGCACGGCCGGGAAGCGGGCCGCGGTCCGGACAACGAACCGCTTGTCCGCGATGTGGAACCGCTCGGCTGGATCGCCGACGACGTCATCAACGAGGCGACGGCCGTGATCGAGCGGCAGCCGGGGCGCTGGGGCCCGCTGGACCGCGACGCGCAGACGCCCTGAGAGGCCGGGGCGCATCACGGCACGCGGACCGGGCAGGCTCAGACTGGAGATCGCCATGCGGCGAACGGCATCGGAGGCAGTGATGTTGTCCCACGCTTTCGAGGACGGCGTTCTGGTCGTCACCCTGCACAGCGCCACCGACATCGGCCGAAGATCGGCGTTGTCGCAGGAGATCAGCGACCTGGTGCACGCCTATCGGCCGAGTCCGGTCGTCATCGTGCTCGAGGAGCCGGCCACCGGCGGCGTCACCGTCAGCGCCGTACTGAAGGCCCATCGCATGTGCAACCACCTCGGTGTGCTGATGTCCGTCGCCACGCACAGCGCGCCGACGCGCCGCCTTCTCGAGGCGAACGCCGACACCAGTGGCACCCGGCTCGTCGTCCACGCCCGCACCGACACGGCGATCCTCTCGGCCTTGTCGGCGGCGGCCTGACAGCGACGCCCGCGGGGGCGGAACCTTCCGGCGGACCGGACCGGCTCCTCCCGGGGTCCGGGGTTCACCTCGTACGGCGGGGGCACCCGGGCGGCACGGACGCATCAAACGCCCGGAGCCGCGGGGGCGACCGGGCCGAAGGAGACCGTATGTCCGCCGCCCCGGGCCTGCCGGTCAGCATCGACTTCATCGGCAACGCCACGACCTTGATCCGCTACGGCGACCTGACGCTGCTGACGGATCCGAACTTCCTGCACCGCGGGCAGCACGCGTATCTCGGGTACGGCCTCGTCAGCCGCCGTCTCACCGAACCCTCGATCGGAGTCGGGGAGCTGCCCCAGGACCTGACCGCGATCGTGCTCTCGCATCTGCACGGTGATCACTGGGACCGTGTGGCCCGCAACCACCTCGACCGTTCGCTGCCCGTCATCACGACGCCGCACGCCTCCCGCCGCCTCCGCCGAGTGCACGGCTTCCGCCGGGCCGACGGGCTCCGGACGTGGCAGAGCCACACACTGATCGGCGAGGAGGGCAAAGCGACCGTGACGGCCCTGCCCGGCCGGCACGCCGCCGGAGCCCTGCGGGCCCTGCTGCCGCCGGTGATGGGCAGTCTGCTGGAGTTCGGCCCGCCGCGAGGTCCGGCACACCTGCGGCTCTACATCTCGGGCGACACTCTGCTGTTCGACGGAATCGACGCCATCTGCCGCCGGTATCCGGACATGGACCTGGCGGTGCTCCACCTCGGCGGCACCCGTCTGCCGGGCGGCTTCCTCGTCACCATGGACGGCGCACAGGGCGCGGAGCTCGCCGAACGGCTGCGTCCGCGCTGGCTGCTGCCCGTCCACTACGAGGAGTACACCGTGATGACATCACCGCTGGCCGACTTCCTCCACGCGGCCGAGGAGCGGGGCCTCGGTGAACGGGTCGTCCACTGCCGACGCGGCGGGCGCGCCGTCGTCGTACCGGGCGAGCGGCCCGTCGTCCGCCCGCCCGCACCCGGCGCGGGCGCACGGCCATGACCGCACCGGTCAGAGATTCGAAACGCGTCTGTCAGTACGAAGGAGTCGCAGCGGCGTTCCACCGCCCGCCGGTACGTCGGCTGACGAAGGACCGGACGCGCTCCGCGGAGCAGGCCGTTCAGCCTTCGACGCCGGTCGCGGTGTGCGCCGCGCCCACGGGCTTGGACTCCGGCGATCCGCGTTGCCGCAGGAAGATGGCCAGGACGGCCATGGAGCCGATGGCGAGGAGTTCGGACTGCCAGTTCTGGAGTGTCCGGCTCCAGAAGTCCGCGGAGGAGAGATAGTCGGGCCAGCTGGTCGGGGCCTGGAGCCCGCGCAGCTGCTGCTCGTTGTAGGAGGCGACGCCGGCGACGGACTGGGCCAGCCACGACAGCAGGAAGATGGTACCCATGACGATCCCGAGGGAGCGCGAGTAGAACGTTCCCCGCCAGCCCCTGACCGCTGCCCAGCGGGGCGAGTCTTCTCTGGCGTGCTCTCCGACCATCTGGTCCTTGTCCGACTCGATGCCCGCCTTGTGCAGTTCCTTGGATTCGGGTGAACCGCGTTGCAGCAGCCAGACGGTGGCGAAGATGTAGAGGAAGAACTGAAGGTACTCGGACTGCCAGTTCTCGGTGACATCGACAGCGAAGTCGGAGGAAGCCAGGTAAGCGCCGAAGCTGACGGGCGCGAGACCGTCGGCGATCAGCTGGTTGTCGAACTCCGCGTGTCCCGCCACCGCCTGCCCTGCCAGGGCGAGCAGGAACGCCGCCAGGAAGACCAGGCCGAGGCTGTTGTGGTGCAGGAACCGCCATACGGGGTGCCGGGGCGATGCGGAGCCCTCGCCGTCCGTGGACACGGAGCTCATCGGTGCATCAGCCCCAGCGCCATGAAGTACGCGAGACCGCCGGCGATCAGCACCAGGGTTCCGATGAACATCGTTCTCATGGCCTCATTCACCCGCCCTTGAGTTCGCACCGGTACGGCCGGCCCTCACGGGGTGTGCATCCGGCCGCTGTCACTTTCCAGCCGGTCGGGAAGTGGGAGAGGAACACCGTGTCCTTCTCGAGTACGACACGGGCCTGATCGCCGTACACGTCGACGCGCCGCACCGCGCCGGCCTCTGTCAGGTCCGCTTCGCCGATCGCTTGCTCGCAGCGGCTCTTGGCCGACTGCTCCAGCTCTTCCAGGGTCTCCGGCGCGAGGGCGGCGCACGTGCGCGCGAACTGATCGGCGCCCAGCGCCTGTTCGAAGCCGGTCACCTCCGCGGTGACGTCGTCGCGCCGCTCGTCGAGCGAGCCGCAGGCGCTGGTCGCGAAGACGAGCGCTGCCACGGCGACCGCCCGGCCGCACCACCACCGTTCTGACACACTGCCTCCCGGCCGACTCAAGGCAGGCCGCGCCCACCGGGTCGAAGACGTGGACAGCGGCTTCCCGCCCATGAGACGCCCGGTCCCCTGTCCCCGCAATCCAGAGCCGTCCAGGGAGAGGCACTCATCCGGACACGGATTCGATCCGACGGTTCGTCGGCCGGTTCGGCGCGGCGCCCGCGTCGTCCGCGGGCACCTGCAACCCGCACGTCGGGGAGGCGCTGCGCCAAATTCTGCGCAGGCTGCCCATGGCGCTGTGGGCGCGAAGGCCGTTGCCGGCCGCTCTGGAGTCGGCGGCCCGCCGTGTGGACCTGACGGGAGGCGCCGCCGCGGCGGGGCCCGAGGAGCTGACCGTGCGACCTGCCGCACGGTCGCCGGGATGAGTCCGGCCGCGGGACCTGCCTGTGTCTTCTCGGCGGGAGGTGTCTCGGGCGTCGGGCGAGGGCCGGCTCGTACGTCCAGCGGAGCAGCGCTCCGAGCCCGCCGGCGGGGCCGGCGTCGTCTCTGCCGCGTTCTGGTCCCAGGTGTTCTCCACCTTGAGCTGGAAGTGCCGCTCGGACCAGTCGGCGGACCCGGTGCGGTGCACCGGACGGTCCTGGCCCTGGACCTGACCGGCGTCCTGCGGGCGGCCCGCCCCGCGGAGCTCGCAGTCGGTGCCGGTCCTGTCGATGTACGCCACGAGACACGCGGGATCCTGGCCGGCCGGCTCCACCAGAGGTGTGATGCGGGGCAGGGGCGCCCAGCAGGCGATGTGCTGCCAGGCGGCTCCCGGCCGGCCAAGGACCTCAGGTCGTGACCGTGGGGGCGGGAGGGGTCCAGCGAGCAGTGCGCGCGGCGGTGAGGCCGTAGTCCTTCTTGAGCTCCTCAGGGATGGCGTAGTGCATGATGCGGCCGCGCGTGAGGGAGCTGAGCTCCAAGAGCGTGGTGAAGTGACCCAGGCGGTCCAAGGCCCAGGCCCCGAGCGGCGAGCGGTCCTCGATCGATTCGAGGATGCCCAGCAGGGCGGGGGCCGCCTTGACCGCCGTGTCCCAGGCAGTGCGGGGCACCTGGAGCCAGTCGGCGCAGGTGTCGCCGATGAGGTAGCGGATCAGGGCCCCTACGACGGGATCGAAGAGGGTGCCGGGGACGACCTCCTCGTAGAGGTCGATGAGCTGGCGGGTCAGATGGGCCCCTTCGTCGCTCGGGCCCATGTACCGGGTCATGTACAGGTCGGAGAAGTGGCGGGCCTGGTGGAGATCCGCCGGGGCGTGGTCCTGGTCGACACCGAGCATGGCGCCGACGACGCGCCAGGCGTAGTAGTACGACTCCGCCCCCTCCGTGCTCATGTGGATGCCCAGCCGGTGCAGGGCGTCGAGCACCTGGATGGAGAACATCATCTGGCCGCCGATCATGTCCTCCTGGCAGATCGGCGTGCCGAGGCGCTCGATGTCCCAGCGGCCCTCGCGACGCAGGTGGTGGCGGACGGAGGCGTGCAGCAGCCGCACCTTCTGCGCGGCGGGGATGAAGCGGCTGCCGGCTTCGAAGGCACCCGGCTGCATGAGGTAGACGGTGAACTGGCCTGTCTCCGCCATGCGCTTGGAGGGGTACTTCAGCGAGTGCGTCGCCGTCAGCAGCCTGGCGACATGGGGCAGGACGTAGCAGGCGGGCATCGCCGCGAACGACAGGGCCGTGGAGATGTGGACGTTGTTGTCGATGAAGAACATCCTCGCTCTCTCCATCTCCTCCCAGTCGACCCAGGACGGCGGGGCACCGGTCTGGTGGAGGTACTCACGCGCCACGTCGGGCAGCCCGTCCGGCAGCGGTGCGCCGGCCGTGGAGACGTAGCGCATCAGGGTGTTGAACGTGCCGACCTCGCCCCGTTCGAAGAGGGCGGCGACGGTCGCGTCGGCCAGTTCGTCTCCTGCCGTCCGCAGGGCGTCGAGGGACTGCTCGGTGTAGGTCATCACGGCTCCTTCGTGGGCCAGACGCGGCGATGTGGGCCGGGGTGGTGGATCGTCAGTGCAGGCGTACGGTGGCCGCCCGGGCGAGGTCGCTCAGCGCGCGGGCGGCATCGGCCGGCAGGCGGGTCTGCTCGAGGGCGTCGAGTGCGGCACGGACCCGGCCGCTGATCATGTCTTCGACACGGGCGGGCGCCTGGGTGCGGTGCATGATCTCCCGCACCCGCGCGAGTGACTCCTCGTCCGGGGTGCCGTTCCCCAACAGCCGTCCGAGCTCCGCGCGTTCTGTCGCGGTGGCTTCCTGCCACGTCTGCGCCAGCAGCGCGGTGGGCCGGTGCGCCGCGATGTCGTCGGCGTTCGCCTTCCCCGTACGGCACGGGTCGCCGAACAGTCCGAGGAGATCGTCGCGGAGCTGGAACGCCTCCCCCAGCGGCACCCCGTAGTCGGAGAGCGCTTCCCGAAGGTCGTGGGAGGCCCCGCCCAGGGCGCCGCCGATGCGGAGAGGATGCTCGACGGTGTACTTGGCGGTCTTGTAGCGGATCACCTTCAGCGAGGCGGCGGTGTCGGGGCGGGTACCGGTACGCAGGATCTCCAGGCACTCCCCCGCGACGAGTTCGCGGGCCAGGACCGCCCACAGCGGCCGCGCCCGGGACAGATAGGCCGCGGGCAGACCGCAGACGGTGAACAGCTGCCCGGCCAGCGACATCAGCAGATCACCGACCAGCATCGCCAGCGACCTGGCCGCGGCGCTGGGGCGGGGGCTCGCGGCCACCGCGGTGCGCAGGGCGACGTGCGCGGTGGGCAGCCCGTGCCGCAGGGGGCTGTCGTCGATCAGGTCGTCGTGGACCACGGCCGCGGCGTGCAGCAGTTCCAGGGCCGCGGCGGCGCGCACGAGGGCGTCACTGTCGGGCTGGCCGGCGGCACGCCAGCCCCAGTAACAGAAGGACGCCCGGAGCCGCTTGCCCCGGCTCGTGGCGATCCGCAGCTGGTCGGCGACCGCGGCGAGGTCGGCGTCGACGGCCAGGAGGTGGTCGATCTCCTCCTCCACGAAATGGAGGAGGACCTCGTCCACCCGGGCCTTGAACGCGGCTCGCTCACCGTTGTCAGACATCGCCGCGACCACGCACGGCGGTCACGTGCCGGGCCAGCAGCTCCATGTGCGGCGGTGAGGTCGGGGCGTAGCGGTCCAG
This sequence comes from Streptomyces sp. NPDC086835, assembly GCF_044745705.1. Lineage (NCBI taxonomy): Bacteria > Bacillati > Actinomycetota > Actinomycetes > Kitasatosporales > Streptomycetaceae > Streptomyces > Streptomyces sp. NPDC086835. Next base: position 254,382 of record NZ_JBIVAU010000007.1, read on the forward strand.
GGCGAGGCGGCCGCGGGCCTTGATGTCCTGCCGCCCCTCGTCGGCCAGTTCGGCCACGTCGGCGCGGCGGAGCAGCCCCCGTAACCCGTGCAGCGCGCCGCTCACCGTGCTGACCGCCAGGTCGGCGACGCCTGCGGCCAGCAGCACCACATCGTTCGCGGCCTGACCGCGCCCGTGTCCGGTCCCCTGCATCGGGCCACCCCTCCCCCTCGGCCCGCGCCCGCCGTCCGGGCGGCGCGGTGGCCGTGTCTGCCCGGGCGGAGGTGGTCCGCCCGCTGTCCTCATCGGAAGGGTGTCGAGACGCGTGGAGCGCCGCGACGGAGATCACCGAAGGAATGACGTACCGAACTGCCGTTCACCCGAGGTCCCTGCCGGCGCCATGTGCTCCGGCAGGGTCAGGAATGAGCCGCGGCCCTCACGGGAGAGCGCTCGCCCGCCGTCACGCGGCCGTCGGTGGAGGTGGGCTGGTTCGACGTGCCCAACTGCTGCTCGTGGTCGTACATCTCGAGCGCGGCCTTCTGGTCGTCGGCGCTGTACTCCTGGCGTTCCTTCCAGGTGCAGAACCGGGCCGAGTGGTTGACCGAGCCGCGGTTCCACTTGCCGTGACGCCGCTCCGCTCTCAGGACACCTCCACCCCGACGCAGCAGTCGGCCGGCGCCTCGCGGGACTCACGAGGCACCGGCCGGGTCTGCGGTGGTGGGCCGGGCGGTCAGTCGCCCGGCCTGCCGGACGGGCGAGGTGGGACCCCTCGGCCCGCCCGGTCGGGCCGCGCGTCAGCGGCGGTGGTCACGGCCCCAGGACTCGGTGTCGACGGTGTGGCCGCGGTGGTCGCGCAGCGTCGCCTTGTCGGAGCGCTCGTCCCACACCGAGTGGTGGCGGTCCTGGTACAGGTCGGTTCGGGTGTCGCGTCCGAAGCCGGTGTGGACACGGACGGTCGAGCGGCCGGCGAGACGGTAGTCGTCGAAGCGGTACCGGTTGCCGTCGCGGTCGCGCAGGGTCCAGCCGTCGAGGTCGACCGTACGGCGGCTGTTGTTGGTGATCTCGACCCATTCGGCGTTCAGTGCCCGGTTGGAGCGGTGGTCGCGATCGCGGTCGCGGTCGCCGGTCTGCACGGCGCTGATCTCGACCCGCGCGTCCTGGCGGTGCCGGCGGTCCTCGTCGTGGGCCGAGGCCGGCAGCGCGACGGCCGAGACGACGGCACCGGCGGCGAGAACGGTCGCCGCGATACGACGGGAGGTTGAAGCAGCAGACATAGGTGATGTCTCCTCGAAACTGTGCGCCACCCGCTGTGAGAGCGGTGGTGGCGGTACGGGTCACCGGCCCGTGACGAGCCGGCGGACCCGACTCTGCGGCCGCGGCGGGGACAACGGCACGGCGACCCCGCCGAGTTACCATTTGCGGACATTTCCGTAACTGTCGACGCGCGGATCGCACTCACGAGGCCGCCGTGACCCTGACATTCACTGACCGGTACATCGACCGCTCATGAGCAGCGGGAAGTCCATGCCCACCGCCGCGCACCACAGGGCGCGCCACCCCGCGCACCACCCAGGACATCGACTCCCGCGCCGGTAACAGCAGTTCTGCACGTTTCTTCGCACATCCGGCCCGTCATCGCACGCCCGCCCCAGCCGCACACACCGGCACGAGCACAGGGACGGCCGCACGGGTTCGGGCGGCCGTGACCGCCACGGACCCGTACACGACCGGCACAGGTGCTACCGAGGCGCTCGCGACGCAAGACGATCGGACATGTGGGCAAGACGGTCGGCCATTCAGCGGCTCTTTCGATCTCCCTACGGTGAAGTCACACACCGAATCCACAGGGAGATCCTGATGCGCGCTGTCATGCAGAAGTCCTTCGGCGGCCCCGAGGTACTCGAGGTCGTCGAGACCGTTCGTCCCCGCCCACTGTCCGGGGAGGTGCTCGTCCGGGTGCGTGCCGCCGCGGTCAACCCGGTCGACGCCGCGGTCAGGTCGGGCGCGTACCCGCTGCTCGGCGAGCCGCCGTTCGGTGTCGGTTGGGATGTGTCCGGTGTCGTCGAAGAGGCGGGCCCGGGGGCCCGGTTCGCGGTGGGCGACGAGGTGTACGGGATGCCGTTCTTCCCTCGCGCGGCGAACGCGTACGCCGAATACGTCGCCGCCCCCTCGCGTCAGGTCGCCCTCAAGCCCGCGTCGCTGAGCCATGTGGAGGCCGCGGCCCTGCCCCTCGCCGCACTCACCGCCTGGCAGGGGCTGGTGGACGCGGCGGCCGTGAAGGCCGGTGACCGGGTCCTGATTCACCGCGCGGCCGGCGGCGTCGGACATCTCGCCGTGCAGATCGCCAAGGCGCGGGGCGCGCACGTGACCGCGCTCGCGAGCGCGGCGAGGCACGAATTCGTCCGCGGCCTGGGCGCCGACGAGGTGATCGACTACCGGACGACCGACTTCACCGAGGCGGTGCGGGACGCGGACGTCGTCTTCGACTCCACCGCCCAGGGCGCGCGTTCGCTCCGGGCGCTGCGTCCCGGGGGCATGCTCGTGAGCATCCTCGAGCACGGTGACGCCGAACTCGCCGCCGCGGTCGAGGCGGTCGGCCGGCGCTTCGCCGGGGTGATGGTGGAACCGGACCGCACGGCGTTGGAGGCGATCGCCGCGCTGGTGGACGAGGGCCGGCTCCGTCCGCACGTCGAGGAGACCTTCCCCTTGGCCGAGGCCGGCAAGGCGCACGAGCTGATCGAGTCGGGGCGGGTGCAGGGCAAGGTCGTGCTGACCGTCTGACACGGATACCGGCCGCCCTCGTCCTCGGGGGCGGCCCGTATCGTTCCCGGCGGAGAAGGGAGCGGCGATGGACATCCTCACCGAGGCGCTGGCCTCCATGCGCACCGGCAGTCCCGCGTCCGTCCGTACGGACGGACGCGCGCCCTGGGGGCTGCGGCTGCCGCCGGTCGCGGGCGCGGGATTCCACGTGGTGCTGCACGGCAGCTGCTGGCTCGTCCCGCTGGACGACACACCGCCGGTCCCGCTCGGTCCCGGTGACGTGATCTTCGTACGTGACGGCCGCGGCCACGTCCTCGCCGACCATCCCTCGACGCCGGCCGAGGAGGCGCTGCCCGAGCAGTACAGCGACGGGTCGCCCATCGGTTCCGTCTCCCTGGGCGGCGACGGCCCGCGCGCCAGCCTGCTGTGCGGCAACTACCACTTGGACCAAGGGCGTCCGCATCCGCTCGTCAGCCGACTGCCGGCGATCTTCCACCTGCCCACCCGGCACGGCCGCCATCCGGAGCTCAGCGCCGCCGTCCAGCTGCTGGGGGCCGAGCTGGACAATCCGCGCATCGGCTCCGACGGCATCGTGCCCTCGCTGATCGACTCGCTGCTCCTGTACATCCTGCGCGCCTGGCTGGACGACCAGCCGGCGGACGCCGCTCAGGGCTGGGCCGCGGCGCTGCGGGACACCGCGGTCGCCCCCGCGCTGACCGCGATCCACCAGGCGCCCGAGACGCAGTGGACGGTCGAGTCCCTGGCCGCCCGGTCGGGTCTGTCCCGGGCGGCCTTCGCCCGCCGCTTCAACGTGCTGGTCGGCGAGCCGCCGATGGCCTACCTGACCCGCTGGCGCATGACGACCGCCGCGCGGTTGCTGCGTGAGTCCGACGTCCCGCTGACGGCGGTTGCGGCACGGACCGGCTACGGGTCGGAGTTCGCCTTCGCCAAGGCCTTCAAGCGGGAGTTCGGGCTCGCGCCCGGCGGGTACCGGCGCCAGGCCCGCGCCGCGTGACGCCTGCCGCTCGCCGCGGGCGGCCGGGCGGGGGTTCCGGGGGCGCGGGCGATGCCCGCTTCGGGAGCAGTCGGCGGAGAGATACCGGGGCGTCAGGAGATCTGGGCGCTCTGCAGCCGCGCGTAGGCTCCGCCGCGTGCCAGGAGTTCGCCGTGGGTGCCCGCCTCCTGGACGCGGCCGTGCTCCAGGACCACGATCCGGTCGGCGTTCTTGATGGTCGACAGCCGGTGGGCGACGATGAACACCGTCCGGCCCGCGACCAGCCGGGCCAGGGCCTGCTGGATCAGCGCCTCCGAGCGGGCGTCGAGAGCCGAGGTCGCCTCGTCCAGGACCAGCACGCGAGGGTCGCGGATCAGTGCCCGGGCGATGGCCAGCCGCTGACGCTGACCTCCGGACAGGCGGGCCCCGCGCTCACCGACCACGGTGTCGAGGCCGTGAGGAAGCCGGTCGACGAACTCCGCCGCGTTGGCGTCGGTCAGTGCCCGGCGGATGGCCGGCTCGTCCACGTCGGGCAGCCCGTAGGCGACGTTGTCGCGGATGCTGCCCTCGAAGAGGATGGACTCCTGCGGGACGACGGAGAGGAACCGCCGGTAGCTGCGCAGATCCAGTTCCGCGAGGTCCCGGCCGTCGAGCAGGATCCGTCCACGGGTCGCGCGGTGGAACCCGAGCACAAGATTCAGCACGGTGGACTTGCCGGCGCCGGAGCCTCCGACGAGGGCGACGGTCTGTCCGGCGGGAACGGTGAGGTCGAGGCGGTCGAGAGCCGGGCGGTCCCCTGCGTCGTAGGTGAGGCTCACGCTCTCGAAGCGGAACTCCCCCGCCACGGCCGCCACATGCTCCTTGCCGTCGTTCTCCTCCAGGTCGGGGGCCTGGAGGACCTCGCCGACGGACCGTACGGACTCGAGCGCCTTGCCGATCACGGGCGCCAGGGTCAGCAGGGTGGTGACGGAGCCGGTGAGGCTGGAGAAGTAGGCGCTGAGCATGACCACGTCGCCCGGTGTGATGTCGAGCCAGCCGTGGTAGGCGACGAGTGCGGCACCGGCCAGGCAGCCCATGCCGAGGGTGTTGAGGACCATCCAGGACAGCGAACCGAACCGCCCGTTGAGCAGATCCAGGCGTGATCCTTCGCGCAGCACCGTGTCGAGGTCATGGTCGACCCGGCGCAGGGCTGTGCGCTCCAGACCGTGGGCGCGGGTGATGGGAATGAGTGTCGTCATCTCGCTGACGCTGGACGACAGCCGCTCCACGGAGCGGCGGAAGGAGGCGTTGCGGTCCCGCAGACGGGACCGCAGGGTCACCACGATGAGGGCGGAGGCCGGAACGAGGACGACGAACACGGGCAGGAAGGCGGGGGTGACGACGGCGATGACGGCCAGCCCGCCGGTGAGGGTGGCCGCGGCGGTCAGGCCGTTGTCCGCCGTCTGCTGCACGCCGGTCTCCAAGGTCTCCACGTCACGGATCACCTTGGCGTGCAGGACGGAGGAGCTCGTGCGGGTGTGGAAGCCGATGGACAGTTGCTGCATGCGCTGCACGAGTGCCGAGCGCAGATCGCGGCCGACGCGGCGGACGGAGCCGTGCATCCAGTGCACGTAGAGCAGATGCAGCGGCAGGTTGAGTGCGAGGACGACGAGCATGACGGCGCAGTTCCACCACAGCTCGGATATGGGGCGCTGTTCCACGACGACGTCGATGATGTTCGCCGTCACCGGCGGCAGCAGCCACACGGGGGCGTGCTTGCCGAAGAACACGACAACCGCGCCCGCCATACGGGTGCGTTCGGGGCGGAACAGATAGCGCAGTGTGCGGACGGGATGCTCACCGCGGTACCGGTGGTCGAGCGGACTCTCCGGCGTGGCCATCGGCGGTCTCCCCTTTCCTGGCGGCACACGTCTTTCATGGCCGAACTCGTCACCGTGTATCCGGGCGTGCCGCGGCGCGGGTGCGCCGCGGCTCTGCGCGAACGGTGGTGCTGCTACTTGGTCGCGCCCTGGGCGAAACCGTTGTAGATGTACCGCTGGAGGAACAGGAAGATGGCCAACGTCGGCAGGATCACCAGGATCGCGCCGGCCGAGATGTTCTCCCAGTGGGCCCCGAAGGGCCCTTTGAAGCGGAACAGGGCGGTGGAGATCGTGCCCAGTTCCTGGGACGGCATGTAGAGGAAGGGGATGTAGAAGTCGTTGTAGACGGTGATCCCCTTGATGATCACGACTGTCGCGATCGCCGGCTTGAGCAGCGGCAGGATGATTTTGCGGTAGACGGTGAAGGAGTTCGCGCCGTCCAGCCGGGCGGCTTCGTCGAGGGAGACGGGGATGCCCCGGACGAACTGCAGGAAGATGTAGATCGAGACGATGTCCGTGCCCATGTAGAGCAGGATCGGGGCCCACCGGCTGTCGAACAGGCCGAAGCTGTTGACCACTTGGAAGGTGGCGACCTGCGTGGTGACGCCCGGGACCAACGTGGCGATCAGGAACAGCGCCATGACGAGCTTCTTCGCACGGAAGTGGAAGCGGTCGATCGCGTACGCGGTCATGGAGCCGATGATCACCGTGCCGGTGATGGAGAAGAGCAGGATGAACGCGGTGTTGCCGAACGCGGTCAGCATCTTCCCGTCGGAGAACGCCGTCGCGTAGTTGCCGAAGTTGAGCCAGTCCCCCGGCAGGGAGAGCGCACCGCCGTCGGCCACCTCGCCGGAGGTCTTGAGCGAGGTCATGAGGACGACGACGAGGGGCAGCAGGACCACCAGCGAGGCGGCGACCAGCGACAGATACACCAGCGCGGGACCGATCCGGCCCGCTCGCGGGGTCCGCCGGGCCGTGTCCGTCCGCCGGGGAAGGGGCCCGAGCGGTGGCAGGTTCGTCTGCGGGGCCGTGGTCATACGAGGTCCACCTTGTCGTCGGGTACGAGACGGCGCTGTATCCAGGTGATCAGCAGGATGATCAGGAGCAGTACGACGGCGGCGGCGGAGGCCAGCCCCGTCTTGTTGAACTGGAAGGCGAGCTTGACCGTCTGGATGACGAAGGTCGAGGTGCCGGTCGCGCCGCCGGTCATGATGTAGGGGATCTCGAAGACCGAGAGGGACCCGGAGACGGCCAGGATGATGCTCAGGCTCAGCACGGGCTTGATGCTCGGGGCGATGATGTGCCGGAACTGCTGCCACCTGCTCGCGCCGTCCAGTTGGGCGGCCTCGTAGAGCTCGCCGGGGACGGACTGGATCGCCCCGAGGAACAGGACGAAGTTCAGGCCGGTGAAGCGCCAGACGGACACGCCGGCCAGTGAGGTGTTGGCGGAGGTGGGGTCACCGAGCCAGGCATGGTCGGTGTCGGCGCCGAACCAGGAGAGGACCGAGTCCAGGGTGCCGCCGGCCTGGAAGAAGTACAGGAAGACGAAGCCGATGGCCACGCCGTTGATCAGGTAGGGGAAGAAGAGAATCCCCTTGAACAGGTTGCGGAAGCGGAGGTCGAAGCTGAGCACCGTCGCGAAGTACAGCGCGATGACGATCTGCACGACGGACGCGGCGAGGTAGTAGAAGCTGACGAAGAACACCCGGAACAGCTCAGGTCGGGTGAAGATCTGGGAGTAGTTGTCGACCCCGGTGAAGTTGCGGTCGGGGCTGATGCCGTCCCAGTCGGTGAAGCTGTAATAGATCATGTTCCCCACGGGGACGTAGGTGAACGTGATCAGCAGAACCAGAGGCACGGCCAGGAACATCCATGGGGTGATCCGGCGCAGCGTCCGTCCCCGCCCCCGCCGGTTCGGCGTGCCGTGAGGGGAGCTCGCCGTCCTGTTCCTGCGCGAGGAGGTGGCGGCGCGCGGCGGTCGCGCGGCCGCCGTCTTTGTCGTCTCGGTCATGTCGGGCCTTTCGTCGTCCGCTGATGCGCGGCAGGCGATGGGCCCCGGCCGGTGTGGTGCGGCCGGGGCCCCGCCTCCGCCGTCTGTCAGGAGCCGGCGGTCTTCGCTGCCTCGTCCCACCTCTTGTCGAGGTCGGCGAAGAAGTCCTGGAGGCTGCCGCTCTGGGCGCCGCGGGCGATGTCGACCAGCTTCTGCCGGTAGTCGGGTGTGTTGAGACCGATCTCGGCCGCGTTGTCTATGGCGTTGACCTGCCCGGTCCTGGTCTCGGAGCGCTCCACGAAGGTGACATCGTTGTCAACATAGTCTTTGAGCGTGTCGGGCATCGGGGCCGACTTCACGGTGGGGACAGCACCTTCCTTCGCGGAGTAGCCGGACTTCTCCGTGAACCAGTCGATCCATGCCCGGGCCGCTCCCTTGTGCTCCGAGTGGACGTTGACGGCCTGCTGGTAGTCGGACACGACCGTGGCGCAGAACTTGCCGTCCTTCTGTACGGGGAACGGCATGAAACCGATGTCGTCCGGCTTCGCGCCCGCCTTCTCGGCGGCATCCCTCATCTGCGTGATCGACCAGGATCCCAGCATCATCGTGCCGATCTCCCCCTTGGCCACCATGCCCTTGGAGGCTTCCCAGTTGGTGGTGTTGGGGTCCTTCTCGGACAGGGCGCCCTTGACGATGTCATGCAGGAGCGTGTCGCTCACATTGAGTTCGCCGCCCTGCTTCCAGGGGGAGACAGGGCCGGCCAGCTTGTTACCGGCGCCGCCGTCGCAGGTGACGGAGCCGAGGTTGCCGCCCCACTGGACCAGGGGCCAGCCGTCCTTGAAGTTGGTGTAGTACGGCACCGCGCCGGTCCTGGACTTGATCGCCCGGAGTCCGGCGAGGAACTCCTCAGGAGTGGTGGGCCACTTGGTGACGCCGGCCTTCTTCCAGACCGACTTGTTGTAGACGAATCCGTTGGCCGTGCCGAACTGGGCGATGCCGTAGACCTTGCCGCCGACGTCCGTCTTGTCGCTGAAGCGGTACTCGGCCGTCAGTTCCTTGGCGGGACCGAGGGGTGCGAAGAACTTCGGGTAGTCGTTCTTGGACACGGCGGCCGGGATCATGAGGACGTCACCGTAGTCATCGGTGTTCATCCGGATCTTGACCTCGCCCTCGTAGTCGGTGAGGCCCTCGAACTTCACCTTGACCTTGGGGTAGGTCTTCTTGAACTCCGCCGCGTACGCGTCCATCGCGCCGTTCTGGACGAGATCGGTGCGGTGCGTGAGGACGGTGATCGTGCCGGACACCTCGTCCGGGTCGGCGGGAACCGTCGCTGTCTCGGCGGAGGGTGTTCCTCCGCCACTGCACCCCGCGACGGTCAAGGTCGCGACGGCGAGAAGCACGCCCGCGAGCGTCTTCTTCTTTCCCATGTGCCCAACTCCTTCAGGATTGCGGCTCAGTCCGGGTGGGATGTCGGCACTATGGCAGGCGCGAAGTGAACCGGTAAAGCTCTGATTTCCACCACGATGCCTAATCGTTACCAGCGAACGCTCTTGAAGTCGCCCAACAGGGTCCGGAACGGTCGACTGATCGAAGGAACAGGAACTTGACCGGTTTATGGACAGGATCTGATCACCGGGTTAGGTTGTGCGACGTCGTACATCCACGGCCTGAGTCAGGCGATTGGAGCCGCACCATGAAGGACGTCACCCAGCTCACCGAGGGGTGGAGCGTGCGCCATGAAGAGGCGCTGCTGCCGGCTCGGGTCCCCGGCTGCGTCCACACCGATCTGCTGGCCGCCGACGTCATCCCCGACCCCTTCATCGGACTCAACGAGACCGAGGTCGCCTGGGTCGGCCGGCGCGGGTGGACCTACCTCACCGACCTGGCACACGACAGTGCCCACGAGCGGACCGACCTGGTCTTCGACGGCCTCGACACCGCCGCGCTGATCACCCTCGCCGGCCAGGAACTGGGCCGTACCCGCAACATGCACCGCTCCTACCGCTTCGACGTCACCGGCCGCACCGGGCCCCTGGAGGTGTACTTCGCCTCCGCCTACGAAGAGGCGGAGGCGGTCCGTTCCCTGACCGGGTCCCGGCCGAACGTCTATCCGGAACCCTCGCAGTACATCCGCAAGATGGCGTGCAGCTTCGGCTGGGACTGGGGCCCCACGCTGGTGACCGCCGGGATCTGGCGGCCGGTCCGCCTGGAGCACTGGTCGACCGCGCGCATCGCGCGGGTCCGCCCGCTGGTGACCGTCGCCGACGGCACCGGCCGGGTGGAGGTACGGCTGGAGGTGGAGCGCACCCGCCGGGGCGAAGGACGGCAGCTCACGGCCCGAGCGACGGTCGCCGGAGTGCAGGCCGAGGTGACCTTCGAGGGCGAAGCGGCGGTGCTGGAGCTGGAGGTGGCGGACCCGCGGCTGTGGTGGCCGCGCGGCTACGGCCGGCAGCCGCTGTACGACCTCGAGGTCACCCTGTCCGACGAGAGCGGACCGCTGGACGGCTGGCAGCGCCGCGTCGGCTTCCGCCGGATCGAACTCGACCGCTCGGCCGACGAGTACGGCACCGGCTTCACCCTCGTCGTCAACGGCGAGCGGATCTTCGCGCGCGGGGTCAACTGGATCCCCGACGACGTCTTCCCCTCCCGGATCACCCCCGAGCGCTACCGCGCCCGGCTCGAGCAGGCCGCCGACGCCAACGTCGACCTCGTGCGGATCTGGGGCGGCGGCATCTACGAGGACGACGCCTTCTACGACGTCTGCGACGAGCTGGGCCTGATGGTCTGGCAGGACTTCCTCTTCGCCTGCTCCGCGTACCCGGAAGAGCAGCCGCTGCGCGGGGAGGTGGAGGCCGAAGCCCGCGACAACGTTGTCCGACTCATGCCGCACCCCAGCCTGGTGCTGTGGAACGGCAACAACGAGAATCTGTGGGGCTTCAGGGACTGGGGCTGGGAGCGCGAGCTCGCGGGCGACTCCTGGGGCGAGGGCTACTACCTCGGCCTGCTGCCCCGTCTGGTCGCCGAGCTCGACCCCACCCGCCCCTACACAGCGGGAAGCCCTTGGTCCGGCTCCTGGGACCACCACCCCAACGACCCGGCCCACGGCACCTTCCACTCGTGGGAGGTGTGGAACCGCCAGGACTACGCCGAGTACCGCACGAGCGTCCCGCGTTTCGTCGCCGAGTTCGGCTGGCAGGCCCCGCCCGCGATCGCGACCCTGCGGCGCGCGCTCCCCGGTGAGCGGCCGGCGCCCGACTCCCCCGGCATGCTGCACCATCAGAAGGCCGAGGACGGCAACGGCAAACTGAACCGCGGTGTCGCTCGCCACTTCCCGCTCCCCGACGACGACTTCGACCGCTGGCACTACCTCACCCAGGTCGTCCAGGCCCGTGCCGTCGCCGCGGGTATCGAGCACTGGCGCTCCCACTGGCCCGTCTGCGCGGGCACGGTGGTCTGGCAGCTCAACGACTGCTGGCCGGTCAGCTCGTGGTCGGCGGTCGACGGCGACGGCAGGCTCAAGCCCCTCCACCACGAGCTGCGCCGCGTGTACGCGGACCGGCTGCTCACCGTCCAGGCCGGTGACGGAGGCCTGACACTCGCCGTCGTCAACCAGTCCCCCACCGTGTGGCGGACGTCGGTGACCCTGCGCCGCCTGGAGGCGGACGGCACCACGGTGCACAAGGGCGTCGTCGATGTCACCGCGGAACCACGCTCGGTCGTGCGGCTGCCCGTCCCGCCGGTGCTCGCACCCGCGGAACGGTCCGCGAAGGAGTTCCTCGTCGCCGACGCCGACGGCCTGCGCGCCCTGCACTTCCCCGCCCCCGACAAAGATTTCGCCTACCCGCGGCCCCGGTACGACATCGCTGTGGAACCGGTTCCCGGCGAGAGCGATAGAGTCGACGTCGTGGTGAGCGCACACACTCTGGTCAGAGACCTCCTCCTCCAGGCCGACCGGCTCGGCCCCCGAGCCACCGCCGACCAGGGCCTCACGACGCTCCTGCCCGGCGAGCGGACCCGTATCAAGGTCAGCGGCTGCGGTTCCGTGGACGTCGAGGACGTGCGGGCCGCCCTGTTCAGCGTGGACGTGATGTGACAGGAACGACTCGCGTCACGATCAAGGACGTCGCCGCCCGTGCCGGTGTCTCCAAGGGGGCGGTCTCGCTCGCCTTCAACCACAAGCCGGGCGTCTCGCAGGCCACCCGCGAGCGGATCTTCGCCGCCGCACGCGAACTGGGCTGGGCGCCGAACCTGACCGCACGCAGCCTCTCCAGCCAGCGGGTCGACATCGTGGGGCTGGCCCTGTGCCGGCCCGCCCGGCTGCTCGGCCTCGAACCCTTCTACATGGAATTCATCTCGGGCATCGAGAGCGTCCTGGCAGACCGCTCCTGTTCGCTGCTGCTGCGCCTGGTACGGGACCTCGACGAGGAGATCGACCTCCACAAGACGTGGTGGCGCAGCCGGACGATCGCCGGAGCGATCCTGGTCGACTTCCACGACGACGACCCGAGGGTGCCGGCACTTGAGGCCGTCGGCCTGCCGGCGGTCGCCGTCGGACATCCGTCCCTGACCGGGTCCTTCCCGGCCGTCTGGACGGACGACGCGACCGCAGCCGCCGAGGCGGTCCGCTATCTGGCCGCGCTGGGCCACCGCCGCATCGCACGCGTCGGCGGCCCGGCCGGGCTGGGGCACAGCTCCATCCGGGCGGCCGCCTTCGAAGCCACGATGCGCCAGCTCGGACTGGAGCAGGGCCGGCAGATCTCCACGGGGTTCGACGGCAAGGAGGGGGCCCGCGCCACGCGGTCCCTGCTGCTGTCCGCGGACCGGCCCACCGCCATCGTGTACGACAACGACATCATGGCCGTCGCCGGCGCGGGCGTGGCGGCCGAGATGGGGTTCGTCATCCCGGACGACGTGTCGCTGCTGGCGTGGGACGACTCCCAGCTGTGCCGGATAACCCATCCGACGCTGTCGGCCATGAGCCACGATGTGCACCACTTCGGTGCGGAGGTCGCTCGCACGCTGTTCGCGGTGCTCGACGGGACGCACAGCGGGGCGCTTCAGGTGCCCACTCCTTCGCTCACCCCTCGCGGCTCGACGGCGCCCGCACCGCAGCGCACCTGACTCGGCGGACATGCTCCAGGGCCCCGACCTTCCCGGTCGGGGCCCTGGAGCGTTCCGGTGCCCGGCAGGACCTGTGTGCCCGTCAGCCCTTCGTGCAGGAGGCGCCGTTGAGGGTGAAGGCGGCGGGGATCCCGTTGGCGCCGCCGGAGGAGCCGTTGAGGCCGAAGCTCACGCTTCCGCCGGCGGGGACGGTCCCGGTCCAGGACTCATGGGTGGCGCGGACCTGTGTCCCCTGCTGGACGACCTTGGCGTTCCAGGCCGAGTTGACCCTCTGGTCACCGGGGAAGGCGAAGTCGAGCTGCCAGCCCTTGACGGCGGTGGCGCCGGTGTTGCGGATCGTGACATCGGCGTTGAAGGAGCTGCCCCAGTCGCTCAGCCGGTACGTGACCTGGCAGCCGCCGGCTGCCGGGCCGCCGGTGAAGACGCCGGCCTCGCGTGCGGTCTGCTTGATCCCGTCGGCGCCGTTGAAGATGCGCTGCCCCCAGGGACTGAGCTGGGAGGCGTCGAAGCCTTCTGCCATGTCGAGGTACTCGACGCCGCCGCCGTTGCCGCTCCAGGACCAGCCCATGTAGCCGACGTCGAGCTGCTCGGCCGTCGCCATGATGGCGTCCTCGTCGGGGTTGCCGTCCGAGTGGGCGTCGCCGAATTCGCCCACGAGGATGGGGAGTCTGTTGGACACGAACCGGCTGAGGTAGTCCCTGACCTCGGTCGCGGTGTCGAAGACGCCGTACATGTGGATCGAGAACATGGTGTTCCGGTCCGGGTCGGCGGCGAAGACGCCGGCGGCGTTGTCGCGCATGGTGAACGACCAGTCCTGGCCCCAGTTCGGCGCGTCCACCATGAGGGTGTGGTCGAAGCCGGCGGCGCGCAGGCGCTTGATCGCGTCGGTCGTGCCGGACGTCCAGGCGCTGTATCCGGAGTTGCCGTAGGGCTCGTTGCCGATGTTCAGGATGACGTACTTCTCCTGGCCCTTGACCGCCGCCTGGACGTCGATCCAGTAGTCGACCGCGCGGGAGAGCGGAACCGCCGCACCGGCCTCGCCGTACCCGGTCGTGTCGTGCGCCTCGAGGACGCAGACGAGCCGGTTCGCCTTGCACTGCGCGACGACGTTCGCGACGTCGGCCGCGTCGTTCCTGGTCCACTGGTCGCCCGTACTCAGCACGACCCGCACGGAGTTGGCGCCCAGCGCCTTGATGTCCTTGAGTGCTTGCGACGTACGGCTCGGGTACCAGGTGTGGGCGTGGTTGACGCCCCGCAGGACGAAGTCGTTGCCGCCCGCGTCCAGCAGCCGGCCTTCGCTGATGTGGAACCCGGACGCAGTGTCCGCCGAATGGGCCGGGGCGGGGGCGGCGAACAGCGTGGCGGCCATGGCCAGCAGCGCTCCCGCCACGGTGGCCAGTTTCCTTCTCATTGTCTGCTCCCAACGTGGTTGCACGCACGACACGGGCACGGCGGCCCGGGTGCGCGGCACTGTCATGTCCTTCGGACGCTCTTGTCCCCCTGCCGCAATCCACCGGATTCCGGATTCGGAGCTGTCCGTCCGGAATTCCACAGGCATGGCGATGAATACGTCGCAGGGCGGAACGGGTCCCCGCCGACCGGGTATCGACTGCGGCTCCCACCGGTCGGCGGGAAGAGGTCACCTTGACGAACTGCCGCCTGTTGCCGGTCACAGCAATGTCGAGCGGCGGCAGTTCGCCTTTCGTGCGGGCGACTGGAAGAGAGGCTAGGCCTCGGAAGACATGGACACAACACTTGAAGCCAAACCGGTTAAGTTTAGTAGTTGTTCATCTCTCCCCGATGTCGCGGACGCCGTTCACGCCATTGTCCGAGGCCCATTACGGGCGGGGCGCCGCCACCCGCGGGGCCGGGTGGCCGATACCGGCCGACGCGGCGGCCGCGGCCCCGATGAGCCCGGCGTCGAGGGCGAGCCGGGCCGGCACGATCGGCACATCACGGGTGAAGTCGAGCACGGCATAGTGCGCCATGCGGCGGCGCAGGGGCGTGAAGAGGGTGTCACCGGCCTGGGCCACCCCGCCTCCGATCACCACGAGGTCCAGTTCGACGAGGGCGGTCGTCGCCGCGATCGCCGCCGCCAGCGCCTGCGCGGCGCGCTCGTACGCGGCTTGCGCGCGGACGTCCCCGGCCCTGGCCGCCGCGGCGACCGCCGCAGCGTCCGGCCTCACACCGGGCGGGGCGGTCCAGCCGGCGGCCCGGGCACGGGCCGCGATCGCTGTGCCGCTGGCCAGTTGCTCGACACAGCCCGGGGCGCCACAGGCGCAGAGGGGACCGTCCAGGTCCACCGTGATGTGGCCTATGTGGCCGGCGTTCCCCGAACGCCCGGGATGCAGGCGGCCGTCCAGCACGAGTCCGCCGCCCACGCCGGTCGACACCACCATGCACAGGGCGTTGTCCACCCCGCGGGCCGCGCCGAGCCAGTGTTCGGCCGCCGTCATCGCGACGGCGTCGCCGACCAGTACGGGACGGAGACCGAGCGGCGTCCGGGGATGCGCACGCACCCGCTCGACCAGCGGAAACCGGCGCCACGCCGGGATGTTGACCGGGCTCACCGTGCCTGCTGCCGTGTCGACCGGACCGGCACTCGCGATCCCGAGACAGGACAGCGCGCCCCATGCGAGATGCGACGCCAGCTCATCGAGCACGGCCGTCACGGCGCTCATCAGCTCTTCGGCCGGGCGCCGGGCCGGGGTCGGCCGCTCGGCCCGCACCAGCAGCCGGCCCTCCTCGTCCACGAGCGCGCCGGCGATCTTCGTGCCCCCGATGTCCAGTGCTCCGTACACCATCACGTTCGCCCTTTCATGGAGGGAGCGGATTCATCACTCCGGGGCGTTACTGTGCACGGGATTGACAACGTTGTCCAGTAAACGGTTTAGCAGAGCAATTGTTCAGTCAAGGACGGAAGTTGATTTTCGATCCCCGGCCCGGCCTGCTCGGCCACGGAGCGGCCGCACTGTCGGTTCCGGGTCCGTCAGCGGACCGGCTGGCCGACCCCCAGCATGTTGCCTTCGCTGTCACGGAACCAGGCGCCGAGCTCGCCCGTCGCGCCCTTGCTCGGATAGTTCCCCTGGACCTCGGCGATGCCGTCCACGGTCTTCAGGCCGGGCAGATCGACCTCTTCGAACACCACGCCGCGCCGCTTGAGTTCGCCCATGACGGCCCGGAGGTCGTCGACCTCCAACGCCATCTGGGTGAAGGTCCCGGGCGAAGCTCCCGCGGACCGGAACAGGGCGAAGTCCGCACCACCGCAACGGTAAAGGAGCCCACCCGGGCGCTCGTCGACGGGTTCGAGCCCGAGCTTCTCGGAGTAGAAGCGCCTCGCTCGCTCCAGGTCCTGCGCGGGCAGCCGAACGGCCACGCGCGCACTGTCGAGGATCCCCATGTCGCCTCCATCCATCGGTCCGGACACACCCTGGTAACGGGTCGTCAGGGCGGTGGGCAACGGGCAGGGGCGCACACCGCCGGGCATCCGGGTGACCCGGCGGCGAGACGGCCCACCCGGCGAATCAGCGGATCGGATCCGCGTCGTAGTCGTGCCGGGCCTGCTCGACCTTGTCCAGGTTGTCGGCGGCCCATTCGGCCAGGTGCGCGAAGAGCGGGGCGAGGCTGCGGCCGAGCTCGCTGATCTCGTACTCCACGCGAGGGGGGACCTCGGGATGGTAGGTGCGTACGACGAGGCCGTCGCGTTCCAGCTGCCTCAGCCGCTGGGTCAGCACCTTCGGAGTGATCCTGGCGATCCGTCGTTCCAGTTCGACGAATCGCTGCCGCCCGTAGGTGTGCAGGCTCCACAGGATCGGTGTGGTCCACCGGCTGAACACGATGTCGACGACCGGCGCGATCGGACAGGCCAGTGCGGGTTCGGTCTCGGAGGGCGGCCTCCAGGTCGCTTCGCGTGCCATGCACATCCCTCTCGGATAGCCACTTTCCCGTAGGTACCTACTATACCGGCGGTGTTAGCGTCCCGGCATCGCCCGGACAACAGGTCCGCGGCACCCGAATCGTTGTTCGGGAACCAGTAACCACACGGGAAATACAGGGGAGTTGTCATGATCGTAGTGACGGGGGCGACCGGTAATGTCGGCCGCTCGCTGGTAAAGGTCCTCGTGGCCGGCGGTGAGCGGGTGACCGCGACATCCCGGACCATCACGGGCGCCGACGTTCCGAAGGGCGTCCCGCACCGCGCGGCGGACCTGACCGACGCCGAGAGCCTGCGCTCCTTGGTCGACGGCGCCGACGCGCTCTTCCTTCAGAACGGCGGTGCGAGCGCGCACCTGCTGAACCCGTACGAGATCCTGGACGTCGCCAAGGCCGGTGGAGTCGGCCGGGTCGTCCTGCTGTCCTCCCAAGGAGTCGCGACCAGGCCGCAGTCGGCCTCGCACGGGGACACGGCGCGCACGATCGAGGACGCCGTGCGCGGGTCCGGCATGAGGTGGACGATCCTGAGGCCCGGCGGCTTCAACTCCAACGCCTACGCCTGGGCCGAGGCGGTCCGCGCGCACCGGAGCGTCGCCGCACCGTTCGGCGACGTCGGCCTGCCCACCGTCGACCCGGACGACATCGCCGAGGTCGCCGCCGTGGCGCTGCGCGAGGACGGACACGACGGACGTGTCTACGAGTTGACCGGGCCCGCACCGAGTACGCCCCGGCAGCGGGCCGCGGTGATCGGCGACGCACTCGGCGAACCGGTCCGGTTCATCGAGCAGACCCGCGAGGAGGCCCGCGAGGAGATGCTGCGGTTCATGCCCGAACCGGTGGTGGAGACGACCCTGGCCATCCTCGGCGAACCGACCGTCGCGGAACAGCGCGTCAGCCCTGATGTCGAGCGTGTTCTCGGCCGTGCGCCGCGTACCTTCGCCGAATGGTCACGGCGGTACGTCGCCGCCTTCCGATAGGGCTGCCGGGGCAGAGCCGTTGCTGCCGGCGCCCTGCCCTTCCGCGGGCGGGCGAACCGGCGGGCGACGTGGGGGCGCCGGGGCGGGCGAACCGGCAGCGGCGACGACGGCCCGCATGCCAGCCGGCCGGACGCAACTCGCTCCACCGGCACGGGCGGCGCGTCGGTGTCGCGGACCGCGTCGCCCGTGTCCGGCGGTCTATCGTGGACGCCATGTCCACCCTTGACCAGATCCGCATCGTCTCCCGCGACTCCCCCATGGCGCTCGCCCAGGTGGAGCGCGTCCGCGCCGAGCTGGCCGCGCTCCACCCCGGCATCAGGACCGTGGTCGTCCCGGTCAAGACCACCGGCGACAAGTGGATGGGCGACCTGTCCCTCGTCGAGGGAAAGGGGGCGTTCACCAAGGAGGTCGACGCCGCTCTGCTCGCGGGCGAGGCCGATCTCGCGGTGCACTGCGTCAAGGACGTCCCCGCGGACCGGCCCTTGCCGGCAGGGACGGTGTTCGCGGCGTTCCTCGAGCGCGACGACGTACGCGACGCACTGATCCACCCGGGCGGTCTGACGCTCGACGAGCTGCCCGAAGGCACCCGCATCGGCACCTCCTCCGTGCGTCGTACCGCCCAACTGGCCGTCTCCCACCCGCACCTGGAGTGCGTCCCGATGAGGGGCAACGCCAACCGGCGCCTGGAGAAGCTGGCCGCCGGCGACGCGGACGCGCTCCTCCTGGCCGTGTCGGGCCTGGAGCGCATCGGGCGCGCGGACGTGATCACGCAGACGCTCTCGACCGAGGTGATGTGCCCGCCGATCGGCGCGGGGGTCCTGGCCCTGCAGTGCCGGGAGGGCGACTCCGCGCTGATCGACACGGTGAGCGACCTGGGCCACCCCGGGACGCATCGGGAGGTCACGGCCGAGCGCATGTTCCTCCATGTGCTGCAAGGGCACTGCAACAGCCCCATCGCGGGTTACGCCCGGTGCGAGCGCAACGGTGAACTGTCTCTGCGGGCGAAGGTCTTCTCCCCCGACGGCAAGGTGATCCTCAACGCCCACGAGTGGGCCGGGCGCCTCGACCCGGCCACGCTGGGCACCTCGGTCGCGGTCGCACTGCTGCGCCAGGGCGCACGGGAACTGATCGACGGCATCCCCCACTGATCTCCTGTGCCTCTGCGCGCAGCCGAGATCCGGCAGATGCGTAAGAACCGTCCCCCACTGTTGGTGCACGGGCCCGCAATGCCACGCTCGCCGCCTCGTGTTCGCCTACGGCGAGACCCGGCGTGGCCGTTTCACCCGGACGGCGGGGCCGACCGCCTACACCTCCAGCAGGCAGCCGGGAGGGCAGTGGGGCAGCCGTGGTGTGGAGGGCGTGGTGACCAAGGAGGCGGATCAGCCGTAGCAGCCTGGTCGTCGCGGCTGGCGGAAGATCCGCCCCCGGATACGGCGGCAGAGGATCATCGCCGCGGTCACCGGCCTGCTCTCCCTCCGCAACAGCCTTCTCCTTGGCCGCTACACCACCGCAGGCCGGCTATAGCTCGTCACTCGCACCACGTCGCTCCGGCTCGCCCACCGGCGCGAGCCCGGCGCATTCCTGACCCTCCGGCACGGTCTGGGCATCCGTGGTGCACCATGCGGCTGACCACTCAGTGGGCAGCCGTGAACCGCTGGAATTCGGCGGTTCTGTGGCGCTCACCCGAGGACGGCAACCATCGTCCTCGACGGCCAGGAACACCAGGTCAAACTCGGCGCATGGATCTCGAACACCAAGTCGAGACGCGACAAGCTGAACGACGACCAGCGGGCCGCACTCGCCGAACTCGGAGTCGAGTGGGCATGACGAGAGAGCAAGCGCTCATCGCACACGGCCTCAATCCCCGAGGTGGAGGACTGACCCGGCGTGGGGTGATGCGGTCCGGTTCGAACGGTTCACCGCGATCGCTTGAGTGCGTTGGGTGTTGGTCAGGCCATTCGACGCGACATCGCATCTCACGAACCGCCGCCAGGGTTGCAGTACTCAACTTGCTGCGACACTCTGAAAAGAGAGGCTTGTTGGCTAGGTCCGGCGCCGCCCGATGTTGGCGGTCCCTTCCTCACCCTTCTCTCGATCCGAGCAGGGAGAGCAACATTCCGGCCGCAATATCGATCAACTCGCTGAGTCCAACGCGACCGTGCAGTCCCCGCCGCTGATTCACGGCACGGAACCAGGGTTGCTCCGCTAATCTCCGCGTAGCCCTCACCCTGATACTGGGCCTGAGACTACTCAACATTTCGGTGCACCCGCAACCGATTCTGCGAGAGGAGAATTCACCAAGGAACAGATACGCCTCCTGAAGGATCCTGATTTCGCCGATCAGGCGCCTACCCTGCTGGAGCCCCACCGCATCAAGGTCGAACAGGCTCGTGAACAGTTCCTGACCCAGGGCGCTGCGGAAGTCGAAGCAGCACAGGCCACCTTGCTGTCGCTCGGCGTTCCCCTCGGTCAGGGAGCCGTCGCGCTGGCGAGGGAGCGCTTCGACGACTGGAAGGTGACGCTTCAGGGGGCCAGCCAACGCACAGGTCGAATAGCAGACGGAGGATCCGCCATGGCTCTGGACGAACGCATTGCACTGACCCTCTACGACAGCATCTTCCAGGTGATCGGCGGCTCGGACCCGGATTCGGGACTTCCGTCGGCCTTCGACAGCGCCACCACCACCTTCGTGATGGCACAGCGGGGCATGGTGCTCAACGGCGCTGACTACCGCAACCCCTGGAGCCCAGGCAACACCGAGGGCAGCGTGCTCGCAGCCGCCACAACCGCGTCGCTGGTGGACCAAATACCGGGCCTCGGGCCGGTCTACGCGCCCATCGGCGGCACGGTCTCAGACGTCTACCGCAAGATCATCAAGGGCGTGCAGAATCACGAGCCGCCCCCCTCCCCCGAACTGGAGGCCAAACGCGACGAGCTGAAAAAGGTGCTCCTGGAGGAGGGCAAGGACGACGAGGGCCGTCCGATCCAAAAGCCCACGGCGCTGGCCGACGCAGAGGAAAAGGCGTTCAACAACTACCAGGACACCTACACCGCCTACGTGGGCGCATGGGCTGCGGCGCAGAAGGACCCGACGCTCAAGCCGATGTGGCCGATCGTGGGCGCACAGGCACTGCAGAAGCCGAAGCGGGCATTCGCCGACTGGGGCGCCGCAGGCCGGGACCAAGTCGAGTCCACCAAGGCCCAGCTGGCGACCCTCAACGAGGGCCAAGTGGCCCGCGCCTTCGACGACGCGCATTTCCGACTGAAGGCCTTCGAAGTCGTCAACGACCTCACGGAGACATTCCTGCGGACGAACATCACGCCCTCGGACTGGGCCAGCGCCGACGCGTCGAGCTGGCCCAGCTACCACTTCAACGAGTCGACGTTCGCCAGCGAGTTCACCACGGAGGCGACCGCATGGGGCGGCGGGGCCAATGTGCAGGTGGGTCTGTGGAGCTTCGGCGGCGGTGTGGAGCACTCCGACAGCCGCCAGGCGATGTCGCAGGACACCACGGACATCGGCGTCAGCTTTAAGTGGCGGGTCTGTCCGGTCTACCGCAAGTGGATGGACGCCTCTCTCTTCCGGCTACCCAAGTGGGGCCTGGGCTCGCTCGGCGGACCCGGCGTCATCTCCGGCGGACCGAACCCGCTGATGCCGCTGATCCCCATCGCGCTGGTGATCGTCCGTGACGTGGAGATCACCGCCGACTGGAGCCACCAGGACTCCGAGAAGATCACCGAGGCAACCAGCGGCTCGGCCAGCGTCGGCTGGGGTCCGTTCGCGGTGTCGGGCAACTACAGCCACAGCTCGTCAAGCGACAGGTTCTCGGCGAAGGCGTCGGACAAGGGATTCAAAGTGCCCGACATCCAAGTGCTGGGATTTGTGTGCCTGCGCGTCCCGGCGTGCCCGCCGATGTGACGGCGCCGCCCGGATCGGGACGGTGGCAGAGCGGTAAGGGGTGACAGTGGTGACAGGGACGACAGCACGGCCGGCGGCCGGTGATCAGCTCTTCGCACAGCTGGCGGGTCTGCTCGCGCCGCAAGGCGCCGGCGATGCCTCGGCGCTGGTGATCCTCGAACCGTCGGGCAAGGACGTGGCGTCCGCGGCAGCTGGCGGCGCGGGAACCCCGGCCGCCGCCGAAGCGCTGGCGGACCTCGCCAACACCGTTCCCGCGGCCGCCGCGACCTTCTTCGACACCGGCGGCACATACGACGACCTGTGGGACTTCGTGCTGCGCAGCGCTAGGCCGACCGGCCCGGGCGGCGATCCGGCGCGGGTCACGCTGGCAAACCTGGTCAACGACAACCGGGCAGACTTCGAGCTGATGGCCCGCGCCCGGCTTGGCTCCGCCGGCGATCTCTACCACCCGGTGCTCGCCGAACCCGCCGACTGGCTCAGCGAGGAAGGCTGGACCAGCGCGTCGTTCCGGGTCGGCGGCGAGGACCCCGACCCGGCGCCAGCCCCGGCCCCGGGCGTCCAGGTCCCTCATGTGCTCCCGGCTCTAGAGTGGCGGCTGATAGCCGCCCGTAAGGACGTCCAGCCGCAGCCGCTCTGGCAGGAGCCGGAGCTCGCGGCGGCCGACCGGATCCAGACGGAGGCGTTCGACAACCCGGACCGTATCGTGGACGTCACGGCGAAAGTGGCCCCGGCGGCGACCGACACACCGTCAGGCGTCGAGCTGTCGTTCCAGTACCGCGTCATCGGGCTGCAGCGCCCGTGGCTGCGCGCGCACCTGTGCGAGCTCGGAAGCTGGGCGATCCCCGGTCTGCCGGCCGGCGGGCTGTCCAACGGCATGCCGGAGGGCAATCCGGGGATTCTGCCGGTGCTTACCACGCGCATGTTGGTCGTGCGCAACCTGGTGGCGAAGGCGCACTGGAGCGACGCCGACCGCGCCCGCGCCGCGAGCGCCGAGACCCTTGCGCTCGGCCCTTTCACCCTCACCGGCGCGGCCGACGGCGACGGCTCTGAGCTGAGGCGCCCGGCACCGCAGGTGGTGGCCTGGCTCGCGGCCGTGCTGCCCGCCTGCCCGCCGCCGGGCGAGGTGAAAGACGCAACCACGCCCGCAGGCCTGGGCAGGGTGGTCTCGCGCGGGCCACTAACCGTCCGCAGCGACCACACCAGCAAGGCCGCCACCGTCGGCAGTCTCAACCCGGGCCAGACGGTAGCCCTGGCATGCAAGGCTCAGGGCGAGCCCGTCAATGGCAACACCGTCTGGTACCGGCTGGGGCAGGACCCACAGGGCTGGGCCACCGCGCGCTACATCAAGAATCTGGGCCCCGTCCCGCCGTGTCCCGCCGCATGACGGGCCCCTTGCGCCCCGACGGGCTCTGGGAGGTCAACCGACCGGGTAGTCGAATCGGGCGAAGCGGCGTCGGCTGCCCAGCCGTTGATGTTGAATGATGGAATGGTACAGCCGTGCTCGGCCAGGAGAGGCTGGACCTGGTGAACGGTAGTCGCGCAGCCGTACCTTGGCCGTCAGGGGATCCAGCACCGACTCCTATCGCCTCGCCACCACCCGCAGGAACCGACTGGGCCATCACCCGATCATCCCGCGACGAGGTTCTCCACAGGCTGGAGCCATCGCAGCAGTAGACGCGCACCGACCATTCGCATTGAGTGGGTGGAGTCCTTGCCGTTCTTGAACGGCGGCTGCTCAGGCGCTGGGATGGATCTGCCAGGTCCCGCCAGTCCTCCCTCCTACAAGGGACCCTGGCCTACCTCCCGCCTGAAGCCGCGAAGTGGTAACCATCACCTCGTCCAGCCCACTCAGGCGTGTTGCGGCCCACCGCTGAGTCCTGCCTGATGTCCCCGTCTCTGCAGCGCCGAAAGCGGCGCCGACCGCCTCGGACAACGTCCGCAGCCTCGCCCATTGGCAGACCGCCGAGCCGATGCGGCCCGACGGCGGCACCGTGGCCCTCACAGGCACACCCGCCCGGTACGGCCCCGTCGGCTGTGAACCACTCTCCGGCGATGTCGTCGGCTGCATCGGGCGATCTGATCGCCGAGCACGAATTCGTGCCCCCCTCGGACCTGCGAGGACGAGTGTCCCGGACTGTTCCGCGACCGCTGTGAGTCGTGGTTTCCCGGGCCGATGACGGCAGGGTGACGCTGCGCTGACAGCAGGTCCGTAGCCTGCAAATGAGGGAGCGGCTGCGTCGGCCGGCCTTCCGTGTCCGGTGGGCAGCAGGGCACAGGGCCGGCGTCGATTCGAAGGCCACGCAGCCACGCACCATTGAATCCGCGGAGGTCACCATGCCCATGTTGCTCATCAAGGGCTTCTACGACGTCAAGGGCTCGCAACCGGACGGGGACACGGTCCATTTCACGGCCGATGACCCCGCGGAGTGGAGCCTGGTCGGCGGTGGGCTGGGCCGCGCCGTCGAGCACAGCGTGGTGGGACGCGCGAAACTGCGGCTCGACGCGGTGGATGCGCTCGAGACGCACTACGGCGCGAACCGTGTCCACCAGCCGCTGCAGTTCGCCCACGCCGCACGCGACGAACTGTTGGGCTGGCTGGGCTTCACCGATGTCCAGCGCCGCCCTGACGAGAGCGTGACCGCCACCACCCCGGACACGGTCCCCGGGTTCGTGCTCACCCGCGGTGCCGATGTCCACGGCCGCTGCATCGCCCTGGCGGGGCGCGGCACACCTCCCGGGTCAAGTGGCCGGGAGATTGACGTCGACGTCACCGTGCTGAGGACGACGGTCAACCACCATCTGCTCACAACGGGTTTGGTGTACCCGACGTTCTACCGCAGCCTGTTCACCAGCCTGCGGGCGGAGATGGCCGACGCGGTCAGGGACGCCCGGGACGCGGGACGGGGCCTGTGGCCGAGCGATGTCACCACGACCGGGGCGAAGATCACCGGCCTGCCCTCGCTGACGGACGACGTCGTGCTTCTCCCCAAGCTTTTCCGCAGGCTGGTGGACTACCTCCAGCTCGGGACCATGCCGTTGGCGTGCTTCCCGGCATTTCTGGCCGGCGTCGGGGACCGCTTCTCCGTCCTGTCCACGGGCGAGCGGTGCAGGGGCCTGCACCGTGTCGTGGAGGCCACCAACGGCCAGACCGTGAGGATGACGCATGCCCCGGAGGACCTGCTCTTCGAGGATGCCTGACACCGTTCGTCCTCGGCGGAGCCGGCCGTACGAGGCGACGAGAAACCGGGAAGGAACGGCCACATGCCCTGGGGACTACGCGAAGCGGTGGGCCTGACGAACGAGGGCACCCAGTGCCCCAACCGCGCCTCCGATCAGCAGCAGGTCGCCGAACTCCTCGACGCGGTCGGACTGCCGGCCGGCGGGACCTCACTGGACACACTCCCGCCGATCGGTGACGGCCACGCCTCGTACGAGTTCTGCGAGGCCGTCCGGACCTTTCAGACGGTCCAGGACGGCCTCGTCGCCGACGCGCGGGTGGATGTGGGCGGGGGCACCTGGACCCGCCTGATGGAACTGGTCGATCCGGGCAGCGCCCCCGCCGAAGCGGGCACCCCGCTGCTCCTCGCCGTCTCCGACTACGAGGTCTTCGAGCTGCCGGAGAACGCCGCCCCCTGGCCTTCCCTGAGCTACACCCTCCGGGGGAAGGTCGCGGAATGGGACGGCCCCGGCATCCACATGGAGCTCTGGGTGAACGGCCCGTTGAAGGTGGCCTGGAGTCAGGAGGCGTACAACCTGGGCTGCGAAGTGTCCCCCGACTTCAAGGCCCTGGACACGGCCGTCGCCTCCGGCAGCGCCCGTGCCATCGGGGGCGTCGCCCTGGACCAGCTCTGCTCCCGGCTGCGCTCGGAGTCCAGGGAAGCCATCGGCTCACTGTTCGCCGCCGTCAGCATCAGCACCGGCCTCGACGGCACACCCCGGATCGGAGGCACCATCGGCGACGAGACGGCCTTTCTGCGCGTCGAGTTCGAACCGGTGGAACGCACGGTGATCTACACCGGCAGCGTGCGCGTCTTCAAGACGCACCCCGTCACCCAGGGTGAGGCCCAGATGTCCGGTGATCTCCAGGTGCAGCTGAGGATCACGACTCAGGCGGAGGAGTACGAGGCGAGCGTGGCGACAGCCGTGGCCGTCCTGGCGATCGGGGCCGTCTTCCTGGCCCCCACGGCCGCCTGGGTGGGCAGCGGGCTCTTCTCCGGCGTCGGCGCCGGCGTCAAGGAAGTCCTTGTCCGCGTCCCGCTCAGGGCATCTCTGTAAGCCGTCCCGGGGTCCTGGGCAGTTGGCTGTCCAGGACTTCGGCCACAGCTCAGGGGCAGATCCGGTGTGACCCGCGACCGTTGCCGTGAGGCGGCGGTGCCGCACGTCCCACAGCCGCAGTCTGCCGTCCCGGCTCGCCGTTGCCGGGGGGCTGCCGTCAGGGCCGACTCGCCCGGCCCGCACGGTCCGGATGACCGGTTCGACGCGGACGGGCAGGACCTGTCGGCCGCCGGGCCGCACACGCGAACACCCGTGACGCGGTCGCGTCCCGCCCGTGCTGCTCCCCGATGTGCCGCCATGCGAGTCGGAAACGAGACACGAACGGCGCTCTCCTTCGTCAGGTCCCGCGACTCGCATGTGACGAGGTGTTTGCTTGCCGACATCTCATGCCACCGTCTCGCACACCGCGGCGCGGCCACGAGGGTGACCGGGCGGCCCGGAGTGCTCGCACAAGGGTGTGGGTTTTCCTCTTCTACGAGTTGGAGGCCGGCATGCGGTTGCTGTTGATTCATCCGAGCGCTCTGATGTACTCGGAAATCTTCCTGCGTCTGGAGCCGCTGGGTCTCGAGCGTGTTGCGGGTGCCGCACGGGAAGCGGGTCATGAGGTGCGGGTCATCGACCTGCAGACCGAGTCGCATACGGCGCTGACGCGGCTTCTGGAATCCTTCCGGCCGGAGGCCATCGGCGTTTCGCTCAATTATCTGGCGAACATTCCCGAGGCGATCGAGATCGCCCAGGACGCCAAGCGCAGGCTGCCCGGCGTCTTCGTCTTCTTCGGCGGGCACAGCGTGTCCTTCGTCGCCGACGACGTCCTGGAACAGGCCGACGGCGCCGTGGACGCGGTGGCCCGCGGCGAGGGGGAGACGGCGATCGGGCCGCTCCTGGACGCCGCCCGCGACGGCGGCCTGTCCTCCGTGCCCGGGGCGGTCACCCTGGAGGGCCGGGGTCCGGCGCCCACGATGCTGCACAGCATCGATTCCCCTCGCCCCGCCCGCGATCTCCTGCGGCACCGCCGCAGCTACTTCATCGGCGAGCTCGACCCCTGCGCCTCCATCGAATTCACCCGCGGCTGCCCCTGGGACTGCTCGTTCTGCTCCGCCTGGACCTTCTACGGCCGCAGTTACCGAAAGGCTTCCCCGCAGGTCGCGGCGGAGGAAATGGCGAGCATCCGGGAGCGGAACGTCTTCATCGTCGACGACGTCGCTTTCATCCGTCCCGAACACGGTGACGGGATCGCCGCGGAGCTGGAACGCCGCCGTATCCGGAAAAGCTATTACCTCGAGACGCGTGCCGATGTCCTGCTGCGCAACAGGGAGATCTTCGAACGCTGGTCACGGCTCGGCCTGAAATACATGTTCCTCGGTATGGAGGCGATCGACGCCGAAGGGCTCGACCTCTACCGGAAGCGCATCAGCCCTGATGAGAACTTCCACGCCCTCGAGACGGCGCGGAAGCTCGGTATCACCGTCGCCATCAATCTGATCGTCGATCCGGCCTGGGACCGGGAGAGGTTCCGGATCGTCAGGGAATTCGCTCTTTCGGTACCGGAGATCGTCCACCTCACCGTGATGACTCCGTATCCGGGGACGGAGATCTGGCACACCGAGGCACGGAAGCTGACGACCCGCGACTACCGGCTCTTCGACATCCAGCACGCCGTCGTGCCGACGACGCTGCCCCTGGACGAGTTCTACCGTGAGCTGGTGCGCACGCAGTCGGTGATCAACCGCAAGCACCTCGGGCTGCGGACCGCGTTCGGCGCCGCGCGCATCCTGGCGGCCAACCTGGCCCGCGGCCAGACGAACTTCGCCCGGATGCTGTGGCGCTTCAACCGGGTCTACAACCCCGCGAGGCAGGTGGCGGACCACGGCCGCCCGGTGCGCTTCGAGCTGCCGCTGCCCCGGCACGTGGAGGTGGAGGACCGCCGGCAGCTGTACATCCACGCGAAGCCGACACCGCAGGGCCGAAAGGACGCCGCGCAGAACCCCGACGCCGTGCCGGAGTAGGGGTGCGGGCGCGGCGCGCGCCGTGGCCGGGAACTGATCGTGGCTGGGCCGGGGCCGGGCCGGGCCTGACCACGGAGTCTCGGATAGGGTGATTTGGTATTAAATGATCCATTTGTAGTGAGGTCTCATATTGGACGCTCACCGGCCGGCGGGCCAGGCGCCGCCCGTAGGCGCTGTCGGATACGCGGGTGTGCTCCGCGAGCTGCTTCCGATCGCGCTGTGGAGAGAGGACGCGGACGGACGCGTCGTGGAGTGGTCCCTGGCCGCCCAGGACCTGCTCGGGCACCGGCCCGAGGACATTCTCGACCGGCCCGCCTCCGCCTTGCTGGTCCCGGAGGGCAACGGACCTCTGGCCGATCAGCTGACGCGGCGCGTCCGCGCCGGGGAGACCGTGGTCGGGACCCTTTCCGTGCGCCA
Organism: Streptomyces sp. NPDC086835; assembly: GCF_044745705.1. Taxonomy (NCBI): domain Bacteria; kingdom Bacillati; phylum Actinomycetota; class Actinomycetes; order Kitasatosporales; family Streptomycetaceae; genus Streptomyces; species Streptomyces sp. NPDC086835. The sequence goes on from NZ_JBIVAU010000007.1 coordinate 282,612, forward strand.
CCGTGACGGCCACCGGGTGACCATGGAGATGTGGATCGTCCCGGCCGCCGACGCGCAGGGGCGGGCGGGGGCCCTCCTGATCGCCGTGGAGACCTCTCAAGTGCTGCGGATGCGGGAATCACTGGCGGCTCTGGAAAGTCTTTTCACCCAGTCGCCCATCGGCCTGGCCACCCTCGGCACCGATCTGCGCTTCCTGCGGGTCAACGACGCCCTGGCCCGGATGAACGGTGTCTCCGCCGCCGAGCATCTGGGCAAACGGCTGACGGAAGTGGTCCCCGGCGTCAACGCCGCGGCGCTCGAATCGACGATGCGAGAGGTTCTGGACCGGGGCACCGCGGTCGTCGACGTCCGCCGCACGGGCCGTACCGCCGCCGACCCGGACCAGGAGCGGACCTGGTCCTGCTCGTACGCTCCGCTGGTCGACGGCTCCGGCCGGACGCTGGGGCTGATCGCCTCCCTCATCGACATCACCGTGGGCCAGCAGGCCGAGATCGAGGCGGAGCGCGCCCGGCGCCGCTTCGCCCTGCTCGCGGAGGCCGGTACCCGTATCGGCACCACCTTGGACTTGCGGCAGACCGCCGAGGAGGTGGTGCAGGTGCTGGTGCCCCAGCTCGCCGACTCGGCCGATGTTCAGCTTCTCGAAGAGCTCATCGAACCGGACGAGTCCGCGGCGTCCACGCACGGTGTGGTCCGCCGGATGGCTGCCGCCTTCCCCGATCCGTCCGCCCCTACGGCGAAGCTCGTGCCCGGCATGACGTCCCGGATCCCGCACGGATCCCTCTATGAGCGGGTCATCGCAGACGGGCGTCCGACCGATCTGTACCGCTCGGACGTGCCGGCGTTGATCACCGATCCCCGGGCCGACGACCTGCGTGCGTACCTCAAGACCCTCGGCTCGGCGCGGCTGATCCCCCTGGTCGCGCGGGGCAAGGTGCTCGGAGCTGTCGTGGTGACGCGGCTCAGCAGTCACGAGCCCTTCGACGAGCAGGACTGCGTGCTCATCGACGAACTCGTCGCGCGAGCGGCACTGAACATCGACAACGCGCTCATGTACACCCGCCAGCGCGCGGCGGCCCTCACTCTGCAGCGCAGCCTGACGAACAGCGAACTCCCCACGGTCAGCGGCCTCGAGCTCACCGGCCGCTACCTGCCCGCCAGCGAACACGATGTCGGCGGCGACTGGTTCGACGTGATCACGCTGCCCCAGGGCAGAACCGGACTGGTCATCGGCGACGTCATGGGCCACGGCATCCACGCCGCTGCCGTCATGGGGCAGCTGCGCACAGCGGTGCGGACGCTCGCCCGGAGCGACATCCCACCCGCGCAGGTGCTCCGCTCGCTCGACGCCGTGGTGGCGGACATGGGACAGGACGAAATGGCGACCTGTGTCTACGCCGTCCACGATCCCGTGTCCGGCGGATGCCTGATCGCCAGAGCCGGCCACCCTCCGCCGGCCGTCGCGTCGCCCGGCGGAGCGATCACCTACCTGGACGGCCCACCGGGCACTCCGCTGGGGACGGGAGGGCAGGACTTCCGCGCCGAACAGGTCCGGCTGCCTCCCGGCAGCCTGCTGGTCCTGTACACCGACGGCCTGATCGAGGCCCGCGGCCGGGACCTCGATCAGGGCCTCGACCAGCTCGCCCATGCCCTGCGGGACCATGATCAGCAGCCGCTGGCGGAGCTCTGTGACAGCGTCCTGCGGCAGCTGCTGCCCGTACGCCCGCAGGACGACGTCGCGGTGCTGATGGCGCGGCCACAACACGCGGAGGGCGGCGGTGGGGCGGGACACCCGGTCAGGCGAGGGCGTTCACCGCGGCGGTGAACAGGCGTGGGAGTCTTCGAGCCGTGGGGACGATCAGCCGGGCCAGCAGGGGCTGCTGCCGGGCCCGTACGAGGCAGTCGGTCAGCAGCCGGTGTCGCCGGGTCGCGGCCCTCCAGGCGGACTCGTAGGCAGCGGGCGTCCCGCGCCGAAGATGGTCGACCAGCACTTCGGCGCCCGCCAGGGCCAGTGAGATGCCTTCTCCGGTGATCGCGTCGATGTATCCGGCGGCGTCGCCCACCAGCAGCACGCGACCGTGGACGCGAGTGCCGGCCGTCTGACGCAGCGGGCCCGCGCCGCGCACGTCCGTCACGGCCGCCTCGGCGTGAAGCCGGGCGGCCAGTTCGGGGAAGCCGGCCAGCTGTGTGCCGAACGGCGAGCGCTGAGAGGTCAGCAGGGCCACGCCCACGAGCCGGGGGCCGAGCGGTGTCACATAGGCCTCCCCGTGCGGGCCCCAGTGGACTTCCACGTACGGGGACCGCGACGGCACCGCGTAGTGCCGGCGCAATCCGTACCGAGGGGTGCCACGGCTGGTGGTCACCAGGCCGAGCGACCGCCTCACCGGCGAGTGGAGGCCGTCCGCGGCGATCAGCCATCTGGCGCGCAGTCCGGTGCCGCACTCGGTGACACCCGTGGCGTCCTGGTACACGCCTTTGACCCGGAGGGGCAGCACGGTGACTCCCTCGTCGACGACCGCCGTATGGAGAGCCTGATGGAGGCTGGTACGGCGCACGCCGAGGCCGTGTCCCTGCCGGAACGCGGCCTCGACCGCTCGCGTGCCCTGCACGTAACGGATGCCGGCGATCGGTTGGCCGGGGACCTTCAGACCCAGCGCTTGCAGCGCCCGTACCGCGCCGGGCATGAGTCCTTCGCCGCACGCCTTGTCGATCGGCGCGCTGCGCGGCTCGGCCACGACGACGTCGAAGCCCGCCCGCGCGGCGTGCAACGCGGTGGCCAGGCCGGCGGGCCCGCCTCCGACGACCAGGAGGTCGTGGGTCGGCCTCATGCCGTCACGGCTTGGGCGAGGGCGGTGTTCTCGCAGCGGACGCGGACGCCCATCAGTACCGCGTTGGCCGCGGTGAGCACGATGGCCGTCAGCCATGCGGAGTGCACCAGGGGCAGTGCGGCGATCTCCGCGACGACAGCGACGTAGTTGGGGTGGCGGGCGAAGCGGTAAGGCCCTGCCCGCACCAGGCGCGCCCCGGGAACCACGATGACGCGGGTGTTCCAGTAGGGGCCGAGTGTCCTGATGCACCACCAGCGCAGTGCCTGGGCCAGCACGACGATGCCCAGCATGGACCAGCCGAGGGCGGGGAGGAACGGCCGGTCACCGATCGCCACCTCGATCAGGCAGCCCGCGAGCAGCGCCGTGTGAAGGGCCACCATGACGGGGTAGTGTCCGCGGCCGTGCTCGACGCCGGCACGGGCGAGGGTCCAGGCGGCGTTTCGCCTGGCCACGACGAGTTCGACGACGCGTTCCGCCGCGACGGCGAGAACGAGCAGGGTGTACCAGAGCATCAGCGTTTCCTCACCAGCGCAGGAGGACGAACTCGGTGCAGAACCCCGGGCCCATGGCTAGCAGTACGCCCCAGCTCCCGGGCTCGGGGCGCCCGCTTCTGCCGATGTCCTCGAGAAGCCTCAGTACGGAGGCGGAGGACATGTTCCCCACGCTCGCCAGTGACCGCCAAGCGGACTCCAGGGCGCCTTCGGGCAGGTCGAGCGTGTCGGCGACAGCGGAGAGCACCTTCGGGCCCCCGGGGTGGCAGATCCAGGTGCCGACGTCGTCCGGGCCGAGGCCGTGGGCGGCGAGAAAGGCCCGTAGGTCCGGGCCGAGGCGGGCCCGGACGATGTCAGGGATGCCGGCGTCGACGACGACGCGGAAGCCGCTGGCGCCGATCTTCCAGCCCAGCAGGTGTTCGGTGTCCGGATACAGCCTGCCCTGTGTGGCCACGACCCGCGGCCGGCCGGCGTCCGGCCCTGCCGCCCGGCCGCCGCGTGCGACGACGGCTGCCGCACCGTCCCCGAAGAGTGCCCCTGCCACGAGGTTGGCGAGCGATCCGTCGCGCTGCTGCAGTGTCAGCGAACAGAGTTCGACGCTGAGAAGTACAGCGGTGTCCTCCGGATGGCCGCACAGGTAGTCGTGGATCCGGCCGAGACCTGCGGCACCCGCGACGCATCCCAGGCCGAACACGGGGATCCTCTTCACGTCGGGCCGCATTCCCACACGAACGGCGAGGCGGGCATCGAGCGAGGGAGCGGCGACTCCTGTGATGGACGTGCAGACGAGGAGGTCCACGTCCGCCGCTGTGATCCCGGCGCTTTCCAATGCGCCCACCAGCGCTTCCTCACCGAGCTCGAGACCGGCCTCGATCCAGGCGGCGTTGGACTGCCCGAAGTCGGTCAGCGCCGGGTACCGCTCGATGGGCAGGGCGAGGTGGCGGGTACGCACCCCCGCCGACCGGTGCAGGCGGCGCAGCAGGCTCCGGTCCTCGCCCGGCCGCAGGCACAGATCGCCGATCAGCTCGGTCAGGTCGCTCTGGGCGTACCGGTGCGACGGCAGAGCGGTCCGTACGGCGACGACGGTGGTGGTCCGGTTCGACGCGAAGGAGGGGGCGGGGGCCGTTTCATCGAGCGCGGGGACACGCATACCGGGATGTCTCCTCACGGTCGATCCGGTCATTACCTTGCACCCGTGTCTCTATACCCCTCCGCAACTTCCCTTCGGGCGACACACCGGCTACTGGTGTTGCTGCGTGCGTGCCACCCGGAGGCTACGGTCGCCGTGACGGTGTTCGTCACCGCACTGGCCCTGTCGGCCGGCCGCGGGCCGGCCGGTTCGCTGGGCGTCGCGGCCGCGGTCCTGGCCGGACAGCTTTCCGTGGGGTGGTGCAACGACGCGGTCGACGCGCGACGGGACACCGCCGTCGGCCGCCGGGACAAACCGGTGGCGGCCGGCGCGCTGGCGCGGCCCGTGGTGACGAGGGCAGCCGCGGCGGCGCTCGTTGTCTGCGTCCCGCTGTCCCTGCTGAGCGGGGTGACGGCGGCGGCGGTGCATATGGCCGGAGTGCTGGCCGGAGGCTGGGCCTACAACCTCCTTCTGAAAGGCACCGTGCTCTCCCCGCTCCCCTACGCCCTCGGGTTCGCCTCACTGCCCGCGTTCGTCACGCTCGGCCTGCCGTCCGAGCCGTGGCCCGCCTGGTGGGCGACGGTCGGGAGCGCCGTGCTCGGCGTCGGGGCACACCTCGTGAACGTCCTCCCGGACATCGACGACGATCTGGCGACCGGTGTCCGGGGCCTGCCGCAACGCCTGGGCGCCACCGCGTGCCGGTGGCTTGCTCCTGCGGTGATGCTGACGGCTCTCGGCGTGCTCACCGCCGGGCCTCCGGGCACGGCCGGAGTGATCGGCTGGGCGGTTGCGGCCACGGCCGCGTGTGCGGCGGTGGCTGCCACGGCCATGCTTCACGGCAACAGGAAGTGGCCTTTCCGGGCCGCGATCGCTGTGGCCGCGCTGGCCGTGGTGCAACTGCTGCTGCGGGGCACGGACATCGCCTGACACCACGCACGTGCGCTGCCGTAGCGGGCGGCGCCGCCATCATGGTGGTGCTCCTCGGAGGCCCGCTGCTGTTCATGTGGCTCGGCGCGGACCGGGGCCTGTGGGTCACGGTGGCACTCTGGGCCTGCTGCTGATCACCGTGGCGGCGTGGCTGCGAGCAGCCCTGCGGCAGTGACGGGGGATCACGTCGGCAGGTGCGGGAAGCGGAACTCGGTGCGGCTGGTCATCGTCGCGCCGGGGCGCAGGACGGTGCTCGGATAATCAGGGCGATTGGGCGCGTCAGGGAAATGCTGGGTCTCCAGGCACACGGCGCTGTGGCGGCCGAGGCTGCGTCCGTGGCCGTCCATGAGGGAGCCGTTGAGCTGGTTGGCGGTGTAGACCTGGAGGCCTGGTTCCGTCGTCCACACCTCCATGACCCGTTCGGCGGCCGGGGCAGTGAGCCGCGCGGCGCGCCGGAGGATGCCGGCGGGGGCGGCCGACAGGACCCAGCAGTGGTCGAAGCCCCCGGCCCGCTCCATCTGGGCGTCCGGTGCGGACAGCCGGTCCCCGAGCAGCTGGGGCGTCGTCAGGTCGAAAGGTGTGCCGAGAACTTCGAGTGCCCGGCCTGTCGGGATGCCGTCCTCACGGACCGGCAGGTACGCGGAGGCGTCGACCTGAAGGGTGTGGGACAGGATGTCGCCGGTTCCTGCGAGGTTGAAGTAGGCGTGGTTGCAGAGGTTGACCACCGTGGGCCGGTCCGTCTCCGCTGTGAAGGACAGCGAGAGGGTGCCGGAGGAGTCGAGCGCGTAGGTGACGGCGACGTCGAGCGCGCCGGGAAAGCCCATCTCCCCGTCCGGGCTGTGCAACGAGAGCCGCACCGCGGCCCTGTCGTCCTCGACCAGCGGGACGGCATTCCAGACCTTCGTGTCGAAGCCTTCCGGGCCGCCGTGCAGCGCGTGCCCGCGGTCGTTGACGGGGACGTGATGGGTCGCCCCGTCGAGGGCGAAGCGGCCATGGGCGATGCGGTTGGCGTACCGGCCGATGATGGCGCCGAAGTAGGGGCTCTTCTCCGCGTACTGGTCGGCGGAAGGCAGGGAGAGGACCACGGAGGCGGTGTCGCCCGCGGTGTCGGGTACGCCGAGTGCGTGCAGGATGCCGCCGTAGGTGAGGATCTCGGCGTACGCACCGGTGCCGGATTCCAGTCGCCACAGGCCGACGTCCTCTCCGCTCGGCGTACATCCGAACGGCCTGTGATGCGCGGTGGGTCGGGGCATGATGAGTCCTCGTGGCGAGTGGTGTCCCCAAAGAACACGGTTGGCCGGTGGGGGTCTGATCCCGGTGGTCGCCGGGCGGATGCCGGTTCGTCGCCGGCGGATGCCGGTCTCCCTACGTCGCCGGTGCGGAGCCGGTCTCCTGAGCCGGTACGCGGGCGTCCTCCTGAGCCGGGTCGCGGCGGGCCTCCCGCCGCTCCGCGGGGCCGGTCGATTCACGGACCACGAGCCGGTAGCCGGGTCTCGCCCTGCGTGGCTCGGCCATGACGTGACCGGCTAGCCGTTCGACAAGGCTGTCCACGGCCAGCCGGGCGATGGCCTGCTTGTCGGGAGAGATGGTGGTGAGTGTGACGCTGCCGTAGCGGCTCTCCTCGATGTCGTCGAAGCCCACCACGGCGACGTCGTCCGGGACGGTGAGTCCACGCTCGGTGAGCGTGCGCATCGCCCCCATGGCGATCAGGTCGTTGTAGGCGAACACGGCGTCGGGGCGCCGGCCCCGGTCGAGCAGGGCGGCCATGGCGGCGGCGCCGTCGGCGCGGCCGTAGCCGTCGGTGGCGACGACGAGTGTCTCGTCCGGTTCCCGGCCGGCGGCGGCGAGTTCCTCGCGCCAGCCGCGCAGTCGCAGGTGGGCTGGCCGGCGCTCGCGGTCGGTACGTGAGCCGAGGAAGGCGATGCGTTCGCGGCCCAGGCCCAGCAGGTGGCGGACGGCGGTGCGGGCGGCGGCCACGTTGTCGATGGCGATCTGGTCGTACGGGGCCTCGTACTCCCGCTCCCCCAGCAGCACCAAGGGCGAGGTCTCCTGACGAGCGATCAGGTCCTCGGTCTCCAGATGGATGGGGCTGAGGATCAGCCCGTCGATGACGTGCGACCGGAACTCCTGGCTGACCAGGAGCTCCCGCTCGCGCAGGCCGGCGGTGTGATCGACGAGCACCGTGTAGTCGTGGCGGGCGGCGGCGTCGATGACGGCTCCGGCCAGCTCCGCGAAGTAGGGGTTGCCGAGTTCGGGAACGGCGAAGGCGATGATGCCGGTGCGACCCTTGCGCAGATGGCGTGCGGTGAGGTTGGGACGGTAACCGAGTTCGTCGATGGCCTGCTGCACCTTGGCGCGCATGCGCGGTGTGACATGGGGATAGTTGTTCACCACGTTCGACACGGTCTTGATCGACACGCCCGCCCGCTGCGCGACGTCCTTGAGGCTGACGCCCACGGCACTCCTTGTGTTCGACTTGAGCCGACCGGAAGGCGGCCGGGTTGTCCAGCTCCTGGGGTGGTTGCCCGGGCGGCGGCCCGCGGATCTGGTCCCCCGGGGTCCGCGGGCCGCCGCCCGGTTCAAGCGGTTCTTCGGCTTCGCGCCAGGTACCGCTGCGCGACCACGACGACGATGAGGAATCCGCCACTGACCACGGACTGGTAGGACGAGTTGAGCGAACCGATCTGGTTGATGAGATTCTGGATCACCGCCAGCAGGAGCACGCCCCACAGGGTGCCGCTGAGGGAGCCGGCGCCGCCGACGAGGAGCGTCCCGCCGATGACGACGGCGGCGATCGCGTCGAGTTCCATGCCGACGCCGATGATGGTCACGCCCGAGGAGAGCCGTGCCGCGTTGATCGCCCCGGCCAGGCCGGCCAGCAGGCCGCTCAGCAGATAGACGGTGAGCTTGACGCGTGCCACGGGAAGCCCCATGAGCAGGGCGGCGTCGCTGCTGCCGCCCACCGCGAAGAGCGTCTGACCGAACGAGGTGCGCTGGAGGACCACGCCGCCGGCGGCGAAGAGCACCAGGGCGATCAGGATCGGATGGCCGAACCCCCAGACGCTGCCCTGGCCGAGCTCGGCGAACGCCGAGTCCTTGGGCACCAGATAGGTGGTGGCGCCCTCGTCGGTGATGGCGAGCAGCAGTCCGCGGGCGCCCAGCAGGGAGGCGAGCGTGACGATGAAGGGAGCCATGCCCACGCGGGCGATGAGCACTCCGTTGAGCGCGCCGATCGCTCCGCAGACCACCAGCGGCACCAACAGCGCCGGGAGTACGCCCCATTGGGAGGCCCATGCGGCGAGTACGCCGCCGAGGGCGAAGACCGAGCCGACGGACAGGTCGATGCCACCGGTGATGATCACCATGGTCATGCCCAGCGCGACGATGGCGAGGAAGGACGCCTGCACCGTCACACCACGGGCGTTGTCGAGCGTGGCGAACGTCGGGTAGACGAAGGACGCGATCACGACAACGAGGAGCAGGACCGCGAGCACGCCCTGCCGCTGGACGAGCGAGGCGACGCGCTGTCCGCCGGACACGCTCCCGGCTTCCGGGCCGGCCTGCCCGCCGGGCCCGGGCGACGGTGCTCGTGTCCCGGCGGGGTCGAGGACTGAGGAGAGTTTCATCGGGATCGGCGCTCCCGTGCGACGTAGACGGCGACGATGATGATGGCCGCCTGGGCGATCTGGGCGGTCGAGTCGGGCAGGTCGTGCTTGACGAGCGTGGCGCGCAGCAGCTGCATCAGCAGCGCTCCGGCGACGGTGCCCAGCACGCGGATGGAGCCACCGCTGAGCGGAGTCCCGCCCACGACCACCGCGGTGATCGCGGACAGCTCCATCAAATTGCCCAGGGAGGACGGGTCGCTGGCGGTGAGGCGGGCGGTGGCGAGGATGCCGGCGAGCGCCGCGAGCACGCCGCACAGGATGTAGACGCCGGTGAGGACGCGCTTGACGGGCAGGCCCGCCAGGGCCGCCGCGGGCCGGTTGCCGCCGATCGCGACGACCTGCCGTCCGAAGGTGGTGCGGTGGACGAGGAAGGCGACGGCGAGCGCCAGCCCTCCGGCGATGAGTACGACGAGCGGGATGCCGAGGAAGCTTCCGGTGCCGAGGGCCAGCAGGTCGGGGTTGGAGATCTGCTTGAGCTGCCCGTCCGCCATGACCAGGGCGATCCCCCGGCCTCCGACGAAGAGCGCGAGTGTCGCGACGATGGGTTGCAGGCCCACGACCGATACGAGGGTGCCGTTCACCGCGCCGACCACCGCTCCTGCGAGGAGCGCGATCAGCAGGGCGGGAACGAGGCCGTAGCCGAGGTAGAGCGGCAGTACGGCTGCCGCCAGTGCCATGGCGGAGCCCACCGACAGGTCGACACCCTCGGTGCCGATCACCAGCGCCATGCCCAGGGCCACGATGACGACCGGGGCGACCTGGATCAGCTGGGTGCGGAGGTTGTCGGCGGTGAGGAAGTGCTCGGTGAAGAAGGCGTTGAAGAGGAGGAGCGCTGCCACCGCCGCGTACACGCCGTACTCCTGGAACCACGCGGGTCCGGGCAGCCGTGGCAGGCTCCGCCCCGGCGGTGCGGGGGCGTGGGTGGTCATCGGAGGTCCTCCTTGACGGCCGGGGCGTCGGCCGCGAGATCGGCGGGGGCATCGGCTGCGGCCCGGTCAGGAACAGGGGCCGGGGCCGGGTCCGAGGCTGGGTCCGGGGCCTGGTTCGGGGACGGGTTCGGGGACGGGTCCGGGGACGGGTCCGGGAGCGTGGCTCGGCCCGCGGCCGGGGCCTGCTCAGGAACCGGGCCCCCGGCCGGGGCCGGGGCGAGCGGGTCGGTGGCGTCGGACTCGACGTCGGCTCCGGCTCCGGCTCCGGCATCAGCGTCGGCGTCGGTGCTTCCGCCGGTCTCCGCCTCCGGCGGGACCGGCGCGGGCGCGTGGTCGGCGAGCACCGCGAGCAGCGCGGCCTCACTGACCTGGTCACCCGTCAGCTCGCCTGCCGTCGCCCCGCCCCGCAGGACCACGATCCGGTCGGACCCTTCGATGAGTTCCTCGATGTCGGAGGAGATCAGCAGCACGGCGAGCCCTTCCTGCGCGAGCTCGTCGATGAGCGCCTGCACCTCGGCCTTGGCGCCGACATCGATGCCCCGAGTGGGCTCGTCGAGCAGCAGCACCTTGGGTTCCAGGCACAACCAGCGGGCGAGCAGCACCTTCTGCTGGTTGCCGCCTGACAGTTCGCCGACCTTCTGCTCGGGGCTCGACGCCTTGATGCGCAGACGCTTCATGAAGATGTCGACGATGCGGTCCTGCCGCTTGCGGGAGACGATGCCGCCGCGGGAGAGCCGGGGCAGGGCGGCGAGCACGATGTTCTCTCGTACAGAGAGGCCCGGCACGATGCCCTCGGCCTTCCTGTCCTCGGGCAGCAGGCTGATCCCGGCGCGGACGGCGCTCGCGGAGGAGATCCGGCGGAGCACCCGGCCCGCCACGCTGATGGTTCCCTTGTCCAGGGGCAGCGCGCCGGCGAGCGCCTTGGCCGTCTCGCTGCGTCCGGACCCCAACAGGCCGCCGAGACCGAGCACTTCGCCGGGGTGCAGTTCCAGCGATATGTCGTCGAGCCGGTGCCTGCTGGTCAGTCCGTCGGCGGTGAGGACCGGCTTGCGCGCGATGTCGTGGCCCTCGTCGCCGAAGCTGGTCACACCGTGCCGGCGGACCTCGGTGATCTCCCGGCCGAGCATCATGGACACCAGCTGCACACGCTCGAGGTCCGCCAGGTCGCCGGTGTGGATGTGCCGGCCGTCGCGGAGCACGGTGACGCGGTCGCAGATGCGGTACAGCTCGTCCATGCGGTGGCTGACGTAGAGGACGGCGATGTTCTGCCGGCGCAGGTCGCCGATGACCCGGAACAGGGTCTCGACCTCGCGCGGCTCCAGGGACGAAGTGGGCTCGTCCATGATCACCACTTGGGCGCGGACCGACACGGCGCGGGCCAGCGCGACCATCTGCTGGGTGCCGACGCCGAGCGTGTGCAGGGGCCGGCGGGGGTCCACGGTGACGCGGAAGCCTTCCAGCAGGGTGGCGGCCTCGCTGTGCATCCGCCCGAAGTCGATGAGTCCCAGTCGGGTTCTCGGTTCGCGGCCGAGGAAGATGTTGCGGGCCACGCTCATCAGGGGGACGAGGTTCACCTCCTGGTAGATCGTGGAGATGCCGGCCTGCTGCGCCTCGAAGGGCCGGGCGAAGTGCACTTGCTGACCTGACAGCAGCAACTCGCCACCGTCGGGGCGGTGGACGCCGGTCAGCACCTTGATCAGCGTGGACTTGCCCGCCCCGTTCTCGCCGACGAGCGCGTGGGTCTCTCCCGCACGCAGGGTGAACGAGACGTCATCGAGGGCAACCACGCCCGGGAAGCGTTTGCTGACGCCGCGGGCCTCCAGCACCGTCGGCGTGAGCGACGGCGGTTCGCCGGTCGCCGCGGACGCTGCCGCTTCGGGGGATGCCATGAACTCGGCCTTCCGGAGATCGTGTGGGATGGTTTCCGGGCCGCCGCGGCCAGGAGCACCGCGGCGGCCCGGAGCAAGCTCGGTCAGTACGCTCCGCCGATGGACGCCTTGGCGTTGGACTCGTCGTAGGAGCGGTCGCTGATGATCACGTTCTCCGGGATCTCCTCACCGGCGTAGAACTTCTGCGCGGTGGCGAACGCGAGCGGACCGAAGCGCGGGTTGGATTCGATGACCGCGTTCAACTCGCCGTTGACCAGGGCCTGGACGGCGTTGCGCGTGCCGTCGATGGAGACCACCTTGACGTCCTTGCCGGGCTTCTTGCCGGCGGACTTCAGGGCGGTGACGGCGCCGAGTGCCATCTCGTCGTTCTCCGCGTAGACGGCGGTGATGTCCGGCTTGGACTGGATGAGCTGCTCCATGACCTGCTGGCCCTTGTCACGGGCGAACTCGCCGGTCTGCTGGGCGACGATCTCCAGACCGGGCGCCTTGGCGGCGACCTGGTCGACGAAGCCCTTGGTGCGGTCGGTGGTGACGTTGTTGCCCGATGCCCCGAGGAGGATGGCGACCTTGCCCTTGCCGCCGGTCGCCTTGATCATCGCGTCGGCGGCCCGCTTGCCCTGTTCGACGAAGTCCGAGCCCAGGAAGGCCAGATAGTCCTTGCAGGCGCCCGCGTTGACCTTGCGGTCGATGGTCAGGACGGGGACCTTCTTGGCCGCGGCGGCCTTGAAGGCGGGCTCCAGGCCGTCGGAGTTCAGCGGGGCGACGATGAGGAACTGGGCACCCTGGGCGAGCATGTCCTGGATGTCGCTGATCTGCTTGGACAGCTGGGACTGCGCGTTGGTGGTGAGCAGCTTCTTGACGCCCACCTTGGCGGCCTCGTCCTTGATGGACTGCGTCTCCGCGATACGGAAAGGGTTGGCCTCCTTCTCCGACTGGGAGAAGCCGACGACCGCGTCCTTCAGGTCGAGCTTCGGGGCACCGTAGGTCTCGAGCGTGCATCCGGAGCCGGAGCTGCCGGCGGGCGTCTCGGCCGCCTGGGCGGCCTGGCTGCTGTCACCGCCGGCGTTGCTCGTGGTCTCCGACTTGGCGCAGCCGGACACGGCCAGCGTCGCGGTGGCGGCCAGCAGACAGGCGACGGTGAGCGAGCGAGATTTCTTCGGGATGGTCATCTCAGGACACTCCTAGGCGGGGGTGAGCGCACCGCCGAGTGGCGTGCGATCGGGCAGCGTGGGTACGGAGAGTCAGCCTGCGCCCAGTCCGGCAGGCTCGATCAGAAACAACTCTGACCTGGGGAAAAGAAGCTGGAACGCGTCCGAACGGCCGTTGGCGACCCCGGGTTTACAACGTTATATAACCGTCGGTCGGCATGCGGCAAGGGTGTTGCGCGACGTTTCCCGAATGCGCCGGGACAAGGGCCCGTTGACGGAAGGAGCGGCCCCCGGAGCCGGCCTGCGCGGGGCCTGGACAGCCGTCGGGTGGCGTGCTCTCATTCCGCTGCACACAGTTTTCCAACGATGGAACAGTGGCCGGCGAGGGACATCGGCCGCTGTCTGCGCCGGTGCCCTGCCCACGTGGGCGGCCGACGGCCCTCGGCCCGCTCCGACGAGCGTGCTCGGACCTAAAGGCCGCCTTCCTCGAGGGCGGACACCCCCCATCACCGGATCCCATCAGCGCATCCACTCCTCACAGGCCCGGCTCCGATCCCTCTGTGCGAGGAAAGATTCGATGACAAGACAACTCACCCGCCCCCGAACCAGGTTGTGGGCGCTGCTCACCGCAGCCGTACTGACGCTGCCGGTCAGCAGCCTGGTGCCCACCGCGTCGGCCGCCGAGCCGATCAGCACCGTGTCCGCGTCCGCCGCCGAGAACGCCGCCATCGAGGTGCACGGCCTCAAGGGCGAGTACTTCAGCATGTCGGCGCCCGGCGCCCGGGACTTCGCCGACCTCGGCGGCGTATCACTCGATCCGCAGATCAACTTCCCCGGCCTCGCGGCCACTTTCGAGTCACTGACCGGGCGCGCGGAGCACACCACCGCCCGCTGGACAGGGATGATCGAGGCGCCCGCGACCGGGGACTACACGTTCTACGGCATCGGCGACAACGGCTTCCGGCTGTTCATCGACGGCAAGCCCGTCATCGACCACTGGGAGCCGGACTGGGACAGGGAGCAGACCAGTGCACCGGTCAGGCTGACCGCCGGCCAGAAGCTCGAGTTCCGTCTGGAGATGTTCCAGGACTTCGGCGGGGCGAACATGTTCCTGCGCTGGTCGAGTCCGTCGATGGGCAAGCAGCTCGTGCCCGAGTCGGCCTTCACCCCGCCCGCCGGCTTCCAGGTCTACCCGGTGGAGCTGTCCGTCGCCGAGGACGGCCGGCAGCTGCGGGCGCGGTTCGAGAACAAGGTCGGCGACATCGAGGCGGTCAAGGACCACCTGAAGATCGAGGCCGACACGACGGCCATGCCGATCAAGTCGGTCGCCGTCGACTCCGGCGACCCCAACTCCCTGCTCGTCACCCTCGCGGCGCCGATCCAGAAGAACCAGCAGGTCAAGGTGACGTATGACGGTGAAGGCGGCCTCAAGGCCGGCACCGGGACCGTGCCGCAGATCATCCGCTCGGCGCAGAACGCCTCCACCCACCGGCTCACCACGGCGTGGGGCGACAAGGTCGACGAGAACAACCCGCTGCCCGAGTACCCCCGCCCGCAGCAGGTGCGCGGCAAGTGGAAGAACCTGAACGGGCCCTGGCAGTTCAGCGGCGCCGAGGCGGGTGAGCAGCCGGTCTTCGGCAAGGATCTCGACGAGAAGATCGTCGTACCCTTCCCGGTCGAGTCGCAGCTGTCCGGGCTCGAGCGGCACGAGGACCACATGTTCTACCGCAAGCTGGTGAACGTGCCCCGGGACTGGAAGGTCGGCAAGGGCAACCGGCTGAAGCTCAACTTCACAGCCGTCGACTACCGGGCCCGTGTCTGGGTCAACGGCAAGCAGGTCGCCGAACACACCGGCGGCTACAACGCCTTCAGCGCCGACGTCACCGACGCGCTCAAGGGCACCGGACCGCAGGAGATCGTCGTCGCCGTCACCGACACCGGCGGCGCGAACCAGCCGATGGGCAAGCAGTCCACCGACCCGAGCGGCATCTTCTACACCCAGACGTCGGGCATCTGGCAGACGGTATGGATGGAACCCGTCGCCGACACCTCGATCGACAACGTCGTCACCACGCCCGACATCGACACCAGCACCCTGGCGGTGACCGTCGAGTCCGACGACGCCTCCACGAACGCCCGCGTCGAGGCCGTCGCCCGCAACGCGAACGGCGAGGTCGTCGGAAAGGTCAGCGGACCCGCCAACAGCAAGCTGCGGCTGCCCGTGGCGAAGCAGCACCTGTGGACCCCGGACGACCCGTACCTCTACGACCTCGACGTCAAGCTGACCGACGGCAGGTCGACCGACAGGATCGACAGCTACTTCGGTATGCGCGAGATCGGGATCGAGAAGGTCGGCGGCTTCCAGAAGCTCGTGCTCAACGGCAAGCCGATCTTCTCCCTCGCCACGCTCGACCAGGGCTTCTGGCCCGACGGCCTCTACACCCCGCCCAGCGACAAGGCCCTGGCCTTCGACCTCCAGGCCCACAAGAAGCTCGGCTTCAACGCCGTCCGCAAGCACATCAAGGTGGAGTCGCCGCGCTGGTTCTACCACGCGGACCGGCTCGGCCTGCTGGTCTGGCAGGACTTCGTCTCCGGGAACATCACCAACGAGACAGGTCAGAAGGCCTTCGTCGACCAGGGCCGGGAGATGATGCGCCAGCATCACAACTCGCCCTCCGTCATCGGCTGGATCGTCTTCAACGAAGGCTGGGGCGAGTGGAACCGTGAGGAGAGCGGCCGCATCGCCGAGTCGGTCAAGGCCGCCGACCCGTCCCGTGTCGTCAATGCCCACAGCGGCGTCAACTGCTGCAATTCCAAGGGCGACTCGGGCAAGGGCGACATCATCGACCATCACGACTACAACAACACCGACCCGGCCTTCCCCGACGCGAACCGGGCCGCGATGGACGGCGAGCACGGAGGCTTCACGCTGCGCACCCCGGGCCACATGTGGCCGGGCGCTCCCACGGTGATCTACAGCGGTGTGGCCGACAAGGACGCGCTCACCCGCAAGTACGTCGAGAACACCGAGAAGTTCTACCTCGAGCAGGCCGGCGCCGAGCTGTCCGGCTCCGTCTACACCCAGATCTCCGACCTGGAGAACGAGCTCAACGGGCTGTACACCTACGACCGCCGGGAGATCAAGGTCGACCCGGTCAAGGTGCGCGACATCAACCGCAGGATCATCGCGGCCGGCGCCGCGGCGGGCGAGCGTGACGAGTTGAAGGGCGGCGGGTACTGGGCC
This sequence comes from Streptomyces sp. NPDC086835, assembly GCF_044745705.1. Lineage (NCBI taxonomy): Bacteria > Bacillati > Actinomycetota > Actinomycetes > Kitasatosporales > Streptomycetaceae > Streptomyces > Streptomyces sp. NPDC086835. Next base: position 298,859 of record NZ_JBIVAU010000007.1, read on the forward strand.
CTCGACGAGGGCCAGGGGACCACCGCACGCGACGACGGTCCCAACAACGAGCCCCTGAAGCTCACCGAAGGCACCACCTGGACCCCGGGCGTCAGCGGCAGCGCGCTGAAGTTCGACGGCCAGGGCCAGTTCGCCCAGACCGAGGGCCCGGTGCTCGACACCACCAAGAGCTACTCCGTCTCCGCCTGGGTCACGCTCGACGCGGTCCCCGGCAACTACGCGACCGCCGTCAGCCAGGACGGCCGCCGTCAGGAGAACCCGTTCTACCTCCAGTACGGACAGGGCGCCTTCGCCTTCAGCACACCCGGCGGCCACCGCGCCCGCGTGGAGACGGTGCCCGAACTGGGGCGCTGGTACCACCTCGTCGGTGTGCGCGACACCGCGAGCAACGACATCAAGCTGTACCTCGACGGCACACTGGTGGCGACCGCCGAGCCCGGCCCCGCCGACGTCAGCACCGGCCCTCTGTCCGTCGGCCGCGCCCGGTGGAACGGCGGGAACGTCGACTTCTGGAACGGCGCGATCGACCAGGTCCACGCCTTCGACAAGGCACTGACGGCCGAGGAGGTGAGCGCTCTCCACGCCGGTGAGAAGCCGTAGCCCCAACGGCTGAACGGTCCCCGGCGAGCGGTCTCGACTGCTCGCCGGGTGTACCCACCGTCGGGGCATGTCAGTGCTCCGGACAGCATCGCCGCACTTCGCGCGGCGAGATGGTGGTTCCGGGTGGCTGTGAACGGACCCGGCTGGAACGCCGTCGCGGTGACATCGCAGCGTGCTGCTCACTGGGTCACCACCTCCAGGACGGCCTTCCCGGAGATCCGGCGCCCGCGAAGCGCCTCGGCCGCCTCGTCGAAGCGGTCCCAGGACCCTTGGCCGCCGATCTCGACGGTGACGGCCCCCTCAGCGGCCAGTTCGGCAAGGACGGCAAGGTCCCCGCCGGTGTCGCCCTCTGCACCTCGGGGAAGAGGCGATCGTGGAGGTGACGGGGCTGCGCAATCCGTGCTCACAGTGCCTTCGAGCTGGCGCGGAACGCGGGAGGCACGCAGTTCACGCAGGTCGGGGATGTGTCACCGGCACCCGGTGTCTCACAATCAGCCCCGTTCGAAGCAGTGAGAGTGGCCGATGACGGAGAAGCCGCGGCGTTCGTACCAGTGTCGTGGCCAGTCCCTCGCATCAGCGGTCAAGAACCGGGTATCGCAGTCCATGTCGGCGGCCAGGTGCAGGGCGGTGGTGAGGACGGCATCTGCGTAACCGCGCCTGAGGTGGGCCTCCGAGGTGATCAGGTCCTCGATCTGGGCGGTGCCAGTTGCCGGGTCCAGATAGAGGTCGGCCCAGGAGGCGACCTCGCCCTCCTCCGTGCGGGCACCGAGGAAGTGGACGACGTCGGCCCCGCGGCGGCGGGCGTCGCGTCGGTCGACGAGGTGGCGTATGACCTCGTCGTCGACGTCCGGAAGGAGGCCCCGCCATCGCCGGGTGAGTGGGATGCGTATCGCGTCGAGGTCCATCTCCTCCGCGGGCCCGCCGGCCGGCACCGGGCCTGCGTGCAGCATGACCAGATAGGTGGAGTGGGCGTATCCCGCCCGGGTCAACAGCTCTGCACACGCCATTCCGACTTCGTCGTCAAGGACGGAGATCAGTCGGTGTGGCAGATGCCCCAGTGCCTCCTCCGCGATGGCGGGCAGGGCCTCGGAATCAACGGCCGTGTCGATGATGACCTGATTGTTCGCGCGGGAATGTGCGAAGGCGTCGTCATATACGGCGAACCCGCCTGGGAGGTCGACGATGCGCGCGGCCTGACGGCGGGCGAAGGCCGACAGGAAGGAGTTGATCCGCTGTAGTTCTGAGTTCGGCATGGGGGGAGCGTAGGCAGCCGTGGACCATGGCCGCCTACGAATTACCCCCGGTGGGGCGAAGGCTTCGCGGGGACCTTCAGGCCGTCATTTCCGCTTTGGGGCCTGCGCCGGCGTCGAGCTGGGTGAAGTCGACGTCTCGAAGGTGGCCTTGCCTCCAGCTGACGGCACGGTGCCGGTCGCTCGCTGCTTCGGGGTGTCCTGCGGAAGCCCGAAACCCATCAGCAGCACGACGGTGATGAGCATGGTGCCCGCGAGCCAGTACAGGGCGCGCGAGGCACGCAAGCCGTAGCCGGACAGCGCCCAGTATGCGGACAAGAGGCTCCGCTCGCTTCGGGGATGTCGTCGGCGTGCCGGCGCATCTCCATCTAGCCGTAGTAGAAGTCGGCGGCGGCGGGCTCGTGCTTGCCGTCCTCGAACAGATGCGCGGCAAGGCGCACTGCCTGCGTGCCCTTGCCGGCTCCGGGCGGCCCGATCAGGAGGATGCGCATCGATGAGGTGTCCCTTCGTCATGCGTGGCCATCAAGTCGTCTCTGGGACACACGATCACCGCGCACCGATGTCATTGCCCACCCGGTAAGCCACCCCCTGGCGGTGGGGATAACCACACCATGGGACATCGCCGCCTTGAGGTTGATGCGCCTCGGGTCTCGGTCCCTGATCGTTCGGACAGAACCATGTCCAGGCCGAAAACGATGAGTACCGTTCCGGTGGCCGATCAGGGGTTCAGAAACGCGTTCTCAAGGAGGTCTTCGAACTCGACCCGGCGACGGGGGACTTCGTCTTCAAGTCCGGGATCATGGGCGTGGTCCGGCAGGGCGGAACCGTCCGCCCCGGCGACACGATCGCCGTCGAGCTGCCTGCGGGCCCGCACCGGCCGCTGGAACGCGTCTGAACTTCATCGCTCCGGCCTGCGTCATCATCACCGTCCGCTGCCTGATCCGACGCACTGTACCCCTCTGTCGCCGGGGCCCCGTCCACCTGGCCCCCGCATCCGATGACCTGCCGGCAGGCCGCCCACCGTCTGAAGCCATCGGCTGAGCACAGGTGATCACCCGCCGGCTGTTACTCGTGCCGGTTCGACCGGCACGAGTAACAGGGCCGGCGAAGACCCCTTAGGCGACGGCGGTCCCCTCGAGCTCGACCATCTGGCCGGGGATCGCCAGTCGCGTCACCCCGAGCATCGTGGTGGTCGGCGCCACCTCGGCGGCGCCCAACCGCGCCGCCAGCACGCCGTAGTGCTGGAAGAGCAGATCGACGTCGGTCGTGTAGACGTTGAGCCGGACAAGGTTCGCGAGAGACATGCCGGCCTCGCCGAGCACGGCCTCCACGTTGTCGATGCTCAGCGTCAACTGCGCTGCCATGTCACCGTCATGCTGGGGCCTGCCGTCGCCGCTCATCGCGGTCTGCCCCGAGATGTACAGGGTCCGTGTGTGCCCGGAGACGACCTCACCCTGGTTGAATCCCATCTCCACCGACCACGTCACCGGGTTGACCACCGTTCGTTCCACTGCCACATCAGCTCCATTCGATTCATCGGGAGTACGTACGTCCATCGGCTCGGTATCCGCCAGCTTCGACGTCGCGTCGACGAGCCTCCCAACGAATCACGACACCCTCGGTCATGTATTCCCATAGAGTTCTCCTATGCGTGCCGACCGGTTGGTGTCACTGGTGCTACTGCTGCGCCAACGCGGCCGGTTGACAGCGGACACGCTGGCCCGCGAGCTGGAGGTATCCACCCGCACCGTGCTGCGCGACATCGAGGCGCTGTCCGCGGCAGGCGTCCCGGTCTACGCCGAACGCGGCAGACACGGCGGTTTCGCGCTGTCACCCGGTTTCCGGACCGAGCTCACCGGACTGAACCACGACGAGGCCCTCGCCTTGCTGACCGCTGGATCAGGGCGCGGCGAGCTGGTGTTCGGCCTCGGCTCGGCGCTCGCTTCGGCCATGCGGAAGGTGGTCGACGCGCTGCCGGAAAGCCATCGGGCCTCAGCGAGCGACGCGGCCCAGCGTTTTCTCGTCGACCCAAAGACCGACCTGCTCTCACGCCGGCTGGTCAATGAGGAGGTACCCGACACCGCAATGATCGAGGTCAGGCGCGCGGTGCTCGCCGGACACAAGCTGCGCATCCACTACGCGGCCACAGGCCAGACACCCCGGTGGCGCACGGTGGACCCGATCGGCCTGGTCACCGTGCGCGACCGAAGCTACTTGCTGGCCACGAGATCCGGCGCGGACCGCACCTACCGGCTGTCGCGGGTGTTGGCCGCCGAGGAACTCCCCGAAAGTGCAGAGCGACCGAACCGGGTCGATCTGGACCGGATCTGGCAGGAACGCTCCGCGCAGTTCCTCTCCGGCGGCGACCACATCACCGTGCCGGTACGGGTGAACCCGGCGCGGCGGGAGGAGCTGCTGGACACCGCGCTGGCCGTCCGCGCGGAAGAACCCGACGCGGACGGCCGGCTGCGGCTGGAGGTGACCTTCCAGGATTCACGACACGCCGAATGGGCGCTGTGGCAGCTCAGCACGGACGTGGAAGCCCTGGCCCCGCAGTCGTTGCGCACCGCCCTACGCAACCGCGCCGCCGCGATGGCGACCCGCTACGGCGACTCGCGCTAAGAGCGAGAAGCCGACCAACCGGAGCATTTCGCCGCGCGAGGATCAGCCCGTAATGCCGGTGTCCGCGCTGCGTAGGCTCCGCGAGGGTGTGTTCTGGCAGCCCGTCAAACGGCGGGGACCGTCGAGGTCGCTTCCTTCTCACCGGTGGGCAGGCCGACGGTGTCGGTATGAGCGGCCAGAGCCTTCTCCAGCCGCTTGATGTGGTAGTACTGCACCCGCGTCGTGCGCTGCAGGGCCATGACCGCAGTCAGGAACTGGTCCATCTCGGCAGCGCGGGTGAGGATGTCGTCGGGCACGTGCTCGTCCCGCAGACAGGCGTCCGCGTCCTGGCCGAGCACCGCCTCCGCCCAGTTACGGGTGATCGGCTTGAACAGGCCCGGGTGGTTGGCCACGATCCGCGCTCGGATCGCCAGGTCGTTCTCGACGGCTTCCACGTGCAGTCCTGTGTCCTTGTTGCGCGCCCCGAACAGCGGCTCATGGATGTGGTGAGCATCGAAACCGTGCTCCACGCAGCCGACCCAGAAATCCCAGTCCTCTCCGGCCTTCATGCTCTCGTTGTACCCGCCGACGGTCTCCCATGCCTCGCGGCGGAACAGCGAGCAGTAGAACATGATGAGCCGCTGAAGCAGCAGTTCCCTGCTGTAGGCGGGGAAGGGCATCGCCTGCGGAGGCAGATCGTCGTCGGTGAAGGCGAACACATCGGTCGAGGCGATGGCGACGCCGGGGTCGCTGTCCAGTACCGCGACGGTCTTCTCCAGCATCGTGGCTGCGATCACATCGTCGGCGTCCAGTGGAAGGATGTACCGGCCGGCGCTGGCCTCGATCCCGGTGTTGCGCGCGGCGGAGACCCCGGCATTGGCCTGCTGGAGCAACCTGATGCGCCGGTCGGGGTGACGGGCGATCAGGGCCTCGGCCACCTCGACGCTGTTGTCGGTACTGCCGTCGTCGACGATGACGATCTCCCAGTCACGGAACGTCTGGGAAACGACGCTGGACACCGCCTCGGGCAGATAGCGGCCGTAGTCATGGCACGGGATGACCACCGAGACCACGGGGTGGGAACTGGGCATGCGCCGTCCTTCGCTTCGGAACGGAATCGGGAAGGGAGGATCCTGGGGACGTGTGGCCGCGGGTGGCAGGTCGGGCGTCGCGGCCCCCGGCCCGTGCCGGGGGCGGCGACGGAGCCGACCTGCTGAACCGCGTGCTAGCTGTGGAGTTCGAGCGACGCGTGGTGGGGCCTGTGGGGCCTGTGGTCGTGGTGATCGTCGTCGCGGCAGTACCCGTAGTCCGGGATCGTGATGTTGCCGACCGGCGTACAGCAGTACCCGTAGTCCGCGACCGTGACATTGCCGACCGGCGTACAGCAGTACCCGTAGTCCGTGACGGTGACGTTGCCGAACGGGGGGCAGTGCGCTTGGGACCCTGGCGTGAAGGTGACGTCGCCTATCGGCTGTATCTGCTGTCCGTGCTTCGCCGAGGCCGCCGGATCCGGACCGAGGGAGGCGTAAGCCGCCTCTGCGGTGCCGACCAGTCCGGCGGTGGCCAGAACGGCGGGAAGAGCCAGGGAAGTGATGGCGCGGGCTTTCACGGTGGCGCCTTTCTGTGGGGGGATCTGCCCCGGGATGCCGGTGAACTTCGCGGCGAGGCAGTAGTGCCACCGTAAGTTTAACTACTCAGTGCGTCAAAACGACTACTCTCCGCGAGCAGCGGGCCGTGCTACCACCCTCACGGCCCTTGTTCAGGAAACCGGGACGGCCTCGGCGTGCGCTGGCGCCTGGGCGTGGTGCGGATGCAGCACTTCCAGGTCGGGCATCGCCCAGCAAGCGGCACCCATGTCCCGGGCCATCGCGGCGAAACCCTCGGTCTCGATGAGGTGCTGATAGGGGAAGGACGGGAAGATCAGGCCTTCACGGTGAAGGTCGGCGCGGACCAGCAATGTGGTGCCGCCGACCGAGTCGACACGGAGGAGCCCTTGCCCGCGCAACTCGTCGAGGTACGTCCGGCCGAACCCCCTCGGGGGCTGGAGGATGCCGTCACGTAGCCACTGGGACCAGTTGAGCGTGCCGGCCCTCGGGTGAAGGACGAAGGTGTTGAGATCGTACGTAGGCCCACCGGGTGCGGTGGCACAGTGCGGAACGACGATGTCCTTGCGTGCGCCGAGCAGACGCTGGACCAGGTCGGCCGGGTAGCCGGTTACATCGACGTCGAGCCACAGAACCCACTCCTCATCGACGAGGGCCCTGGAGAGCAGGTGGTTGCGTACCTTGGCCAGCACCGACCGGCGCCGACGCTGGATACCGGGTTCCCAACGAGGTCCGGCCAACTGGAGGCCGTAGTCGCGGCGCACAAGCGTGACCCGCCGGTACTCCGCCTCGAGCCGTGGCAGGACCTGCTGGAGCATCTCCGCTGTCGCGTCCCGGCTGTCGCCCTCGAGCAGCCCCAACGAGATCGCCTCGCGGGGGTAGTCCAGCGTGCGAAGGCGGTCCAGATAGTCGGGCAGGAACGCGGCAGCGTCCTTGAGCGGGCTGAGCACCAAGATCAGGGGCCGCTCACTCGCCGGGGCCGTCGCCGGCACGGCAGTCGGCCCAGGTTTCCGCTCGGAGGTACGGTCGGCGGTGGTGCCGGTCTCCGCATGGGCGATGTCCCCGGGCTCGATCGGCAGCCGGGCCGCCATGGCCAGCAACCGCTCGGCGTAAGCACCGGGTTCGGCCCAGATCTCGGTCGCCACGTCGAAGTGCTCCGCGAAATGGGACTCGTTGAACGTGTTGGCCCCATGGCACACATACGTGTACAGCTGGGGCGCGTCGACCGTTACGACCCGGCAGGTCCGCACCACCTCTTCCGCCACCGGGGTGTCCTCGCCCCGGCGTTGCGCCGGGTAGCGCGGCATCCGGTCGGTCGCACACACCATCGACCCTTCCCAGACCCGTGCGCAGGAGACCCCGAGCTTGCGGCGGTCCGGCCACCACAGTTGCTCCCGGGCGAGGAAGCACGCCTCGGTGCCGAGCGCGAGAATCGCCGCCATCTGTGTCTCGACCCGCTCCGGGTCGTACAGGTCGTCGTCGTCCCACTGGCACACGTAGGGCCCGGTGGCCCGGTCCACCGCCTCATTGCGCAGCTCGCCCAGCGTCCGTCCCTCCGGGGGGAGCCGGTGATAGCAGATTCGGGGGTCGCCCAGATTGCGGATGTGCTGCTCCAAGGCGTCGTCCGTGCCGTCCTCCACGACTACCAGTTCCAGGTTCTGGTAGGTCTGGTTACGGAAGCACGTGATCGCCCGTCGCGCCGTCGCCGAGCGGTCCTTCGTGACCATCAGGCATGACACCGTCGGTGCCGGCGCGCCCGAGGCCCAGCGGCGGCGCTGGGTGTCCAGGCTGAGCAGGCCGTCAGCGAGCGGTTGGAGTTCCTGGCTCGCCCAGAACGGAAACCGTTTACCTGCGGACTTCCGCGGCGGCGCGGACGTATCGAACGCCCAACTGTCCGACCAGTGGTGCACCGCGCACGCGCTGTCGTAGTCGGCCTCCTGCGGCCCGAACAGCTCTGTCGCGTACGGGCTCACCTTTGGGTACAGCACCTCCGGGGCGAGAACCGTGATCGAGTCGGTCGCCGGCGCGCTGTCGACCGCTCTGGTGAGGAAGAACGGGCCTGTCACGTCCAAGGTGCTGGGCAGCTTGTGCGCACCGACCAGTTGGCGGTGCACATGGGTCCAGAACGGGTGGCCCGGCCGCGACGCGATGAACGCGTTGCCGACGATGCGGTCGAATCCGCGCTGGCGAGCCAGAAGCAGCCGGGTGTGCACATCCGGCTCGCAGCCGAGGACGAGGTCGCGCCCGTCAAGGATTCCGGAGACGGACTGCAGACACTCGAAGTCCAGATCCACGTACAGCCCGCCGAAGTGGTCGAGTAGAAAGTAGCGAATTGCGTCGGCCCGCATGATTGCTTCGGGGTAGCCGTCGTAGATCGGCAGGAACCACGGATAGTGCTCCTGGAGGAATGCGCGATTGTCCGCATCGGTCCACAACCGATACCCCCAGTCAGGATGGTGCCGACGCCAGGAATCGGCCCACTCCTGCCATTCCGGAGGGATGTCAGAGTCTTTCCACGTTTGGTGGATCAGTGGGGGAATTCTCTCCTGTGCGGACATTTGCACAGTATGGCGCGCCGTCCGGTCGAGCCGAGCTCCCGATAGACCCCTCGGAAGAACATTCACCCGCGCGGTCGACGAGACATCGCCGTGCGCGGCCCGCTCCTCCGCTCAGTTGCACGGCCGCTGGGGCGATGCCGTTCGGTCTGGAGCCGTACGACCCCAACTCGCAACCACCGAGGCTCCGGAGCGTTGCGTGGACTCGTCATACTCGGCGGATGCAAGCGGGACGTGCTGCTCACGGCCGACCGACACCTCGCTGAACTGCGGAACATGCTCAAGACAGAGCAAGCATCACCACCGCAGTCCCGGCGCCGGCGCCTGGGACGATGCGGACCTGATCCTGCCGGCGGGGGCTGTGCGCTTTCGAAGGTCATCGCGAACAAGCTGATCGGACGCTCCGCGAACTGGGCTCCGAGGTCACCGACCAGCTGTTCGACACGCCGGTTTCATGCTGAAGCTCTGGCTTCGGCCACGCTGAACCACCCGGGCCGCACCTCGACCGGCGGAGGCTCCAGCGATCGCACTGAGGACCGCAGGTCAAGAGGCACCTGCTCCGTGAACTCTGTAGACGCAGGTTGCGAACGGACCTGGCCGGTACGTCTGCCTGTGCAGCAACTCAGGCAGCCGGGCCTCGGTCGGTGCGCAGCGCCTGGAGCAGTTGCCCCAGCGCGGCTCGGGTGTGGGACAGGTCCTCGGGGTCGGAGGAGGACGCCAGCCAGAGGGCCGCCTCGTTCATCGCCCCCGACAGCAGGTGGACCAGCGGGGCGACCGGCTGCGGGGCGATGATCCCTGCGTCGACGAGGCCGGACAACGCGTCGGCGAGGTGGCGGGCAGAGGCGGCCTCGTCCATCGCACGCCATTGACTCCATCCCAGCACGGCAGGCCCGTCGACGAGCATGACCCGTTGGACGTCCGGATCGGTGGTCGCCGTGAGGAACTCCTGACAGCCGGCGGTCAGCGTACGTCTCCGGCTGATCCCCGAGGGCGCGTTCGTCAGTGACCTGCCGGACACGCTCCAGCGAGCGGGGGCACACTGGGTCGATCCCGTGACCACCCCTCGAGGAGGCCTCACTTGCTGGACGACGCGACCGCGCGGTTCGTCGAAGCGGTCACCCGGTTGTCCCCCGAAGCGCCGGCCGGCGCGTCCGAACCACGCGCTCCGGCCGTGGGAGGCGAGCGTCCGGTGCCGGACGCGACGGACAGGGCCGCAGACACGACCCGACAGAGGAAAGAGGCACGGCCGGTGACCCCGCTCGACGTCGACCGACTGACAGAGGTCGGCAGGACCTGGCTGCCGGACCTCACGCCCGACGCGAGCCTGAACGTCGTCACGCTGGAGAACGGCGCGGGCGTGTGCGTAGTGCACGCCGTCCGCGGCGGCGGCAAGGTCTACGTAGCGCCCGACGAGACGGTGCTGTTCACCGGCTCGTCGGTGGCTTCGACGCCGGGCTCGGCGCGTTCCTCGACGGGGCCCGCACCTCGCGGGGCGGTGTCCGGCCGGCCGGGCAGTAAGGCCCTTGCCGGCCGACACGTGGTCCAGCGGCCGGTGCGTGATCGGCCGGCGGTGAGGGAGGGTCGTCACGGCACGGCGGCGGGACATCGGGCACCGGTGTGGCCCGCTGTCCGGGGCCGGCGGCGCCGGTCAGGTCTCGATCGTCGCCACCGCGTCGACGCCCGCGTGCCGCAGGGTCCGCACCACGCCACGGCGGGCGCCTCGGACGGTGATGCCGACCGAGTCCGGCGCGACGGTCACGGCCCGGAGCAGGCCGTAGGCGCACGCGAGGTCGATCCGTTCGAGACCGCTCATCTCCAGCACCCAGGTGCCGGCCTGTCGCAGCCGTGGGTCGAGGAGCCGTTCCTCGAGCTCACGCAGCGTGTGGGTGTCCACGACACCCGAGAGGACCAGGACGGCGTGCCGGCTGTCCGTCTCGACGATCCGAACGGACCCGGCCTGCGAGCGGGCGGGCTGGTCGGGTTCGACTGCCACGGCGACCTCCTCAGCAGTAAGCGGGGCGTGCGGTTCCATTGTCTCAAGCCCGACGGCAGAGCCGGGATCAGCACCGGCGGCGCGAACCTCCGACGCGGCCGGCGACGAGCGGGCCGGACCGGCGCACGCGGCCGGCGACGAGCGGGCCGGACCGGCGCACGCGGCCGGCGACGAGCGGGCCGGACCGGCGCACGCGGCCGGCGGACGAGCGGGCCGGACCGGCGCACGCGGCCGGCGGACGAGCGGGCCGGACCGGCCCGGTGGCCACCCCGTCCGCTCCCCCGCTGTCAGCTCGGCACCCGGCCTTCCAGCGCGGACCTCCATGCCGGCGGCACCGCTTCGCGCACCGGCTCCGCCGGTCTGCCGCCGCCCGCCAGGAAGCCGGCCAGCGGCAGGGTGGCCGCGCCGACCGTGACCGCGTCCGGCCCCAGTTGCCCCAGGTCGATGGTCACCCGCCCGGCCGGATAGCGGAGCGAGTACGACGTGGCGTGCTCCCTCACGGCGGCCAGAAAACGCGGGCCGAGCTGGAGCCCGGCCCATCCGCCGATGAGGATGCGCTCGGGCTGGAAGAGATTGATGAGGCCGGACAGCCCGGCACCCAAGTACTCCGCGGTCTCCTCCACGACCGCGAGCGCCACAGGATCCGCTCCTTCGCCGCCGTCCCGAACCGCCCACCGGCCTCTGTCCCGGAACGCCCTCTCACCGCCGTCCCGATCCGCCCCCCGGCCCCCGCCCCGATCCGCACCCTCTTCGCCGTCCGGGTACGCCGCGGACAGCAGCGCCGTCAGTGCCGTCTCCTCGTCGGCCCCCTCCGGCGGCAGTCCGCCCGCCTCACGCCACCGGTCCACGAGGGCCTCCGCCCCCGCGTACGCCTCGAGGCAGCCCAGCGCTCCGCAACGGCAGCGGCGGCCGCCGACTTTGACCGTCAGATGGCCCCACTCCAGGGCCCTGCCCTGTTCGGCGGTGTCCGTGACGTGGCACGCGCCCACGCCGGAGCCGAAGAGGATCACGGCCACGCTCTGCGCGCCGCGGCCGGCGCCGAACCACATCTCGGCCTGGCCGAGCGTCCTCGCGCCGTTCTCGATGAAGAAGGGCACCGTGTCGGGCAGCCGGCAGGAGGCACGCAGCAGGGATTCCAGGGGGACCGCGTCCCAGCCGATGGTCTGGCCGTGGACGACGGCCCCGCACTCGGGTGTGGCGGCGACGATGCCGGGCACGCCGACGCCCACGCCGAGGAGTCCGTCGACACCGACCCCCGTCGCGTGCAGCACTTCCGCTATGGCGTGGCGGACGTGCTCCACTATGACGCCGACGTCGTAGCCGACTCCGTTCAAGGGCCGCTCGGTGCGTGCCAGTTCGGTGAGCGTAAGGTCGAACAGCTCCACCCGCACCCGGGTTTCACCGACGTCGACACCGATCAGGCATCCGCTGCCTGGCGCGACACGGACCAGGGTGCGGGGGCGGCCGCCGTCCGACTCGATGCTGCCGGCTTCCTCCACCAGGCCGTCGCCCAGGAGTTCGCCCACGACGTTGCTGATGGTGCCGGAGCTCAGGCCGGTGGCGGGACCGAGGGCCTGCCTGCTCATGGGGCCATCGAAATACAACCGTTGCAGTACGGTCGCGCGATTGCTCCTCCGCAGGTCATGGACCGTCCGCCCGCTTCGTCCAGACATCCTTCGCTCCTTCGGCCTGCGCTGTCCCGGAAGTGCGCCGGGTCGCACCCCTTGACGATGTCGCCCGCGAAAGCTTAACTCACGTCCTAAATTAAGCCGTGAGGGCATCCAGAGGTTGAAGCCGCAGCCTGTCGGCCCCTCCCCGCGGCACCACCCCTCCGGAAGGGACACCTGGAGTTATGCGCAGATACAGAGCTGTAGCCAGCGGTGCAGTCGCCGTCTCCCTGCTCGCCACCGCGACCGCGTGCGGCGGTGGCTCGTCTGCCGGAGGCGGCGGTTCCAACGAGTCGCCGAAGACCCTCACCTACTGGGCGTCGAACCAGGGTCCGAACATCGAGGCCGACAAGAAGATCCTCGAGCCGGAGCTGAAGAAGTTCGAGCAGAAGACCGGCATCAAGGTCAAGCTCGAGGTCGTCCCGTGGTCGGACCTGCTGACCCGGATCATGACCGCCACCACCTCCGGCCAGGGCCCCGACGTCCTGAACATCGGCAACACCTGGTCCGCGTCCCTCCAGTCCACCGGTGCGCTGCTGCCGTGGGACGAGAAGAACTTCTCGAAGATCGGCGGCAAGGACCGGTTCGTGGGGGCCGCGCTCGGCTCGACCGGTGCGGCCGGTTCCGACCCGGCCGCGGTGCCGCTGTACTCGATGTCGTACGCGCTCTACTACAACAAGAAGATGTTCGCGGACGCCGGGATCGAGAAGCCGCCGGCCACCTGGGACGAGATGGTCGCGACCGGCAAGAAGCTGTCCAAGGACGGCAAGTGGGCCCTGGGCGCGGAGGGTGCGAACCTGTCCAACAACATCCACCAGGTGTTCGTCCTCGGCAAGCAGCACGGCGCCGACTTCTTCGACGCCGAGGGCAAGCCCGACTTCACCTCCGACGGCGCCGTCGCGGCCGTGAAGCAGTACGTGGACTTCATGGCGAAGGACAAGATCATCGCCCCGGGCAACGCCGAGTACGCCCAGAACCAGTCGCTCAGCGACTTCGCCAAGGACAAGACGGCGATGGTGCTGTGGCAGGCTGCCGCCTCCACGTTCAAGTCCCAGGGCATGAGCGACGACGAATGGGGCGTCGCTCCGGTGCCCGTCCAGGCGGGCGCTCCGGGCCAGGGGAAGAACGTCAACTCCATGGTCGCCGGCATCAACATGGCCGTCTTCAAGAACACCAAGAACCTCGACGGGGCCTTGGAGTTCGTGAAGTTCATGACCAGCGACGAGGAGCAGAAGCTGCTCTGCAAGACCTACGGGTCCATACCGCCGGTCAAGGCCGCGCAGAACGACCCTGCGTTCGACCGGCCGGAGCTGAAGGTGCTGCGTGACACCCTCGCCACCAGCGCCGAGGCGCTCCCCCAGGTCCCGAGCGAGTCGCAGTTCGAGACGGTCGTGGGCACCGCGGTCAAGAACCTCTTCGCCTCGGCCGCCAACGGCGGCGAGGTGACCACCGAGTCCGTCAAGGCCGAACTGGCCAAGGCCCAGCAGCAGATGCCCCAGCAGTGAGCGACACTCTCATGAACACGACCGTCGTCCCGGCCACCGGGGAACCGGCCGTGCGGAAGAACTCCCCAGGGGCGGCGCCCGGCCCGCGCCGCCCCGGGCGGACCCGCCGCACGGCGCTGCCGTACCTGCTGTTGCTCCCGGCGCTGCTGCTGGAGATCCTGATCCACCTGCTGCCGATCGTCATCGGCGTCGGGATGAGCTTCAAGGAGCTCACCCAGTTCTACCTGCGCGACTGGGGAGCCGCCCCGTGGCGGGGCCTGGACAACTTCAGGTTCGCGGTCGACTTCGACACGCCGGCCGGTGAGTCGCTGCTCAAGTCGTTCACGACCACGTGCCTGTTCACCGTCCTGTCCGTCGGTCTGTGCTGGCTGCTCGGCACCGCGGCGGCGGTCTTCATGCAGGAGACGTTCAAGGGCCGCGGCTTCCTGCGGGCCCTGTTCCTGGTGCCGTACGCGCTGCCCGTCTACGCCGCCGTCATCACCTGGTCGTTCATGTTCCAGCGCGACAACGGACTGATCAACCACGTGCTCCACGACCAGCTGGGGCTCACCGACAGCCCCTCTTTCTGGCTGATCGGCGACAACAGCTTCTGGGCACTGCTCATCGTCTCCGTGTGGAAGGGCTGGCCGTTCGCCTTCCTCATCGTCATGGCCGGTATGCAGAACATTCCCAAGGAGCTGTACGAGGCGGGAGCGCTCGACGGCGCCGGTGTGTGGCAGCAGATCCGCAAGATCACGCTGCCGTCGCTGCGCAGTGTCAATCAGGTGCTGGTTCTGGTGCTCTTCCTGTGGACGTTCAACGACTTCAACACGCCGTTCGTGCTGTTCGGCAAGTCGGCGCCGGAAGCGGCCGACCTCATCTCCATCCACATCTACCAGTCGTCGTTCGCCACCTGGAACTTCGGCGCCGGTGCGGCCATGTCCGTGCTGCTGTTGCTCTTCCTGCTGCTGGTGACGGGCGTCTATCTCTTCTTCACCTCCCGCGGGAGGAAGGCCACCGATGCATAGCTCTCCAGAAACCGGCACCGCCGTGCCCCGGTCCCCGATGGCCGCGCCGCGGTCCTTCGTGTGGTCGCGGCGGATCTTCCTGACCCTGCTGACGGGCTTCGTGCTGCTGCCCGTGTACGTCATGGTCTCCAGCTCGCTCAAACCGCTGGAGGACGTGTCGAGCGAGTTCCGGTGGATGCCGAGCGGGCTGACGATCCGCCCGTACTTCGACATCTGGGAGACCGTCCCGCTGGCGAAGTACTTCGTCAACTCCCTGATCGTGGCGGGTGCGGCCACCGTCTGCTCGGTGATCATCGCGATCTTCGCCGCGTACGCCGTCAGCCGGTACCGCTTCCGGGGCAAGCGGCTGTTCACCGTGTCCGTGCTGTCGACGCAGATGTTCCCCGGCATCCTGTTCCTGCTGCCGTTGTTCCTGATCTTCGTCAACATCGGGAACACGACCGGTGTCGCGCTGTTCGGTTCACGCGGCGGGCTGATCCTCACCTATCTCACGTTCTCGCTGCCGTTCTCCATCTGGATGCTGATCGGCTACTTCGACTCGGTGCCCAGGGAGCTGGACGAGGCCGCGCTGGTCGACGGCTGCGGGCCGCTGAAGGCCCTCTTCCGGGTCGTCGTGCCGGCGGCGATCCCCGGCATCGTCGCCGTCGCCGTCTACGCCTTCATGACGGCGTGGGGAGAGGTCCTCTTCGCGTCCGTCATGACCAACGACACCACGCGCACGCTCGCCGTCGGCCTCCAGGGCTACTCGACGCAGAACGACGTGTACTGGAACCAGATCATGGCCGCCTCGCTCGTGGTCTCCGTCCCTGTGGTGGCGGGCTTCCTCCTCCTCCAGCGCTACCTGGTCACCGGACTCACCGCCGGCGCCGTGAAGTGACCGGCGCCCCGCCGCGCCATTCATTGATCCCTTGTCAGAAAGGACGTCTGTGACCGAGTTCACCGACCTCGCCGCCCTCCCGCAGGACTTCGCCTGGGGGACCGCCACCTCCGCCTACCAGATCGAGGGCGCGGTCGCCGAGGACGGCAGGTCGCCGTCCATCTGGGACACGTTCTCGCACACGCCCGGCAAGATCGACGGCGACGACCACGGCGATGTCGCCTGCGACCACTACCACCGCTGGCGCGAGGACATCGCGCTGATGAAGCAGCTGGGCACCAACGCCTACCGCCTCTCCGTCGCCTGGCCCCGCGTCGTGCCCGGTGGTGACGGCGAGGTCAATGTCAAGGGCCTCGACTTCTACGACCAGCTCGTGGACGGGCTGCTCGATGCGGGCATCACCCCGTCCGTCACCGTCTACCACTGGGACCTGCCGCAGGCCCTGCAGGACCGGGGCGGCTGGCCGGAGCGGGACACCGCCCACCACCTCGCGGCGTACGCCTCCGCCGTCGCCGAACGGCTCGGGGACCGGGTCAAGCACTGGGCCACGCTCAACGAGCCGCTGTGCTCCGCGTGGATCGGGCACCTGGAAGGCCGGATGGCTCCTGGGGCGACCGATCTGGCCGCCGCCGTCCGCGCCTCCTACCACCTGCTGCTCGGCCACGGCCTGGCCGCCGGGGCGATCCGGGCAGCCGCGCCCGGCGCGCAGGTCGGCATCGTCAACAACCTGTCCACGGTGGCCCCCGCGAGCGATCGCGACGAGGACGTCGCGGCGGCCCGGCGGATGGACGGACACACCAACCGGTGGTGGCTCGATCCCGTCCACGGCCGTGGCTTCCCCGCCGACATGCTCGAGGTGTACGGCGTCGAACTGCCGGAGCTGCCGGGCGACATGGAGACCATCGCCGCGCCGCTGGACTGGCTGGGGCTGAACTACTACTTCCCCGCGGTGGTCACCGACGATCCCACCGGTCCCGCGCCCTTCGCCCGGCAGGTCGAGCGGCCCGGCGTGCCGCGCACCGGCATGGACTGGGAGATCGACGCGAACGGCATCGAGGCGCTGCTGCTGCGGCTGACCGACGAGTACGGCGCGCGCAGGCTCTACGTCACGGAGAACGGCTCCGCCTACCCGGACGTCGTCCGTGCCGACGGCAGCATCGACGACCGGGAGCGTGCCCGGTACCTGGAGGAGCACCTGGCCGCCTGTGCCCGCGCCGTCCGCAAGGGCGCACCGCTGGCCGGCTACTTCGCCTGGTCCCTGCTGGACAACTTCGAGTGGGCGTACGGCTACGACAAGCGCTTCGGCCTCGTCCATGTCGACTACGCCACGCAGCGCCGCACGATCAAGGGCAGCGGCCACCGCTACACGGACATCATCCGCGCGCACCGCGAGATGCGCGCCGGTAACGCGGCCTGATACCGATCGGCAAGGGCCCGGGACGCATGGCGTCCCGGGCCCTTGCCGTCCCCCGGTCGGCGCCGGCGCGTCCGGTCAGCTCCGCAGCCATACCGCCGTGTCCTGCGGCAGCTGTCCGCCGTCGTCCAGCGGGCCGCTGGCGAGCAGCAGGCGTGTGTGCGGCGGGAGCCGGACGGGGTCCGCGCCGAAGTTGACCACGCAGACCAGCCCGCCCGGCCGGGCGAAGGCGAGCACGGCAGGGCCGCCGACGGACAGCCAGCTGAACGGGCCGTCCCCGAAGCCGCGCTCGGTGCGGCGCAGCCGCAGAGCTGCCCGGTAGAGGCTGAGCATCGACCCGGGGTCGCCGGCCTGGCGGTCAGCGGCGTAGGCGGACCAGTCCGCCGGTTGCGGCAGCCACGGTTCGGTCCTGGAGCCGAATCCGCTGTACGGGGCGTCCGCGGTCCACGGCAGCGGCACCCGGCAGCCGTCCCGGCCGGGGTCGGTCCCCCCGGAGCGATGGTGCATCGGGTCCTGGATGCGGCTCGGTGGGATCTCCGCCTCCGGCAGGCCCAGTTCCTCGCCCTGGTAGAGGTAGACGGCGCCCGGCAGCGCGAGGGTGAGCAGTGCGGCGGCGCGGGCGCGACGGGTGCCGAGTTCCAGGTCGGTGGGTGTGCCGAAGGCCTTGGTGGCGAAGTCGAAGGCGGTGTCCTCGCGCCCGTAGCGGGTCACGGTGCGGGTGACGTCGTGGTTGCACAGCACCCAGGTGGCGGGGGCGCCGACAGGCGCGTGCTCGGCGAGTGTGTCGTCGATGGTGCGGCGCAGCCGCGCTGCGTCCCAGGGGCTGCCGAGGAAGTTGAAGTTGAAGGCGGTGTGCAGTTCGTCGGGGCGCAGGTAGCGGGCGAAGCGTTCGGCGTCGGGCAGCCACACCTCGCCGACGAAGACCGCGCCGTACTCGTCGGCGACGGCCCGCCAGGAGCGGTAGATGTCGTGGAGTTCGTCGCGGTCGATGTAGGGGTGCGGGTCGCGGCCCTCGACGAAGTCGGCCAGATCGGGGTCCTTGGCCGGCAAGGCGGCGGAGTCGATCCGTACGCCTGCCACGCCGCGTTCGAACCAGAAGCGCAGTACGTCCTCGTGTTCCTCGCGGACGGCCGGATGTGCCCAGTTCAGGTCGGGCTGCTGGGGTGCGAAGAGGTGGAGGTACCACTCGCCGTCCTCGACCCTGGTCCAGGTGCTGCCGGCGAACTGCGAGGGCCAGTCGTTGGGCGGCAGTTCGCCGTTCGCGCCGCGTCCGGGGCGGAAGTGGAACAGCTCGCGTTCCGGGCTGCCCGGTCCCGCGGCGAGTGCGGCGCGGAACCAGGCGTGCTGGTCGGAGACATGGTTGGGGACGATGTCGACGATGGTGCGGATGTTCAGCTCGCGGGCCTCCGCGATCAGCTTCTCCGCCTCGGCCAGGGTGCCGAACGCCGGGTCGATGGTGCGGTAGTCGGCGACGTCGTAGCCTCCGTCTGCCAGGGGCGAGAGGTACCAGGGCGTGAACCAGATCGCGTCGACGCCCAGCTCGGCCAGATACGGCAGCCTGGCCCGTACGCCGGCGAGGTCCCCGGCGCCGTCACCGTCGCCGTCGGCGAAGCTGCGCGGGTACACCTGGTAGATGGCGGCGCTGCGCCACCAGTTGTCGGTGCGGTCCGAATGAGGGGCTGCCACGGGAGGTCCTTTCGGGCAGAGGGTTCTCCGCCGCCGGCCCGGACAGCGAGGCGTCGAGGACACGGACCGGCGGCAGAGGCTTCATGGGTGAGCGCGGAGGGCGGGGCCGCGAGGGTGGTGCCGGGCCTGTCAGCCCTTGAGGCCGCCCGCGGTGAGACCGCTCATGATGTTGCGCTGGAAGAGGAGGAAGATGAGCAGCGTCGGCACGGAGGCGATGGTGAGCGCCGCTATCAGGATGTTCTCGGGCACACCGGTGGACAGTGAGTAGATGCCGACGTTCAGCGTCTGCTTGCTCGGGTCGGGCAGGGTGAGCATCGGCCAGAGGAAGTCCTTCCAGACGCCGACCACCGCGAAGATGGACACGACGCCCAGAATGGGCCGTGAGATGGGCAGCACGATCGACCGGAGTGTGCGCATCGGGCCGGCGCCGTCCAAGGAGGCCGCGTCGAGCAGTTCCTTCGGGATGGAGTCGAAGAAGCGCTTCAGCAGGAAGATGTTGAAGGCGTTGGTGACGGACGGCAGCCAGATCGCCCAGGGCGAGTTGAGCAGGTTGCGTTCGAAGACCGGCACGTCGAGCACGGTCAGATACTGGGGCACGACGAGCACGGTCGCCGGGATCATGAGCGTGGCGAGCATCATGCCGAGGATCGCCTTGCCGAAGACGGGCCTGAGCCGGGACAGCGAGTAGGCCGCGGCGACGTCGAGGACCAGCTGGAAGGCGAGGGCCCCGAAGGCGTAGTAGAGGGTGTTGAACAGCAGCCGGGCCAGGTCCATGACCTCCCAGGCCCGCGAGTAGTTCTCGGGGTGGAGGGTGTCCGGCACGAGGGTCGGCGGGGTCTGGACGACTTCCTGGGTGGTCTTGAGTCCGCCGGAGACCATCCAGTACAGCGGGCCCAGGAAGACCAGCGTGAACAGGACGACGACCAGGGCGAAGGTGACCCAGTAGAGGGCCTTGCCGCGGGGCCGTGCCAGCTGGGCCGGCGAGATGAGCGTGCGTGTGGTCATCTGTCGGTTCCCGTCCTACTCGTCCTCGGCGCGGCTGAGCTTCACGTACACGGCCGAGAATCCGGCGAGCAGCGCGAGCAGCACCAGGCCGAGCGCCGCCGCGGCACCGTAGTTGTTGAAGTTGAAGGCGTACTGGTAGATGAGATACACGACGGTGGTGGTCGAGCCCTCCGGGCCCGCGCCGCCGGTGAGCAGGAAGGGCTCCACGAACACCTGCATGGTCGCGATGACCTGCATGAGCAGCATCAGCGAGAGGATCAGCCGGGTCTGCGGGACGGTGACGTGCCAGATCTTCCTCAGGACGCCGGCGCCGTCGAGCTCGGCCGCTTCGTAGAGTTCCCCCGGGATGCCCTGGAGTGCCGCCAGGTAGATCAGGGTGGCGCCGCCCATGTTCATCCAGGTCGCCGCGATGACGACGGAGAGCATGGAGGTGTCGGGGTCCTGGAGCCACTGCTGGGCGGGCAGGCCGAAGAATCCGAGGATCTCGTTGAAGAGTCCGTAGCCGGGGTCGTAGAGGTACTTGAACAGCAGAACCGACGCGACCGGCGGCAGCATCACCGGCAGGTAGACCAGCATGCGCAGGTAGCCCTGGGCGTGGCGGAACTCGTTGAGCACCACGGCGACGAGGAACGGCACGGCGAAGCCGAGGAGCAGTGCGAGGACCGTGAACAGTGCGGTGTTGCGCCATGCCTGCCAGAAGGCCGGGTCGTTGAAGACGGTGGTGAGGTTGGACCAGCCGGCCCAGGTGGTCTGTCCGCCCTCGGTCTTCTGGAAGGCGAGGAGGAACTCCCTGACCATCGGGTACCAGGAGAAGAACGAGAAGCAGAGCACGGCGCCGATCAGAAAACCGTGGGCCGTGAGGTTGCGGCGAAGGGCCTTGGCGAAGCTTCCGCCGCGGGGCCGCGGGGCGTCCCCGCGGTGCCGCGAGCGGCGGGGCCCTGCCGCCTTGTCCGTGGTCATGGTGGGGGCCGACATGGTTGCTCCTTGGTGCGTCGTACCGACGTGACGGTGCCGGCGCGCCGGCTGTCGAGGCCGGCGCGTCGGCGGGGTGCACGAGGTCGGGCGGGCCCGGTCCCCGTGGTGGTCACCCGGTGGCGAGCACCTGATCGACCTGTGACGCGGCGGTCGTGAGGAGCTTGTCGATGTCGGCGTCCTCGTTGGTGAGGATGCCGGACATCACGTTGTCGAGGACCTTGTAGATCTCCTGGGCCTTGGGCGGTTCGGCCTTGCCCGGGACCGGGTTGTCCATGAAGGTCTTGAAGTTGGCCACGGGCATGGTGGCGTGCCGGGCGCGGGCCGCGTCGTCCTTGCTCTTGGACCCGTCGAGCCAGAAGTTGGGCTGCGGGAGTCCGACCGGGAGCTTGTCCGCCTTGCTGCGCGCCCAGTCGAACTGGCCCTTGCCGACCGTGAGGTTCTTGAAGTTGAGCCAGGCGACGGCGGCCTTGATCTTGTCCGGGGAGATGCCCTTCTTGATCATGTAGTTGTTGCCGCCGGCCAGTGTGCTGCGCTCACCCGGTATCGGTCCCATGCCGAAGTTCTCGTACGAGGCTCCGAGTTGCTGAACCATGTAGGTGATGTCGTCCGGGGCGGCGAGGAACATCCCCAGCTTGTCGGAGGCGATCTGCTTCTGGAGGTCGCCCCACTTCAGCAGCTGGGTCTGCCCCATGCTCTTGTCCTGCCAGCGCATCGCGTGGAGGTTCGCCGCCACCTGCTTGCCGATGTCGTTGTCGAAGGCGGCCTTCTTGCCGCTCGCGTCGACGATGTCGCCACCGAGGCTGTACATCTGTGCGGTGAAGTGCCAGCCACCGGTGTTGCCGGCGCTGTACTCGCCGAAGCCGGCGATGCCCTTGCCGAGTCCGGCGATCTTCTTGGCGGCCGTACGGACCTCGGCCCAGGTGCGGGGCGGGTTGTCGGGATCGAGCCCGGCCTGCTGGAAGAGCTTGCGGTTGATGAGCAGGCCCATCGTGTAGTTGCTGGTGGGCAGGCCGTACAGCTTGCCTTCGTGCTTGAGGGAGTTCAGTACGACCGGGTCGATGTCCCCCAGCAGCGGGACGGTCTTGTCGCTGACGTACGCGGTGATGTCCGCGGCGCCGTCGTTGTCCAGCACCTGCGGCAGGTCGGTGAAGTAGGTGTAGAAGACGTCCGGCTGGGACTTCGCCTTCAGCATGGCGGTGAAGCGCGGCGGTTCCAGGCACTGACCGGGCGTGGAGCGGCCCTCGATCGTGATGTTCGGGTACGTCTTGTTGAACGCGGCGACATCTTCCTTCCACTGCTTGAGCTCTGCGGCCTTGGCGGCCGGCGGCATGCAGTCGATCGTGAGCGTCAGCTTCGTCTTCGGGTCCAGTGGAGCGGCGGGGTCGAAGTTGCCGCCGCTGTCGGATCCGCCACTGTTGTCGCTGCTGCTGCTCGTGCCGCAGGCGGCGAGCGCGGTGAGCGTGAGCGCGGAGACGAGGGTGACCGCGCCGGCGCGGCGTGAACGACGGAACCGAGCACTTCTCATGGATGGTCCCCTTCGGGCATGAACGTGGAAGGCGCCCCACCACTGATGCGAGGCGGGCGTCGCACACTCAATCACCACCTTCAGGTGAACGCAATATCTCGCGCTTGTTCCGCAATTGATTGACAGTCGGTTGCAGGACGGGTCAATTACACCCGAGGCCCCTTCTGTGAGGGGGATCCCGGTAACCCGCACCGCTGGCGTCCCGCCCTCCGCACGACAGGTACGCAGGGACCGTTGACAAACGAACCGAGCGCTAGAAACCTGTCAGCGCACTCAGCGCAAACTTTCGACTGAATCACTCAAATTCCGTCCCGTGAGCGCTGCACCGGCTCCGGGGCCCGCCGTCTCCTACGGAACCGAGGACACCCATGAGACGCAGACTGTTCAGATGGCGACTGCTGCCGGGCACGCTCGTAGCCGGCCTGGTCGCCGCCGGGCTACTGCCCGTCAGCACTGCTCACGCGGCTGATCCGAGCCCCAACCTCGCCCTGGGCAGGATCGCGACCGCAGGCGGCTCACACGGGTCGTACCCCGCCGCCGACACCACCGACGGCAGCCAGCATTCGTACTGGGAGGGCCCGGCGGGCAGCTTCCCGCAATGGGTCCAGGTCGACCTCGGCAGCCGGACGGACGTGGACCGGGTGGTGCTGAAGCTGCCCTCCACCTGGGAGGCGCGCACCGAGACGCTCAGCATCCAGGGCAGCGGCGACGGCAGCGCCTTCAGCACGCTCTCCTCGTCCGCGGCCCGGTCGTTCAGCCCGTCGCGGACGAACACCGTGGGCATCGACGTCGCCGCCGACGACATCCGCTACGTCCGTGTGCACGTCACCGCCAACACCGGCTGGAACGCCGCGCAGCTTTCCGAGATCGAGGTCTACGGGGAGAGCGGGGACACCGGCAACCCGCCCGTGAGCGGCGCCGACCTGGCCCGAGGCAAACCGATCGAGGCGTCCTCCACGACCCAGTCGTACGTCGCCGCCAACGCCAACGACGGCCGTGTCAGCACCTACTGGGAAGCCGGCGGCCATCCCTCGAGGCTGACGGTGAAGCTGGGCGCCGACGCGAACGTCGAGGCCGTCGTGGTCAAACTCGACCCGGACCCGATATGGGGAGCCAGGACCCAGAGCATCCAGGTGCTCGGCCGTGAGCAGTCCGCGAGCGGCTTCACGTCGCTGAAGGACCGCGCCGACTACGGCTTCTCCCCCTCCACGAACCAGAACACGGTGACCATTCCGGTCAGCGGCCGCTACGCCGACATGCAGCTGAGGTTCTCCGGCAACACCGGGGCCCCCGGCGGGCAGGTGGCCGAGTTCCAGGTCATCGGCACCGCGGCGCCCAACCCCGACCTCACGCTCACAGAGCTGACATGGTCACCGGCCTCTCCCTCCGAGAGGGACGCCGTGACCGTGAACGCGACGGTACGCAACGCCGGTACGGCGCCTGCCGGAGCGACCACACTCGACGTCAGTCTGGAAGGCGTCGTCGCGGGCAGCGCCCCGGTGGGAGCCCTCGCCGCGGGCGCCACGGCCACCGTCGCGGTCGACGTCGGCAGACGCCCCATGGGCAGGTACACCGTCACGGCCGTGGTCGACCCGACCGACACGATCGTCGAGGCCGACGACACCAACAACAGCCGCACGGCCGCCTCCCCGCTGGTCGTCGGCCAGAGCCCCGGACCGGACCTGGAGGTCCGCGGCATCACCACCGGCCCGGCGAACCCCGCCGTCGGAGCCCCGGTGACCTTCACCGTGGCGGTGCACAACCGCGGCACCACCGCCGTCAGCGCCGGCACCGTCACCCGCCTGGTCGCGGGCAGCACCACGCTCCAGGGCACGACCACCCAGGTCCCCGCCGGCGGGACGGTCGACGTACCCATCAGCGGCAGCTGGACCGCCACCAGCGGCGGCGCGACGCTCACGGCCACCGCCGACGCGACGGGCCTGGTCGCCGAGACCGACGAGAACAACAACGTGTTCGCGCGTTCCGTGGTCGTCGGACGCGGAGCCGCGGTGCCGTACTCCGAGTACGAGGCGGAGGACGCCCGTTACGAGGGCACCCTGCTCACCACCGACCAGAAGCGCACGTTCGGGCACACGAACTTCGCCACCGAGTCCTCCGGCCGCAAGTCGGTCCGGCTGAACTCCACGGGTCAGTTCGTCGAGTTCACCTCCACCAACGCGTCCAACTCGATCGTCGTACGCAACTCCGTCCCCGACGCTCCCGGCGGCGGCGCGGACGCCACCATCAGTCTCTACGCCGACAACACCTTCGTGCGGAAGCTGACCCTCACGTCCAAGCACAGCTGGCTGTACGGCAACACCGACAGTCCCGAAGGGCTGACGAACACCCCCCAGGCCGATGCCAGGCGGCTGTTCGACGAATCCCACGCGCTGCTGTCGCAGACCTACCCGGCCGGTACGAAATTCCGGCTCCAGCGCGACGCGGGCGACTCCGCGGCCTTCTACATCATCGACCTGATCGACCTGGAGCAGGTGGCCCCGCCGGCGAGCCGTCCGGCCGGGTGCACCTCGATCACGTCCTACGGAGCGGTGCCCAACGACGGGATCGACGACACGGACGCCATCCAGCGTGCGGTGACCGCCGACCAGGAAGGTGACATCGGCTGCGTGTGGATCCCGGCGGGACAGTGGCGCCAGGAGCAGAAGATCCTCACCGACGACCCGCTCGACCGGGGCACCCACAACCAGGTCGGCATCAGGGACGTCACCATCCGCGGCGCGGGCATGTGGCACTCCCAGCTCTACACGCTGACCCCGCCCCACGAGGCGGGCGGCATCAACCACCCCCACGAAGGCAACTTCGGCTTCGACATCGACGACAACACCCAGATCTCCGACATCGCGATCTTCGGCTCGGGCACCATCCGGGGCGGGGACGGCAACGCCGAGGGCGGGGTCGGTCTCAACGGCCGGTTCGGTGAGAACACCAAGATCTCCAACGTGTGGATCGAGCACGCCAACGTCGGTGCCTGGGTCGGCCGCGACTACTCCAACATCCCCGAGCTGTGGGGTCCGGGAGATGGCCTCGAGTTCACCGGGATGCGCATCAGGAACACGTACGCCGACGGCATCAACTTCGCCAACGGCACACGCAACTCGACGGTGTTCAACTCCTCGTTCCGCAACACCGGTGACGACGCCCTCGCGGTGTGGGCCAGCCGGTACGTCAAGGATCCCGCCACCGACATCGGCCACGACAACCACTTCCGCAACAACACCGTCCAACTGCCCTGGCGGGCCAACGGCATCGCGATCTACGGCGGCTACGGAAACACCATCGAGAACAACCTGATCTCCGACACGATGAACTACCCCGGCATCATGCTGGCGACCGACCACGATCCGCTGCCCTTCTCCGGCCGGACCCTGATCGCCGGCAACGCGCTGCACCGCACGGGCGGAGCCTTCTGGGGCGAGGCACAGGAGTTCGGCGCGATCGCGCTCTTCGCGGCGGGGCAGGACATCCCCGGTGTCACCATCCGGGACACCGAGATCCGCGACTCCACGTACGACGGCATCCAGTTCAAGTCGGGCGGGGGCGCGGTGCCGGGCGTGCAGATCCAGAACGTCCTCATCGACAGGTCCAACAACGGCTCGGGCATCCTGGCCCACGGCGGCGCCCGTGGCAGCGCGACCCTGACGGACGTGACCGTCACGAACTCGGCCGAGGGCGATGTGGTGATCGAACCGGGCTCGCAGTTCGTGATCAACGGTGCGCCCGTCGCGGCGTCGGGGAGGAGGACACGGTGACCGGCCGGCCGGTCAGGGACTGATCATCGCGGGAGCACTCCCCACGGGGACCGATCGTGGCCCCGGCCGAGGGGTACGTCGTACCGACACCCCGCCGAGCCGGGGCCACGAGCCGTGTTCCGGCGACCCCCGCGTGCGGCGAAACCGACGGTCGCGCCCAGGGCGCGGCGAAGAGGGACGTGAGGAGCGGGCATAACTGGGTACCCGGAGCTCAGCACGGGCGGTCCGGGCACGACCCGGGCCCAGTGCTGAAAGAGGGATCGCCGCAGAACAGAAGGAGGCACTGATGAGCACCGTGAAGGAAGCCGTCGAGGTCGAGGTTCCGGTGCGGACCGCGTACAACCAGTGGACCATGTTCGAGGAGTTCCCCCGCTTCATGGAGGGCGTCGAGGAGATCCGGCAGATCGACGACCGCCACAACCACTGGACGACCAAGATCGGCGGCGTCCGTCGTGAGTTCGACACGGAGATCGTCGACCAGTTCCCCGACGAGCGGATCGCGTGGCGGACCATCAGTGGCGACACGCAGCAGAAGGGCACCGTCCGCTTCGAGCGTCTCGATGACACGCACACACGGGTGGAGCTGGTCATGGACATCGAACCGTCCGGTCCGGCGGAGAAGGTCGCCGATGTCACCGGCACCATCGACCGGCGCGTCAAGGGGGACATGCGGAGGTTCAAGGACTACATCGAGAGTCAGGGCGGCGAGTCCGGCGGCTGGCGCGGCCGGATCTCACCGGGCGATGCGTGACACCCCTCGCGTGGTGCCCGGTGCCCGCGGCCTGACGCGCCCGACGACGTCGACGCGCGGCCGCGAAGCCGCTTCGCCACGCGGGTCTGCTTCCCCGTAGACCTGTGGCCCGCTGCACACGGGTGCCTCGTGACCGGCCGGCGCGCACTGCGCGCCGGCCGGTCCGCCGTGTACGGGGCACGGTGCCGCTGGGGTTCCGAGCGGCCTCGTTCCCCACCTGGCGGCGTGCGGACGATGCACCGCCTCCCGGCCGCGGCGAAGGCGGTTCGTGAACGGCGGACTTCAGGCGCATGGCGAATTATTCGGCATGTGAGACAGGACCTTTCCCCGCATTGACGTGGCTGATTCACGCTGCCAGCCTCATTGGCGTGAGCCAGTCAGCGAACTTCACCGCGCGGCGGCACGTCGATCTTCGACGGCACGCCGGCGCCCTCTGTCTGTTCCGCCACCGCGGCTGCTAGGCGGCCCCTCCGGCGGGTCCCTCCTCGCCTGATCCGCGGGGTGCCGGCCCCCTCCGCAGGCCCCGCCTCGCCCGCGCTCGCGGCCCGGCCCGGATATTGGTGAGTCTTCCTTTCCTCCGGCGCCCGCCATTTCTTCCTGCCGTTCTTCGCCACTCTTCGGCATTCCCTCGCTCCGATTCTGCCGGACTGCCGTATTTCGCCCAGGAGGCTGCTTTGCCGTCCGTCGTCGCCATTTCCGGAAGCCCGTCCGCCGATTCCCGGACCGCCCGCGTCGTCCACCACGTGCTCCACCGGCTCACGGTCGGCGGACAGGGCGCCGACCACATCGCCGTACGCGACCTGCCCGCGCAGGAACTCCTCAGGGGGTCCGTCGGGCACCCCGCACTGGGACAGGCGCTGGAGGCTGTGGCCCGCGCCGAGGGCGTTGTGGTGGCCACGCCCGTGTACAAGGCCTCGTACAGCGGCCTTGTGAAGGTGTTCCTCGACCTGCTGCCGCAGGCCGGGCTGGCCGGGAAGACGGTGCTGCCGCTCGTCACCGGCGGCAGCCTCGCGCACATGCTCGCCATGGACTACGCCCTGCGCCCGGTGCTGTCGGCGCTGGGCGCCCGCCATGTGGTGCCCGGTGCGTTCCTGGTGGATTCGGCGATCGAGCGCCTCGGAGCGGACGCGTGCCGGGTCGACCCGGCAGCCGAATTGCGGCTGCTGGAGGCCGTGGACGGGTTCACCCGTGCGCTCACCGCCCGGGAGTCACTCGCCCTCACCGCAAGCGCCTGAGCTCCGTACGTCCCCTTTCCCCTCTCTCTGCTCTCTCGCCATGTCTCCCCCTCTCTCCCTGAACAGGAAGTTCCCATGAGTACGTTGCGCCCGGCGGACCGACGCCGGTTCCTCGCCCTGCTCGGCCTCTCGGCGGTCGCGGTCGGCTGCGGCACGGCCGTGGGCGGTGGATCCTCAGGCAAGGGCGGGACCAGGACCCTTCGCTACCAGGGCTGGACCGGCCAGGTCACCCCCGCAGAACTCGCGCAGGACCTCGGGCATCTGGAGGACGTGAAGCTGGAGTGGGTCGGCAACACGATCAGCGGCCCTCAGGACATCCAGTCGGCGGCCACGGGTCAGACCGACTTCGGCGGCGCGTTCAACGGCGCGGTGGTCAAGCTCGCCGCCAACGGCGCCCCGGTCAAGGCCGTCATCAGCTACTACGGCTCCGACAAGGATGCCTACAGCGGCTACTACGTACTCGCCGACAGCCCGATCCGCTCCGCCCGCGACCTCATCGGCAAGAGGGTCGGGATGAACACCCTCGGCGCGCACTCGGAAGCCATGCTGGACATATACCTCCAACGCGCCGGCCTCTCCTCCGCGGACGCCGACAGGGTCGAGTCGCTCGTCGTGCCGCCGGTCAACACCGAGCAGTCCCTGCGCCAGAAACAGATCGATGTCGCCGTGCTGAGCGGTGTGCTCCGGGACAAGGCGCTCGCGAACGGCGGCCTGCGGCCGCTCTTCACCGACCACCAGCTCCTCGGTTCCTTCAGCGCCGGGACGTACGTCATGACCGAGCGGTTCATCAAGCAGAACCCCGACACGGTACGGACGTTCGTCACGGGCGTCGGGCGCGCGCTCGACTGGTCGCGCAGCACGCCCCGCGACGAGGTTGTCGCGCGCATGACGGAGATCGTCAAGAAGCGTGGACGGAACGAGGACGCCGCCACCCTGCGCTACTGGAGGTCGTTCGGCGTCGCCCGGCCCGGCGGTCGCATCGCCGGTGACGAACTCCGGCTCTGGATCGACTGGCTGGCCGAGCGCGGCGACATCGACCGGGGACGGGTCCGGCTCGACGCGCTCTACAGCAACGACTACAACGCCGCGGCGTCCGCGTCGCCTTCGCCCTCAGCGCCGAAGGCAAAGGCCACGGCGGCGGCGACGGCGAGCGGGAGGTGAGCGGCACCGTGGCTGATTCCGTGAACGCGCACACGGCCAAGATTGTTCTCGACGGTGTGCGCAAGGAGTTCCCCGTCAAGGGCAGGGACGGCGAACGGTCCGCAGTCACCGCCCTGGACGGTATCGACCTCACCGTGGGAGCCGGCGAGTTCCTCGTCGTGGTGGGCCCCAGCGGCTGCGGCAAGTCGTCCCTGCTGGACCTGCTCGGGGGCCTGTCCCGGCCCACCTCGGGGAGCATCCTGCTCGACGGCTCACCGGTCACCGGGCCCGGCCTGGACCGGGGCATCGTCTTCCAGCAGTACGCGCTGCTGCCCTGGCGCACTGCCCAGGGCAACGTCGAATTCGGTCTGGAGGCCACCGGCGTACCGAGGCGTGAACGCGCCGCCCGCGCCCGGGAGTTCCTGGACCTGGTGGGGCTGAGCGGGTTCGAGGGCCGTCATCCGCACGAGCTGTCGGGCGGTATGCGGCAGCGGGTCGCGATCGCGCGGAGCCTCGCGTACGACCCGGACGTACTGCTGATGGACGAGCCGTTCGCGGCGCTGGACGCCCAGACCAGGGAGTCCCTCCAGGACGAGCTGCTGCGCATCTGGCAGCGCACCGGAAAGACGGTCGTGTTCATCACGCACGGCATCGACGAAGCCGTCCACCTTGGACAGCGCGTGGCCGTCATGACCTCCCGGCCCGGCCGGATCAAGGAAGTCGTACCGATCGACCTGCCCGCCCGCACGAGCAGCGACGACCCGCGCTCCAGCCCCGAGTTCGCCCGGTACCGGCACCGGATCTGGTCCCTGCTGCGCGACGAGGTGTCCAGGGCCCAGCAGGAGGAAAGAGAAGGAGTCGTCGTATGAGTCCCGTGACCGAGGCCGGCACCGGCCTCGCCCCGCATCCCGTGGCGCGCCCGAAGGGTGCCGGTCCGCAGCCGGTCGCCGTTCCGGCCGCTCCCCCGCCGCGCCGCAAACGGTTCCGCTCGGCCGTCCGGCGTTCGGCGTACGGCCTCGTCAAGGCGGGCACCAAATCGGTGGCCGTCGTGGCGCTGGTCCTGCTGTGGGAGACGGCGCCCCGGTTCGCGCTGGTCGACCGGACGTTCCTGCCTCCGTTCAGTGAGGTCGCCCAGGCGTGGTGGCAGCTCGCCGTCGGCGGACAGCTCGCAGACAACGCGAGCGCCAGCCTCACCCGTTCGCTCAGCGGGTTCGGGATCGCGGTGGCGTTCGCCGTCCCTCTCGGGCTGCTGATCGGCTGGTACCGGCCGGTGGCGGACCTCCTCGGGCCGCTGCTGGAAGTGTTCCGCAACACCGCCGCCCTCGCGCTGCTGCCGGTGTTCGTGCTGTTGCTGGGCATCGGGGAGACGTCGAAGATCTCGATCGTCGTGTACGCCTGCACCTGGCCGGTGCTGCTGAGCACGATCAGCGCGGTGCGCTCCGTGGATCCGACGCTGCTGAGGCTCGCCCGGTCGCTGGACCTGTCCCCGGTCCGGCTGTTCCAGAAGGTGATCCTCCCGGCGTCCGTGCCGGCGGTCTTCACCGGGATCAGGCTCGCCGGGGCGGTGTCCGTCCTGGTGCTGGTCGCGGCGGAGATGATCGGCGCCAAGGCGGGGCTCGGCCATCTGATCAACAGCTCCCAGTACAACTTCGCCATCCCGCAGATGTACGCCGGGATCATCACGATCTCCGCGATCGGTGTGGCCTTCAATCAGCTCCTGGTCGCCCTGGAGCGGCGACTCAGCTCCTGGCGGGTCCCCGCGAACGGCTGATGCGGCCGCTTCTGCTGCCTGATCCCGTCCCCGTTCCCGCTCCTTTGCCGGCTGCCGCCGCTTCCGCCCCTCCCTTTCCTCCTCTCCCTCAGCGCCAAGGACTTCGCCATGCCTTCCTCACCACCTCGCCAACTGCACCTCAACGCCTTCCTGATGAACGCCGGCCACCACGACGCCGCCTGGCGGCATCCCCTCACCGAACCGGAGCGCGTCACCGACCTGACGTACTTCCAACAGCTGGCCGGAACCGCCGAACGGGGCCTGCTCGACTCGGTTTTCCTCGCCGACGGTCTGACCCTGCCGGGCAACGTCCGTCACAACGCTCTGGGCGGCTTCGAGCCGCTCACGCTCCTGTCGGCGCTGGCCGCCGTCACCGAGCACATCGGGCTCATCGCCACCGTCTCGACCACGTTCAACGAACCGTTCACCACGGCCCGCGCGTTCGCCTCCCTCGACCACCTGAGCGGCGGCCGGGCCGGATGGAACATCGTGACCTCCGGAAACGTCGACGAGGCCCGGAACTTCGGGCGGGACGAACACCTCGAGCACGGCCTCCGCTACGAGCGGGCACGGGAGTTCGTCGACGTCGCCGTGAAGCTGTGGGACAGCTGGGAGGACGACGCGATCGTCCTCGACCGCGCGAACGGCGTCTACGCCGACACCGACAAGGTGCGGCCGATCGACCACCGGGGAACGCACTTCCGGGTGCGCGGCCCTCTGAACGTGCCCCGCTCTCCGCAGGGTCGCCCGCTGCTGGTGCAGGCGGGATCGTCGGAAGCCGGCAAGGAGTTCGCCGCCCGGTACGCGGAAGCGGTGTTCACCGCGCAGCAGACCCTGGCCGACGCGCAGGCGTTCTACAACGATCTCAAGAGCCGGACGACCCGCCACGGTCGTGCGGCGGACGACGTGAGGATCCTGCCCGGCGTCTGCCCTGTGATCGGTTCGACCGAGGCGGAGGCCCGGGCCCTGGCACAACAACTCACCGACCTCCAGGTGCCCGAGTACGGCGTGGCCCAGCTCTCCGGGATGCTCGGGACCGACCTGACGGGTCTGCCACTGGACGGGCCGCTGCCGGAACTCCCGGACGAGCGGGACATCAACGGCAACAAGAGCCGCTTCAGGCTCGTCGCCGAGCTGGCCCGGCGGGAGGGGCTCACCCTGCGGGAGCTGATCGCCCGGCTCGGCGGCGGTCGCGGTCACCGGGTGGTGGCCGGCACCGCGGAGCAGATCGCCGACCACCTCCAGGAGTGGTTCACCGAGGGAGGGGCCGACGGATTCAACATCATGCCGCCGTACTTTCCTGGCGGGCTCGACCACTTCGTCGACCAGGTCGTGCCGATCCTCCAGACTCGCGGCCTGTTCCGTACCGAATACACCGGCCGCACGCTGCGCGACCACTACGGGCTCTCGAGGCCGGTCGGCTCCCGTGCCGGCCTGCCCGGCGCGGTCCAGGTCGGGCAGCCCGCCTGACGGGGACCGCAGGCACGTTCGCTCCCACTGTCTGGCCGGCGCAGGTACTGCCGGTGGACGGCGCCGAGGGCGTCCGCCCGTCCACCGGCACACCTGCGTCATCCTCGGCATCACGCCGCCCGCGTGACCTTGCGCGGCCTCGGGCAGCCGGCCGATCCGGAGGAGCCGGGTGCCGCCCCTCCCGGCTGCGCAGCGCAGGATGCCCCGCGTGGAGCCGAGGACGCCCCGGCCGCGAATTCCACGAGAGGCCCCGCCTACCGAAGGTGCCCCGTGTCATTGAGCAGCCGCACCGACGCGTTCCCGTCCGCGTCGTACGCCACCGCCGACAGCGACGCCGCCGCCGGCTCCATCCGGAACAGCGACTGCGGCGGCGCACCCAGCGCCGGCCGCACCATTTGACGACGTCGGGATCGGCGTCGTCGGCTGTCTCCAGCTCTCGTGACCACTCGAAGTAGCTGCGGGCCGGATCGTTGGTCACCGGCCGGACGCGAATGGTGGCGGCATAGCTGAGGATGCCCATCATCGGCGCGACGGCCCGGTAGGTGGAGGATCGCTCCACCTCGTTGCGGCCGGCGATCTCCTGCTGGACGAGGCCTTCGTTGAACGCCAGCGTGAAGTCGTACCGGGACGGCACCCTTCGAGCGCGCCGCCTTCGGTCCGGCTCACGTTCTTCACCGCGGGTCCGGACACGATCTTCGCCACCTTCATGGGGTCGCGGACCTCGGTCCAGACGGTGTGCGGGACCGGCGTCGAGGATCGTCGAGTGGTGCATCGTGTGCTTACGCCGGATCTCCGAGAGAACTCCTCGTCAGTAGTCGATGCGGTCGGACTTGGCCAGCCACTCGTCGAACGGCGCCGTACGGTTCGCCACGTCCAGCCGCTCGACCGGCATCGGCCACATCGACGCGGACTTCTTGTCGAACAGGTCGTAGAACCTGCGGTCGTCGAAGCCGGCCACCGCGGCATCGTGGCGATCGGCGGCGTAGACGATCCGGTCGACGCGCGCCCACAGGGCGGAGGACAGGCACATCGGACACGGCTCGCACGAGGTGACCAGGAGGCAGCCCTCGAGCGAGAAGGTGTCCAGTTGCTTGCAGGCGGCGCGCATCGCGCTCACCTCGGCGTGCGCAGTCGGATCCAGGGTCGCGGTGACCTGGTTGTTCCCGATCGCGACAATCTCGCCGTCCCTTACGACCAGGGCGCCGAACGGGCCGCCGCCATTCGTCACGCTGTCGCGGGCCGATCTGATCGCCTTGTCCATCCAGGCACGCTCGATCTCCTGGATGCTCGTTTCATGGGTGGGTGCGGTCATGGTCACTCCTCTTTTCGTGGGTGGAACTCCCCGGATGCTCTGCCCGTGCGGGACACCGCACCCGGGGCGGTCAGGTGGACCGAGGGTGCCGCCTTGGGGTCAGCGCCGATCAGCGCCGTCGGCAGCAGCCGCGGGAGGTCATCGAGGCCGGACGGCGGAGATCTGCTCCGGTGCGCCCGGGGTACGGGTCGGGTTCAGCCCCGTCGCAGCCTCCGCCTTTGTGACGAGCCAGTTGCCGAGCATGAGGTGATCGATCTCCGTTCCGAGGAAGGCGATAACGAGGGCATCCGTGCGCGGGGCAGATCACTCATGACCGCCGGCCCACTTCGGCAGGACGATGCTGACGCACGTGGCCCCCGGTGTCCCACGGGAACAGGTGCAGGTTCCAGCCGCCCAAGCAGTTGACGTAGAGGGCCATCTGGCTCACCACGGCCAAGAAGTCGTCGCGGTCGAGGTGGTCGACACAGGACAGGAGGCGCTGGGTGAAGGCCCACAGCTTCTCCAATCCGCAGTAGCCCAGGAACTCGGCCGGGACACCGACCAACAGGCGCGCCATCCGGCGCAGAGAATCCATCGACATGCCCTCGACCACGCCTCGCACCAGGCCGCCATAGGCGGCATGACCGAGCGGGCGCGTCTCACCGTTGACGAACAGAAGGGTGGGCAGAGCCGTCCCGAAGCTCCCGGCCCCGGACGGTGTCCACCCCCGGTGCAGATCAGCGAGTTCGGGCGGTTCGGACAGCCAGATCCGCTCGGTCTCCGCGTACACGTCGCGGATCAGGCTGTCGGCGTCGGGGTCGGCGGCGGTCAGACAGGGAATGCTGTGGCCGCCTCTCGTGCCTGCCTTGCGCACCTCGACCAGGACCGGCTTCTTCGTGGCATGGACCGAGTCCCATACCGCGTGACCGGCCTCGATCAGACCCGGCATGTCCTCCGGCCGGACCTGACCCACAGGGGATGCCGGCATCGGTTCGGTCAGAGTGCCGTACTTGATACCCACATGCTGAAGCGCGGAACAGAACACGGTCCCGTCGGGCGCCTCACGTCGATCGAACCGATGGGGGGCGTGCAGATGCAGCAGCGAAGGGATCGGTGCCACGTGATACAGGTCATGTCCCGCCACCAGTGCGTGCCCTTGCAGACTCCGGTAGGGCAACGACTCCCACAGCGCGTCGGCCAGCACGGCGTTGCGACCGTCGAGTTCCGCGGAGACGGTGATACCCAGATCGGGCCAGGCAATCTCGACATGTCGACCGGATAACGTCTCAGTCACGGCTTCTCCTTCGTTCGGCAAGATGTCAGGAGGCTCGAGCAGAGTGGTCCACCGAGGGTGGTCCCTGTTGATCCGGGACCATCACGCCGGTACCACCCGCCCACGATCGGCGTCGCGTCCGGATACCGGGCCTTTACGGCCGGTACTCCCCCACGCGGCGGCCGGACGATGTCCACGGCACCCCTTGCTCCGTCGCAACGTGCTGTGCTGCGTTGCAACTTGTTGAGGAGTACACATGTACCCGGGTGGAGCCAGCCAGGAGTAAAAGACATGAAAGCGTCCGCAGGCCCTTCGTAGATCTCTACAAGGGTTTCTCCAAGGACCGGCCCGACCTTCGGCGTTGGTCAACTTCCGCTGCCCCGGGACGGTTGTCGATCAGGCCGGCGAAGGCCGGTGAACATGGGGACGGACCGGTGAGGAGACAGCCGGACGGCCCGCTTGCGGCAGGGCCTGTCGTAGCCGTCCGGCACGATCGGCGGCATGGAACCCTGGCAGATTCCGGGCCCACCGTCGCCGCGGCGCATCGTGGAGGTCGACGAGATCGTCCAGCGCATCACACGCTGGGCGGCGGACCGCGCGGACATCCTCGGCCTGCTCCTGGTCGGATCGTTCGCCCGCGACGCCGCAGGGCCGGACTCCGACGTCGACCTCGTGCTGCTCACCACCGACGAGCCCCGATACCTCGACGGCGCATGGGCCCGGGAACTCGACCTGGGCAGCCTTGTCCGCAGCCGTTCCTGGGGACCGATCACGGAACGCCGCTACGCCACGGCCTCTGGCCTGGAAGTCGAGATGGGTATCGGCTCCCCGGCGTGGGCGGCGACGGATCCCGTCGATCCAGGAACGCACCGCGTCGTCACCGACGGCGCCCGCGTGCTGCACGACCCGGCGGGCATCCTGACGGGCCTGCTTGCCGCTTGCCGGGACGAGGTTCGTCGGCGGTCGTGACAGAGCCGGAGGCGTCGCCGGCGCTCGTGCACGTCCCAATGAGCGCAACTCGCTTCGCCCGGACTGTTTCCCGGCAACCACAGGCACAGATGGAGAAGTCCAGCGGGTGCGAGTCCAGCCCTGCCCGGACCCCCACGCCGCGTAGAATCCCGCCCATGGGCGTCTCCTGAGCCGGCCGTCACGGCCGAAGCCATCCGCCCGGCGGTGTGCCGGGCGTTCGCAAGCGTGCCCGCGCGCTCACTCAGGAGACATCAACCACCATGTGGATCCGCTCCGCCTGCCCCGCACTCGACGCCCGCATCGCCCGGCTCCGGGAGATCGCCCGTTCCGAAGAGCGTCTGGAAGGCGTTCTGCTCTACGGGTCCTGGACCCTCGGCGAGGCCGACGCCCACTCGGACATCGAGGCGTACCTGTACGTCGACGACGAGTACGTCGACGACTTCGACGGCCGGGCGCTCCTGGAACAACTCGCCCCCCTGAAGCTGGCGTACACCAATATGTACGGGATCCTCGCCGTCGTCTTCGACGACCTGATGCGCGGCGAGTTCCACCTCACGCCCGCCGGCCCCGGCATCGACGAAGTCCCCACCTGGGAGGGGATGGTGCACCTGCCCCGTCCCGAGGCGGCTGTCCTGCTGGACCGCACCGGCCGTCTGACCCGGGCCGCCCGGCGCCTCGCCGCGTTCCGGCCGCCGGAGCCCGCCGGCACAGCGCAGCAGCTCACCGACGAGTTGACCAACTGGACGCTCATGCTCGCCCACGTCCTGGCCCGCGGCGAAGTGGCCCGCGCCCACGCCCTGCTGCACTCGGTCGTCGCTCCGCAGCAACTGCAGCTCTGCCGTCTCCTGCGCGACAGCACCGCCCACTGGCTGACCCCCAGCCGGGCCCTGGAACAGGACCTGCCCGCCGCCGACCGCGCCCGCTACACGGCCGGCACGACCGCCGCCCGGGAGGAGGAGGTGCGCACGGCGGCGCGGAACAGCTGGCGCTGGAGCCGGGACCTGACCGCCGAGGCGGCCGAACGCTGGGCCGTGCGTGTGCCGAGCGGGTTGCACGAGGAGATCAGCGGCCTTCTGGCGGCGGGCCACTGAGAACGGGGACGTAGACGCGGGCGGGGTCGGGGTGTGTCGGGCCGGGCGCGGCGATCACCACCGACCTGGGCCCGCCGGCCCTCCCTGCCCCTGGCTGCGGCGAGCCCCACGCGGATCGGTCAGCGCCGGCTACCGGCTGTCTGGTGGTCCTGTTTTCGGGGCGGTTTGCTGTCGGTCCGCTCTGGTGGCTTCCGCTTCCAGGGTGACGGCGAAAAGTGCGGCATCGTCCTGCAGACTTCCCCCGGTGTGCTGGAAGACGGCGCCGAGAACGGCTTCGAGTACCGCGTCCGGATCGGGCGGGAAGCGCTGGGACAGCACTGGAACGGGGTCGAAGAACACACCGCTCGCGTTGCGGGCTTCGTCGATACCGTCGGTGAACAGCACCAGTGTGGCCCCGACGGGCAGGTCGAACCGGTCGACCGGAACCTCGTCGCCTGCGAGGACCCCAAGTCCCAGCGGCAGCGACGGCGTGGTCGGTTCCAGTGGTGCCGCTCTGCCGTTGTGGACCAGCAGTGGCGCCGCGTGGCCCCGGTTGGCAATGCGTAGTACGGAGTAGTCGGGGGGAAGCTCCGCGATGACGGCCGTGGCGAACAACTCGGCTTCTTCTCCACTCGATTGTCTGATCCCCGCCTGCATCCGGTCCTCCAACTGCTGGACGACGCCCGGCAGATCCGGTCGGTGGTTGCTGGCTTCGTGGAATGAACCGAGCAGGGCATTGACCGTACGGACCGCCTGGAGCCCCTTGCCGCGCACATCAGCGATGAGCATCCGGATGCCGTGGGGAGTTTCCTGAATCGCGAAGAGGTCGCCGCCGATGGCAGCCTCCTCATGAGCAACCTCGTACCTGGCGGCCACAGCCAGCCGCCCTGCACGACGAGGCAATTCCGGGAGCACGGCGCGCTGAACCGCTGCGGCCACCTCGCGGCTCGTTGCCAGTTGCCGCCGGTCGCGTGCCAGAAGCACATTGAAGACCGCTGCGATGACGGTGAGAAGGATCAGGCTGGCGAAGGGAGTGAAATCGTCGCGGGTGGGCTCTCGCTCCAGGTACACCAGGAGCAGCCCTGCGAGGTTCGCCGCCACTCCGGTGGCGATCGTCCCCCGCAGAGAAAGAACCGGCGCGGCTGCTCCAGGAGCGGCCGCGAGCAGGGGGAACGTGTTGACGCCCCCCATGGTGGCGAGGTCGAGAACGAACGCGCCCCCGATCACGGCGGCAGGCAGCCATCGGAGCCGCTGTCTCCGCTCCGTCGCTTCCTTGCGACCGTTTCGCATTTCGCTTCCTCTGAGGTGTTCGTCCCGTCGGTGCGGCCGGGCCCAGTCTCTGGCACATCCTCGGCCACGGCGACCGGAAGATCCCCGCCGAGGCGGCCAAGAGACGTGTGACCTGTTCGGAAGCAAGCTGCGCTCACCCAAGCGGGTGCGGATCTTCACTGGGGAAACGGTTGCTCCTGTCCCGTCTCACCGAAGGTTGTCCGGTGCCTGTTCACCGGCCGTCCCGGTTCCGGCAGGGCCGAGGCGCTCCGGGAGGTGAGCGACGACCAGCGCAACGGCCTCCTCGGCACAGTTGGTCTCGCTGATGATGTCGCCCCATCGATCAGTCAAGACCTGGAATCGCCCATCCAGCTGGGCTGCCACGGCCGGTGCCTCCGCAAGGGACGGTTTGTCCGTGTCGGAGCTGAAACAGAGGACCCACATGCTGGTGAACGGGAAGAGTTGCCGCAGTCTCGGCTCGGAAGCCGCTGCGTCCAAGAGGTCGAGGAAGCTGGTGTAGTCCGCTTCGACGGCCTGTTCCCGCAGGCGCCGCCACTGCAGGTCGACGACATGAGCAGGGCCGCGCTCGCGCGCCGCCGCGAGTTCGGCCTCGCGGGTCTCCACATAGTTCTTCCACTCCATGACCACAGTGTGTGTGACCGCCGTACCGGTCTCTGCCGGTGGGCCCGGTCGACGTTCCCCACGTTCTTGCGGGCATGGCGCAATCGACGTTCCCCTTCTGCCCTCAGATGGACGGTCAGCACGTCGGCCAGGCCGCCGACGGGCGTCGCCTCGGCGCGTGACCGCGCCCACGGCCCCGGCACGCCTCACCCTCAAGTACGCAGGTGGGAGGCGCCATTGAGGTCGAGCACCGCGCCGGACGACCACACGGCCCCGGGTGAGGCGAGGTAGAGCACGGCCTCTGCCACCTCCTCAGCCGTCCCGACCCGCCCGAACGGGCTCTCGCCACGCAGCGCCTCGCCGCCCTGACCTGCCAACTTCGCGGTCTGCCGTTCCGTCGCGACGAAGCCCGGCGCCACGGACGTCACCGAGATGCCGTGCGGCGCCAGTGCGACGGCCATCGACTGACCGAACGCGTGCAGCGCGGCCTTGCTCGCGCCGTACGCGGGGAAGTCGGGCTCTCCCCGGAACGCCCCGCGGGAGCCGACGTTGACGATGCTGCCCGTCGCGCCCCGGTCGATGAGATGCCGGGCGACGCCGTACGTCAGGTTCGCCGCGCCGATCAGATTGACGTCGATCATGCGGTGCCAGGACCGCTGCCAGTCCTCGTAGGAGACGTCGGCCACGGAGTGCCGGTTCTCGGCGGAGGGCGCGACGGCGGCGTTGTTGACCAGTACGTCGACCCCGCCCAGCGTCGCCACGGCATCGTCGACGATGCGTCGCGCCACGGCCGGATCGCTGATGTCGCCCGCGAGAAGCGTGTGGCCGTCGCCGGACAATCGCCGCAGTGTCTCCTGGGCGTCCTCGCGCTGGGCCGCGTAATGGACCGCCACGGTGTCGCCCTGTTCCGCGAACGCCACCGCGACGGCGCGGCCGATCCCTCGCGACGCTCCCGTGACCAGTACCCGCCTCATCGGTTCTCCTCCAGTTTCGGCATCCGCCCGACGGTATCCGGTCCGCGCTGCGACCGGTTCGCCCATCGGTCACGGGCGAAGCGGCCAGGACGGCACCGTGGCAGGGCGGACTACCGTGGAGTCATGGGCAGTGGCCTTGTCACGCTGTTCCTCAGCGGTGACGTGATGCTCGGACGCGGCGTGGACCAGATCCTTCCGCACCCGGGCGATCCGGCCCTGTCCGAGCCGTACGTCCGGGACGCGCGTGCCTACGTCGAGATGGCGGAGGCGGTGAACGGCACGGTCCCCCGCCCGGTCCCGTTCTGCTGGCCCTGGGGCGACGCGCTGCCGGTGCTCGCCGATGCCGGGCCCGACGTGCGGGTGGTGAATCTCGAGACCTCTGTGACGCGGAGCGACGACGCGGCTGCCGGCAAGGAGGTCCTCTACCGGATGAACCCCGCGAATCTGCCCTGCCTGACGGCGGCCTGTCCCGATGTCTGTGTCCTCGCCAACAACCATGTCCTGGACTACGGCCGCCGAGGACTGGAGGAGACACTCGCGGTCCTGGCGGATGCGGGCTTGCGCACGGCCGGTGCGGGGCGGGACCTGGCGGCCGCGCGGCGATGCGTGAGCCTCCCGCTCCCCGAGGGTCGACGGGTGCTCGTGGTCTCGCTCGGCATGGAGTCCAGCGGTGTCCCGCCACAGTGGGCGGCCACCGCACGGCGCAGCGGGGTCCACTTCGCGGCCGACCCGTCGCCGGCCGTCGCGGCGGAGGTGACGGCTCGGCTGCGCGAGGTGAGACGGCCGGGCGACGTGACGGTCGTGTCCGTGCACATGGGCTCCAACTGGGGTTACCAGGTCCCTCGCAGCCAGGTCCACTTCGCCCACGCGCTGATCGACGGCGGCGCGGACATCGTGCACGGGCACTCGTCCCACCATCCGCGGCCGGTGGAGGTGTACCGCGGCAGGCTCGTCCTCTACGGCTGCGGGGACCTGATCAACGACTACGAGGGTATCGGTGGTTACGAGCGGTACCGTGACGACCTGCGTCTGCTCCACCTCGCCTCGGTCGATCCCGCCACCGGCGCTCTCCACGAGGTCAGGATCGTTCCCCTGCAGGCCCGGCGGCTGCGGCTGACGCACGCCTCCGCGTCCGACTGCCGTGTCGTGTCCGATCTGCTGGACCGCATCAGTCACGGCCTGGGCGTCCGTATGCAGGCCGAGCGGGACGGCTCGGTCACGGCCCGGCCTTCCTGAGCGCAACTACCCCGGCATGATCCCGTACGGCAGGTCCCGGGCGTTCCGGTCACCGCGCTCGCTGAAGCGCGGACGACCCTTGCCCATGTCAGGAGCGTGGCCCTCAACCGATCGGACGACCCCGTTGTCAGCCGTCCCGCGCACCGGGTCGAGCCGCTCCGTCGATGATCATGGGACAGGCACGGGCCCAGACTGGAGGCACAGCGCACACACGCGTCGTCCCGCATCGCACCGCTGCCCTCCGGCACCGCGCGGCGCCGGCCGTCGAGTCGCCCGCTGCCACTTCGTGAAGGAGTCTCGTCGTGACCAAGAAGTCACCGTCCCCGACCGGCCTTGCCCTGCCGGCCGCCGCCGACCACGGCGACGTGGACGCCGAAGCGCGGACCACGGCCGGCGGCCAGGAGGACGGTCGGTGATGAAGCGGCGCACCACGACCTCCGCGCTCTCCGCGCTGGCCGCCGCGGCGGTGCTCGCCGGGTGCGCGTCCGGCGGCGGCCCGGCCGCCCCCTCCCCCTCCGCATCTCGGTCCTCCCCCTCCGTTCCCTCCTCCCCCGCGGGCACCGGCACGGGCCCGGGTACGCCGGACAGCTCCGCCGGCGCGTCGCGTACACCGGAAGGCGCCCTGCTGGTCGCCGACTTCGGAGCGGACACCGTGACCTTCGTCGATCCGTCGCTGCAGAGGGAGGACGCCCGTGCGGGCTCGGTGAAGGTGGGCACGGCCCCGTACGGGATCGCGCTCGGCGAGGACGGCACGGCGTGGGTGGCGACGGCGGAGGGCGTGGCCGCCGTGGACACCGCGGCCAGGAAGCGCATCGCCCTGATCCCGTACGAGACGGACAGCGGCCCGGCGACCACCGGCGAGTACCGGGGCGGCGGCATGGGCATCGCGCTCTCCCCGGACGGGAAGCAGGTCTACGTCGGCGTGAACGTCCCTGGCGGCGACGGTGTGTTGGAGGTGATCGACACCGGGCGGCGCCAAGTGGTGGCGACCGTCCCGGTCGGCCGTCGGCCCTTCGACGTCGACGTCTCCCCCGACGGCCGCCAGGTCTACGCGACGAACCACGACTCCTTCGACGTCACCGTCGTCGACACCGACGACCGGAGCAGCCGCCGGATCGAAGTGGCCCCGTACGGCACCGAGGGCGGCCTCGGCTCCTGGCTCAAGCCGCACTACACCGCCGTGCGCCCCTCCGACGGCGCCCTCCTGCTCCCCTTCGAGGGCGAGCGTCTCGCGGTGGTCGACCCGGACAGCGGCCGGGTCCGCGTCGAGCGGATGACCGCCGACACCCATCAGCACGGGGCCGCGGTGGCCGACGACGGCACCTTGTACGTGGTCGGCACCGGCCCGATCGACCCGTCGAGGGACAACGGCCCGTCCCTGACCGTCCGTACGCCAGGTGGCAAGGAGCGCGTGATCCCGCTGGACGGCCCGCACGAGGACGTCGCCGTGTCGGCCGACGGCCGCACCGCTTACGTCTCCGGCGGTTTCACGCGCGACGGCTACTGGAACGGCATCAGCATCGTCGACACCGCCTCCGGGGACGTGACGCGTCTGCCGGTCGGCGTACGGCCCTTGGGGATCGTGGTGTTGTAGGGGGCGCCGCCGGTACGGACCAGGTGTACGGCACGGGGG
This sequence comes from Streptomyces sp. NPDC086835, assembly GCF_044745705.1. NCBI lineage: Bacteria > Bacillati > Actinomycetota > Actinomycetes > Kitasatosporales > Streptomycetaceae > Streptomyces > Streptomyces sp. NPDC086835. The sequence goes on from NZ_JBIVAU010000007.1 coordinate 341,596, forward strand.
ACGGCTCGCTCAGGCGGCCCGGCTCCGCGCGGCGAGCACGTAGTCGGAGTTCCGCATCATGAGCGCGTAGACGCATGCGGCGACGATCATGCCGGCGGGCAGGGCGAGGTCCACTCCGCCCAGGGCACGCGCCACTGGCCCGGTGTAGAGCGTGTTCACGCTGAGGGCCGCCGCGACGACGCCGGACCCGAGGGCGAGGGCGCCCGCCGGGTTGACTCCGGCGGCGTACCAGAAGGGGCTGCCGGTGGTCTCGTCCATGAGCACGGGGCCGTCGTAGCGGTTGCGGCGTATCAGGATGTCGGTGGCGTAGACGGCCATGGCGGGACCGAGGAGGACGACGGTCAACTGGAGGACGTTGCTGACGGTGTCGAGGAAGTTGGAGACGAGGAGCCCGTACAGCGTGAGCGAAACGGCGGCGGCCCCGTCGACGAGGACACTGCGGGAGCGGCGGATGCGGATGCCGACGGCCTGGAGGGCGAGGCCGGCGCTGTAGGCGGTCAGGGCGTTGATGGCGATGGTGCCGACGATCAGGGCGAGCAGGAAGACCGGGTGGAACCAGCCGGGGAGGATCGTCTCGAGTCCGGTCTGCGGGTCGGTCATGTCGACCGCGGTCGCGGCGAAGGCTCCGAGTGAGCAGACGACGACGCTCGGCACGAAGCCGCCCAGAGCGGTCCAGCCGATGATCGCCTTCGCCGAGGTCGCGCGGGGCAGATAGCGGGAGAAGTCGGCGCTGGTGGTGTAGGAGAGCGGACCGGAGCCGACGAGGGTGACACCGGCGACGAGGACCGCCCACAGGTCGATGCCCGTCAGCGGCTCGGCCGGCGTGTGGCCGAAGTCGGTGTGCCGGACGACGGCGACGGCGACGACTGCGAAGGCGGCGGTGAGGGCCAGCGTGATCGGGAGGTACAGCTTCATGATCACGCCGTGGCCGTAGACGCCGATGGCCAGGGTCAGGGCGGCGACGACCACCACGACGGCGACCTTCACGCCGGTGTTCGCCGTGATGCCGGCCTTCTCCACGAGAGCGAAGGCGGCGGTCGCGGCGGCGGCCAGGTTGAGGGCGAAGTAGCAGACGGAGATCATCCAGCCGACGATCGCGTTGTTCACGCGGTTGCCCCGGATCCCGTAGATCGCCCGTGTGATCACCTCGCTGGGCGCGCCGGCGGCCGGGCCGGAGATGGAGAGCAGCCCGGTGAGCACCCAGAACAGGTTGCCCACCACGATCACGGCGAGGGCCTGCCACAGGCTCAGGCCCATGAGGACCAGCGCACCGCCGATGACCAGGCTGAGGTAGTTGACGTTCGCCGCCGCCCAGACGGAGAAGAGCTGCCGTGGTCGGCCGTGGCGCTCGTCGTCGGGGATGTGGTCGATGCCGTGTGCCTCGATGCCGACCGCGCGGTCCTGCGGGGGCTGCGAGGCCGCATCGGGTGCGGCGTGCGTGCCGGGACGCGGGTCGGGAATCGTGGACGCCATGGGCCCCTCCGGGTGCTGGTTTACCCACCTGCTTGTTTGTTGGTCGCAAACTCAATAGCATCGATTCCATGTCGTCAAGCGTTCAACACAAACGAATCCGCAAGTCTCCGGCCGCCAGACGTGCGGAAATCGTTGCGGCGGCCGCGATGGTCGCTCTGACCGAGGGGCTGGAGTGCATCACGCTCCGGCGCATCGCGGAGGAGCTCGACGTCCGTCCGGGGCTGATCAGTCACTACTTCCCCGCGGTGGAGGATCTGGTGGCCGAGGCATATGGCAGCGCCGCCGGTTGTGAACTCGACGGCCTTCTCCCGGCCGACCGGGCCGGCGCCACGCCCACACAGCACCTGGCGCGGTTCTTCGCCCGTGCGACGGGGCCGGCGTACGACGACATCAGCCGTCTCTGGCTCAACGCCCGGCATCTCAGCCGCTACCGGCCCGCCCTGCGCGAGCGGGTCGCCGTGCAGGAGGCCGCGTGGCGCGACCGGCTCGGCGGCCTCATCCGTGACGGGGTGGAGCAGGGCGAGTTCCGCACCGCCGACCCGGCGGTGACGGCCATTCAGATCCTCGTCGTCATCGACGGCCTCGGCGTCCACGCCAACAGCGGCACCGGCGACCGTCCGCCCGCCGTCGCAGGCATGGCCGTCACCACCGCGGAACGCGAACTCGGCCTGCCCGCCGGGGCGTTGAACGCTGCCGCCACCTCGAACTGACCGTTTCCTAGGAGCTCCTTGTGCGCACCTCGCTCGTCCTGCTCTCGGCCCGTCTCCTCGACCCGGCCTCCGGCTCGTTCCTGTCCGGAACCGCTCTCGCCGCGGCCGGCGGCCGGATAACCGCCATCGGAGACGACAGGGAGATCCGCGCGCTCGCCGACCCCTCGACGACGGTGATCGACCTCAAGGGCGCCGTGCTGACCCCCGGTCTCGTCGACGGGCACCTGCATCCCGTCTCCGGCGCCGAACTCACCCACGGTCTCGACCTGTCGGGCTGCGCCGACCTCGACGCCGTGCGCCGGGCGCTGGCCCGCGAGGCGGCGCGCCTCGCGCCCGGGGCGTGGCTGCACGCCTGGGGCCTCGACCCCAACGTCTTCGCGGACCGGCCCGTGTCGACCGCTCCTTTCGACTCCGTACTCGAAGGCGTTCCCGCCCTCCTGCTGCTCTTCGACGCCCACTCCATGCTCGCCAGCCGGCGGGCCCTGGAACTCGCCGGTGTCGACGGGCCGCGCAGCTTCGACCAGGCCTCGGCCGAGGTCGTCTGCGACGGGACGGGCCGGCCCACCGGTCTCCTGCTGGAGGACGCCGCCTGCGAACTCGTCGAGCGCGCCGCCCCGCAGCCCACCCGGGCCGAACGCCGCGACCGGCTCGCCGCGGCCCTGCGCGCCATGGCCGCCGCCGGACTCACCGGCGGCCACGCCATGGACGCGAACGGCGACAGCCTGGAGCTCTACGCCGAACTCGACGTCGCCGGGGAACTGCCGGTACGGCTGCGGGTCGCGCCCTGGTGCCAGCCCGGCATCGACGCCGACGCGCTGCAGGCCCTGATCGACCAGCAGGGCACCGGCGGCGCGCTGTGGCGGACCGAGGGCGTGAAGCTGTTCATGGACGGCACCATCGACAACGGCACCGCCTGGCTGGAGCGCCCCGACTGCCACGGCGAGTCCACCCACGCCTTCTGGCCCGACCCCGCCGAGTACACCCGTGTCATCGCCCGGCTCCACCGGGCCGGGGTACCAACCGCCACGCACGCCATCGGCGACGCGGCCGTCCGGCACGCCCTCGACTCCGTCGAGAAGGCGCAGGCCGAGGGCGGGCGCGAGGTGCGGCACCGGATCGAACACATCGAGACCGTGCCCGACGACACGCTGCGCCGCTTCGCCGCGCTCGGCGTCGCGGCCTCCATGCAGCCCACCCATTGCTGTGACTTCACCCGGGCCGACCACACCGACAACTGGTCGCGCCGCCTCGGTGAGGAACGCGCCTCGCGCGCCTGGCGCTGCCGCGACCTGTGGGACTCCGGCGCCACCGTCGTGCTCGGCTCCGACTGGCCCATCGCCCCCTACCCCCCGCTGGGTGTCATGGCAGGCGCCCGCCACCGCCGGCCCGGCCGGGACCTCACCCAGCCTCCGCACGGCCCTCAGCAGGCTCTCACCCCGCTGGAGGCGCTCCAGGGAATGACCGTCAACGCCGCCTGGGCGGCGGGTGAGACGCGGGAGGCCGGCCGGCTCGCCGTGGGCCACCGCGCCGATCTGACGGCCTTCGCCGCCGATCCGCTCAGCACGGCCGCCACCGACCTGCCGGACGTGCCTGTGCTGCTGACCGTCCTCGACGGCCGTCCCACGCATCGCGACCCGAGCGTGTGACCCACTTCCGGCGCCCCGGCCGCCGCGGACCTGTGCGGCATCCGTGGCGCCGGGACGGCGTGACGCCGCGATGGGTGGCGGCTCCATGGCCGGTCCGGACGTCGTGCCTGCCAGGACCCCCTTGCCGACGGCACCGGCTACCCGCGTTCCTCCAGGCGGACACCCCACGCCGGGTCGACGGCGGCCCGGGCGAGTTCGGCGTCGTACCGGCCGGCATCGAAGTGGAACGCCGGAGGTGCCACCTCCCGGTACGGAACCTCCCATCCGGACCACTCCACGATGTCCCCGAGCCGCTGCACGAACACCGACAGGAAGCCGCAACAGCCGCCGGTGCACTCGGGTTCGCCCAGAACGACGCGCCGGCCCTCGGCCGTGGCGTCCAAGGCGGTGTCCCGACCGGCGGCCGACGCCTCATGCAGGAAGGGTCCGCGGCCACCGACCCCCACGGCCGGCGCCACCACGTCCGCGCCGTCGACCCACAGCTGAAGTTGCGCCGCCCACCGAGGGCCGGGCGGCATCACCCTGATCTCGAACCGGTTGAACATCCGGCCACCCTACGAGGCCGAGGGCCCGGGTTCCTCGCGAGCCCCGGCGGAGACGTTCAAGCTGTTCCGGGATCCGCTGTTCGTGGACAAGGTCCGCGACGTGGTCGGCCTGTACCGCCAGATGGCTCCCTAACAACCTGCCAAGCACACAGCACGTCCTGCAGATCATTACGTTCGGCCGCTGAAAGCGGCTCACAGCTCAGAATCGCCTTGCAACGTGGGCAAGGCGGTGCTGCCTGTGAATCAGGTGCTCACTTCGTCGACGGTGTCCGCGATCAGGACGTGCAGGTGGGTGACGGCGCGTTCCAGGAGCCGTTCGAGCGGACCGCGCGGATTCACTCCTCGGCGTGAACAACCTGTCATGCAGGCCCCCCCGTGACTCACCGGACGCTCCACTGCGCCCCCCAGACGGACCACAGTCACGTTGCATTCAAGTGGCTGCGCAGGCTTGCCTAGGCCGGCAAGCCAGGCGCACCCGCGGTCCTGGAAATAGTGCTCTCTCTTCTGCCTGGAGGTTCCCCATGCGTACGACCCATTGCCTCACAGCCAAGATCGCCGCTGCCGCACTCGTGGCCGCGGGCAGCCTGATCACACTCCAGCCGAGCGCCTCGGCGGCGGTACCCGCGCACGCCGCTACGGTCGCGCACACCCAGTCCACCGCGGCCGTGACGGGCACCATCAGTATCGGCCTCTCGGCCGGTGGCACGATCACCATTCCCGGCGCCAGCCTCTCCGCCGACGCCACTCTCGACACCGGCATCCAAGTCTCGGCAGTCGCCACAATGACCAACGACACCGACGCCAGCCTGGTCTTCTCCAGCGCCGGCAGCGGCGGCAGCACCAACATCACCCTCACGCCCGGGGCCTCCGCCAACATCAGCACCTCGGCCAACGGGACCTTGACGGTCCGCGTCGCATAGGTCGTGTCCGGTGGGTCGCGTAACTCGCCTCGCGGTGGGTCGTTTCGGTCGACGTTGGGCGGGGCGATCTCTCTGATGACGAACGGGCTCGGCTGAGTCCGCATCTGTCGAGGAGTAAGGGTCGGGGTGGGCGGTGGCAGTGTCACCGCCCACCCTGTGATCAACGGGCTTCTGTTCCGGCAGCGGACCGGTCCACGATGGCGGGATCTGCGGTCCCGGTCGGGAAGTGCACGGGGTGCACGACCGCCGACACGTCCCCCGTTCGAAAGGGCCGGCCCGGGGCCGTTGTGCTTGCCGTGATCGTCGTCGCGCCGCCGGCTCTGGCTTCGAGCGGGCCGCACCAGCGAGATCTGCCTACGGCAGACCCTCCGAGGCGGCGTCTCCCGGCTCACGGAAGACGGGATAGCGGCGGAACCGGTCGTCAGCCGCCGCCGTCAGCCCCGTGCGCCAGCTCCGCAGCACCGCGGCGGACGGCGCGAACAACGGCTCCGGCACGGCCTCCGGCGGGAACCACTCCCACCGCACGATCTTGTCCGGCTCCCGCACCAGCGGTGTGCCGGCCGCCCGCGCAACGAGGGCGGCGCCCGTCACCCGCGTGAGCCCCCGCTCCCCGTCCACCAACACGGCCCCGATGCGTACTGCCGACGGCTCCACCAGAAGGCCCGTCTCCTCCGCCAACTCCCGCGCCGCAGCCTGCTCGAACCCCTCACCGGGGTCGACCTTCCCGCCGGGCAGCTCCCATCGCCCGTCGTGGCCGAGCCCGAGCAGCACCCTTGGTCCGCCCGCGTCCAGGACGACGACCCCGACCCCGGTGAGGCTGTTGGGGGTGGGGAACGCCCGCTCAGGACGTTCGGCGGTCCGGTGGTCGTCGTGCACGGCGTCTCCTGGTGTCGCGTCGCTCGGGCGATCGCGCCCGGCAGCCCTCCTCATCCTCGCACCCGAGTGAGCAGGTGGCGGAACGGGGCGCGGTGAGGCCGCTGCTCTCCGATCGCCTCCGGCGAAAGCGGCTGGAGAGGCGCGACGGCTCTGAAGCGACCCCTGGTGCGGGTGTCGTCAGCCGGTCCGGTTGTTACGGGTGTTCCCTGGGCATGGTTTTGGCAACAACCCTGAACAACAGGGGAGTTGACGCACGGCACACAGCAGTTGCAGCACGCGCACGCCCAGATCCCGATCGGTTCCAGGACGGAGACGCATGGTGAAGAGAACGAGAACGGTGCTGCGCAAGGCGGTCGCGGTGGCGAGCGCGGTGCTCGCCGTCCCGGGCATCGCACTGGCGGCGGCACCACCCGCCGCCGCGGTCGACTACTACTACGAACTGCCCTACCCGGCAGGCGAGTCGTACAGGGTGACCCAGGGCCCGGAAGGCACGTACTCACACACCGGCCCGTACAACGAGTACGCCTGGGACTTCGGACTCCCGGAGAACTACGAGGTGTCCGCCGCGCAGGCGGGCACCGTGCTGGTCTCGGACTGGTCGCCGTACTGGCAGAACGGCATCGAGGTGATCATCCGTCACTCGAACGGCCGCTGCACCCACTACGCCCACCTGAACCGGGCGATCTACAACACCGGTGACTGGGTGCCCCAGGGCCGCATCATCGGCTGGTCGGGGAACACAGGCGCCTCCACGGCGCCGCACCTGCACTTCCAGGTGATCGACTGCAACTCCCGCGTGGGCATCCCCGCCACGCTACAGGGCTGGACGCCGAACACCGGCTCCTGGCCGGTCAGCGTGAACAGCCGCGCCTGAGGCCGCCCTTCCTCCTGCTGACCCTCTTGGCTCTTCCGGCCTCGCCGCACGGCACGACCGGACCCGCCGCGCCACAGGTCCGCGGCGGGTCCGGTCGTGTGCGCGGCCGTCCGACGCGCGTCCGAACGAGGTTGCCCGGAAATGGACATCGCGACGACGCGAACCCGGCGCTCGGGTGATAATCCCGCCGTGGACAACGACCATGTGGTGCCCCTGCCGGGCAGCACGCACAAGCCCGGCGCGCTGCCGGCGTCCTGGCCCCAGTGGCAGGACGAGTATCCCGTCCTGGCGCCCGGTGGGCACCCGTACGTGCTCGCCGCGCTGCGGATGGCGGTCTCCGGCAACCGGCACCGGCAGCAGCAACGCCTGGTCGAGAACGACGATCTGCGGGCCAGGCTCGGGCCCCTGTTCAGCACCGTGCCGGTCAGTCACTCGCTGCTCCAGGAACCGCACGGCGGCCAGCACTGCCGCTTCAGTACCGACGGCCCCCGGCTCTGGCAGGACACCGACCCCGACCGCTGGCCGAACACCCTCTACCGGCAGCTCGAGCAACAGGACGGCCCACGGCGGGGGCTCGGCGAAGTGACAGTGACCCTGCGCCTCTTGACGAGGAACGGCCTCACCCTGGAGGTCTGCCGGACCATAAGCGAGTGCAACGTGCGGGCGGACGCCCGGCTCCTGCTGGTCCAGCTCCCTGAGCAGCTCGCCGACGACCGGTCCTGACCGCCCCGGACACCGCGACCAGGCCCGCGCCGCGCTCACATGATCCGCTGGCGCCGGCCCGCCCGGAATCCGTACGCAGGCCGGCAGCGCGGGCGGTACCGCGGGCGACCCGGGCGGCGGTGCCCACGTGCGCAACCGCTCCGCGGAGTGCGCCCCGCGTGGCCGTCACTCGTGTGCAACCACCGCGACCGGCGCCCTGCAGTGGTGCATCGCGGCATGGGCGACGTGGCCGATGTGCGGGACCAGGGGCGCGCGGCGGACGTGCCGGCCGACCACCACGAGGCCCGCGTCGGCGGCCTCGTCGACCAGTACTTGCGCACCGGCGCCCATCACGGGCCGTTCCACGACCGCCACCGACGGGTGCTCCTGCCGCCAGCTGCGCAGTGCCGCGCCGAGGGCCGTCGCGGCCTCGCGTCCGGCCTCGGCCCGGGCCTCGTCGGAGTGGGCGAACATTACGGGCAGCTTCCAGCCGTGCACGGCACGCAGGGTGCATCCGCGCCGGGCCGCCTCCTCGAAGGCGAAGGCGAGGACCGGACCGGCGGGCCGGTGGAGGTCCACCCCGACCACGACCTCCATGTCCGGGCCGTGCCCGTGTTCGCTGCCGTCGGCGCGTACGACGACGACCGGTGCCGTCGTGGCGGCGACGGTCGCCAGACCGACCGAGCCCATGAGAGCGCCCATCACGGTCCCCAGCCCCCGCGATCCGAGCACGAGCAGCTCCGCGTCGGCGGCCGCGACGGCGAGTGCGCCCGCGGGCCGCCCCGGCATCCGGCGCCCGGAGATCCGAAGCCCGGGGTGGGCGAGCCGCAGTTCGTCCACCGCGCCTTCCAGCAGCTCGTCCGCCCAGTCCCGATGGTCGTCACGCGTGACGGTCGGCATGGCCACGGCCACCGGCAGCGGCCACTCCTCCACGTGCACCAGAAGCAGGTCCGCACCGCGCATCACGGCCTCCCGGGCCGCCCAGTGCGCCGCCGCGAGACTCTCGGGCGAGTTGTCCAGACCGACGATCACTTGCCCGGTCATGGTGGCTCCCTCCTTGGGATCGCTGTCTGCGGCCACCTTCCAGCCTCCCGCGCCCGCGCGCTCGGCGGCGCGACGGCGGTGACCACCACAACCATGGGCCCCGGGCGCCCAGATCCGGTGCCCGACGCGCGACCGGTCGTCGCGGCGAGCGTGCGGGGTTACCTGCGGGCAAATCGTTTCGGTAGCGGGCCCGCCCGGCCCTACGATCACGAGATGACGGCTCCCGTGCATCCCGCCAAGCCCCGCCCCGGAGATCCGGTCGCGGTGCTGTCCCCTTCCTCCGGTCTGCCTGGACACCTTCCCCTGCCCTACGAGTTGGGCTTGCGCAGACTCCAGGAGGACTTCGGGCTGAAGGCGGTGGAATACCCGACGACCCGGAAGATGGGCGCGACGCCCGAGGAGCGAGCCGCCGACATCCACGCGGCCTTCGCGGACCCCGACATCAAGGCGGTCATCGCGAGCATCGGCGGCGACGACCAGATCACCGTCCTCCCTCACCTCGACGGAGACCTTCTCCGCGCCAACCCGAAGCCCTTCTTCGGCTACAGCGACAACACCAACCTCCTGCTGTTCCTGCGGGACCTGGGCGTCGTCGGTTACCACGGCGGTTCGGTGATGGTCGAGCTCGGACGGCCCGGCGCGATGCACCCGCTGACGGCGGACTCGCTCCGGGCGGCGCTGTTCACGTCGGGCGAGTACGAGCTCACTCCCTCGAGCACGTACGGCGACGTCGACAGGCCCTGGGACGACCCGCGCACCTTCGAGACCGAACCGGAGGCGGAGCCCTCCGAAGGCTGGTTCTGGCACAACGGCGACCGGGTGGTCGAGGGAGCCGGCTGGGGCGGCAATCTGGAGATCCTGTCCTGGCTGCTGATGGCCGACCGCGTCGTGCGACCGGTCGACTCCTACGCCGGCAGCGTGCTCTTTCTGGAGACCTCGGAGGAGATGCCGCCCGCCCAGGACGTCTTCTGGATCCTCAGGAGCATGGGCGAAAGCGGGCTGCTGCGGCAGTTCCCCGCGCTGCTGATGGGCAGGGCGAAGAGCTGGTCGTTCGAGCACCCGCTCGACCCGCAGGCCCGGGCGCGCTTCCGCCGGCAGCAACGCGAGGCCGTCCTGCGGGCTCTCGACCGGTACGCCCCCGACACCATGGCGGTGTTCGACGTCGACCTCGGCCACACCGACCCGCAAGTCGTCATCCCCGTCGGAGGACGGATCCGGGTCGACGGCCCGGCGCGCCGCATCCACGTCGCCTACTGAGCCGCCGATGGCGGCCCACGGCCGGTGACCGCGCGGCCGGGGACCCTCGGTCACGGACGCTCGGCCGCGGAGCCTCGGTGGGTGAGGGGAACGTCTTCCCGGCCGTGCACGACCGGCCACCGTCCCGCGCGCCGTGGAGCCTGCCGTTGTGGGGTTCAGCCGCCGTCCGTGGCGCAGGCCGGGTGGCCCCAGCCGTCGGGGTTCTTCGCGATCGTCTCCCCCTTGGCGTAGGACCGGCCGCAGCGGCACCGGCCGGGGAACTTCGCCGCGACCGAACCACGGGAGGACCCCGCGGCCGGGGAGCGCCGTTCCGCGGGCCGCCGGTTGCGTCCCGCCGTCGCGGGCCGTGACACCGGCTCGGGCGGCGGCAGGACGGAGCCGGCGGCCGAGCCGGCCGGCTGCTGGGAGCGGGCCGTGTGACTCGCGGCGGCGTCTGCGGCCGCGTTCAGCGCGTCCCCGTCGACCTGATGCGCCGGGGTGTACACGAAGGTGACGTCCCGGCCGGTCAGCAGCGTGTCTATCGCGACGACCAGGTCCCGGTTGGCCACCGGCGTTCCGGCGGCCGTCTTCCAGCCTTTGCGGCGCCAGCCCGGCAGCCAGGTCGTGACCGCCTTCATCGCGTACTGGGAGTCCATGCGCACTTCGAGCGGAACGACCGGGTCGGTCGCCTGGAGCAGCTCGCGCAGCGCGGTCAGCTCTGCCACGTTGTTCGTGGCCCTCCCCAGCGGGCCCGCCTCCCAGGACGCCACCTGGCCGTCCGTGCCGGCAACGACCCATGCCCAGGCCGCCGGCCCGGGATTACCCTTCGACGCCCCGTCACACGCGGCGATGATCCGTTCCACCATGCACCCGATGCTGCCACGCCCCGCACACAGGGCCCCCACGGCCCGGGCATCCACGGACGGGGCGGCTCCGTGAAGCCAGCCGTGCCGGGTCGTCACGGAGGGGGCGGCGTCCAACGGCACGCCGCCCCGGCCGGGCGAACGGCCCCGCGTGCGGCGCTGAAATGCTTTCACGTCCTCCGCCGCACAATTGCCGTTTCTTCACAGACCTGAACAGCCCGTGAATTGTCTCAGAGACGCCGCAACCGTGACGCGACACCGTGCCCGATCAGCAGATAAATCACCGCGGGCAGCCCGTAATTGAGGAGAACGCGGAGGCCTTCCGTGTCCATCGTGAAAATATCCTGTGACCACCACGCCAGCAGGTCCGCCATGCCATGCACGAACTCGACAAAGACGTTGGACCTGTTCGCCTCGAGCAGGTGAAGCAGGACCCACAGGCCGAGGAACGCCGCGGCGATGTCGGCGATCGTGTGGGTGATGAGGGCCGCCCGACGTGTGCCGGACCCGTCCCCACCGCGTACAGAACGGTGACCGCTGCCCTGGACGGGGTCGTACTGCCGGTGGTCCGGCAGGGGTTCGGTATTGCTCACTGGATTCCCAATCTGGCGCATAGACAGCTTCGACGGCACGGAAACGCGGTCGGCGCACAGAGGAAATACCACAGCGCGGAAATCCCGGCCTTGACCGCATGAAGGTCGCTTTTTCGCGCCCCTGCCGGAACTGCGCCACGCACGGACGAAGCGTTACACGGAGAGCGATTCAGGTCCGTTTTCACCGACTACGCCGATTCCTGTCGCTCGGATACCGATCGGTCCGGATCGTCGCCCGCGCAATACGGCAGCAGGAGGCGTCCGGACGGTGGGACCGCGGTGGAATCTTCGCCGCCGCTGGCGGGCGAGCGGCGACGGACCGCTCACGCAGGCCGCTCACCCCGAGCGACCGAAAGGCTAACGGTAATCATTTTCATGTAGCCTGGTCAGGTTCCTTCACCGACATGGAGTCCTCATGGCTGTCCCGAAGCGGAAGATGTCCCGCAGCAACACTCGTCACCGTCGCGCGCAGTGGAAGGCGAGTACGCCGCAACTGGTGCCGATCACGGTGGACGGTGCGTCCTACCTCGTGCCTCAGCGGCTGGCCAAGGCGTACGAGCGTGGCCTGCTGCGGCCCGAGGGCTGACGCGGCCGTGGACGACGCCCGCCGGCACGAGCACCACGCCCGGGCGCCGGCAGGCGCGTGAGGCTCCGGGCCGGGCGGTGGTCGCAGCCACGGCACCGTCCGGCCCGGTACCGCGCCGCCGCCCCTACGCGAACCGGGCCGGAGCGGTCCGGCGGGCGGCCGCAGCGGTCCGGTGCCTAGAAGTTGCCGTAGTTGACCTGCCACGTGGGCAGGCCCATGCGGCGCCAGACGGCGACGACACGGTCGCGATCGTCGAGGGAGACGCGCACCGCGAAGCGGTGGCGGACATGACGGTCGAAGAGCTCCGCCTTCACGACGTCGTCACGCCGGCCGTCACCGGCCGCGCGCATCCACAGCTCGTCGTAGGGGACCTCGTGGCGGCGCAGCCACGACTCCGTCCGCTCCCGGTGTTCCTCACCGCGGCCGGAGAGCAGGACGATCACGTCGCCGTCCGCGCGCCGGAACGACCACAGCGCGCCGCGCACCGAAACGTTGAGCAGGTCCTCCTCGCAGCGGGTGAAGTCGTAGGGGCTGCGGTCGCCCCTGATGGCGAGTGTGCCGTCGATGTCGCACATCACCGCTGCGGGCAGCGCCGGGTCGGCGACATACGGCTCGACCGCGGTCTCGTCGTTCAGCCAGTCCTCGGTGAGGCGCCACCCGCCCCTCCTGGCCTTGGCGTGCTTGTCGGCGAGAATCCGGATGATCTCCTCGCCGACCCGCCGGTCCCGTTCGGCGTCCCGCCGTATGCATTCGTCGACCGGTACGCCGGTGAAGTCGTGCACCCTGAACTCGGCCTGACCGGCCACCGCGGCCTTCAGACGCTTCGGGATGTGCGGTGTCAGATGTGTGTTGTCCACGACGACGTCGAACCCGCCGTCGACGGCCGCCCGCACCGCCGCGTCCTGGATCGCCAGCACGGTCTGCTCGTGCGCGTGCGAACGGCCGGCCCCGGGCGCCGGGATGTCGAGCATGACCCGCAGGTCGTCCAGATTCACCCGCCTGATCCGGCCCTCCGACTCCGCCTGCAACGTGCGCGCCGCGGTGGTCTTTCCCGAGGCCGGGAGCCCCGTCATCACGTGTACCACGGGCACGGTCAGTTCTCCTCGTCGGTGTGGAACGGGTCCGCCGGCACAGGCCGGACGGATCGGTAGGTCAGGAGTTCGGTCGGGCGCCCGTCCAGACGCAGGAACATGGCGGAACGAACGGCGGTGTCGGGCAGCGACTTGACGGCGCGGGCGAACGCGCCCCGGTCGGCGGCGAGCGGGACCAGGGACCGGTACGCCTCGTCGATCGCGCGCTCGCGGTCGGCCACGTCCTTCTCGATCCGGGCGATCACCTCGCGCACCCACGCGTCGAACTCGTCGGGCACCTGCTCCAGCAGCAAGTCGAGCGGCTTCCCGTCGGACGCCGCGAGGTCCGCAGGGTCACAACCCAGCGTCTGCGCCACCTGCTTGGCGGGCAGGCCGGCGAACCGCTGGATTCCGTGGCTGCGCCAGATGTCCCGCTCGGTGACGCCGGTGAGCACCTTGTGGAGCCGTACATACTCGGACAACTTCGCCTTCGCCCGTACGCCGGAGGCGAAGCGCAGCACGAAGCCCTCAGCGTCGGTGCCCGTGGCGGTCCGGCCGCCGGGGAGCTGATTGGTCTCGGCCAGGGCGAGCAGTTCGGCCAGCGGCACGGCGGGCCAGACGGTGACGACCGAGCCGATGCCCTGCCAGCCGGCCGCGGCCTCGCTCAGGGCGATCTCCGTGCCGTCCGCGGCGAACGCGGCGAGGAGCACCAGGTCCCGGCGGTCGCCGTAATCGACGACTATCCGGTTCTGCGGGTAGATGATCTCGGCGAGGTAGGTCACTCCGGGTATCAGCGCGGAGGTGTCACTGCCGTCCAGCAGGCGCTGCGCCCACACCGCCTGGGCGCTGATGAAGGAGCCCTTGGACGCCACGCGCCACCGACCGGCGTAGTGGAAGACCACCGCGAGGCTGCCGTCGACCTTGTCGTAGACCTCGAACGGCTCGTCCGGGAGGGCGGGCGCGTACGGCTGACCCGCCTCGTGCTCGCCGACGTTGAAGAACTTCGGCAGCGGAAGGGCGACGATCTCGCCGGTGGCGTCGTCGGCGACCAGGCCGCGGCAGCGCATGGTGACCCGGTTCCACACGCGCTCGTACTGACACGTCCTCGTGTACGTGTAGAGGGAGAGCGGCAGTTCGGGGTGGCGCTTTCGGGTGACGTGGCCGGCCTCGAGTGCTGCCGCCAACTCGTCGGGCGGCAGCAGCTCCTGGAGGGTCGCGTACGCCTGGCTCATGGGGTCCTCCCGTTCGTGGACCGTGATTGTCACGCGCGGGAGACCGTGTTGCGTACCGATTTACCTGCGAGGACGGCTGCCGGCGCGGCCAGGTCCTCGTACCGCCGCGCCCCGCCGGGCCGTTCAGCGGGGCCCGGAGAGCAGCCCGTCGAGTTCGGGGAAGGCGATGCCGTCGGCGAGGGAGTCGTAGCCGCCGGTGTCGAGGAGTTCCTGCGCGGCGCGACGGGCGGCGGCGTACGCGGCCTGCGCCACGCCCGAGCCGAGGCTGACGCGGGCCACGCCGAGGGCGCCGAACTCGGCCACCTTCGGTGCGCCCGGGCCGGCCATGACGTTCAGCGGTACCGAGATGTCTCGGGCCAGCGCCGCGATCGTGGTGGTGTCGGTGACTCCGGGGACGAAGATGCCGTCCGCGCCGGCGTCGACGTACCTGCGTGCCCGGTCCAGGGTTTCCGCGAGCCGGGTGTCCGGGTCGCCGAGGCCGAAGAGGTAGGTGTCGATGCGGGCGTTGAGGAAGAGGTCCGCGCCGGCCCGGTCGGCGGCCTGCCGGGCGGCGGCCAGCCGTGCCGCGAGTTCGCCCGGGGGCCGAGTGCCGTCCTCGATGTTGACGCCGACGGCGCCCGCCGCGAGCACGCCGGTGACGGTCTCCGCGACATCGGCCGCGTCCTGCCCGTACCCGCCCTCGATGTCGGCGGTGACCGGGACCGCGACGGCGGCGGAGATCCGGGAGATCAGTTCCAGTGCGCGCTCGCGGGTGAGGGCGTCACCGTCCGGCGAGCCCAGCGACCAGGCGACGCCGGCGCTGGTGGTGGCGATCGCGGGGGCGCCCGCCGCCTCGATGACGCGGGCGCTCGCGACGTCCCATGCGTTGGCCAGCGCCAGGGGTCGCGAGGAGGTGTGCAGGGAGCGGAAGCGGCGGGCCTGGTCCGGCCGGGTGGTGAACATGCGGGCAGTCAAACACCGCCCGATCGCCGCTGTCCGGCAGGAATCCGACATCGACGTCGGAACTCGTCTTCTGCTCGCGTGTGACGGAACGTCATGCGCCCGGCAGGGCCTGCTCCGCCCAGATCGTCTTGCCCGTGGGGCCGTACCGGGTGCCCCAGCACTCGGTGAGGCTCGCGACGAGCAGCAGTCCCCGGCCGCCCTCGTCGAAGGTGCGGGCGCGGCGCAGGTGGGGGGCGGTGCTGCTGCCGTCGGACACCTCGCAGATGAGGGCGGTGTCGCGGATGAGGCGCAGCCGGATGGGGGCGCCGCCGTAGCGGATGGCGTTGGTGACCAACTCGCTGACGATCACTTCCGTGGCGAACACGGCGTCGTCCAGGCCCCATTGCTCCAGCTGTGCGGCGACGTGCTTGCGCGCCCTCGAGACGATGGACGGGTCGGCGGGCAGGTCCCAGGACACATGGTGATCCGCGTCGAGGCGGCCCGCGCGGGCGAGAAGGAGCGCGATGTCGTCGCCGGGCCGCTCGGGCAGCAGGGCCGCCATCACGGCGTCGCAGGTGTCCTCAAGCGATCCGGCGGGACGGGTGAGCGTCTCGCGCAGCACGGCGAGCGCGGCGTCGATGTCCCGTCCCGGTGTCTCTATCAGGCCGTCGGTGTAGAGCGCGAGGATGCTGCCCTCCGGCAGGTCGAACTCCGCCGCCTCGAACGGCAGTCCGCCCACCCCGAGCGGCGGGCCGCCGGGCAGCGGGACGTGGGCGGCGCTGCCGTCGCGACGGACGAGCACCGGTTCCGGGTGACCCGCCCGGGCCATGGCGCACCGCCCGGAGACGGGGTCGTACACGGCGTACAAGCAGGTCGCGCCGGCGACGGAGGAGCCGCCCGCGGGGTCGACCGACTCCTCCCGGTCCAGTTTCAGCACGAGGTCGTCCAGCTGGGTGAGCAGTTCGTCGGGTGCGAGGTCCACGTCGGCGAGCGTGCGCACGGCGGTACGCAGCCGGCCCATGGTCGCCGATGCCTGGACGCCGTGCCCGACGACGTCGCCGACGACGAGGGCGACCCGGGCGCCCGACAGGGCGATGACGTCGAACCAGTCACCGCCGATCCCGGCGCCCGCCGTGTTGGGCACATAGCGGGAGGCGACCTCGACGGCCTGCTGCCGGGCCGTGCGCCGGGGCAACAGGCTGCGTTGCAGCGCGAGTGCGGTGGCGTGTTCACGGGTGTAGCGGCGGGCGTTGTCCACGGCCACCGCGGCCCGCGCGGCGAGTTCCCCGGCGAGCAGCAGGTCGTCGTCGTCGAAGGGTTCGGGCGTGCGATGGCGGGAGAACACAGCGATCCCCAGGGTGATGCGGCGGGCGGTGAGCGGAGCGATCACCAAGGAGTGGATGCCGTATGCGCGGATGCTGCGCACGCGGTCGGGGTCGGCCGCCTCCCACAGTCCCAGTGCCTCCTCGTCGACGGTGAACCGCACGGCCTCGCCTTGGACGAGCACACGCCCCATCGCCGACTCCCGCGCGAAGGTGTGCCGCGCGCCGACGGGCAGCACGGACTCGGGGCAGCCCTCCAGGACCGAGTGCTGAGCGGCCCGGTGGAACACGATGGTGGCTTCCGGCTCCGGGGCGCCGGGTTCGTCGCCCGCGAGTACGGGGGCGAGCAGGTCCACGGTGACGAAGTCGGCGAAGGTCCCCGTGGCCATCTCGGCCAGTTCTTCGGCGGTACGGCCCACGTCCAGCGTGCTCCCGATGCGCAGGCTGGCCTCGTTGAGGACGGTCATGCGTGAGCGGGCGCGGTACTGCTCGGTGGTGTCGAGGGTCACCACGGAGCAGCCGTGCACATGCCCGGAGCCGTCCTTGACCGGGGAGATGACCGCCGTCCACACGCCCTCACGGCCGATCTCGGGGCGGATGAGGGTTTCGTAACTGCGCCCCTCGCCGGTGGCCATCACCTCTTCGACCGCGGCTTCGAGGCCCTCCGCGCCCTTGATCACCACACCCGGTTCCACTTCACCCGGCCGCAGACCGACGAGCTGCTCCAGGGGTATGGCCACCGACTCCAGGGTGGCTTCATTGGCGGACACGAGCCGGGCCCGCCGGTCGAAGAACACCACGGGGACGGGCAGCTGCTCGAGGATCCACCACGGCAGGCCGACGGGACCGTCCCCGCCGGGGTCCGGCCGGCCGCTCACGTCTTCGTCCATGGGGACCTTCACTCGCCCTTCGCCGTACGACCGCCCCGCGGAGCCGGCGCGGGCTCTCCTCCAGCATGCTCCCGCGCTCAACCCCTCGCCATGGCAGTGCGGCGGCCCGGCCCGCCCGACGGATACGCCCGGCCCCGTGCGATCAGCGCACGCCGGCCGGGCCGTCCGTCGCTGTCCCGGCCCGGCTTCACAGAACACCTTCGGCGTCCCGCGGAGCGCCTCGCCCCGGCCGACACCGGTGAGGACCAGGTCAGGCGGCTGACCCGTCCGCAGGCGAGGAAGGTCGCGGTCGCCGAGGCCCGCCGACGGCAACAGGCCCGGCCCCGGAGCGGCCTCGGATGCGTCCCTTCGTCGGCTCGGCAGGCCTCCGCGTCGAATACCGTGGACCGGCCGTCCTCTCCGGCCGCGCGAGTCCGGGCGTACACCTTGTCAGGGCGAACCCGTCGAATCCGGGTGCAAGGCGCTGCGGCCCGGCGGACCCGCGAGCGTCATATCCGCCCGTCGGGGCATGTGGCATGGGAGAGACGGCAGCGACGGACGGCAGAACGGGCCCTTCGGCCAGGGGAGGCAATCACATGACGGACCCCCAGAGGGTGGAAACGGTCGGCGACGGGTCTCCGGACAAGGCCGTGGAGGCGCTGACCGGGGCGTTGGCCGCCCTGCGCACGGGCGCCTATCTGACGGACGACGATGGGTGCATCATCGGCGTCAATGCCCGGGCAGAACAGCTCCTGGGCCGGTCCGCGGCGGAACTCCTCGGTCAGGACGCGCACGACATGCTGCACCGCAACCGCCACGGAGAGCCCATCGCGAGGGCACAGTGTCCGGTGCGGCAGGCCATCTTCGCCGGAGGCACGGCACAAGGGACGAACGAGTGGGTCGAACGTGGCGACGGCTCGATGCTGCCGGTGTCGTGGCTGGTCACTCCCTGCGACATCGATGGCCGGACCCCGGTCACCCTTGTGATCTTCCATGCCCGCCATACCCCAGGTCCGCCCGCCGCACTCCCGGAGCGGCCCACCGCGTCGCTCTCGGAGCTCGAGCGGTTGGCCCTGCTGGCCGAGACGACCACGACGCTCACGTCCACGCTGGACGTCGACGAGGCGCTGCGAAGACTTGTGAACCTGGTGCTGCCCCGCCTCGCGGACTGGGCCGTCATCGACCTGATCACCGAGCGCGACGAGGTATGGCGCCGCGCCGTCGTGCACGCTCAGAACGGGGCTATGGTGCACTCGGAGGAACTCGAGGGACCGATGCCGCCGGTACCGGAGGGTTCCCCGATGCCCTTGTCCCGTGCCCTGCGCGGTGTGTCGTCCGCCCTGGCCGGGCCGGAGACCTACCAGGGCCCGCCGGACTCGGGCATCGCGGTGGAGCAGCGGCGCCTGTTCGACGTGACCGGCATGCACTCGGCGGCCATCGCCCCCATCCGCGGCGTACGGGAGATCGTGGGAGCCATCACTCTCGGCCGCTCCGAGCAGCCGGAGCCGTTCACCGCGGCGGACATCGCGCTGCTCGAGGACATCGCCCGGCGGGCCGGTCTGGCCCTGGCGAACGCCCGCCTCTACCAGCGGCAGCGCAAGGTCGCCGAGACCATGCAACGCCATCTGCTGCCCCAGCTGCCGAGCGTGCCGGGGCTGGAGATGACCGCCCGCTACCTGCCCGCGCCCAACGCCTCGCAGGTCGGCGGCGACTGGTACGACGCCTTCGGCCTGAGCGACGGTGCCACTGCCCTGGCCATCGGTGACGTCGTCGGCCACGACCTGGACGCCGCCGCCGGCATGGCGCAGCTGCGCAACATGCTCCGCGCCTACGCCTGGGCGCAGCACGAACCACCGAGCAAGATCGTCGAGTGGCTCGACCACGCGTCCCTGCACATCGCCGAAGCTTCCATGGCCACGCTGATCTATGCCCGGATGACGGTGGCCGACGACGGGCGGTGCGAGATGACCTGGACCAATGCCGGCCACCCGCCGCCGCTGCTGGTCACGCACGACGGCGTGGCCGACTTCCTCACCGACGGCCATGGCGTCCTCCTGGGCATCGAGGCCCACGAGGCCCCGAAGGGTCGCGTCGACGCGACCGTGACCCTGCCGCCGGGGTCGACCCTCGTGCTCTACACCGACGGTCTGATCGAGGCCTCGGGCCATTCCCTGGACGAGGGCCTGGAGCGGCTGCGCCGGAACGCCGCGTCCCTGGCCCACCGACCTCTGGAGCCGTTCACCGACCATCTGCTCAAGCGGTCCCGCCCTCCGCAGAACGAGGACGACGTCGCGCTGCTGGCCGTACGGCTCCCTGGATGAACCTCGTCCGTGCGGGCTGGACCCGGTCCCGTGCACCAGCAGCCCGCGGCGGCCTTCACGGAGGACTCACGGGGTGTACGGGGCGTCGCTGTGGTGGAGCTCGGCCATGACGGGACCCGCCACCCGGTAGACAGCGGTCCGCCTGATCGTCACCACAGCGGCCGGATCGGCGTCACCGCGGGTGAGGTAGGCGACGGTGGCCTGCTTCGGGGGCGCCGTGGAGATCTCGACGGACTCCACGGGCGTCCTGTCCCCGAGTGAGGCCGCTGCGGCCGGGACCGGCGTGCCTGCGTCGTTGCGCCAGGTGACCAGGGCGTAGAACCTGCCCGTGCCCTCCGTGGTCACCTTGATGGGCGCCACGGCGTCCGGTGCCGCGTCGCCGGTCATGTCGCCGATGTCGCACTGCGGCTGGAGCTCGATGACGATGCCGTCGCCCTCCCACCGCCCGTCGGTGAACGAGATGGATCCCGCCGGGGCGTCCGGCAGCCGCAGCTCGGAGTTCTGCAGTTCCGCGTTGCGGAGCTGGTCGCACGTCAGCCCACCGGCCGGCCTGTCCGAGGATCGGGGCGAAGGCTTGGCGGACTCCTTCCCGTCGTCATGGCCGGAACCGCCGCCGGGCGACTGCGAAGCCCGGCCCCGATCGGGCGTCTTGGCACCGGGACCCTTGCCGTTGCCGTTGCCGTCCGTGTCCTGGCACCCCACCGCCACTGATGCCAGGACGAGCGAGGCGATCACCCAGGATCCCCGTCTTGTCCAGCCTCTGGTTCCGTTCACCGCAGGCCCCCCCCATTTGTTCCGCATACCGGGCCGCGGGTGCGGTCCGGTATGCGGTTGGGGACGCGCCTGCTCTCCTCCCGGTTGCGGATGTCAGGCACCAGCTGCGTGCCGGGCGCCGGCCGTCGTCGAAGCACCCTCTCGGGGCGAGGACCTGTTCAGGGAAACCCCTGTTCAGTCGAGGACCGCGGTGGCTTCGACCTCGACCAGATGGTCCGGGACGTCCAGTGCCGCAACGCCGAGCAGCGTGCCCGGCGGTACCGGCGTGACCCCCAGTTTCGCCGCTGCCCGAGCAACCCCCTCCAGGAACAGGGGCATCTTGTCGGGGGTCCAGTCGACGACGTGGACGGTCAGTTTCGCCACGTCGTCGAAGGAGCCACCGACCTCGGCCAGCGCGGTGCCGATGTTGAGGTAGCACCGCTCGACCTGAGCGGCCAGGTCGCCTTCGCCGACCGTCACCCCGTCGGCGTCCCAGGCGACCTGCCCCGCGATGAAGACCAGTTTCGACCCGGTCGCGATCGACACCTGCCGGTAGGCGTCGATCTCCGGCAGTCCGTCGGGGTTCACCAGGGTGATGGCCATGCTGCCCGCCTCCTTGTCATGAGAGCCCGTGGGCCCTTTCCCACGGAACAAGGCGCCCGCGGTCTCTTGTGGTTACTCAGGAACTGTAGGAGAGTGAGCGCTGACCTGGAAGAACGCACTTTTGAGTGACTGGGGAACCTTATGGTGACCAAGCAGTTCAAGGGCTCGCCCGAGGACGCGGACCTGACGCGCGCCGACTCCTTGGCCCGGGAGATCTTCTCGGACGTCGCCAACAAGTGGGCGTTCCTGATCATCGAGACTCTCGGAGAACACACCCTGCGCTTCAGCGAGTTGCGAAACGAGATCGAGGGCATCAGCCACAAGATGCTCACCCAGAACCTGCGCATGCTGGAGCGCAACGGCCTGGTCGAGCGCGACGTGCACCCCACGGTGCCACCACGCGTCGAGTACACCCTCACCGAACCGGGCCAGGCCCTGCGAGCGACGGTCAACGGCATGTGCGACTGGACCCACCAGTACCTGGGTCATATCGAGGCTTCCCGCCGCCGCTTCGACACCTGACGGCTCCTGGCCGTGCCGGAGTCGGCCCGCTCGACCGGCGCCCGGCGATGCCGACAGGGCCGCGGCGCGGCGCCGGCCATCGGCGGAGCCCGGCCCTCGCCTCGTGCGCAGGCGAATGCGCCACCCCCTCCGGCGGACGACATCGCGCTCCTCCTGCTGCGGACGGGCACCCGCCTCGGACGGTGAACGCCTAGCGCAGCACCACGGTGACGCCCATCCGCTCGAGAAACGGCACCACCGCGTCGAAGTAGCCCACCTCGCCGTCCGTGTCCACGCTGACACCCGCGAGGGCCTGCCGGGCCACGTCCGCGGCGTGCCAGACGAGCGTGAAGGGCGCGGAGGGCGCCTCGCCGCCGCACCGGCAGCCGCGCAGCGTGTTCCAGCACTGGTGCCACCGGTGCCCCGCGCCGCCGACCGCCTCGCCGATCGCGCAGTGCAGGCCCGGGATGTCGGTGGCGTACCGCCCGTCCATCTCGCACACCGTGCCGGGCTCCTCGGGGCCCCCGCACGCCTTGGTGAACCGCAGCCACTCGCTGCGCCCCTCGATCGGGAACCGCGCCCATGCGTTGCGTTCCCGGGGCGGGCCCTCGTGCCAGACGTCCCACACGGGTCGGGCCGCGGGCGGGGGAAGCAGACGGCGGAAGAGCCCGCCCTTGAGCGTCACGTCGATCAGCGCACCGCCCAGCGCGGAGGGGCGGCACTCGTCCGCATCCGCCGTGATGTGCTCGTCGACCGCGGTCGGCCGGCCCGTACGGTCGAGGAGCCAGAGCTTCATGTGGTCGCCCCCGCCTCCGGGGTGGACCAACCGGCGCACCATGTTCGGCGAGGGCTCGCAGCCGATGAGCCGTACGGGCCGGGGGGCGGGGTCCGGCCGGTCACCGTACGCGCCCTCCACCCGGCGGCAGTGCCCGAGCGGGCCGCCGCTCGTGCCGTTCAGGAGGGCGACATCCGTCCTCGCGGGCTCTTTGCGGTAGCCGGGCGGCCCGTCGGTGACCACGCATTCCACGACGAGGTCGAGCAGCCTCGGGTCCTCCGCGGTGGGCCTGCTGTCGATGACGACGACGTCGTCGAGCGCGCAGTAGTCGTAGGTGTACGGATCCTCGGCGTCCACGTCGTGCACCGTGAAGTGCAGCTCGCCGAAGGGAACAGGAGCGTTCCTCGCGCACCGCTCGGCGGCCTTGAGGAGCCGGCCGGTGGCGGCGCAGCCGAGGAGGGTCAGTCGCTCCCGGAACGCGGCACGGTCCATGAACAGCCCGTCGACATCGACGCACCGCGCCCACACCGTCTGCTCCCCGTCCCACTCCTCGCTGACGAGCGCGAAGCGCAGAGGCAGATCCCGCCCCCAGGCGACCTCACGCAACGAACCGTCCTCCCCCTCGTCCACTGCGCCTCATCCCCTCCGGCCTCCGCCGGCCGAGCCGATCATAGGCCCGGCGCTCCCGGAGGGTCGGGCCGCCTACGGCGGGTCCGGGCGTGGAGCGGCGGCGGCATCGGCGGGCGGAGCGTATGCCCACCGAGTGATCCGGCGCACAGGCCGGCGAGGACGGCAACGCTGCGTGTTAGCGTCCGCGCGTGACTTTTCCGGACAGGGACGCATCGGCCTCGGGAACCGCGACCGCGGCCCCCGGGGCGGACGGCGTGCCTGGTCGGAGAGCGGCAGCGCCACCGACGCGGATCTGGGATGCTCCAGTGCCCGGCGATCGACTCGACCTGTTCGGTGCGGACTTCGTACGCGACCCGTACCCGTGGCTGGACCTTCTGCGCACCGACGCGCCCGTGCACCACGACGAGGCGACGGGACTGTGGTTGGTCAGCCGCCACCAGGACGTGCGGCGGGTGCTGTCCGACGCGTCGGTCTTCCTGCCCGACAACGCCCAGCACGCGGTCGCCCCGCTCCCGATTGCCGTGCTCCGGACGCTCGCGAAGGCCGGTTTCACCCTGCCACCCGCACTGGCCAACAACGGCACCGGCAGCCACGCCGGGCTGCGCCGACTGGTCAACCGGTTCTTCAACGCCCGGCGGGTCGCGGCCGCCGTCCCCGTCATCGAGCAGTGCGCCGAAGAGTTGCTGGACACGGCGCAGGCCAGGATCGACGCCGACGGTCACGAGGACCTGTTCGCCTCCTACGCCCAGGTCCTGCCGTGCCGGGTGCTCATGGAACTGCTCGGCGTCCGCGGTGTCACGCCGGACACGCTGATCCGCTGGAGCGACGCGTCGCTGGAGCTGTTCTGGGGCAGGCCCCCGGCGGAACGGCAGCTGGAACTGGCCGAGCTGGTCGGCGAGTTCCACCGATGGCTGACCGACACCGTACGCAGTGCCACGTCGTCGCCGGACGTTTTGCCGGAGTCCTTCATCCAAGCGCTGTCCCGCCACCTCCTGCCCGAAGGGGATCCGCTGGACACGGCGACCGCGGTCAGCGCCTGCTTCTTCGTCTTCATCGCCGGGCAGTCCACCACCGGCCAGCTGATCGCCACCGTGCTGCGCCGGGCCCTCGGCGAACCGGGGCTCTGGCCGCGGCTGGTGCCGGAAGCCGGTCTGGCCGAGGCCTGGGTGGAAGAGGTGCTGCGGCGCGAGCCGCCGGTGACCACCTGGCGCCGGGTCACCGCCCGCCCGGTGGAACTCGCGGGCACACAGCTTCCGGCGGGCGCACAGCTGTTGCTCATGCTGATGGGCAGCGGCTCCGACCCGGCCGTGTTCGCGGAGCCGGAGCGGATGTGCCCGCGGCGGGCGAACGTCCGTCACCACCTGGCGTTCGGCGCCGGACGCCACCGCTGTCCGGGCGCGTCCCTGGCACGCACCGAGGCGGCGATCGCCCTGCGGGCGGTGGCACGCCGTCTGCCGGAGGTCCGGCTCGCGCCGGAAGGGGCACGACCGCCGATGCTCGGCCTGTTGTCCTTCCGGGCGCCCCTGGAGGTCGTGGTGGAGCGGCAGCCCGGTCGTTGACGCACCCGGCCGGGCGACTGCGGCAGGCGGACTGCCGCCGGCCGACTGCGCATCGACCGAGCGGGCGGAACTCCCGCACCCACGGGGCACTTCGAGGCCCGACCGCACACGGCGCCCGCGCGCGCCACCGCCCCACACGGTGGCGCGCGCAGGCTGTTCATGGGGGAACGGCCCGAGGGCCCGTCTGTCGAAGGTCGGCGGTCAGGTGCAGGAGGGGCACACGCCCCGGTAGGTGACCTCGACCTCGGACACCGTGAAGCCGAACCGCTCCTCCGCCGGGAGGTCCGCCAGCGGATTGCCGGTGGGGTGGACATCGCGGATGGTGCCGCAGCGGGAGCAGACCAAGTGCTGGTGCGGACGGTGCGCGTTGGGGTCGTAGCGCTTGGCGCGCCCGTCGGTGGAGACCTCCAGGACCTCACCGAGGGAGACCAGTTCGCCCAGCGTGTTGTACACGGTCGCCCGTGAGATCTCGGGCAGTCGCTGTGCCGCGCGTGCGTGGACCTCGTCGGCGGTGAGATGCACGTGGTCGCCGTCGAGGACCTCCGCGACGACACGCCGCTGGGAGGTCACCCGCCAGCCGCGTCCTCGCAGCCGTTCCAGCAGGTCACTCATGTCGGTTCACCTATTCAGGCTTGGCGGAATACCCGTAGTTTACCGGCAGGTGTCCGGAACCCGATGGGATATGAAACGCGCGAACTTCTTGACCTGGACAGCGTCCATCGTAGGATCGGTTCCGGCATCAGCCAAGGGAGCCGGCACTCCAGTTACGGCAGGAGACTGAGACATGACGGGACCGCCGAGCAGCCGGACGCTGCCGGGTCGCGGCTGACGGGCAGCGGCTGACCGGCCTTTCACGTCGTGCCGTGCAGGCCTCGCCATGCCGGCAGTCCGGCCCCCATCACAGGGACGCATGTGCCCCGACCTTCCGCCGCCGGCACTTCCTGAGCACCACGATCCCGCTCCGCCCGAAAGGATTCCCATGTCCGAGAACCCGGATGCAATCGTCACAGACCCGAAGACGGAGGGCCGAGGCGGCGGCTGCCCGGTAGCGCACGGGCGCGCCCCGCACCCGACTCAAGGCGGCGGAAACCGCCAGTGGTGGTCGGAGCGGCTCAACCTGAAGATCCTCGCCAAGAACCCGGCCGTGGCCAATCCGCTCGGTGAGGAGTTCGACTACGCGGCGGCGTTCACGTCCCTCGACCTCGCGGCCGTGAAGCGGGACATCGCCGAGGTGCTGACCACTTCGCAGGACTGGTGGCCCGCCGACTTCGGCAACTACGGCCCGCTGATGATCCGTATGGCCTGGCACAGCGCGGGCACCTACCGGATCAGCGACGGCCGTGGCGGTGCCGGCGCCGGTCAGCAGCGCTTCGCCCCCCTCAACAGCTGGCCGGACAACGCCAACCTCGACAAGGCTCGCCGACTGCTGTGGCCGGTCAAGAAGAAGTACGGCCGGAGCATCTCCTGGGCCGACCTCATGATCCTCACGGGCAACGTCGCGCTGGAGCAGATGGGCTTCGAGACCTTCGGCTTCGCCGGCGGCCGTGAGGACGTCTGGGAGCCCGAGGAGGACGTGTACTGGGGTCCCGAGACCACCTGGCTCGACGACCGGCGCTACACCGGCGACCGTGAGCTGGAGAACCCCCTCGGCGCGGTCCAGATGGGCCTCATCTACGTCAACCCGGAGGGCCCCAACGGCAACCCGGACCCGCTCGCCGCGGCCCGTGACATCCGTGAGACGTTCCGCCGGATGGCGATGAACGACGAGGAGACGGTCGCCCTGATCGCGGGCGGTCACACCTTCGGCAAGACCCACGGGGCGGGCCCGGCCGACAACGTCGGCGACGACCCCGAGGCCGCCTCGCTGGAGGAGCAGGGCCTCGGCTGGAAGAACGCCTACGGCACCGGCAAGGGCGGCGACACGATCACCAGCGGTCTCGAGGTGACGTGGACGAACACCCCGACCACCTGGGACAACAGCTTCTTCGAGATCCTTTTCGGCTACGAGTGGGAGCTGACCCGGAGCCCCGCCGGCGCGCACCAGTGGCGGCCGAAGAACGGTGCCGGGGAAGGTACGGTCCCCGACGCGCACGACGCGTCGAAGACCCACGCCCCGCAGATGCTGACGACCGACCTCGCGCTCCGGTTCGACCCGGTCTACGAGCAGATCTCGCGTCGCTTCCTGGAGAACCCCGACCAGTTCGCCGACGCCTTCGCCCGCGCCTGGTTCAAGCTGACCCACCGTGACATGGGCCCGAAGTCGCTGTACCTCGGCCCGGAGGTCCCGGAGGAGACCCTGCTGTGGCAGGACCCGCTGCCGGAGGCCGAGGGCGAGGTCATCGATGCCGGGGACATCGCGGCCCTCAAGGCCAAGCTCCTCGACTCGGGGCTGTCCGTCCCGCAGCTGGTGTCCACCGCGTGGGCGGCGGCCTCGACGTTCCGTGCCAGCGACAAGCGCGGCGGCGCCAACGGCGCCCGCATCCGCCTGGAGCCGCAGCGCACATGGGAGGTCAACGACCCCGACCAGCTCGCCACGGTGCTGCGCACCCTCGAGGGAATCCAGCAGGAGTTCAACTCCGGTGCCAAGAAGGTCTCCCTGGCCGACCTGATCGTGCTCGGCGGCGTCGCGGCCGTCGAGCGGGCCGCCAAGGACGCCGGCTTCGACGTCCAGGTGCCCTTCACGCCGGGCCGGGTGGACGCCTCGCAGGAGCAGACCGACGCCGAGTCGTTCGCCGCGCTGGAGCCGACTGCCGACGGGTTCCGCAACTACCTCGGAAAGGGCAACCGCCTGCCGGCCGAGTACCTGCTTCTCGACAAGGCGAACCTGCTCAGCCTCAGCGCCCCCGAGATGACCGTCCTCGTCGGTGGCCTGCGCGTGCTGGGCGCGAACCACCAGCAGTCGCAGCTCGGCGTCCTCACCACGACGCCCGGGTCGCTGACCAACGACTTCTTCGTCAACCTGCTCGACCTGGGCACGACGTGGAAGTCGACGTCCGAGGACCAGACCACCTTCGAGGGCCGCGACGCCGCCACGGGCGAGGTGAAGTGGACCGGCACACGTGCCGACCTCGTCTTCGGCTCGAACTCCGAGCTGCGCGCGCTCGCCGAGGTGTACGCGAGCGACGACGCGAAGGAGAAGTTCGTGAACGACTTCGTCGCGGCGTGGGACAAGGTGATGAACCTCGACCGGTTCGACATCGCCTGACACGGCCTCCGGGATCCGACGTGATCTCGGGCGTCTGACGCGATCTCCATGACCTGGACGTGATGTCCGGGCCGGCCGACACCGGCCGGCCCGGACATCCGCGGTTCCCGGCCCGGACATCTGCGGTTCCCGGCCCGGTTCAGGGGCCGCCAGGCGTCAGCGGGCGGGCTCATGGTCACCCGCGTACCGGGTCGGGGAAGGATCTGTCGCCGAAGAGGACCCGTCCGGCCGCGGCCCGCCCGAACGGTGTGCGCAGCAGGGTGAACGCCGCCGCCGCGGCAGCCGGCGTCCGTACGTGGGCAAGTCCCCTGCGCAGCATGAGCCGTCCACGGAAGTGGGGGCGCAGAGCGGCTCCGTCGTAGTCGCTCATCGCGTCCGGCTTCCCGGCCCGCAGCGCGTCGTCGAGGACCTCGGCCGCGAGCTCGGACTGCCGAAGGCAGGGGTCCAGGCCGCCCGCGGTGAGGGGAGAGACCGCGCCTGCCGCGTCCCCCACGAGAAGCCCGTCGGAGCAGCTGATGCGACGCAGCAGGCCACCGACGGGAATGAGGCCCCCACGCCGCTCCACCGCCTCCGGACGCTCGACTCCGGCCAGCCCGGGCGCTGATGCACTGAAGCGCTCCACTGCCCGGCGAAGACCCTCCGGATAGCGGTCGGCATAGCCTGCGACGCCGACATGGGCGTGCTGCCCGTCGTTGACGACCCAGGCCAGGTAGCCGGGGGCGAGCGAGGGGTCGAGCACGCAGTGGAAGGTCGGGGGCTCGTCGCTCCCGGGCAGCTCGAAGACCTCCTCCGCGCCGACCAGCAGGTGGTGGTTGCGGTCGAGACCGAGGTCGCGGGCGACTCTCGAGCGTGCTCCGTCGGCACCGACGACGAACCGGGCGCGGACGGTCGTCGGCCCGTCGCGACCGGCCAGGTGGAAGGTGTCGCCGTGCCGGCCGGCGTAACGGGTGCTCAGTGCTATCCGCACGCCGGCTTCGGCGGCGGAGGCGGCCGACGCTTCGTAGAGCGGCGCCATGTCGCCCACCCGGTACTCGTCACGGGAACTGACCAGGTCGACGGGGCGGCGGAGGTTCGGCGGGTAGAGCACCACGCGCCGGATCGCCGGCCCGAGGCAGTCGGGAGGCAGGGGAAAGTCGTCGAGCGTCTTCCGCACGAAGATCCCCGTGGTGCGGATCGCGCCGGCGAGAGCGGCGCGCCGTTCCACCAGGAGCACGTCGTGACCCTGGCGGGCGAGGAGCGTGGCGGTGTGCAGCCCGGCCAGCCCGGCCCCGACCACCAGTACGTCGGCACTGTCCGTGGCCGGGAGGCGGTAGGGGTAGTCGGCTGTCGTCATGCTCTGCTCCTCATGAGGGTCCGTCATCGGATCGCATCGGTACGCGGACAGACGCCGGCCGGCAGTGCGGCAAGGGCGCAGTCCGGCTGCGCACAGCGCGAGCACCGGTCGAATGACGATGGAAATCTATCGATATTCGATAGGAACGGCAAGCCGGGTCTGCCTCGAGGAGGGATGCGGCCAGGCCCGGCACATCCAGGGAGACCGGTGAAGCCGGGTGCCCTGACCGGCGGACTCCTCGCAGCACCGGCGCCCGACCGACCGAGCCGCCATACAGCCCGAAGTCAGTTGTCGGTGCGCCTCGGCAACTCGACGATCAGCGCGTTGGCGATGGTTGCCGGCCCGTCGCCACGGCCGATCCAGCCCAGTCCCTCCGGAGTGGCGGAGCCGAGGAACACCGGGGCACCGAGGGCAGTGGCGAGCACCTCCTGGGCCTCCGCCCGGCGGGGTCCCAGCTTGGGACGCTCTCCGATCAGCTGCACGGACACATTGCCCACCTCGAAGCCTGCGTCCCGGACCAACTGTGCGGTCCTGGCCAGCAGTACGGTCGGAGCGGCACCTTCCCATTCCGGCGTGGAGGTGTCGAAGTGGGCGCCCAGGTCGCCGAGATCCGCCGCTGTCAGCAACGCGTTGCACGCGGCATGAACAACGACATCGCCATCCGGCTCGCCCGCCAGGCCCACGGGCTCGTCCGGCCACGCAACGGCCGCCCCGCCGCGAACGGATGGATGTCCACGCCGGTCCCGATCCGGGGCAGCTGGAGGCGGGCAAACGGTACGCCACCAGGCGGCGTCGTCATGGCGGATGGACTTCCTCAGGGCAGCGTTCGGGGGGACGTCGACCCTACCGAACGGTCTCCGAGCTCTTCCGCAGACGGGCCACCGCCTCCCTGATCACCGGCAACCGCTCGTACAGCACGTCGCCGGGACAGTCCGTGCGGAAGGTGTCGCGATGGCCCGAGATGACATGGAGTCGGGCCACCTCGCCCCTTTTGTAGGTGCTCTCGTCGTTCGTCGAGACGAGCCGGACCGTGCCGTTCGGGTCTGCCCCCGACCGGAGCTTCCAGGCGGCCACCTTCACGATCCCCGCCTCGAGCGCCGGCGGGACCGTTGTGCCGGGACCGAAGGTGCCGAGCGCCGCGATGCCGATGCTGTCGCCGTTGAAGCCCTTGGTGTGCGCCCCTTGTACGGGACGTCCGACGCCGCCGGCCCGGCCTTCGTAGATGGTTCCGCAGCGGTCCACCACGAAGTTGTAGCCGATGTCGTCCCAGCCGTCACTCTCGACGTGGTCCCTCTGCATCTCCCGCAGCATGCGTGGGACGTCGGCGCAGTCGTATCCGTTCAGATGACCGGTGTGGTGGACGAAGACCGCGCTCACCGCACCCGTGTAGGTCGCCCGCTCCCTTACCATCCCCTCGTCCGCCCGCCACGCCTTACGGCTGACGATCGGCGGTCGCGGGACCATGGGACCGACGGCGGCGGGCTCTGGCCGGGCGGCCCGGGGCGGGGCGTCCCGCAGCACGAGCAGAGCCAGCACCACGACCCCGGCACCCAGGACGATCCGACGGGACCACATGGGACCACCCTGCGCCCCGGCCACCCACTCTCACAGGTGAGCAAGCCATTCGGGTGAATGCGGCGCCGACGGGACGAGCAGTGGGCCCGTCAGCGATCGCTCAGCATTCCCCTCGCCACTTCACCGTCCCGATCGTGGCGTAGATGATGTTGGCCTTGTACTGTCCGGGACCGGGGTTGTAGTGCAGGCAGATATGGCGGACCGAGGTCGTGTAGCCGTAGCTCAGGTCGATGTGATCAGCGCCGGGGAACACGTAGCCGTTGTTGAACACAGAACCCACGCTATGGATCTCGCCCGACCAGTCACCGGCCGTCTTCATCAGCAGTGTTCCGCCTTGGTCCGGCTCGGAGTAGGCGCAGAAGTACCCCTTCGGGCAGCCGGGCGGGTTGGGCTCGGCGTTGGCCGGCGGAGCGGTGATCATCACTCCTGCGAGGGCTGCGACTCCGGCCAGGGCGCTCAGAACGTGTTTACGCACAGTGGTTGCCTTCCTTGTCGTCACGTGGAGGTTCAGCAGACGGGCACGCCGGGCAGTTCGTTGTCCGGCGAGCTCATGTAGATGTTGGTGACGTAGCCGTCGTACAGGGGCAGGTACGCCCACCAGTCGTTCGTGTAGGGCGGCACGGTGACCTGTTGTCCCCGTTTCTGGCAGCTGACCAGCACTTCCACCCCCGCGGGGAGCTTGGTGAGTGCGGTCGAAGCGGTGGTCGTGCCGGCACGGACCTGGACCTGTGAGCCCCAGGTGCCGAACCACGCACCGGCCCGGGGCTGGGCGCCGGGCACGTTCAGCGAACGAACGAGCCGGTTGGTGGCGGTGTACGCGGCGCCGAAAGAGGTGTCCTGCGGGTGCAGGGTGAAGGCGGCCACGATCGATCGGTCGCCGGTTCCGACGGTGCCGGTGGTGTGCAGTGCCGGTCGCGAGAGGTCGATGGCGGCCTGGCCGGCCGCCGACCTCCCGGCCGTCGTGGTGGCGGGCGTGGCCGTCGTCGCGGTCGTGTTGGTGCAATCGCTCGAAGGACCGAAACCGGACCAGCCCTGCTTCACCGCCCACGGCCGCTCGAACGACGCGGGGATGCCGAAGCGTTGGTCGAAGCCGTCCGTGCCGCACCGCGTCGACGCACGCAGGTTGCCCATGACGATGTCGCGGAGGGTGGCCGGGGCGCGCTCCAAGAGCCAGCGGTACATCTGCACGGTGTCGGCCGCGGACAGGGCCGTGTAGCCCCAGTGTCCGGGGTAACCGGCGGGCGGGCCCGCCGTGTCGACCAGTCCCAGACGGGAGGTCATCCGGTCGATGATCGAGGAGCCGCCGTTCAGCGTCCAATAGTGGCCGGCGGCGGCGTCGTTACTGGCGCGCAGCATGGAATCGAGCCGCGCCCGGTCGTCCGCCGGCAGACTGTAGGCGGGGCCGCGGTTCCACAGGTGGTCGAGCGCGATGAGCACTTTGACCACCGAGGCGGCACGGAACGGTGTGTGCGCGTTGTGCTGTTCGGTGAAGGTGCCGGTGTGGCGGTCGTAGACGGCGACGCCCGCGCTCACGCCGGGCGGGATCTCCGCCGTGGCCGTCCGTGGGGCGGCCTGCGCGGCCGTCTGCGGGGTCGCGACGCGCGCGGGTGCTGCGGCCATGGCGAGTAACGCCGCCGCGAGGACGAGCCGTCCAACGGCGCGGGCGAACCCGCCGGGCATTGTCGTGTGCATCAACGATCTCCTGGTCGAGTGGCGAGCGGGACGCGCCGGTGACGGCCGGCCCTGCCCTGAGGCATGCCGTGCCGGACCGGCCGGGGCCGACGCCCGCCGGAGGCCCGGTGTCAGCAGTTACGGATGGACCAGACCGGCGTCCAGTCCTGGGTCCCGACCTGCGGAGGGGTGAAGGCCCGGAGCACGTTGCCGCTCTGCCCGTAGAAGTACGAGGTGACCCCTCCGGTCTGCTTGTTCAGGTAGTAGCCGTTGCCGTGCCAGTTGGACAGGTAGTACCTGTTGCAGTGGTAGAGGAAGAAGATCTTCCACTTGGACACGGTGGGATCCCAGACCTCGACACAGAGATTCCCCGGGTTGCAGTCGAAGAGTTCGCCGTCCGCCCGGTGGATGAAGTGGGCGGCGGGCGAGACGGTCGGCGAGACCGCGGCCTCGGCCCGGGCCGCCAGCGTGCCGGCGTCGTGCGGGGCCGGCGACGCCACCCGCACATCGCCGCTCACGCCGTTGCCCGAGGCGGTGACCGCCCGAGCCGATCCAGTGGAGACAACGGCCATCAGTATCCAGGCCAGGACACCGACGATGCCGAGGAAGGAGCGCTTGGAGCGCATGGACTGAACCTCCTGTCAGGCGACGCCACAGCGGCGCCGGCCTCTCTCGACATCTGTCGAGGCCGCGGCAGCCGTCGCGCCGTCGCACATACCGGACGCGGGACAGTGGCACCGTCCACCCGGCGTCCCGGCCCGCGGTCGTGATGCTTCCTGATCCGTGCCTGCCGGGAGAAGTCCTTTCGGTCCTGCCCGAAGAGCCTGGTACGCGCCCCTCCGGCATGGTCCTCTGTGTGGCGCAAGCACGGCCCGAGAACGAGTCGGCGCAACGGGCATGCGCGATACAGGCGGGTGCACGGGTGTCGCCGCGCCAACAGGGAGTTGTGAAGCAATGCGTACCAAGCGCTCACTTCTCGGAGTGATCGGCACCTTGACCCTGGTGCTGGCCTCCGTCTTCACCACCGGACCGGCCCAGGCGGCATCAGCCCCGGACGACAAGCGGGGCGGCCACATGATGATCATGCCGTCGGCGCCCGAGGGAGCCGGCTCCGCGCAGGCCCTGGCGGCCGCCCCGCCGACGACCTCACCGGGCGTGTACTCCGTGCATGTGCCTCCGGGCAGTGGCGTCTTCTGCCGGACGGGCAACCTGTGCGCCGCCGTCTACGATCCCTCCGCGGGGACCTTCAAGGTCTTCTTCTTCTACTCCTGCAACCGGTACTCGCTGTCGAACTGGAACGGCTGGGGCGAATTCCAGAACAGCCAGACCGGCGGTGCTCTCGGGCACTTGTACGACGGGAACGGCAACCACTTGAGGGTCATGTTTGCCGACAACGGCGTCTACGCCCAGGACTGGGCGCCGGTCTGGTCCCTTCGCAACTGCTAGTGAGCCAGGGGCAGGTCCCGGTGATGTGTGCACGGGACCTGCCCCGGTCGTCCGAGGCCTCGCAGGAGAGGCCCCGACGGCCGGTGGAGGGTCGGCCCGCTCAGGGGGACGGCACGGGTTCCCGGCCGGGCGCGGCCATGACGGCGGCCGCGGCCTCCCGCACCGCCTGTACGCCCGGCCGAAGGCGACGCTCGGCCGGCCAGCCGAGGGCCGACACGGACGGGGACAGGTCCACCACGTCGACATAACGCACCCCCGGGCGGGGGAAGAAGTCCCGGGCCGCCGCGGGCAGGAAGCACATTGCCTCGCCCCGTGCCACGGACAGAAGCAGCCCCTCCATGTCGGAGACGACGGGGCCGTAGCGCACACGGGTGCCGTCCGGGCGAGGGTCCACCGCCCAGAAGTCCCACCACACCCGGGGGACTTCCGGTGGGACGTCCACGAAGACCCGGTCGGCGAGGTCGGCGAGGCAGATCTCGGACCGGTCCGCCAGAGGGTCGCCGGCCGCGAGACAGGCCACACGGGGTTCGGTCGCCAGTTCCAGCAGCTCGATGGCCGGCGGCACCGGGGGCCGGAGGAAGGCAACATCGATGTCACCGGAGAGCAACTGGGCGAGATGCTCGGTGAAGTTGAGGCTGCGTACCTCGACGGTGATCCCCGGGTGGAGGACACCGAGCCGCTCCAGGATCGCGCTGGTGTAGGGCATCGCCGCCTCCGCGCCGATGGTCCCGACCACCACGTGCCCGGTGAGCGTACGGGCCCACTGGCCGGCGCGGACGCGTAGCAGACCCATCGCCTCCACCGTGGCGCGCGCTTCCATCGTCAGGGCGCTGCCCGCGTCGGTGAGACGGACCGTGCGGCTGTCCCTGGCGAACAGCGGGACGCCCAGCCGCCTCTCCAGGTCCTGGATCTGGCGGCTCAGCGCCGACTGGGTCATGAACAGCCGCGCCGCCGCCCTGCCGAAGTGCAACTCCTCGCTCAGCGCCAGGAAAAGACGCAGTTGATGGATGCTCGGCTCCACTGATCCCACCGACTCGGGCACGGCAGACATCCTCCACCTGCGGCCATTGCGGCCTCTGCATCGATCACGCCTATTTTCTCATCGCCGTCTCCCTGGCAGACGCGATTTCGCCGTGTGACGCTGTGTGTGCCGCTCCGCCGACCGGGCTGACCACCGGGACGGGCGGGGGTCGGCGGCGCACAGGCGGAATCATCGGGAACGGGGGAAAGGGTGAACCAAGGCGCGCCTGCGTTCTGCCGTGGGCCGTGCGCTGCACCTCGGTGCGCTGCCCGTCGGCTGCCTTCCGTACGACGGCCTGTTCGTCACCGCGTCGGTGACCTCGACCGTAACAGCCTGGCGGCCGGGGGGCTTTGACGCCGAGGCCGTTCCGGCGGAGGCCGCGAGGTCGCCGCTCCGCCGCGTCGCGCACCGACCCCGCCGCCCGCAAAGCGGGTTCGACGCCCGGGACCAAAGACGACACCCCGCCACCGTGACGGCTGGGGACGGCCCGACCGGTGCCGACCCGACGGGCACGGCTTCCGAGCTCCGAACTCCCGCGCTCTTGGGCTCCTCGGCCCAGCACCGGGGGCCAGGGGCCGTCCATCGAGCCGCAGCGGACTCTCCTCGGGCCCCGACGCAACGAGACCGTGACAGCGATCGGCCGAAGCGGCCGTGGGCGGGCGCGTCGCGGCGGCCTGCCCGCCCGCGGCCCGGGCCGGGACGCGGACCACGTCCCGGCGGCGGCCGGACCGCGATGCGCGGTCCCTGAAGAAATGACCGGAAAACGTGTCCGGTACCGACCGACACACAGGGGGAGACAAGGTGCTGCGCATTCATCTCACGGAGGGGGACCTGGCCCGTGTCCATCTGGCCCGGGAACCGGACCCGGTCTGGGAGACGCTGCTGGGCCTGCACCAGCTGACCGAGCCACGGCGGGGCCTGCCCGTCTTCGCCCCCTGGCGGCGCAGCGCCCGCGCCCGGCTGGCCGAGGAACACCTGGCGGGCCCGGTGAAGATGCTCTCCACCCTGGCCCCCGCCTCGGCGGGCTACTGGCCCGACTTCCTCACTCCCGACGCCTCGGCCGACGGCCTGGGGGCCGCGCTCGAGGCCCTGCACGCCACTCCCGGGCAACAGGTGCGCCAGGAGATGCACCGACTGGCCGTCACCCAC
Source organism: Streptomyces sp. NPDC086835 (assembly GCF_044745705.1). Lineage (NCBI taxonomy): Bacteria > Bacillati > Actinomycetota > Actinomycetes > Kitasatosporales > Streptomycetaceae > Streptomyces > Streptomyces sp. NPDC086835. Next base: position 377,620 of record NZ_JBIVAU010000007.1, read on the forward strand.
CCGCTCCCCCACTGGGCCCGCGCGCTGGCCGGTGGCGAACTGCACCGGATGGAGGAGGTGGCGACGGCGTTCCGACTCGTGCACCGCGCGATCATCGCGCCAGGCTGGACCGGGGCGGCCATGACCACCGAGGCCGACCGGGCCCTGCGGACACGCGTCCTGCGCGACAGCGGCGTCCACGGACTGCTGGACTCCTTCCGGCCCCTGATGGACTGGCGGCCGCCCGTACTGCACGTGCGCTACCCCGAGGACCGGGACCTGCACCTGGGCGGGCGCGGCCTGCGGCTGATCCCCTCCCACTTCTGCTGGAACACGCCCATCGCTCTGGCCGACCCCGGCTTGCCCCAGGTCCTCGCCTATCCCGTGGCCCATCCCCCGTCCTGGGCCCCGGCGGTCACCCGGGACCGCCATCCCAGGGCTCTGGCCGCGCTGCTGGGCCGTACCCGCGCACGCGTGCTGGCGGCGCTGGACACCACCGCGACCACGGGAGAGCTCGCCTTGCGCCTGAAGATCTCCGCTTCCTCGGCGAGCGAACACATCACCGCCTTGAGAGAGGCCAACCTCGCGCACAGCCAACGCGCCCGCGCCCAAGTGATCCACACCCTCACTCCGTTGGGCACCGCGCTTCTCCACGGCGAACTCCCGCCTCACCCGGCGTCCGACTGAAGCCGCGGGCCGCGCGATGCCTGCTCTCCGGGGCCCCGGCCGGCAGCGACTCGTCAGCGGCGGACGACGAGTACCGCTGCGGTGTCGTCGTCGAAGCCGTGGCCGCTGTAGCGGACGAGGTCCTCCCGCAGCAGCGTGGTCATCCGGTCCGCGGGTTCCCTGATCCACGCACGCATCCGCTCCTCCAGAGGGTAGAAGGCGCCCGTGTGATCACGGGTCTCGCTCACGCCGTCCGTGAACATCAAGAGCCTGTCCCCTTCCTCGAAGGGCAGCTCCTGGACGTCGTGGTCGCCGTTCCCGAGCCCGAGTCCGGAGAGATTGACGGGAAGCGAGGGAGAGGGCAGGTCGGCCGTCGTCAGGACATCCTGATGCTGGATGAGGGGTGCCGGGTGCCCGCAACTGACGAGCCGTACGACCGGTTCGTCGTCGGGGATCTCGGCGATCAGCACGGTCGCGAATCGGCCGGCCACGTCCGAGTCCTGAGTCCGCTCCGCGTAGCGGGCCATGCTGAATTCCAGACGCTCGGCCACAGCGGGGAGGTCCGGGGCCGTATAGGCGGACTCGCGGAAGGAGCCGAGGAGGATGGATGCCGTCTCCAGCGCACCAAGCCCTTTCCCCTGGACGTCACCCAACATGATCCGTACCGCGCCGCGTACTTCGAGAGCTTTGTAGAAGTCCCCGCCGACATGTGCTCCCGCGGCTGACGCCTCGTATAGAAGGTGGAGATCGACGGATCCCAGGTGTGACGGCATCGGTCGCTGCAGTGCCGTCTGCGCGGCTTCGGCCACGGAGTACACCTGGCGGAGCTCCACCTCCCGGGTCTGCCGGAGACGGCTCGACCAGGCTGCGGCGACCGCGTCACGGCCAGGAGCACCGTCTCGTTGATCAGCACGCCGGGAAGATCCTCGGCCCGCAGTTCCGCCAGGCCCGCGGAGGCCACCATGGACAGCAGTCCCACGCCCGCGGTGACACGGCTTCCCCAGGTCACGGCTGCCAGTGCCGGGGCCGCGAAGAGCACACGGTCGAAGGGTTCACGGTCGGAAGTGAGCGCATCGGCCGCGACGGACAGAGCGATCACCAGGAACGGAAGAAGGCGGCCGAGGATGTATCCGGCATCCGCCTTCCACGACAGATCGGCTTGGACAGTGCTGAGGTCGCGCATCTGTACATGCATGGACCATTCCACGCAAAAGGCATCTGGGACTGCGCCATTCGATGCGGGCGACCTCACCATGTCACCCGTTCCGGCGGGGCGCGAGGAGCGACTGACCACCCGTGCGCGTGATCGACACCTTCGCCGCGTGGACCACCTGGAGCCGGCCGGCGCCAGCAACCTCCCGCGACCCATAAGCGGACAAAGCGCATCCTGACCCGTGATCTCGGGCCTCCCCCTCCTGTGTTTCCCGCCGGGCGTCCGGACCATACTGGAGCTGCCCGCGACCCCCTGACAGAACGACTCCATGCCGAAGACCAGTACCTCCTCGACCACCGCCCCCGACACGACGTGGCTGGGGCACGGGCGCCACCTCGGACCGACGCCCGAGCAGGACGTCCGGCGCAACCTCATCGCGCTCAAGGCCGCCGGGGTCGTCGACGACTTCCTCGACCTCGCTCCTGCCGATGCCAGTGATGCCTACGCAGCCGGTGCGGTCGGCCTGCCCCCCGCACCCGACACCGACGAGAACGCCGCCGAACCGGACCCCTCCGTACGCCGCCTCTTCGAGGCCCGCTGGCGCGTGGACGGCGATGTGACCGTGCGCGCCCAGCTGACGTGCTTCGACTCCCACGGCAGGCAACGCGAAGGTGAAGCGGTCGGATGGGTGCTGGCCGCGAAGGCGGAACGGACCTGGGACCAGCGGTGGCCCTCCCCCGCGACGATGTTCTGGCCGGACAGCGACCGCATCGAGTGGGACCACGACGCCGTCCCCGGTCTGCGGCTGCGGACCACCAATCGGCTGCCGGACGACGACAAGGAGATGCGTCGTCTGCTCAAGGACTGCAGCCGCTCCAGCTGGAACGTCCACATCGTCGTCCACGAGGCGATGACCCCCGACGCACGCGGCCGCCGGCCTCTCACACCCTTCCTGCCGCCGAGCCTGCGCCATCGGGTGGTGGAGCACCGAGCCGCGCCGGAACAGTTCCAGATCGTCAATTGGGCGATGAGGGACCTACACGTTCGGGTGCCTCGGGGCGGGGCGGTGGTCCTGCCCACGGCGTCAGCGGGCCCGGAGTACGACGCTGAACGCTTCGCCGTCCGCAGCGTCTTCCTGGACGGCTCGGAGCCCACCGAACTCGTCGAGAAGGTCACCGCCTTCGCCGAGCTGCCGCGTACCTTGACGGCCGACGCCGAACAGGCGCTCGACAGCCTGCGCCACCGCTGGCATCTGCTCACCATCGAGGAGGAGTTGGCCCACACCCGCCGGCTCGTCACCAAGTACGCGGAGGCTCTCGAGGCCATGACCAGGTCCCGGGACCTGTACCGGGAAGCAGCCGAACTCGCGCAGGCCGCGCTGGCAGAGGCGACCGGCTCCGGCAGCGTGCCGCACCCGGCCCCGGAGGACACGGCCGCCAAGCCGGCAGGCTCCCCACGAAGCGCTCTGATCAAGGCTCTGGGGCGCTTCAAGGACACGTCGAAGCAGCAACCTCAGAAATAGCGGACCCCTCGCCGCCGGCAGACCGGCCGCGAGGGGTTTCTCCGTTCGACGCAGGCTTCTGCAGTTGCGTTGGACCTCCCTCCCCGGGAAGAGTTCCCGTCGACGACCATGCGCCCCTGCTCCGCGGGCTGCTGGGCGACGAGACCCTTCCGCCCGGACTGCTCAGCGCGGACGAGCGGGAGCGCCTGCTGAACACTGCCGCGCCGCGCTGATCCGAGCTGCGGCCGGCCCCGGGGCGTTGTTCACTGCTGCGGACCGGGTGACCGAACAATCCGCGCCCCGTTGAACTGGTCGTACGGTGCCGGGCATCCGGCCCGGCCCAGACGGGTTCAGCACACGGAGAGAGGTCGTCGGATGTTCAAGAGGGGGAGCGTCGCCCTCGTGGCCGCCGGGCTGGTACTGGCTCTCGGCGGCTGCGGGGGCGGGCCGGGCGAGAAGGCCGACGCGTCGGGCAAGCGGCCGGCCGAGCCGACTCCGGCACGGCCGCCGTCCAAGGAACTGGTGACGTGGGTCGGCGGCATGTGCGGATCGACGGGCGCGCTCAAGGCGCTTCGGACGGACAGCTCTGCGGATCTGAAGGAGATCCGGGAGGCGGACGAAGGCGGCCTGTCCGCCCAGGCCCTTGCCGTCAGCTACCTCTCCGGGGCACCGAGGACGGTGGAGGACGTGGAAAGCGACCTGGAGGCCCTCGGCCGGTCGGGCGTTCCCGCGGCCGACCGGCTGCTCGACGCCTGGCTGAAGAAGGTGAAGGGTGTCGTGACCGAACTCGACAACGTGTCCCCGTCCGCGGCCTTCGACGACGCCGAGGGCAGTGCCGCAGGCGTCGACAAACTCGTGCAGTCCCTCACCTCGCCCCAGCCGGACCTGCTCGCGCTGACGAAGAAGGACGCCCAGCTCGCGGCCGCCTATCAGCGGGCGGAGCAGTGCGCCCCGGGCTGGAAGCCCGCCGAGGCGTCCTCGCCCGCCCCCGACCCCACCAGCCCGCTGCCCAAGGCGGCGGACGGCAGGAACACAGGCGCCTGTTCGGACGGCGAGTGCGAGGTCCTCGTGACCTCCACAGCCGACATCACGGCGAACGGGGTGAGCGTGCATGTCTCCGTGGGGGACGACGTCGTCACCTTCCAGACGGCAGGCACCCTGATGCAACTCGGTGGCGCGGGCGGTGAGGCCGGGTTCGGCGACGAACTGAAGGCGACCGTCGTCGCGCACAACGAGGACGGAGCCGTGCTGAGGTTCACCACCCCCTGAGCGCCCCTGGCGGCCCTAACGCCCCTCGCACGCCTCCCGGTAGCGGAGTTGCGGCAGGTGCTCCTCCCACTCGGCGCGGGTGAGGACGCCGCCGGTGCGGTCGCAGACGTAGTCGGCCGCGCGGTCCGCGTCCAGGGTCCACACCCGGGCCGTCAGGTCGTAGCCGGCGGAGGCGAGGGTGTCGCCGGCCGGGCTGAACGCGACGGAGGTGACGGTCTCGAGGTGGCCGGCGAGTTCCTGGCCGAACGGTTCGGCGCGGGCCGGGTCGGCCACGTCCCACAGGCGGACCGTATGGTCGCCGCTGCCGGTGGCGAGCGTGCGACCGTCCGGGGCGAAGGCCACGGACGTGACCGGCCCGCGGTGCCCGGCCAGCTCCTCCCCCACCGGACGTACGCGGTCGGCCCGTCGTACGTCCCACAGCCGCACCGTACGGTCGCCGCTGCCGGTGGCCAGCGTCTGCCCGTCCGGGGCGAAGGCCACCGCGGCGACCGTCTGGTCGTGCCCGGTGAGCGCTCTGCCTGCGGGCCGTGCCCGCGCCGGATCGCGTACGTGCCACAGCCGCGCCGTGTCGTCCTCGCCGCCGGTGGCGAGGGTGTGGCCGTCCGGCGCGAAGGTCACGGAGGTGACAGCGTCCGTGTGGCCGCGCAGCGGTCCGCCGAGCGGCCGTACGCGGTCCGGCCGTCGTACGTCCCACAGCCGCGCCGTGTCGTCCTCGCCGCCGGTGGCCAGTGTCCGGCCGTCCGGGGCGAAGGCGACGGAGAGGGCGGCGCCGTCGTGCGCGTGCAGCGGTTCGCCGAGCGGGGCGGGGTGTTCGGGCGCGGAGACGTCCCACAGCCGTACGGTGCCGTCCTTCGAACCACTGGCCACCGTACGGCCGTCCGAGGCGAACGCGACGGTCAGCACCTCGTCCTCGTGGCCGGCGAGCGTGCGCGGTATGCGGCGGGGGTTGCCCGGCTCACGTACGTCCCACAGGCGGATCAGCGCGTCGTCGGTACTGGCGGCGGCGAGCAGGCGGCCGTCGGGACTGTAGGCGACGGCGGTCAGGGGGTTGGTGAAGTCGGTGAGGACGGTCGGCGGCCGGTGCCAGAGGCGGACGCTGTGGTCGGCGCCGGTGCTGGCGAGGGTACGGCCGTCGGGATGGAAGGCCACATCCCACACGGCCTCCGTGTGACCGGTCAGCGGCTCCCCGAGCTGCTGCGGGTACGCCGGATTGGCCACGTTCCACAGGATCGGGGAGTCGTCCTCGCCCGCGGTCGCCAGTGTGCGGCCGTCGGCACTGAAGGCCACCGACATGACGGGCGCGGTGTGCTCGGTGAGCGGTTCGCCCAGTGGCTCGAGGCGGCTCGGGTCGGACGCGTCCCACAGCCGTACGGTCTCGTCGAAGCCGGCCGTGGCCAGAGTGCGGCCGTCCGGGGAGAAGGCCAGCGTCCAGACGGAGGCGGTGTGTTCGCGCAGTGGCCTGCCGAGCAGCGTGATCCCGTCGTCCTCGGTGAACCGCCACATCCGTACGGTCCCGTCGAAGCCGGCCGTGGCCAGTGTGTCCCCGTCCGGGGCGAAGGCGACGGCTCGGACGCTGCCCGCCTCGGAGCCGTCGGCCCTGGCGGGCTCGCCGAGCGGGGTGGGGCGGGCCGGGTCGCTCAGGTCCCACAGCCGTACGGTCCCGTCGTCGCCGGCGGTGGCGAGCGTCGAGCCGTCGGGGGCGAACGCGACGGAGACGATGTTCTCCTCGTCGTGACTGACCAGCGGCCGGCCGACGGCGCGGGGCCGCGCCCGGTCGCGTACGTCCCACAGCTGGACTCCCCCGCCTTTCCCGGTGGCCACCAGCAGGTTTCCGGCCGGCGGTGCGAAGGCGACCGCCCCGACCGGTCCCGTACGGAAGCGCAGCGGTTCGCCCAGGAGCCTGCCCGTGCCTTCCGGCCCGCCCTCGGACCCGGGCCGCGTGGCGGTGTCCCACAGCCGGACGTTTCCGTCGTGGCCGCCGCTGGCGAGGGTGCGGCCGTCGGGGGCGAACGCGACGGAGCTGCCGAGGCCGCCGTGGCCGGGCAGCCGGGTGGCCAGCGCCCGGCCGGCGTCCGAGGCCAGCCGGGTCCGCAGGTCCGGGGTGGAGCGCATGCGGTACGCGGCGACGTCGAGCCGGGCGGCCAGCCCGGCACGGGTCCCGCGGACGCCGTCGGCCTCGGCGGTGAGGCGGCCGAAGACGGCGTCGTCCCGTTCGGCCTGGGCCGTGGCGCGCGCCTGGAGGGCGACGACGGCGGTGCCGGTGGCGAGCAGCACGAGCGCGGCCAGTACGGCCACGACCGTACGGCGCAGGCGTACGGCGCGGTGCCGGCGCCGGAGCGAGGAGGTGAGGAACTGCCGTTCCAGCGGCGTGAGTTCATCGGTGAGGTGGTCCTCACGCCCCTCCTGCGCGGCGCTGTGCGGCCATGCGGTGTCCTGCGGGAAGGCGTCGCGGGCGGCGTGCAGACGGGAACCGGCGTAGAGCGCGGCGTTCTCCCGGCCGAGTGCCTGCCACGTGCGGGCCGCCTCGGAGAGCGAGCGGTGGACGCGCAGCCGGTCGCGTTCGGCGTCGATCCATGCGCGCAGGCGGGGCCAGGCGGTGATGAGGGCTTCGTGGGCGAGGTCGACGGTGCCGTCGTCGAAGGTGATGAGACGGGCGCGGACCAGGCGTTCCAGTACCACTCGGGTGTCGGCGGGGCCGCCGAAGTCGAGCTCCGTATGCGCGGTGGGGCGACGGGTGTCGGGTGTGCCGTCGCCGGGGGCGACGAGGCGGAGCAGGATACGGCGGGCCAGCTCGGCCTGAGACGCGGTGAGTTCGCCGTACACCTGCTCGGCCGTCCGGACGACGGCGCCGTGCAGCCCGCCGGCCGCTTCGTACGCGGTCTCCGTCAGGGCGCGGCCGCTGCGGTGGCGCCACGTCTCGAGCAGGGCGTGCGACATCATCGGCAGTCCGCCCGGGGCGCCCTCGACCTCGTCCAGGAGGCGGTCGGTCAGGGAGCGTTCGACGATCAGGCCGTCCGCGGCGGCCGGGCGGACGACGGCCTCACGTAGCTCCGCGCGGCTCATCGGCCCGGCGAGCAGCGTAGCGTCCTGCAACGCGGCGGTGAGACGGGGGTGTTCGGCGCAACGGCCGAGGAAGTCGGCGCGCACCGCGATGACGACGCGCAGCCGGCTGTCGGCGTCGGTGGCGGCGACGAGGCGGTCGATGAACGCGTCCCGGTCGGCCGGGTCGGCGCCGAGGGTGTACAGCTCCTCGAACTGGTCGACGATCAGCCAGGTGTCGGCGTCGGTGCCGGGTACGGGCAGGAGCCGGTCGGCGTGCGTGCGCAACGGGTCCGCACCGGGCGTGAGGATCCGCACGGCAGCGGGCGCGGCGTCACGTTCTCCGGCGCCTTCGCCGTCGCCCGGGGTGCGCAGCCGGGGGATCAGGCCGGCGCGCAGCAGCGAGGACTTGCCGCTGCCGGAGGGGCCGAAGACGGCGGTGAAGCGGTGCTTGCGGTTCAGCTCGGTCAGCCGCTCCACGAGCTGGTCGCGGCCGAAGAACAGTTCGGCGTCGCCCGGTTCGAACCGGGTCAGGCCACGGTACGGCGGCCGGCAGGTCTCGTCGTCGGCGGCCTCGGCGGCCGACTGTGCCGACGCCTCGCGCCAGCGCCGCTCCCATTCGATCACGTCGCCGCCGCACGCCTTCACGTAGGCGAGCGTCACCGCGCGGGTGGGCAGCTGCTTCCCGGCCGCCGCCTGCGACAGGGTGGTCACCCCGTACCGCGCCTGCTGAGCCATCGCCCGGTACGTGGGCCTCCCAGCGGACTCGCGCAGCGCGCGCAGTTCGGCGGCGAACCGCGGCACCGGTCCGGCCTGCGGATCCAACTCGCCCTCGGTGCGCCCCGGTCCTGGTCGTCCCGACACGTGCCCGCCCCACCCTCGTACACCCACGTCGCGCCGAGCCATCACCCAGCGCGTCCGCTCGGGCGCCCACGGTAGGCAGTCACGGAGACGGCCGCAACCGAGCCTCCGGTGTATCGGCAGGCGGGGCACGGGCGTTCACTCGATCCGCACGATTCCTCCCGCCCGCATCGTCCGGTCCACGTCCCGGATTGTTCGGCACCGGTAGAGGACCTGCTGAACAACCGCGAAGGGCGGTCGAATACCCGAGGGACGTGGCCGGGACGGCCCACGGCGGTCCGAGCCGGCGAACAGGAGAGGGCTCGGGCCTCCCGTATCCGCATACACCGACGACCCGCGGAGCGCCGTCCACGAAGTGGACCGGGCCCGCGGCCACGACCTGCCGGACAACGAAAACGTGAGGTGATCCACGATGCAGAGCTCTCCGTATCCACCCGGTCCCGCCGGTCCCCCCGCGACGGCGCGCATGTCCGGGGCCCTCATCTTCGTCCTTGTGATCGTCGCCGCGCACGCGCTGGGCACGGCCTTCGGCGGCTGGGCGGTCCTAGAGGAGAACTACAGCAAACAGGAGCACGGCCAGGACCTGCTCATGCCGATGGGCCTGGCCTGGTTCGTGGCGCTGTTCTGTTGGGGGCTTGCTGCGCTCCAGGTCGTCTGCGTCGTCCTGGCCCGCAAGCGCCGCCCCTGGATCCGCGTGGTGCTCGCCGCGTGGCTGATCTTCGTGGCGCTCTCGACGCTCATCGGTCTCCTCGGCTCGCTGGCCGCCGGGACGCCCAGCCTCGCGGCGCTCGTCGTCCTCGGCATCGATGGGGTCGCGCTGTGGGTGGTGTGCGGTGAGAGGTCGGGCCACTGGTTCTCCGTACGCGGCCCGGCGACCGCGCCTCAGGGGTGATCACCCATGGACCACCCGACGCACGAACACGACCCGTTCCGGTCCCCGGGGGAACCGCCGGAGCCGCCCAGGACGCCGCCGACGCCGTGCGACCCGGTGGCGGCGGCACTCGGCAACGCCTCGCTGCTCGGCATCGGACATCTGCTGCTGGGCCACCGATGGCTGGCCGCGCTCGCCGCCCTCGGCACGGTCATGCTCCTGGGCCTCACCGCCTCGGCCGCAGCGGCCTGGTGCGAGATCCTGCTGCTCCTGTGGTGGGTGGCCGGCACCGCCCACGGCTGGTTCCTGGCACGCGGGCGCGCGGAGCACGTCGTACGGCGCGGGCAGCGCGCGGGCACCCTGGCGGTCACGGTCGCGGTGCTGCTGACCGCCGTGCTGTTGCGCGTCGACGCCTACGGGATCGAGGACCGCGTGAACGAGGCCCGCGAGGGCGGCGACTGCGGAACCGCCGTGGACGCGCAGGCCGAGGTGTGGTTCGGCCACCGCTTGGCTGCCGCACCGGTGGTCGACCCCGGCGATGCGGTGGTGGAGGCCTGCCACCGGCTGGAGCGGGCCGCCTCCACGCTGGCCGCCGGACGGGACGGGAACGTCGAGAACCTGGAGGAGGGCTTCGCGGTCCTCGCCCTCGTCCTGAGGAAGCCCGGCAACGAGAACACCGTCGCGACGGTCCTGGACGCCTTCCTCGACGGCCTGCCCACCAAGGACCCCTGCGACACCGCCGACATCACCGACTGGCTCCGCGACCGCGAGCCCACCCGCGACGTACTGGACCGGTCCGCCGACACGGCGGCGCGTACAGGACCCGCCGCGCTGGTGGGATGCGGCGACGACCTGATGGACGAGGACGACTGGCAGCAGGCGCGGGCGCGCTACCAGCGCCTGCTCGACGAGTACCCGGACGACGCACGGACGAAAGAGGCACACAGCGGCGTGGAGAAGGCCGGCCGCGCCATCGAACTGGACACGGTACGCCGCTTGGTGGAGGCCACGACCGATACGTCGACCGGCTACTGCGACAATCCCGCCAAGTACAGCGGTGCCCCGCCGTACCGCAAGGGGTCCAACCGCGCGCTGTTCCTCGGCGACACCGAATACACCGACAAGCTCCCCCGCGACTGGCGCACCAGCGACCCGGCCAAGGCCGCGCTCGTGGTCTGCGCGGACACGGCGGAGAACGGCGCCGCCGTCGAGACGTGCTACTACGAGAACGACCTGTCCGAGTACCTCCCCCACCAGGTGACCTTCCACAAGGTCAAGATCCCGCTGAAGGTCTACGAACTGCGCACCGGAAAGCGCGTCGACCCGCGCGAGGTGCAGATCAGCGGCGGCAGCTGCCCGAGGGTCCTGCACTACGAGTACTACGGCCCGACGGACCTCGGGCCGGGCGGTGACGAGTTCGTCTCCACCGCCAGGTCCGACGTACGGGACGCTTTCCGGCCCGTCGTCTTCCGGCCCGCCGTCGAACGGTGACCATGGACCGCCTGCTCCCGGAGGAACGCTGTCCTCCATGCACGTCCTCTCCCATACTGGGCCGAAGGCAGGGGGGACATGAACACGGAGACGGAGACCGAGCCACGGGCGCCCGCTCCTCGGCGCCGCGAACTGGACGCGCTGCGCGCCCTGATCGTTCTCGGCCTGGTCTTCTTCCATGCCGCCCTCGTCTTCGCGCCGGACGACGACTTCTACGTCAAGAACGCGGAGACGGCGTACGCCGTCACGGTGCTGGCGGGATTCGGCGTGGTGTGGGCGATGCCGATGCTGTTCCTCGTTGCCGGCCTCGGCACCCGGCATTCGATCCGGCGCCGCGGCCCCGGCAGGTTCGCCCGCGAACGCCTGCTGCGCCTCGGTGTTCCGCTGGTCGTCGCCTCGCTCGCCCTCAATCCCCTCCCGCAGTGGCTGCGGCTGAGGGCGGCGGACCCCGGCTACCACGAGTCGTACTGGCGTTTCTGGCCCCGCTTCCTCACCGTCCGTCTCGACCTCGGTGACTTCCCGTTCGTCCTCGACGGCCGCTACTTCGAGACCGGCCACCTGTGGTTCGTGGTGCTCCTCCTCGCCTTCTGCCTGCTCCTCGTGCCGGTCGCGGGCGTGGTCGCGGTCGCCGGCGAGCACGCGGCCGCGGCGATGGCCCGCAGGCCCGGACTGCTTCTGCTGCCCGTGCTGCCACTCGCGTTGCTCAACGCGCTGCTGGGCATGGAGGAGGACTACGCGGGCTGGAACCGCTGGGCCTACCTGTTGTTCTTCCTCTGCGGCTACGCACTGGCCGACGACGCCCGGTTCCGCGCCGCCCTGCGCCGCCTCGCCGTACCGGTCGGGCTGCTGGGGCTCGCCCTGTTCGCCGCGTCCGCACCCGGGTTCGTGGCGGGGGACGACCCGTTCACCGCGTGGAGCCCGCTCGCGCTGGCCACCCGGGCGCTGTTCGGGGCGGCGGGGTGGTGCTGGGTCATGGCGATCCTGGGACTGCTGGACAGGCCCCGGGGAGGTGGTCGTCCCACGGGCCGGGGTGGACGGGTGTGGGGATATCTCACCCTCGCCGCACTGCCGTTGTACGTGTTGCACCAGCCGGTCGTCGTCGCCTTCGCGTACGCGGTGGTGGGCCGGCCCGCGCCGATCCTGGTCAAGTACGCGGCGATCGTGGCCGGTTCACTGGCGGTGATCCTCGTCGTGTACGAGTACGCGATACGCAGGACCCGGGTGACGCGGTTCTTGTTCGGCATGCGCCCCGAGCCCGGACCCGGCGGGACCGCGGTCACTGCTCGGTGAGTTCCTCCAGCGCGATGTACAGCCCGAGGACGCCCACCCTGGCAACCCGGCACCGGCCGAGGACGGCGTGCCCCTCTGCCGCACGCATGGCCCCGCAGTGACGTGCTCGTGCCTGTGGGGACGCGGTGTCAGGGCCGCGCCCCCACAGGCTGCTCTGTGGCCGCTGCTAGGCGGTGGTGGTGATGCGCTTGACCGCTTCGCGGGTGAGTGCGCGGTCGTGCGGTGCGCGGTCGAGGGCGCGGTGGAGGGTGAGTCCTTCGATGAGTGCGTCGAGTTGGCGGGCGGTGTCGGGGTCGAAGTGCCGTTCCAGGAGATGCCGGCTGCGGAGCATCCACGCCTGGGTCAGTTCCCGGTACTCCGGGCGTCGGGCGGCGAGGGTGTAGAGCTCGTGGGTGAGGACCAGGTCGCGTTGCGGACCCTCGGAGAGTGTGTGGATGAGGTCGGTGACCGCTTCGCGCGCCTGCTCCGGGCTGTCGACGCGGCCCAGGTGGTGCTCGAAGACGGCGACGAAGTGGTCGGCGAAGCGGGTGAAGGCTTCGCGGAGCAGCTCGTCGATGCCGGCGAAGTGGTAGGTCATCGAGCCGAGAGGTACGCCGGCGCGGGTGGCGATCTTGCGGTGGGACACGCCGGCGATGCCTTCGTCGGCGATGTGGTCGAGGGTGGCGGCGATGATCCGTTCGCGCCGCTGCGGGTCGGTGTGTCCGGTAGCCATGGGTGCCGTGTCTCAGAGGTGGCGGATCGGCCGGGCGGGGTTGCCGACGGCGACGACGTCGGCGGGAATGTCCTTGGTGACCACCGAGCCGGCGCCGATGACGCTGTTGTCGCCGATGGTCACGCCGGGGCAGACGATGACACCTGCACCGAGCCAGACGTTGTCCCCGACGGTGATGGGCATGGCGGCCTCGAGCTTGTCGCGCCGCGGCTGCGGCTCCAGCGGGTGGGTGGGGGTGAGGAGTTGGACGTTCGGGCCGATCTGGCAGTCCTCGCCGATGGTGATCCGGGCGACGTCGAGCGCGGTCAGGTTGTAGTTGACGAAGGTGCGGGCCCCGATGGTGATGTTGCTGCCGTAGTCGACGTACAGCGGTGGGCGCACCTCGACGTCCTCGCCCGCGGAGGCGAGCAGTTCTTCGAGGATCGGCCGGGCCTTCGCCGGGTCCTCGAGGTGTGCGGCGTGGTAGCGGGCGGCGAGCCGCATGGCCTGCTGCTGTCTGCGGGCGATCGCCGGGTCGTCGGCGATGTAGAGGTCGCCCGCGAGCATGCGCTCCAGGTTGGTGCGAGGGTCGTCAGCAAAGTGGTCCGTCGCCATGCGTACGACCGTACACCCCAGAAGGTACGTTCGTACACTCCCGCTTCCCTTCAGCGTGCCCGGCATGACCGGTGCACCGGCTTGCTTCATGCGCAGCGCCGGGTCACGGCCGTGACGTCCGACCGCCGCGCGCGTCCGCGGCACGGGCTTCGGCCGGGGTTCACGTCCCTCCCCTGTCCATGTCCCGTTCCGACCGTTCGAGGTCGTTGTCGCGCACGACATGCATGGCGGCCTCCTCGGCCCCGGCCGCGCCCGCGTCGATGCCCACGTCGGAGGCGAAGAGCTCCTTGTCGGTGTCCGGGTGGGCGCCCTCGTCCGGCGCGACGAGCCGTCCTGCCCGTTCGGTCCCTGCCTCGGGATCGATCGGTTCCCCCTCGCCGCCGGGCAGGTCGCCGATGCCGTCCGACTCGTCCGTTCCGGCGTCGGGCAGCTCTTGGGCCAGCCGCTGGTCGAGGGTCTCGCCGTCGTGCTGCTCCGACGCGGTGGTACCGGTCTTTTCCACCCCGAGCGGCCGCTCGGGCGGCGAATAGCCCTCGTCGAGAATGTCGTCGTAGCTACGCTCGCCCACTGTGTTCTGGAGGTCCAGAGGTGCGGCGTCCTCCTGCTCTTCGTTCCTGCCCATCGGCTGATAGACGTCGTCCGCCATGCTGCCCTCGGTCATCATCACCGCCTCCGTTCTCCTCTCCGCGGGCCGGTCCCGCTCCGTTCGGCGCGACGCTCGTTCGGGGTCGCACTGTGCATCCCGACCGGCTCGATCTCTTCCTGTCTTCCTCTGTAACCCATCCGTAGGCGCCGGGCGAGGTCACGACCGTGGACGGTCGGCGCGTCTTCCCGCCCTGGAGGCGGCGTAGGCGGCCTCCCGCAGCCTGCCGAGCCTGGCGGTCGGGTGCAGATGCGGCAGGCGGTTCAGACAGGGGTCGTACGAGACGGTCTCCTCGGGCGGAAGGTCGTGGGGCGGCCCTGTGGTGAGCGTCCCCAGGGCGCGCCACGCCTGCCCTGCCTGCGCCGCGCACAGGTGGAACGTGACCGGGGCCGCCTGAAGGGTTCTGCGCAGACCTGCGAGGTCGCCGGGCGCGAAGGGGGAGGTCACCACCGGATGTGCGGCCAGCGTGCCCTCCCGGTCGCCGATCCGGTAGGCGAGCAACGTGGAGTAGGGGCCGGCGAGCGCGTCGAGCCGGGGCCTGGGCAGATGTCTGGTCCGCGGCCCGCTGCCGCTGCTGGTCAGCAGCAGGTCCAAGGGGCGATCGGGGCCTCCGGCGTCGTACACACGCACAGCGAGGCCCAGTGCGTCCGGCAGCCGCCCGGTCAGCCCGGCGGCGCGTGACCACCGCAGCCGGACCTGGTAGACGCCCGGGTCGTCGAGCCACGGCTCGCCCCAAGGAAGACCGGCCGGATGTATCTCGAGGACGCCGTTGCAGCTGACACCGAAGGGGTGCAGAGCGGGCGCGCGGCGTCGGCGCGCGATGCCGCGTGCGGCCCGCGCGGCGAGCCTGACGCCGACGGGCAGCTTCGTTGCTGCCTGAGACATGTGACTGGTCAACGACGATCTGCTCCTGTCGCGAGGGAAGCGGACACCGTCGCGGGTGCCCGTACCGGGCAACGTGAACCCTGCGCGGGCCGACGTACCCCGAACGCAGCGCTTGGCGACGCAGCGCCCCGCTACGCCCCGGAGGCGTTCCCGCGGGCTACCGGGCGACGTCGGTGTGGCGGGCCGGGGCGGTGGGCGGCGTGACGCCGCCCGGGCCTGGACCGGCTCGGGCTGCCGGCGCGTCGGCGACGGCTCCGGTGGCGCCCTCGAAGATCTGCTCGCCGGTGAGCGGACCGGCGGAGGCCGACGGTCCACGGTGCTCGGTCGCTGAGCCCGGGCGGCGTGCCGACGGCGCCGGACGAACGGCCCGCGAGCCGGTTTTCCGCTGTGCCCGCGGCAACGCGTCAGCAGCGTTGCAGGGCAACGCCAGGCAACGGTCACGTGCACGCCGCTCCGACCAGCGGAAACCGACACCGCCCGCAGAGGGACCCGGTGCCAACAGCGATCGCTGTTGCACTTCTTCTCCGGTCGCGGAGCGCATCGCCCCCACTGCCCGCCATTCTGTGATTCCCCGCTCCGGCAATCCGCCGGAAGCGTGACAAGTCCCGTTGCCCCTGCACGGGTTGAATGGACGGAGATCTGTGGTGGACCGGCCTCTGTTGTCCCAGAGAGCGACCCTGGTGTTCCTGCTCGCCCTGATCGGCGGCGTGACCGCGGGAGTTCTGACCGCGCTCGCCGGCGAGGGAACGCCCCGCAGCGTTCTCGCGGGCCTCGCGACCGCCGGGCTGTCGGTGCCCTTCTTCAACCGCCTCATCGCCGCCGAGACCGCCGGCTGCCGCGAAGCGGCGGGTGCCGGCGCCGGAGAGGCGGAAGACCGTGGGTGAGCTGCGACCTCTCGGCAACGATCTCACCGAGGCGTCCCGCGCTCTCGCCCAGGCGCTGCGGGAGCTGTTCGAAGGGATGGAGGTCTCCGTACGACGCTATGCGGCGCGGCGCCGGCGCGATCCCGGGACGTTCTCGCGCTACCTGAACGGGACCCGTTTACCCCCGTGGCAAGTGATCATGGACCTCTTCACGGACCTTGCCGAGCACCGTGGAACCGCCGTCACCACGGAGGCCATCGAGTTCGTTCGCGGCCTGTACGGCTCGGCGGTCGACGCCGCCTCCTCGCCCAAGCACGCGGTCGAACTCCTGGAACAGCAACTGGCCGACGCCGACCGGGTGTCCCGGCGCTCCAGCGTCCGCGGCGACGTCCTGGGCGACGCGCTCCTTGACCGCACGCACCGCATCGCCGATCTGGAGGTACGTCTCAACCAGCTGGAAGCCGACCGGAGCGCCGAACGGGAGCGGGCGGACAAGCTCGCTGCCGCCCACTCCGACGTCACCGAACTCCTCCAGGAGCGCAACGACCTCGAGATGGAGGTCTCCCGCCTGGACAACGAACTGCGTGAGGCACGGGAACAGCGTGCCGCCGCCGAGGCACGCTGCGACCTCCTCGAACGTCAACTGGAGGCCGTGGAGCGGCCTGCGGCTCTGCCCGCCGTCTCGCAGCCGCAGGACATGCCCAAGATCCTCATCGTCGACGACCAGGCGGACAACCTCCTCGCCATGACCGCGGTGCTGGCGACACTGGACCAGGAGCTCGTCACCGTCTCTTCCGGCCGCGAGGCGCTCAAGGCGTTGCTCGACCACGACGATTTCGCCGTCATCATCATGGACGTGCAGATGCCGGAGATGGACGGCTACGAGACGTGCGCCCACATCAAGCGCCGGCCGAGGACCCGCGACGTCCCCATCATTTTCCTGACCGCGATGGGTGTCGATCCGGAGCACTCCGCCCGCGGATACGCCGCCGGCGCCGTCGACTACATGAGCAAGCCCTTCGATCCCTGGGCGCTGCGCGCCAAGGTCGCCGTCTTCACCTCCATCTACCTCGAACGCCGAGGAAACCGGTGAACCAGCGTCGGGACGGGGCGAGTTTGTGGCCGGCGTATCCGGACAGGAGCGAGGTGTGCAGCAGCGCCCTTCGTGAGGAGACGCGCTGCGGCGAGGTGGAACAGGAGGATCGGCTCATGTCGACGGCCGATCGCGTCCGAGGAGGCGGGGTTGCGTCTTCACCACAGCCGGCCCACCGATCCCGGCTACACCCGCAAACGACACGGGCGCGGCTTCCGCTACTTGGACGCCGAGGGGCAGCCGCTGCGCGACCCCGCCGAGCTGGCCCGCATCCGCGCGCTCGTCGTCCCGCCCGCCTGGAGCGACGTGTGGATCTGCACCCGACCAGGCGGCCACCTCCAGGCCGTCGGCACCGACGCCGCCGGCCGCCGCCAGTACCTGTACCACCCGCAGTTCCGCGCCGAGCAGGAACAGGCCAAGCACGACCACGTACTCGACGCCGCCGAGGCGCTGCCCGCCGTACGCGAGGCCGTCGAAGGACACCTCGGCGACCGTGGCCTGACGCGTAAACGGGTCCTCGCCACCGCCGTACGCCTCCTCGACCTCGGCTTCTTCCGCATAGGCAGCGACCAGTACACCGAGCTGAACAACAGCTACGGCCTGACCACGCTGCTCCGCGAACACTCCTGCTGCCAGGGCGGCGCCGTCCTCTTCACGTACACCGGCAAGCACGGCAAGGAGATCGTCCAGACCGTCGCCGACCCCGCCGTCTGCCGCAGCCTCACCGCGCTGCTGCGCCGCCGCGGCGGCGGCGACCGCCTCCTCGCGTACTGGGAGCGGCCCGCCTGGCACAACGTGAGCAGCGCCGACGTCAACGCGTACCTCCAGGAGATCGCCGGCCTGGAGATCACCGCGAAGGACTTCCGCACCTGGCACGCCACGGTCATGGCCGCCGTCGCGCTCGCCGTCTCACAATCCGTCGCGCGCAGCGAGACCGCCCGCCGCCGTGCCATCGCCCGCGCGGTGCGCGAGGTCTCCGGATACCTCGGCAACACCCCCGCGATCTGCCGCAACTCCTACATCAACCCGCGAGTGATCGAGCTGTACGAAGAGGGCGTCACCATCGCCGCCGCCCTCCCACACCTCGGCGACGAGGGCGCGTACGGCATTCCCGCCACCCGGGGGCCCGCCGAGCGGGCCGTCCTGCACATGCTGCGCACGGACGACCCGCCCGAGGTCCCCTCCTAGACCCGGCTCACGCGGTGCGGGGCAGAACTTCGTTGCACAGGTGCCTGCTTCCCGCACGACCCCGCGCACGGGCGTCGCCGGAGAGCCGGACTCAGTTCCCCACGCCGAGGCCGGACATGGACGCGGACGGATACCGGTCGCCGCGCGCCGCGCCCGGTGGCACCGCCTTCTCGATCTCGGCGAGGTCGTCCGCGGTGAGGGTCAGCTCCATCGCGGGCAGGGCCTCGGCCAGCCGCTCGCGGGTGCGAGCGCCGACCAGCGGCACGATGTCCTCGCCCTGTGCGGCCACCCAGGCGATGGCCAGTTGGGCGACGGTGCGCCCCTTCGCGTCCGCGACCCGGCGCAGGGCCTCCACGAGGGCGAGGTTGTGTTCCACGTTGCCGTTCGAGAACCGCGGGCTGACGGCACGGAAGTCACCGGGGCCGGCGGTGCGGCCGGCGGCCCAGTGCCCGGAGATGAGGCCGCGGCTGAGGACGCCGTACGCGGTCAGGCCGATGCCGAGCTCCCGCAGCGTGGGCAGGATGTCCGCCTCCACCGCGCGGGAGATCAGCGAGTACTCGATCTGCAGGTCGGCGACCGGGTGCACGGCGTGCGCCCGGCGGATCGTCGCCGCGTCGACCTCCGAGAGGCCGACGTGTCGCACGTACCCGGCCTCGATCATCTCCTTGATCGCGCCCACCGTCTCCTCGATCGGAACGGTCGGGTCCAGCCTGGCGGGACGGTAGATGTCGATGTGGTCGGTGCCCAGCCGGTTCAGGGAGTAGGCCAGGAAGTTCTTCACCGCCTCGGGACGTGCGTCGGCACCGCCGAAGTCGGGGCCCGGTCCGCGCAGCATCCCGAACTTGACGGACAGTTGGTAGCTGTCCCGGTCCCGGCCGCGCAGGGCCTCTGCGAGCAGCAACTCGTTGTGGCCCATGGCGTAGAAGTCGCCGGTGTCGATGAGCGTGACGCCGGCCTCGAGCGAGGCGTGCACG
The DNA here is from genome assembly GCF_044745705.1 of Streptomyces sp. NPDC086835. NCBI lineage: Bacteria > Bacillati > Actinomycetota > Actinomycetes > Kitasatosporales > Streptomycetaceae > Streptomyces > Streptomyces sp. NPDC086835. The sequence continues at coordinate 396,692 of NZ_JBIVAU010000007.1, forward strand.
GTGGCGATGCTCTCCGCGCGGTCGGCCGCGCCGTATGCGTCCGACATGCCCATCGCACCCAGGCCAAGCGCGGAAACGGCCGGGCCGGTGCTGCCCAGGGTTCGTGTCTGCATCGCGTTCTCCTTCGTCGTCGAATCCGTCACCCACCTTGCGGGCGCGCCGCGGCGTACGGGAGCGGAGCGTTCATCATGGGAGAGCCGCTCCCTGGATCGGCTCGCCCGCGGCAAGGGAGCATGGAGCCATGCAACGTGACCAGCTCGCCGACTTCCTGCGCCACCGCCGCGAGGGGATCCGCCCGGCGGAGGTCGGCATCTCCGACGGCCCGCGCCGCCGCACCACGGGCCTGCGCCGGGAAGAGGTGGCCATGCTCGCCGGCATGTCGGTGGACTACGTCGTACGCCTTGAGCAGGGCCGCAGCAGTCAGCCTTCGACCCAGCTGCTCGGCGCGCTGGCCCGGGCGCTGCGCCTCTCCGACGACGAGCGCGACTACCTGTTCCACCTGGCCGGCCACCGGCCCCCGCCCGCCGACGGGGTGGCCCGCCTGGCCCGCGCCGGCCTGGTGCGCATGCTCGACCTGCTCGGCGACACGCCGGCCCTGGTGCTGTCCGACCTGGGCGAGGTGCTTGCCCAGAACCGGGCGGCCGTCCTGCTCACGGGCGACCACACCGGCTTGTCGGGCGACCGGCGCTACCTCGTGGACCGCTGGTTCACCGACCCCGCCACCCGGGCCGTCCACCCGCCCGAGGAGCACGAGCACCATGCCCGGCAGCTCGTGGCCGACCTGCGCGCGGCCGCCGGCCGCCGGTCCGGCGACCCCACGGTCGCCGGGCTCGTCGACCGGTTGCAGGCAGCGAGTGCCGACTTCCGCCGGCTCTGGGCCGAGCACGCGGTGGCGGTCCGGCGCGCCGACCGCAAGACCGTGCTTCACCCGCGGGTGGGCCGCCTGCTGATGGACTGCGAGACCCTGATGACTCCCGACCAGGGGCAGCTGCTGCTGGTGCTCACCCCGGCGGACGCCGAGGCCCGCGAGCGGCTGGACTTGCTGCTGGTGCTGGGCGTCGAGGAATTCCCCACGGGGACGGCGGGCCCGCCCGTCCGGTGAAGCGGCCGGGCACGGCTGTGCCGTGAACAGCTCCGGCTCACCGCCTGTGCGAGCTCTCCTCCCGTCGCCTGGTCACGAGCACCTTCGTCGACAGGTCCACCGCCTTCAAGGAGTGCCCTTCGAGACGCCTTGGGTACTCGCGGAACCAGCAGGGAAGGCGACGAACCCTGGAGGGCACGTCATGACCACACTCCGCACGTCAATGTCCAGGTCACCCGTTCAGCAGGCCGCGATGCTCGTCGGCGCGGTGTTCCTTCTCGTCGGCGTTCTCGGGTTCATCCCGGGGATCACCACCAACTACGACGCAATGGAATTCGCCGAGCATCACTCGGAGGCCAAGCTGCTGGGTCTGTTCCAGGTGTCGATCCTGCACAACCTCGTGCACCTGCTGTTCGGGATCGCCGGTCTCGCCATGGCCCGGGCCGCCGCAACCGCCCGCACCTTCCTCATCGGCGGCGGGGTCATCTACCTGGCCCTGTGGCTGTACGGCCTGATCATCGACGAGGACAGCGCCGCCAACTTCGTTCCCCTCAACACCGCCGACAACTGGCTCCACTTCGTCCTCGGCATCGGCATGATCGCCCTCGGCTTCCTGCTGGCCCGCGGGACGAACCCGACACGGGGCCGCTGACATCGTCCGGCGTCGAGGAACGGTCGCGGCCGTGACGGGCACTTCGCCTCGGGTCGGTACGGCCCCGCCTCGACGCCGGAACCGGCCGGCCACCACACGGGCTGAGGAGGCCCCGATGTCCACCTCCATCACACAGCAGAGCGTCGAGGAGCTCGGCGGCGAGGCCAGTGTCCTGGTCCGGCAACGGCGGGACCACGCCAAGCTCGACCACCTCATGAACCGCTACGTATCCGGCGGCAGGCCGCCGGAGGAGCGGCGGCAAACGCTGAAGGACATCATTCAGCTGACCTTCAGCCACGCCTTCGCCGAGGAGACCGTGCTGTGGCCGGCGCTGCGGCGGCTCGCGTACGACGGCGAGGAACTGACCTCGCGAGTCGAACAGGAGCATCAGGAAATCAACGACCTGGTCGCCGCCGTCGAACGCACCGACCCGGCCGATCCCCGCCACGACGAGCTCGTCGACCAAGCCTTCTCCCTCATACGGCAGGACATCCGCGACGAGGAGGAACTGCTCCTTCCCCGGCTCCAGGAGGCGCTCGGCCATGACCACGCGAGGCTGAGGCGCCTGGGCACCACGTGGGAGACGGTACGGCGCACCGCTCCCACGCGTCCCCACCCGGCCGTGCCCCGCCGACCCCTCGCGAACGTGCTGGCCGGAGTCCCGCTGAGCGCGTTCGACCGCGCTCGCGACCTGGTCATGGCCGGCGCCGGAAGTTCAGGCGTCCGGACGACCGTGGTGGTGAGCGCGGCAGTGATCACCGCCTGGTTCGCAGGACGGCGAGTACGGGCGAGTCACTGAGCCAAGTCGTCCCCGTCGGTGATGCGGCGACGCATCAGTCGGCTGCGTTGTGACCCGCTACAGCGCTCGGCATCACGGGCCGTGCGCTGGAGGCACCGTGCGGGGCGGTGCTGCTGGTGCGCCGCCGTCGGACATCGCGCCCTGTGGTGCGTCGCCGACCGCGGGGCTGCCCCCGGGGCCGGAGCTCTCATCCACAGCGGCTTCGCCGGATTGCACCGCTGTCGCCGTCCAAGCGGCGCAGTACAGCAGCAGCCTGGCCATGAGGTTGATCCACAGGACGACGGCGACCGGCACGGCAAAGGCTCCGTACATGCTCTTCGCCGCGACACCCTGCAAGTAGCCGGTCAGCAGAAACTTGAGCAGCTCGAAGCCGACGGCACCGATCAGGGCAGCGACCACGACCGCACGTCGGCCAGGATGGACCTGCGGCAGCCGGGTGAGCAGGTAGATCAACAGCAGAAAGTTGACCAGCAGGGCGATGGCCAGGCCCGCCACGAACAGCAGCGCCCGTCCTGCCCCTCCCTCGATCCCGACCGTGTCGGCGGCCCAGCCGACCGCAGCGTTCGCGAACACCGAACTGCCGATCGCGACCAGCCCGACCACGCCGAGACCGACCAGCACCCCGGTGTCCTTGATCCTGAGCAGGATCGGGTTTCCCGGGTCCTGCTCCTTCTCCCAAACCGCGCGCAGGCACCCGCGCAAGGAGCCGACCCAGTTGATGCCGATCACGAGCAGCAGCGCGCCTGCGATGAGCCCGACGGTTCCGGCGTGAGCGACGAGGTTGTCCAGGTCCAGCAGGTCGGAAAGGCCCGGCGCCTGGTCGGCGATCTTGTCCTGGAGTTTCCCGAGCTGGTCGTCGCTCAGCAGCTTGGCGCCGATGGCCGCCCCGACGGTTATCAGGGGGAAAAGCGCGATGAAACTGGTGAAGGTGATGGCGGCGGCGAGCTGGGCCCAGTGAACCGTGGCCAGCCGCTCGTACGATCGCCACACATGCGTACGCATCAGCCGTGCGATCACCGGAAGCCTTGTCAGCCATTCCATGAGGAACACCGCTCTCAGCGTACCCCCGGCAGGACAAGGGGTATCCACTCCTCGCACGGATCGAAGGTCCTGCGGGTTCGGCGTGCCGCGCACGGTTGCAGCCGGGACGGCCCGCTCAGAAGAGATCGTCACCGGGCAGGTCGGCGGCCTGACGGATCCAGCTCGCGAGGAGCTCCTCGTCGACCTCCTCGTCCTCGCGGATGTCGAGGTAGCGCACGCGCTCGTGCTTGGAGTCGCCCGGAGGGAGTGGATCCAACGACGAGCCGTTGAGCCAGGTCACCTTCACGTACTTCGTGAAGCAGTGGAGACCGAGGAACCACCCATTGCCTTCGATGCCGTAGAAGGGCGAGTTCCAGCGGACCGCCTTACGCACCCCCGGGACGGTCCGAACGACGAGGTCGTCCAGATGGCGGCCGACATCGCGTTTCCAGCCCGGCATCGCATCGATGTAGGCCTGGACAGGTCCGTCGCCGTCGCCCTTCGGAATCTGCGGATTGCCACCCGACAGCAGTCGCGGCTTCTCTGACGGCCGATGTGCCATGCGCCTCATTATACGGTCGTGATCAAATCCCGGCCTTTCAGGCGGGGTCCATTCCCCCGTCGCCGCCCTCCCCCGACGGAACCGACTCGTCGGGGTTCTCCGTCGAGGGCTCATCGGCATAGGTGGGGCGAGAGTGCTCGTCCGCGAAGTCGGGCTCCTCTTCCGGTTCCGGAGTCATGAATTCGTTTCCCTGATCGGACATGGCCCAATTCCTTCCTGGGATGGATGGTGTACGGCTCCATCGTTGCCCTCTCGGGTCCCGGCCGCGTACCCGTAGGCCTGAAGAACCACACGCTCCGACTTCGCCCCGGCGGCACCTGTGGGGTGAATTGCACGGCCGCCCGCGACGCTGCTGCCTCCTGGGCTCCACCTGGATGCTGTTTCGCGTTCCCGCCCGTGGTTACTCAGCTCCTATGAACCGATGGGACGAATCACCGGGCAGCGATGGGTCCGAACTCCGGAAGCGTTTCTTCTCGTCGTCCGCCGGCCCCGGCCGGTTCCTCGCGGCGATGGACCGCCTGGAGCGCCATCCACGCAACGACCGGGTGATCGACCGTGTCCAGCGGGCCGTGCACGGGCTTCCTCTGGGACGCGGCAGGGACTTCCTGCACGGCAGGTGGCTGGGACATCCCGTCCATCCCCTGCTGGTGCAGGTGCCGATCGGCAGCTGGTTCTCCGCGGCAGTGCTCGACCTGCTTCCCGGGCAGCGCCGTGGAGCACGTGTCTTGATCGGGGTGGGGCTCGCCGCGGTCCCCCCGGCGGCCGCGGCGGGCTGGGTCGACTGGGCCGACCTGCAGCGACAGCAGATGCGGGTGGGACTCGTCCACGCGGCGGCGAACATCACGGCCGTGGCGCTGTACGCGGGGTCGTTCACCGCCCGGACACAGGGTCGTACCCGACTGGGCAAGGCCCTCGGCTTCGCGGGGCTGGCGGCGGTCGCACTCGGAGGCACGCTCGGCGGCCACCTGGCCTACCGGCAGGCTTCGGGCGCCAACCACGCGGAAGCGGTGCCCCATCTCGTGAAGTCCGAGTGGCAGGAGATCGGCGTCGTCGCCGACTTCCCCGTCGGCCGAGCGGTCCGCCGGCACGTCGACGACGTGCCGGTCCTCGTGGTGCGGGAGAGCAGCAACACCGTGCACGTTCTCGCCGACGCGTGCAGTCACATGGGAGGTCCGCTCTCCGAAGGGACGATCAGCGACGGCTGCGTCCGTTGCCCCTGGCACGGCAGCGTGTTCCGGCTGGCCGACGGCTGGAACGTACGCGGCCCCGCGACGGCACCGCAGCCCGCCTTCGACACCCGCATCACCGACGGCCGCATCGAAGCACGCCTGCGGCGCCTGGAGTCGGACGCCGGACCGCACAGGACCGACGCCGCCTAGGACCTGGCCGAACCCCCGCCACGCCGGCCGCCCGGAAACCGGGTGCGGACCGGCTGGGCGGTGGTGTGTGATCGGGGGTATGGCGATGGTGATGGGCAAGCCGGGAATCGACGGGTTGAGCAAGGCTGTGGGCGTGCTGCGGGAGTGGCAGTACGAGGGGGCGCCGATGCAACTGCATCCGGGGGATCTGGGCTGGTTCTGGCGGACAGGTGCGGAAGCGACCGCCGCGGCGGTCAGGACCTGGAGCCGGGACGGACGGATTCTCGCCGTGGGGCTGCTGGACGGTCCCGGACTGCTGCGGCTGACGATCGCACCGGACGCTCTGCGGGACGAGGAACTGGCGCAGAAGCTGGTCGACGACGTGACCGAGCCCGAGCGCGGCGTGCTGCCCGAGGGGAAGGCGAACATCGAGGCGCCGACGGGTGCACTGGTCCAGGATCTGCTGTTCGAGGACGGCTGGGACGTCGACGAGCCGTGGACGCCGCTGCGCCGCGACCTCAGGGAGCCGGTGGCCGACCCGGGCGTGCGGATCGAGGTGGTCGGGCCGGAGCAGGCGCACGTGTTCGCCGCCGTACAACGGGCGGCGTTCGACGGGTCGAGGTTCACGGACGAGCGCTGGCACGCGATGGCGGCCGGATTGCCGTACGCCGACGCCCGGTGCCTGGTCGCGTACGACGACCAGGGCAACGCGGTAGCAGCGGTGACGGTGTGGTCGGCCGGTCCGGGGAAGCCCGGCTTGCTCGAGCCGATGGGCGTGCACCGGGAACATCGCGGTCACGGCTACGGCAAGGCGATCAGCGTCGCCGCGGCGGCCGCACTCCAGGCGCTGGGCTCGTCGAGCGCGCTCGTCTGCACCCCGAGCTCCAATGTCGGCGCCGTCGCCACCTACACATCAGCGGGCTTCCAGCAACGCCCCGAGGTCCGGGACCACTTCCGGGACGTATAGGCCGCGAATTCTCGATCACCGGTCGAGCGCGTCGTGACGCGCAGGCCGGTGTGACGACTGAAGATCAGCCGCCGCATCTCACCGTCGCGCGGGGGCGCGAGATCTCTGCGTACGCCCCGCTGCCCGCCTGACCGCTCACCCGAGGCCGCACCTGCGCCGATTCCTTGAGCCGTCACCCACGGAAAAACGTACGTGCGTACGGGATCTCGGCCGTGCCAGGATGGCGTCGGAAAGCGAGGTCTCGTGGACGAGTTGAGGCGATTCCGCCTGGCGCTGGTCGCGTGGGCGGCCGGCGGAGCGGGGGCGGATGCAGCGGCCGCCGTGGCGCGGGAGCTGGCCGGCGGTGTGCGGACGATCGTGCTCGTCGAGGGCAGCAGTGATCAGGTCGCACTCGATGCGCTGGCCACGCGGCACGGCCGCGACCTCGGCGCGGAGGGCGTCGCGGTGGTACCGCTCGGAGGTGCAACGAACATCGGGCGTTTCCTGGACGTATGCGGTCCTCCGGGGCTCAGCCTCCCCCTGGCGGGCCTCTGTGACATCGGCGAGGAGCGGCACTTCCGGCGCCATCTGGAGCGGGTCGGGCTCGGGTCCGGTCTCACGCACGCCGGGCTCGAGACCCTCAGGTTCCACACGTGCGTGGCCGACCTGGAGGACGAGCTGATCCGCGCCCTCGGGGCCGATGGAGTGCAGCAAGTGATCGAGGACCAGGGCGAGATGCGCCCCTTCCACACCTTCCAGGGCCAGCCGGCACAGCGGGAACGCCCCGTGGAGCACCAACTGCGGCGCTTCATGGGCACGCACAGCGGCCGCAAGGCGCTCTACGCGCAGGCGCTGATCGCACACCTGGACCTCGAGCGCGTTCCCCGGCCGCTGGAGCGCCTCCTCACGCACGTCTGAACTTGCTCGGTGGACGGCGTCACACCGGTGCGGGCGTGCGACGTTCCCGAATCGGGCCTCGGGTCCGTCGGAAACGGGGTCGTTCGTGGAAGTGAACAAAGCCGGCGCGGCGACACTTCGAGCGCCGGAGCGTCCACGCTCGGGGCCCCACGCTGGACCTGAGCGGCTCCGCCGGCCGGGCTGACAGTCGATTGCAACGACAGCTGGGGCCCCTCCGACAGGAGGGACCCGCCGCCATGGTCAGTCCGTGCCGCCGGCTCCGGTAGCCCCTGGTTCGCCGCCGCGGAGCAGGGCCGCCGCATGGACTGCTCCGCCGCAAGGGCGGGCCGTCGTGGCCGGAGGTCAGTCCGCGTACAAGATCAGGCACAGAGCCGCGAACGGCACGACGGACGCGCCGAGCAGCGTCAGCACTGCCGGGACCGCCGCCGTCAGCCGCTCCCTGCCCTTGCGCCGGCCCGAGCGGAACGCCACGCGGGCCAGGACGAGCGGCAATGCCAGGAGGGCGAGGAGGATCACCGGCACCGGGAGCCGGCTGAACGCGGTGGTGCCGGTGTCGGTGACCAAGTGCCAGGCCGTCGTGCCGAAAACGACTGCCGGTCCGGCCAGCAGGCCGAGCGAGAGGGCCGACGCCACGGCGACGATCAGTCCTTCGGTCAGCCGCTCGGCACGTGTGCGCTCCTGGCGCACTGCCGCAATTCCGCTGTTCCCCATGCTTCCCCCCAGGTGCCGCAGTTCGTGGCCCGCCGGTGCTCCGGTCGAGCCTCTCAGCCGTGGTCGGCAGGACGACAGCGCCAGATCGCTCCCAGGGCCGCGGACACGATGATCTCATGGACCCGTCGGCGTCCTCAGTGCCTCCGTACCGCTCGCGTCCGCTCCCCCAGCGACCCCTTCCGCGGTGGGCCTCGCGCCTACTCGGTGTGCGACTCGTCCTCACCAATGGGGACCCCGCGCAGGCGGTCGACGTGGGCCCCATGCTGGAAAGCGATGTGAACTCAGCCGCCCTGGCCGGGCTCACCGGCATCTGGCTGGACCGCGGCGTCGAGGCTGCATACCGAGCAGCATCGCCCAACGTACTGCGTGAGCAAAAACCGCACGTCAGAACGGTCGTTAACCGCTCACACCCTCGGCAGGACGCGGAGAAGCCCCGGATCCGGCAGCGGGGCGGGCTGTGTGCCGGATCCGGGGCGGCGGTGGCGCCTTCGGGGCGGGCTACTTGACGGCGCCCGCGGTGAGACCGCGGGTCAGGGAGCGCTGGAAGAGGAGGAAGAAGGCGATCATGGGGATCACGCCGAGGAGGGCCGCGGCGCTCATGGCGGTGGGGTCGCTGGTGTACTGGCCCTGCATGACGGACAGGCCGAGCGGAACGGTCTGGTTGTCGTTGGAGATGAGGAGGACGAGTGGGTAGAGGAACTCGTTCCAGCTCCAGACGAAGAAGAAGACGCACATCACCGACAGCGTGGGCCAGCTCATGGGCAGGACGATGCGCCACAGGATGGTCCATCGGCCGGCGCCGTCCATGGAGGCCGCTTCGACGAGTTCGCGGGGGAAGCTGCTGAACACCGAGGAGAGCAGGTAGGTGCCGAAGGCGCTGTAGGTGATGCCGACGAGGATGGTGTAGCCGAGCTTGCCGTCGTACAGGCCCATCTCCTTGAAGAGGTAGTAGATGGGGTAGACCAGGCCCTCCTGCGGCAGCACGTTGACGCCGAGGAAGAAGACGAGGAACGCGGTGCGCCGGCGGACGCGGCCGATACCGATGGCATAGGCGTTGAACAGGGCGAAGACGACAGCGATGAGGACGACGCCGAGGCTGATCTGGATGCTGTTGACGAGTTTCTGGGTGAAGTCGACGCGTTCCCAGACGTCGCTGATGATGCCCCAGTTCCACTGCTCGGGCCAGGACAGGGACCCGTTGGTGCGGTAGTCCGCACTGGTCTGGCACGGAAGCGCATGTTCGTCATGAGAGTTCCTTGGGTGTGCACGGGTAGGGCGGTGCGGGGGGGAGGCGTGGGGCCGTCCGGTTGGCGGTGGGGGCGTCAGGCGTTGCGGCGGTGGACGCGGGCTTCCCAGGGCTGCAGGGTGTGCGTGGCCCCGAGTGGTGTGGTCGCGGGAACGTTGGCGATGAGCGTCTCGCTGTGTTCCCAACCTTCGGGCAGGTCGACGGTGAGGTCGGTCGCGCCGAAGTTGGCGAGGACCAGCAGTTCGGTGCCGGATGCCGCATCGTGGCGGGTGAAGGCGTAGAGCTGTTCGTGGTCCGGGTGGAGCATGTGGAAGTCGCCGTGGGTGAGGGCGGGTTCGGAGTGCCGCAGGGTGATGAGGCGGCGGTAGTAGTGGAAGACGGAGTCGGGGTCAGCGAGCTGGGCCTTGGCGTTGACGCGGCGGTGGTCGGGGTTCACCGCGATCCACGGTGTACCGGTGGTGAAGCCGGCGTGCTGGGTGGTGTCCCACTGCATGGGGGTGCGGGCGTTGTCGCGGCTGCGGTGGCGCAGGCCGGCCAGGACGCTGCTCTCGTCGGCACCGAGGGCGGTCTGCTCGCGGTGGTGGTTGAGGGACTCGATGTCGCGGAAGTCCTCGATCGAGGTGAAGGGGGCGTTGGCCATGCCCAGTTCCTCGCCCTGGTAGACGTAGGGCGTGCCTCGGTGCAGGTGGAGCACGGTGGCCAGCAGCTTGGCCGAGCGGTCGCGGTAGGCGGTGCCGTCGTCGCCGAAGCGGGAGACGACACGCGGCTGGTCGTGGTTGTTCCAGTACAAGCTGTTCCAGCCCGTGTCGCCGAGGCCGGTCTGCCACCGTCCGAGGCTGGCTTTGAGGTCGGTCAGCTTCAGGGGCCGCACGTCGAACTTCCCTCCCGGGCCCTGGTCGAGGCCGACGTGCTCGAACTGGAAGACCATGTCGACCTCACGGCGGGCGGGGTCGGTGAAGAGCTTGGCGTCCTCGACGGTGACGCCCGGCATCTCACCGACCGTCAGCAGCCGGCGCGGGTGGTTCTCGAAGACCTCGCGGTGCATCTCGGCGAGGTACTCGTGGATGCGGGGGCCGCAGATGTAGTGGGGGCTGCCGTCCCCGTGGCGGCTGCCCTCGTGCACGACCCCGTCCGGCAGCCCGGGTGTCTTGGAGATCAGGTTGATGACGTCCATCCGGAAGCCGTCGACACCCCGGTCGAGCCACCAGCGCATCATGGCGTACACAGCCTGGCGGACGACCGGGTTCTCCCAGTTGAGGTCGGGCTGCTTACGGGAGAACAGGTGCAGGTAGTACTCGCCGCTCGTCTCGTCGTAGGTCCACGCGGGGCCGGAGAAGAAGGACCCCCAGTTGTTGGGCTCAGCGCCGGGCGTGCCCGGTTCCATGCCTTCGCGGGCGGGGCGCCAGATGTACCAGTCACGCTTGTCGCCGTGAGGGCCGCCGTCGCGCGAGGCGGTGAACCATGCGTGCTCGTCGGAGGTGTGGTTGACGACGAGGTCCATGACGAGCTTCAAGCCGCGCTCGTGGACCGCTGCGAGAAGGCGGTCGAAGTCGGCCAGGGACCCGAACAACGGGTCGATGTCCTGGTAGTCGCTGATGTCGTAGCCGTTGTCGTCGTGCGGGGAGGGATAGACGGGCGAGAGCCACAGAACGTCGACACCGAGCTCGGTGAGGTAGTCGAGGCGCTCGATGATGCCTTGCAGATCGCCGATGCCGTCCGCGTTCGAGTCGGCGAAGCTGCGCGGATAGATCTGATAGACCACCGCCTCGCTCCACCAGGAGTCGGCAGGACCGGCTTCGTTCACGGGCACGTCAGAACCTCATTGCGTTCGAGTGATTACTTCAAGTGACAACTGCGGGGTGTTCCGAGCCCGGTGTCGGGCTCTCCCGGCCGTTCGGGGTCAGGAGATGGCGGCGCCCACGGCGTCACGGATGACGAGGCAGGCCGCCCCGCGGGCCCACAGGTCGTGCCGGGCGGGGTCGACATGGATGTCGCAGTCACGGGCGGCCGTGGAGAATGCCTGAGCCTCCATGGCTGCGGTCATCGCCGGGCCGAACAGGTCGTAGGCGACCGCGCCCTCCCCGGCGATGATGATCTTCTGGAGGTTGAGCAGGTTGCACATGCCGGCGATTCCCCGCCCGAGGGCGGTACCGGCTTCGGTGAACGCGGAGCGGGCGACGGTGCGGGCCGAGCCGCCCTCACCGCGCGCGAGGTCGATGGCTTCGGCGATGTCGCCGCAGGGGATGCCGGCGTCCTGAAGATGGCGCAGGACGGCCCGGTCGCCGGCGAGGGCTTCGAGGCAGCCGCGGCGGCCACAGCTGCACATGGGGCCGGCAGGGTCGAGGGGCAAGTGGCCGAGCTCTCCGGCGAGTCCGGTGGCGCCCGAGTAGAGGGCACCGTCGAGAAGGAGACCGCAGCCGATGCCGGGGCCGACGGTCACCACGGCGAAGGAGTCGACGTCGCGGCCCTCGCCGAACCAGCGCTCTGCGACCACAAGGGTGTTGACGTCGTTGTTGACGACAACAGGCAGACCGGTAGCCGCCTGCAGCGGGCCGGCCACATCGACCTTGTTCCAGTCGAGGAGTGCGGAGTAGCGGCAGGTTCCGGCTGCTGAGTCGACGTGACCGCTGACCCCGACGCCGACCCCCAGCACCCTGTCCGCCGCCTCGGGCGCCTCGGCGAGGAGCCTGCCGGTCAGACAAGCCGCGGCGGACAGGGCCGTTTCGGGAGTGCAGTCGGCGATGGGCTCTTCGGCGCGGGCCAGCACGTTGGCCGCCATGTCGGTGACCACCCCGGAGACCTGTGCAGGACCGATCTTCATGCCCACGACGAGGTGCTTGTCAGGGTTGACGTGCAGCATCTTCTGCGGTCGTCCCCTGCCCTGCGGAGCGGTGTCGCTCTCCCGCAGGTAGTCGTGCTCGAGAAGCGGCGGCAGCATCCGGGTCACCGAGGACGGCACGAGACCCAGGCGCTGGGCGAGCTGGGTGCGCGAGATGGGCCCCGCGGTGAGCACGGTCGCGAAGATCTCCGCACGGGTCTGCTCACTGACAAGCTCCGAGAATCGGATCTTGGACGGGCTCATCACGGGTTCCTCCACGTAGGGGTCGGGTCAGGGCCGGTGCGTACGCCCCATGGTCATCGAACCGGATACGGCCGAGGTCGTACGCCGGGGAGGCTGCACCCACTGCCGTAGGGGGCCGGGGAATTCGCCATCGTTCCTCCTTCTCCGTCACCGCCGGCGCGGGCGGCCGGCTGCTCATGACGGGAGTGTGTCGCCCCTGGTTTTAGTGCGTCAAGAAAAAAACAGCGCGTTACATAACCGTGATGAGGGCCTACGCGTGACCAAGATTTGCTTTTCATCCCACTTTGACCGTTGCCTCATGGCTTCCGCCCACACTTCCTGGCGAGAATCTTGTTCATTTCGTTGACACGAGGAAGAAATGACGGGACGTTATCCGGCGACCGGGCGCACCGTGGCCATGGACCACGGACACGGCCGGCTTTCCACGGCACCTGCGGGCAGCGACCCGCAGAACCGGCGGGCACCCGCGCCGGGCGCATCGCCGCTGTTTCGGACAGTGCGCAACTGCAGACCTGGTGGCACGACAATCACGAGTTCAACACCAGCAGCCCCGTGGCGGGCGACAAGGTGCGGCGCTCCTCGTTCTACGACGTCAAGGTCGCCACCGCCGAAGCGCCGACAACGAGATACGACTCGTTCGCCTACATGAGCATTCCTCGCAGCGGCAAGGGGAAGATCGGCTACACCAAGGAGGACGGCGCCGAGTTCGCCTCGTCGGCGAACCTCACCATGAGCTGGTCGTCCTTCCAGTACACGACCGACGTGTGGGTCGACGTCTCACTGCGCACCGATCAGAGCATCTCCTCGGCCGACCAGGTCAAGCTCAAGCCGAGCAGCCTGAACTTCGCCAAGGAGCCCGTCAACAGCAAGACGGTCCGCATCAAGGTGCCCTACGACGCCAAGGGCCACCGGTTCTCGGTCGAGTTCGACCCGCAGCTGTACACCGCCTACAACGACATGTCGGGCCCCGCGAACGACGCCGGCACGTTGACCACGAGTGACGGTGGCGGCAACCGGGCCATCCACACCGAGCCACGCAACTCCATGATGATCTTCGCCGAGCCGGCGTCCACCGGAACGGAGAAGGAGCGGCTGATCCCCACAGCCGCGTCGGCGCGCATCCACTACCCGGAGCCTGGTCAGGTCGGTGATCCCCCGACACGCGAAGGAAGAACACCATGAACCTCGCACCCGCAACACCGTTACGCCGTACGGCCGTGAGCGCCGGAGTGCTGGCCACCGGCCTGCTCTGCCTGCTTCCGCCGGCACCGACGGCCTCCGCGCACGGCACGGTCATCGCCCCTGAGACCCGCAACTACGGCTGCTTGCAGCGGTGGGGCTACAGCGAGCCGAACGAGGCCCAGGACCCCATGTGCTACCGCACCTACCACGAGAACCCGAACGCCATCGGTGCGTGGAAGGCCGTCTACGCCAACAACACCGGGGACAACTACAAGCAGGTCTTCCCCGATGGCCAGATCTGCAGCGCCGGCGGCCAGGGCGAGACCAACTACCGCCCTCTCGACCGCCCCGGCCCGTGGCGCACCACCGACATCGGCTCCGACTTCACCGTCGACCTCTACGACGAGGCACGGCACGGCGCGGACTGGCTCGAGGTCTACGTCACCAAGCAAGGGTTCGACCCGGAATACCAGCTGATCGGCTGGGACGACCTCGAGCTGGTGAAGAAGACCGGCCGCTACCCCTACCAGGCGCACTACACCACGGACGTCAGCACGTCCGGGTACAGCGGAAGGCACGTCGTGGTGACCGTCTGGAAGGCGTCGCACATGGACCAGAAGTACTTCCTGTGCAGTGACGTCACCTTCGTCTAGAGGCACCGAGGACCGACCGGGCCCCGCGGGACGTCGTGTCTCCCGCGGGGCCCACCACCCGCTTTCGGGCACAGGGTGGGACCAGGGCCCCTGCTTTCTGCTCGCCGCCTCGGAGACGGCCATCGGGCTCGTGTTCCCTCACCGGCTTCCGCTCGCACTGCCATGACACATTCGGACCGACGAGCAGGAGCCGCCGTGCGAGGACCGGCCCGTCGCGCTGCGACGTCCGGTCACCCCGGCTACCGTCGGTAGTTGTGTCACCCGCACATGCGCGGGTGACACCGGCACAAGCACGGAGGCCGCCATGCGGGATCTGTTCATCGGTGGTGCCTGGACCGCCGCGGCCGAAGGCGGGACGCGGGAGATCCGCTGCCCTGCCGACGGCTCGCTCGTGGCGACGGTCGACGAGGCGGGGCCCAAGGATGCCGCCGCAGCGATCGCCGCCGCCCGTGAAGCATTCGACCGCGGCCCCTGGCCGCGTACCCCCGCGGCCGAACGTGGAGCCATACTGCTGCGCACCGCCGAGCTGCTGGCGCGCGACAAGGACGCATTCGCCCGTGCGGAATCCCTCGACACGGGCAAGCGGCTCGTCGAGAGCGCCTACGACATGGACGACATCGCCAACTGCTTCCGCTACTTCGGCAACCTGGTCGCGGCCGGCGGCGGCGACCGGGTGGTCGACACCGGGGACCCGGGCGTCGACAGCAGGGTCGTCCACGAGCCGGTGGGCGTCTGCGCACTGATCACGCCGTGGAACTATCCGCTGCTGCAGACCGCGTGGAAGGTGGCGCCCGCGCTCGCGGCCGGCAACACGTTCGTGCTGAAGCCCAGCGAACTGACCCCGCACACCGCCGTGATGCTGATGCGGCTGCTCACCGAGGCCGGTCTGCCCGATGGGACCGCCAACCTGCTGCTCGGCGCCGGGCCGGCCGTCGGTGCGCCCCTTACCGAGGATCCTCGCGTCGACCTTGTGTCGTTCACAGGAGGGCTGGTCACCGGGCGGCGCATCATGGCGGCAGCCGCCCCGACGGTGAAGAAGGTGGCCTTGGAACTCGGCGGCAAGAATCCCAACATCGTCTTCGCCGACGCGAACTTCGAAGCGGCGGTCGACCACGCCCTGATGGCGGTGTTCCTGCACTCGGGCCAGGTCTGCTCGGCCGGCGCACGGCTGCTGGTGCAGGACGAGCTGCACGACTCGTTCGTCGCCGAGATCGTCGATCGGGCGCAGCGTATCCCCCTCGGCGGTCCCTTCGACGAGAACGCCCGCACGGGCCCGCTGATCTCCGCCGCGCACCGCGAAAAGATCGAGGCGTACGTGGCCGCCGGGCTCGCCGAGGGCGCCGTGCTGCGCTGCGGCGGCGAGCGCCCGCAGCAACCCGAGCTTCAGAACGGCTTCTACTACCTGCCGACCGTCCTGGACGAATGCCACGCGGACATGTCCGTGATCCGCGACGAATCCTTCGGCCCGGTACTGACCGTCGAGCGGTTCCGCGACGAGGACGAGGCGGTGGCGCTGGCGAACAGCACCGTCTACGGGCTGGCGGGTGCGGTGTGGACCGAGGACACCGACCGCGGGCACCGGGTCGCCTCGCGCGTCCGGGCCGGCACGCTGTGGATCAACGACTTCCATCCCTACGTCCCTCAGGCCGAGTGGGGCGGCATGAAGCAGTCCGGCTTCGGCCGCGAGCTGGGCCCGGCGGGGCTCGCCGAGTACCAGGAAGCAAAACACGTCTGGCGGAGGCTCTCGCCCGCTCCGCAGAGGTGGTTCTCGTGACCACCGGGCCGGGCGCCGCCGGCGGACGGGAAGCGGTGCAGGGCGACGACTCCCTCGCCGAGATGGGATACCGGCCGGAACTGAAGCGCACGCTCGGCAACTTCCACACGTTCGCCGCCGGTATCAGCTACATCTCGATCCTCACCGGCACCTTCCAGCTGTTCTACTTCGGCGTCAGCTTCGGCGGGCCGGCCTACTGGTGGTCCTGGCCCATGGTGTTCACCGGCCAGCTGATGGTGGCGCTGTGCTTCTGCGAGCTGGCGGCGCGCTACCCGGTCGCGGGCTCGGTCTACAACTGGGCGAAGAAGATGGGCGGCCCGCATGTGGGCTGGCTCGGCGGCTGGATGATGATGACCGCCACCATGGTGACTCTTTCGGCCGTCGCCCTTGCCTACCAGATCACGCTGCCGCAGATCGACGACTGGTTCCAGTTCGTCGGCGACGGCAGCAAGCCGGGCGACGCGGCCGCCAACGCGGTCCTGCTGGGCACCGTCCTGATCCTCTTCTCCACGCTCGTCAACGCGTTCGGTGTACAGCTGATGGCGCGGATCAACTCGGCCGGTGTCTTCATCGAGCTGATCGCGGCCGTCGCCCTGATCGTCTTCCTCGCGGCGCACATCACCCGTGGCCCGAGCAGCGTGCTCACCGAGACGTACGGGCTGGGCAGCGGGTCGAGCCTCGGCTACTTCGGCGCTTTCCTCACGGCTTCGCTGGCGTCGGCCTACGTGATGTACGGCTTCGACACCGCCTCGTCGCTCGGCGAGGAATCTCACGACCCGGGGCGCAACGCCCCACGCGCGATCCTGCGGGCACTGATCGCCTCGTTCCTCATCGGCGGCTTCATCCTGCTGTTCGCGCTGATGGCCGTGCCCGATCTGCACGCGAAGGAGCTGTCCACCGGCGGACTCCAGTACGTGGTGCTCGAGACCCTCGGGCCGACGATCGGCGAGATCTTCCTGTGGTGCGTCGTCGTCGCCATCACGGTGTGCGTGCTGGCCGTGCACGCCGCCGGCATCCGGCTGATGTTCGCGATGGCCAGGGACAACAACCTGCCGGCCGGTTCGGTGCTCGCCAAAGTCAGTCCCCGCTTCCAGACGCCGGTCATCCCAGCGGTACTGATCGGCACTGTCGGCGTGATCATCCTGGTCGTCAACATCGACCAGCCGCAGATCTTCTCGGTGATCACCAGCATCGCGATCATCATGATCTACGTCGCGTACCTGCTGGTGACGGTGCCGATGCTGATCCAGCGACTGCGCGGCAAGTGGCACGCGCAGGAGGGCCGGTTCTCGCTCGGCCGCTTCGGCCTGCCGATCAACGTCCTCGCCGTGCTGTGGGGGGCTGCGATGTCGCTGAACCTGGCCTGGCCACGCGCCGAGGTCTACAACGCGACGGGTCCCCAGCACTGGTACCTGCGCTGGGGGGCGTTCCTTTTCATCGGCATCGTGGCCGCCGGCGGCTTTGCCTACTACTGGTTCGTGCAACGGCACCGCACGGGCGTGCTGGCGGAGCACCGGGCCGAGGTCCCCTGAACCCGGCCGCCGCCGGTCCTCGTACCGGAGAGACATGCCCGTATGTCGTGGTCGGCGGCGGCACCGCCGAGTCGTCGTCGCGGCGCCGCTGACGGAGGACCCGGACGTCACTGTCTGCGTCGTCGACGAGGACTCCCGGCGTACCGGCGCCGGGTGGCCCCGCAGTCGCCGGTGACCCGCTCCTGGTCGCTGCCATCGGCGTGCCTCACCGCTGGAGGGCTCGTCAGCGTCATCCTTGACCATGGACAACCGCGAAGCGACATGGAACAGCACCGACACTCTCGGCCTCGAGATCCGAACGGACGCTACCGGCACCGTCGCCATGAGGATTCTGGGCTGGGAGGGCGTACTCCCCCTCTCCGTCATTCGTCTGACGACGACCGCGGTCATGGCTGCGGCCCGCCAACCAGCGGGCGGCGATCTCGAACTGCAAGGCTCGAGACCGCAGGGCTGAGCATTCCGACGGCCCGGTGGCCCCGTAGGACGCCGTGGACCGGGACGCCGATCTCATCCGCGAGTCCGTCGACGGGCCGGTGGGCGAGGATCCCCCGCGATGACGCCACGGCGGCACGTCCTTCGCGGCTCTGGCCGGGTCCGATGCGCACGCCCACGGGACCTGCCCACGGTCAATGACCGGCGGCGGACCGCCTCGATGCTGTGTGCCGGGCCTGGGCCGCGTGGAGGACCGGTCCGCACACGCGAGAGCCCCCCACCGGTGCGCGGTGCGGGGTTCTCGGTCGGGGAAGCACCAGGTCGCTACGGGTCCGTGGCATCCGGGGAGTCGAGGGCGATGGCTCCGGCGGGGCAGAGGCCGACGGCCATCCGGGCTGTGGCCCGGTGCTCGGGGGCCGGCGCGGGCTGCAGGAGCACCACCAAGCCTTCCTCGTCGTCCTGGTCGAAGACCTCCGGAGCCGTCAGGGCGCACATGCCTGCGCCTGCGCAGCGGTCACGGTCGACGTCGAGACGCAGCGGCTCTCGTGGGTCGCTCATGGACTACTCCTTGTCCCAGGTGACCGGCAGGCTGATCACGCCGTAGATGTTGGAGCGGTCGCGCAGCGGCACCTCCCGCGGCGGCACCGCGAGGCGCAGGGTGGGGAAGCGGGCGAAGAGCGCCGGGATCGCGACGGTCATCTCGACGCGGGCGAGCTGCTGGCCGAGGCACTGGTGCGCGCCGTGGCCGAACGCCAGGTGCCCGGCGGCCTTGCGGCGGATGTCGAGCCGGTCGGGGTCGGGGAACTTGCGCGGGTCGCGGTTGACGGCCTGCACGGAAACGGTCACCGTCTCGCCCGCCCTGATGAGCCGGCCGTCCACCTCGACGTCCTCGAGCGCCGCTCGCGGCAGCGGGTCGGCGACGCTGAGGTAACGCAGCAGCTCCTCCACGGTCTGTCCGGCGAGTGCGGGGTCGGCGCGCAGGGCTTCGAGTTGGCCGGGGTTGCTCAGCAGGGCGAAGGTGCCGAGGGCGAGCATGTTCGCGGTGGTGTCGAGCCCGGCGGCGAGCAGCAGCCCGCCGATCCCGGCCAGCTCCTCGTCGGTGAGGTCGGAGGTGGTCAGATCGCTGAGCAGGTCGTCGGTGGGATCGGCGCGCTTGGCGAGGACCAGTTCGTTCAGGTATTGGAGCAGCGCCATGTAGGCCCCGCCCTTGGCCTTTGCGTCCGCCGTCTGGTCGAAGAGGGTCGCCACCTCGGTCTGGAAGCGCTCCCGGTCGGCGTACGGCACGCCGAGCAGCTCGCAGATCATGAGCGCGGGTACGGGCTGCGCAAACGCCGTCACCAGGTCGGCGGTGGGTCCGGCCTGCTCCATGGAGTCCAGGCACTCGGTGGTGAACCGTTCGACGCGCTCCGTGAGTTGACGCATGCGGCGTACGGTGAATCTACCGGTGAGCAGGCGCCGGTAGCGGGTGTGCTCGGGGGCGTCGAGGCCGATGATGTCGCCGACCGGCGCCGGCGGTAACTCTCCCGACACGCCCTCCATCGGCACCGGCAGGTGCAGGAGTTCGTAGCGTGAGCTGAAGCGCGGATCGGCCAGGATCGCGCGGGCGGCGGCGTGTCCCGTGACCAGCCAACCTATGTGTCCGTCGGCGTACCGCATGCGGCGCACCGGTCGGTCGCTCAGCGCGGTGAGTTCGGCGGGCGGGTCGAAGGGGCAGCCGGTGCGCCGGTCGGTGGGCAGGGTGGGCAGCTCTGCGGCGGTGGTGTCGGCGGCCGTCGGGTCGTGCGACATGGGTTCCTCCTGCGATCGTCGGGCGGGGTGCCGGTGGTGCGAGGCGGTGAGAAGGCCTGGGGGTGGCGGTTACCGCTTGATGCCGGCCCTGAAGGTCCGGCGCGCCCACACGTAACCGACCAGGGAGAGCGCCACGCACCAGGCGAGGCCGACGACCGCGCTGGAGCCGATCCCGGTGCCGAGCCACAGACCGCGCAGGGTCTCGATGATCGGGGTGAAGGGCTGGTACTCGGCGAACCAGCGCAGGCCGGTGGGCATCGACTCGGTCGGCACGATGGCGCTGCCGACGAACGGCAGGAACGTCAGCGGCATCGGGATGTTGCTGGCGGTCTCCACGTTCTTGGCGACCAGGCCGATGCCGGCGGAGATCCAGGTGAGCGCGAGCGTGAGGAGGGTGAGCAGGCCGATGGCGGCGACCCACTCGACGGGCGTCGCGCTGGGGCGGAATCCCATCAGGAGGGCGACGGCGATGACGAGCGTGATGCTGGCCATCGTCTGGATGACACTGCCCACGACATGGCCGGTCAGGAAGGAGGCGTGGGAGATCGGCATCGTACGGAAGCGGTTGACGATGCCCTCGGTCTTGTCGACGCACACGCTGATCGCGGTGGTGAGGGCGCCGGAGGTGGCGGCCATCAGGATGATGCCGGGCGCCAGGTAGTCGATGTAGTCGCCGCTGCCGGTGGGCAGTCCGCTGATGCCGTTGCCCAGGGCGCTGCCGAAGACGTAGTTGAACAGCAGCAGCATCACCAGGGGCATCGCGACGACGGTGACCGTCAGGGACGGGTAGCGCAGCGCCTTCTTGAGGTTGCGCCGCAGCATCGTCCTGGAGTCTCTCGCGGCGTAGGACATGGTGGCCATCAGGCGTTCTCCTTGGGCGATGCGACGGTGCCGGCGGGGCGGGGCCGGCCGGTGAGGGTCAGGAAGACGTCGTCGAGGTCGGGGGTGTGCACGGTGAGCGACTCGGCCTGGACGGCGGTGGCCTCCAGGGTGTGGAGGACGGCCCGCAGATCGGCCACGGATCCGTCGCTGGGGATCTCCAGGGTGAGGGAGTCCTCGTCGCGCGTCGCGATACCGAAGATGCCCGCGGCGGCGTCCAGACTCCGGGCGTCGGCGAACCGCACACGGATGTGGCCGCCGGGAATGCGCTGCTTCAGCTCGTCGGCGGTGCCCTCGGCGATCAGGCGGCCGTGGTCCAACACCGCGATGCGGTCGGCGAGTTGATCGGCCTCTTCGAGGTACTGGGTGGTCAGGAAGATGGTCACGCCGTCGTCGGCGACGAGGTCGCGGATGATCTCCCACATGGTGCGCCTGCTGCGCGGGTCGAGTCCGGTGGTGGGCTCGTCGAGGAAGATGATCCGCGGATCGCCGATCAGGGTCATCGCCAGGTCGAGCTTGCGCCGCATGCCGCCGGAGAAGGTGACGGTGGTCTTGCCCGCCACCTCGGACAGGTCGAAGCGGCGCAGCAGGTCCTTGGCCCGCCGCTTGCCCTCGCTCCGGTCCAGGTGGTGCAGATCCGCCATGAGGAGGAGGTTCTCCTCGGCGGTCAGCAGATTGTCGACGGCCGAGAACTGGCCGGTGACGCCGATCACGGAGCGCACCGCGTCGGCGGCCCTCGTCAGATGGCGCCCCGCGACCCAGGCTTCGCCCGCGTCGGCGTCGATGAGCGTGGAGAGGATCTCCACGGTGGTGGTCTTGCCGGCGCCGTTGGGACCGAGCAGAGCGAAGACGGTGCCTTCGGCGATGTTCAGGTCGATGCCGTCAAGCACGAGCTTGTCGCCATAGGACTTACGCAGTCCGGTGGCGGTGATCGCCGGGGCCGGCGCGTTCGCGGCGATCGGCGCGGACGTCTGTGTGGCAGTCATGCCGCATTCCTTTCAGGGGGTGAGGAGTCGGGATACGCCCGGTCAGGCGCGGCGGATGATGACGTCGCCGACCCCGGCCCGAGCGTGCACTTCGACGGTCTCGTCGGAGTCCGCGGGGCCGGTGGAGGAGCCGAGCGAGTTGCGTACCGTGCCGTACTTGGTGTGCACGTCGAGCCAGGCGGCGGTGCCCTGGTGGATGCCCACTTCGAGGTCGCCGACGGAGGTGCGCAGGTCGATACGGCCGCGGGTGACGTCGCCGACGCGGATGCGGCCGTTGGAGGACACCGCCTCGACCCCGGCGTGGGCGACACCGATCTCGATCCGGCCGTTGGCGGACTTGGCGTCGACGCTGCCGTGCGCGATGCCCACGGAGACATCGCCGTTGGCCGCGTTGGTCTTCAGGCCGCCGGTGACCTCGCCGACCTCGGTCGCGCCGTTGCCGTTCTTGACGGTCGCCGTGCCGGCGACGGTGCCGATCTCGATCCGGCCCGCGCCGATGACCTCGATGTCCCCCGTCGAGCGGGCCAGGCGGATGTCGCCGTGGTCCGTCTTGAGGTCGGCGCCGGTCACCTCGTCGACCTGGAGGTCGCCGAGCGAGGTCTTGAGCACGGCCTCGCCGAGGCGGCCCTCGCAGAAGAAGCCGCCCATGGCCGTGGTGCCCCGGACATCCGAGCCGGCGGGCAGCTCGACGCTCACCTCGATGGCGCCCGGCTTGCCGAACAGGGACCGCTTCTTGGGAGTCCTGACCGTCAGCCGGCCACCCGAGAAGGTGACCTGGGTCTGCTGCACGG
Organism: Streptomyces sp. NPDC086835; assembly: GCF_044745705.1. NCBI lineage: Bacteria > Bacillati > Actinomycetota > Actinomycetes > Kitasatosporales > Streptomycetaceae > Streptomyces > Streptomyces sp. NPDC086835. Next base: position 419,084 of record NZ_JBIVAU010000007.1, read on the forward strand.
CGCGTACGTCGTTGTCGTCGGAGCCGTTGCGCGGCAGGACTTCCACGACCGTGTCGGTGCGCTTGCCCGCGGTGATCCGGGCGGTGCCGACCTCCAACTCGAAGGCGGCGGAGATCGGTTCGGGTGTGTCGAAAGCAGGCATGGCTGTCCCGTCCTCGCGGCTTGGGTGGGTGATCCCGCCGGTGAGGCGGGTGATGAGTCACGTCGGCGGGATCGGCGATCCGCCGGTGAAAGCGGGGTGGGCCGGGCCGGCGGCCCTAGCGGACCCAGCCGGTGAAGCCCCGGCCGCCCGACTCTTTGCCGCGGCCCGGCGGGCTCACGCGCTCCCCGCCGTCGAGGGCGGTGGACACGGCCCGCACCAGCCAGGCGTTGACCGACAGGCCCTCCGCCGCGGCGGCGTCCTCGGCGCGGGCCTTGAGGTGGGCGGGGAGGCGGAAGTTGATGCGCGCCATGGCGCCGTCGTCGGCGTCCGCGGGCGGCGATGGCGTCGCGGGCGCGGCGGGGGCCGCGACCGGCACCTGCGCCTCCAGGAACGGCTCGGGGGCGGGCGGTGGCGTCACCACGAACTCGGGGTCGAGCCCGCGCAGCCGCACGTCGACCGAGCCGGGCGCGAGCTCCCGGGTGACCTCACTCATGGCTGCGGACAGCGCGTTGAGGAGGGTGAGGCGGGTGGCGGACTCAAGGGGGGCGGTGAGCCGCTCGGCGAGGGCGCGGGCTTCGTCACCGCCGGCGTCCGCCGCGACGGCGAGTTCGTGCCGGAGGTTGTCGACGTAGGGCGTGAGGTCCATGACGCCATGATGGCACATCGATGGCGCCATGGCGAGCCAGATTGGCACCTGCTTGGCGTCCGCACCCCTGACGTGGGCTTCTTTGCTGAATTCACGTGTCGCGGTGCCGCACGAGGAAGGGGATGGCCTGCAATGGCACTGCGATGACACCACGGTGGCACCACTTGGGTGAGGGTCCTGGTGCCACCAGATCACTGCCTGCCGCCACCACTGGTCGGCCCTGCTACAGAGGCGCGTTCCAGATGAAGCGTTCCGTCGCGACGCCAGGCCGGCCCATGTGGCCCCTCCTTCGCGCGCAACAGCCGGGTGGTCCTCACCGCCTCCACACCTCTCCAGTACGCCCAGAAGGGCGACCGCAACATCCGCCCGGCCCGGGCTTACGTTCCTCCGGCGGGCGCATTCGGGGGCATCCAGGGATGACTGTCATATCTCGGGGCACCCGATTCAAGGTCCAAGAGCTCCGACGGAGGGTTTGTGATCATGCAGCCACCCGAGGCGGACAGCGAGTCGCTGACAGCCCGCCCGCAGTCCGCGGAACGGGCAAGGGATGCGACGCGGGGGTTTCTCGCCGCGGTCGCCCCGGCCGGCAGGCCCGAGGTGGATGCGGTGCTGCTGGTGGTGTCGGAACTGGTCACCAACGCGTTGCGGCATGCCGGCGGAGTGACCCGGTTCCGCCTGGTGGCCGGCCCCGGAACGGTGACGGTGTCGGTGGACGATCCCAGCCGCGTCACCCCGCGTCCGGTGCCGCGGGACGCGAAGCGGCCCGGCGGCTTCGGCTGGCACCTGGTGCGGGCACTGTCCGCCGAGGTGCAGGTCCGGATCCGGCCGGGAGGCAAGACGGTGTCCGCGGTCCTGCCACTGCCCCACTGACCGCCACCACGCCGGGGCTTGCGTTGCGCGCTCGAACGGCCCGCCCTTCGGCCGGCCCCGGCGCAGTGGAACGGACCCTGGACCGCGGCCCCAAGCGTTCGATCAGTCTCCGAAGTAGGCCGGGCCGGTCCGTAGGATGCGCGTGTGGCGCAATTCGACGAGGTCAAGGCGACGTTCTGGGGTGACGGCCTCCATGGGGTACAGCCGTCGTTGACCGACGCGGCTGTCCAGGACGCCGAGATTCGGCTCGGGGTCCGTTTGCCGTCTTCGTTCCTGGAGTTCCTGCGGGAGCGGAACGGCGGCCAGGTGGCGTCGCGGTGGGACGCGTTCCCGACCGATGTGCCGACCTCGTGGAGCGAGGACCATGTTCCGCTCGACATGGTGATGGGCATCGGCCGTCATGATGATTATTTGTCGTTGTTGGACACGCCCTATCTGGTCGAGGAGTGGGGCCTGCCGTCCCAGATCGTCCTGTTCTCGGGCGACGGGCATTGCTGGATCGCACTCGATTACCGGGCCTGCGGGCGGCAGGGTGAGCCGTCGGTGACATGGTTCGACGCGGACGGAAGCTCGGAACTCGCCCTGGCTGCGGACTTCAGAACGTTCGTCGAGGGCCTCACGGCCGCCGAGACTTTCGAGGCCGACGGCCCGGACGGGAATCCGCCTACGTCCCGAGGCACTGCCACGGCGTCGATGGAGTAGGTGTTCGACCCCGCGGCGCGGTCAACGGCACCAGCAGTCGAGCGGCGACGAAGAAGCGCAGGACAGGTGGACCTGGTGGCGGACGGAACCTCAACGCCGTGCGTGGCGGATCTTCAACCGTCCGAACCCCATGGTCCCGGAGATCCGGATCCTCGGCCCGCCGGGACCGGAACGCCGCCGGGTCTTGTAGAGCGAGTCCGAGCGGCGGCGCCACAGCCGAGGCGGCCCCGCCGAACAGGAGTCCAGGAAGTGTTTCGGTCGAAACACTTCGCAGACGAGTCTCCGAGTCGCACTTGCCTTACTTGCCTGACAGCGGATCAGGCTGTCTGACCTGCGCGAAGTGCCTTCGCCCCTAGTACTCCAGCCGTAGATCGTGATGTTCATGCCTGAGTGGCTTGTCGACGGTAGTGGCTGGCCTGGGATCGGGCCTGGTGGCGGCGCCGCCAGTCGGACCAACCGAGCCGGTGGGCGGCATCGTGGACGGGTCGGACAACGAGTGTGATGAACAGGCGCTGGATCTCGTTGCAGGTGAGCGGAATGAGGGCATCGGGTGCGGGGCGGGTGTGCTCGTCTGCGCGTACGACGGCGAGGAAGGCGTGCGCGAGCATGGCGAGGGTGACCCAGCGGGACCAGGAGGCATAGCGGCGGACCTGGTGCTCGTCGAGTGCGGCCAGGCCCTTGCCCGACTGGAAGAACTCCTCCACCCGCCATCTTGATCCAGCGACTCTGACCAGCACGGTCAGCGGCACGGATGCGGGCAAGTAGCAGCGGTAGTGGGCGAGTTCGCCAGTGCTGCGGTTACGGCGGATCAGCAGCTGCCGACTCCTGGGTCGGGGGTCGGCGAGGTCGATGACTGCCCAGTCGTAGAAACGGTGGCCCTTGGCCCCGGCCCCTGCGGAGAGCTTCTGCCAGGCCCGCTTGGGCACCTTCTTGGCCAGGGTGTCCGCACGGAACCTCCAGTGCGGTTCGCAGCCTGGGGTTGCCGCCGTAGACCTCGTCACCGGCGACCCATGCGGCCTGGCGGCCGGCGTCCAGGAACCGGGCAACCATACGAGTGGCCAGTTCCGGCTCGGTGGCGAAGGTGGTGTCCTGGTCGAGTCCGGCATCCCGGCAGCGGTCAGGGTCGGAGGTCCATGAACGCGGGACGTACAGTTCCCGGTCCACTGCCGGTTGCCCGCGCCGGCCGGCGTAGACCAGGTAGCCGGCGACCTGGGCGTTCTCGATCCTGCCCGCGGTGCCGGTGTACTGGCGCTGGACGCCGACCGTGCCGGTGCCCTTCTTCACGTCCCCGGTCTCGTCGACCACCAGTACCGCCTGGTCGTCGTGCAGGTGGTCCACCACGTAGTCACACACATCGTCGCGGACCCGGTCGGCGTCCCACTTGGCCCGCCCCAGCAGATGCTGCATGCCGTCCGGGGTCCCCTCCCCGGCCCATTCGGCGATGGTCCAGCAGTTCTTGCGCGGCAGGTCCGACAGGAGTCCGAGCACCAACTTCCGGACCCGGAACCGGGGTTCGACCCGTGTGAACCGTCCCGCTATCCGGCTCATCAAGCCCTCGAACGCCTCCTGCCAGCGGGCAGGGTCTACGCTGTGACCTGCGGTCACCGCCTGATCGTTTGTCTTCACACACCGATGATCAACGGGTGGCCGCACCCGTCTCCACAGCGCGTCGGGGTCGCGCAGCGTCCGCCCGCCGTCCTGTGTCAGGAGGACATGTGCAACGTGGCGAAGTCTGGTGGGTGGAGTTCGACGAGCGGCGGCCGGTCGTGCTGCTGTCGGGAGACGACGCGTCCGGGATCCGGGCGATGCAGGTCGTCGCGCCGGCGGGCGTCGACATCAGCGGTCTGGGCGTCGAAGTGCAAGTAGGAGCCATGGAAGGACTGCCCTTTGAAGGCGTACTGCGGTTCGCATTCCCGCGTCCGGGCTTCACCCCCTGCACGTGGCTGACCACCATGTCCCGGGACGACCTGATCGAGCGGGCGGGCGCCCTGTCCTCCGCGAAACTCAGCGAGATCGAGGATGCCCTCCGTCTCGGTGAGCAGGCGAAGGAGCGGACCCCGGCGACGACCGCGAAGCTCAGCGAGATAAGGAACGCCCTCCGTCTCGGTGGACTCGGGTAGGCGGAGAAGGAAACGGACGCCCGCGACGGCGTGGTCGGTCTCGTCCAGATGATCGACGCTGCCAGCTGCCTCCTCGGCGCCCCTCACGATCGAATGGAAGCGTTCTCGACTTCCTTCGGCGACCCGACCGCTCCGATCACACCCTTCGCGCGAAGGGCGGGCCGTGCGGGCCGGCCCGGGCCGGGTCGGCGTTGTCGAGTTCCGTGTCGAGGGACATGGCCGCCGTGATCAGGGCGAGATGCGTGAACGCCTGGGGAAAGTTGCCAAGTTGTTCGCCGGTGGGGCCGATCTCCTCCGCGAACAGGCCGACATGGTTGGCGTACGTGAGCATTTTGTCGAACGCGTAGCGGGCCTGGTCGAGCCGGCCCGCACGCGCGAGTGCGTCGACGTACAGAAAGCTGCACAGGGAGAAGGTGCCCTCCGAACCGCTCATTCCGTCCGGGGACGCTGCCGGGTCGTAGCGGTGGACGAGACTGTCGGAGACCAGCTCGTCGTCCATGGCGTCCAGGGTCGACAGCCAGCGCGGGTCGCGCGGCGAAAGGAAGCCGACGATCGGCATGAGCAGCAGCGAGGCGTCCAGGACGTTGCTCCCGTAGTGCTGCACGAAGGCCTGACGTTCCTCGCTCCAGCCGCGTTCCATGATCTGGTGGAAGATGGCGTCGCGGGTCGCTGTCCAGCGTGGCAGGTCCGCGGGGCGGGCGTGGGTGGTTGCGTGGCGAATGCCACGGTCCAGGGCGACCCAGCACATGAGGCGGCTGTAGGTGAAGTCCTTGCGCCCGCCCCGCGTTTCCCAGATGCCTTCGTCAGGCCGGTCCCAGTGGTCGACGAGCCAGTTCAGGAGCGCTGTCACGCGCTGCCACCTTTCGTAGGCGGCCACGTCCGTGAAGTCGGTCGACTGGGAGAGCGCGTAGACGGCCTCGCCGTAGATGTCCATCTGCAGTTGCCCGGCTGCCCCGTTCCCGGTCCGGACGGGAGCCGAGCCACGCCAGCCCTCCCAGTGGTCCAGGACTTCCTCGTCCAAGTGCGGCTCCCCGTCGACGCGGTACATGATCTGCAACGGCTCGCCGTTCGGCCCGTTGCCGACACGTAGCCGGCCCAGCCAGGCGCGGAAGGCATCGGCTTCTTCGGTGAAGCCGAGGTCGATCATGGCCCGCACGGACAGCGATGCGTCGCGGATCCATGTGTAGCGGTAGTCCCAATTGCGCTCCCCGCCCTCCTGCTCGGGGAGGCCCATGGTCGCGGCGGCGATCGGCGCGCCGGTGGGGGCGTATGTGAGCAGCTTCAGGGTGATCACGGAGCGGTTGACCATCTCCTGCCAGCGTCCCCGGTAACGACAGCGTCCGACCCAGGCGTGCCAGAAGTGGAGTACGGCGGTGAACTCCGCCCGCAAACCCTCTTCGGTGACTGTGTACGGGGGCTCGGCATCCGCGTCGTCCACTGTCAGTACGACCGCGGCCATCTCACCGGCGTGCAGCGTCACCGTTGCTCTGACGTCACTGTCGTCCCTCTCCGGACGGATGGGCCCGACGGCTTGCAGGTACGCGGTGATGCCCGGGCCGAGGAACCGGGCGCCGTCGTCGCCGAGGACCAGGTCGTGTCCGAGGCGTCCGTAGTCGAAGCGGGGACGGCATCGCAGGTCGAAGTTGACGGTGCCCCGCACGGCCCGCATGACACGCACGATCCGGTGGCGGTCGCTCGCTTCGGCCGACGCGTCGACCGGCATGAAGTCGACGACCTCGCCGACACCTTCCGGCGTGAGGAAGCGCGTCACCAGGATCGCGGTGTCGGCCAGATACAGCTGGCGGACACTCGTGCCCGGGCTGTCCACCGTGATCGCGAAATGGCCGCCCCGGTCATGGTCGAGCAGGCCGGCGAAGATGCTCGGGGAGTCGAAACGCGGCGAACAGAACCAGTCCAGCACTCCCTCGGACGACACGAGCGCGCAGGTCTGCAGGTCCCCGATGAGACCGTGCTCGGCGATGGGAGGGTAACGGCGCATCGGTTCTCCTCGATCGGCCGTGATCAGGCGGGCCGTTCACCGACCGCATGCGTGTGGTCCGGTTGCGCCGGGAGAGTTCGGGTCGTTCACCACGGCTGCCTCCTCAGGTCACTCAGGCAGCATCACCCGGACGGCCGGGTCCTTGCGAGACGACCACGGCCGTTCGGGTGAGCCGTTCACCGTGGATCGTCAGCCACGCCAGGCGGAGAGGAAGGTGCAGAGCCGGCCGGCCCTGCCTCCGGCGGGCGGGGACGGCAGCGGGAGGGGACGGCAGCCGGAGGGCGTGCCCTCGGTCGGCGTGCGCAGGTCAGAACCAGTGCAGGCAGTGCGGGGAGCGCTCGGCGCTGAAGAGGGCGTAAGCGAGGGCGGCGGCACCCGGGCGGTGGGCCCTGATGTGTCCGGCACGCACGAGCGTGCTCGGGACGGTGCCGCCGAGGTAGACCGAGCCCAGGTCGCTCACGTCCAGGGACAGGTCGGGCTCCCGGTCCGTCGGGACGCAGTCGGCCTTGCCGTCGCGGACAGCCAGCAGGTAGCGGCCGTGCTCGCCGAGGAACGGGTCGTCGACGTCGAGGACGAGTTCGCCGTCCGTGAACCAGCCGGCTGCGGATCGCCGGCCACCCTCTTCGGGGCGGCGGTCGGCCACGCGCACGCCGTCTCTCCGGTCAGTAAGTGGAGATGAGTTCGCGAAGCCGCACGCCGAGCCACGGCCTGCGGCCGGCGGCCCGCGTCTGGCCGCGCGCGATCGCCTCCGGGAGACGTCCATCCACACCCCTCGCCTGCCGTCCCCCCTCCCCCCTGCCCGAGGCCGCTCTCGAGCTCGCTCGTCGGTGCGGCGGCCTGCCCCTGGCCCTGCGGCGCATCGCGAGCGCCCCCGGCTCCAGAACCGCCCCGCCTGGACCCTGGCCTTTCTGGCCGGCCTCCTGCGGCAGGCGGCCGAACTGGCCCGCGAGGCCGAGGACCTGCCACTGCGCGCGGCGAGCCTGCCGCGTCCCGCGACCGTGGAACACTTCCAGGGCAGTCTGCACTTCGCGGTCGACACCCACCACCGGGCCCTGGCCGCGCTCACCCCGCACACGAGCGCGGGGCTGGAGATGGAGGTCCGTATCCGTCTCGGCAGCACCTACGCCGCGGCGGGCCGTCGCGCCGAGGCGCGGCAGGAATTCCGGACCGCCCTCTCCCTGCCCGGAGCCGGGGACCACCCACGCCAGTTCGCCCGGGCACGCGACGGACTCAGCGGCATCGGCTTCCCGGCGGAAGAGAGCACCTGAAGCAGGTAACCGGTCGTCACCGGCCCGGTGTTGCGGACCACCTCGACCATCAGCCGGTCAGCGCCCCTTCTCAGCACAAGCGGGCCGGGCCGCAGCGGGGGCCTCGGACAGCGCGATCCGGTCCACCGTCCTGGCCTTGACTCCGGCGCCTTCAGGTGCCGAAGACGCGCTTCCCTCCGACGTAGGTGGCCTCCACCCGCAGCGATGCGAGCTCCGAGGGTGCCACGGTGTACGGATCGCGGTCGACGACGATCAGGTCGGCAAGGTGGCCGGGGCGCAGGACGCCGGTGTTGTCGAGGCGGTTGACGTGGGCGGACCCCGAGGTGTAAGCGGCGAGCGCGGTCGTCAGGTCCAGGCGCTGCCCGGGCAGGAACGGTGGCTCGCCGGACCCGGGCAGGATCCGGTTGACGGCGACGTGGATGCCGGCGAGCGGGTCGGCGGAGCTGACCGGCCAGTCGCTGCCGGCGGCCAGTGCGGCCCCGGCTCGATGAAGGTCTCCGAACGGGTACTGCCGTTCGGCGAGGCCCTCGCCGAGGAAGGGAGTGGTGAGTTCGTCCAGTTGCGGTTCGTGAGCCGCCCAGAGGGGTTGCGCGTTGGCGATCGCGCCGAGTTGTGCGAACCGCGGCACATCGGCCCGGTGCACGACCTGGAGGTGTGCCAGGTGGTGCCGGTTGCCGCGCGGCCCGTTGGCCGCCCGCGCGGCCTCGATCGCGTCGAGCGCCTCACGGACGGCGCGGTCGCCGAGTGCGTGGAAGTGGACCTGGAAGTCGAGGGCGTCGAGCTCGGTCACGTACCGGCGCAGTGCCTTCGGGTCGATGAAACTGAGCCCGCTGTTCGTGGTGGCGCAGCCGCAGCCGTCCTTGTACGGGACCGTCATGGCCGCGGTGTGGTTCTCGGCGATGCCGTCCTGCATGATCTTGACGGTGCCGGCACGGAACCGTCCGTGCCGCAGGGCCTCGCGGCGTTCGACGAGCCCGGCGATCTGTTCCGCGCCGGCGTCCCTGTCCCACCACAGGGAGCCGTTGACCCTCGCGGTCAGCACTCCGCGCCGGGCCGCCGTGAGGTAGGCGCCGGAGGCGTCCGGATGACCGCCGTACTCCCCCAGCAGGGCGTCCTGCCAGGCGGTGACGCCCAGCGAGTGCAGCAGGCTCTGGGCGCGCAGCAGACCGTCCAGCAGGTCCTCGTCGGTGGGCCGGGGCGCCGTCCGGCCGACGAGCTCGACCGCGCCTTCCTGGAGCATGCCGGAAGGGGTGCCGTCGGGCTCCCGCTCGATGCGTCCGTCCGCGGGGTCGGGTGTGGCCGCCGTGACGCCGGCCAGTTCCAGCGCGCGGGTGTTGACCCAGGCCCCGTGGTGGTCCCGGTTCGCCAGCAGGACGGGGCGGTCCGGTACGAGGTCGTCGAGCATCTGCCGGGTCGGGAGGCCACCGGGAAAGCTCTCCATCGACCATCCGCCGCCGGTGATCCACGGCCGGTCGGGACGGGTGCGCGCGTACTCCGCGATCAGGCTGCGGTACTCGCGCAGGTCCGTCGTCCCCGTCAGGTCGCAGGCGCCGAGCTCCATGCCGCCGAAGACGGCGTGCACATGAGCGTCCTGGAAGCCGGGCAGGAGCGCGCGGCCGGCCAGGTCGACCACCTCCGTGGCGGGCCCGATGAGCCGTCGTACCTCCTCTCCGCCGACCGCCACGATCCGCTCGCCCGTCACGGCGAGCGCTGTGGCGCCGGTGAGCGAGGGGTCCATGGAGATGACGGCGCCGGAGGTGAAGACGAGGTCTGCGTGTCGCATGGAAAGTGCTCCTTGGAAGGGCGGTTCAGGGGGGCGGTCGTCTTCGCCGGGGTCTCCAGGACCGGTCCCCGGTCGCGAGTGAAGTAGGCGGCCCGCCTCCCGTACTTGGCCCACAGCGCGGCCGGCACCCGACGGCGACGATGACCGCGGGAACGAGCGTCAGGAAGCGCCCGTTGTCGGCTGCGAAGGCGAACCGGTCGGAGGACGTCCTCAGGGTGAAGGCCATGTAGCCGCCGAGCGCGAGGAGGGCGAGTCCGCGAGATCACGACCCCGTCGAGCACCCCGAGCACCTTTGGACAGCGCCTGGCGCGCGCCGCCGGGGCGTCGCCGGTCGGCCGGGGGGGGCGGGGACCGGTGGTGACTGACCGGACATGGGATTCTCCTCGGCTCTGAACGGGCGAACGGGAACGTGCCGGTGTGCTTCGAGTGGCGGCAGCGTGCCAGGGGCACCAACATGAAGTCAACGGCGTTGACAACATCGATGACTCGACTGCTCGCCGGACGGAGCGGCGAGGTGGCGCGGCGCGGCACAATGGTGCGGGTCACGAAGGAGACGCGATGGCGGCAGGGACGGGAAAGCGCACGGCGACGGCGCGGACGAAGCGCGCCGCGCCCGGTCGTCCGCGGCCGTCACTCAGTCCCGGGCTGATCGTGGAGGCCTGCCTCGAACTGCTGGACGCCGAAGGGGCCGATGCCCTCACGTTCCGCCGCATCGGTGCCGAGCTGGGCGCCGACCCCACGGCCCTGTACCGGCACTTCCGCAACAAGGACGACCTGGTGCTGGCCGTGGCGGACCACCTGCTCGAGGAGAGCCTCGAGGGTTTCGAGCCGTCGGACGACTGGCACGAGACGCTGCGCACGCTCTGCATCCGCAATCGCAAGGTCTATCTCTCGCACCCGCGGGCCGCCGTGCTCGCCACTGTGCGCATCACCCGGCGGCCGGCCGAGATGCGGGTCGTCGAGATGATCCTCGCCGCGCTGGCGAAGGCGGGCTTCCCACCCGAGCAGGCGGTGCGCCACTACCGCGCCCTGGTCGACTTCATGCTGAGCTGGTCCTGCATGGACGCCACCTACTCCACGCTGGACTCCGAGACCCGCCGGAGGGACGAGTCCGCCTGGAGCGGCGAGTACGCCGCCGTACCGGCCGCCACCCATCCCCATCTCGCGGCAGCGGCCCCGCACCTGCCCGCGGTGGACGACGAGGCCAACTTCCTGTTCGCGCTCGACCTGATCCTGGAGGCCATCGCCGCTCGCGCGCCCTCACGAGGACGGGACGAGTGACAGGATCCGGCCGAACTGCCGGATCACCGCGGGCCTTGCCGGCGCTCCCGGACCAATTGAAGGGTCGCGGGTGAGGTGCTCGTGGCCGTGGAATGCCGAGCACCACGACCGTGTTCACAGGGGTGTCCGACCCGTGATCAGAAAGGTACGCAGGTGAGCGAGAGCTACTTCGAGTTCGGGACGCCCGCCGAGCGGTGGGACCGGGCAAAGATGTTCTTCGACGCCAAGGAGTACGTGACGGCGGCGCGCATCCTCACGGGTCTGGTCGACGAAGTGCCCGAGCAGGTTGCGCCGCGGCTGCTGCTGGCACGCGCGTACTACCACTCCGCTCGGCTGGAGAAGGCGGAGAGCGAGCTGCTGGCCGTGCTGGAGCGCGACCCGGTCGAGCAGTACGCGCACCTGATGCTGGGCCGCACCCTCGAGCGCCAGGGGCGGGCGGACGAGGCCGCGCCGCATCTGCGGATGGCGGCGGCGATGTCGGGCGAAACCGTGCTGTGACGGACTGCCTCGCCCGAACAGCCAGGTGATCGGGGGACAGTGTCCCGATCAGCGGCGGATAAAAAGACGCGCTGAACCGCGACTGCTCACACGATTCGGCCCCGGCGCAGCCACTGCGCCGGGGCCGAATCGCGTACGGCGCCGATCCGCGGCGCTGCTCATGCGGCACCGCCGATCGGGCTGCGGACCGTCAGTGCGCTGCGAGGTCGGCCAGCAGTTCGGCGGCGGGCTTCGGGTGGACGAGCCAGCGCAGGTGGCTTCCCTCGAGGGTGCGGACGTCGAAGGGGTTGTCGGGTGTGAGCGCGTCGGCTTCGCGGATCAGGCGGTCCTGCATGGCGGTCGGCATGCTCGCATCGTCAGCCAGGCGCACGAAGGTCTTGGGAATCCGACCCCACGTCGCGGCCTGCGCCCGGTCCGCGGACGTCCCGACATCAAGGTTCTCGTCGGGCTGGAAGGTGTTCAGGAAGGCCCGGAACTCGTCGTCGCCGAGATCGGCGGCGAAGGCATGCCGGAAGGCGGCGAGCGCCGCCGGATCGGCGGTTCGGAAGTTGGTCCGGATCAGACCGAGCTCGGCCGGGTTCCCGGCGAGCGCGAGCGCGAGGCCGCCGAGGTCGACTTCCGCCATCTCCGGCTCGGCATAGTAGTCGTTGACGTCCAGGTCGACGGGGCACCAGGCGGAGACGTAGCAGATCCGGTCGATCAGATCGGGTCGGGCGTTGCCGGCCGCCGTGATCGTGATGCCGCCCCTGCTGTGGCCGACGAGGATGACCGGCCCGTTCCGCTTCGCGCGTTCGAGGACTTCGATCAAACGGGCGGTGTTCTCGGCGAGGGTGACGCCCTTGATGCTTCCCGGTTCCGAGGCGAGCGCCTCGAGATCCTGCGGAGCCTGGTAGGCCGCGGGGAATGTCGCCTGGAACCCGTGGCCGGGAAGGTCGACGGCGACGGAGCGATGCCCGAGCAACCCGAGCTCGGCCTGCAGCGGCGCGAATGAGAACGAGTTCGCGAAGGCCCCATGAACAAGTACGAATGTCGGCAGATTCTCCATGCCCTCAGGCTCCGGCAAAACGATCTTCATGACAAGGCCGGGTGAGGTGGTTTCCGCTCCGACGGCGGCGACCGCGCGGCGGAACCGCGGATTCCGAACCGCGGATTCCGGGCGCAACTTCTGCGGCGCCCACCCGGAGCCCCCTCGGGCGGCCGACATCCGTGCGACCGCCGACACGGCCGGCCCGCGGGCTTCGCGAGGCTCGCCATCAAAATCTTGCGCACAGCTCGACCGCTCCATTACATCCCGGGCCGACCATACGCATATCCGCTCCCGTCGCCCGGCAGGATGATTATGACGATCAAAAGCTTTCCCCTCTGCCGCAAGCCCCGGAGGCCGGGAATGTCAACACGAATTGAGCCATGGCCCGCACCGCTTTGGACTTAGGCTGATGTTATGCGCGGGTGCTCTGCGTGTTCTCTTAGCGGTGCGGCCCGTGGTGCGCGACCATACGGACGCCGACACAGACTCGATCATCGGCGTCGTGCATGACGACGGGTCCTCGCCGGCCGCCGAGGCGCGTTCGGTGCGGGTGCGGTCAGGTGTTTCCGGCCGGAGGGCTGCATGGCGCGTCAAGAGCGCGGGTCGCGATTCTCGACACCGGCAACGCAACGACGTCAAGAGCAAACAGCCAGCAGAAGGACCGAGACAGGAAGAAGGACGGACGTGTCCGGCAGCGAAAGCGAGAACCCGGTAATCCCCTCCCCGACCCCCACCGCGACTCGTCCCAGGACGAATCGGGACTGGTGGCCGAATCAGCTGGACCTTCAGGTTCTCCACCAGCACTCGCCTCTGGCCAACCCGATGGGCGAGGACTTCGACTACGCAGCAGAGTTCGCGACCCTCGACGTCGACGCGCTGAAGCAGGACGTCTTCGAGGTGATGACGACGTCACAGGACTGGTGGCCTGCCGACTACGGCCACTACGGGCCGCTCTTCATCCGGATGAGTTGGCATGCCGCGGGAACGTACCGCATCGCCGACGGCCGGGGCGGTGGCGGCAGCGGCGCCCAACGCTTCGCCCCCCTCAACAGCTGGCCGGACAACGCGAGCCTCGACAAGGCGCGCCGTTTGCTCTGGCCTGTCAAACAGAAGTACGGCCGGAAGATCTCATGGGCCGACCTTCTCGTTTTCGCCGGCAACTGTGCCATGGAATCGATGGGCTTCAAGACGTTCGGATTCGGATTCGGGCGGCAGGACATCTGGGAACCCGAGGAAATCTTCTGGGGACCTGAGGACACCTGGCTCGGAGACGAGCGCTACAGCGGCGACAGGGAACTCACCGGTCCTTTCGGTGCCGTGCAGATGGGACTGATCTACGTCAATCCCGAGGGGCCCGACGGCGACCCGGATCCGCTGGCCGCCGCCAGGGACATTCGCGAGACTTTCGGCCGTATGGCGATGAACGACGAGGAGACGGCTGCGCTCATCATCGGCGGCCACACGTTCGGCAAGTGCCATGGCGCGGTCGATCCTTCGTACATCGGCCCGGAGCCCGAGGCCGCCCCCGTCGAGCAGCAAGGCATCGGCTGGAAGAACACCTACGGCAGCGGCAAGGGCCCGGATGCGCTCACCAGTGGGCTCGAGGGCGCGTGGACCTCGGAGCCGACGAAATGGGACAACGGATACCTGGACAACCTCTTCCGGTACGACTGGGAGCTGACGACGAGCCCCGCCGGTGCGAAGCAGTGGACCCCCACGGATCCCTCGGCCCAAGGCACTGTGCCTGATGCTCACGATCCGTCGAAGAGGCACGCTCCCATGATGCTGACGACGGACCTCGCGCTGAAGCTGGACCCGGTCTACGGGCCGATCGTGAAGCGGTTCCACGAGAATCCGGACCAGCTCGCGGAAGCGTTCGCCAAGGCGTGGTACAAGCTGTTGCACCGCGACATGGGTCCCCTCACGCGCTATCTCGGCCCGTGGATCCCCGAGCCGCAGTTGTGGCAGGACCCCGTCCCCGAGGTCGATCACGACCTGGTGTCCGAGGAGGACGTAGCCACCCTCAAGGAGAGGGTCCTCGCATCGGGACTCTCCGTCGCCCAGCTGGTCACCACCGCTTGGGCATCGGCGGCGAGCTTCCGCGGCACCGACAAGCGCGGCGGGGCCAACGGGGCACGGATTCGGCTCGCGCCGCAGAAGGACTGGGCGGTCAACGACGTGCCCGAGGTGGCCGAGGTGTTGCGGACCCTCGAGCAGATCCAGCAGGACTTCAACCGCTCACAAACCGGCGGAACGAGGATCTCGCTCGCCGACCTGATCGTCCTGGGCGGGTGCGCGGCCGTCGAGCGGGCCGCCAAGGACGCCGGGCACGACATCACGGTCCCCTTCGCACCGGGACGCACGGATGCCACGCAGGAGCAGACCGACGTGGAGTCGTTCGCCGTGCTCGAACCCCCGGCGGACGGCTTCCGCAACTACCTCCGGGCGGGAGAGAAGTTGTCGCCGGAGACGCTCCTGCTCGACCGTGCCAACCTGCTGACACTGACCGCTCCCGAGATGACGGTCCTGATCGGTGGCATGCGAGCCCTGAACACCGGCTTCAAGGGTTCCCCACTCGGCGCTTTCACGCACCGGCCGGGAACGTTGACCAACGACTTCTTCGTCAACCTGCTCGACCTGGGCACGGAGTGGAAGCCGTCGCCCTCTACCGAGAACGTGTTCGAAGGCCGGGATCGCGCCACGGGTGAGGTCAAGTGGACCGCCACCGCCGTGGACCTCGTCTTCGGTTCGAACTCCCAGCTCCGAGCCGTCTCGGAGGTCTACGCGTCCAAGGACGCGGGCGACAAGTTCGTGCGTGACTTCGTGGCCGCGTGGGACAAGGTGATGAACCTCGATCGGTTCGACCTCGCCTGATCCCGATGTCCCGGCCGTCCGCTCGTCGGCCGGCCGGGACATCCCCAGAAGTGACGCCGCCTCCAGGCAGCCCATCGCATGTGGAACGTGTGCCACCGAAGTCTGATCGGATTCCCATGTTCCAGAAGCGTGCACTTTGCCGGAACAGCAAGAGCCCGATCACCTGGACGAGACCGGTCAGCTCACCGGATCCATCGGCGCGGTCCTGGTCGAGCAGGGTGGGCGCGCGCTCCTGATCGACGCCAGCGGCTCGTGCCGGCCGCAGCCCCGAAGAGATCGATGCGGTGGCCGCCACCCACCTGCACGGCGACCGCATCGGCCGGCCCGCACGGCCCTCCCGGGCAGCGGCCTGCTCACGACACGGTCCGGCGCATCCGACGTGCATAGAAAATCGAACACGTGTTTTACTGCGGGCATGGCTCGATCCACGTTTCCCGATGACTTGATGCAGGCCCAGCGTGAGTGGGATCGCGTCTATCGGGCGCTCGCCGCCCCCCGCCCGTACGGCACGGCAGAGCTGCGCCGCCGCCTGCTGCGGCTGTCGGCACGGATCTTCACCGATCCGGTCTGGGGCACGGACCGGCCGACCACGGGGTGGGCGGAGCTGCGTCATCAGGTGCGTCGCCACGCGGGCCGGGAGGCCGAGCATGAGTGACTTCACCGCGCGGCAGAATCCTGCGCGGGATGCGCAGCTGCGTGAGGGTGCACGGCGAGGCGCCGTCGTTGCGGGAGATCGGTGCCGGTCCCGGTCTGTCGCGCTCGGCCGTTCTTCATCCGCTGGAGCGGCTCGAGGCCCTGGGCGCGGTCGCCCGCCGGGGCGAGGGCGACGGCGGGCGTGGCTGACGTGCTGACCGGTGGATGGACGAGCAGGAGGAGGTTTCCCATGTCTGAGACAGAGTTCCCGGATGACCTGCGTGCCGCGCAGATTCGTCTGCATCAGGCAACGGCCGAGCTGGCCGCGTTGTGCCGCATCCTGCCGTGGAGTGTGAAGCCGATGCCCGGTCGGCCGGGCACCGAGCACCCGCACACCGGTGAGGTCACCGGCGCCCGCGAGGACAGCCCCGGCTGGAGCGAGGAGCAGAAGCAGACGGTGAAGCGGCTGCGGATGGAGTGCATCGACCTGTCGATCCGTATCGCCACCCATCCCTACTGGCAGACTGTCGAGGCCAAGAAGCAGGTCGAGACGCGCCAGGCGCTGAGGACCACGGCCCGGACGGTCACCGCTCCTGCGATCGACGTCACCGAAGCCGCGTAGCCCGCGCTGCACCGTCCGTTCCGCACCCGGCAGCCGCGACGGGAGCCCTGAGGCTGACAACGACTGCTGACTGCGCAGCCAACGGGGCGACAGGTGGCGTCTATCGCAGTCTCGGCCATGACCTACCGGACACGCCCGGGTTCCACCTCGTCCGCGACGGCCGGATGCTCTGCGCCCAGGCGAAGTCCACGAACGGGTGGACGCACCAGCACGACTGCCGGGTCAACGAGCACGGCGAAGTGCGCACTGCGGTGTGGCGGGTGCATGCCGCGGGGCGGGTCAGCGTCGGCGACGTCCCGCCGGAGCAGAGCTGCCGCGGGCTCCAAGGTGCCCCGCAGCTTCGGAGCCCGATGACCGACATGGGGATCGTTGCCGCCTCCGCGGCCGTACTGGCGAGCAGAAACGTTCCTCGCCCTCTTGCACCAGCGGCCAGCAAGCGCTTTCATCCTTCAGATCGACGTCACGGGCAGGACGGGCTGCCGACGCTCGATGTGCCGGGGCCCGCCCCGATCACCCCGGCAGTCATCACCAGCTGGGGCCAGGGCCGCTCGCCTTCGGAAGGAATCAGCCATGAATCCCACCCAGACGCAGCCAGGCAGACGCTCCGTCCTCGCGGCAGGCGCGGGAGGCGCGGCGGGCGCGGCCGTCGCGCTCGTGCCGGCCCCGGCCCGCGCCCACACCGGGCACGCAGCCGCTCCGGCCGCCCCCGCCGCGTCCGACGACCCGTACGACACTCTGCTCGACCGGGCCGCAAGGCAGCTGGCAGGAGGCGAATTCGACCCGGCCGACCCCGACTTCGCCGCTGCGCTCGCCGCCCTGGAGACCACGGCCGG
Source organism: Streptomyces sp. NPDC086835 (assembly GCF_044745705.1). Taxonomy (NCBI): domain Bacteria; kingdom Bacillati; phylum Actinomycetota; class Actinomycetes; order Kitasatosporales; family Streptomycetaceae; genus Streptomyces; species Streptomyces sp. NPDC086835. Next base: position 436,382 of record NZ_JBIVAU010000007.1, read on the forward strand.
CGATCTGTGGACTCGGCTGGACCGATCGGCCTCCCGCACCACGCTGTGGCCGGACCTCTCCCCCGTCACCGCCTCCGGGAACTTCGGCCAGAGCTACACCCGGTTGCGTACTCTCGCCACCGCCTGGACCACGCCCGGCTCCTCCTTCACCGGCTCGGCAGAGGTGGCCTCCGCCTTGGTCACCGCGCTTCGCTTCCTGCACGACCGCGCCTACAACGCGACGGCCCGTGAAAGCGGTAACTGGTGGTTCTGGGAGATCGGCGCGCCCCGTGCACTGATGGACTGCTGCGTACTTCTGCGCACTGTCGTCCCGGCGGCCGACCTCGACCTGTACCTCCGGACGGTCGACAGGTTCGTCCCGAACCCGGATCGCCGCACCAATTACCCCTCGCTCTCCGAGACAGGTGCGAACCGGTCCGACAAGTGCGTCATCGTCGCGCTCCGCGGGCTTCTCGGGCGGGACGGCGGGAAGATTGCGCTGGCGCGCGACGGGCTGTCCGACACGAGGGACTCGGGGCGCAACAGCCTGTTCCGGTACGTGACCTCGGGGGACGGCTTCTACGAGGACGGATCCTTCGTCCAGCACGCCGCGGTGGCGTACACCGGCTCGTACGGAGCCGTCCTCCTCGGCGCTGCGGCACAGATCATCGCTCTGCTCGCCGGATCACCGTGGTCCGTCACCGACCCCAAGGTGGCGGTGATGTACGAATCCGTCGACCGCTGCTTCGCGCCGGTGATCTTCGACGGCCTGATGATGGACGCACTGCGCGGACGCGCTGTCTCACGCGAACGCTCGGCGGACCACGACAGCGGCGCCGACGTCATGTCCAGCATCCTGCTGCTGGCCGAGGGCGCACCCTCCACGTACTCCGCGAGATGGCGGGCGACCGTCAAGGGCTGGATGGAACGCAACCGCACCCACCCCTACCTGGACCGTGTGGGAATCGCTCAAGTGGCGCGGGCCAAGGCACTGCTGGCCGACAGCAGCGTGCGTGCAGAAGACCGCGCGACGGGGCACATCGTCTTCGCCGACATGGACCGGGTGGTCCACCGCCGGCCCCGCTGGGCCTTCGCGCTGTCGCTCTCGTCCAAGCGGATCGCAGGCTACGAGGCGGGGAACGGCGAGAACCTGCGCGGCTGGTACACCGGCGACGGCATGACCTACCTCTACGAAGAGGACGACCTGGGCCAGTTCGGCGACGCCTTCTGGCCGACTGTCGACCCGTACCGCCTGCCGGGAACAACGGTGGACACCCGGCCACGCGCGAATGCCGGCACCGGCAGCGGTACGAGCCTCTACCGGCCGACGAACCTGGTGGCGGGCGGCGCGGTGCTGGAAGGCCGTTTCGGAGTGTCCGCCATGGAACTGGTCGCCGCCGGCAGCACACTCCGGGCGAAGAAGGCGTGGTTCTTCCTCGCCAACGCGGTGATCGCTCTCGGTGCGGGCATCACCGCGAGCGACGGTCGTCCCGTCGAGACCGTCGTCGAGAACCGCAACCTCCACGCGGACGGTGAACAGCGACTGCTCGTCGACGGCGCCCCGCAGTCCGGCGCGCAGGGCTGGTCCCACCGGTTCGACCGGACCGGATGGGCGCACATCGAGGGAGTCGGCGGGTACGTGTTCCCGGGCGCCACCGCGCTGCGTGCGCTGCGGGAGGAGCGCACCGGCGCCTGGCGTGACATCAACATCGGCGCGGACACCGGAGGCAGCCCCACAGCGATCACCCGGCGCTATCTGACGCTCTGGCTCGACCACGGCGTCTCCCCCACCGACGCCGCGTACGCCTACGCCGTCCTTCCCGGTGCCTCGCCGGCGGCAACGGCCTCCTGGTCCAGGTCCCGCCCGGTCCGGGCCGTCGTCAACTCTCCGAGCGCACAAGCCATTGAGGTCAGGCGGGACGGGCTCGTCGCCGCCCACTTCTGGCAGGCGGGCACCGCGGCGGGGGTCACCACCGACGGGCCGGCCTCCGTCCTCGTCACGCGCCGCGACCGAGGCATCTCGGTCGCCGTCGCCGATCCCGGACGCACCGCCGACCGTGTGACGGTCGAGCTGCCGTTCCCGGCCACCTCGGTGATCCGTACCGACGACACGGTGACGGTGACTCCGGGGCGCCGCCCCCGGCTCACTGTCGCCGTCGGAGGCTCCCGCGGTCACACCCACCTCGCCGAACTGGCCTGACCTCGAAGAGGTGTCACCATGCCTTCCCGCCCGGTCCGATCACGCCGACCGACCGGGTCCTGTCTCCGCGCCCGACCGGCCGCCCGGCAGGGCAGCCGGTCGAGGGTGGAGACGGAGGCTACGTCCCTCGGAATCAAGGGGCCGCGCGGCGCGCCCCGAGCCGATGCCGGACGTCAGCCGCCGTGTTCGACGCGGCCCCCGACCACGACGGTCTCCGCGACGGTGCCAGGAATGTCCTCCGGTGGCGAGCGCAGGATGTCCCGGGACAGGACCACGAAGTCGGCTGCCTTGCCGACGCTCAGGGAACCCCGTTCGTCCTCGAGGAAGTTGGCGTACGCGGAGCCCATCGTGTAACCGTGGATCGCGGCCTCCACACTGATCGTCTCCTGTGGCATCCAGGGCTCGCCGCCGCCCAGGGGGCGCCGGGTGACGGCGGTGTAGATGCCGATCATCGGGTCCATCTCGGCCACGTTCCAGTCGCTGGAGAGAGCGAGCACGGCCCCGGCCTCGTGCAGGCTGCGCATCGGCCACGCCTTGTGCCACCTGTCGGGGCCGACGTTCTCGGCCCAGTCCTTGCCGGGGCCCGCGACCTCCGGGGCACAGTGGCGGGGCTGCATGCAGGCGACCACGCCCAGTCCGGCGAAGCGCGGGGTGTCGTCGGGGTCGAGGCACTCGACGTGGACGACCTGGTGGCGGGCGTCGCGTGGCCCGTTGACCGCGCGGGCGTGCTCGACGGCGTCGAGGACGGTGCGGATGCCGCGATCGCCGGTCGCGTGGACGAAACACTGGAAGCCGCGGGCGTCCAGCTTCGCGAGCAGGTCGGCGAACTCCTCCGGCGGATAGAAGGTGTCGCCGCGGTGGCGGCCACAGCCCGCGTACGGTTCGAGCAGGGCTGCTGTACGGGGCTCGACGACGTCGTCGATGTAAAGCTTGAGCGGTCCCACGCGCAGCCGGTCGTCGGCGTACCGGCCGGCGGCGACGGCGAAGTCGTCGAGGTCGGCGTCCGTGGTGCCACGCGGGTGGAACAGGGCCGCGACGATCCGTGACCTGAGCCGGCCTTCGGCGCGGGCGCGATCGAACAGGGCGAGGTCGTCGAGCGAGTTCTGCGGTTCGACCACGGTGGTGATGCCGAAGCCGATGGCGTCGTCGAGTGACGTGACGAGCCGTCCGTACTGCCGGTCGGGCGAGGCCCACGGCAGTCCGCGCCGCTGCAGGGCGCGGTGCCCGTCCCGGGAGAGTCCCTTGACGGCGAAGTCGCGGATGAAACCCGTGGGTTCCCCGGTTGCGGGATCGGTGGCGGCTTCGCCGAACGGCAAGCTGACGTGGTCCCGGTCGATGCCGAGCCGGCGCATCGCCGCGGTGTTCACCCAGGCGGTGTGTACGTCGTAGCTCAGGACGAACGCCGGCACGCCACCGGTGACCGGGTCGAGGTCGGCGGCGGTCGGCATGCGTCCGCCCGGGATCGCCGAGTAGTCGAAGGCCTCCGCCTCGATCCACTCGGCGTCGGGGCGGGCGGTGTGCCAGGTGCGGATGCGCGCATGGACCTCGTCGAGCGTACGGGCGCCGGAAAGCTGTACGCAGGCGTCGTCGGAGCCGAGCCGGACGTGGTTGTGCGCGTCGATGAACCCGGGAAGGACCAGCTTCCCCGCGGCATCGATCACCCGGGTGTCCGGGCCCGTCCATGCCTTCGCGTCGTCGTCGGTGCCGAGCCGGACGATACGGCCGTCGGCCTCGGCCATCGCCTCTGCCTCGGGGAGCGCCGGGTCGACGGTGTGGATGCGGGCGTTTCGCAGGACGAGGTCGGCGGGGCGAGCGGCGAGGGGCATGTGCGGGAACTCCTGTCATGGTGCCGGTGGTTCGGGTACTGCGGGTTCCGTGCGGTGCCGCTGGGCGCCGCGCGGGAGCCGTTCACGAGTCAGGGGTGTGCGGTGCGACGGTGCGCCGGGCGAGCAGCCGGTAGACGAGCCCCGAGACGACGGAGCCGAGCAGGGTCAGGTCGGCGCCGCCCAGCGGGGCCACCAGCGGGCCGGTCCAGAGCTCGGAGTCGCAGGTGAGCGCGGCGAAGGCCATGCCGGCGAGCAGGGCGGTCATTCCGGCGGGGTGGTAGCCGAACCGGTGCCAGTAGGCGCCTTCCGGTCCGGCGTGCAGAGCCGGTGCGTCGTATCGGCAACGGCGCATCAGCATGTCGGTGAGGAACACTCCGGCCCACGGTGCGAACACGATGATCAGCAGGGAGAGGAAGGACAGGAGCGAAGTGGTGAAGTCGGTGAGGAAGAGCGCGTAGAGCGAGCCGATCGCGGTGACGGCCGCGCTGATGACGATGGCCCTGGAGCGGCTCCACGGAACACCGAGCACCTGCAGGTTCAGGCTCGACGAGTAGAGCGTGATGATCGAGTTGGTGACGGAACCGCCGAGGACGAGGGCAAGGAAGAGCGGCTGGAACCAGCCCGGCAGCAGCGCCTCCGTGCCCGCTACGGCGTCGGACATGTCGGTCTGCGTCGCCGCGGCCACCCCCGCGACACCGAGGGCCACCGAGGAGACGAATCCGCCCAGCGCGCCGTACCAGGTGAGCGAGCGCAGCGAGGTCGTCCTCGGCAGGTAGCGGGTGTAGTCGGCGGGCATCGGGACGTAGCTGACCGGCCCGGCCAGCATGACGACGAACGCCAGGCTCCACCCGGAGGCACCCGGCGCGGCAGCGGTCGCTCCCGTTTCGGCGCCGGGCAGCAGGAACACGAGGAGCGCGCCGAAGCCGACGGCGAGGACGTACGCGATCCAGCGCTCGGCGAACTGGACGGTGGCATGGCCCCACAGCGCGACGGCGAAGGTCAGGGCGAGCGTGACGAGGAGGGCGAGAGCCCGTCCGGCGTCCGCCGACCGCCACCCCAGGTCGGCGAAGAACGCTTCGAGGGCGAGCGTGCCCACGACCGTGTTGACGATGGTGTAGCCGATGCTGACCACCCAGTTGAGCATCCCGGCGGGCCAGTTGCCGCGCACTCCGAACGGAGCGCGGGAGATCACCAGGGTGGCGGTGCCGGTGCGGACGCCGCTCAGTCCGGCGGCGCTGATGGCGAAGAACGCCAGCCCGCCGAGGACGACGACGGCGGTCGCCTGCCAGAAGGACAGGCCGAAGGCGACGGCCAGGGCCCCGTTGATGACATAGGTGAAGGTGAGGTTGGAGCCGAACCACAGCCAGAACAGGTCCTTCGCGCTGCCGTGGCGTTCCTCGTCGGGGATCGGGTCGATGCCGTGCTTCTCGACCTGGAAGACCTGGTCGGCGGCGATCGTGCCGCCGGGAGACCTCGCGCTCGTGTCGTGCTGAGTCATGCGACCCGCCCCTCATCCATGTGCGGTCCGGACGAACCCGATACCTTGAACGGCATTCAAGAAGTTAGAACGGCATTCAAGATGGTTCCTGAGGGCGCAGCCGTCAAGACCTCTGCGGAAACCGCCGGCGGAAGAGTCCCTGAAGAGGCCCTAAGGTCGTCACCAGGCAAACGGAGGAGGAGGCGCGGCGTGGCAGCGACAGCGCGACGGCGTGACGGGCACTTCGCCCAGGAGCGGATGCTCGAAGAAGCCATGGCGGCGATCGCCGAGGACGGCCTGGCCACGCTCACCATGTCGGGGCTCGCCAAGCGGCTCGGCACCAGCGGCGGCCACATCCTCTACTACTTCGGCAGCAAGGACCGTCTGCTCCTGGAGGCGCTGCGCTGGAGCGAGAACGCGCTCGCGGAGGAGCGCCGGGCGCTGCTCGCCCGCCGGGTAACCGCCGAGCGCAAGCTCGACCTCTTCCTGGAGCTGTATCTCCCCCGCGGGCCGCGCGATCCGCGCTGGACCTTGTGGATCGAGCTGTGGGCACGTACGGCGTCGAGCGAGCCGCTGCGCGAGGCCCAGGCCGAGATCGACCGGAGTTGGCAGAAAGACCTCGAATCGCTCCTCGCCAAGGGGGTGCGGCAGGGCCGCTTCGCCGCGGGCCTCGATGCGGCAGCCCGGGCGTCCGAACTCCTCGCCCTGCTCGACGGGTTGAGTACCCGCGTCGTGCTCGGCCAGCGTGGCGGGGACCGCGGCAGCGCACTGGACGCGGCACGGTCCGTGGCCGCACGGCTGGTGGAGCGCGCGTGATCAGCCAGGGCCTGCTCCCGGCCGGTCCGCACCACCCTGGGGCAAGACGCGGCTACCGGCCTAGGAGTTGTCGTCAAAGTGTCACGCCCACATCAGGAGTGAGGCGAGGGTGACGGCTGCTTGGTAGGACTCGGCGGTCTTGTCGTACCGG
>NZ_JBIVAU010000008.1:0-425438 GCF_044745705.1 Streptomyces sp. NPDC086835
GGTGTCCGGAAGTAAAGCGTCGCAACTCGCGCGAAGCGCGGTGAGGACAGCCATTCCGGACACCCCCCTCCGGAGGCCCCGCCCCCCGCACCCACAACCGGCGCAGCCACGCCCCGCAGGGGCAACACGCACCAGGACCAGGCCCGCCCCGTCAGGGGCACAACGCCACCGGGGCCAGGCCGCGCCCCGCCAGGGGCGACACTCAACGAAACCGGGCCGAGCCACGCCCGCAGGGGCACAACACCACCGGACCGGGCCACGCCCGGGACCGCCGCGCCCTCGGGGCCGGACCGGGCCCCGTCCACCATGGGCCACACACCCCGGGAGCGCCGCGCCCCGCCGGGCCGGACCGGGCCACGCCCGGACGCGCAGCGTCCGGAAGAAACTACTCGCGGCCCTCCCGCCCGTTCTCCTTCGTCGAGTGCAGTCGCGCCCGCACGTCGTCCACCGGCAGGAACTTCGACCAGCGCTCCGGGAATTCGGACGGCATGTCCCCGCCGCCCTCCTCGTCGTCCCCGTCGTCCTCCACGTCGCCGTACATCTCCGCGGCGCGCGCCCGCGCCAGCAGCTGCGCGGCGTCGGCGGCGCGGGCCCGCTCGTTCGCGGCGCGGGCCGCGGCCGTCGCGACCGACGGCCAGACCCGGTCGATCGCGGCGTTGACGGCCGCGCCGACAAGGACGGCGAACGCGGAGACCCCTATCCACAGCAGGAAGGCGATCGGCGCGGCGAGTGAGCCGTAGATCGTGGGGCCTTCGACCGTGCTCGTGAGATAGATCCGCAGCAGGAAGCTGCCGAGGACCCACATGCCGAGGGCCACGAGCGCGCCGGGGATGTCCTCGACCCACGGGGACCGTACGGGCACGGACACGTGGTACAGCGTGGTCAGGAAGGCGATGGAGAGCAGGATGACGACGGGCCAGTACAGGATCCGGACGACTTCGGTACCCCAGGGCATGAATTCGACGACCCGGTCGGGGCCGACGACGGCGAGCGGCAGTACGACCGCGCCGATCAGCAGGGCGACGATGTACAGCAGGAACGCCAGCAGCCGGGTGGCGACGATGCCGCGGTGGCCGTCGAGCCCGTACATGACGGTGATGGTGTCGATGAAGACGTTGACGGCCCGCGACCCGGACCACAGGGCGATGGCGAAGCCGATGGAGATGAGGTCGGGCCGGCCTCCCTGGGTGACGTCCTCGAGGAGGGGTTTGGCGATGTCGTTGACGCCGCGGTCGGACAGGACGGTGCCGACGGCGGTGAGGATGTTCTCCTCGATGGAGGCGACGGTGGTGGTGTTGGTCCAGTTGTCGATGTAGCCGAGGAGGCCGATCAGTCCGAGCATCAGCGGCGGGACGGACAGCAGTGTGAAGAACGCCGCCTCGGCCGCCAGGCCGAGGATGCGGTACTCGATGCACGAATTGACGGTGTCTTTCAGCAGCAGCCATGCCATCTTCCGCTTCGAGACGTTGCGGTAGAGGACTCGGGCCCGGTGGAGCCGGCCCGACGGCCGCTCGGGTGTTTCGTTTGCTGCCTGCACCTCCTTACCGTATCGGCATGGCAGCCAGCACCCACACAGTGACCAACCAGCCTCCGCCCCTGGTGGGGCACGACGTGTTCGCCGCCGACCGTGCCCTCGTGGAGGCGGTCGACCGGCATGTGGCGGCGGAGGCCGGTGACGCGGCGCGCGAGGAGCTCTCGGTGCTCGGCCGGGCGGCGGGCTCGGCGAAGGCCCAGGAGTGGGGGGCGCAGGCGGACGGGTATCCGCCGAGGCTGCGGACCCACGACCGGTACGGGCACCGGATCGACGAGGTCGAGTTCCATCCGGCCTGGCACCGGCTGCTGGACCGTGCCGTCTCCGCGGGTCTGGTGAGTGCCTGGGACAGGCCGGGCGGGCATGTCCGCCGGGCGGCCGGCTTCCTGGTGTGGACGCAGGTCGAGGCGGGCCACTGCTGCCCGGTGTCGATGACGCACGCCGCGGTGCCGGCGCTGCGTACCGATCCGGTGCTGGCCGCCGAGTGGGAGCCGCGGCTGACGTCGACCGTGTACGAGGAGGGTCTGCGTCCGGCGTCGCTGAAGCGCGGGGTCCTGTTCGGGATGGGCATGACGGAGAAGCAGGGCGGCAGCGACGTGCGGACGAACACGACGCGTGCCGAGCCGCTGGCGCAGGACGGCGAGTACCTGCTGACGGGGCACAAGTGGTTCTGTTCGGCTCCGATGAGCGACGGTTTCCTGGTGCTGGCGCAGGTGGCCCCGGCCGCGGGGCGGGGCGGGTTGACCTGTTTCCTGGTGCCCCGGGTGCTGGAGGACGGCAGCCGGAACGTCTTCCGTATCCAGCGGCTGAAGGACAAGCTCGGCAACCGGTCCAACGCCTCGGCCGAGGTCGAGTTCGAGGGGACGTGGGCGCGGCGGGTCGGCGAGGAGGGGCGGGGGGTGCGCACGATCATCGGGATGGTGGCGGCGACCCGTCTGGACTGTGTCCTCGGTTCGGCCGCGTTGATGCGGCAGGCGGTGGCGCAGGCGATCCATCACACGGCGTACCGGAGCGCGTTCGGCGGGCTGCTGATCGACAAGCCGCTGATGCGCAATGTGCTGGCCGATCTGGCTCTGGAGTCGGAGGCGGCGACCACGCTGGGGATGCGGCTGGCGGCGGCGTACGACGCGGACACGGAGCAGGAGCGGGCGTTCCTGCGGCTGGCGGTCCCCGCGGCGAAGTTCTGGGTGGCGAAGCGGTGCACGCCGGTGGTCGCGGAGGCGCTGGAGTGTCTGGGCGGCAACGGCTACGTGGAGGAGTCGGGCATGCCGCGGCTGCTGCGCGAGTCGCCGCTGAACTCGATCTGGGAAGGGTCGGGCAATGTGCAGGCGCTCGATGTGCTGCGGGTGCTGCAGAGGGAGCCGTCGGCGCTGAACGCGTTCCTCCAGGAGGTGGGCAAGGCGCGTGGCGCGGACCACCGGCTGGACGGGGCGATCAAGGGCCTGCTGACGGAGCTGGCGGATCTGGACGGCATCGAGGCGCGGGCGCGCCGGCTGGTGGAGCGGATGGCGTTGGTGCTGCAGGGTTCGCTGCTGGTGCGGTGGGCCCCGCCGGAGGTGTCGGACGCGTTCTGCGCGTCGCGTCTGGGCGGCGACGGCGGGTCGGTGTTCGGCACGCTTCCGCACACTCTGGACCTGGCCTCGATCGTGGAGCGGGCCCGCGTGGTGGTGTGAGCCCTGGGCGGACCCCGCGGGCGGGGCGGCCGCCGGTCGTGAGACACCGAACGGGTGCGGGCCGCTGTGAGACGGCCCGCACCCGTGACGGTTGACGGGTGGTGCTGCGCCGACACGGCACCACCCACACCGGCGAACCGGTGTTCCGTCACCTTCGTACACGCGCACGCCCCTTCGCGACGGTTGCAAAGGGTTGCATCCTTGTGTGGCATAACGCGGCGCACGGCGGCCGGGCGGGTGGAGGATTGTGGCGGCCACCCCCGCACACCGGACGCCGGCGTCGCCGAGGAGGACCCGTGAAGAATGCATCGCTCGACCTGGCCGGACTTGCGGCCATGGACACCGCTGAGGCCTTGCGGCTGCTGAAGGGTGTGCGGGACGCCGCCCTGTCCGGCCGCCGGCCGAAGGTCGGGCCCCGCGCGGACATCGACGAGTCGTGGCAGCGGATGCTGCGCCGCGGCCTGGACCCGGAGCGGGACCGCAGGGCCGGGCTGCTTCCGCTGGAGGAGCTGGAGCGGCGCAGGCTCGCCTCGCCGTTGCTGGAGGTGCTGCCGGTGCTGCGCGAGGGGCTGGTCTCCATGGCGGAGGGCGCGCAGCACATCATGGTCGTCGCGGACGCCGAGGGCCGGCTGCTGTGGCGGGAGGGCAGCGCGGCGGTCCTCCGCAAGGGCGATGCGCACGGTTTCGTGGTGGGCGCCGACTGGAAGGAGGAGCTGGTCGGCACGAACGGTGTCGGTACTCCTCTGGTGTCCCGGCGTCCTGTGCAGGTGCACTCCGCCGAGCATTTCGTCTCCACGCACCACACGTGGACCTGCGCGGGGGCGCCGATCACCGACCCGCGGGACGGCACGCTGATCGGTGTCGTCGACATCAGCGGTCCGCTGTCGACGATGCATCCGGCGACGCTGGCGCTGGTCACGTCGGTGGCCCGTCTCGCAGAAGCCGAGCTGCGCAATCGCCACCATGAGGCGCTCGACCGGCTGCGCAGTGTCGCCTCGCCGCTGCTGGGGCGGTTGGGCGGCCGGGCGGTGGCGGTGGACGCGAACGGCTGGCCGGCGGCGGTGACGGGCATGGCGCCGCCGGGCCGGCTGCCGCTGCCGAGGTCGGTCAGGGCCGGCCGGCTGTGGTTGCCGTCGCTCGGTCAGTGCATGCTCGAGCCGCTGCCGGGCGGCTGGCTGGTACGTCTCGACGAGGCATCTCCGGAGGCTGCCGAGCCGGGCCGGGTGGTGCTGGACCTGAGCAGGCCGCGGCGGCCCAGTGTCACCGTCGTGGGCGACTCGGGGAGCTGGTCGCACGAGCTCAGCCCTCGTCATGCCGAGCTGCTGTACGTCCTGGCGCGGTACCGCGACGGGCGGTCGGCGGCACAGCTGGCGCAGGACCTCTTCGAGGATCCGTCGCGGACGGTGACCGTGCGGGCGGAGATGTCCCGGCTGCGGCGGCATCTCGCGCAGGTCCTGGCCCACCGGCCGTACCGCTTCGCGGAGGAGGTGGAGGTGGAGCTGGTGCTGCCCGAGCGGCCGGCGGACCTGCTGCCGCACTCGAGCGCCCCGGCCGTGCGCCGGGGGCGGGTGCCGTGATTCCCTGTCGCGCATGAGCACCGTCACCGTGACCACCTGGTCCCTCGAGCAGACCTCCCCCGACGACCAGCGGCCGTCGGCCGCCCCGGGGGAGGACATACGTGTCGTCCGCGCCGAGATCGCTTCGCCGGAGTTCAGCCGCTTCCTCTACACGGCGGTCGGCGGGGACGTCCGGTGGACGGACCGGCTGGGCATGACGTACGCCGAGTGGCAGAAGCTGCTGGACCGCCCGGGGGTCGAGACCTGGGTCGCGTACGAGAAGGGGACGCCGGCCGGTTACGTGGAGCTCGAGGCCCAGGACGACGGCGTGGTGGAGATCGTCTACTTCGGGCTGATCCCGGCCTTCCGCGGACGCCGGATCGGCGGTCATCTCCTCTCGGCCGGGGTGGCCCGCGCCTGGGACCTGGCGGAGCGGTGGCCCGGGATCGCGCCGACGAAGCGGGTGTGGCTGCACACCTGCTCCCTGGACGGTCCGCACGCGATGGACAACTACCTGCGGCGCGGGTTCCGTGTGTTCGACGAGAAGGTCACGGAGGAGGCCGAGGTCTCCGCTCCGGGCCCCTGGCCGGGCGCCGGGGTCTGAGCCGTCGAACGGCCCCGTCCGGAGGCACGGTGTACGTCCTCACGTGACCCATGACACACTGTCTCGCGATGCGGGACAGTGTTGTCCACATTTTGGATGAAGGTGGACTGGGTCCAAAGTCCCATGACACGCTTCCGTCATGTCCAGCACTGGAATTGCCTTGGTGAGTCGGCGGCACGTCGACCTCGGCCGCATGTCCAGCGCCATCTGTCCGGCCTGCTGAGAGCTCAGCACCGCCGCACTTCCGACTTTCTTCATCCTGCCCTGCGCACCGTCGCGCTTCCCCGCGAGTGTGCAGCTCAGAGCCGCCCTCCTGCAGTCTCGAAGGACTATCACCATGGCCGCCAGCCCTGAAAAGCCCGACTCCGTCACGCCCCGCCGCAAGGCCGGACGCCACCGTGGCGAGGGCCAGTGGGCCATGGGGCACCACACGCCTCTCAACGGCAACGAGCAGACCAAGAAGGACGACGACGGTCTCAATGTGCGGACACGCATTGAGACGATCTATGCACACCGGGGCTTCGACTCGATCGACGGCGCCGATCTGCGCGGACGCATGCGCTGGTGGGGCCTCTACACCCAGCGCAAGCCCGGGATCGACGGCGGCAAGACCGCGATCCTGGAGCCGGAGGAGCTGGACGACGAGTTCTTCATGCTGCGCGTGCGTATCGACGGCGGGCGGCTGACGACCGAGCAGCTGCGGGTCATCGGCGAGATCTCGCAGGAGTTCGCCCGCGGCACCGCCGACCTCACCGACCGGCAGAACGTGCAGTACCACTGGATCCGGATCGAGGACGTCCCGGAGATCTGGCGGCGGCTCGAGGCCGTGGGTCTGTCGACGACCGAGGCCTGCGGTGACACGCCCCGCACCATCCTCGGCTCGCCGGTCGCCGGGATCGCCCAGGACGAGATCATCGACGGCACGCCGGCCATCGAGGAGATCCACCGCCGGTTCATCGGCAACAAGGAATTCTCCAACCTGCCCCGCAAGTTCAAGACCGCGATCTCCGGATCGCCGCTGCTCGACGTGGCGCACGAGATCAACGACGTCGCCTTCGTCGGCGTCGAGCACCCCGAGCACGGCCCCGGCTTCGACCTCTGGGTCGGCGGCGGACTGTCCACGAACCCCAAGCTCGGCGTCCGCCTCGGCGCCTGGGTCCCGCTGGACGAGGTCCCGGACGCCTGGGAGGGCGTGGTCTCGATCTTCCGCGACTACGGCTACCGCCGGCTGCGCAACCGCGCCCGGCTGAAGTTCCTGGTCGCCGACTGGGGCCCCGAGAAGTTCCGCCAGGTCCTCGAGGACGAGTACCTGAAGCGCAAGCTCATCGACGGTCCGGCCCCCGAGCAGCCCGCGCAGCAGTGGCGTGACCACATCGGCGTCCACCGCCAGCAGGACGGCCGCTTCTACGTCGGCTTCGCACCGCGCGTCGGCCGCGTCGACGGGGCGACCCTCAACAAGATCGCCGAGTTGGCGGAGACCCACGGCTCCGGCCGGGTGCGCACCACGGTCGAGCAGAAGATGATCGTGCTGGACGTGACGGAGGACCAGGTCGACTCGCTGGTCTCCGGCCTGGAGGCGCTGGACCTGCGTGTCACACCCTCGCCGTTCCGGCGGGGCACGATGGCCTGCACCGGCATCGAGTTCTGCAAGCTGGCCATCGTCGAGACCAAGGGCCGCGGCTCCGCCCTCATCGACGAACTCGAGCGGCGACTGCCCGAGTTCGAGGAGCCGCTCACCATCAACCTCAACGGTTGCCCCAACGCCTGCGCCCGGATCCAGACCGCGGACATCGGTCTCAAGGGCCAGCTCATGCTGGACGACGAGGGCAACCAGGTCGAGGGCTACCAGGTCCACCTCGGCGGCGCGCTGGGTCTCGACCCGGCGTTCGGCCGCAAGGTGCGCGGCCTGAAGGTCACCTCGGCCGAGCTTCCGGACTACGTGGAGCGGGTCCTCAAGCGCTTCGAGGCGGAGCGCGCGGACGGCGAGCGCTTCGCCACCTGGGCGGCCAGGGCCTCCGAGGAGGCCCTCTCATGAGCGAGCGCGCAGCGCCGTTCTACTGCCCCTACTGCGGCGACGAGGATCTGCGTCCCAGCGAAGAAGGTCACGGCGCCTGGGAATGCGGGGCGTGCAACCGGGCCTTCCAGTTGAAGTTCCTCGGTCTGCTGACGCGAGGACTTCAGCGCAACGACGGTGGAGGGGAAGAGATATGACGACGGTTCAGGCCGAGCGGGATCTCAAGACGCTGGCCGAGCAGGCGGGCCGGGACCTCGAGGAGGCCTCCGCCCTGGAGATCCTCGAGTGGGCCACGAAGACCTTCGGCCCGCGGTTCTGTGTCACCTCCTCGATGGAGGACGCGGTGGTCGCCCACCTCGCCTCCCGGGTGCTGCCCGGCGTGGATGTCGTCTTCCTCGACACCGGCTACCACTTCGAGGAGACCATCGGCACCCGCGACGCCGTGGACGCGGTGATGGACGTCAACGTCATCACGCTCACGCCCCGCCGGACGGTGGCCGAGCAGGACGCCGAGTACGGCCCGAAGCTGCACGACCGCGACCCCGACCTGTGCTGCGCGCTGCGCAAGGTCAAGCCGCTCGAGGAGGGCCTGACCGCCTACGACGCGTGGGCCACGGGCCTGCGTCGCGACGAGTCCCCCACCCGGGCGAACACCCCGGTCGTCGGCTGGGACGAGAAGCGGCGGAAGGTCAAGGTCTCCCCGATCGCCCGCTGGACGCAGGACGACGTGGACGCCTACGTCGCCGAGCACGGCGTGCTCACCAACCCGCTGCTGACGGACGGCTACGCCTCCGTCGGCTGCGCGCCCTGCACCCGCCGGGTGCTCGAGGGCGAGGACGCGCGCGCCGGCCGCTGGGCCGGGCGGGGCAAGACCGAGTGCGGGCTGCACGGCTGATGACCTACACACCGGAGATTCAGGAGAAGGAAGTGACCGGAGCCACCATCTGGCTCACGGGTCTGCCGAGCGCCGGCAAGACCACCATCGCGTACGAGCTGGCGGGCCGGCTGCGCGCGGAGGGCCATCTTGTCGAGCTCCTCGACGGTGACGAGATCCGGGAGTTCCTCTCCGCGGGCCTCGGCTTCACCCGTGAGGACCGGCACACGAATGTGCAGCGGATCGGTTTCGTCGCCGAACTGCTGGCGTCCAACGGTGTGAAGGTCCTGGTGCCGGTCATCGCCCCGTACGCGGACAGCCGGGACGCGGTGCGCAAGCGGCACCAGAGCGAGGGCACGCCGTACCTCGAGGTGCACGTCGCGACCCCGGTCGAGGTGTGCTCCGAGCGCGATGTGAAGGGGCTGTACGCCAAGCAGGCCGCGGGCGAGATCCGCGGGCTGACCGGCGTGGACGACCCCTACGAGGAGCCCGAGACGCCCGATCTGCGGATCGAGTCCCAGAACCAGACCGTGCAGGAGTCCGCCGCGGCGGTCCACGCGCTGCTCACCGAGAGGGGCCTGGCATGACGACCGCCGCCACTGTGCACGAGGGCATCGACAGCCCGTACGCACTCTCCCACCTGGACGCCCTCGAGTCGGAGGCCGTGCACATCTTCCGCGAGGTGGCCGGCGAGTTCGAGCGGCCGGTGATCCTCTTCTCCGGCGGCAAGGACTCGATCGTCATGCTGCACCTGGCGCTGAAGGCGTTCGCGCCGGCGCCGGTGCCGTTCTCGCTGCTGCACGTGGACACCGGTCACAACTTCCCCGAGGTGCTCGAGTACCGGGACCGCACCGTCGCCCGGCACGGGCTTCGGCTGCACGTCGCCTCGGTGCAGGAGTACATCGACGCCGGCAAGCTGCGCGAGCGCCCCGACGGCACCCGTAACCCGCTGCAGACCGTGCCGCTGACCGAGGCCATCCAGCAGCACCGTTTCGACGCGGTGTTCGGCGGCGGCCGGCGCGACGAGGAGAAGGCGCGCGCCAAGGAGCGGGTGTTCTCGCTGCGCGACGAGTTCTCGCAGTGGGACCCGCGCCGTCAGCGCCCCGAGCTGTGGCAGCTCTACAACGGCCGCCACGCGCCCGGCGAGCATGTACGGGTCTTCCCGCTGTCCAACTGGACCGAGCTGGACGTGTGGCAGTACATCCAGCGCGAGAAGATCGAACTCCCCCAGATCTACTTCGCGCACGAGCGTGAGGTGTTCAAGCGCTCCGGCATGTGGCTGACCGCCGGTGAGTGGGGCGGCCCCAAGGACACCGAGACGCCTGAGAAGCGGCTGGTCCGCTACCGCACCGTCGGCGACATGTCCTGCACCGGCGCCGTCGACTCCGACGCCACCACGCTGGACGCCGTGATCGCCGAGATCGCCGCCTCCCGTCTCACCGAGCGGGGCGCGACCCGCGCCGACGACAAGCTGTCAGAGGCCGCGATGGAAGACCGCAAGCGCGAAGGGTACTTCTAAAGATGACCAGCCCCACCGAGCAGCTCTCCGCCACCACCCTGCTGCGCTTCGCCACCGCCGGGTCCGTCGACGACGGCAAGTCCACCCTGGTCGGGCGGCTGCTGCACGACTCCAAGTCGGTCCTGGCCGACCAGCTGGAGGCCGTGGAGCACGCTTCCCGCAGCCGCGGTCAGGAGACCCCCGACCTGGCGCTGCTCACCGACGGCCTGCGGGCCGAGCGCGAGCAGGGCATCACCATCGACGTGGCGTACCGCTACTTCGCCACCCCGCGGCGGCGGTTCATCCTCGCCGACACCCCGGGCCATGTGCAGTACACCCGCAACATGGTCACCGGCGCCTCGACGGCGGAGCTCGCGGTCGTGCTGGTCGACGCCCGTAACGGCGTCGTCGAGCAGACCCGCCGCCACGCCGCGGTCGCCGCGCTGCTGCGCGTTCCGCATGTGGTGCTCGCCGTCAACAAGATGGACCTCGTGGACTACGCGGAGCCCGTCTTCGCGAAGATCGCCGAGGAGTTCACCGCGTACGCCGCCTCGCTGGGCGTCCCGGAGATCACCGCCATCCCGATCTCCGCGCTGGCCGGCGACAACGTGGTGGACCCGTCCGCGAACATGGACTGGTACGGCGGCCCGACCGTGCTCGAGCACCTCGAGACCGTCCCCGTCAGCCACGACCTGACGACCTGCCACGCCCGGCTGCCCGTGCAGTACGTGATCCGCCCGCAGACCGCCGAGCACCCCGACTACCGCGGCTACGCGGGGCAGATCGCCGCCGGCACCTTCCGCGTCGGCGAGTCGGTGACCGTCCTGCCCTCCGGCCGCACGTCCAAGGTCTCCGGGATCGACCTGCTGGGCCGGTCCGTGGACGTGGCCTGGACGCCGCAGTCCGTCACGCTGCTGCTGGAGGACGACATCGACGTCTCCCGCGGCGATCTCATCGTCCCGAGCGACGACGCGCCCGCCACCACGCAGGACGTCGAGGCGACCGTCTGCCACGTCGCGGACGAGCCGCTCACCGTCGGCCAGCGGGTGCTGCTCAAGCACACCACCCGCACGGTCAAGGCGATCGTCAAGGAGATCCCCTCCCGGCTCACCCTCGACGACCTCTCCCAGCACCCCGAGCCCGGCCGGCTCGTCGCCAACGACATCGGCCGCGTCAAGGTCCGCACCGCGGAGCCGCTGGCCCTCGACTCGTACGCGCACTCCCGCCGCACCGGCTCGTTCCTGCTGATCGACCCGGCCGACGGCACCACGCTCGCCGCCGGCATGGCCGGGGACGCGTTCGCCGCCGAGGACAAGGCTCCCGCCGTGGACGACGAGGGCTGGGACTTCTGACGATGACCGACATCTACTCGACCTTCGCCAAGGAGGGCGGCCGCGTCGGCAGCGGGGCGCTCGGCGCGGGCACGGGCGGGGTGGCGCGATGTGCGCGATGACGTACGCGCACCGCATGCGCGCCCGCGCCCCGCACCGCCGAAGACCCCGCCTGTCCGCCGACGACCCGGCAGCGTCGCACTTGACGTGAGACCGGGCCTACGAGAGGAAATCCTCCCGTGCCAGCCACCCGTACGTTCTTGAGGCGCGGCTTCGCCGCCGCCGCCGTGCCGCTCCTCGCCGTCGTCCTGACGGCCTGCGGCTACGGCTCCCAGGCGAAGGACGACTCGATCGCTCCCGCCGCCAAGGGCAAGAAGACCGGCGGTCTCGACACCGTGAAGATCGGGTACTTCCCGAACCTCACCCACGCCACTGCCCTGGTCGGTGACCAGCGGGGCATCATCCAGAAGGAACTGGGCGGCACCAAGGTGTCGGCCTCGACCTTCAACGCCGGCCCCTCCGAGATCGAGGCCCTCAACGCCGGGTCCATCGACATCGGCTTCATCGGCCCCTCGCCGGCAATCAACGGCTATGTGAAGTCCAAGGGCGAGAACCTGCGGATCATCGGCGGCTCCGCCTCCGGCGGGGTGAAGCTGGTGGTGAACCCGAAGAAGATCGGACACGTCGGGGACCTCAAGGGCAAGCGGATCGCCACCCCGCAGCTCGGCAACACCCAGGACGTCGCGTTCCTCAACTGGATCGCGGAGCAGGGCTGGAAGGTCGACGCTCAGACCGGCAAGGGTGACGTCTTTGTGGTCCGCACCGAGAACAAGGTCACCCCCAACGCCTATCTGTCCGGTTCGGTCGACGGCGCCTGGGTGCCGGAGCCGACCGCGTCGAAGCTGGTGAGCGACGGCGCGAAGGTGCTGCTGGACGAGTCGGACCTGTGGCCGGACAAGAAGTTCGTGATCACGAACATCATCGTGTCGCAGACGTTCCTCGCCGAGCACCCGGAGGTCGTCGAGGCGGTGCTGCGCGGCACGGTGAAGACGAACGCCTGGATCAACGCCAACCCCGAAGAGGCGAAGGAAGCGGCGAACGCGAAGCTCCAGGAGCTGACCGGCAAGCCGCTGCCGCCCGAGGTCATCGACCCGGCGTGGAAGTCGATCCGCTTCACCGACGACCCGCTGGCCGCCACCCTCGACGCGCAGGCGGACCACGCGGTGCGAACGGGCCTGCTCCAGCAGCCCGACCTCGCCGGGATCTACGACCTGAAGCCGCTGAACAAGGTCCTCGCGGCCGAGGGCCGGCCCGAGGTCGCCGACGCCGGGCTCGGCGTCAAGTAACCCGTAACAGCAGCCGAGTTCCCAGGAGGTGACGACCATGGCCACTGCCATCGCCAAGGCCGAGGACCGCGTCGGTGTCGAGCACGAGTACGCGGCTCGCATCGGACATGTCTCCAAGTCCTTCAACGGGCCCACCGGGCCGCAGCTCGTCCTCGACGACATCACGCTCGATGTCGCGCCGGGCGAGTTCGTCACCCTCCTGGGTGCCTCGGGCTGCGGCAAGTCGACGCTGCTGAATCTGGTCGCCGGGCTCGACCGGCCGACCGCGGGGTCCATCGAGACACCCGGCGGGCGGCCCGCCCTGATGTTCCAGGAGCACGCGCTGTTCCCGTGGCTGACCGCGGGCAAGAACATCGAGCTCGCGCTGCGGCTGCGCGGTGTTCCGAAGGGCGCCCGGCGTCAGGAGGCGGAGCGGCTGCTGGAGCTGGTGCGGCTCGGCGGCGCGTACGGCAAGCGGGTGCACGAGCTGTCCGGCGGTATGCGGCAGCGCGTCGCGATGGCGCGCGCCCTGGCGCAGGACAGCCGGCTGCTGCTGATGGACGAGCCGTTCGCGGCGCTCGACGCCATCACCCGCGATGTGCTGCACGACGAGCTCACCCGTATCTGGCGGGAGACGAACGTCTCGGTCCTGTTCGTCACGCACAACGTCCGCGAGGCGGTGCGTCTCGCGCAGCGGGTGGTGCTGCTGTCGTCGCGGCCGGGACGGGTGGCGCGCGAGTGGACCGTGGACATCGACCAGCCGCGACGTATCGAGGACCCCGCCGTTGCGGAGCTGTCCGTCGAGATCACCGAAGAACTGCGTGGGGAGATCCGCCGACATGGCCAGCACTGACACGACCGGGACGGCCACCGGGAAGGGCGTGGCGAGGTCCGACGATCTGGCGGGCCTCGAGGCGGGCCTCGACGCGCTCGACGCGGTGCAGGTGAACCGCACGCCGGTGCGCGAGGTGCTGCTGAAGAAGGTGCTGCCGCCGATCACCGCCGTGGCGCTGGTGCTGGTGGCCTGGCAGGTGCTCGTGTGGGCGGAGGTCACGCCGGACTACAAGCTGCCCGCCCCGTCCACGGTGTGGGACGGCCTGTCCGACATGTGGCTCCAGGGGACCTTGTTCGAGGTCATCTGGACCAGCGTCTCCCGCGGCCTGCTGGGCTTCCTGCTGGCCCTCGCCATCGGCACACCACTCGGTCTGCTGGTGTCACGGGTGAAGTTCGTGCGCGCCGCGATCGGTCCGATCCTGTCCGGGCTGCAGTCGCTGCCGTCGGTCGCCTGGGTGCCCCCGGCCGTGATCTGGCTCGGTCTGAACGACTCGATGATGTTCGCCGTCATCCTGCTGGGCGCGGTCCCCTCGATCGCCAACGGCCTGGTCTCCGGCGTGGACCAGGTGCCGCCGCTGTTCCTGCGGGCGGGCCGTACGCTCGGCGCGACGGGGCTGCGGGGCACCTGGCACATCGTGATGCCGGCGGCGCTGCCGGGCTATGTGGCGGGGCTGAAGCAGGGCTGGGCGTTCTCCTGGCGGTCGCTGATGGCCGCGGAGATCATCGCCTCCTCGCCCGACCTGGGACTCGGGCTCGGCCAGTTGCTGGAGAACGGCCGCAACAACGCCGACATGCCGGGCGTGTTCCTCGCCATCCTCCTGATCCTGATCGTCGGTATCGCGATCGATCTGCTGGTCTTCAGTCCGCTGGAGCGGTGGATCCTGCGCAGCCGCGGTCTTCTCGTCAGGAGCTGAGCGCCATGCACAGCTCCGTCCTCCTTGTCGTGGCGCACGGCAGCCGTGACCCGCGGCACGCGGCGACCGTCCACGCCCTGACCCGGCGGGTGTCCTCGCTGCGGCCGGGACTGCGGGTGGAGACGGCGTTCCTCGACTTCAACGCCCCGGCGGTGCCGCAGGTCCTCGGCCGGCTGGCGGCCGAGGGGGTCCGGGACGTGGTGGCGCTGCCGTTGCTGCTGACCCGCGCCTTCCACGCCAAGGCCGACATCCCGGCGGTGCTGCGCCAGGCACCTCCGGCGCTGCGGATCCGCCAGGCGGAGGTCCTCGGGCCGTCGCCGCTGCTGCTGGCCTCCGTCCAGCGGCGGCTGTACGAGGTGGGCCTGACGCCGGCGGACATGAGCTCGACGGGCCTGGTGCTGGCCGCCGCGGGCTCCACAGACCCGGAGGCGATCGCAGTGATCGCTCAGACAGCGCGGGAGCTGCGGCACACCGGTTGGTGCGCCGTGCGGCCTGCGTTCGCCTCCGCATCCCTTCCCCGTACCGAGGACGCGGTCCGGGCGCTGCGGGCGGACGGCTGCGCGCGCGTGGCCGTGGCCCCGTACGTGATCGCTCCCGGCCGGCTGCCCGACCGCATCGCGGCGGGCGCCGGGGACGCGGACGTGGTGGCGGACGTGCTGGGCGACTCGCCGGAGCTGGCGCGCCTGCTGTTGCGCCGCTACGACGAGGCGACGGCGGAGCGCCTGCTGGCGGCCACCGCCTGACGGGCCCTGACGCCGGGCCGGTCGCCGCTCCGGGAGCGCGACAGCACTGCGCCGCGGCCGCGGCGACCCGCACGGGCCCGATCGACTTGTCGACCATTCACGCCCCGTTCGTCCGGGCCGATTCCGCTGCGAGGCCGCCGGCCGGCCTGTGGTCCGTCCGGCGGCTCGGGCCCGGGGTCAGGCGCGGGTCATCTCCACCAGTTTGACGACGGTGTTCCAGTTGCGGCTGGTGGCGACGACGCCCTTGAGCAGACCCGGCCTGGAGAGCGCCGCCGCGAGCTTGGAGCGGCCGAGGCCGTCCGGCGCGTACAGATAAAGGGCGCGGTCGCCCATCCGGAACTCCTCCGGCAGGTAGGCCGCGGCGTCGACGGACGCGAGCCGGTCGGGGGTGACCTGCTCGGAGAAGTACGTGACGTGCAGCTGCTTGCCCTGGAGCGAGGCCGCGGGGAACGGGCAGGCGTCGGCGACCGCCCTCAGATACTCCCCGTCGCGCACCAGGACGTCGACATGGAAGCCGAACGTCTCCTCGATCGCCTGCTCGAGACCGGCGGCGAGCGCGTCCTGGTCCTGCTGCTCGCTGCTGAAGACCGCGTTGCCGCTCTGGAGATAGGTCGCGACATCGCCGTGGCCCAACTCGCTGATGAGCCCGCGGAGTCGCGCCATGGGGACCTGCTTGCCCGCGCCCACGTTGATCCCGCGCAGGAGTGCCGCGTACCTCGTCGTCATGCTCGAACAATAAGGCGGTCGCCGTGCCCCGTGGGGGAGGGCACGGCGACCGCCGGTTCAGCGACGTGGGCCGTCGGTCACTCGACGACCTTCAGCAGCTTGTTGGCCGTGCCCGCGCTCGGGTTGGTGATCTTGTCCGCCGTGGCGCCCTCGGTGAGAGCCGTGGCGACCTGCTCCGGGGTCGCGTCCTGGTGGCCCGCGAGGTAGACCGCCGCGGCACCGATGACGTGCGGGGTCGCCATCGACGTGCCGGAGATGGTCTTGGTGCCCTCGTCGCTGTCGTTCCACGACGAGGTGATGTCGGAGCCGGGGGCGTAGATGTCCACGACCTCACCGAAGTTGGAGAAGTCCGACTGGGTGTCCTCCTTGGTGGAGGAGGCGACCGTGATGGCCTCCTTCACCCGCGACGGCGAGCCCTGGCCCGCGTCGGAGGACTCGTTGCCGGCCGCGACGCCGAAGGTTACACCGGCCGCGATGGCCTTGCGGACCGCCTCGTCGAGGGCCTCGTCGGCGCCGCCGCCGAGACTCATGTTGGCGACGGACGGGCCCTGGTGGTTCTGGGTGACCCAGTCGATGCCCGCGACGACCTGCTCGGTGGTGCCGGAGCCGTTGTCGTCGAGCACCCGGACGGCGACGATCTTCGCCTTCTTGGCGACACCGTGCGCCGCGCCGGCGATGGTGCCCGCCACGTGCGTGCCGTGGCCGTTGCCGTCGTCGGCGGAGTCGTCGTTGTCCACGGCGTCGAAGCCGTGGGTGGCGCGGCCCTCGAAGTCCTTGTGGGAGATCCGGACCCCGGTGTCGATGACGTACGCGGTCACGCCTTCACCGGCGCTGTCCGGGTAGTTGAACTTGCTGTCCCCGGCCGTGTCGGCCTGGTCGACCCGGTCGAGACCCCAGGACGGCGGGTTGTCCTGGGTGGCGTTGATGGTGAACTTCTTGTTCTGGACGACCTTGGCGACGGCCGGGTCGGCGGCGAGGCGCTTGGCCTCCGTCTCGGTCAGACCGCTGGCGGAGAAGCCGTTGATGGCGGAGCTGTAGTTGCGCTGCAGCTTGCCGCCGTACTCCTTGGCCAGGCCCTTCTTGTCGGCCTTCTCGTCCAGCATGACGATGTAGCTGCCGGCGACGGCGCCTTCGGCGTTCGCACCGTAGATCTTGCCTTCGGCCGGAGCGGCCGCCCCGGCGAAGGACGTGTTGAGAAGCGTGACGCCTGCTGCGGCGGCCACGGCGGTTATGGCGGCGGTGAGCTTGATCCTGCTCGCGCGCTTGTGAGTTGCCATGAAGAGGGGTCTCCTCGTCATCATTTTTGTGGGGGGATCGCCCCGCGGACGGAAGATCTCCGGGGGCTGGCTCGAAACCCTGACCGATTGACGCGCCCAGATCAAGGCCTTCATGCAGCTGTGACTCAGTCAACAAGGTTTCGTAATAAGAAATCGGCCATGCCCTCTCAAGTCGGACCGGGCCTTCAAAGAGCCTTAGTTGTAAGGGGCTTCCATCGTTCTCGTCAGGGATGCGCACCGTCCCGGAGGAGGAGAAGGCACCCGCCCCAACTCACCGTCCGGCAGGACGAGACGACCTGAAGACGCCCATAGCTTCGAGTTGGGCGCCGGGCCTTTGCGCAGATTCCGCACACACCCGCCTCACGCGCAGATCACGGATATGGGCATTCCCGCACGCCATTTACACATTCGCTCACACATTCACCGGACGAACGCACTCGCACAACGAGGGGACTTGCCTGTCATGGGGAGAGCAGGAAGTGGTCCGCGCGGTATCGCCGCGCGGGCGGGCGGCTGGAGCGCCCGGCACCGCTGGGCCGCCGTGGGGATCTGGGTACTGTTCGTGCTGCTCGCCATGGTGGCGGGCTCAGCCGCGGGCACCGTCGAACTCAAGGACAGCGAGCAACTGTCCGGCGAGACCACACAGGCCGCACGCATCACCGAGCAGGCCGGCATCGAGGAGCCCGCCTCGGAGAGCGTGCTCGTCCAGGCCAGGAACGGGTCGGCCAAGGCGGACGACCCTGCGTTCCGCAAGGCCGTCGACGACGTCGTACGGGCCGTCGAGGGAACGCGTGAGGTCACGGCCGTGACGTCGCCCTACGAGACGAAGAGCATCTCGAGGGACGGCCGCAGCGCCCTGGTGCAGTTCGACGTGCGCGGCGACCCCGAGACCGCGAGCGAGCGGATCGACCCCGTACTGAAGGCCGTCGCGGACGTCCAGGACCGGCACCCGGACCTGCGGGTCGAGGAACTCGGCAGCGCCAGCATGGGCAAGACGTTCGACGAGGCGTTCGGCGACGACTTCCGACGGGCCGAGTTCTCCGCCGTGCCCGTCGCGCTGGGCATCCTTCTGATCGCCTTCGGGGCGCTGGTCGCCGCACTGCTGCCGGTGCTGCTCGCCATCACCGCGATCATGGCGACGATGGGCCTGATGGGCGTCGTCAGCCATGTGATGCCGATGAGCGAGACGGCCAACTCCGTGATGCTGCTCGTCGGTCTCGCCGTCGGCGTCGACTACTGCCTGTTCTACCTGCGGCGCGAACGCGAGGAGCGGGCCGCCGGCCGCGACGGCCGCACCGCCATCATGATCGCGGCGGCCACCAGCGGCCGGGCCGTCGTCGTGTCGGGTGTGACGGTGTGCGTGGCCATGGCGGGCATGCTCTTCACCGGCATCGGGGAGTTCGAGTCGATGGGACTCGCCTCGCTGATCGTGGTGGCGGTGGCGATGATCGGCTCGGTCACCGTGCTGCCCGCGCTGCTCTCCCTGCTGGGCGAGCGGGTGGAGAAGGGGCGGCTGCCCTTCCTCAACCGCCGCAAGCGGGCCGCCGGCGCGCACAGCGGTGAGAGCCGGGTGTGGAGCCGGGTGCTCGGCGGAGTGCTCGAGCGGCCGCTGGTGTCCCTGATCGTCGCCGCCGGCGCGCTGGTGGCGATCGCGCTCCCCGCCCTCGGCATGAAGACCCAGAACTTCACCCTGGACCAGGAGTTCGGCGACTCGGTGCCCATCGTGGCGACGTACGAGCGGATCAACGAGGCGTTCCCGGGCGGCGCCGACCCGGCGCAGGTCGTCGTCAAGGCGGACGACATCGACTCCGTACAGGTACGGCAGGCCATCGCCGGCTTCCAGGAGCAGGCCGTCCGCTCCGGCGCGTCCGAGGGACCGGTGGAGGTCGTCACCCACAAGGCGCAGAACGTCGCCTTCGTGTCCGTCCCCCTGGTCGGCGGATCCGACCAGGACCGGGCGGAGAAGAGCCTTGAGAAGCTGCGGGACGAGGTGCGGCCCGCGACCCTCGGCAAGGTCGACGGCGTCGAGGCGCCGATCACCGGCCAGGTCGCCGGCTCGAAGGACTTCAACGACCAGCTGACCGGGGCGATCGCGCCCGTGTTCGCCTTCGTCGTCCTCTTCGCCTTCGTCCTGATGCTGCTGTCGTTCCGCTCCCTGACGATCGCGGTCACCTCGATCGTCCTCAACCTGCTGTCGGTGGGCGCGGCGTACGGCATCCTGACCGCCGTCTTCCAGCACGGCTGGGGCGCGTCGCTGGTCGGCGCGGAAGGCGTCGGCGCGATCATCGCGTGGCTGCCGCTGTTCCTGTTCGTGATCCTTTTCGGGCTCTCGATGGACTACCACGTCTTCGTGGTGTCACGGATCCGCGAGGCGAGGGCCAAGGGCCGCGACACCCGCGAGGCGATCGCGCACGGCGTGGTGACGACGGCGGGCGTGGTGACGAGCGCGGCGGTCATCATGGTCGCGGTCTTCGCGATCTTCGGAACGCTGTCCATGCAGTCGATGAAGCAGATGGGCGTCGGCCTCGCGGCGGCGGTGCTGATCGACGCGACGGTCATCCGCGGGGTGCTGCTGCCCGCGATCATGGCGCTGTTGGGCGAGCGGAACTGGTACTTCCCGAAGTGGCTCCGCCGGCTCCCGGACATGACCCACGACGAGCCGCCGACACCTGAAGGCGACCGGGCGGACGACGCGCGGGGGACGGACCCGGTCCACGTCTGAGGTGGGCGGGGGCGGGTCGCCTGCGGCGGGCTCGTCCCCGCCCCGGGGAAGGGAGAAGCTCCGCGCAGCCACCCCGGCTACCGCACCGCCCCGCGCAGCTCCGCCTCGATCAGGTCCGCCGCCCGTCGCGTGCCGCCCTCCCCCGCCATCTCCGCACGGATCGACGCGAGCCGCGCCGCGACGTCCGGGTCGGAGGTCAGCGACAGCACCGCCTCGCGCAATTCGGCCGCGGGCGCCTCGGTCGCGACGCGTCGCGCCACTCCCAGTCCCACCAGCATGTCGGCGTTGCCGAACTGGTCGACCGCCTGCGGCACCGCCACCATCGGGGTGCCGGTGGCCAGGCCCTCCTGGCTGCCGCCCGCGCCGGCGTGGGTGATGAACGCGTCCGCCTGCCGCAGGACCGACAACTGCGGTACCCAGGAGTGGACTTCCACGTTGCGGGGCAGCTCGCCGAGTTCGGACTCGTCCACGTACCGGCCGATCTGGAGCACCAGGTGCCAGCCGGGCAGGTCCCCGAAGGCCTTCACGCACTCGCGGTAGAAGGCGGGTTGATCGGTGAAGGACGAGCCGAGGGAGACGAGGAGGACCTTCTCCGCGTCCGCGGGGCGCTTCCACTCCCCCTCGCTCGCACGGTCGCCCTGGCACGCGCCCACGAAGGAGTACACCGACTCGTCCACCCGGTCGGCGTTCGGCTGGAGCGCCCGGGGGATGAGCACGATGCTGCGGCGCGGCCGGCCGACGAACCGGTCGGGGTGCGTGGTGATCCCGTTCTCCGCGAGCCAGCCGGTGAAGCGCGCGTAGTACGCCTTGCCGCGCTCGGACGCCCTGAGCTCCGCGGTCATCGGTTCGGCGACCTCCTCCTCGTATCCCTCCCAGGCGACGAGGTTGGGCGAGAGGGAGACGGCGGGCACGCCCCAGCGGTGGGCGAGGACGATCGCCGGGTAGGAGGTGATGTCGTGGAGGACGAGATCCGGCTCGTCACCCTCGAACGCCTCGGCAAGTTGCGGCAGTACCTGGACGGCGTCGTTCAGGAAGGGCTCGATGTTGTCGATCAGATCGGTGCCCCAGGCCTCGGGCTCCTCCTCGGTGGGGAGTGTGGAGCGGTAGACGACAGGCTTCGCCCCCGTCTCCGCGATCCGGTCGGCGTACGACTCGGGGATCGCGTAGCTGACGCGGTGGCCGCGGGCGACGAGTTCCCGGATCACTTCCAGGCTCGGGTTCACATGCCCGGGGGCCGCGATGGAGAACATGGCGATGTGAGCACGCTGGGGTTCGGTCATGCGGACACAGTAGGCGAGACGAGACGTCTCGTGCAACCTGGATTTGAATTCCGAAACATTCGAGCACTGAATCTCTAAGCCAGCCGGAATGCATACGATCCAGCCACCCTCACACACCCCCTTTTCCCTAATGGCCAGCATCAATGCACCTCATAGGGCACGCGAAGCCTTTTGAGCCAGTTGAATGTTTCGAGAAGTTTCGAGAAATTTTCTGTTGACGGCGAATCAGGACCCTCGCATACTCTCCAGCGATCGCACCTCCCGCCGAGGCGGAATCAGAGCCTCGAGGCGGACGCAAGGCACCACGACAGGTCCATCCACCTTGCCCGGGCGGCATTCCCGTTCACCGCCCGGTCTCTGGCAGAAGAGGTCGCAGTGATCAGCAGATCCGCACGCCGACGTGCCCGCACGGCACTTGTGATGGGAGCGGCGGCCGTCATGGCAGCCGCCGGCACCGTCGCCCTGGAAGGCACCGCGTACGCAGCGAGCACGCTCGGCGCCTCCGCGGCGGAGAAGGGCCGGTATTTCGGCACGGCCGTGGCCGCCAACCACCTGGGTGAGTCGCCCTACGTCTCCACCCTGAACACCGAGTTCAACTCGGTGACGCCGGAGAACGAAATGAAGTGGGACGCGCTGGAGAAGTCCCGCAACTCCTTCAGCTACGGCCCCGCCGACCAGATCGTCAGCCACGCCCAGAGCCGGAACATGAAGGTCCGCGGCCACACACTGGTCTGGCACTCCCAGCTGCCGAGCTGGGTGGGGTCGCTGAACGCGACCGAGCTGCGTTCCGCGATGAACAACCACATCACCCAGGTGATGCAGCACTACCGCGGCAAGATCCACTCCTGGGACGTGGTGAACGAGGCGTTCCAGGACGGCAGCAGCGGCGCCCGGCGCAGCTCGCCCTTCCAGGACAAGCTGGGCAACGGCTTCATCGAGGAGGCGTTCCGCACGGCCCGCGCCGCCGACCCCGCGGCGAAGCTCTGCTACAACGACTACAACACCGACGGCCAGAACGCGAAGAGCAATGCCGTCTACAACATGGTCAAGGACTTCAAGCAGCGCGGTGTCCCGATCGACTGCGTCGGCTTCCAGTCCCACTTCAACAGCGCCTCCCCGGTGCCCGGTGACTACCAGGCCAACCTCAAGCGCTTCGCCGACCTCGGCGTCGACGTGCAGATAACCGAGCTGGACATCGAGGGCTCCGGTTCCTCGCAGGCCGACAGCTACAGCCGCGCCGTCAACGCCTGTCTGGCCGTCACCCGCTGCACCGGCATCACGGTGTGGGGCATCACCGACAAGTACTCGTGGCGCGCGAGCGGCACCCCGCTGCTCTTCGACGGCAACTACACCAAGAAGCCGGCGTACCACTCGGTGCTGGCCGCGCTGGGCGGCTCCGGAGGCACTCCCGGTCCGGGCACTCCCGGTGGAGCCACCTGCTCGGTCTCCTACCAGCAGACAGCCGCCTGGGGTGACCGCTTCAACGGTCAGGTCACGGTGACGGCCGGGAGTTCGCCGATCACCAACTGGTCCGTGAACGTGACCGTCGCCTCCGCCCAGGACATCGTGACCACCTGGAACGGCACCCCGACCTGGGACAGCAGCGGCAACGTGATGACCATGAGGCCGAACGGCAACGGCAACCTGGCGGCCGGCAGCTCCACGAGCTTCGGCTTCACCGTCATGACCAACGGCAACTGGAACGCGCCCACCCTGGGCGCCTGCACCGCCTCCTGACCCTCCCGCACCGCCCCGACCGGCGCGGCGACCACCTACCGGTCGCCGCGCCGTCCGCCGCGACCGCGCCGAACGCCGGGCCGGAGCCGTGTTCCGAACCGCCGTGAGGCAACGGCCTCAGCGCTGGTACCGGGCCAGCACCAGGTTCCCGTCCTTCGCCAGCCGCTCCTTCAGCTCCTGCTCGTCGATCGCGCCGCTGTAGAACTCCTGGTACGCGGGCGTCGCCACCTTGTCCTTCCACTCCGGGTACCCGCGCACCGACTGGGCCGGGGCCGACCGCAGATGCCGGGCGAGATCCGCGCCGGTCGCCCAGCCGTCCTTCTCCGTGTGCAGGGCCGGGTCCTCAAGGGCCTGTGTGCCCGTCGGCAGCATCCAGTCGCCCTTGGCCAGCCGCACCATGTTCTGCGGGCGCAGCATGAAGTCGATGAACTGCGCCGCCTCCTTCTTGTGCGCGCTGTCCTGCGCGACGGAGAGCGTCTGCGGGCTGACTCCCTGGGCGGGCCCGCCCGGCCCGGCGGGCGCGGGCAGGACCGTCCACCTGAAGCCTTCCGGTGCCTGCTGGGCGATCTGCTGCCGGTACGAGAAGCCCAGCGGCACCATCGCGTACTTGCCGCCGAAGAAGCCGGGCAGGGTGTCCGACCCGCCCATGCCCAGCGTGCTGCGTGAGGCGCTCTTGTCGACGTTGACCTGGTCGTGGATCGTGCCGGGCACGATGCCGTCGCCGTCCCTGAAGTCGATGGTGACCTTGCCGTCCTGCCCCCGGTGGAACAGCCTGCCGCCCGCGGACAGTCCCAGGTTGAGCGTGACGGACACGGGCTCCTTGAGCGGCCAGGCGACGGCGTACTTCCCCTTGCCCATCTTCTTCGTCAGGTCCTTCGTGACCTGACGGAACTCCTCCCAGCTCCAGGGCTTGTCGGCCGTGGGGACCCGGACCCCGGACGATTCGAGGATCTCGGTGTTGGCGATCAGCACCCGCGGTTCCTGGAGGAACGGGACGCCGTACACGCCGTCGCCGAATGTCGTGGTCTCCCAGCTCTGCCGCGGGATGTCGGCCCTCAGGCGCTCGGGCAGCAGCTCGGTCAGGTCCGCGAGATAGCCCCCGTACGCGAAGTCGGCGAGGTCGTCGGAGGCGTCATGGATGATGTCGGGCGCCTCACCGCCCTCGAAGGAGGTCAGCAACTGGTCGTGGACGCTGTCCCAGCTGCCCTGGACGTACTCGATCTGGACGTCGGGGTGGGCGGCGTTCCACTCCTTCACCAGTTCCTTGTTGGCGTCGACGGACTCCTTCTGCCAGGCCAGCGACTGGAAGCGGAGTCTGATGGTGCCGTCGTCGCGGGCCGGGCCGTCCGAGCAGCCCGTCATCAGCAGGGTGAGTGCGGCGGCGGCCGCGAGCAGCCGGCCCCGTGGTTTCCGTGTGCTCATCAGCTCTTCACCGCCCCGGCCAGCATGCCGCCCGTGATCCGCTTCTGGATGATCGCGAAGATGACGAGCGAGGGGATCGTCGCGAGGAACGCGGCCGCGGCGAGCGGCCCGAGGTCGGCGACGCCCTCCGCGCCGAGGAAGTGGGTCAGCACCACCGGCAGGGTCTGCTTCTCCGGCGTCTTGAGCAGGACGAGCGCGAAGAAGAACTCGTTCCAGGCGGTGATGAACGCGAACAGCGCGGTGGCGACGATGCCCGGCGCCAGCAGCGGCGCGGTGACCGACACCAGCGTACGGAGCCGGCCAGCGCCGTCGACCGCCGCCGCCTCCTCCAACTCGCGTGGTACCGCCCGTACATAGCCGACGAGCATCCACAGCGCGAACGGCAGCGACCAGACGACGTACACCATGATCAGGCCGGACAGGGTGTTGATCAACTGGAGGTTCTTCAGGACCAGGAAGAGCGGAATGATCACCAGGACGAACGGGAAGGCCTGGCTGACCACGACCCAGCCTGTCGCCGCCGTCGTGAGCCTGCCGCGGTGGCGGGCCATCGTGTACGCCATGGGGGTCGCGATCACCACCGCGATCAGCGCGGCGGCGAGGGCCGCGACCAGGCTGTTGCCGGCGGCCTGGAGCAGCGGCTGCTCCTCGAAGGCCTGCCGGAAGTTCGCCAGGGTCGGGTTCACCGGGATCCACGTGGGGTGCAGCGACCCCAGCTCGCGCGGCGGCTTGAACGCCGTGGAGATCAGCCACAGGAACGGGAAGGCGAGGAAGACCAGATAGCCGAGGAGCGCGGCGTACTGTCCGGCGCGTCCCGCCCTGCCGGTACGCAGAGCCGTCATGCGTCCTCGCCTCCCTTGAGCCGTCCCACCAGGTAGAAGGCGAGCATCACCGAGATGAGCGCGACCATGACGCAGCCCATGGCCGCCGCGTACCCGAACTGGCCGTAGCGGAACGCCTGTTCGTAGGC
The DNA here is from genome assembly GCF_044745705.1 of Streptomyces sp. NPDC086835. Classification (NCBI taxonomy): domain Bacteria; kingdom Bacillati; phylum Actinomycetota; class Actinomycetes; order Kitasatosporales; family Streptomycetaceae; genus Streptomyces; species Streptomyces sp. NPDC086835. Next base: position 25,032 of record NZ_JBIVAU010000008.1, read on the forward strand.
GAACAGCATGGGCAGCCGGGTCCGGCCGCCGGGCCCGCCGCTCGTGAGCACGTACACCAGCGCGAAGGCGTTGAAGTTCCAGATGAAGTTCAGGGCGGTGACGGCGAGCGCGACCGGCCTGATCGCCGGCCAGGTGACGGTGCGGAACCGGCGCCAGGCGCCCGCGCCGTCGAGGGCGGCCGCCTCGTGCAGTTCGTGCGGGGTGTTCTGCAGTCCGGCGAGCAGGGCGACGGTGGTCTGCGGCATTCCGGCCCAGATCCCGACGACCACGACCGCCGGCAGGGCGGTGGCGAGGCCGGTGAGCCAGTCCTGTCCGCCGCCCAGGCCCAGGTCCCGGAGGGTCTCGTTGAGGATGCCCGCGTCCGGGTTGTAGACGAGCCGCCACATGATGCCGACCACGACCTCGGGCATCGCCCACGGGACGATCGCCAGCGCCCGGGCGAGCCAGCGCAGCCGCAGCCGCTGGTCGAGCAGCAGGGCGAGACCGAGCGCGAGCAGGAACTGCGGGACGGTCACCCCGACCGCCCACAGCAGGCCGATCCTGAACGACTCCCAGAAGAGTGTGTCGTGGAGCAGGTCCTGGAAGTTGAGCGTGCCGATCCACTCGGTGGGTTCGGTGCGCCCGGCCTGGGCGTCGGTGAAGGCCAGCGAGATGCCGTAGAGCAGCGGTCCCACGCTCAGCACCAGGATGGGGATCAGCGCGGGCAGGACGAGGAACCAGGCCCCGTGGTCCACCGCTCTCCCGGTGCTCCGGGCCGTCTTCCTCCCGGACCGCGCCGTTGCGGTCGCCGATATCACGTATTCGACTCCTTCGGGCGGCTGGTCATGGATTGTCCGGCCGCCCCGGCGGCCCTCGTCATCGTGCTGACGGGCCGTCGGTTCGTCAAGGCGACCTGCACGGATGCGAGACTTTGTCGGATTCACGACGGTGCTGGGAGAGGACGATGGACGAGACACGGGCACGCGAGGTGCTGACGGCAGCCGGTTTCCCGGCGGGCGCGGCCTTGCTGGCGCTCGGTGAGAACGCCGTGTTCGCGGCGGACCGGACCGTGGTGAAGGTCGGCCGGGACGCCGAGACGCTGCCGCGGGCCGAGCGGGAACTCGCGGTCGCCGGCTGGCTGGAGAGCGCCGGGGTGCCTGCGGTACGGGCCGCCGAGCCGGTGGCGAGGCTGGTCGACGGCCACCCGGTGACGGTGTGGCACCGCCTTCCCGACGCCGTACGGCCGGCGGGGCCGGCCGACCTCGCGGAACTGCTGCGCCTCTTCCACGCGCTCCCCGCCCCTTCCTTCGGCCTGCCCCGCCGGGAGCTCCTCGGCGGTGTCGAACGGTGGCTGCGGCTGGCGGGCGACGCGATCGATCCGGCCGACGCCGCCTATCTGCGGGAGCGCCGCGACGGTTTCGAAGCCGCCGCGGCCGGTCTCACCCCGCACCTCACGCCGGGTCCGATCCACGGCGACGCGCTCCCGCGCAACGTCCTTGTGGGCCCGGACGGCCCGGTCCTGGTCGACCTCGAGACCGTCTCGTCGGACCTGCGCGAACACGACCTGGTGGTCATGGCCCTGTCCCGCGACCGCTACGGCCTGCCCGCCGAGGCGTACGACGCGTTCACCGGCACCTACGGCTGGGACGTGCGGGAGTGGGACGGCTGCGCCGTCCTGCGCGGCGCCCGCGAGACGGCCAGCTGCGCCTGGGTGGCCCAGCACGCACCGGCCAACCCCAAGGCACTGGCCGAATTCCGCCGCCGGGTCGCCTCCCTGCGCGACAACGACCCCGAAGTGCGCTGGTACCCCTTCTAGCCGACGACCGGCGCCGGCTCCCGCATCGGCCAGGAGGTGTCGATCACCGCGTCGGCGGTGCCCTTGCGGCGCAGGAAGCTCTGGAAGTCGACCGCCCACTGCGCGTACCAGTCGACCTGCCGTTCGTGCAGCTCCGCCACGGTGAGCGAGGCCACCGTGGCGTGCCGCTCGGCTATCGCGCAGGCCACCAGGACCGCCGCGCGGGCATCGGCGTCGGCGTGGTGCGCGCTGCCGAGCACCACGCCGTATTCGACGCAGACCGCTTCGAGAGTGCGCTTGCCCTTGCGGTAGCGGTCGACCGCCCGGTCGATCGTGTACGGATCGATGACGGGGCCGATCGGGCGGCCGTCCAGCCGCTCACCGAGCGAGGGCAGGCCGTGCCGCCGCAACTCGGCGGCCAGCAGCGTCAGATCGAAGGCGGCGTTGTACGCGACGACCGGGACGCCCTGCCGCCAGTGGGCGGTCAGCGTGCCGGCGATCTCCTCGACCACCTCGCGCGCGGGCCGGCCCTCCGCGGCCGCCCGCTCGTTGCTGATGCCGTGGATCGCGGACGCCTGCGCCGGAATGCTTATCCCCGGGTCGGCCATCCAGCCGTGGCTCCGCACCGGCTCGCCGGCCCGCAGCTCGACGACGGCCGCGGTGACGATGCGCGCGTCGAGCGGATCGGTCCCCGTCGTCTCCAGATCGAAGCCGACGAGAAGCTCGCGGTGCCAGGACATGGGTGCCCCCTTCTGTGTGGTGCGGTGGTGCTTCCCCCAGTTGACGACCACTCTCGCACGGACCACTGACAGCCGGTTCGGACCGGGGCACTCAGGACACCGGGCGCGAATCGGTCCAGACCGACTCGAACTCCTCGCGATATATCTGGAAAAGCCCGGTCTCGGTGTCCTGTCCGGAGCGCACGACCGAACGCCCGCCGCCCCGCAGCACCAGCACGGGGGCCTCCATGCCGCGGGCCCGGCGGAGGTAGGACTGGACGACGGCGAGGCCGTCCGGCCCGTCGCCGTCGACGAGGTAGGCGGTGAAGCGGGGGGTCTCGTCGAAGACCTGGATCTCGAAGGCGCCCGGATCCCGCAGCCTGGACCGGACGCGCCGCATGTGGAGGATGTTCATCTCCACCGTGCGGCTCAGCTCGCCCTTCTTCAGGCCGAGTTCGCGCTCACGGCGCTTGACGGCGCTGCTCGCCGGGTTCAGGAAGAGCAGCCGGACCCGGCAGCCCGACTCGGCCAGGCGGACGAGCCTTCGGCCGGAGAAGTTCTGGACCAGCAGGTTCAGTCCTATGCCGATCGCGTCAAGGCGGCGCGCGCCGCCGAAGAGGTCCTCCGCGGGCAGCTGGCGCTGGAGCCTGACGCGGTCGGGATGGACGGAGACGACGTCCGCGTACCGGTCGCCGACCAGGTCCTCGACCGCGTCGACGCGGAGCCGCTCCGCGGAGGGGACCCCGGCGCCGTTGCCGAGTATCTCCAGCAGCCGGGACGAGGCGCGCTCGGCCTGGGCGAGCACGGCCTCGTTGAGCGCTCGGTTGCGGGAGACGACGTTCCTGGCGACCTCCAGCTCGTCGAGCGCCAGCTCGACATCGCGCCGGTCGTCGAAGTACGGCTCGAAGCAGGGCCAGTGCTGGACCATCAGCTCGCGCAGCTGCGGCAGCGTGAGGAAGGACAGGACGTTGTCGTCGGCCGGGTCCAGCAGATAGCCCTTGCGGCGGGAGACCTCCCGGACCGCGACGGCGCGCTGCACCCATTCCTGGCCGGCGGGGCCGGCCGCGGCGACGACCCAGTCGTCGCCGTGCACCGGCTCGTAGATGGGACGCAGCACGGCGGCCACCACCGCCCGCAGCCGCTGTTCGACCAGATTCAGCCAGATGTAGGCGCGCCCGGCCCGCTGGGCACGTGTGCGCACCTCACTCCAGGCGTCCGCGCCCCAGTCCAGTTCCGCCCCGATCTCCATCGGCCGCGCGAGCGAGACCGCTCCTGGCGGGACCTCGGCGGAGTCTCCCCCCTCGTGACCCGTGTCACCGGGGGGTAGCTCCAGCCCTCCCGAGCTCACCCACGCACCGCCTTCCCTGCCCCCTCGAACGATCAAGGAAGCCTACTCCGGCCGCGGGAGCCGGTGCAGCCGGATCCCTCGGGAGATTCGCCAACTCACGTAACAATGCGCCTGGTTCCCTTCCCAGCCGGTTTCCCGGAGTGAGGGGATTCATAGCATTGACGTTCACCGGCCCCTCACAGAGCCGTGTCTATCCGGGCGGAGCGACCAGGTCGTCGGACCGACCCGCGCGCCGCAGGGCCTCGGCGACGAAGCCGTCGGCCTTCAACTCCTCCACGACGTCCCGGAGGTAGGCGACGGTCTCCGGCCGGCGGGTCCTGGTGGTGCCGACCGCCTGCCCGATCTCCATGAACCTGCCGTCGACCAGCCGGAATCCAGGCTCGGCCGCCACGAATTCGGCCATGGGCTGCCTGATACCGGCGGCGGCCTCCAGGCCCTGGGCGCGGAACTCGTCGATCCCGTCCTTCCCGCGCACGACGCTCGCGTGCCGGAGGGTGCGGGAGAGGAAGAGGTCGTAGGCGGATCCTTCCTTCACCCCGATCCGCACGCCGGGCCGGTCGACATCGGCGGCCGTGGTGAGCTCCGAGTCGCCGGGCACCACAAACACACCTTCGATGAGTACATACGGCGTGGTGAAGGCGACCTCGGCCTCACGGGCGGGGTCGACGGCCAGGAAGCAGAGATCGGCGTGTCCCTCGGCCATCGCCTGGTACGACTTCCGGGCCGCGTCGAAGCAGAGCAGTTCCACCGGCACGCCGAGCCGGGCACCGATCTCGCGCGCGATGTCGACGGTGACGCCGGTCGGCTCGGCGGGCGTGCCCTGGGCCAGTACCGGGTTCCCCAGGTTGATGGAGGCCCGAAGCACGCCGCTCGGCGCGAGGTCCTGGACAACGGCAGCAGTCGCGGTCTTCATGGGCCGGAGTGTATTCCCGCCGCCGACGGGGCCCCCGATCGGCTCATCTCCCAGCCTTTTTCGGTCCTTGTTCCGAGCGGTCACCCGGTAGGAGGGTACGAAGTCCTAGGAGCTTGCCCCACTTTGCGGGAGGATCTTGTCCGAGTAGCTCCCATTACCCGGATCAGAAATGGAAGAGTCGAATCTATGCAGGTCTGGCCGGGACAGGCGTATCCCCTCGGCGCGACGTACGACGGCGCCGGCACGAACTTCGCGGTGCACTCGGAGGCCGCACACCGGATCGAGCTGTGTCTGCTGCACGACGACGGTTCGGAGACGGCCGTCGAGCTGCGGGAGACCGATGCCTTTGTGCGGCACGCGTATCTTCCGGGCATCATGCCCGGCCAGCGCTACGGCTTCCGGGTCCACGGCCCGTACGAGCCGGCGCGCGGGCAGCGCTGCAACTCCGCGAAACTACTGCTCGATCCGTACGCGCGTGCGATCAGCGGCTCCATCGAGTGGAACGAGTCGGTCTACGGCTATCACTTCGGCCGGCCGGACTCGCGCAACGACCTCGACTCCGCACCGCACACCATGACGTCGGTGGTGGTCAACCCGTACTTCGACTGGGGTGACGACCGGCTGCCGCGCACCGACTACCACCGGACGGTGATCTACGAGGCCCATGTGAAGGGCCTGACCATGCTCCACCCCGAACTGCCGCCCGAGCTCCGCGGCACCTACGCCGGGCTGGCGCACCCCGCCGTCATCTCCCACCTGACGGAACTCGGCGTCACCGCGCTCGAGTTGATGCCGGTGCACCAGTTCGTGAACGACCACCGGCTGGTCGACGCCGGGCTGAACAACTACTGGGGCTACAACACCATCGGCTTCTTCGCCCCCCACAACTCCTACGCATCCTGGGGCGACCGCGGCGAGCAGGTCCTCGAGTTCAAGCAGGCCGTGCGGGCCCTGCACCAGGCGGGCATCGAAGTCATCCTCGACGTGGTCTACAACCACACCGCGGAAGGCAACCACCTCGGCCCCACCCTCTCCTTCCGCGGCCTGGACAACGAGTCGTACTACCGGCTCACCGAGGACCGCCGCTACTACATGGACACCACCGGCACCGGGAACTCCCTGCTGATGCGCAGTCCCCATGTGCTCCAGCTGATCATGGACTCGCTGCGCTACTGGGTGACCGAGATGCACGTCGACGGATTCCGCTTCGACCTCGCCGCGACGCTCGCCCGCCAGTTCCACGAGGTGGACCGGCTGTCGTCGTTCTTCGACCTGGTACAGCAGGACCCGGTGGTCAGCCAGGTGAAGCTGATCGCGGAGCCGTGGGACGTGGGCGAGGGCGGCTACCAGGTGGGGAACTTCCCGCCGCTGTGGACCGAGTGGAACGGCAAGTACCGCGACTGCGTGCGCGACCTGTGGCGTGGTGAGCCGCGTACGCTCGCCGAGTTCGCGTCGCGGCTGACCGGCTCCTCCGACCTGTACCAGGACGACGGCCGCCGCCCGCTGGCCTCGATCAACTTCACCACCTGCCACGACGGCTTCACCCTGCACGACCTGGTCTCCTACAACGAAAAGCACAACGAGGCCAACGGCGAGAACAACCGCGACGGCGAGAGCCACAACCGGTCGTGGAACTGCGGCACGGAAGGCGAGACCGACGACGAGGGTGTGCTGGAGCTGCGCGAGCGGCAGATGCGCAACTTCATCGCGACGCTGATGCTGTCGCAGGGTGTGCCGATGCTCAGCCACGGCGACGAGTTCGGGCGCACCCAGGGCGGCAACAACAACGCCTACTGCCAGGACAACGAGATCGCCTGGGTCCACTGGCCGGAGCCGGGCGAGGACGAGGAGGGGTCGCTGCTGGCCTTCACCAAGACGATGGTGTGGCTGCGGCGCGACCACCCCGTCTTCCGGCGGCGGCGGTTCTTCCACGGCCGCCCGGTGGAGGGGACGCACGACGAGCTGACCGACATCGCCTGGTTCACCCCGCAGGGCGACGAGATGGTCGCCAGGGACTGGCAGGCCGCGCACGCCAAGGCGCTGTCCGTCTTCCTCAACGGCCACGCGATCTCCGAGCCGGGGCCGCGGGGCGAGCGGATCTCGGACGACTCCTTCCTGCTGATGTTCAACGCGAGCGCGCTGGATCTGGACTTCACGGTGCCCGTGAGCCACGGCGAGGAGTGGCAGGTGGTGGTCGACACGGCCAGCAAGGTGGGGATCCCCCCGGGCAACGGCCCGATGGTGTCGGCAGGCGACGAGCTGCGGTTGGTCGGCCGGAGCATGACGGTGCTGCGACGACCGGCCTAGGCAGGGGGTACGTCGGCGGGCGGGCACGGCGGTACGGCGGCGGGACGGGGCAAGAGCACGCCCGTGCCTCCGCCGGCGCACGCGCCCGCGGCGCCGAACACGCCGCACGAGCGCCGGCCAGGCGGCACGCCCGCACAGGTCCGCAGTTCACCCGATCGGCCGACACCGCCCCCAGGGCCGGGCGCAGGAAGCCCTCCGGCCGGGTACGTATGTTCGCATGACGCCCACCGCAACGTACCGGCTCCAGCTCCAGCCCGGTTTCCCGTTCTCGGCCGCCGCCGCTGCCGTGCCGCACATAGCCGCGCTCGGCGTCTCCCATCTGCATCTGTCGCCGGTGCTGGAGGCGGTGCCCGGTTCGACGCACGGCTACGACGTGGTCGACCACAGCCGGATCCGCGAGGAGCTGGGCGGCGAGGGGGGCCTGCGGGCGCTGTCCCGTACGGCACGGGAACACGGCCTCGGGCTCGTCCTCGACATCGTCCCCAACCACATGGCCGCGGTGCCGCGCCACAACCGGGCGCTCTGGGAGGTGCTGCGCGAAGGGCCGAGGTCGCCGTTCGCGCGCTGGTTCGACATCGACTGGGAGGCGGGGGACGGGAAGATCCTGCTCCCGGTGCTCGCGGGGCGCGTCGGCGACGAGATGGACAAGATGCACGTCGAGGGCGACGTGCTGCACTACGGCGAGCAGCGTTTCCCGCTGCGCGGTACGACCGGCCACCTGCCGCCGGCCGAGCTGCTCGACGCCCAGTGGTACCGCCTCTGCTGGTGGCGGCTGGCCCGCACCGAGCTCAACTACCGCCGGTTCTTCACCGTCTCCGAGCTGATGGGCGTCCGCGTGGAGGACCCGGAGGTGTTCGACGCGACGCACGCAAAGATCGTGGAGCTGGTGCGGGACGGTGTGGTCGACGGCCTGCGGGTCGACCACCCGGACGGGGTCGCGGACCCGGAGGGATATCTGCGCCGGCTCGACGAGGCGACCGGCGGCGACTGCTGGATCGTCGTGGAGAAGATCCTCACCGGCGACGAACCGCTGCCGCCCGGCTGGCCCGTGGCCGGGACGACCGGGTACGACGCCCTGCGGCAGATCGACGGCCTGTTCACCGATCCGGCCGGGGTGGCCGAACTGGCGGCGGACCACCAGCAGTTCACCGGGGCACCCGAGGAGCTCGGCGGCGGGTGGGAGGCGACGCAGCGGCACGCCGCCTACGAGGTGGTGACCCGTGAACTGGCCGCGGAGACGGCGATACTCGTCCGCCTCGCTGGGCTGGTGTGCGCGGCCGAGCCCCGGCTGCGCGATCACGCACCCTGGGCGCTGCGGAAGGCCGTCCGGGAGCTGCTCGTCCGCGTTCCCGTCTACCGCCCGTACGGGGTCGGGGACGAGGAGGCGCTGACAGAAGAGGCCGCGGCCGGCGCGAAGGAGACCTTCACCGTGCCGGAGGAGGCGGCGGCCGTGGACGTGGTCCGGGACCTGGCCCTCGGACGCCTCGGCGCGGGACCGGACCATGAGGCGTTCCGCACCCGCTTCGCCCAGACCGCGTCGGCGCTGCGGGCGAAGTCCGTCGAGGACAAGGCGTTCTACCGGTACGGGCCGCTGCTCTCCGCGAACGAGGTCGGCGGCGACCCCGGTGATCCGGCGGTCGCTCCCGAGGCCTTCCACGCCTACTGCGCGGGGCTGGCCCGCGACCGGCCCGCGACCGGCACCGTACTGACCACGCACGACACCAAGCGCAGCGCGGACGTCCGGGCGCGCATCGCGGTGCTCTCCGAATGCCCGGAGCGCTGGGCCGACTTCCTCGCGCAGATCACCGAGGAGGCGGAGGGCCTGCCCGGCGGCAGCGCGCCCGACCCGCAGGTGGCGTGGACGGTGTGGCAGACCGCGGTCGGTTTCACCGTGCCCGACGCCGGCCGCCTGGAGACGGCGCTGCTCAAGGCCGTGCGGGAGGCGGGGCTCCGGACCAGCTGGACGGAGCCGGACGCGGCGTACGAGAAGGCGGTCTCCGCGTTCGTCGACGCGGGACCGGCGGGGCAGGCGCAGCACTCGGTCGCCCGGTTCGTCCACGAGCTGGCCCCTTACGCGCGGGCGAACGTGCTCGGCGGGACGCTGCTGCATCTGACGATGCCGGGAGTGCCGGACGTCTACCAGGGCTCCGAGCGTGAGTACCTGGCGCTGGTCGACCCGGACAACCGCCGCCCGGTGGAGTTCGGCGGTCCGCCCCCCGACGGGCTCGACGCCGAGAAGGAGGCCCTCACCACGGCGGCTCTGCGGCTGCGCCGCGCCGCGCCCGAGGTGTTCGACGCGTCCGCGACGTACACCCCGCTCACCGCGGAGGGGCCGGCGGCGGACCACTGTGTGGCGTTCTGCCGCTCCGGCGAGGTGGTCACGGCGGTGACCCGCCTGTCGCTGCGGCTTGAACGGGAGGGCGGCTGGCGGGACACGGAACTGACGCTGCCCGCGGGCCGGTGGGCGGATGTCCTCTCCCCGGAGCGGGAGTTCACCGGCGGCCGTGTCCGCGTGTCCGACCTGTTCACGCGTCGGCCGGTGGCGCTGCTGGTGCGGGAAGGCGGCGTGCGGTAGGTGTCCGCCGCGCGGGCTCGTCCCCCGCGGCGCGCCCGCCCGTCAGCAGGCCCACGAACGCCTCCGCCGCACCCGTCGGTTCCACCCGTGAGAACACCGTCAGTGCCCGCCGCCACGGCGGATCCGCGGGGAGGACCACGCAGTCCTCCCCCACCGCCCCGCGCACGACGTGCAACGGCGCGGCCGCGACGCCCACACCGGCCGCCGCCATCCGTACCGCGGAGGACGTGTGCTGCGTCCACACCGCCGTACGGGGCCGGAAGCCGGCCTTTTCGCAGGCCCAGTCGAGGAACCGCAGGCCTTCCACCTCCGGCTCCATGGCGCAGCGCACCCATGTGTGGTCCGCCAGTTCCTCGAGACGGACGGAGGCACGGCCCGCGAGGCCGTCGTCGAAGGGGACGACGAGGACGATCTCCTCCTCGCCGAACGGGACGACCGGGCCCTGCCAGTGTCGTGGCGCCGGCCCCACCGCCAGGTCGGCGGTGCCGCGTTCGATCTGCTCCTCCAGCGCCTCGGTCGTGCCGTATTCGTGGAGGACGAGCGCCACGCCGGGGTGTTCACGCCGCCAGCGGGCGACCAGGTCGGGGAGCACGCCCACCGCGACCGCGTGGAGCGCCGCGATGTGCAGCTCGCCGCCCTCCGCCCCGGCCGCCGCCCTGGCCGCGCGCCGCGCCTGGGCCGCGCTGCGGACGGCGAGTTCGGCGTGCGGCAGGTAGGCCCTGCCCATCTGGGTCAGCCGAACTCCTCGTGGCAGCCGTTCCAGCAGCTCTCCGCCGACGGACCGCTCGAGCGCCTTGATCTGGTGCGACAGCGCGGGCTGCGTGACGTGCAGCAGTTCGGCGGCGCGGGTGAAGGAGGACTCCTCGACGACGGCGAGGAAGTACTCCATCTGCCGAAGGCTCACGCGGTCCTCCATGGACGCTGCGGGACGGGCGCCGCGCACAGCCGTCGCGATCTCCATAGACGCTGTGCATCGATGTCACAAGAACATTGCCTTGGACTCATGGCAAGGATGGAACGGACAGTGGGAGCCATGACACAGACCCGTGAGACCGACGTGATCGTGATCGGCGGAGGGACCGGCGGCTACTCGACCGCGCTGCGGGCGGCGGCCCTCGGGCTGGAGGTCGTGCTCGCGGAGCGCGACAAGGTGGGCGGCACCTGCCTGCACCGAGGCTGCATCCCCAGCAAGGCGATGCTGCATGCCGCCGAACTGGTCGACGGGATCGCGGAGGCCAGGGAACGCTGGGGCGTCAAGGCGAGTGTCGATTCCGTCGACTGGCAGGCTCTGGTGGCGACGAGGGACGACATCGTGTCCCGTAACCACCGGGGCGTGGCGGGCCATCTGGCACACGCCGGGGTCGAAGTGCTGTCCGGCGGCGCGCGGTTGACGGGCACACGAAGCGTGCGGGTGGAGGGGCACGGGGAGGTGACCGCGCGCCGCGGCGTCGTGCTCGCGACCGGCTCCCGGCCGCGTACCCTGCCCGGCCTCGCACCGGACGGGAGGCGCGTGGTCACCAGTGACGACGCCCTGTTCGCGCCGGGGCTGCCACGGTCGGTGCTGGTGCTCGGCGGCGGGGCGATCGGGGTCGAGTACGCGTCCTTCCACCGCTCCATGGGCGCGGCGGTGGTGCTCGTGGAGGCGGCGGAACGGCTGGTCCCGCTCGAGGACGCCGATGTGTCGCGCCATCTGACCCGTGGTCTGAAGAAGCGCGGCATCGATGTGCAGACCGGCGCCCGGCTGCTGGAGACGGCCGTGCTGGAGGACGGGGTACGGGCGACGGTACGGACCGCACGCGGCGAGACGCGCACGGTGGAGGCGGAGCGGCTGCTGGTCGCGGTGGGACGCGAGCCGGTGACGGACGGCCTCGGGCTCACCGCCGCCGGTCTGACGACGGACGCACGGGGCCATGTCGCCCCTGCCGACTTCTCACGCCTTCAGACCGCGGTCCCCGGGATCCATGTGGTGGGCGACCTGCTGCCGCCGCCGTCGCTCGGTCTCGCCCACGCGTCGTTCGCGGAGGGCATGTTGGTCGCGGAGGCGCTCGCAGGTCTCCCCACGCGGCCCGTGGACTACGCGGCCGTCCCCCGGGTCACGTACTCCTCGCCGCAGACCGCGTCCGTGGGGCTGGGCGAGGCGGAGGCCCGGGCCGGCGGCTTCGAGGTGGACGTCAACACGATGCCTCTGACGGCGGTCGCCAAGGGCATGGTGCACGGGCAGGGCGGGATGGTGAAGATCGTCGCCGAGCGGGGCGGCCGGGTGCTCGGCGTCCACCTCGTGGGCCCGCACGTCTCCGAGATGATCGCCGAGAGCCAGCTGATCGTCGGCTGGGACGCGGAACCCACCGACGTCGCCGCCCACATCCACCCGCATCCGACGCTGTCGGAGGCGGTCGGCGAGGCGTTCCTGACACTCGCGGGCCGCGGACTGCACCAGCGGTAGGGCCCGCCGGTCAGCGGGCGGTGAGGCGGTAGCTGACGCTGCCGAAGCCGACCATGTCCCCGTCGTTGACGACGATCGAGCCGGTCACCCGGCGGCCGTTGACCGTGGTGCCGTTCGTCGAGCCGAGGTCGCGCAGGACCCACATCGTGCCCTGGTGGCTCAGTTCGGCGTGCAGACGCGAGACGGTGTCGTGGCTGAGCCGCAGACCGTTGGCCGGGTCGCGGCCGATCCGCAGCGGATACGGGCCGGGCTCGGGCAGGAGCAGCGGCGGCAGCTTCTCCGCCTGCCAGGCGCGACGCAGCCGGACGGAGAACGCGGAGACCTTGCCGACCGCGCGGTAGAGCCGGCGCGACCAGCGCCCCTTGTCGACCAGGTCGGCGGTGAGGGCGTCCAGTTCCTCGGTGCGGCGTGCGGCGAAGGCCAGTTCCATGCGGTGCACGAACGTCTCGTGCGACAGCCTGCCCTGGGCCGCGCCCTCTCTGAGCACGTCGAGGACACGCTCACGCTCGGCATCGGAGAGCCGCGCGGGATACGTGTTGGACTCGAAGGAGGACGTCACGTTCCAGATTGTCGGCCCGAAGGCCCCGAGGTGTCCAGACGAAGCGGTTTCCGAGCCCGCCCTGACCTGCACGGAAGCATCAATTCCGGCGCAGCGGCGGCCCCGTGGACTCCCTGCGCGCCCCAGAAAAGCACTGGACGGGCCGTCGGCCGGCCTTCTAATGTGACCGTCACGCCACAGATCACGGAAGGGGGCGAGTGCCGTGTACATCACACCGTTCCCGCGCTCCCGCCCCGTCCGCCCGGCGTCCGCAGTCTGACCGGGAGCGCGCAAGCATCTCTTCCGGAGGACATCCTCATGACCGACACGGTCATCCGCGCGCTCGGTGAGAGCGACGCACATCTCTTCGACACCCTGCCCGACCCGCTCGGCGTGGGCCGAGCCCTCTCCCGTGCGACGCACCGCCCCGACTGGAAGCGGGTCGCGCTGCGCGACGGCAAAGTGGTCGCCAGGGCCGCCTGGTGGGGCGGCCCCGACGACGAATCGCCCGTCAACGTCAACTGGTTCGACATCGCGGAGGGCGAGGAGGAGGCGGGCGCCGAACTGCTGCGCACCTCCCCCTTCCAGGTCGAGTACGAATTGATCCTCCCCGCCGGCTGGCGTGACGACGCGGTCGCCCGCGCGGCCGGTGAGGCCCGCATGAGGGCGGCGAAGGCCGCCGGCATGGAGGTGCTGGTCGAGCGGTACCAGTACCGGTGGACGCCCGCTTGCGGGCTGCCGGAGCGGCCCGGGCGGCTGGTCTTCCGTCCGGAGCCGGACGACGCCGTGTTCTTCGACGCGCTGCGCCGCATCCACTCCGTGACGCTGGACGCCCACGCGCTGCGGGCGATCGCGGAAGGCGGCCTCGACAGGGCCGCGCAGGAGGAGCTGGACTTCTTCAACTGGTGTCCGTCGCCCCGTGAATGGTGGCAGCTCGCCCTCACCGGGGACGGCGACCTGGTGGGCATCCACATCCCGGCACGCAACCCGTCGGGGCCGTGCGTCGGCTTCATCGGCGTGGTACCGGAGCACCGCGGTCACGGCTACGCGTACGACCTGCTGGCGGAGTGCACGCACTTCCTCGCGGAGCAGGGCGCCGAATTCATCGCGGGCGCCACCGACCAGGGGAACTTCCCGATGGCCGCGAACTTCACCAAGGCCGGCCATCCGGTCGTCCAGGAACGGGTGCACTTCGTGCCCGCGCCCCAGCACTGACCACGCGCCGCAGGGATGTCCGCGACGCGGGCATCCCTGCGGGGCCGGTCAGTGGTCCGGGTCGCGCTTCTGTGCGGCGATCATGTCCCGGTACCAGTGGTAGGACGCCTTCGGCGTGCGCCGCAGCGTCTCGTAGTCGATGTGGACGAGACCGAAGCGCCGGGACGCGCCCTCGACCCACTCGATGTTGTCGGTGAGCGACCAGGTGAAGTAGCCGCGGACATCGGCCCCTTCGCCCATCGCCTGGTGCAGGGAGCGCAGATGGGCGTCGAGGAAGGCGATACGGCGCCCGTCGTCGAGGCCGTCGTACGAGCAGCCGTTCTCGGTGATGATCACGGGCGGCAGCCGGTCGCCGTAGCGTCCGCCGAGTGACACGAGCAGTTCCCGCAGTCCGTCGGGGACGACGGGCCAGCCGAAGTCGGTGCGTTCCTCGCAGTCGATGTCCCGCAGCCCGAAGGGGAGGCCGGCGGGCATGCCGACGCCCGCGAAGCCGTCGAGGGCGTCGTCGGCGGGGGCGCCGACGAGCATCGGGTGGTAGTAGTTCACACCGTAGAAGTCGAGCGGCTGGGCGATGACGGTGAGATCGTCGGCGACCGGACCGGGCATCAGCGCCGCGAGGTTCTCGTCGGGGTAGGCGCCGGTGAGCAGCGGGTCGGCGAACAGCCGGTTGGTGAGCGTGTCGTACAACTCGGCGGCGAAGCGGTCCTCCTCGCTGTCCCCCGCGGTCCACACCGGCGAGTGGGAGACGGCGAGCCCGACGCTCCGGGCCCCGGCGGCCCGCAGGGCCGTCACGGCGAGACCGTGGGCGAGCAGTTGGTGGTGGGCGGCCGGCAGCGCGTCGAAGAGCAGTTGCTTCCCGGGGGCGTGCTCGCCGAGCGCGTAACCGAGCAGGGTGACCTCGGCCGGTTCGTTGAGGGTCATCCACAACGGCACGCGGTCGGCGAGCCGCTGCGCGACGGCAAAGGCGTAGTCGGCGAACCGCAGGGCCGTGTCCCGTCGGAGCCAGCCGCCGGCCTCGTCGAGCGGGAGCGGGGTGTCCCAGTGGTAGAGGGTGGGCGCCGGGGTGATGCCGTGGGCGCACAGTTCGTCCACGAGCCGGTCGTAGAAGTCGAGGCCCCGAGCGTTGACCGGGCCGCTGCCGCCGGGCACGACACGCGGCCAGCTCACCGAGAAGCGGAACGCGTCCGCTCCCAGTCCGGCGAGCAGGGCGACGTCCTCGCGGTAGCGCTCGTGGAAGCCGGTGCCGCGGGCGGCGTCGGAGCCGTCCTTGATACGGCCCTGGGCGGCGAAGGCGTCCCAGCCGGACGGTCCCTTGCCGTCGGCGTCGGCCGCGCCCTCCGTCTGGAAGGCGGAAGCCGAGGCTCCCCACAGGAAGCCGGGCGGAAAGGCGGGCATCGGCTCCATCGGTTGCTGCGGCATCGACATGGTTCGTGACCTTAATGGCCCAAGCACACCGCCTGAAGACCTTCGTCTTGCCAGGATGTGGGGACAGAACATGGGTCGATGGCCATCGACGACGAGGGGACGCCAGTGCTGCTTTTCGAGGTGTGGGCGCCGAACGCCGAGGAGCGGGTCACTCTGTGGCTGGAGGGTGCCGAGCACCCGATGGAACGCGCGCAGGGCCGGGACGGATGGTGGGTCGCGGAGGCGCCGGCCGAGGACGGCGCACGGTACGGGTTCTCCCTGGACGGCGGCCCGGTCCGCCCGGACCCCCGCTCCCGCCGCCAGCCCGACGGCCCGGACGGCCCCAGCGCGGTCTTCGACCAGGACCGGTACAGCTGGCTGCGGGACTGGCCGGGACGCGGGCTGGAGGGCGCCGTCCTGTACGAGCTGCACATCGGCACGTACACCACCCAGGGAACGCTGGACGCCGCCGCGGACAGGCTGGGCGAACTGGCGGAGCTGGGCGTCACGCATGTGGAACTGATGCCGCTGTGCTCCTTCCCCGGTGTCCACGGGTGGGGTTACGACGGGGTGTCTCCCTGGGCGGTCCACGAGCCCTACGGGGGGCCAAAGGCGCTCAAGCGCTTCGTCGACGCCGCGCACGGGCACGGTCTCGGCGTGGTCCTGGACGTGGTGCACAACCATCTGGGTCCGTCGGGCAACCATCTGCCCGCGTTCGGCCCGTACTTCACCGACACCCACCACACTCCGTGGGGTTCCGCGGTCAATCTGGACGCGCCCGGCTCGGACGAGGTACGCGCCTATCTGCTCGGCAGCGCCCTGGCCTGGCTGCGCGACTACCGTCTCGACGGGCTGCGGCTGGACGCGGTGCACGCGCTGGCCGACGACCGGGCATTGACGTTCCTCGAGGAACTGTCGGCCGCCGTCGACGGGCTCGCCGGGGACCTGGGCCGCCCGCTGTTCCTGATCGCCGAGTCGGACCGGTGCGACCCGCGCACGACGACGCCGCGCACGCAGGGCGGCATCGGGCTGCACGCCCAGTGGAACGACGACTTCCACCACGCCCTGCACACGGCTCTGACGGGCGAGTCGCAGGGCTATTACGCGGACTTCGCCCGTGCGCCGATGGCCGCGCTGGCGAAGACGCTGACCCGCGGCTTCTTCCACGACGGCACGTACTCGGCCTTCCGCGGCCGGACGCACGGGCGGCCGGTCGACGTGGTCAACACGCCCGCGCACCGTTTCCTCGGTTACGCGCAGACGCACGACCAGATCGGCAACAGGGCTCTCGGCGACCGCCTTTCCGCCACCCTCTCCCCCGGTCTGCTGGCCTGCGCGGCGGTACTGGTGCTCACGGGCCCGTACACGCCCATGCTCTTCATGGGCGAGGAGTGGGGCGCCTCGACGCCCTGGCAGTACTTCACCGACCACACCGACCCCGAGCTGGCGGAGGCCGTACGGGCGGGCAGGCGGAGGGAGTTCGCGGCGCACGGCTGGTCGGCCGAGCAGGTGCCGGACCCGCAGGACCCGGCCACCCGGGAGCGTTCGTGCCTGGACCGGTCGGAGCGGGAGCGGGAGCCGCACGCCCGGCTCCTGGCGTGGTACCGCGAGCTGATCGCGATGCGACGCGCGCTGCCGGACCTGTCGGACCCGGACCTGGCGGCGGTGAAGGTGGCCTTCGACGAGCAGGCCCGCTGGCTGGCCTACCGGCGGGGCGATCTGCGGGTGGCGGTCAATCTCGCCGAGGAGAAGGCCGCGATCCCGTTGGGCGGCGGCGGCCGGATCGCGGCGGCGTGGGGCGACGTCGTCCCGCCGGAGGAGGACGGGGTGCTGCACCTGCCGCCGCAGAGCTGTGCGGTACTCGCCGACTCCTGAAGGCCGTTGCCCTCGACCGTGCCCGGCCGCCGGCGTCCGGTCCTTGCGGCAGTGGGACCCCGTCAGCGCCGGCCGGAGCCGTACGAGTCGCGGCACAGGGCGGTGACGTCGGAGTGCGTCACACCGTCCGAGGCCTCGCACAGGCTGCGCATGTCGTAGCTCGTACGGGGCTGCGGCGGCCCGGGGCGGGACGCGGGGCGCTGCGTCCGCCGCTCGGGTACGGCGGCGCGGCGCTCGGGCCGGACGGGGACGGTACGCGCGGGGCCCGCGGCGGGGCGCCGCGGCCGCACCCGCCGGCCGGGCTCCTCCGCCGCCTTCCTGCCCTCCCCCTGAGCCTTGGCACCGCCCCGCTCCTTCACTTTGTCCTTCGCCTTGTCCTGCGGACCGGTGGAGGCGAGCGTCTCGCGCGCCGACGGCTGGACGACGCGGCTCGGCACGACCCCCGCCGGCGACCGGTCGCCGGCGGGGGCGAGGCTCGGCGCCGGTGCGGGCCGTGGGGCCGTCGGAACGGCCACACAGCCGGTCGCACCGAGCAGGAGAAGAGCGACCGAGGCCAGGATCCGGGGAGTGCGCATCCGCCAACTCTGCCGGACGACACGCCTGTGACCTGCGCAGGCGCCCTTGGAGTCACCGACATGAGTGACCCGGTCGAGAGCGTGGGCGGCCGGGCTCAGTTCTCGTCGCCGGGGGGCCGTTCCTCCTTGGCGACGAGCCGCTCGAGCAGTTCCTGGAACTCCTCGCCGATCATGATCTGCAGACCTTCGCCGTCCTCGTCGCGGTCGCTCAGCTGGGTGAGCGTGCCGCCGTGCCACCAGTAGACGTAGGGGCTGATGGCGCCGGGCGTGTCCTCGTATCCCGTGGCGGCGAAGGCGGCCATCGCGTTGAGGGCGGGGAGCATGCCGGTGTCGTGGATGGCGTGGAAGGCGAGCTGGTGCCGGAAGGGCATGGCCACCAGGGCTCCGTCCGAGGTCAGCTCCTCGCCGGTGACCTGCCGTACCAGTGTCTCCAGTGCGAGGACCCGGCTCGCCGTGTAGAAGGAGTCGCCGAGCACGACCTCGAAGCGCATGCCCTCGGAGTCCTTGACGGTCTCGTGCGCCTCGACGGGCAGTCCGCGGAGGTTGTACAGCGCCTGGTCGCGCAGATAGGGCAGGTCGCCGAGGGGTTCGAGCGCCTCGTCGGTGAGCATCATGACGCTCTCTGGGAGGTCGAGCGCGAGGATCTCGTACAGGCCGGGGGCGACGGCGCGGGCGTACGCGAAGTTCTGCGGGTCCAGTCCCTCGGCGCCGACGACGCGGGGGTAGAGCTGGGCGCGGATCTGTTCGGCGGGCAGGGTCTCCAGCGCGGACGGCGCGTCCATGGTGCGCAGCACCATGCCGACATGCTGGTGGATCAGCTCGGGCCACACACGGGGTCCGCGTTCGTCGTTGTGGCACACGGCGGCGAGGTTGCCGAGGCCGAACTGCCGGCCGGCGCTGTCGGAGACCATGTCGGTGTAGACCGTCACCTCGAGGCCCTGTTCGGCGAACGCCTCGCGGACCTGGGCGCGGAACCTCGCCCCCTCGTCGGCGGAGAAGAAGGAGAACTCGGGGTCCCGGGGCGCATCGCGTCCGTCACGCTTCGGCCCTCGCCGGAACAACCCCACGTCAACCGCCCTCCGCTCGCCTGTCACTGATTCGAGCGTACCGACCCCGGGTGAACTGCGGGGCTCCGCCTTTCGATCAGTTCATCGGCACGACGAGATCGGCCCGGTCCCGGCCGTGGCCGATCAGCCGGGCGTTGGGTTCGTCGGAGTCGTGGACCCAGCGCTCGGCGTGCGGGCGTTGCTTCCCGAAGCGCACATGCCGCTCGACCAGGCGGCGCAGCCGCTCGTCCTGGTCGAGCTCGAGGAACCACACCTCGTCGAGGAGGGGCCGGACCCGTGCCCAGGGCCCTTCGTCGTGCAGCAGATAGTTGCCTTCGGTGACGACGAGCGGGACGGCCGGGGCCACGGGGATGCTCCCGGCCACCGGCTCCTCCAGTGTCCGGTCGAAGGCGGGGGCGTAGACGACGGCATCCGGATCGGGGTCGCGCAGCCTGCCGAGCAACGCGGCGTACCCGGCGGCGTCGAAGGTGTCGGGGGCGCCCTTGCGGTGTTCACGGCCGAGGCGCCGCAGTTCCCGCTGGGCCAGGTGGAAGCCGTCCATGGGGACGAGGACGGCGAGGCCGTCGAGCGCTTCGACGATCCGGCCGGCGAGGGTGGACTTCCCGGCGCCGGGCGCCCCGGCGATCCCGAGGAGGCGTCGGTGCTCCGGTGCGGCAAGGGACCGGGCGCGCTCGACGAGGTGGTGCGGCAGGGCGGGCATGCCGCCCATTGTCACGGGTCATACGTATAACCTTGAGGCATGCCGAACATCGCCCTGATCACGCTCGTCGTCCGCGACTACGACGAGGCCATCGCCTTCTACACCGACGCGCTGGGTTTCCACCTGGTCGAGGACACCGACCGGGGGGACGGAAGCCGCTGGGTGGTCGTCCGCCCGGCGGGTTCGGGGACCGGCACCGGTCTGCTGCTGGCCCGCGCCGGCGACGACGAGCAGCGCGCGAGCGTCGGCACGCAGACCGGCGGCCGGGTGGGCTTCTTCCTGCACACCGACGACTTCGCACGCGACCACGCCCGGATGACGGCGGCGGGTGTGCGCTTCCTCGAGGATCCGCGGCACGAGGTGTACGGCTCGGTGGCCGTCTTCGAGGACCTCTACGGCAACAAGTGGGACCTGCTCCAGCCGAAGTGACCGGGGCCGTCCCGGTCGGCAGAGCCCACCACGGCCCAGGGCCGTCCCGCCCTCCCCGTACGCCGCTACAGCGGCAGCGCGCACACCGCGACCGGCGACTCGAACGCCGGTCCTGCCGAGCTCAGTCCGCCCGTGCGCCGGTCGACATGAAAGACGGTCACCGTGCTCGAGCGCTGGTTCGCCGCGAACAGCAGCCCGCCCGACGGCGAGAGAGCGATGTGCCGGGGGAAGTCACCCCCGACGGGGACGGTGTCGAGCAGGCGCAGGCGCGACCCACCGGCCTCGACGGCGTACCGGGTCAGGCTGTTGTGCCCCCGGTTGGCGAGGTACGCGTACCCGCCGTCGCCGGTCACCACGAGCTGGGCCGGGTAACTGGTGCCGGACCCGGTGCCGGTGGGCTGCGGCGCGCCCGGCCGGAGCCTGCCGGTGCGCGGGTCGTAGGCGCAGGCCACGACGGTGTTGTCGAGCTCGTTCGCCACGTAGGCGTGCCGGCCGGACGGGTGGAAGGTGAGGTGCCGTGGACCCGCACCGGGCCGCAGCGTCGTCCGTGACACCTCGGTGAGCGTGCCCGCATCGGTGTCGAGGCGGTAGGTGTACACGGTGTCGTTGCCCAGGTCGACGGCGAGCACATGCCCGCCGTCGGGGCTGGTGACGATCTGGTGGGCGTGCGGCCCTTGTTGACCGGGACCGGGCGGCGGATCGGCGTGGGTGACCAGGTCCGTACGCTCACCGGGCGCGCCGGAGGCGGCGAGCGGGTGGACGGCGACGCTGCCGGAGCCGTAGTTGGCGCTGAGCAGCCACCGTCCGGACGGGTGCACGGACAGATGGCAGGGCGCGGGCCCGCCGGTGGAGCGGCTCGAGAGCACCTCGTGGGCGCCGCCCTCGTCGAGCCGCACGGCGGTCACGGCACCGGCATCGCGTTCGTTCACCGCGTACAGGGTGCGGCCTGTGGGGTGGACGGCGAGGTACGAGGGGTCGCCGACGCCTTCGACGAGCCCGGTCCCGCTGATCTTGCCGCTCGTCTCGTCGTACGTGGCCGTCGCGATCCCTGAGCCGCCTCCTTCGACGGAGGTGTACGTGCCGATGAGCAGGGGGCGCGCCTTGCGGGGCCGGGCCGTGGCAGTGGTGGCCGCCCGCGATCTGGCCCGCGGTGCGGACTCCTCGGCCTGCGAGCACCCCGCGAGCGCGCCGCCGGCGGCCAGCGCGCCCAAGCCGCCGAGGAAACGGCGCCGCCCTACCGCGGCGCCGTCGGTCCGGAAGTTCCTGCCCGTGCCGGTGCTGATGCCCATGACAGGCAGGGTAGGGGCCGCGACCGGTCCGGCGGCTGGTTCAGCGGCGCTGTCCGGACCGTGTTCCTGCCTTGGCCCGCTCCTTCTCCTCGTAGTCCTCGTCGTCCTCGTCGTCCTCGTCCTCGCGGTCCTCGTACGCCTCGTCCTCGTACTCGGCGTCGTCCTCGTACCGCCGGGGGCCGCCCTCCTCGTCGTCGTACTCGTCGTCCTCTTCCTCGTCCCCCTCCTCGGCTTCGCCCCGGTCCTCGGTTTCGCCCTGGTCCTCGGCTTCGCCCCGGTCCTCGGCTTCGTCCTCGTAGTCGTAGTCACGGTCGCTGTCGTCGCGTCCCTCGTCCTCGTCGCCCTCGTGCTCCTCGCGCTCCGCCTCTTCGCGCTCCATCGCCTCTTCGTGGCTGACGACGACCTCACCGTCCCGCACCTCGCCACGCCAGCCCTCTGCCTCTTCGTCCGTGAGGGTCACATGGCGCTGGAAGTTCTTGAAGTCGAGCCGCAGGCGCCGTCCTGCGGCCCGCCACAGATTGCCCGTCTTCTCGAAGAGCCCCGAGGGGTAGTACTCCACGACGAGCACGATGCGGGTCAGGGAGGGGGCCAGCTCGTGGAAGCTCACGCATCCGCGTGTGCTCCCCTTGGCGCCCTCCGACGTCCACACGATCCGGTCGTCCGGTATCTGCTCCTGGACCGTCGCCGACCAGCCGCGGGTGAACGGACCGACCTTGACCTTCCAGTCGGAGGTGAGCTCGTCCGTCTGGGAGACGTGGCGCACGCCCTTGGCGAAGCCGCTGAACGCCTCGTACTGGGTCCAGTGGTCGTACGCGGTGCGGACGGGCACGCCCACGTCGAGGGCCTCGACGATGTTCATGACCTTGGTGTCGCCGGACTTGCGTCCGCCGCCCCCTCCGCCGCCTCCGAGTGTGTCCTTCACCTTGCCCACGACGTTGTCCTTGGTGCTCTTGAGCTTGGCGCCGACCAGGGTTTTCATCACTCCGCCGACGGGGGGCGCGCCACCGTTCTCGGCGACGTCGAGAAGCTTGTCCGAGAGTCCGGTCAGCTTGTCACCGGCTGTGTCGGCCAGGCGTCCCGCGCGGGCGCCGACGTAACCGGCGAGCGCGTCGCGCAACTGGTCCAGGCCGGAACCGCCCTGACCTGTGGGTCGCTGATCCGTGCTGGTCATGGCCCTACCTCCGCCGTGTCCCGGACCCGGACGTCGCGTCCGTGCCAGAGGGAGCTCTCTTCGCGGGCGCCTTCCCGGTCGTGGCGGCCTTCTTCGCGGCGGCCCTGGCGGTGGCCTTCTTCGCGGTGGAGGTCCCGGCGGGGGCCTTCTTCGCCGTCTTTCCGGCAGCGGCCCGGCGGGACCTGAGCTCGCTCCGCGCTCCCTCCCGCTCCTTCTTCGACTTCTGGTCCTCCTGTTCCTTCTGGTCCTCCTCGGGCTCTTCCTTCTGGTCCTCCTCGGGCTCGTCGGCCCCGTCCGCCGCCTCCGTGTCCCGCTGATCCTTCTCGTCCGCCTCGCCACGCCCCTCCAGCCGCTGCGTGCGCTCGTGCAGCGCGTCGGCCAACCCGGCCATCTTGCGGTCGGCGGTCGCCGCCAGCGCCTGGCGCCCGGCGTCCATCAGCTCGCCCCGCACCTGGTCGCTCAGTCCCGCGAGCTGCGGGGCGTCCTTGAGCGTCTTCACGCCCTGGGCCATCAGCTTCTGCGGGGTGAGGCCGGTGCGCTGCCCGGCGAGATACGCGCCCACCGCGAGGGCCATGCGCCCCTTTTTCGTACGGCCCAGGACGTAGCCACCTGCCACGGCGGCCGCGAGAGCCGTTCGGTTGATGTCCTTCATGAGCTGCTCCCTGTGTGGCAGGTCCTGGCCGACTGCTCGCTCCCCTGCTCGTGCCTCTCAACATCTATGCCGGTGCGGGCCTGTTGGGGCCGGGGGAAGCCGGTAGGTCCACGAGTTCCACAGCGAACCCCATATATGCCTATATGCTGAAATTGTACGTTTCTGTACGACGAGCGGTCCTGCCGTGATGAGAAGGGGCGATGACTTCCTCAGATCCCGCCGGACGGCGTCCCAAGATCAAGGCGGCGAGCGTCATGCGCTCCGCGGCGGACCAGCTGGCGGAGCTGCTGGGCCGCCCACCCGAGTCGGTCTCGGCGCTCACACGGACCGAGGACGGCTGGGAGGCGGACGTGGAGGTGCTGGAGGTGGAGCGGATCCCCGACACCACGAGCGTGCTGGCCAGCTACCGAGTGACGCTGGACGAGGAGGGCGATCTGGTGGAGTACCGGCGCACCCGGCGCTACACCCGCGGTCAGATCGACCGACCGAACTGAACGACCTTCGAAGGCCCGCTGCGGCTTTGCGACGAAGGGAGACACCATGACCGTGGTACCGCAAGGCGGAGACGTTTCCAGGGGCGGCGGCGGTGGCTCCGGGACCCTCTACGACGTCCTCGATCTCATTCTCGACCGCGGACTGGTCATCGACGTCTTCGTACGCGTGTCCCTGGTCGGCATCGAGATCCTGAAGATCGACGCCCGTGTCGTCGTGGCCAGCGTCGACACGTACCTGCGATTCGCGGAGGCCTGCAACCGCCTCGACCTCGAGTCGGGCAGAAAGGCGCCCGCCCAGCTGACCGACGTCGTCGGCGACACCCTCGAGAGCGGAGCGAAGGGGAAGTCGAAGGGGGCGCTCGGTGGCGCGATGGAGGCCGTGGCCGATTCCCTGACGGGCGGCGGCAAGAAGCGGCAGGCCGATGACGACCGCGCCGAGCTCGAGGAGGGGAGGGACGCCGAGGAACGGGAACCCGTGGAAGAGCGCAGGCCCCCCCGGCGGGCCTCCCGGCGGGAACGGGAAAGGTAAGGCGGGCGGGAGTGATCCCGCAGTGAGGAGCGACCATGGCCGTGTACGTCTACTCGATCACCGCCGAGGATCATCCGGTCCGTCTCGACGGCGTCGAGGGAGTCGGAGAGCCGCCGGCCGACCTGCGAAGGGTGGTCGCCGGGTCGCTGTGCGCCGTCGTCAGCGACGCGCCGGACGGACTGCGTCCCAAGCGCCGCGACGTCATGGCGCACCAGGCCGTGCAGGAACGCCTCATGGCCGACGGTGCGGTGCTGCCCCTGCGCTTCGGGCTGACGGCACCCGACGACGACGCGGTGCGGGACGCGCTGGAGCAGGGATCGGCGCAGTACACGCAGCGCATCGAGGCGGTACGGGGGTGCGCCGAGTACAACCTGAAGGCGTCGCAGGACGAGGACGCGACCCTTCGCGAGATCCTGATCGAGTCGGAGACGGCCCGGGAGCTGAACGACCGGATCCGCAGGGGTGACGCGACGCCCGACATGCCCATGCAGCTGGGCGAGTTGGTGGCCGGGGAGGTGCAGGCGCGGCAGGAGGCGCTGGCCTCCGGCGTCATCGAGGCACTCCGTCCCCACAGCCGCGAGGTGAGCACCGCCCAGCCGACGGGCGAAGACTTCCTCAATGTGTCCTTCCTGGTGGCCGAGGACCAGGAGGAGCTGTTCCTCGCCACTCAACTCAGTGTCACCAACCAGTTGGGCGAGGGTTACACGTTCCGCCTCAGCGGACCGCTCCCTCCGTACAGCTTCGTCTGAAGGGCTGATGTGCCATGGGCCTGTTCACCCAGATCGTCACCCTGCCGCTGGCGCCGGTGCGGGGGGTCGTGTGGGTCGTGGACCGGGTGCGGGAGGCGGCGGAGGAGGAGTACTACGACCCCGCGCCCGTGCATCGCGCGCTGGCCGAGCTGGAGGCCCAGCTCACTTCGGGGGAGATCGACGAGGAGACGTTCGACCGGAGGGAGGACGAGCTGCTGGACCGCCTCGAAGAGATCATGGCGTACCGGGCCGACATCGGGCGGTGACGGCCGGCCGTGCCACCGGTCGGGCTCCTGACCGGGGTCTTGGCGGCCGGGCTCCTGGCCGGGACGACGCCGTGCATCCGCACGCACCGCGAAACGTGAGGTTCCGATCGTGACCGAACCACTCGCCAACCGGACCGGCTCCTACCCCTCCCGGGCCGCGCCGGCGTACGCCCAGGGCTCGTCCTCCTCGAATCTCGCCGACATCCTCGAACGGGTCCTCGACAAGGGCATCGTGATCGCCGGGGACATCCGGATCAACCTTCTCGACATCGAGCTGCTGACCATCAAACTGCGCCTGCTGGTCGCGTCCGTGGACAAGGCGAAGGAGATGGGGATCGACTGGTGGGAGCACGACCCCTCCCTGTCGTCCCGCGCGTCGCACGACGGCACGGAACGGTCCCTCGCCGCGGAGAACCGGCGCCTGCGCGAGGAGATCGAGACGCTGCGGCGCGAAAGCTCGCTGCCCGGCCGGGCCGAGGAGCCCTTGGAGGCGCCGCGGCCCGCCATGGAAGGCCGGGTGCTCGAGGAAAGCCACGCAAGCCCGGAGCCCGAGGAGCTCCGGGGAGACCGGGAAAGCGGCGAAGGCAAGCAAGCCAGGGACCGGGGCGAGGCCAAGGAACGCAGAGAACGCCGACAACGGCCGGAACGCTCGGAACGCGACGACCGCCCGGCCTCCCGCGCACGCCGGGAGACCCGCGAGCGCCCCGAACGCCCCGAACGCCGAGGAACTCGCGCCGATGACCGCTAAGGAAACGACTCCTGAGGAGACGACCGCCGCCGAGGGCCTCCCGCACGACGGCGACGCCGTCACCTACGTCTACGCCGTCGCCCGCGACTCGGCCGCACTGCGGGAGTCCGCGGCGGAGCTGACGGGCGTGGGCGGCGCCGCGGTGCGTGTCGTCGCGGAGACGGAGCGCGACGGCTCGGCCCACGACGGAACCGCCGAGCCCGCGCAGGTCGCCTTCGTCGCGAGCTCGGTGAGCGCGCGGGACTTCGATGAGGACGCCCTGCGGCGCCATCTCGAGGACCTCGAGTGGCTGGAGGCGGTCGCACGTGCCCACCACGTGGTGATCGAGACGCTCGCCGGGGCGACGACCGTGCTGCCGTTGCGGCTCGCGACGGTCTATCTCGACGACGACCGCGCCCGGGAGGCCCTGGGCGCCGGCCACGACGGATTCGTACAGCTGCTGGCGCGGCTCGAAGGACATGTCGAGTGGGGCGTCAAGATCTACGTGGACGCCCCCGCCGATTCCCCCGGAGCGGACACCGCTGCCGCCGCCCCGGCCCCGGGGACCGCCGACGCCGGAGTCGGTCCGGGGCGCTCGTACCTCCGCACCCGCAGGGCGCAGCGGAGCAGCCGTGAACGGGCGCACGAGGGGGCGCGGACGGCGGCGGATCGGATCGAGGCAGCGGGCCACGCGTACGCCACGGACCGGGCACGCCACCGGGTCCAGCAAGGCGAACTGGCCGGCTCGAGCGGCGAGAACGTCGTGAACGACGCCTACCTGCTGCGGGAGGACCGTTCGCAGGCGTTCCGGGCGGAGGTGGCGCGGGCGGCGGAGGACCTGCCCGGAGTGCGGGTCGAGATCACCGGCCCCTGGGTGCCCTACTCCTTCACCACGCCACCCGACGGCATGTCCGAGGCATCGGGCACGTCCGACGCGTCGCGCGCCGAGGGCCGGCCGTCGTGACCGGGCCCGTGACCCCCCGCTACGACGACCCGCTCCCGCAGCGGCAGGTCGCCCTGATCGATCTGCTGGACCGTCTGCTCAGCGGCGGGGTGGTGATCACCGGTGATGTGCTGCTCTCCATCGCCGACATCGACCTTGTGCGCGTCTCGCTGCGCGCGCTGATCGTGTCCGTCGACGCGGAGACCCGGCCGCTGTGGGCGGGGCCGGCACCGGAGGGCGGTCTTCCGGATGTCCGATGACGCCCGCCCCGACGGGGCGGACCGATCCGACCGGGCGGAACGATCCGACCGGGCGGACCGATCCGACCGGGCGGACCGATCCGATCGGGCCGAGCGCCGGGTCAGCCCTCCCCCGCCCGCCCGGCAGCGGCTCGACGAGGTCGCGGACGCGGCCTCCCGCGCCTTCCGGCTGCTCCCGGCCGCCCCGCAGGACGTCCCGGCGACCGCGAACAGGCCGTCCGCGCCGGCCCGGAGGATCCGTACCGACCCGGACACCGTCGAACGCGACCTGATGAAGCTCGTCCTCACCCTCGTCGAGCTGCTGCGTCAGCTCATGGAGCGGCAGGCACTGCACCGGGTCGACCAGGGCGATCTCACGGAGGAGGAGGAAGAACGGCTGGGGTCGACGCTGCTCCTGCTGCACGACCGGATGACCGGCCTGTGCGCCCAGTACGGGCTGACCATGGACGACCTCAACCTCGATCTCGGCCCCCTCGGAACGCTGCTGCCGCCCGGCGACTCCGCGCGGCCGCCCGACTGACCTGCCGGCACCGGATCGGCCGCCCGGGTCACGGGGCCGCCGCCTCTGGCAGGTCGAGCTCCACACGCACGGTCTTCCCCACCGGTACGCGGTCCAGCACCTGCCACCGGTCCGCGAGCGCCGCGACGAGCACGAGCCCGCGCCCCGAGTCGGCCAGATCCGGGGGCGAGGTGACCTGACGCGGAGGCCGGCGTTCACCGCGCGTGTCGGACACCTCGATACGCAGGGCGCCGGGGGTGCGCGTGAGCCTCAACTCGAAGTCCCGGCCCGGCACACGGCCGTGCGTCACGGCGTTCGCCGCCAGTTCCGCGACGACGAGCGCGGCCGCGTCGGACGCCTCCGAGCCGTGCGGGACGGCCCAGGCCTGAAGCTGGTGCAGGGCGAGGCGCCGGGCGAGCCGGGCGCCGAGCGGCGTGGAACTGAAGCGCTGGGTGAACACACGTACGGTGCCCGCCTGTTGAGGGGCGATAGGTGGCTGCATACGGCCAACTTCACGTCCACGGGCGGCGTTTCCCCAGATCAGACGCCCGTACGCTGAGTCAGCGTACGGGTACGCAGGGTAGACAGTACGGGTAACGGACCGTGACGATGGCCGCGTTGCGGAGTTGAACGAGCACGGCACACGTAGGCGGGAGGTGACCGCACATGACGGAGACGGCGGGCGGGGCGGGCGGATCGAACGGGTCCGCGGCGGAACCGGAGGTGTCCGACAGCCTGAAGGCGTTCGGTGAGGTGGTCAAGGCGTTCCGGAAGCGGGCGCGCCTGACGCAGGAGGAGTTCGCGCCACGGGTGCGGTACTCGCTCCCCACGGTGGCCTCCATCGAACAGGGCAGGCGCTTCCCGCCGGCGGACTTCGTGGACCGCGCGGAGGAGGTGCTCGACGCCTTCGGGACGCTGAGGGGCGCGGCACGGCACCTGTCGCGACGGCCGGGACTGGCGAGCTGGTTCCGGCAGTGGGCGGGGCTGGAGGCGGAGGCGGTGAGCCTCGATACCTACGAGTGCCGCCTCGTACCAGGCCCCGCCAGTCCGAGCTATACGCCCGGACGGTGTTCGCGCAAAGTGTGCCGCCGCTGACCGACGAACAGTTGGAGGCACAGGTCTGCGCGCGCACGAGCCGACAGCATCTGTTCCGCGAGAAGCCCAACGTGCCGTTCAGTTTCATCATCGAGGAAGCAGTGATCACCCGTGGTTTGGGCGGGAAAGAAGTGACCCGCAGCGTGCTCGAACACATGCTGGACCACGCCCGTCTGCGTAACGTCGAGATCCAAGTAATGCCTGCCCAGCAGCCCCAACACGCAGGACTCGACGGCCCGATGCAACTCCTCGAGACTCCAGACCACAGGTGGCTTGCCTACTCGGAGGGACAACAGTCGGGCCAGCTCATCGCAGACCCGAAACAGGTCAGCATCCTGCTTCAGCGGTATGCAAAACTGCGCTCGCAGGCTCTCACCCCCGCAGATTCCGTAGGCCTGCTGGAGCGAATGCGAGGAGCGGTATGAGCACCCCCGAACTGGCTTGGTTCAAGAGCAGCTACAGCAGCGGCGATGGCGACTCCTGCGTGGAAGTCACTCTGTCCTGGCACAAGTCCAGCTACAGCGGCACGCAGGGCGACTCCTGCGTCGAGGTCGCGGCCTGCCCCACCACCGTCCACGTCCGGGACTCCAAGGTCACCGACGGCCCCCGGCTCGCTCTCTCCCCCGGCTCCTGGACGGGCTTCGTCGCGTTCGCCGCCCAGGGCTGATCCCGCTGTCAGTGGTGCCTCCTATCGTGGTGGTCGTAGGGAGATCACGGCACAGCACCACGGGGGAACCATGTCCGCGACCACCAGCGTCAGCGTGCCCGCGCACGCGCTCCATCCGTCCGTCACGCACGAGGCGACCCGGCTCCGGCTGACCGGCCCCGGACTGCCCGCGGATCATGACCTGATGCGCTTCGCCCCGCTGGCCGCGGCGGGGGCGGTGCCCGTGCCGGATCTGCTGGCCGAAGGGGCGGACAGGGCCGAGCTCGATCCGTACGTCGCGGGCCTCGTGCTGATCGGCCACCTCCGGTCCGAGGACGACGACGCCCAGGAGATAGTCCTCGACGGCGCCACGGGCCGCGTCTTCACCATGTATCTCTTCGAGGACCACCCCCGTCTGATCGACGTGATCCCGCTCGCGCCGTCGGTCGACGCACTGGCTCGGTTCCTCGCCCACGTGGACGACTTCCGGGCGATGCGGGGCCGGTTCGCCGTTCTCACCGGCCGGACCGGGCCCGAAGTGGTGTCGGAGGCCGAGCGGTTGCTGACGGCCGCTCTCACCGAGGAGGACTGGGGCGACGGCGACTGGGGCAGCGCGGGACCGCGATCGGGCTGGGACCACGAGATCCCGGCGGTGTGGCGCATCGCCTCGACGATACGGCCGTTGCCCCTGGTCGCCCGGCCGGGACACGGCCTGCTGCTGGACCTGCCGGACGGGCTGCTGGACGAGGAGTTCGGGGCGGAGGAGATGGTCCGCGTCGATGCCGCCGAGCTGCCCGACGCCCTGACCCACGAGCCGACGCGCCGGTTCCTCACCGAGGTGGGGCTCCCGAAGGTGGAGCTCATGTTCGGTCTGTGGGGCGACGAGGACCTGCTGCGCCCATTGGCCCAGAGGGAGGCGGAGGCCGAGGGAGAGGCCCGGACCGGTACGGAACACACGTCGCCCGCCGACGACGCACGCTCCCGGCTGCCGGCCGACGCGGACAGGCTGATCACCCTGGGCAGTCTCGTCCATGACTTCGAGGTGGTGATCGACGGCCGCACCGGCCTGCTCTCGTACCACGAGTACGGCGCCGACACGACGACTCCCGTGAACGCCGACATATCGACGCTGGCGTTCACGGTGTGGATGTACAGCCGGGAGCAACGGCTCGACCAGGAGCACGACTTCACCCAGGACTTCTACCACCAGCTCGCCGACACCATGACCGAGGTCCTCGGATCGGTCGATCCGGTGGCCTGCCTGCCCGCGAAGGACGCCGACGACTACCGCTACTGGCCGGAGGTGTTCCACGACGAGGCGGGGGGCGTCCTTTGACCGCGCTGTGCGCCGGGACGTGTGAGCCGCGCGCTGCGCGCCGGCTGACCGGATCAGGCGGGCGCCGCGAGCGCGAAGCGCACGCAGACGATGGCCGTCCCGTCGTCGACGGCCTGGCCGACGCTCTCCCAGTAGGCGATGTGCCCGGCACGCCACTCCGCGACATCGGCGTCACCCTCGCCCTCCGCCCGGGCGAAGTCCCAGGGGACGGAGCCCAGCGGCATGATGTCCACGGATTGCACGACCACTTCGGTCACCCGCTGCCCGTCACTGCCGACCAGGACCAGCCGCTCCCCCACCGTTTCCGGCTCCTCGCCCTCGGCCCGGTAGTCGGCCTCCAGCAGCCCCGCCGTGGCCCGCTTCCGCCCCGCGAGCACCAACGCGTTGAGCCGGTCCCGCAGTTCACCGGGAACACCGAGGTCCAGCGTCCGCAGTCCGTCGATACGTGGCCACATGATCATGATGCTGGCGCCGCCTCCGCCGAGCCCGGCCGCCGGCGCCTGCTCCCGCACACGCACCGCGCGTCCGTTCCACCGCCGCCCCGGCGAACGTCCGTCACGCCGCCCGGATTCCTCACGTCAGGCGGAAGACCGGACCCCGGGGCGTGAACGGCAAGGACGCGCCCTGCGGGATCAGGAAGGCGTGCTCGCGCCGGATGCGCAGTGTGTCGCACCAGCCGTCGGTGATGACCAGGACCGGTGCGCCCGCCGGGAAGTCACCGGCCCGGTGGAGCAGGTCGATGCCCGGCTGAAGCACCGTCCCGCCGCGTCCCCGGACCCGTACCCGGCCGGCGATCTCCACCGGCGGCACGTATCCGGCGTCGTACGCCGCCGCGTCGCAGAAGACGACGCGGGCGGCGGGCACGTCGCGGGCCTCCGCGTACGAGGCGATGGCACCGAGCGCCTTGCCGAGCAGCGCGGTGTTCATCGAGCCGGAGGTGTCGAGGACGACGCCGAAGGTGCAGCGGGGGACCTCTTCCTGCGGGAAGTACCGCCCGGCGCGCGGGATGTCGGGGGTGGAGGCCTGCCGCCGGGCCGGGCGGGCGTAGGAGCGGACCGGCTCGGGGCGGGGCACGTACTCGTCGAACCAGCGGGCGAGCCGCGCGTCCCACGGCACGGGCGGATGGGCCAGCGCGCGGATCTCCTGGACCAGCCCGGCGGGCAGCAGACCGCGCTCCCCGTACTGGTGCAGGTCGAAGCCCTGGACGAGACCGCGCCGGTAGAAGTCGTCCAGGTCGGCGTAGGGACGGGAGGCCGCGTGCGGCAGCGGGTCGCCGAGGATGTCGCCCACGCCCTTGCCTCGCAGGGTCGCGAGCCTGCGGCGGCGGCGCAGGTCGGTGGCGATGCGGTCGTAGACCTCCTCCACCGACAGGTCCTTCAGCTCCGGGTCGTACAGCAGCCCCTCGGGCATCTCGCCGACGCGCATCTCCACCAGCCAGCCGTTGACGACGAAGTCGGCGGCGACGTTGAAGAGCAACGGGTCGCGCACGCCCCGGCGTTCCCCGTGGCGCAAGGCGGCGTGCAGCATCTCGTGGGCCAGGATGAACCGCCACTGCTCGTCGGTGAAGGTCCGCAGCGGATTGATGTAGATCTCGCCCGCGGCGGAGCTCACGGCGGCGACGGAGATGTCCTGCGCACGGGCGAGTTCGGCGTCCGCGACGACGGTGAGGCCGGCCGCGATCCCGCCGAGCAGTGGGTAGGAGGAGACGAACCAGTTCAGCGCACGGTCCCAGGGCCGCTGCGGCAGGCGCTCGCCGGTGACCCGGTCGCGCCGGCCGCCCGCCACGTCCATCGCGGCGGAGACGCTGCGGGTGAGCGCGTGCGCGAAGGCGGTCTCCCAGTCCGGCACCGCGGTGTTGTCCCATGCCCGCCAGGTGGTCAGGACCTGGTCGGGGTGCTCGCCCGCGGTGCCGCAGTGCCGGTAGGCGTCGGGGATGCCGTCGCGGCGCCAGCGTGCCGCGAGCAGTTCCTCGTCGCCGCCCGGGTACGTCTCGGGGACGTCGCCGGGAGGGCTGCCCACCGGGAAGGTGAGCAGGAAGCGGTTGACGACCGTGCAGCGGGCCGCCAGGTCGTACCGGTCGGGCTGCTCGCGCAGCCTGTCCTTGGCCGCCGGCACATGGCCGAAGCCCAGGTGCAGCAGACAGTGCGCGAGCGTCCAGGCCCACTCCTCGGGACGCGCCCGCTTGGTGGGATGGACGTGGACGACGCCGTTCGAGTCGACGGCCGCCAGCCCGCCGGCCGGGGTGGCGGCGCACTTGCCCTGCCGGCAGAAGTCGGCCTCGACGGCGGCGAATGCCGGGTTGCGCTTGACCATGGCGAGCCCCGCCGCGAACGCCTCGGTGGCGGGGTCGGGCTTGTCGCCCTTCTTCGCGGCGCCCTTCTGGCCGGCGGCGGCCTTCATCGCCGGGCCTCGACCAGCCGGGGCATGTCGCGTGCGGCCTCGACGAGGAACCAGGCGGGCAGCACCGGCTGCCCGTCGGCGTCGTCGGCGATGACGGTCTGGGCGACCTCGACGGAGATCTCCGCGAGCTGCACCAGCAGCGCCTTGGAGCGGTAGACGGTCTGCCGCAGCGAGGGCGACACGTGCTCCTTCTGCCGGGGGAGCTCCTTCACCAGCCGCCCGCGGAACGCCTCCGCCAGGTAGTAGAGCAGGTCCCGGTCCTCGAGCCGCGAGGGCCACGAGGCGTCTCCCTTGAGGATCGCCTCGATGCCGAAGGTGTGGCGCACGATCTTCGCGTAGCCGCAGAAGGAGACGGCGTGCGCGGGCGTGAGCGTGCCGTGGACGACGACCTTGAGGGTGTTCTCGTCGATGCCCGGTCCGAAGGAGTGCAGCGCGTCGGACAGCATGTGCCAGGAGCGGGGCGTGGAGAACGGCTCCTCCGTCTTCGGCGGAGCCGACCAGAGGTGGTCGGGCCGGTCGGTGAGATAGTCGGTCACCCACGGGTGGATGCCGTGCTCACCGGCCCACACCAGCCAGTCAGCCGCCGACGCCTGAAGATGGACGTGCGTGAGCCGGTTCACCAGCGCGGACGCGATCGGCCTCGCCAGCGCGTTGTCCGTGGCCCGGTTGCCGGCCCCGATGACGATCGAGCCCGCGGGCAGTTCGTACGACCCGATCCGGCGGTCCAGGATCAAGGAGTAGAAGGCCTTCTGGACATCGGGGCTCGCAGCGTTGAGCTCGTCGAGGAACAGGCAGTACGGCTCGTCCCGGGCGATGGCCTCCGGCGGGCAGAACACGGACCGCCCGTCGCGGATCTGCGGCACCCCGATCAGGTCCTCCGGAGCGAGCTGCGTCCCGAGCAGGCTCACGCACTCCAGCCCCAGCGAGTCGGCGAACCGCCGCACCAGCGACGACTTGCCGATCCCGGGCGCTCCCCACAGGAACACGGGCCGCACGGTGGCGAGCCCGAGCAGCAGTTCGGGTATCTGGGCGGGGGTGACGGTGACGGCTGCCTGCACGCGGAGGTGTTCCTTCGAGGATCGGGAGATCGGGCCCGCCCAGTGTGAGCGGCGCCCACGCCTCGCCGCAGCCCAATTTCGCCCGCGCGCCGACCCGTCCGTCCGTACGTCGCGGCGTTCCGA
This sequence comes from Streptomyces sp. NPDC086835, assembly GCF_044745705.1. Classification (NCBI taxonomy): domain Bacteria; kingdom Bacillati; phylum Actinomycetota; class Actinomycetes; order Kitasatosporales; family Streptomycetaceae; genus Streptomyces; species Streptomyces sp. NPDC086835. The sequence continues at coordinate 59,152 of NZ_JBIVAU010000008.1, forward strand.
CGGCTCGCGATGTCGGACCCCCACGACACAATGACGGGATGATCGGCGAACGGATCACCCATCGCACGGCGGACGGCGTCCGCATACCCGGCACCTGGCGGCACGCCTTCATCTGCAACGGTGGCCGGTTCTTCCTCACCGACCTGTTCGTCTTCGCGGACGGACTCGTCGACTGCTGGGGCCTGGTCACCCTCGACGAGTTCGAGGAGAAGCTCCGCAGCGGCTGGGTGGCGACGTCGTTCCCGGAAGGCGCCGACGCGTCGGCCCACGGCCTGGCCGACTGGAAGTTCGCGAGGCCGTACACCTGGGTGACCCCCGAGCTGCTGCTCGCCGAGGTGCGGGACACCGTCGACCAGTTGAACGGCCGCCCCGACTCGACGGCCCGCTGCCTGGCCGCCGTCGACGTCTTCCTCGCCGACAGGACCGAGGAGAACCGGGCCGCGGCCCGCGCCGCTTACCTCGCCATCCCAGAGACGCAGCGCCACTACGCGCTCGGGGACATGGACAGCAAGGACTGGCCGCTCCAGGCGCTGGTCGCCGGGCCGGGCGGCGAGCTCGAGAGCTGGTCCGACGAGCCGGTCACGCAGGAGGACTACGACGAAGCCCTCGCGTACTTCGAGGAGCGGGCCCGATCGATCGCCGAACGCCCTTCGCGTGTCCCGGCGGACGGGCCGGCCACCCCGTACGCACCGGCGATCCACCTGTACCAGACGCACCCGAGGGACCGGGAGAGCGACCCGGGCACGAAGGCCCTGCGCAACGACTACCCGGCGCCCGTCGAGGCCGGCGGGGTCACTTATCCTTCCGTGGCCCACGCCTACTGGGCCCTGTCGGTCGCCGACGACGACGCACGCGCCGCCGTCATGGCGGCCGGCAACCCGTACGCCGCCCAGCGGCTCGCCGCCGAAGCCACCCGCCGCGCGGGCTGGGAACACGCCCGCACGGCCGTCATGACCGGCCTGCTGCGAGCCAAGTACACCCAGCATCCGGACCTGGCCGAGATCCTCCTCGCCACCGGCGACGCGACCCTGATCTACGACGACGCGGCCTCCGGCTTCTGGGGCGACAACGGAGGCCGGGGCCGTAACTGGACGGGCCGCCTGCTGGAGCTCGTCCGCTCCGAACTCCAGGCACACCGGGCCGGCATCCCGCTGCCCGGCTAGGTGGACGTCGCCGGTGACCCTGCCGCCGGGGCGGCTCATGCCTGCCGTTCACCGACCGCGGCGGCCGGCTGTGCGGGGTCTGCCCCCGGGACGCGCCGTGGGAGCAGGAACGGGGTGGCCAGGGCGAGAAGACCGGCGATCGCGATGGCGGCGCGAGGGCTCGTGACGGCGGCCAGCAGGCCCCACAGTCCGGTCAGGGCCGCGATGGTGGCCTTGCTGGTGACCGACCACGCGGACAAGGTGCGCGCGACCCGGTCCGACGGGGTCCGTTCGAGCCGGCAGGTGGCGAACACCGGGTTGAAGACGCCCATACAGGCGATCAGGCCGAACTCGACGGTCATCACGAGCACGAGCCCCGCGACGCCCGGGCCGACGAAGGCCAGCCCGACCGACCAGCACGCTCGTAGCGTCCCGGCGGTGAGCAGGACCCTGTGCTGCCCGAACCGCGCGACGAGTCCATGGGCCAGCCGGGAGCCGATCAGGCCGCCGACGCAAGGCACCGCGAAGGCCAGGCCGTACTGCCACGGCGTGAAACCGAGACGGCCGACCATGAGGACGGCGAGCAGCGGTGAGGTCGCCATGATCAGGCCGTTGACGAGGGTGGTGTTGAGGAACAGCGGGCGCAGCACCGGGTCGGCAAGGATGTGACGCCATCCGGCGAACAGGTCGGCTCCACGGAGCCGTGGCGTTGCATCGGTGCGCGCGGGTCGCGGTTCGCCGCCGCCGATCGCACGGATGCCCAGTGCCGAGAGCAGGTAGCTGACGGCATTGGCCGCCAGGGACGCCACCGGGCCGAACAGGCCCATCACGGCCCCGCCGAGCGGCGGTCCGACGATGGTGGCGGTCCATGTCGTGGCTTCCAGCCGCCCGTTCGCGACGAGCAGGTCCCGCGGCTGTACCAGCGCCTTCAGACACGCGCCGGCGGCCGCGTTGAACGTGATGTCCGCCGCGGCGGCGATGACGGACACGACGAGGAGCTGGGCGAGGCTGAGCGCGCCGAGCACGTACGCGACGGGGATGCTCATCAGGGCCGTGAACCGGAGCAGGTCCATGGCGATCATCACCGGCCGTTTGCGGCGGAACTCCACCCACGGCCCGAGCGGCACCGCGACGGCCACGCCCACCGCCGACCCGGCGGCCGCCAGCAGCGACACCTGCGTGGGCCCGGCGTCCAGGGCCAGGATCGCGATCAGGGCGAACGCGTCGAACGCCAGCCACGTGCCGAACGTGCTGACCCCGTACGCCGCCCACAGCCATCCGAACCGCCTCCCCAGCGACTGCCGCCCGGCCCCCATGCCCCGCTCCCCCGCTCTCCGTCGCCGCGGCCAAGTCCCTGCCCGTCGGTCGCCCACGCGTCCAGGCCCCGCAGGCCGGCACCGAGTGGCCCGGTCAGCGTGAGGACACCAGACAGGCGTCGGCGATCTCCTTCGCGTCCCGGTAGAAGGGTCGGACTTCGCAGAGCCGTCCGTCCTCGCCCCTGACCTGCTGGAGGATCGGGAACTGCAGCTCCCGTCCGGTGGCACGGGCTCTCGCTCTCACCTGGGTGAGAACCGCCGCGGTCGAGAAAGAACCGCCCCAAGCCCTCGTGCCCGCGCCACGTTCCGCCGTGGGGCAGGGTACCCGCCTGATGCAAGGTGACATCGGGCGCGAAGAACGGCGCCAGCAGGTCGAACGAGGCCCTTCCCGGGCCTCCGGCCGCGAGGTACTCCGCCTCGGCCCGGGTCGATTGTGGGATCTTCGTGAATGTCTCCGCGGCGGCGCCGTCCGCCGGTCCCTTTGCACTCGGCAATTGACTACGGTGGGCCCTGTACGGTCATGCAACGACACAACAGATCATCAAGAGACACGGCGGGGGCCAACCATGGCATGGGACGAGTGGGAGCAGGCCAAAGCCGCTTCCCCTGCGTCGGGTTCGACGCAAACACGGCTCAATCAGCTGGCCTCGTCCGGCTCCGGTGGTACCGACCTGACCGTTTACGACGATGTGCTCGGCAAACTGGGTGACATGGCCCGCTCGCTGCACGGGCAGCTGGCGACCGACGGCGACCACGCCCGCGTAGCCACCTTCGAGGCGTCCAACGACCTCTTCAACAGCGGTCTCGACATGGGTGCCGGTCTTCTCGAGGTGCACGACGCCTGGAACACCAAGCTCCGCACCCTCAGGGAAGCCTGCGGCCACATCTCCAACCACCTCGACCACTCGCGCTCCACGCACGGGGCGGAGGAGAAGAAGATCGTGCTGGGGATGCAGGACGCCGGCGGCAAGACGATGACCGTGTCGCGCATCTACGACCAGTTCAAGTAGATCCGCAGCACACCACGAGGGCAACGGGGAATCGGGAACACGACATGGTGACGTGCCAGGAACTGCAGGACCTGAATTTCGGCAAGCTGAACACAGCGGTCACGCAGTGGAAGCAGATGCTGGACAAACTCGTCCTTCTCGCCGACGGGGGCGACGGCGGTATCAACGCGGCCGACTTCGAGCGCAAGGCCACCGCCGCGGACTGGAAGGGCGACAACGCCACCGTCACCAAGGAGTTCACCACCACGACGGCTCGCCAGTTCGACGACATGGTCACCGAGGCACGCAGCATCCACAAGATCCTTCAGGAAGCCGCCACGAACCTGAAGAAGAACCAGGACGACCTGAAGGCCGCCATCGACAAGTGGGCCAAGCAGTGGATCTACATCGACGCCAAGGGCGCCGCGATGTACTCCGGCCCGCCACGTGAGGTCGAGGGCGGGCCCAAGGAGCAGCCGAGCCAGGAAGTCGTCGACAGTGCGGCGGCCGAGATCGCGAAGATCCTGGAGGCGGCGAACGAGACCGACCGGATCGCCGCGCGGGCGCTGCGCAAGCACGCCGAGAGCAAGTACGACTTCGACGAGAAGGGCTACAGCGGGCTCAAGGACGCCGACCGCCGGCAGGGCATCGAGGACGCCGACGCCATGGTCAAGCTCGCGGGCAAGGGCGACCAGTTGACCGACGCGGAGCTGAAGCGGTTCAACGAGATCGCGAAGTACCATCGCGACAATCCGGCCTTCGCCGAGCGGTTCGCGACCAAGCTGGGCGCCGACGGCACACTCGAGTTCTGGCGCAGCATCGCCGACCCGGGCCAGGGACGCACGCCCGAACCGGGCAGCGACCGCGCGAAGATCCTCGCCAAGGTCCAGGACAACCTCGGCATCACCCTCGCCAACGCCAGCCGGTCCGATTCCCCTGAGATGCAGCAGTGGAAGGACCGGATGATCGAACTGGGCGACGACCACATCAAGTCCAGCAGCGGCATCCCCAGCGCACCGTACGGCTTCAAGGTCCTCGGCCCCCTGATGACCGAGGGAAAGTGGGACACCGACTTCCTCAACAAGTACGGCACCCGGCTGCTCGAGTTCGAGCGCAAGTCGGACGACCCCGTACTGGGCGGCCCGGACCAGCTCTGGAACAGCCACTTCGACCCGGCGCAGCTCTCCTACCCGCCCGGCGCCACGAAGCCGGAGAGCGACCCGGTCGCCGACTTGATGGAAGCACTCGGCCACAACCCCGAGGCGTCCTTGGAGTTCTTCAACGGATCGTCCGGCAAGGGCGACGACGCGATGAGCAACTGGGACTACCTCGTCGAGAAGGGCGGCGACGGCGCACGCGCGTGGCCGACCGACGAGGACGGCAGGACGACCGGGTTCAAGAACCTCGGCCACGCCCTGGAAGCGGGGACGCTCGGGTACGCGTACGACGACAAGACCCCGTCGATCCCGCCCCTCGACAGCGCGGACGCCATCGCCGCCCGCGAGGAGCGCACCCTCCTCATGGACCGGGTCGTGGACCACTACACGTCGGCCGACGTCATCGACAAGCAGGACGGCATCCGCGACAGCCTGGCCAACATGGCGGCCGGCCACATCGACAGCCTCAACTACTCCATGGCCGACTGGGGCGGCACCGGAGCAGCCTCGGGCAGGGACGGCCTGTACAACTCCGAGGAGCAGCGCCTGCGCGACTTCGGTGAGACGGGCAGCAAGAACTTCCTGCGGGCGCTGGCCTCCGACGAGGGCTCGTACGAGACGGTCGCCACCGCCCAGCAGGTCTACGGCACGAGTTCGATGGCCGCCCAGGGCAACCAGTCGGACGCGCTGGACGCCGGTGTGAACAGCGCGAGGATGCACGGTCTGCTGGACCAGGCCCGGGCCGAGGCGATCGGCAAGGAGTTCGCCGACGACAAGGACAAGCGCAACCTCGAACTGGAGAAGCAGGGCGAGTGGCGCAAGTTCGCGGCCGAGGCCGCGGTCGGCGTGGGCGTCGGCGCGGCCACCGCGCTGATCGTCCCCACCGGCCCGCTGGCGATGGTCGCCGTCCCGCTGGCCATCGAGACGGTCGGCGGGGCCATCAACACGCAGGTCTCCACGGACACCATGCAGTGGCTGAAGGACCACGAGTTCGACAACTTCGACGACTCGGTCGCGGGCATCGACAAGGCGAAGTACGACGGAAGCAGAAACGCCATGACACCGCTCCTGAACTACGCCGAGGCGCAGGGAATGAGTGACGACGACATCCGGAAACTGGCCGAGCGTGCCGAGGGGCGGTACAACGACGGCGGCCGGCTCGGCGGCACCGAAGCCGCGCGGGGGTGGTGACCGTGGGACGGCGGCTCACGGCGGTCGCCCTGGCCGTTGTTCTGCTCGGGGCGGGTGCCTGCACCGCCGGCGAGGACGGCGGCAAGGAGGACCCGCCCCCGGCCACCGCAGACGCTTCCGCCTGCGACGCGCTGCTGGGCGACGCCGGGACGGCGTGGCTGAAGGACCGCACGGGCGGCACGTCCCGTCCGGAGCCCGGCGACGATCTGGAGAAGGCACGCTCGCTGTTCCACCGGCAGGTGGGGAACTGGGGCCCCGCCGACGGCGGAGCCCGTACGTTCCTCAGGGCGGACCTCTGCCGGGCGACCGGCGGCGCCGGGCTGTTCGAGCTGCGGTACGGGCCCTCCTACTTCCCCTTCGACCAGCGCTTCGACAAGGCGTCGGACGTCAGCCCCGCGCAGACCGTGACCGAGGTCAACTCCGACGTCAGGCTGGTCCATGGGAAGGACGCCGACGGAGCGACGCGCTACCGCGTGTACGTGCGGTGCAAGATCGCCGGCACACCCGCGCAGCAGGAGAGCGAGGTCCCGATCGAGGGGCTGATGACGGACACGCTCACCGGTGACACCGACGCCCGGGCGCATCTGACTCATCTGCTGCACTCCGCCAAGGTCGTGGCGGACGCCTTCGACTGTGTGAACAAGCCGGTGGTGCCCGAGGAGCCGCCTGCCGCTTAGCGGAGCCCCACCCGCTCCTGTGACTGCCGGGTGGGCCCGGCCGCGGCCGGGCCGGCCCGCCGGGCGTCGGACGGTCAGGTCACGGCCTACGGCTCACTGGTCGCGGCGGTGCACCGTCGTCACCGCCACCGCGGCCGCCGCGAGCGCCCAGAGCGCGTACACGGTCCACGCCCCGACGGCTGTCCACGGGTACGGGACCGCGCCCGGGTCGTACGGGCTGTCGCCGAGGCGCATCCAGGCCACGTAGGGCATGGCGTGGGCGAGGACGGCCGACCAGTGGCGGTCCTCGCCGAGGACGAGGGGAAGCAGCAGCAGGAGCAGGACGCTGCCCACGACCGCGCCCGCGCCGTGCCGGATCAGCGTGCCGAGCGCGGCGCCGACGAGTGCGGCCACCGGGGCCAGCAGCGCCGAGGCGACGACCAGGCGCGGTGCGCCCGGGTGGTCGAGGGAGACGCCGGCGTCCTCGGTGGACAGGATCGCCTGGGTGGCGGCGAACGACACCGCGGTGACGATCGCGCCGAAAACGGTCATGACCGCCGCTACGACACAGACCTTGGCCGCCATCACCGACCGGCGGGCGGGGACGGCCGCGAACGTGGTGCGGATGAGCCCGGTGCTGTACTCGCCGGTGACCGCGAGCGCGCCGAACGCGCCGGTCGCGAGCATCATCACCGTGCTCGCGTCGGTGGTGAAGGCGTGCATCAGCGGGATGCCGTCGGCGATGAACTTCTCCGCGTACCCCGGCTCGTCCGGCCAGTACCGGACGTTGTCCCAGGCCTTGCCCACGTTGAACGCGAGGACCGTCAGCGCGGCGACCAGCAGACTCCAGCCGGTGGATCGCAGCGACCACAGTTTGAGCCACTCGGCGGCGGCGAGATCGAGGAAGCGGGCGCGGGGTTCCGCCGTGTGTGGTGCGAGGGCGGTGGTCATCGGGTCTCTCCTGCCGCGTACTCGACGCTGTCGGCGGTGAGTTCCATGAAGGCATCCTCCAGTGACGCGCTGCGGGTGGTGACCTCGTGCAGCAGGATCCGGTGGTCGAGGGCGAGTTCGCCGATGCGTGCCGCCGGCACCCCGGTGACGGTCAGCACGCCGCCGTCCACGCGGACGGTCGCTCCCTCGCCGGTGAGCAGTGCCGCCAGCCGGTCGCGGTCCGGGGTGCGGACGGTGACGCCGGAGCCGCTCCCCCGTGCGGCGAAGTCGGTGAGGCTCTCGGCGGCGATGAGCTCGCCCCGGCCGATGACGACGAGTTCGTCGGCGGTGTGCTCCATCTCGGACATCAGGTGGCTGGAGACGAACACCGTGCGTCCTTCGGCGGCGAGTTCCCGGAAGAGCCCGCGCACCCACTTCACGCCTTCCGGGTCGAGCCCGTTGAGCGGCTCGTCGAAGAGCAGCACCGGCGGATCGCCGAGCAACGCTCCGGCGATCCCGAGCCGTTGCCGCATCCCGAGGGAGTAGCCGCCGATCCGCCGCCGCGCGACGCCGGCGAGTCCGACCTGTTCCAGGACCGTCCCGACCCGTGCGCGCGGGATGCGGTTGGACCGGGCGAGCGCCGTCAGATGGGCGGCCGCGCTGCGCCCGCCGTGCACCTGGCCCGCCTCGAGCAGCGCCCCCACGTGCCGCAGTCCTCGCGGCCTGTCCCGGAAGGGCCGGCCGTCGACGGTGACCGTGCCGGTGGTGGGGGCGTGCAGGCCCAGCACCATCCGCAACGTGGTGCTCTTGCCGGAGCCGTTGGGGCCGAGGAACCCGGTGACCCGGCCCGGACGCACGGTGAACGTCAGGTCCTTCACGGCCGTCGTCCCGCCGTAACGCTTCGTCAGTTCGTTGACCTCGATCATGCGGCCAACGCTCCCTGGGCCGGACCGTGTCCGGCATCGGACCGGGGCGGGCATTCTCGGCGGCGCCGCGTCGACCGTGGTCGTACACCCACGGTCCGATTCCGGGCCGTAGGGCTTCCGTCTACGATCACGCCATGTCCGCGACACCGCGTTCCCCCTTGTCCGAGGGCACTTGGCCCCCGAAGCCGTGGTGGAACGCGCCGCCCGGTGTCTGGACGGCACTGGCCTGGTGCGCGGGCCTGGTCTTCACGTTCCTCGTCCGGCTCCGGCTGCCGGGCGAGGAGGAGCCCCTGGTACTGGCCGGAGTGGTCTTCTACCGCTGGGACGGCCTGACCTTCCTTGCGCTGGCGACTGCCCTGGCGCTGGACGGCAGCCGTCTGCTGAGCCGCCGGCCGCTCGCCGCGGTCGGCCGGCTGCTGGCCGCGGCGGTGCTGGGGACGATTCCGCTGAGCGTGGGCGAGATCCCGCTGGCCCAGTTCCTGGCCGTCGACGTCGCGTTGTACTTCGTCGCTGCCGCCCGGTCGCGCCGGACCAGCCGTATCGCCGTCACCATGGCGCTCGCAGTGCTGGCCGGCTTTCTGGCCACGCGGTGGCTGAGCGGCTGGAACACGGGCACCTCCGCCGAGCTGGCGGTGGCCCTGACGGCTGTCGTCGCCTGGCTCATGGGCACGTCCGCGCACGAGTCCCGGGCCCACGCGGAGCAACTGCGCGAGCGCAGCACCGCCCAGGCGGTCACCGACGAGCGACTGCGCATCGCACGGGAGTTGCACGACATGGTCGCGCACAGCATCGGCATCATCGCCCTCCAGGCGGGCGCGGCCCGGCGCGTCATCGACAGCCGGCCCGAGCGGGCCAGGGAGGCGCTGGGCGAGGTGGAGACCACCAGCCGGGAGACGCTGGCGGGCCTGCGGCGGATGCTCGGCGCGCTCCGCGAGGCGGAGCTCGTCGAGGGCGGCCGACAGGACGGGGCGGCCGGGACGCCGGGGCTCGCGGACCTGGAGGGGCTGGCGGCCGCGACCACAGCGGCGGGCGTCCGGGTCGAGGTGCGCCGGGTGGGCGATCAGCGGCCGTTGCCGCCGGAGGTCGACCTGTCGGCGTACCGCATCGTCCAGGAGTCGGTGACGAACGTGGTGCGCCATGCGGGCATCCGTTCCTGCCGGGTGACCGTCGAGCAGCGGGAGGACGAGCTGTCGATCGAGGTCGTCGACGACGGCCGGGGCCACGGCGCGACGGCGGACACCGGGTACGGCCTGGTCGGGATGCGGGAACGGGTGGGCCTGCTGCACGGCGACTTCTCCGCCGGCCCGCGCCCCGGCGGCGGGTTCCGGGTCGCCGCCCGGCTGCCCGTGCCCGCAGGTGTCCGATGAGCATCAGGGTCGTACTCGCCGACGACCAGCCTCTGGTCCGGGCGGCGCTGCGGATGGTGATCACCGAGGCCGAGGGCATGGAGGTGGTCGGCGAGGCCCGTGACGGCGCGGAGGCCGTCGCACTGGCCGCGGAGCTGCGCCCCGATGTGGTCGTCATGGACATCCGGATGCCCGGCACGGACGGCATCGAGGCGACACGTCAGATCGTCGAACGGCTCGACGGGACGCATGTGATCGTTCTGACGACGTTCGACGACGACGATTACGTGTACGGCGCGCTGCGCGCCGGGGCGGCCGGCTTCCTGGTCAAGGACATGGCTCTGGACGACATCCTCGCGGCGGTGCGGGTGGTGGCCGCCGGCGACGGTCTCATCGCCCCCGCCGTGACCCGCCGGCTGATCCGCGAGTTCGCCGGGCGCCCCGCCGGCAGCGGACAAAAGCGGGAGCTCACCGGCATCACCGACCGCGAACGGGAGGTGCTGACGCTGGTGGGGAGCGGCCTGTCCAACAGTGAGATCGCCGAGACCCTGTTCATCAGCGTCGCCACGGCCAAGACGTACGTGACCCGTCTGCTCTCCAAGCTCGACGCCAGGGACCGGGTGCGGCTGGTCATCATCGCGTACGAGACGGGTCTGGTGTCGGCGTCCGGATGAGCTCGGGCGCCGATCGGAGGGGCGGATGTGCATCAGGGTGGCCCCGGATGTCAGGATGAAATAATGGCCAACAACGTTTTCTTCGACATCACCATCAACGACCAGCCCGCGGGCCGGATCGTCTTCGAACTCTTCGACGACGTGGTCCCCCGGACCGCCAAGAACTTCCGTGAGCTCGCCACCGGCGAGCACGGCTACGGCTACGAGGGCTCCTCCTTCCACCGCGTCATCCCCGACTTCATGCTCCAGGGCGGCGACTTCACCGCCGGCAACGGCACGGGGGGCCGCAGCATCTACGGCGAGAAGTTCGCCGACGAGAACTTCCAGCTCAAGCACACCAAGCCCGGCCAGCTCTCCATGGCCAACGCGGGACCGAACACCAACGGCTCGCAGTTCTTCATCACGACCATCGTCACCGACTGGCTCGACAACAAGCACGTCGTCTTCGGCGAGGTCGTCGAGGGCATGGACGTCGTGAAGAAGATCGAGGGCCTGGGTTCGCGCTCCGGCACCCCCTCGGCCAAGATCACCATCGCCAAGTCGGGTGTCGTCGGGGGCTGACCCCTTCGCACACACAACAGGGCCCGTCGGCGTGTGCCGACGGGCCCTGTGCCGTTCACCTCACGACTCGTCCGGCTCCAGACGCAGCGAGATCGAGTTGATGCAGTACCGCTGGTCGGTCGGGGTCGGATAGCCCTCGCCCTCGAAGACGTGGCCCAGGTGCGATCCGCACCGCGCGCAGCGCACCTCGGTGCGGACCATGCCGTGGGAGCTGTCGGGGACCAGCTCGACCGCGTCCGTGTCCTTCGGGTCGTAGAACGACGGCCAGCCGCAGTGGGACTCGAACTTGGTGTCGGAGCGGAACAGCTCCGCACCGCACGCCCGGCACGAGTAGACGCCGGCCGTCCTGGTGTCCGTGTACTCGCCGACGAAGGCGGGCTCGGTCCCTGCCTGGCGCAGCACCGCGTACTCGCCCGGGGTCAGTTCCGCACGCCACTGCTCGTCCGGCTTCTCGACGTCGTACGCCATGAAACGCGCCTCCTCAGCTCGACAGGCGGGCCAGGATGTCCGGACCGAGGTCCGTGACGTCGCCCGCGCCCATGGTGAGAACGAGATCGCCGGGCTTCGCCATTCCCGCGATCACCTCGGGGACGGCCGCCTTGTCACTGACGGCCGTGACCTCCGCGCCGGCGGCGCGCGCCGCGTCGATGATCAGCTCGCTGGTGATGCCGGGGATCGGGTCCTCACGGGCCGGATAGATGTCGAGGACGACCGAGGCGTCCGCGAGGGCCAGCGCCTGTCCCATCTCGGTGCCCAGTTCCTGGGTGCGCGAGAACAGGTGGGGCTGGAAGACGACCAGCAGCCGGGATCCGGCCGCCGCGCCGCGCATGGCCTCGAGGTCCGCGGTCATCTCCGTCGGGTGGTGCGCGTACGAGTCGATGACCTGGACGCCCGCCGCCTCGCCCTTGAGCTGCAGGCGGCGCTTGACGCCGGTGTACGCGCCGATCGCGGAGGCCAGGTTGTGCGCCGGGATGCCGAGGGCGACACCGGCGGCGAGCGCCGCCACCGCGTTGAGCGCGTAGTGGCGGCCGGGGACGGAGACCGTGAAGGTGAGCAGGCGGCCGTCCAGCAGGACGGTGACCTCGCTGGTCAGCCCGCGCGGGGTGATCTTGTGGACGCGGACGTCCGCGGTCTCCGACTCGCCGTAGGTGACGATCTTCACCGAGGAGCGGTCGCGGACCTTGGCCGTGAGTTCGACCGCTCCGGCCTGGTCGGCGGAGATCACCAGCGTGCCGCCGGGGACGATCTTGCCGGCGAAGGTCTCGAAGGATTCGTAGATCTCGTCCATCGAGGCGTAGTTGGCGTGGTGGTCCAGCTCCACGTTGAGGACGATCGCGACCTCGGGGTCGTACTTCTGGAAGCTGCGGTCGCTCTCGTCCGCCTCCGCCACGAAGATGTCGCCGTCGCCGTGCCGCGCGTTGGTGCCGGGCCCGGCGAGGTCGCCGCCGATCGCGTACGAGGGGTCGAGACCCAGCTCGGTCAGGGCGACGGCGAGCATCGACGTCGTGGTCGTCTTGCCATGGGTGCCCGCGACGGCGATCGAGCGCAGGCCGGTCATCAGGGAGGCGAGCGCGTCGGAGCGGTGCACGACCGGCACGGACAGCTCGGCCGCGCGCACCAGCTCCGGGTTGTCGGCGCGGATGGCGCTGGAGACGACGACGCTGGTGGCGTCGTCGGCGAGGTGCTCCGCCGCGTGCCCGATGTGCACGGTGACACCGAGGGCGCGCAGGGCCTCGGCGGTCGCCGACTCCTTGGCGTCGCTGCCTGCGACCTTCGCGCCGCGCCGGGCGAGGATCTTGGCGATGCCCGACATGCCGGCTCCGCCGATGCCGATGAAGTGCGGGCGTTCCATCGCGCCAGGGACGGCGGGTGCCATGGTCTTCTCTCCCCAAGATGTACGACTACGTGCGGCTGCCCACCCTATTGCCTGCGGCCCTCCGCTCCGGACCCGCTCGCCGCTCACTCGCTGTGCGCGAAGAGCTTGAGCACCGGCACGCCCACCTTGTGCCGGGCTCTGGAGGCCCAGTCGCGGTGGAAGAACTCCTCCACGTAGTGCGGCTCGGTCAGGACGATCACCTCGTCGGCGTCCGCCTCGTCGACCACCGACTTCAGCTTGTCCAGCGGGCGGTCCTCCACCAGGTGGCCGACCGCCTCGCAGCCGGCCGCGCGCAGGGCGGCCAGCGAGTGTTCCAGTGCGCGCTGCGCGGGCGCCTTGGCCTCCGCGCCCTCGGGCTCCTCGCCCTCCCGTACCGCGTCCTTCAGATCACCGATCGCCACGTCGTCGATGGCGCGCAGCAGGACGTCGGCCTGATCACCACGCGGCTGCATCAGCACGATGAACGAGGCGCCTTCCTCCCCGTGCAGCGTGGTGACGAATTCCACGTCCTCCGAGGTCAGGGGCTTCTCGATCATCAATACGCTTGTGAACACCTCAGGAGCCCTTCTGCGGAAACTGCGGAAACCGTCCTTCCCCGTGCCCGCACGGGGTGCGCATTCAAGTGTGCCCGCCCGGGGCTAAGCGGAACGGAACATTCCGCTAATTGCCCGAAGTCGCCTTCGAAGCCACCTCGGACGCCACCGGCTCAAAGCCGCCGGTACCGCGTGAACAGGAAGCCCGCCTCCTCCAATACGGAATCCAGTGCGAACCGCGTGGGATCCGGCAGCACCGGTCCCCCGGCGATGCGCTGGGCGTCCCCCACCGTCATCGTCGGCGACACCGTCAGGCACAGCTCATCCAGTACCCCGGCGGCGGCGAACTGACCCAGCATCCTCGGGCCGCCCTCCGTCAGCAGCCGCACGAGGCCGCGCTCCGCGAGCGCGTGCACCGCCCTGGCCGGTTCCACACCCGGCCCGTCACCCGCGACGACGACCTCCGCTCCGGCCCGCTCCGCCGCCCGGACCCGCTCCGGGGAGGCCGCCGCTCCGGTCAGCAGCAGCGTCGGCACCAGCGGCTCGGTGAACAGCGGCAGCGAGAAGTCGAGATCCAGCGAGGCGCTGACCACCGCGATCGCCGGAGCGGGGCCCTGACCGGCGGCGGCCCTGCGCGCGGCGAAGGCGTCACGGGCACGGGCGGGCCGGTAGCCCTCCGTGCGCACCGTCTCCGCGCCCACCACCACGGCGTCGGCCAGGCCCCGCAGGGTTCCGAAGATCCGCATGTCGGCGTCGGAGGAGATCGGCTGCGAGCGGCCGTCGTGCTGGGCCGCGCCGTCGAGGGAGGAGACCATGTTCGCGCGCAGCCACACGCCGGCGCCGGCGCTGCGCGCCTCGGCCGCTCCCGGCCCGGCGCTGCCGTGGGCATCGCCCTCGCCGCCCGCGGCGGGGCCCCGCTCGGGGTACGCGTAGGCGTCGGCGAGGTCGTCCAGCGACCACTCCCGGTCGCCGGCTGCGGTTGTCTGGTCGGTCACAGGGAACAGGCGTCGCATACGGTGCAGTCTGGCACGCGGACCCCGCCCCGGCCGGGGCACCCGGGGCCCCGGCCAAGATCCGCGGAGCAGGCCCTTAGAGTTGGTTACTGTGCCGACCAGCCCGATAGCCGAAGCCGTTCCCCTGTCGCTGTGCGCCCGCGAGCCCCACGTCCCGGCCGACCGCCTGGTCGCCGAGATGGTGCCGCCGCCGCGCTTCGACTCGGTCCGCTTCGAGACGTACGTGCCCGACCCGAACCAGCCCAGCCAGACCGAGGCGGTCAAGGTGCTGGACGGCTTCGCCGCGGGCCTCGGCACGGCGCACCCCGCCGGCGGCGGGAAGCGGCGCTGGTTCGCCAGGAAGGCGGCGGCGGCTCCGGCCGGCCCCCGCGGTGTCTACCTCGACGGCGGGTACGGCGTCGGCAAGACGCACCTGCTCGCGTCACTGTGGCACGCCACCCCGGCGGACCCCTCGCTCAAGGCGTTCGGCACGTTCGTCGAGCTGACCAACCTCGTCGGGGCGCTCGGCTTCCAGCAGACCGTGCAGACCCTGAGCGGGCACCGGCTGCTGTGCATCGACGAATTCGAACTGGACGATCCGGGCGACACCGTCCTCGTCTCCACGCTGCTCGGCAGGCTGGTCGACGCCGGCGTGGCGCTGGCGGCGACCTCCAACACACTGCCGGGCAAGCTCGGCGAGGGACGCTTCGCGGCCGCCGACTTCCTGCGGGAGATCCAGGGCCTGTCCGCGCACTTCCGCCCGCTGCGGATCGACGGCGAGGACTACCGTCACCGCGGGCTTCCCGAGGCCCCTCCCCCGTACTCGGACGAGCAGGTCACCAAGGCCGCGTACGCCACGAAGGACGCGTCCCTCGACGACTTCCCGAATCTGCTGGAGCATCTCGCGAAGGTGCACCCCAGCCGCTACGGAGCGCTGACCGACGGGCTGCGGGCCGTGTGCCTCACCGACGTCCGGCCCGTGCCCGACCAGTCGACCGCACTGCGGCTGGTCGTGCTCGCCGACCGGCTCTACGACCGGGAGGTGCCGGTGCTCGCCTCCGGCCTGCCGTTCGACCAGCTCTTCAGTGACGAGATGCTGAACGGCGGCTACCGGAAGAAGTACTTCCGGGCGATCTCCCGGCTCACCGCGCTGGCACGCGACGCGAAGGCCTTGGTGGCGCAGTAGGTTTGGGGCCGTAACCCGATCTGAAGGGAACCATCATGGCCACCACGCGTCAGGCTCACAACGTCTGGGAAGGCAGTCTCCTCGAGGGCAAGGGTGTCGTCACCCTGGACTCGTCCGGCATCGGCGAGTACCCGGTCACCTGGGCCGCCCGGACCGAGCCCGCCGAGAGCGGCAGGACCAGCCCGGAGGAACTGATCGCGGCCGCGCACTCCAGCTGCTTCAACATGGCCTTCTCGCACGCCCTCGCCGGCGCCGGCAACCCGCCGGCCCGCCTGGAGACCAAGGCCGAGGTGACCTTCCAGCCGGGTGAGGGCATCACCGGCATCCACCTCACCGTCGAGGGCCAGGTACCCGGCCTCGACGAGGCCGCCTTCGTCAAGGCCGCCGAGGACGCCAAGGCGAACTGCCCGGTCAGCCAGGCCCTTACCGGCACGACGATCACCGTCTCGGCGTCGCTCGTCTAACACACCGACACCTCGAGGCACAGGGGCCCGCACGGTTACATGTCGGGTTTTCTGCGTGATACACACGTGCGGGTCACCTGTCCTCCCCCATCGCCTTCGGCATGGGGGTGCCCCCAGCAGGGAGTTGCCTCATGTCTGCAACACGACGTCAAGTCCTGGCCGGCACCGGTGCGGTCGGCGCCGGGATCCTCTTCAGCGGTGCGTTCTCCGAGCTCTTCGCCGGCACCGCGGCCGCCCGTGGACACGCCGGGTACGGCCCGCTCGTCCCCGACCCCGACGGTCTGCTCGATCTGCCCAGAGGCTTCAGCTACAAGGTCCTGTCCCGTGAGGGCGAACCACTGCTCTCCGGCGAGGGACGCGTCCCCGGCAACCACGACGGTATGGCCGCGTTCGCCGGCCGCCGCGGACGGATCCACCTCGTCCGCAACCACGAGAACCGGCACACCGGCAGGATCGGCGTGCCCACCGTCCAGGGCCTGACCTACGACCCGGCCGCCAAGGGCGGTTGCACCGTGCTCGAACTGGACAGCCGGGGCGACGTCCGCTCCGAGCGGGTCGCCATCGCCGGCACCGCCGTCAACTGCGCCGGTGGGCCCACACCTTGGAACACCTGGCTGACCTGCGAGGAGAACGAGGACCGGGCCGGCACCAACGGCTACACCAAGGACCACGGCTTCATCTTCGAGGTCGACGGCGCCGATCCGCACCGCACCGGCGCCGTGCCGCTCACCGCGATGGGCCGCTTCCAGCACGAGGCGATCGCCGTCGACCCGCGGACCGGGATCGTCTACGAGACGGAGGACGCCTTCCAGCGCCCCTTCGGCCTCTTCTACCGGTTCCTGCCGAACAAGCCGCTGGGCGGCACCGGTTCGCTCCGCGCGGGCGGCGCACTCGAGGCGATGCGGGTGCCCGGCGTGCCGGACCTGTCGCGGATCCAGGAGACCGGCGCGTCGTTCGACGGGGTCGAATGGGTGCCCGTGCCGGACAGCCAGGCGAAGCAAACGCCCATCAGGCTCCAGGACTTCGGGCCGAAGGGCATCACCCACGCGCAGAAGCTGGAGGGCTGCTACTGGGGCGGGAGGTCGGTGTACTTCGTGTCCAGCTACGCCCGCAGTTCGGAGGGGTCCGCCGGAGACCACTTCGGTCAGGTGTGGAAGTACGAACCGCACCGGCGGCGCCTCACCCTGGTCATCGTCTTCGGCCCCGACACGGACGTCCAACTGCCCGGCGAGTCCCCCGACAACATCTGCCTGGCGCCCAGCGGCGGCCTGATGGTGTGCGAGGACGGCGGCGGCGAGCAGTACGTGTACGGCGTCACCCGGCGCGGCAAGGTCTACCCGGCGGCCAGGAACGCGCAGAACATCGGAACGCCGGAGGACCCCGAGTACGGCGAGTTCGCCGGCGTCGCGTTCTCGCCGGACGGGGAGACGATGTATGTGAACTGCTACACGCCCGGCACGACGTTCGCGGTCACCGGACCGTGGTCCTGAACGGCACGGTCCCCGGCCCCGCGCGGGGCTGAGGCCCGCCGGAGTCAGTCCGGTGGCGGCAAGGGCTGTTCGGTCCACAGGACCTTGCCGCCGCCGGCGTAGCGGGTGCCCCAGTTCGCGGCGAGTTCCGAGACGATGAACAGTCCCCGCCCGCCCTCGTCGACCGTGCGGGCGTGGCGCAGGTGCGGGGAGACCGAACTGGCGTCGTGCACCTCGCAGGTGAGCGTGTCGCCGCGGATGATCCGCAGCCGCAGCGGCGGCGTGCCGTAGCGCACGGCGTTGGTCACCAGTTCGCTGACGATCAGCTCGGTGCCGAAGGTCGTCCCGTCGTCGATGCCCCAGGCGCCGAGGAGATCACGGGCGAAGGTCCTCGCGAGGGCCGGTGCCGTCGGCTCGTGCGGCAGTTCCAGCTCGGCCACATGGTCCGCGACGACACTGCCCGTACGCGCGAGGAGCAGTGCGACCCCTTCCGGGCCCGCGTCCGCCGGCAGGGTGTAGGCGACGGCGTCGCAGAGTTCCGCGAGCTCGTGGTCCGGGTGGGCGAGGGCCTTCCTGGCGGGCCTCGCGAGGGTCCCGTCCTGCTCGAGCCCGCCGGTGAAGAAGGCGAGCAGGCTGCCCTCTTCGAGGGTGACGGTGGTGACCGCGCACGGCGCGGTGTCGAAGGAGCCGAGCTGCGGCCCCTCGGCCACGTCGGGTGTCGAGGCGCTGCCGTCCGGACGGACGACGAGCGGAGCCGGGTGTCCGGCGCGCGCGACGGCGCAGACGCGGGTGAACGGGTCGTACACGGCGTAGGTGCAGGTGGCCGTCAGCGGCTGCCGGTGCAGCGGGTCCCCCGGCGGCAGCGCCGCGCGTTCCCGGGCCAGCCGGTTGGCGGTGTCGTTGAGCCTGGCCAGCAGTTCGTCGGGCTCGAGGTCCAGGGCGGCGAGCGCGTTGATGACCATGCGCAACTGGCCCATCGCCGCTGCGGCCTCGATGCCCTCCCCACTGACGTTGCCCACGACCAGCGCCGTCCGGGCCCCGGAGAGGCCGATCGTGTCGAACCAGCAGCCGCTCCTGGTCCCGGACAGATACAGGTGCGCGGTCTCGACGGCCGGTCCCGCGGCGGTCCTCGGCGGCAGCAGGCGGCGCTGGACGGTGGAGGCGACGGTGTGGTCGTACTCGTACCTGCGGGCGTTGTCGATGCTGAGCGCGGTGTGGGCGGCCAGGCTGAGCACCAGCGTCCGGTCCGCCTCCTCGAAAGGCTCGGCGTCCTCGCACCGGTAGAGGGTGACCAGCCCGAGCGGGGCGCCCCGCACCGACAGCGGCGCCACGACCATGGAACGGGCGCCGGACGCGCGGATCGCCCGGGCGAGGCCGGGGTCCGCCCTCAGCCAGGGCGCGTCCCGGTCCAGGGCGACGAGCCGCGGCTGGAAGTCGGCGAGCACCCTGCCGTACGGCGTGAGGTCGGGCAGACCCCGCACGTCGCCCACCGGCCGCGCCGGCACCGCGGCCTCGTCGCAACTGCGGAAGGCGGCACGCCGGAGCGGCACGTCCCGCTCCGGCGGGCCGGCGAGGGGGACGGTGCCGCGCAGTACGTCGTCCAGCACGTCGACCACGGCGATGTCGGCGTACGCCGGTACGACGGCGGAGGCGAACGCCTCCGCCGTCGCCGTCACGTCCAGGGTCCGGCCCACGGCCTCCCGCACCGCGGCGAGGGCGGCCTTGCGCCGGCGGGCCTTCTCACGCTGGGTGACGTCGGCCATGCAGGCCAGCACCCGCCCGAGTGAACGGCCGCGGGAGTCGTCGAGGCGGTAGGCCTGCATGAGGAAGCGGCGCGCGGGGCCCTCGTCGTCGACGCGGCGCCCGCTGAACACCTGTTCCGTCGCCGGCCTGCCGCTGATGAGGACTTCCCGGAGCAGGCTCTCCGCCGTGTGCGGCTCGTCGAGCCGGTAGACCTCGGTGAACGGCCGGCCCAGGAAGGCGCCCGCGACGTCCGCCGCCGCGTCCGGGCCGTCGGCCCGGACCACGGTCAGCTGGTCGTCGAGCACATGGAGGGCACCCGACGACCTGGCGAACAGCACCTCCAGAAGGGCCGCGGCAAGGGTGTCCTGCGCGGGTGGGGCGTGGTTCGGGGCGTCGGCATCCGACACGGTTTCACCACCTTCGGACGCTGCTCACGACAGCGCGGCCTGCTATGCGGGTCCGGACCACGCCAAGCTAAGCGCAATCCCCGGGCCGAGCACCTTTTCCTCTGCCTCCTCCAGCACGCGCCGTGGCCGCGGGAGCGGTCACGGCGCCGCGGGGACGCCGGGGGGGGCCGGCCAGGGGTGATCACACAGGGCGACCGGCCGGTGATTACTCGACGACGATCTCGACCGGCAGGTTTCCGCGGGTGGCCTTCGAGTAGGGGCAGTACGCGTGGGTCTTCTTCAGCAGTTCCTGGCCGACCTCGCCCTGGAGGTGGTCGGGAAGCTCGACACGCATGATCACGGACAGGCCGAAACCGCCGTCGGTGTCCTTGCCGATGCTGACCTCCGCGGTCACGGAGGCGTCCTTGACGTCGAGCTTCTCCTGGCGGCCTATGGCGCCCATCGCGCTGGCGAAACAGGCGGCGTACCCGGCGGCGAAGAGCTGCTCGGGGTTGGTGCCCTGCCCGTTGCCGCCGAGGGCCGCGGGGAAGGCGAGCGGGAGGTCGATCTGGCCGTCGGAGCTGACGGCACGGCCCTCGCGGCCGTTGGCGGTGGCGACAGCGGTGTAGATGGCGTCCATGGGGGTGCATCCCTCTTCGTCGTGGTCGGGAACCGATGACCCAAATCAAAGCACACAATTAAATTGAGCACAACTTAATTGGTCGCGGCTTGGTAGGGTGGGGGCATGGAGAAGAAGACACTGGCGGACGTCCCGGACGAGGACTTCCTCCGCCTCGAACACCAGATCTGCTTCTCGCTGCATGCCGCGTCCCGGGCGTTCAACGGCGTGTACCGCACCGTCCTGAAGGACCTCGGCCTCACGTACCCGCAGTACCTGGTGATGCTCGTCCTCTGGGAGCACGGCGAACTGCCCGTCAAGGAGATCGGCGAACACCTGCGCCTGGACTCCGGCACGCTGTCCCCCCTGCTGAAACGCCTCGAATCAACGGGCTACGTGGAACGTCGGCGCAGCACGGAGGACGAACGCTCGGTGACGGCCCGGCCGACGGAGGCGGGGCGCGCGCTGCGCGAGAAGGCGCTCGGCATGCCGCGGCGGATCG
Source organism: Streptomyces sp. NPDC086835 (assembly GCF_044745705.1). Lineage (NCBI taxonomy): Bacteria > Bacillati > Actinomycetota > Actinomycetes > Kitasatosporales > Streptomycetaceae > Streptomyces > Streptomyces sp. NPDC086835. The sequence goes on from NZ_JBIVAU010000008.1 coordinate 79,810, forward strand.
CGGAGGCGACGGGCCTGACGCCGGCACGGATCCGTGCCCTGCGTGAGGAGCTGGACGCACTGACACGAACGCTGGACGCGGCGCCGCACTGACGAGGGCGGCGGCATGGCTCTCCCCACCCCGCCCCTTCCCGTAACCGGGGCTCCGCCCCGGACCCCCTACCGCGCTCCGCGCGGTGTTTCGGGGGCTCCTGCCACTACGCCTGGCGGCGTGGACCCCCACCGGACCCCGGCGCCGCAAATTCCTCCTACGCCCTGGCGGGCGGAGGAGGAACCCGCAGCGAGGCGTGAATGCCGCCGTCGGGCGAAGCTGGTTCCGCGGCGCGAAATCCAGCCCCCTGGGGGCACCTCCCACGGCCGCCAGGCCGTAGGGGGAGTTCGAGGACACCGCGCGCAGCGCGGTACGGGTCCGGGCGGAGCCCGGTTCCGGGAAGGGGCGGGGTGGGGAACAGGCCCCGCGCAGCGGGACCCCACCCGCAGCCCTACTTCACCGAACCCGCCATGACCCCCTGCACAAAGTGCCTCTGGAACGCGAAGAAGACGACCAGCGGTACCACCAGCGACAGGAACGCCCCCGGCGCCAGCACGCCGATGTTGCTGCCGAACTGCCGCATCTGGGACTGCAGCGCCACCGTCAGCGGCTGCGACTCGCTGTCCGCGAAGAGCAGCGCGACGAGCATGTCGTTCCAGACCCAGAGGAACTGGAAGATCGCCAGGCTCGCGATGGCCGGGCGGCCCAGCGGCAGGACCAGGCGGGAGAAGATCCGCCACTCCCCGCCGCCGTCCATCCGCGCCGCCTCCAGCATCTCCCGCGGGATCTCCGCGAAGTAGTTGCGCAACAGGAAGATGGCGAACGGCAGCCCGTACGCGACGTGGAAGAGGATGACGCCCGCGACCGTGCCGAACAGGCCGACCGCGCCGAAGAGTTTGGCCACCGGCAGCAGACCGATCTGCACGGGCACGACCAGCAGGCCGACGACCACGAGGAAGACCGCGTCACGGCCGGGGAAGTCCAGCCAGGCGAAGGCGTATCCGGCGAGCGCCGCGATACCGACGACCAGCAGGGTGGCGGGGACCGAGATCAGAACGGTGTTCCAGAAGGCGCCGGCGATGCCGGAGTCCTCGAAGAGCGCGGTGTAGTTGTCGAGGGACAGCTGCGAGGGGTCGGTGAGCGCCGTCCACCAGCCGTCGGACGCGTTGTCGCGTTCCGACCGCATGGAGGAGAGGAACAGTCCCGCCAGCGGGGTGATCCAGATGAGTGCGACGACGATCAGCAGGGCCTGGACGGCTCCGCTGCCCAGCCATTTCGCGAGCCGGCCCCGGCGGCGGGGGCGTCCGGGCGGGGAGGGCCGGACCGGCCGGGTCGCGGCGGCCCGCTGCGTGGGCGGCCGCTCGACGGTGGTGCGGGCGCTCATGATCGGCTCCTTCTGAAGCGCCGGACGTTGAAGATCATGGCCGGTACGACCAGCAGGAGCAGCAGGACGCTCAGGGCGCTGCCGAGCCCCTGGTCGTTGCCGCCGCCGAAGGACACCAGCCACATCCGGGTGGCCAGTACATTGGCCTCTTCCTGGACCGGTCCGGGCGCGATGATGTAGACGAGGTCGAAGACCTTCATCACGTTGATGACCAGCGTCACGAAGACGACCGTGAGCACGGGCGCCAGCAGCGGCACGGTGATCCTGCGGAAGATCTGGCCTTCGGTGGCGCCGTCCATCCGGGCCGCCTCCAGCGCGTCCCTCGGGATGGCGGCGAGGCCGGCGCCGATGAGCACCATCGCGAAGCCGGTCCACACCCACAGGTAGGCGCCGATGATGGCCGGGGTGACGAGCGCCGGGCCGAGCCAGTTGACGCCCTGGTAGGGCGCGGCGAAGTTCGAGGCGGGCAGCCGGACGGTGTACTCGCCCTCGGCCAGGCCGTCGAAGCGGAAGGATCCGTCGGCGGCGGTGGTGGCCGTGGCGGCGACCTCGCCGTCGTGGACGGCTTCGACGGTCATGCCGGGCAGGCCCTTCTCCGCCGGATCGACCTTGCCCTGTGTGCCGCCGCCGCCCGGGACGAAGTCGAGGTAGGCGACGCCGCCGATCCCGTCACCGCCGGCCGGTGCCTTGGCGGGCCGTGCGTCCGCGGGAACCGCGTCGGGTGCGACGCCGACGAAGCCGAGGCTGACCGGACTGCCGGGGCGGACGGTGTCCTCGGTGGTGTACGGGCCGCCGGCCTTTCCGGTGAGACCGGACTGCTCGCGGACGCGGGCGGTCGGGTAGGCCGCCGGGTCCTCGAACGCGTCGTGGGCGGCGACGACCACCGCGTTGAGGACGCCGCGGTCCGGGTTCTGCTCGTAGGCGAGCCGGAAGATGATGCCCGCGGCGAGGAACGACACGGCCATGGGCAGGAAGAGCACCAGCTTGAAGGCGGTCGCCCAGCGGACCTTCTCGGTGAGGACGGCCAGCATCAGGCCGAGGCCGGTCAGCAGGACCGGTGCCACCACGACCCAGATGGTGCTGTTGCGGATGGCTTTGAGGGTCGCGGGGTCCTGGAAGATCTCCGTGTAGTTCGCCGCGCCGACGAACTGCTCACCGCTCGCGTCGAACAGGCTCCGTCCGACGGAGAAGAGGACGGGGTAGACGACCAGCGCACCGAGCAGCAGCACGGCCGGCAGGACGAACAGGACCGCGAGGCGGCGTTTTCTGCGCTGGGCCCGGCGCCGCGCGTCGAGCGCGGCGCCGGCCTTGGGAGCGCGGGCCCGGGGAGCCCGCCCCTTGAGTGTGTCGGCCATGGCGGCTGCCTCAGTTCCCGTACGCCTTGGCGGCCGCGGCCTCGAGCTTCGCCGCGGTGGCCTTCGGGTTCGACGGGTCGCGCAGGAAGTCCTGGAGGAGCTTCCACTCGCCCGCGCCCTTGGTGCCGCCGAACGCGGCGGGCGCCTGGTCGGACATGTCGAAGCGGACCGAGTCGCCCGCCCCGACGAGGGATTCGGCGGTGGAGCGGGTGGTCTCGTCGCCGTAGGCGTCGAGGCTGACGTCCTTGTTGGGCGACAGGAATCCGCCGGCGCCGGCCCAGATCTCGGCCGCCTCCGGGGTGGCGAGGAACTCCAGGAGCTTCATGCCGGCCTTGCTGTTCTTGCCGTCCTTGAGGACCACGGCGGCGTCACCGCCGCTGACGACCGGGGCCTCGCCCCCGCCGACGGCGGGGAACGGGAAGAAGGCGGCGTCCTCGCCGAGCTTGCGGCCGAACTCGTCCTTGGCTATGCCGCCGACGAAGTCCCCTTCGTAGACCATGCCCGCCTTGGGTTCGGGGCCGAAGACCTGCTCGACGGAGGACGGGAAGTCGGTCTGCAGCGCCGCCTTCGCGCCGCCCGCGACGAGCTGGTCGTCCTTGAACAGTTCACCGAGCGTGGTCAGTGCCTTGACGACGCTCTCGTCGGTCCACTTGAGCTCGTGCCGTGCCAGCTGGTCGTACTTCTCGGGTCCGGCCTGGGAGAGGTAGATGTTCTCGAACCAGTCGGTCAGCGTCCAGCCGTCCTCACCGGCGACGGAGAAGGCGGGCCGGCCGGAGTCGGCGAGTGTGCGGCCGGTCTTGAGGAGGTCCTCGTAGGTCTTGGGGGCGCTGACGCCGGCCTGGGTGAACGCCTCGGGGCTGTACCAGACGGTGGACTTGTGGGCGGCCTTGAAGTAGAGGCCGTAGTACGTCTTGTCGACGGTGCCGTAGTTCTTCCACACCGGGGCGAGGCCCGCGGTGGCCGTCTTCGCGGTCTTGTCGGACAGCGGCTCGAGCCAGCCTTCCTTCGCGAACTGCTGGAGGACGCCGACCTGGGGCACCATCACGACGTCCGGTGCGTTGCCGCCCTCGATCTTGCTGCCGACGAAGGTGGAGACGTTGTCGCCGGAGGGCACGAAGACGGTCTTGGCGCCGGTCTTCTCGCTGAAGGCGTCCAGCACCTTCTTGAAGTTCTTCTGTTCGCTGCCGGTCCAGACGCCGGCCACGGTGACGGTCTGGCCGCTGAGCTCGCCGCCGCTCGTGGCTTTGGTGGTGCCGCCGCAGGCGGTGGCGCCGAGGGCGAGGCCGAGCACCGCAGAGGCGGCGGCCGTCGTACGCCGGGTGGTGGTGCTGCCGATTCGTCGCATGGTGAGTCCTTCCGAGGGAACGGGGATCAGGAAGCGGGGTGGTCGCCGGTCCACCAGGCGGCGGTCGCTCCGGGGAGCACACCGTCCGGGCAGGGACCGCTGGAGAGCAGGGGTGTTCCGGTCACGGGCGCGGGGACCGGCTCGGTGCCGAAGTTGACCGCGCAGATCAGCCCGTCGCCGCGGGCCATGGCGAGGACCTGCGGGGGCGCGTCCAGCCAGCGCAGCGTGCCCTCGCCCAACTGCGGGAGGCTGCGGCGCAGCTGCAGGCCGTCGCGGTACAGGTGCCAGAAGGAGCGGGTGTCGGCCAGGGCCCGGTCGGTGGCGTGTTCCGCGAACCACTCGGGCTGCGGGAGCCACGGCCGGGCCCCGGCCGCGCCCTGGCTGAAGCCGAACGGGGAAGCGTGGCCGGACCAGGGCAGCGGGACGCGGCAGCCGTCGCGGATGCGCTTGCGGCTGCCGGTGCGGTGGAAGATCGGGTCGGTGAGCACCTCGTCGGGCAGGTCGAGCACCTCGGGCAGGCCGAGCTCCTCGCCCTGGTAGACGTAGGCGGCGCCGGGCAGCGCGAGCATCAGCAGGGCGGCGGCGCGGGCGCGGGCGGCGCCGAGTCCGCTGCCCTCGACGCCGGGCTCGCCGGCGTAGCGGGTGACGGTGCGGACCTGGTCGTGGTTGTTGAGGACCCAGGTGACGGTCGAGCCGGTGCCCGCGATGTCGCGTATCGCCTCGTCGATCGTCGAGCGGAAGGCGTCGGCGTCCCAGGGGGCGGACAGCAGGTCGAAGAAGAAGGCCTGGTGCAGTTCGTCGGGGCGGACGTACTCGGCGTGTTCACGGGCGGTGGGTACGGAGACCTCGCCGACGAGCAGCCGGTCGTGGCCGTCACGGGCGGCGTACTCCTCACACACCGACCGCCAGCGGCGCCACACGTCGTGGACCTCGGGCTGGTTCCAGGCCAGCGGGTTGACCGAGTCGCGGGCGCGCTCGTCGGCGAACGGGTCGTCGGAGTCGGGGAGCGCGGGGTGCTTGAACAGTCCGGCGGCGACGTCGATACGGAAGCCGTCGACGCCGCGGTCCAGCCAGAAGCGCAGCACCTTCTCGAAGTCGTCACCGACGGCCGGGTCGCGCCAGTTGAGGTCGGGCTGCTCGGGGGTGAAGAGGTGGAGGTACCACTCCCCCGGCGTGCCGTCGGGCTCGGTGACGCGGCTCCAGGCGGGGCCGCCGAACATGGCGCGCCAGTTGTTGGGCGGCTCGGCCCCGTCGGGGCCGCGGCCGGGCGCGAAGTGGAAGCGGGAGCGGGCGGCGCCGCCGGGGCCGGCGGCGAGCGCCTCACGGAACCACGGGTGCTCGCTGGAGCAGTGGTTGGGGACGATGTCGAGCAGCAGTTTCAGTCCGAGGCGGCGGGCGTCGGCCACCAGCCGGTCGAACTCGGCGAGGTCGCCGTACACGGGGTCGACGCCCTGGTAGTCGGCTACGTCGTAGCCGTGGTCGTGCTGCGGCGACGGGTAGAAGGGGCTGAGCCAGATGCCGTCCACGCCCAGCTTCCTGAGGTAGGGAAGCCCGGCCCGGACGCCGGCCAGGTCGCCGATGCCGTCCCCGGTGCTGTCGAGGAAGCTGCGGACGTAGACCTGGTAGATCACCGCGTCGCGCCACCACGGGTCAGGTGTGGAGGCAGGGCGGGAGGGCCGGCCGATGCCGGCCGGAAGCGTGCTGAGCATCTCGCGTCGACCTGTTTCTGCTGAATGCGAGAGCGCCCCGGACCGGGTGCGCTGTTATGCATGCATGTTAAGTAGCGGTGACTGGAAGGTGTCAACGATGCTTCCTAAAACCATCGAAAGCTGGGGGGATTTGTACGGTAATGCCCAGGTGGCAAAGAGAGAGCCTCTACTTAACATGTAAGTAGAGGCTTTCTTGAACGGACGGGAGGTGGGGCGTGAGCGGGTCAGCCCCTGCGGGAGATCGCCCCCAGCTCGCGCGCGAGCCGCGCGACGGCCTCGGCAGGCGTCTGCCGCAGCGCCATGACGTCCTGCGCCACCGCCTGCACCGCCAGACTGACCTGGTCGTAGCGCGGACTCTTGGGGCGCGGCACCGCCGACAGCACACTCTGGCGCAGCGTCGACAGATAGGGATGGGCCTTGATCAGCTCCGGGTCCTCGTACAGCGCGGCGCGTACCGGAGGCAGCGACCCCTCGGTGAGCACCTGCCGCTGCACCCGCTCACTGGTGAGGTAGGCGATCAGGTCCGCGGCGGACGCCGGGTGCCGCGAGTGAGCGCTGACGGCGAGGTTGGAGCCGCCAAGCACACTGGTGCCCGGCCCGTCCGGCCCGGGAAGCGGCACCGCACCGAACTTCCCCGCCACCTTCGAGCCCTCGGCGCCGGCGTCCGCGTACACATAGGGCCAGTTCCGCAGGAAGAGCAGCCGGCCGTCCTGGAACGCCTGCCGCGACTCCTCCTCCTTGTAGCCGAGAGCCTCCCGGGGGATCCACCCCTGGCGCACCCCGTCCGCGAGGAACGTCAGCCCGGCCCTCGCCGCGGCGGAGTCCACGGTGACCCGCTCACCGTCGTCCCGCAGGATCGACCCGCCCGCGGAGTGCACGGCTTCCGCGACGTTGACGGTGAGCCCCTCGTAGGGCAGGAACTGGCCGGCGTAACCGTCCAGGCCGTACTTCGGGGCGATCGTACGGGCCTGCCGGGCCAGCTCGGCCCAGGTGCGCGGGGGCCGGGCACCCTCCCGTTCGAGGATGTCCTTGCGGTAGTAGAGCAGCCCGGCGTTGGTGACGTACGGGACCGCGAACAGCCGTCCCTCGAAGGTGGCCGTGTCGACGACGGGCCGCAGGAAGCTGTCCAGCGGGAACCGGTCGCGTTCCAGCGGGGAGATCCACCCCGCCGCGGCGAACTCGGAGGTCCACGCCACGTCGATGTTCAGTACGTCGAAGCGGTCGCTGCCGGAGCGCAGTTCGCTGGTCATCTGCGCCCGGGTCTCGTCCGCCGAGTCGGGCAGTTCGACCAGGGTGACCCGCTCGTCGGGATGGGCGCGGTTCCAGTCGTCGAGGAGCGGCGAGAGATAGTCGGTGAGATCGCCCGCCGTCGCCAGTGTCATCGGCCCGCGGCCCTGAGGGTCCACGCCGCCGGCCCGGGCGCCGAAACCGGCATACCCCGCCAGCAGCACCGCCACGACCAGGAGAGCTCTACCCGCGGCACGCATCCACCGCATAGGTTCCTCCCGGTGCACGATCCGGCTGCGTCGCCGACCATCGGGCCCTATATATACCCGTTAGGCATGGGCGATACTAGACGTCCAGGCGGACCGGACAGGTGCCATGGGCCACACGCCCGCCGCCTGGCCAACAAGAAACCACGTCAGCGGGAGAGAGGGGGGAGCGTGCGGCTGCCGCTCCTGGCACTGCTCACCCGTGGCCCGGCGCATGGATACGAGCTGAAGCAGGACCTTGAGAAGCTCCTGGGCGCCGCGTACCCTCAGCCGAACGTCGGCCAGATCTACGTCACCCTCGGCCGCCTGGAGAAGAGCGGGCTGATCGACGGCGAGGACGTCGAGCAGTCGGGCCGGCCCAACAAGCGCACGTACCGGCTGACCGACGCCGGGCGTGAGGCGGTGCAGGCCTGGTTCGAGGAGACCACCGACGAGCCGCGCGTGCGGGACGAGTTCTTCATGAAGCTCGCCCTGGCGCCCGAGTCGGGGCTCGCCGACCCGGTCGCCCTGATCAACAAACAGCGGCGGCAGTACCTCAACACCATGCGGGACCTGTCGAAGCTGGCCGCCGCCGAGGACCGGGACAACCGGATCTCCCAACTGCTGATCGAGGGCGCGATGCTGCATCTGCAGGCCGACCTGGACTGGCTGGAGCGCTGTCAGGAGGAGCTGGAATGAGCCACGACGCGGCTTCCGGCGACCGCCGCGGGCACGAAACGGCGCCCGTACCCGGGCCGGACACGGCCGCGGGGACGGCGGACGACGGGCGCGGGAGCGCGCCGATCGTGCGCGCGGAGGGTCTGACCAAGACGCACCACGGTGAAGGCGCTCCGGTCCACGCGGTCCGGGGCGTGGACCTGACCGTCCGGCCGGGGGAGTTCGTCGCCGTCACCGGGCCCTCCGGCGCCGGGAAGTCGACACTGCTGCATCTGATCGGCGGTCTCCAGCGGCCCGACAGCGGAAAACTCTGGCTCGGCGGTCAGCGCGTCGACGAGTACCGCGAGGCCCGCTGGGCGGTCCTGCGGCGGCGCAGCATCGGCGTCGTCTTCCAGTTCTTCAACCTGGTCTCCAACCTGACCGTCGCCGACAACGTCGAACTTCCGGCGCTGCTCGCCGGCGCCTCGCCCAGGGCCGCCCGCGAGTCCCGGGCCGAACTGCTCGCCGAGCTCGGTCTCGAAGGCAGGGAGAAGTCCATGCCCGGCGAGCTCTCCGGCGGTGAACAGCAGCGCGTCGCGCTGGCCCGCGCCCTGGTCAACCACCCCGCCCTGCTCCTCGCCGACGAACCGGCCGGCAGCCTCGACAGCAAGGGCACACGCGAGGTGCTGCGGCTGCTGTCCCGTTTCCACCAGCGAGGACAGACGATCCTGATGGTCACCCACGACGCCCGTATGGCCAGCGCCGCCGACCGCGTCATCAGCTTCTTCGACGGACGGATCGTCGACGACGCTCAGCTCGGCGGCGGCCACCGCGGCCCGGCCGGCGGAGTGTCCGGCGTGCTCGAACTGAAGGAATGAGCATGCGGGCCACTCTGCGCTGGGCTCACGCCGACTTCCGCGCACACCGCGGCGAGGCCCTCTTCGTCGTCCTGGCCAGCGCCGGGATCATCGCCTCCCTGCTGCTGGCCGGCGCACTGTTCAGCTACGCCGCCAACCCCTGGCAGCGGATCTTCAACCAGTCCCAGGGTGCCCACATCTGGCTGCAGACCCGGCCGGGCGCCGACCCGGCCGCGCTGTCCCGGCTCGAGGGCGTCGAAGCCCTCTCCGGCCCCTACCGGACCGCCACCACCACCGTCGAGTCACGCGGCGCGCGGGCGGCGGTCGCGCTGCGGGCGACCGGCGTCCGGCCGCCCGGGACCGGACGGCCGCTGGTCACCTCGGGCAGCTGGCTCGCCCCGCAGGACGGCGGCGCGGCCCGCGCCGTCGTGCTGGAGAGCTCGGTCGCCCGCTCGCTGTGGGCAGAGCCCGGCGACACGGTACGGGTCACCGGGCAGGACGGGGCCGTGCGCACCCTGCGGGTGACCGGCGTCGCCGAGGCCGCGGAACCGCCCTACCGGGCGGGCGGCGGGCCAGGGATCGGCTGGGTCCTCCCGGAAACCCTCGACGGGATCGCCCCGGGCGACACCGGCCAGAGCGTGGGTCTGCGGCTCGCGGACTCCGGTGACACCGACTTCATGGTCCAGCGGGCGGTGACCCTGCTGGGCGCCGACCGGGTCGCGCAGGTCACCAAGTGGCAGCAGGCGAGGGCGGAGGCCGGCGGCGACGACCGGCTCCTCGGCCAGCTGTTCGCCGTGTTCGGGCTCGGGGCGCTGCTGGCGGCCGCGCTCGCCGCGTCCGGGGCGATCGGCGCCCGGGTGCGCGGCCAGCTGCGGGACATCGCCGTCCTCAAGGCGGTGGGATTCACACCGGGGCAGGTCGTACGCGGCTTCCTCGTGCAGCACCTGGCGTTCGCCCTGCTCGGGGTGGCCCTGGGCACGGCGGCCATCGCGTTCCTCGGCGCGCGGATTCCGGGCCGGATCGGCGACGCGGCCGCCCTGTGGCAGGGCCTGCCCGGATACACGGCGCTCATGATCGGTGTGCCGTGCGGGGCGGTCCTGCTGATCGCGGCGGCGACCGGGCTCGCGGCCTGGCGCGCCGGGCGGGTGCCGCCGGTCCCGGTGGCCCGGGCGGCGCAGCCGTCCGCGGCGCCGATGACCGCGCTGGGCCGCAGGGCACTCGGCCTGCGGATGCCGCCGGCGCTGGTGCTGGGCTGGCGCTCGGCCTTCCCGCGCCGGGGCCGCACGGCCGTCGCCGTGGGGCGGCTCGCACTGCCGCTCGTACTGATCACCGTCGCGCTGGTGGCCTGGTCGACGCTCGACCAGTTCCGCGGCCGGCCCGCGCAGATGGGGCTGCCCGCGGCCCTGACCGTACGGGCCGAGCAACCGGGCGGGCCGTCGGAGGAGGAGCTGCGGCGGATCCTCGCCGACGTCCCGGAGGTCGCCGCCGCCCACCCCGGTGCCGAGATGGCGGCCCTCGTGCCCGGGCAGACCGGGACCATCACCCTGCGCGGGCTCGGCACCGCGGAGGACCCCTATCCGTCGGCCGTGGCAGAGGGGCGGGCGGCCCGCGGACCGGACGAGGCGGTGGCCGGACAGGGACTCCTCGACCTGCTGGGCGTACGCGTCGGCGACTGGGTGCGGATGACGGTCGAGGGCCGGCCGCAGATCCTGCACATCGTGGGACGCAGCATCGAGCCCGAGTCCGGCGGACGGATCATCTCCACGACGGTCGACGCCCTCCAGGAACGCGACCCGGGACTGCGGCCGGACTTCCACGCGCTGGTGCTCACCGACGGAGCGGACCCGCGGGCGGTGAGCTCCGCGCTCGACGGGGCGGCGGGCGGCACGCTGGAGATCCGTGAGACGCCCAACCCCGCGGACCGGCTGGAACCGGCGCGCGGCGTGATCGCGGCCCTGATCGCGGTACTGGCCCTGATCGGTCTCACCGAGCTGCTGACACTGATCGGCACCGGGGTCCGCGACCGCGGCCGGGACCTGCTCGCGCTGAAGGCGATCGGGCTGACGCCCCGGCAGATCGGCTCCGTCATCGTGACCGCCGCCGGGCTGACCGCTCTGGTGGCGGCGGTGGCGGGAACGGCGCTCGGCGCGCTCTTCGGCATGTGGCTGGTGGACGCCCAGGGAACCTCGAGCGGGATGGGGGCGGGGATCGCACATCTGCCTCCGTGGCCGGTGCTGGTGTCGGTCGTGGCCGGCGCGGTCGTCGGGGCGGTGGCCGCGGCCTCCCTGCCCGCGACGCGGACCGCCCGCCGACGGCTCGCGGACTCGCTGAGCGAGACGCTCTGAACCGCGGCCGGGGGGGGGGGGGGGCCCCCCCCCCCCCGCCCGGTGGGGGGGGAAGGGCCCGCCGGCGGGGGGAGGGAGGACCACCGGCGGGCAGTGACTACGGGTCAGTTGCCGTCGAAGCCTCCCTGCTGGTCCTGGCCGTCCTGATCCTGGCCGTCCTGGTCCTGGCCGTCCTGCTGCTGGTCCTGGCCGCCCTGATCCTGACCGTCCTGCTGCTGGTCCTGACCGCCCTGATCCTGACCGTCCTGCTGCTGGTCCTGACCGCCCTGGCCCTGGCCGCCCTGGCCCTGGCCTTGGCCGCCCGCGCCGCCGCCGTCGCCCGTGGTGATCTCCGCGCCGACCGCCGCGAGCGCCGTCGTCACCGGCTGGAAGAACGTCTCGCCGCCCGACGTGCAGTCACCGCTGCCGCCCGAGGTCAGGCCGATCGCGGCACCGTCGCGGGTGAACAGGGCGCCGCCGCTGTCACCCGGCTCCGCGCACACGTTCGTCTGGATGAGGCCGGTGACCGTGCCCTCCGGGTAGTTCACGGTGGCGTTCAGACCGGTCACCTGACCGCTGTTCAGGCCCGTGGTGCTGCCCATGCGGAACACTTCCTGGCCGACCGCCGCGTCGTCGGCGCCCACGATGTCCAGGGTCTGACCGTTGCCGAGGTCGACCGTGCCGGGGGCGTCGGTGGCGGGGTCGTCGTACGTGACGAGCGCGAAGTCGCCTTCGCCGGGGAACGTCGCCGCCTGCACCGTACCGATGGGTGCGCCGTTCGGGTCCTCGGACCACTGGTCGTCGGCGACGCCGCAGTGTCCCGCGGTGAGGAAGCCGGGCTGCCCGTCACCCGTGGTCACGTTGAAGCCGAGGGAGCAGCGCGACCCGCCACCGAAGATGGCGTCGCCACCCTCGAGGAAGGGCTTGAACTCGCCCGCGGACTTCTTGATCCGGGCCATGCCGGAGCCGAGCGATTTCACGGTCGACTCCAGACGGTTCCAGCCGTCGCCCGCGACCGTGCGGTCGGCCGTGACCAGGAGCTGGTTGGTCCTGGGATCGACGGCCCAGGCCGTGCCCGGGACCGCGGCCTTACGGGCCAGGGTGTCCGCCGCCGCTTTCAGCTGCCCCATGCTGTTCTCGACGGGCCGCGCGACGGCGCCGGCCTCGTTGACCTGGACGATGACGCTGTTGCTGTCACCGACGACGTTGACGACGAGCTGCTGTTTCTGCGCGTCGTAGTACGCACCTGCATACGCGTCACCGAGCTGGGGGCCCAGTTCCGAGACGAGATCCTGGGCAGCCGCTGCGCTCAGGGTTCTGGGGTCGGCCTCCGACCCGGAACCGGAGCCGGACTGCGATGCGTTGGCGTGCGGCAGCAGCACGGCGGCCGCGGCGATGCCCACCGCCCCGGCTCCTGCAAGCACGGCCTTTCGCTTGGGTATTCGCCTGTGACTCAACTCGCCGCCTCCTGCGGGGATACGGAATCCGGTTGTCGACGACAGACCGGGGGACGCGTCCGACCGTTGATACGGATGAGGCGGGAGTTGTACTCATCGCAATCGCGAAATCGCTGACCGACTTCTCGTCAGAAGGTGCCGGAAGCACGGCTCATGAGGGCAGCCGGGCGCCGCACCTGCTGCAGTAGCGCGCGCCGGGATCCTCAGCAGGACGGTCGCACTCGGGGCAGATGCGGCCGAGCATGCAGGCCGGTTCTCCACCAGGTGTCTCGCGGGCGGCGACCGCACCGGCACCGCCGGCCGCCTCACGGTTCGCGGTCACGTTGCCGATGGCCAGGCCCGGCCGGCGCCGGTGCGCCGTGACGTAGACGAGGCCGTCCGGCCCGGCCGCGACGGAGCGTTCCATACCGTGCGGCAGCCAGGCCACACATCCCGGTTCGAGCTCCTGCCGCACGCCCTGGGTCACGAGCTCGCCGCTGCCGTGGACCACGCAGAGCAGCACGTCGAGGTCCGGCTCGACATGCCCGGGGCGCCGGGTGCCGGGCGGAAGCCGTACAAGGTTGGCGTCCAGCTGCCGGGCGGCCGGCGTCAGCCGCCATACGGCGCCGCCACGGTCGTCCGGCACGGCGAAGGCGTCCGCCGTCGTGGCGAGCACTCCGGCCGTACGAGGGTGCTCTGCCATGCCGTTCCTCCAGAGCACGCGGGCCAACAGTCGCTCGCATGATTGCACAGTGCAATCCAGGCCGTGGAACCGCGCCCGGCCGACCGGACCGAACGGGCGGCCTCCGCGCGACGCACCCGGACGCGGCGCCATGATGACCATGCACAGCGGCACCGATCACTTACTTTTCGTAAATGATAAGATCTGTACGAAAATTTACGGGTTTGACGGCCGCGAGTGCCGTACTCGTCGGCTGCGGCGCTTCCGGCAGCCCCGTCTCCGCACCCACGTCGTCGTCGCCCCGCCCTGCTGCCTCCGCCACCCGCGACGCCGCTCCGACCATGGCGCCCGGGCCCGGCGGCCACACCCCGGTGTTCAAGCGCGCGAAGGCGGCCAAGGGCGCCGCGGCGAAGACCGTCGCGCTCACCTTCGACGCCGACATGACCGCCGATCAGGGCCCGCGCGCCGAGCGCGGCGAACGGTTCGACAACCCCGCCCTGATCGAGGCCCTGCGCACCTTGAAGGTGCCCTCGACCGTCTTCATGACGGGCCGCTGGGCCGAGGAGTACCCCGCCCAGGCGAAGGCCATCGGCTCCGACCCCCTCTTCGAGATCGCGAACCACTCCTACAGCCACCACGCCTTCAGCTCCCCGTGCTACGGGCTCCCGGAGATCGGCGCGGAGGACATGCTCACCGACGTGCGGCGGGCCTTCGCCGCGTTCGAGAAGGCCGGAGCACGCAACGTCGTGCCCTACTTCCGCTTCCCCGGCGGCTGTTACGACGACTCTGCGCTACGGGCCCTCGCGCCGGCCGGGGTGACCGCGGTGCAGTGGGACGTCGTCAGCGGTGACGCCTTCGCCACCGACGCGGACGCCGTCGCCGAGCAGGTGCTCGGCGCGGTGGGTCCCGGCTCGCTCGTCGTCATGCACTGCACCCGGAGCGCCGCCCCGGTCACCGAGGAGGCGGTCCGCATGATCGTCCCCGAACTGCGCCGGCGCGGCTACCGGTTCGTCAAGGTCTCCGACCTGATGCGGTAGCCCCGGTCACCGGGCGACGGCCACTGATCCCCCGCCCAGACACCCATGCCCACCACGGAGGCCGATCACGTGCACACCCTGCTCCCGGTACTGTTCGCGCTCGGCGCGGCACTCAGCAACGCCTTCGCCACTGTGCTCCAGCGCAAGGCCGCTCTCGACGTCCCCCGCTCCGAGGGCCTGCGCGCCGGTCTCATGCTCGATCTGCTGCGCCGGCCGGTCTGGCTGCTCGGCATGCTCGCCGTCGTCGTCGCGGGCCTGTGCCAGGCGGTGGCGCTCGGGACCGGGCCGCTGACGATCGTTCAGCCGCTGTTCGTGCTCGAGCTGCCGCTCGCCCTGATCCTCGCGACCCTGATTCTGCACGGCAGCCTTCCGCGCGTCGGCTGGGTGGCGGTGGGGGCCGTGGTGACGGGTCTGGGCGTCGCCCTCGCCGCCGCGTCACCCTCCGGCGACCGCACCTCTGTGCCCCTGGACCGCTGGATCGTCGCACTCGCCGTGTGCGGCGCGGCCGTCCTCGCGCTCACCGCCGCAGCACTGCGTCGCCCCGAGGGCCGCGCCCGCGCGGCCTGCTTCGGCGCCGCAACCGCGATCAGCTACGCGCTCACCGCGGCCCTTATGAAGTCGGCGGTGCACACTCTGGACGACCACGGTATCGGCGCGTTCTTCACGGCCTGGCAGACGTACGCGTTCGCGGCGACCGGGGGGTGCGCGCTCTTCCTGCTCGAGAACGCGATGCAGGCCGGCCCGCTGGTCGCGTCGCAGCCCGCGCTCACCCTCGGCGACGCCGCGGTGAGCCTCAGCCTCGGCATGCTCCTGTACGAGGAGGACGTCCGCACCGGCTGGTGGCTGATCCCGCAGGCCCTCGGCGTGGCACTGGTGGTGGCGGGCGTCTTCGCTCTGGCCCGGGTGCCGCTCGCCCGTTCCCTGGTCGCGTCCGACGAGCCGGAACGTGTGGTGCCCTGACGGCCGGTCAGCCGTCCTCGGAAACGCGGTCCCCGACCGGCCTCAGCGCCTGCCGGACCGACCAGAGGACGGCCACCAGTGGCACGGCGGCGACAGCGCCCACCATCCCCGCGGCGACGGCACCGCCGACGACCGACAGCGCGACCACCACCGGATGCAGC
This sequence comes from Streptomyces sp. NPDC086835, assembly GCF_044745705.1. Lineage (NCBI taxonomy): Bacteria > Bacillati > Actinomycetota > Actinomycetes > Kitasatosporales > Streptomycetaceae > Streptomyces > Streptomyces sp. NPDC086835. Next base: position 95,219 of record NZ_JBIVAU010000008.1, read on the forward strand.
CGGACGGCCCAGCTCATCACGAGGGGATGCAGCAGATGGCCCTCGATCTGCCCGATCACGACGATGAGCGCGACGACCACGGCCGCGGTCAGCGGGCCCTTGGCCGCGAGAGCCACCACCGCTGCCACCGCGAGAGCGACGGGGGAGCCGACGAGCGGGACGAACGCGGCGAAGAACTCCAGGAGGGCGAGCGGCAGGGCGAGCGGGACGCCGAGGGCGAAGAGGGCGATGCCGACGAGGATCGCGTTGGTGGCGGCCACCAGGAGGATGCCGTGCGTGTAGCCGGTGAAGGTCCGCCAGGCGGCCCGCCCCGCCACCGTGGCGCGCCGGCGGGCGGCCGGCGGCAGCTGACCGCAGAACCATCCCCACTGGCGGTCTCCGGAATGGATGAAGAAGACCGAGCAGAACAGAGCGAGGGCGAACACCGTCAGCACTTCGACCAGCCTGCGACCACCGCTCACCGCCTCACTGATGACGGCGGACCGGTGGCTGGAGAGCCACTGGCCGATACGGGACTGGATGTCGGTGAGCGCCTCGGGGTCGACGCGGAACGGAGGCCGCTCCAGCCAGTTCTCGATCCTTTCGATGCCGGTGCGGAACTCCCGCACCAGAGTCGTCCGCTCCCCCGCGACCGCCTCGCCGACCAGGGCGAGCACGCCCAGGACGAGTGCGATGGAGGCGAGCAGCGACAGGGCGACGGCGAGCGGGCGCGGCAGGACGCGGGCCACCAGGTCGGCCACCGGCCGGAGCACGGCGGTGACGACGAGGCCCAGGAAGACGGCCACGGCGATCTCATGGAACCGGCCGAGCACGGCGAAGACGCTGTAGACGGCGGCGGCCACGACGATGATCCGCCATGCGTACGCGGCGGCCGTCCGCAGGGCCTCGGGCACCCGCGGCGGGGCCGCGGGCACTTCCGGGGGACTCTGCTGGGGGTCGGACGGCCTTGGGGGCATGCACATCGGCGTACCACCGGAAGGGCCCGGTGCCCCGCTCCCGACGCCTTGTTCCCCCGAAGGCACCCCGGACCGCCCCGCCGCCAAGCGGGGCACTCGGCCCGGCGGTCATGGGCGTTCGCGGGTCACGCGGTCAGCCGGAGCAGGCCGTGCGCTCCGCCTCCCGCCACTCGCACACCGGACACAGCGTCGCGCCCTTGACCGTCTCCGGGTACTCGGTCGGCGCACGGCACAGGACGCATTCGGCGAATGGCCCTTCGGCCCGGGTCCGGGCCTCCTGCCCTGCCGCCTCCCTCTCCGGGGTCTCGCAGTACGGCTCATACTCGTCCATGCATTCGACTCTAGCTCGCGGCTCTGCCGCCGTCCGCACCCCGCAGCGGCGTCAGCACGGCCGCGACGCCGGCTGCCGCGGCGGCGATCAGCGCCGCCGCGAGGAGCGGCAGCAGCGGCAGTGTCACCACGCCGTTCCGTGAGCCGGTGACCAGGCCGGTGACGGCGTACCTCGCCGGAGATCCACTGCTGACCAGGGCCAGCAGCGCCAGCAGGACCGTCGCCGCCAGCGACCAGCCCCGCGCGTGCAGCAGCGGCCGGGTGCACAGCGCCCCGACCGCCAGTCCGAGCAGGACGCAGACCGCGCCGGCGACGAGCCCCGCACCGGCCGCTGCCGGCCGTGGGACCACCACCTGGTGAGCGGCGCCCGAAGGGGCACTGATCAACGCGACGACGATCACGGCGACGGTGCCCATGGCCGCCGCGCACAGGGCGGCGGCGAGCAGGGAGGCCAGGTGTGCCCGGGGCGCCCCGGCTGCCGCGGCCGTGACGCTCCTCGCGGCCGGCGGCTCCTGTGCGGCGCAGATCCGCACGAGCCACGCGGTGACCGGGAGCAGCGCGGCGGCCGTGTAGCCGAGGGAGTCCAGGACCGGTCCGCCGCCCTGGACGCCGACGGCCAGGAAGGCGCCGTAGAGCAGTACGGGCGGCAGCCAGCGCTGGGATCGCAGCAGAAGGGCGGTGTGGTAGCGCAGAAGTGCCGTCATGCCGTCGTGCCGGTTCCTGTCGGGTGCGCGGTCGGGTGCGCGGTCGCCGCTGTCGTCGCCGCTGCCGCGGAGGCGTTCGCGGCCGGTTCCTCCGCCCCTTCCAGATGCCGGATGTGCCACGGCGGCCGGGCGGTGAGCAGCGCACGCAACAAACCGTCGGAGTGCCCGGCCGGGACGGTGAACACGGTGCCGCCGTCCTCGCCCGCGATGTGCTCCGGATCTCCCGGCAGCGCGTCGGGCGGCGGTGCGCCGGGGGGTCCGACCGCCACGATCCGCGCCCACCGGACCGGCTCCCGCCCGTCGCACGACGGGCCTTCGGCCGGCAGTTCCTCGACCCGGCCGTCCCGTACGAGGAACACCGCGTCGGCCGCCCCCGCCGGCCGCCGGGGGTCGTGGTCGACGTGCACGACCGAAGCGCCCGCCGTGACCAGCTCGGCGACCGCGAGGTCGAGCTGCTCGCGCGCCGGGGTGTCCAGGCCGGTCCATGCCTCGTCGAGCACAAGCAGTTCCGGACCGGCGAGGAGTGCCTGGGCCACGGCTACCTTCTGACTGGTGCCCTTGGACAGCTCACCGAGCGGCGTACGGGCGTATGCCGCGGCCCCGAAGCGTTCCAGCCACTCGGCGGCCCCGGTGGCCGCCGCCCGCCGCCCCAGTCCGTGGATACGGCCCAGATGAGTCAGATAGCCGGCCGCGGTGAACGGCAGGGCGGCGGGGAAGCGTTCGGGGACGTAGGCCGTGCGGGACCGGCCGGTGATCCGGCCCTCGGAGGGCGAGTCGATGCCGGCGAGCAGCCTCAGCAGCGTCGACTTGCCGCTCCCGTTGGCGCCCTGGACCCGGACGAGGGTGCCCGGGCGCAGGTCGAGGTCGACCCCGCGCAGCACCCAGGGCCCGCCGAGGCCGTAACGACGGCCCACCTGCCGGAGCTTCAGTTCTGTGACGCCTTCTGCGGCGTGAGCTCGCTGGGCCGGACGATGACGAAACCCTCGCCCTCCAGCTTGAGTTGCACCGCTTCGCCCGAGCCGCCGCGGATCATCGAGCCGACGGACTGCGAGCGGTGCAGCGACGTGTGCAGCTGGGCGCTCCAGCCGACGACGGCGTCCGTGTCGACGAAGACCGGCTGCTGGTGGCTGACGGGGATGACGATCGGGCTGCCGTCGCAGATGACGCCCAGTTTCCCGTAGCCGGTGAAGAGGCTGTTGAAGAGGCCGCCGCCGGTCATGCCGGCGCCCTTGACCGTCTTGATCTCGTACGACAGCGTCGCGTCGAAGCAGAGCACGTTGCGGCCGTTTATGGTCAGCGCGTCGCCCTGCTCGATGTCGACGATGAAGCAGTTGGCCGCTTCGTGCGCGAACCACGCCTCGCCCTGGCCGCGCACGGCCATCAGCGGGAGGCCCTCGCCGGTGACGGCGCGCTTGAGCATGCCGCCGATCCCCTGGCCCTTGCGCTCGAACTGCAGATTGCCGCGGAAGGCGATCATCGAACCCTGCCGCGCGTGCATCTCGCCGTTGACCGCGTACTTGATCGACTTGGCGTTCTGCAGCGTCATTCCGGGCACGGTGGCCTGCTGTGCCATGTTCTCTGTGGAGAAAAGATCGCTCTTCATGGGGTGCATCGTCGCCCGGAGGGGCCCGTTCCGCCAACAACCCCCCGTCGGGCTGCTGGCAGACTGGCGTCGTGAGCAGCGAAGACCTCCGTGAAATCCGGTCCGACAGTCCCTTCAGGCACCGGGCCGAGTCCCGTGACGCGGCACCGCAGTTCGTCCTGCCGCTGGTGGTACGCATAGAGAAGTCGGGGCCACCGTCCCGTACCGACGCTCTGGAGACCGCCGCGCGGGCGGTCCTCGAGATCCTCGCCGACGAGCGCTCCACCGGGGAGGGCGAGTGGGCGCAGGCCGTGCGGGACTGGCAGGACGCCCGTATCCGCAAGGTCGTACGCCGGGCACGTGGCGCGGAGTGGCGCAAGGCCGGGACGCTCCCGGGCATCACGGTGACGGGCGCGGGCGGTCCGGCGGCCGGGTCCGGCGGGGCGACCGCGGCGGACCCCGCGACCGGAACGGCCCCGGCCACCGCGGCAGAGACCGCGGACGCGGCCACCGGACCCGCGCCGGCAGCGGCTCCGCCTCCGGCCGAGGTTCGGGTCTTCCCGCCGGTCCCGCTGGACGGCTGGCCGAAGGAACTGGCCAAGCTCCAGGTGTCCGGGACGGAGCTCGACGACCTCCGCCCGCCCGCCGCCCCCGACCGGACCCGTCCCGTCCTGTGGCTGAGCCCGGAGCTGGAGATGTCCGCGGGCAAGGCCATGGCCCAGGCCGGCCACGGAGCCCAACTCGCCTGGTGGGAACTGTCGGACGCGGACCGCGAGGCATGGCGGGAAGCGGGCTTCGCGCTCTCCGTGCGCACCGCGGACCCGGCAAAGTGGCCGGCCCTCACGAAGAGCGGGCTGCCCCTCGTGCGCGACGCGGGCTTCACGGAGATCGCCCCGGGCTCGTGCACCGTCGTGGCCGACCACCCCTCGCTGCGCGGCGCGGACCGCGCTCAGCTGAGCCCTTCCTGAACGGTTTCCGCGACGGCAAGGCTGTCGGCCCCCGCTGGTATACGTGAGCCATGACCGTCTTTCGTGACTTCAACTTCAAGCTCCTCGTCGTCGAGAAGCTCATGTACTGGGACGAGACGCTGTCCCCGGCGTTCAGCCTGGAGCAGCACATGCGGGCGCGCGGGGTCGAGGACCTCGCCGCCTACGTCGAGGAGAACGACCTGGAGTACACCGTCCTCGACGAGGCCCGCGCGTACTTCGAAGACCTGGACATACCGGCGGAGCTGCTCGCCACCGTGGACGAGCTGACGTTCGACGGCGGCCACCAGGTCTTCATGGAGTGCGCCCCGGTCTGGGACGGCGAGGACGATCTCTTCGACGTCCGCTCACTCGACGACCTGGATCTGCTGCCGAACCTCAAGCTCTTCACCGGGAAGCACGAATTGGAGCACATGCTCCCCGGCGCGCTGGAGCTTCTCGCGGCCCGGGGTATCGCCGCGCGCTGACGGCCGGGCCGGCCTCCGGGACCGGTGCCCGCCTACGAGGGCGGTGCGTGCTCCGCGGTGCGGGGGCGCGCCGTCCGGCGGCGGACGAGACCGATCAGTGAGGGACCACCCCTCAGACACCACAGGGCGATGACCGGGTCGCAGACCGCGCAGGCCAGGGACGAGTCGTGGGAGAAGGGCATGATCGGGTTGCCCTTGAAGTGATGGAGCAGGTCCCAGGCGGTGTGCAGCAGCCAGGCGATGCCGATGAACGTCCAGGATTCCAGGCCCCGGTACGCGACGTACGTGATGACGGCGGTGGCGAGGAACTCCCAGCCGCCGAGGCCGCCACCGCTCAGGTAGGCGGCACCCGCCCCCGCCACCATGATCGCGTTGAAGCGGCGTCGGTGCGGTTCGCGGATCAGGGACATCGCCAGGGCGTAGAGGACGCCGACGAGGATCGGCGAGAGGTAGGTCATGACCGGGTGACCTTCTCGAGGTTCGGACAGACGGTGCCGGGGCGGTCGAGCCGCCGCAGTGCGAGGAGGCCGCCGATGCCGGGGACGACGGCGGCGGCCTTGGTGAGGGTCGTGGCCCGCCGCAGGCGCCATGTCGCGACCACGACGAACAGGTAGGCGCAGCCGTGGGTGGGCCCCATCAGGGAGGAGACGGGCCCGAGATGGACGGTGGCGAGGTTGGCCGTCATGACGACCAGTGAGACGAGCTCGGCGTGGGCCGCGACACGCAGGGGCCGCAGAGTCACGGTCACGCTCCTGTGGTGGAGCCGGGGCGGATGATCATCAGGACGGTGACCGTCGCCCAGAGCAGGTTGAAGACGCCGGTGAGCATCGCGAGGCGACCCGGTGATCCCGGGTCGGAGCCGGAAGCCCGCACGGAGGCGAGGGCGCGCTCCTGGGCGGGCAGGATCAGCAGGGCGAGAAGGCCGGCGGCCGCGGCGGTCAGAAGGATCGAGGCGATCAGCCACGCACTGCCGAGGACGCCGAGGCTGCCGGCCGTGGCGAATCCGAAGACGGGAACCGCGATGCCGACAGCCGCGTAGACGCGGCAGATGCGGTGCAGCGTCCGCAGGGTCGTGAGGGCCTCCCCGTCACCGGCGCCGCTGTGCGCGTGGCGCAGCGCCTTGGGGAACATGCTCGCCGCGACGGTGACCGGACCGATGGCCACGACCGCGGCCAGCACATGCAGGATGAGGAAGAGTTTCGTCACCGTCGGGGCTCCGTGGCCGCTCGAACGACGCGGCGCGCCGTGCCGGAGACCGTGCCGCCCGGCGCCGTGCCGCCGGCGTACAGCACGTCGTAGAGGGCGGCGGCAGCAAGCGGATCGGAGCCGTCGGACACGTCGGTCTGGGCATGCATGGAGGGGTCCTTCGTGTGAGGGAGGTCCGGTCGTCCGCCGGAGACGCCACCGAAGTTATCCGGGTGCCACCACGACTCCCAGTGGCATCAGTGACACCTTTCAACGAGATAGCGCCAACTCCGGAAAGCGGCCTCGGAGCTGCGCCAAGACGGAGACGGGCCGGAACTGTCGCCCGGTGAAGAGGTACTTTCCCGCCATGCACACCATCGCCGTTCTCGCCCTGGACCAGGTGATCCCCTTCGACCTGTCCACCCCGATCGAGGTCTTCACCCGGACCCGGCTTCCGGACGGGCGCCCCGGCTACCAACTGCGCGTGTGCGCCGAACAGCCGGAGGTCGACGCCGGCACGTTCACCCTGCGCGCGCCGTGGGGACTGGAAGGGCTCAAGGGCGCGGACACGATCATCGTGCCCGGCACCGCCGCCCCCGCCGCCGCGCTCTCCCCCGCCGTCCGTGACGCGCTGCGGGCCGCCGCCGAGGACGGCACGCGCATCGCCTCCATCTGCTCGGGCGCGTTCCCGCTGGCCGCCACCGGGCTCCTCGACGGCCTGCGGGCCACCACCCACTGGGTCGCGGCGGACCTCCTGGCCGCCGCCCACCCGGACGTCGAGGTCGACGCGGACGTCCTGTACGTCGACAACGGCCAGATCCTCACCTCGGCGGGCGCGGCCGCGGGCCTGGACCTGTGCCTGCACATGATCCGCCGCGACTACGGCTCCGCCGTCGCCGCCGACGCCGCCCGCCTTTCCGTGATGCCCCTCGAACGCGAGGGCGGGCAGGCGCAGTTCATCGTCCACGACCACGCGCCCACCCCGCAGGGCTCCGCCCTGGAGCCCTTGCTGACCTGGCTCCAGGACAACCTGGGCCGCGACCTCACGCTCGCCGGCATCGCGGAGCACGCCGGGACCAGCACCCGCACCCTGATCCGGCGCTTCCGCGAACAGACCGGCACGACCCCGCTCCAGTGGCTCCACCGGGCCCGCATCCGCCGGGCCCAGCACCTGCTGGAGACCACCGACCACTCCGTCGAGCGCATCGCTGCCCAGGTCGGCTTCGGCTCCCCCACCGCCTTCCGCGACCGTTTCAAGCGCACCACCGGGGTCTCCCCCCGGACCTACCGCCGCACCTTCGGCCGACGCCCTGCGCAGCCCGGCAGCGGGAGCGCCCACTCTCGCCGGGACGGCGGCGCGCGAGCCGGAGTCAACTACTCCGATTTTCGTCCTTTTTGGAGTGCTGGACGCTACGGTGAGCCTTCACACAATCTGCACAAGGGGGGACCTTGAGCAATCCGTACACCACCACCCCGCCGCCGCCCGGCCCTGTCCCGGCCGGGACGCAACGGCCGCTGTGGAAGATGAAGCGCACCTACGCCGGCGCTCTGCTGATCATGGCGCTCGGCTTCGGTTGCGGTGGTGCCGCCGCATCCGAGGACACCGGACCGGCCGCGAAGCCGAGTCCTGGCCCGACCGTCACCGAGACGGTCACCGCGACGGCGACCACCACCGCGACGCCCGCCCCCAAGGCCACGGTCACCGAACCCGGTCCCACCGTGACCGTGACGGTGACCAGGACGGAGACCGCCGACGCCTACGACAGCGGCGACAGCGACTCCGGCAGCGGCGGTGACGCGGACGTGTACTACGAGAACTGCGCCGCCGCCCGGGCCGCGGGGGCCGCGCCCGTCCGCCGGGGCGAGCCCGGCTACGGCAGCCACCTCGACCGGGACAACGACGGCACCGGCTGCGACTGGGGCTGACGGACGAACGCCCGCCCGGACCGAACCCCGTGGCGGGCGCCGGTGGTCGGGCCACGCGCACGACAAAGTCCCGCGGCGGGCACTGTGGTCCGCCCTCGCGTGGACGGGAACCCATGGCGAGCGCCGGTCGTCGGCACCCTCCCCACTACCGGCCGCGTACCGCATGCGTCGGCCACCGGCACCGAACGGGCGGGCCGTTGAACAACCAGGGCCCCGGCTGCGTACTTCCGGGTACCGCCCAGTAGTTTGACCGGCTAAGTTCGACCGGCAGGCGGCCGGCGGGCTGACCGGCCATCAAGCAGGGCGGTTGGTTGCCGTGTAACGCATCGGCTCTGGAGGCACATTGTTGCGGCGCATCAACGGAACAGCACTCATCATCGCGGCCCTGGTCGTCACGGTCGGGGCGCTCGCGTTCCCCGTGTGGTCCTACGCCGACCGTTCCGGCACCGGGCAGGACAATCTCAACGCCTCGAGCGTGGCGACCCAGTGGGGGCCGCTGTCGGCCACCGACCGCGACTTCCTGGTCAAGGTACGGCTCGCCGGCCTGTGGGAACTGCCCGCCGGGCAGCAGGCGATAGAACGCGCGCCCACCGAAGCCGTCAAGGCGGCCGGTGACCACCTCGTCGTCGGCCACACCGACCTCGACAAGCGCGCGCGCAACGTGGCGGCGCAGCTGGGGGTCGAGCTGCCGAACCAGCCCACCGAGCAGCAGCAGGGCTGGCTGCGTGAGCTGTCCGCCGCGCAGGGCGAGGAGTACGAGCGCAAGTTCGCGCAGCTCCTGCGGAACGCGCACGGCAAGGTCTTCGCGCTGGTCGCCCAGGTCCGCCACACCACCCGCAACACGCTGATCCGCCAGCTCGCCACGGACGCCAACCAGACGGTGCTCGACCACATCACGATGCTCGAGCAGACCGGCCGGGTCGACTTCGACGCCATCGCCAACGAGGCGGCGGCGGGGGCCACGGCCAGCCCGAGCGGTCCGCCGCCGCCGGACGGCAATCTGCCGCCCGCGCCGCCCGCGGTCACCCCGACCGGGGACCAGTCGTTCACGTCCCGGCCTTCACCGCAGCCCGGTGCGCCGACCGCGGTCAACACCGACCGCCCGGCACCGCAGGACCCCGTCCCGGCAGGGTGACCGGACGGCCGTGAGCGTGGCAGGAGGTTCCGGTCCGGCCGGGCCGGAACCTCAAATCAACCTCTGAACGTCCCCTCCTTCGGATTCACCCGCTCGTGCGGGGGCCATGACCCTGGCACGTCACACGTCGGGCGTGGAGGAGGGGACCATGGAACTCGGCATCGGAATCGGCTGGCGGCCGGAGATCTCGGACACGGTGGAGCGGCTGCCGGACCTCGACTGGGTCGAGGTCGTCGCGGAGAACGTCTGCCCCGGCCACCTGCCGCCCGCCCTGCTGCGGCTGCGCTCGCGTGGCGTCCGCGTCGTCCCGCACGGCGTCTCGCTCGGACTCGGCGGCGCCGACCGGCCGTCAGAGCGGCGCCTGGCCGATCTGGCCGAGCGGGCGGAGGCGCTGGACGCGCCGCTGGTCACGGAGCACATCGCGTTCGTGCGGGCGGGCGGCGCGCTCACCGCCTCCTCGGTACTGGAAGCCGGTCACCTGCTGCCCGTCCCCCGCACCTGGGACGCACTCGCCGTGCTGTGCGAGAACGTGCGCATCGCGCAGGACTCGCTGCCGGTGCCGCTGGCACTGGAGAACATCGCGGCGATGTTCTCCTGGCCGGACGAGGAGCTCACCGAGGGCCAGTTCCTCGCGGAGCTCGTGGAACGCACGGGCGTACGGCTGCTGATCGACGTGGCCAACCTCCACACCAACCACGTCAACCGCGGCGAGGACCCGTCGGCCGCGCTCGACGAGCTGCCGGTGGAGTCGATCGCGTACGTCCATGTCGCGGGCGGCGTCGAACGCGACGGCATCTGGCACGACACGCACGCGCACCCGGTGACGCAGCCGGTCCTGGACATCCTGTCGGACCTGCGGGCCAGGGTGAACCCGCCGGGAGTGCTGCTGGAGCGCGACGACGACTTCCCCGCGAGTTCGGAGCTGGAGGGGGAACTGGCGGCGATCCGGGCGACGTTGGACGCGGCGGGTGGCCGGGGCACGGGCGCTGATTTCGCGGAGCGAAACCCGGCCCGCCCGGCGTTCGAGGGCACCGCGCGGAGCGCGGTACGGGGTCCGGGGCCTGCCCGCCACGCGGCGGAGCCGCATATCGGTACAGCGGGAAGGGGCGGGGCGGGGAACGGCTCCGCGCAGCGGCCCCGCCCGCACGGCCCCACGGCCACCGCCACCACCGCGGCCACGGTCCCCACCACCGCCACGTCCGTCGCCACCGCCACCACCACGGCCACGGCCACCACCGCGGCACCGCCCTCCGCCCGCCAGCACGTCGCGCTCACCCAGGCCGCGCTGCTGTCCGCGCTCGTCGCGGGCACGCCCGCGCCCGAGGGGTTCGACGCACGCCGCCTGCGCGTGCAGAGCCGCGCGCTCGCCGCCAAGCGCGCGGACGTCGTCGCGAAGGTCGCGCCCGAGCTGCCCGAGATCCTCGGGGCCGGCTACCGGTCCGCCTTCCTCGCGTACGCCAAGAACCGCCCCATGCACGCGGGTTACCGGCGCGACGCGCTCGACTTCGCCGAGCATCTGCTGGCCTCGAGGCGTCCGCAGGACGGCGCCGCCCGGCGCAGGCTGACCCTGTGGTGGCAGGAGCGCAGCGCCCCCCGTCCGCCGCGCGGGGCGACCCGTCTGGTCCGCGTGGCCCGTGCCGCGCTCGCGGCGAGGTGAGCGCCATGGGTCTCCTCGCGCTTGCCGTCCATCTCGCCGTCGGCCTGTCGTCCCTGTTCCTGATCCTCCGGGTGTCCGCGGCGCAGCCCGCCTCCGCGCGCGGCGGGGCGAATGTCCACGACGTGTACGAGGCGGCGTTCCTCGCGGGCGGCCCCGGCCGCGTCGTCGACGCCGCGCTCACCGCCCTGCACAGTGACGGGCGGATCGCCGTCGGCTGGCCCGGAGTTCTGTCCGCGATGCGGCCGGTCGCACGGGACCCGGTGGAGCGGGCCGTCTTCTCGGTGCTCCCCTTCGCCCCGAACGGCGCGCTGCACACCGTGCGCCTCCACACCATGCGCAGCCCCGCCGTGCAGGAACTCGGTGACGTGCTCGCGGCACGCGGCCTGATGGTGCCGCCCGGCCACGGCACGGGGCTCGCCCGGTGGGGCGTGGTCCAGAGCGCGGTCTGCTTCCTCGGCCTCCCGGTGGCGTTCGTCCTCACCGTCTCCGAATTCGTCGGCGACACGTCCGGCGGGTCGGGGTCGCCGTTCGTCTTCCTGCTCTTCCCGATGCTGATCGCGGGCGCGCTGATCGGCTCGTTCCAGGCGGGCCGCGCCCGGCGGCGTGTCACCCCGGCGGGGCGGAGCGCGCTGCGGGCGTACCGCCTGGCGCACTCCCGGACGCAGGATCCGGCCGGCCTGGTAGCCCTGCACGGGGTGCGCGGCGTGCCGGATTTCGCTCTGCGCAGGCAGTTGGGTGCGGCTGTCCGGGTCCGTGGTGCGGCGGGCGGCGCGGCGGGTGACCCGTCGTCGTACGCGCTCCCGTACGCGGGTGAGGCCGTGTGGTGCGCCGGTTCGTCTCCCGAATCGGGAGGCGGTTCCGGCTGCGGCGCGTCCGGCGGGTCGGGCTGCGGCGGAGGGGGTTCTTCCTCCGGCTCCTCCTGCGGCGGCTCCTCCGGCTCCAGCTGCGGCGGAAGCTCCGGCAGCAGCTCCTGACCGGACGGCATCGGGGTCATTGGCCCCGACACCGCCGGACGGTGCTTTACTTCACGAACCGCCCCTGCTCAAGATCCCTTTCGTCCCGTGGCCGCCGCCCGGCCGCTGCGCGCACGAAGGGAACGCGATGAGAACAGCCGCGAAGTACGGGGCCGTGGCGGGCCTCGGTTCCTTGCTCCTCACCTCGGTCGCCGTCGCCCCCGCCGGCGGTACGACGACCACCGACGCCGCCGCCCGCGGCACCGCCGTGGCCGCCGAGCGCGCCGCGGCGGCCGGCATCGACTTCGGCCGCTGCCCTGCCGCGGAGAAGCTGCCCGACACGGTCCGCTGCGGCACCGTCGAGGTCCCGCTCGACTACGCCGACCCGTCGGGCCGCCGGATCGAACTCACCGTCAGCCGGGTGCGGGCGAGCGGCGAGAAGTCGCAGCGGCAGGGCGCCTTCGTCTACAACCCGGGCGGTCCCGGCGCCTCCAGCATGTCCTTCCCGCTGGCGGCCGGGCTGCCCGAGTGGAAGCGGATCGCCGAGGCGTACGACATCGTCGGCTACGCGCCCCGCGGTGTCGGCAGGTCCGCCCCGCTGTCCTGCCAGGAGCCCGAGGAGTTCGTCAAGGCCCCCACCCAGGCGCCGACGCACCCCTCCCTCTCGTACAAGAAGGAGCGCATCGCGCAGGCGCAGGCCTACGCGAAGGGCTGCGCGGACAGGACCGGCGCGGCGCTGCGCCACTACACGTCGCTGAACAACGCCCGTGACCTGGACGTGCTGAGGGCGGCGCTCGGCGAGAAGAAGCTGACGTTCATGGGCGCCTCCTACGGCACCTACTTCGGCGCCCTGTACGCGACGATGTTCCCCTCCCATGTGCGCCGCATGGTCTTCGACTCGGCGGTCGACCCCGACCCCGAGCAGATCTGGTACCGCAACAACCTGGACCAGTCGGAGGCCTTCGAGAGCCGTTGGGCCGACTTCCGTGCCTGGGTGGCGAAGCACGACAGGACGTACGGCCTCGGCGCGACCCCCGACGCCGTGGCACGCAACTACGAAGAGGTGCGCACCCGTCTCGAGCGGGAGCCCGCGGGCGGCACGGTGGGTCCCGGCCAGCTGCACGCCGCGTTCCTGGGAGCCGGTTACTACGACGACTACTGGCCGCTGCGCGCCGGCGCGCTGTCGGAGTATCTGAAGGGCAACCCGGAGCCGCTGATCGAACAGGCCGCACCCGAGCCCGGTGAGGCGAAGGCGGCGGAGAACGGCAACGCCGTCTACACGGCGGTCGAGTGCAACGACGCCCCGTGGCCCACGGACTGGCTCACCTGGGACCTGGACAACTCGCTGCTGGCGAAGCGCGCGCCGTTCGAGACCTGGGACAACGTGTGGATGAACCTGCCGTGCGCCTTCTGGCAGGAGCCGCGGCAGCAGCCGCTGGACGTCCGCGCGGAGCCGGGGCAGCTGCCGCCGACGCTGATCCTGGCGGCGGAGCGGGACGCGGCAACCCCGTACACGGGAGCACTCGAGCTTCAGCGCCGGCTGGCGGGCTCGGTGCTGGTCACGGAGGAGGACGCGGGGACGCACGGCATCGGCGGCGGCAGCAACACCTGCGTCAACAAGCACCTGGAGGACTATCTGCTGCGGGGTGAGACGCCGGTGCGGCGCGCATCGTGCGCGCCGCACCCGGAGCCCGACCCGGTGTCGCTGGACCGGCGGGCGGAGCAGCGGAAGCTGCCGCACGCCGTCTGATCTTCCGGGCCATATGGACGGCTGGGTATCCGCTTCGCAGAAGCGGAAACCCGGCCGTCAGGTCGTTCGCCGACGGAGGTTACGCGAGACCCGCGACGAGGTCCGCCACGTCCTTGCGGCGCCCGGTGTAGAACGGGACCTCCTCGCGGACGTGCATCCGCGCCTCGGAAGCACGCAGGTGCCGCATCAGGTCGACGATGCGGTACAGCTCGTCCGCCTCGAAGGCGAGGATCCACTCGTAGTCGCCGAGCGAGAACGAGGCGACCGTGTTGGCGCGCACGTCCGGGTAGCCGCGGGCCATCTTGCCGTGGTCGGCGAGCATCCGGCGACGGTCCTCGTCGGGGAGCAGGTACCAGTCGTAGGAGCGCACGAAGGGGTAGACCGAGACGTAGTTGCGGGGGGTCTCGTCGGCCAGGAACGCCGGGATGTGCGACTTGTTGAACTCGGCGGGGCGGTGCAGCGCCATGTTCGACCACACCGGCTCGAGTGCGCGGCCCAGACGGGTGCGGCGGAAGCGGTTGTACGCGTCCTGGAGCTCGTCCGCGGTCTCGGCGTGCCACCAGATCATCACGTCGGCGTCGGCACGCAACCCGGACACGTCGTACGTGCCGCGCACGGTGACGTCCTTGGCGGCGAGCTGGTCGAACAGCTCCTGGACCTCCTCGGCGTAGCCGGAACGGTCCTCGGGCAGCACGTCGCGCAACTTGAAGACGGACCACAGCGTGTACCGGATGACCTCGTTGAGGTCCTTGGCCTTCTTGCCTGCGTTCGGGATCTTTTCTGGCGCACTCATACGGCTATTGTCCCGCCTCCCGATCGGTGCCCCGCGCCAGGGTCGGCGTGGCGAGGATCTCGTCCGCGGCGCGCTGTCCGCTCGCGATGCAGGCCGGGATCCCGACGCCTTCGTACACGGCGCCGCAGACCCGCAGGCCCGGCAGCTGGGCGACCTCGTCGCGGATGCGGGCGACACGGGCGAGGTGGCCCACGGGGTACTGCGGCAGGCCGCCGGTCCACCGGGTGACCTCGGTGGCGACGGGACGGGCCGTGAGCCCCACGGCCGCGCGGAGGTCCGTCAGCGAGACGTCGACGAGCTCCGCGTCCTCGCGTTCGAGGGCCTGCTCCTCGCCGTAGCGGCCGACGGAGGTCCGCAGCACGAACAGATCGCCGGCGCCGCGCGCGACCCAGCCCCACTTGTTGGAGGAGAACGTGGACGCCTTGATGGTCCGCCCGTCCACCGGCGGGACGAGGAATCCGCTGCCCTCCGGCATCCCCGCCACGTCGGCGCGCCGGAAGGCCATGGTGACCAGCGCCATGGAGGCGTACTCGACACGGCCGAGCTCGGCCGCGGCGGCCGGCGACTCGGACGCCAGCAGCGCGGACGCGGACCAGGCGGGCGTCGCGAGCACCACGGCGTCGGCGTCGAGCGTCCCGCGGTCGGTGCGGACCCGCCAGCCGTCCGCGGCGCGGGTCAGGCCGAGGACGGGCGTCTCGGTGCGGATGTCGCCGCCCTGGGCGCGTACGGCGTCGGCGACGGCGCCCGGCAGGGTGCCGATGCCGCCGTCGAGCCCCATGAAGACCGGCCCGCCCGTCTGCCGGCCGGCCGCCCGCGCCTGGATGTCCCGCACTCCCTCGAGCAGCGAGTCATGGGTCCTGGCCGCCTCGAAGAGCTGGGGAACGGCCGCACGCATCGAGATGCGGTAGGCGTCACCTGCGTAGACGCCGCCGAGCAGCGGCTCCACCAGCCGGTCGACGACCTCCCGTCCGAGGCGCTCGGCGACGTACGCGCCGACGGCCACGTCGTCGCCCACGGCGGTCGGCGCGAGGTCCTTCTCGTGCTCGATGCGGGCGAGGCCCTCCGCCGAGAGCAGCCCGGCGAGCGCCGACGCGTCGCCCGGGACGCCCATCACATGGCCCTTCGGCATGGGCCGCAGCGCGTCACGGGTCCAGACCGCCGAGGTCGCCGTGGCCGGCGGTTCCAGCCGGTCGCCGAGACCGACGGCGCGGGCGAGGCCGGTGCCCTCGGGCCGGCGGGCGAGCATCGACTCGGCGCCCAGGTCGACCCGTACGCCCTCGATCTCGCCCGACTGCAGTTTGCCTCCGACCCGGCCGGTCGCCTCGAGAAGGGTGACGCGTACGCCGGAGGCGAGCAGCCGGTGCGCGGCGGCGAGACCGGCGATACCGCCGCCGATGACGACGACATGGCGCCCTCGTGTGTCCACGTTCATGGTCCAACTCTCTCAAACGCCGTTCCGAGTCCTGACCGTGACCGCTTCGGAACCCGGGACCGGCAACCCCCGCCGGGGGCGCGGCGTCGAACCTGCGACAAGTTCACAACTCATCCCCGGGGGGCCGGTATGCGTGCACGGCGTGCGTTCGCGGTACTACTTCTCACTGCATCACTCGGCCTTGCCGGGTGCGGCGCAGGCGGTTCCGACTCCGGCGACACAGCGCAGAGCGCGGCGAAACCGGCCGCGCGCGACGCGGAGCGCGCGCCCGGTTCCGGACAGGCGGCCGACGAGGCGGCGGGGGCGCCCGCCGAGGACGGCGCGGATACTGACGGCGCCGCGAAGCCGTCGGCGCTGCCGAGCACCCACGTCATCCGCACGGCCACGCTCGAGGTGGAGGTCGAGGACGCCACCAAGGCGCTCGCCGCGGCCCGCAGGGCGGCGGGGAACGCGGGCGGACACGTGGAGAACGAGAGCACCGAGCGGATCGACGACACGCACGTCACGTCGAACGTCGTGCTGCGCGTGCCGCAGGAGCGTTACGAAGCGGTGCTGGCCGAACTGGCCGGAGCCGGGAAGCTGTTGTCCCGCACGGCCGACGCGAAGGACGTCACCGGCCAGGTCGTGGACGTCGAGAGCCGTATCGCGACCCAGCGGGCGAGCGTCGCCCGGGTGCGGGAGCTGATGGACCGGGCGACGAGGCTGTCGGACGTCGTCACGCTCGAGGCACAGCTGAGCACCCGTCAGGCCGACCTGGAATCCCTGCTCGCACAGCAGGCGACGCTGAAGGACCGCACCTCGCTCGCGACGATCACGCTGACGCTGTCGGAGAAGGAGCGCGAGGAGACCGGGAAGGAGGACGACGGCCCCGGTTTCCTCGACGCGCTCGGCGGCGGCTGGGACGCGCTGGTCGCGACGCTGCGCTGGATCGCGGTGGCGGTCGGCGCGGTCGCCCCCTTCGCGGCGCTGGGCGCGGTGCTGTACGCGCTGTGGCGGTGGCTGGTCCGGCCGCGGCTGCCCCGGCGTCCGGCCGGGTCCACGGCTCCCCCTGCCGCTCCCCCGGCCACTCTCCCCACCGCTCCCCCGGTCAAGGAGGACTGAACGGCCCCTCCCCCGTAGCGTGTTCCCCATGACAGCGACCGAACGGCTGGTGATCATCGGGGGCGACGCGGCGGGCATGTCCGCCGCGTCGCAGGCGCGCCGGATGAAAGGGCCGGACGAGCTGGAGATCGTCGCGTTCGAACGCGGCCACTTCAGCTCGTTCTCGGCGTGCGGCATCCCGTACTGGGTGGGCGGCGATGTCGGCGAGCGCGACGAACTGATCGCGCGCACGCCCGAGGAGCACCGCGAGCGGGCCATCGACCTGCGCATGCGCACCGAGGTCACGGAGATCGACGTCGCGGGCGGCCGGGTGCGCGCTCGCGACGCCGGGACGGGCGCCGAATCGTGGACCGGCTACGACAAGCTGGTGATCGCGACCGGCGCCCGGCCAATCCGGCCCGCGCTGCCGGGCATCGACGCGCCCGGCGTGCACGGCCTGCAGACCCTCGACGACGGCCAGGCACTGCTGGACACCCTCTCCCGCACCGAGGGCCGGCGCGCGGTCGTCGTCGGGGCCGGCTACATCGGCGTCGAGATGGCGGAGGCACTCCTCAAGCGCGGCTACGAGGTGACCGTCGTCAACCGCGGCGAGCAGCCGATGGCGACCCTCGACCCGGACATGGGCCGGCTGGTCCACGACGCGATGTCGGGCATGGGCATCACCACCGTCTCCGGCACGGCCGTCACCGGGATCCGCACCGGTGACGACGGCCGGGTCCGGGCCGTCGTCACCGACAGCGGCGAACACCCGGCGGACGTCGTGGTCCTCGGCATCGGCGTCGAACCGGAGACCTCCCTCGCCCGCGCGGCCGGCCTGCCGGTCGGCCGCCACGGCGGCCTGCTCACCGACCTCGCGATGCGGGTCCGCGGCCAGGAGAACATCTGGGCGGGCGGCGACTGCGTCGAGGTCCTCGACCTCGTCTCCGGCCGCGAACGCCACATCGCACTCGGCACGCACGCCAACAAGCACGGACAGGTCATCGGCGCGAACGTGGGCGGCGGCTACGGCACGTTCCCGGGCGTCGTCGGCACCGCGGTGAGCAAGGTCTGCGAACTGGAGATCGCCCGCACCGGCCTGCGGGAGAAGGACGCCCGCGCGGTGGGCCTTCAGTACGTGACGGCGACCATCGAGTCGACGAGCCGCGCCGGCTACTACCCGGCCGCCGCTCCGATGACGGTGAAGATGCTCGCGGAACGCCGCACGGGCCGCCTGCTGGGCGTCCAGATCGTGGGCCGGGAGGGCGCGGGCAAACGCGTGGACGTCGCGGCGGTGGCGCTGACGGCCGGTATGACCGTCGAGCAGATGACGGCGCTGGACCTCGGCTACGCCCCGCCGTTCTCACCCGTGTGGGACCCGGTCCTGGTGGCGGCACGCAAGGCGTCGGCGGCGGTGCGGGCGACGCCGTAGCGCCTGCGGCGGGCCTGTTCCCCTACGCCGCCCCTTCCCCGACCGGGGGCTCTCCCCCGGGTCCCGTACGGCTGTCGGCCGTACGGGACCCGGGCCTGCCCCGCCACGCGGCGGAGCAGCACATCGATACAGCAGAAGCGCGGCTACCGCGCGGTCTGCTCGTGCACGTACGCCACCAGCCGCGTCAGCGCGTCCGGGTCCGTCGTCGGCAGCACCCCGTGCCCGAGGTTGAAGACGTGCCCCTCCAGCCCCGCGGCCGCCTCCAGCACCTCACGGGTCTTGGACTCGACGGCCTCCGGCGTGGAGAAGAGCACCGCCGGGTCCAGGTTCCCCTGGAGCGCCTTGCCGGGGCCGACCCGGCGCGCGGCCTCGTCCAGCGGGACGCGCCAGTCGACGCCGACCACGTCCGCGCCCGCTTCGCCCATGAGGCCGAGCAGTTCGCCCGTGCCGACGCCGAAGTGGATCCGCGGGACGCCGTAGGAGGCGACGGCCTCGAAGACCTTGACCGACGCGGGCATCACCGAGCGCCGGTAATCGGCGGGAGCCAGGGCGCCGACCCACGAGTCGAAGAGCTGTACCGCGGACGCACCGGCCTCGATCTGGACCTTCAGGAAGGCGGAGGTGATCTCCGCGAGGCGGTCCAGCAGGTCGGCCCACAGCTGCGGGTCGCCGTACATCAGGGCCTTGGTGTTCTCGTGGTTGCGCGAGGGCCCGCCCTCCACCAGGTAGCTCGCGAGGGTGAAGGGCGCGCCGGCGAAGCCGATGAGCGGGGTCCCGCCGAGCTCGCCGGTGAGCATCCCCATGGCCTCGGTGACGTACCAGACGTCTTCCGGTTCGAGGTCGCGCAGCCGCGCGAGGTCGGCGCGGGTACGGATCGGCTCCGCGATCACCGGTCCGACGCCCGGCTTGATGTCGAGGTCGATGCCGATGGCCTTGAGCGGCACCACGATGTCGCTGAAGTAGATCGCCGCGTCGACCTTGTGCCGCCGGACGGGCTGCAGCGTGATCTCCGTGACGAGGTCGGGCCGCATGCACGACTCGAGCATCGGGACGCCTTCGCGGACCTTCAGGTACTCGGGCAGTGAGCGGCCCGCCTGACGCATGAACCAGACCGGCGTGTGCGGCACCGGCTCGCGGCGGCACGCCTTCAGAAAAGCGGAGTCGTACGTCGTCTGGTGGCCCGGGGGGCGGTTGTTGGCGCTCACGCACTGAATCTTCGCATGTGCGCGGGAAGTGCCCGCCCCGGCCCGGGTGTCCCTCCCTGCGCGAAGCCCCCGTTCCGCCTACTCTTCCCCGCATGGCTGCGGCTCAGGGACATTTTTCCGATCATTCCAAAAGCGCTGACGAGAAGGGGAACCCCGAACCGAGCAGTGACCCGGGCACCGAAGCGGGTGCTGTTCCGCTTGCGTTCCGTCATGCGGTGGAGGCGCTGCGGTCCGCACGGCTGCGGCCGGAGATCGAGATCGAACCGACCCGGCCTCCGCAGCGGCTCGCCCCCCACTCGTACGCGCTGGAGGCGGCGGTCGTCGACGGTGAGGACGATCTCGCGGACGGCCGTCTGGTGCTGCTGCACGAGCCGGCCGGCCACGACGCCTGGGACGGCACGTTCCGGATGGTGACCCTGGTGCGGGCCGAGCTGGAACCGGAGATGGCGGCCGATCCGCTGCTGCCGGAGGTGTGCTGGTCCTGGCTGACGGGCGCGCTGGAGGCGCGCGGGCTGTCGTACGGGGTGCCGAGCGGCACCGTCACCCGTGCGGGGTCTCACTATTTCGGAGGACTCTCCGACCGGCGTCCCGCGACCCAGATCGAGATCCGTGCGTCATGGACGCCCCGCGAGGGTCCGGGCGGCGTGCCGGACACCGCCGCACACCTCGCGGCCTGGTGCGATCTGCTCTGCCAGATCGCCGGACTGCCGCCGTCCCCGGCCGGCCCGGCCGACAACGCGACGGGCGTGGTGAGCCTTCCGCAGCGCCGCGGCCCCCAGCAGACCTGACCCGGCTCGGGGCCTCGGCGCGGGGAGACTGGGCGCGGCCGTGCGCCGGAGCAGCGGGCTCTTACACCGCCCGTGACCGCCCGCCTGAACGGTTCGCTCGTAGGATGATCGATCGCCTGTCCGAATTGCCCGGATTATTACTCACCAAATCGTGATCATTCTCTAAAGGCGGACGGGTTCGGTGCCGAAGAGGTCAATGACCCAACTGCACGGTTCGCCCCGGCTTCACCCCCCGAGCCGGCTCCGTCCCGCACCTTTCCAGGAGGCCTGGTGTCCGTTCTTCTCGAGCAGCCCGCAAGCCTGGTCGCCTACCGCCCGAACAAGCCGACGGCCATGGTCGTCGTGGCCGACCCGCGCGTCCGTTCCACCGTCACCCGCCACCTGTGGGCACTCGGGGTCCGTGACGTCATCGAGGCGTCGTCCATCGCGGAGGCACGTCCCCGCGTCGGCAACCCGCGCGACATCTGCGTTGCCGACGTCCATCTGCCCGACGGTTCCGGGCTGACCCTCCTGTCCGAGACCCGCGCGGCGGGCTGGCCCAACGGCCTGGCCCTCTCCGCCGCCGACGACATCGGCGCCGTGCGCAACGCCCTGGCCGGCGGCGTCAAGGGTTACGTCGTCACCGGCACCCGAACCAACATCGGCCACCCGACCCGCCCCGGCGCCGCCCCCATCGGCGCCGCGGCGAACCGTATGCACCGCCGCCCCCCGGGTGCCCCGAGCCACCCGGGCGGCTACCGCGAACTGTCCGGCCGCGAGGTCGAGGTCCTGCGCCTCGTCGCGGAAGGCCAGTCCAACAAGGCCATCGGCGTCTCCATGGGCCTGTCCGCGCTGACGGTCAAGAGCCACCTCGCCCGTATCGCCCGCAAGCTGGGCACGGGTGACCGTGCCGGAATGGTGGCCGTGGCACTGCGCACCGGAATCATCCACTGACCGCTCCGTCATACTTTCCGCGCCCGTCGACGGAACGTTCCGTCGACGGGCGCGTTCCGTTCACAGATACCCTTGACACGTGACCGACGCCCAAGAGACCGCAGCAGAGACGACACTGCATTCCACCGGGGGCGCCCCCTCGGACGACGAGGTCCCTGCCGCAGGGCTGCCGATCCCGTTGCTGGAGCCCCGTGAAGGCATTCCCCCGGTGGTCGCCGACGAGGACGCGCTGGCCGAGGTGATCGCCGCCTTCGCAGCGGGCACCGGTCCCGTGGCCGTCGACGCGGAGCGCGCGTCCGGCTACCGCTACGGACAGCGCGCGTACCTCGTGCAGCTGCGCCGCGAGGGCGCCGGCACCGCGCTCGTCGACCCTGTCGGCTGCCCCGACCTGACGGCCCTCGGCGACGCGCTCGCCGACACGGAGTGGATCCTGCACGCCGCCACCCAGGACCTTCCCTGCCTGCGTGAAATAGGCATGGTGCCTGCGCGGATCTTCGACACGGAGCTGGCCGGGCGGCTCGGCGGCTTCCCGCGGGTCGGGCTCGGCGCGATGGTCGAGAGCGTCCTCGGCTACGCCCTGGAGAAGGGCCACTCCGCCGTCGACTGGTCCACCCGCCCTCTGCCCGAGCCGTGGCTGCGGTACGCGGCGCTCGACGTGGAGCTGCTGGTCGACCTGCGCGACGCGCTGGAGAAGGAACTGGACCGGCAGGGCAAGCTCGACTGGGCCCACCAGGAGTTCGAGGCGATCGCCTCCGCCCCGCCCCCGCCGCCGCGCCGCGACCCCTGGCGGCGTACGTCGGGGATGCACAAGGTGCGCCGCCGCCGCCAGATGGCGGTCGTACGGGAGATGTGGACGGTGCGCGACCGGGTCGCCCAGCGCCGGGACGTGTCGCCCGGCAAGGTGCTCGGCGACGCCGCCATCGTGGAGGCCGCGCTCGCCCTGCCCGCGAACGTGCACGCCCTCACCGCGCTGCCCGGCTTCGGACACCGCATGGGCCGGCGTCAGCTCGAGCAGTGGCAGGCCGCGGTCGACCGGGCCAAGGCCCTGCCCGACTCCGAGCTCCCGCAGCCCGGCCAGCCGCTGAACGGTCCCCCACCGCCGCGGTCGTGGGCCGACAAGGACCCGGCCGCCGCGGCCCGCCTGTCCGCGGCGCGCGCGGCGGTCTCCGCGCTGGCGGAGGAACTGAACATGCCGCAGGAGAACCTGATCACGCCGGACACCGTGCGGCGGGTGTGCTGGGAGCCGCCCGCCACGGTCACGGTCACGTCGGTGGCCGACGTGCTGGAGTCTCTCGGCGCGCGTCAGTGGCAGCGGCAGCTCGTCGCGCCCCTGCTGGCCGGGGCGCTCACGGTCCGCCCGGCGTAGCGACCGCGTCCACCGCGACGGGGCCCGCCGCCGTTGTGAAGGCCCCGCGGCAGTGGGCGCTCAGCGCCCGCACCGCGGGGTTGCCCGTCCGCCGCCTGACCAGGGCGAGCTGCGCGGGTGTCCGGACGTCGTCGATGAGCCGGGCCGTCAGTCCGTCCTGATACCCGGCGGCCATGGACTCGCTCAGCACCGCGACACCGAGTCCGCGACGGGCGAGGTCCGCGACGGCGTCCGCGGCGCTCGCCTGGAGCGCGATCCGGGCTTCGATCCCCTGCTCCGCGCAGGCGCTGTCGAGCACCGTGCGCAGGCCGGTGCCCGGCGGCATGCAGACGAGCGGGTGGGCCGCGGCCTCCCGCAGGGTGACGCGGCGGCACCGCTCGAGAGCGTGGTCATGGGGGACGGCGACGACGAGCCGCTCGCTGATCACCGTCCATGTGTCGAGGCCCTCGACCGCCGGGGCGGCGGTCCCGACGAGCGCCAGATCCACGCCGCCCGCGCGTACGGCCTCGATCAGCCGGTCGGAGTTGTCCTCCAGCAGACGCAGTTCCACGCCCGGGTGCGCCCGGTGGAAGGCGGCGAGTCCGTCGAAGAACGGCGTGACGGTGCACCCCGCCACCATGCCGACCGTCAGCCGGCCCCGGATCAGGCCGGTCAGCTCCCCCACCGACCGGCCGACCGCACCGGCTGCCGCCAGTGCGGCCCGTGCGTGCCCGAGTGCCGCCTCCCCGGCCGGGGTGAGCGTCACGCTGCGGGCCGTCCGGTCGAACAGCTCCGCGCCGACCTCGGTCTCCAGGCGGCGGATCTGTGCACTGACGCCGGACTGGCTGATGTGCATCCGTGCGGCGGCGCGGGTGAAGTTCCGCTCCTCGGCGACCGCCACGAAGTATGCGAGCTGCCTGAGTTCCATAACCAGAAATGCTAGTTCCGATCCGAACCATCTGTTGGACTTCTGATCACCTCGGGGCCGATCCTTGAAGGGCCGAAGCCGGAACAGCTGGAGGTAGCGATGACGGAGTACGAGAAGGCCCTTCACCCCGAGGACATCACCCGCCTCTTCGTCGAACGCTCCAACGCGGGCGACGCGGCCGGGGTCGCCGCGCTGTACGAGGAGGACGCGGTGCTGGCCTATCCGCCGGGCCGGCAGACCGTGGGCCGCGAAGCGATCAGGGCCCTGTGGGAGAAGGTGCTGGCGAGCGCGCCCACGTTCCGTCCCGAGGCGCCGCTGCCCACATTGATCAGCGGGGATCTCGCGCTGACGTCCACCCCTCCGTCGGACGGTGCCGGGGCCCGGGCGCAGGTCGCCCGCCGCCAGCCGGACGGGAGCTGGCTGCGCGTGCTGGACCAGCCTGAGTTCGTGACCCCGACGGACTGAGCGACCGCCGGGCGGGCGTTTCGCGCCTGGCCGGGGCGGGGAAGGGCTCGGCGCAGCCGCCTGCGACGTGTGACCTTCACCGCTCCCGCCCCAGGGGGTGGGCAGCCTGGTTACCCACAAGTAGCATGGGGCGAGCAAGCGCACGCTCAGCCGTGCGCCCGCAGCAGTGCAACCCCGCACCCTGGAGGAGAGCCATCGTGCCTCGTACCGTCAGGGACGTCGTCTTCGTCGACGGCGTCCGCACCCCGTTCGGCAAGGCGGGCCCGAAGGGCATCTACCACGAGACCCGCGCCGACGATCTCGTCGTGAAGGCCATCCGGGAGCTGCTGCGCCGCAACCCGGCCCTCGACCCCGCGAAGATCGACGAGGTCGCCATCGCCGCGACCACGCAGATCGGTGACCAGGGTCTGACCCTCGGCCGTACCGCCGGCATCCTCGCCGGTCTGCCGCAGTCCGTGCCCGGCTACTCCATCGACCGGATGTGCGCCGGTGCGCTCACCGCCGTGACGAGCGTCGCCGGTTCCATCGCGTTCGGCGCGTACGACGCCGTCATCGCCGGTGGTGTCGAGCACATGGGCCGCCACCCCATGGGCGAGGGCGTCGACCCGAACCCGCGCTTCGTCAGCGAGAAGCTCGTCGACGAGTCCGCCCTCTTCATGGGCATGACCGCGGAGAACCTGCACGACCGGTACCCGCAGATCACCAAGCAGCGCGCCGACGAGTACGCCGTGCGTTCGCAGGAGAAGGCCGCCAAGGCGTACGCCAACGGCAAGATCCAGCAGGACCTGGTGCCGGTCTCCGTCCGCCGCACCAACCCCGAGGCCGGCGAGACCGGCTGGGGCCTGGTCACCGCCGACGAGCCGATGCGCCCGGGCACCACGCTCGAGTCCCTCGCGGGCCTGAAGACGCCGTTCCGCGTCCACGGCCGCGTCACCGCCGGCAACGCCGCGGGCCTGAACGACGGCGCCACCGCCTCGATCATCGCGTCCGAGGAGTTCGCCCGCGAGAACGGCCTCCCGGTCAAGATGCGTCTCGTCTCGTACGCCTTCGCCGGTGTCGAGCCGGAGGTCATGGGTTACGGCCCGATCCCCGCGACCGAGAAGGCCCTCGCCAAGGCCGGCCTGTCGATCGAGGACATCAACCTCTTCGAGATCAACGAGGCCTTCGCCGTCCAGGTGCTGGCGTTCCTCGAGCACTACGGCATCGCCGACGACGACGCGCGCGTCAACCAGTACGGCGGCGCGATCGCGTACGGCCACCCGCTGGCCTCCTCCGGTGTCCGTCTGATGACGCAGCTGGCCCGCCAGTTCGAGGAGCAGCCGGAGGTCCGCTACGGCCTCACCACGATGTGCGTCGGCTTCGGCATGGGCGCCACGGTCATCTGGGAGAACCCGCACCACAAGGACGCCGGAGGCGACAAGTGACCACCACCGCTGAACTCCTGAAGGGCGCAGCCGAGCTGTTCCCCGACGAGGTCGTCACACAGGCGCACGTACGCCACCTCGACCTCCCCGGCGGCGCCGGGCGCTTCGCGCTCATCACGCTGGACAACGGCCTGGACCACACCAAGCCGACCACCTTCGGCCCGCAGTCGCTCGCGAACCTGAACACCGCGATCGACCAGGTCGAGGCGGAGGCGGCGAACGGCGACATCGTCGGCGTCGGCGTCACCGGCAAGCCGTTCATCTTCGCCGTCGGCGCGGACCTCAAGGGCGTGGAGCTGCTCAAGGAGCACTCCGACGCGCTCGCCATCGGCAAGGGCGGCCACGACGTCTTCAAGCGTCTCTCCGCCCTCGCGGTCCCGACCTTCGCGTACTACAACGGCGCGGCCATGGGCGGCGGCGTCGAGGTCGGTCTGCACTGCTCGTACCGCACCGTCTCCCAGGCGATCCCGGCCTTCTCGCTGCCCGAGGTCTTCCTCGGTCTCGTCCCCGGCTGGGGCGGCTGCGCGATCCTGCCGAACCTGATCGGCGCGGACCGCGCGGTCTCGGTCATCATCGAGAACTCGCTCAGCCAGAACAAGCAGCTCAAGGGCGCGCAGGTCTACGAGCTCGGCATCGCCGACGCGATCTTCGAGGGCGCGGACTTCCTGGAGCAGTCCCTCGTGTGGACGGCGTCCGTCCTCAAGGGCGAGATCGCCGTGGAGCGTCCCGAGGTCGACCGCGGCGAGGCCTGGGACCAGGCCGTCGCCAAGGGCCGGTTCATCGCCGACTCCAAGGTGCACGGCGCGGCCCCGGCCGCGTACCGCGCCCTCGACATCATCGAGGCCGCCAAGGACGGCGACCTGCAGAAGGGCTTCGACGCCGAGGACCAGGCCCTGGCCGACCTCATCATGGGCGGCGAACTGCGCTCCGGCATCTACGCCTTCAACCTGGTCCAGAAGCGCGGCAAGCGCCCGGCCGGCGCGCCGGACAAGAGCCTGGCCCGCCCGGTCACCAAGGTCGGCGTCGTCGGCGCCGGTCTGATGGCCTCGCAGCTGGCGCTGCTGTTCCTGCGCCGCCTCGAGGTGCCGGTCGTGCTGACCGACATCGACCAGGAGCGCATCGACAAGGGCGTGGGCTACGTCCACGCCGAGATCGAGAAGCTGCTCGGCAAGGGCCGCATCAACCAGGACAAGGCCAACCGCCTCAAGGCCCTGGTGACCGGTGTGCTCGACAAGGCCGAGGGGTTCGCGGACGCGGACTTCGTCATCGAGGCCGTGTTCGAGGAGATGAGCGTCAAGCAGAAGGTGTTCGCGGAGGTCGAGGCGGTCGCCCCGGCGCACGCGATCCTCGCCACCAACACCTCCTCGCTGTCGGTCTCCGAGATGGCGTCGCAGCTGAAGCACCCCGAGCGGGTCGTCGGCTTCCACTTCTTCAACCCGGTCGCGGTCCTGCCGCTGCTGGAGATCGTCCGCGGTGAGAAGACGGACGACGCTTCGCTGGCCACCGCCTTCGGTGTCGCGAAGAAGCTGAAGAAGACCGCGGTGCTCACCAAGGACGCCCCGGCGTTCGTCGTGAACCGCATCCTGACCCGCTTCATGGGCGAGATCCAGAACGTCATCGACGAGGGCACCCCGGTGGCCACCGCCGAGAAGGCCATCGAGCCCCTCGGCCTGCCGATGTCGCCGCTGGTCCTGCTGGAGCTCGTCGGCCCGGCCATCGGCCTCCACGTCTCCGAGACCCTGAACCGCGCCTTCCCGGAGCGCTTCAAGGTCTCCGAGAACCTGGCCGCGGTCGTCAAGGCCGGCAAGCGCGGCTTCTACGTCTACGACTCCGGGAAGCCGGAGCTGGACCCGGAGGTCGCCGCGCTCCTCAAGCAGGGCGACACCGTCCTGACGGAGGAGCAGGTCCGCGACCGCGTGCTGGACGCCGTCGCGCAGGAGATCGGCCTGATGCTCGAGGAGGGTGTCGTGGCCGAGGCCCAGGACATCGACCTCTGCCTGATCACGGGCGCCGGCTGGCCCTTCCACCTGGGCGGCATCACGCCGTACCTGGACCGTGAGGGTGTCTCCCAGCGGGTGAACGGCAAGCCGTTCCTGGCTCCGGGCGTGGCGAGCGTCCCGGCGTAACGCCCACAGCCCTCCGCCCCGGTACCGCTGACGCGGTGCCGGGGCGGAGGCGTTTTCGGGTCCGCGTGCTGCCGGCCGTCACCAACTCGGTTCGTGCGGAAGGTGCTCACATGCGGAAGCGCAGTCATGCCGGGCCAGGGCGGACTCACGCAGCCAGTTGCTCTCCGGAATTCCGTGAACCTTGAGGGTCAGCGCGGCCGGGCTCGAGCGCAGCGCGCTGAACACGGAGACGAACTCCACCGTGTACACCCCCGGCTTCCAGTCGTGCGGGTGCTTCACGCTCCACGTCCCGTCCTCCTTGACGGCGGCCTCGGCGATCAGCCGTCCGCTCTCCAGGAGCATCACCTTGCTCACACCCTGGGCGGCCGTGCCGGAGAATCTCGGCCGTGGGCCACTCCACGCCCCCTCGCGCGGGCCGAGGACCTGAGGCGCCTCCACGTGGTCACGGACCACGAATCCCACGGCGGCCACGGGCGACATGCCTCGGTCATGGAGACCGACGGCCTGTACGACGTGCTCGCCCGCCGGCCAGCTGACCACACGCCGCCACATCCACTGGCCCTGGGCGTTGACGGACGTGCCGCCGATGTACTCCCCCGCGCCGGTGAAGAACAGCAGATACGTCGTGCCCGGCTCGGCCGTGCCCGCGAACTTCAGCTGCCCACTGACCATCCGGCCGTGCACCGGCGAGGTGATGACGGGCGGGGCACCGACGCGGCCCTGGTCGACGAGAGCGGACTCGGGGTTCTGCACAGTGAATTCGGGCAGCACCGGCGGGTAGTCACCGGTTATCAGCTTTTCCGCATCGACCACTCCGGGCGCGATGCCCGGGGCCGACCGGAGCGCCCCGGCGAACAGCCTGGCCACCTCGCGGGCACCCAGTTCGTTGAAGTGCGTGGAGTCGATGATCCCCTCGGGATGGTTCGGATGAGCACCGGCGTCCTCCCACCGGAACAGGCCCCTTGCCCTGGTACAGCCGAGTTGGTGCAGCATCCGGGTCGTGAGTTCGTTGAGGTCGACGAGGACTGCCCCCGTCTCCGCGGCGGCGTCCCGTGCGTACTGCGGATATCCGTCATGGGTTTCCGACACGTTCCCGTGCACGTCGAACACACAGCGCGCGGCGGGGGTCACCACGACGGGAACGGCGCCCTCGCCGCGGATGGCCTCCACGTAGAGTTTCAGATACTCCTTGAACTCGCGGGGGCCGTGGTACCTGAGCGGCACATTGACCCGTTGCTCCACGGCGCCGAAGTCGATCGCCACGAAGTCCCCGGGCTCCAGGATGTTCAACAGCTTCACGAACCGGTCGGTGAAATAGCCCCGAAGCGTCATCGCGTCGCGGGCGTAGTTCTTGACCTCGTACCCGGGCCCCAGGAATTCCTGGACGTACTGGCCCCAGCCCGCCATCGGGGAGTCCTCCGGGCGGCGTGAGGTCGCGACGGAATTGCCCAGGATGCAGAACTTGTTCACGCTTTTCCTTACAGAGGCCAGCCGGGAAGGCGGCCGGCATGGAAGAGTTGGTTACGTGCCGATCCCGCCTCGAACTGGCTCGCGATCGGGAAATAACTGGGGAGGAAGGCGGCGAGCGTCGCGTCCTGCTCGTCCTCCGAGACGTCGCCGTCGTGGAAGTCGTTCAGACAGAAGACGTCGTTGGAGCGCGCGGCGAGAAGGTGGTTGAGCTTCTTGACCTGCTCGCTGATACCGACGTTGACGAAGCCGCTGGAGATGCTGCCGGGCACGCTGCGTTCGGTGTAGTAGCCGAAGTAGTGGTGCAGCGAGGAGGCGACCGACACGTCGGAGCGGTCCCTCAGCTGGCTCGCCGCCGTGGCCCGGAGATGGTCGGGGAAGGTTTTTTCGAGGTCGTACATCACGCTGCGCCGCAACGGGTGCGGCGCGTGGATGAACGAATTGACGAGGAGCCGGCCGAACGCCCAGGAGATCAGCTCCCTGTTGTTCTTCGCCGCGCTGCGGCTGTACTCGTCGGTGAGCTGGACCGGGTTCATCGGGATGGCGTTCGACGACATGAAATGCTTGGACTGCCCGTTGCCGAGGAAGAAAAGGCTCGGCCGGATCGGCTTGGCCACGAAGACGTCGTCGTTGAAATACAGGAACTGCTCGGACAGATCCTTGATGTGGTGCATCCGGCTCTCGATGGCGTGCGAGTTGTACGTGGGCAGCACGCCGTCGTCGCCGAATATCTCGGTGTGGTCGA
Source organism: Streptomyces sp. NPDC086835 (assembly GCF_044745705.1). Classification (NCBI taxonomy): domain Bacteria; kingdom Bacillati; phylum Actinomycetota; class Actinomycetes; order Kitasatosporales; family Streptomycetaceae; genus Streptomyces; species Streptomyces sp. NPDC086835. Next base: position 125,010 of record NZ_JBIVAU010000008.1, read on the forward strand.
CCACCCGTACACGCGGGTGGGCCGGGTCGAGCCAGGCCGGCACCTGGCGGTCCGTCACGATGTAGATGTTGCGGATCCACGGTGCGTACATGTCGAGCGAGCGCAAGGAGTAGCGCAGTTCGTCGCGGTTGCGGAAGCGGGCGGCGCTGGCCGCCGCGTCCTCGGTGTCCATGCCCTTCGCGGCGAGCACCGCGTTCTTCCGCTCCAGCCAGTCGACGTCCGATCCGTCGACCCAGGTGTAGACGGCGTCGATGGGGAAGGCGACGTCGTGGTGCAGGGTCTGCTCGAAGGGTGTGATCGTCGGGTAGCGCCGCCCGCCCAGAACGGTGGGGACCCGGGTCAGGGCCTCCTTGGGGATCCGGGAGCCGATCAGGGTGCGCAGCGGGGAGATCATGTGGTCCGGTTCCTCCGGATCCTCCTCCCAGAAGGAGATGGTGCACCCGTACGCCGCCCCGAGCCGCAGCGTGCGCGCCGGGGTGACCACGTTCTGGTAGACCCGCACGCCGGCGCAGGGCGTGTTCACGTGATCGGTGGCCAGCGAGGCCAGCGTCGTCGTCATGGCGGCGTCGGAGTCGTTGAGCAGGGCCATGTACACCGCCTGGCCCTGGCAGCTGGCGGCGAGGGCCTTGAGCGCCGCCTCCCGCTGTCCCACGAAGACGGCGAGACTGTGCCTGATCTTGGAGGTACGCGTCACGAAGTACGGGATCCCGCCCTGCTCGAGGGCGTTCGCGGCCAGGGCGAGGTTGGCCTGCATCACGTCGAACGGCGTCTCGGTGTCGGTGACCCGGCAGATCTGTCCCCCGTCACGCACCAGCCCGGTCCCGCCCTGGAGAACGCGCTGCTCCGCGTTGGAGAGCCGACGGGAGTGCCGGGTGCTCGGAGGCGCGGCGGCGGCCGGCCGGCCCTTGCCGTCGACCCCGCAGTGCAGGGCGTACGCCGCCACACGCTCCGCCTTCATCAACTCCCGGCGGCCGGAGGACAGATCGGCCCGCAGCGCGGCCAGCAGCGTCTCCCACCCCTCCGTGGGCCGGAACCTGGCGGCGTACGAGGCGGCCGACCGGCCCAGCGAGTGGCGCATCTCCTGCTGCTCGATCACCGCGAGCAGGACCGACGCGAGGGCCTCGACGTCCCCCGGGGTCACCAGCAGGCCGGTCTGGCCCTCCATCACGACGTCACGGGAGACACCCGGCGCGTCGTAGGCGATGACCGGGACCCCCGCTGCCTGCGCCTCCATCAGTGAGAGGCCGACGGCGTCCTCGTCGGACGTGCTCACCGCGATGCTCGCCTTCGCCCATTCCTCCGCCTGGTGGGGCGCTTCACCGATGAACTGCACACTGCCCTGGAGGCCCAGCTGGTCCCTGCGCTGGCGGAGGGCCCTGCCGTACGGCCCGTCGCCGAGGATGCGCAGGGTCCATGTGGGGTGGAGGCCGCTGACCTTGGCCCAGGCGGCGAGTACGTCCCCTGTCCGGGACTCCTTCTCCAGCCGCGAAGCCATGGTCACCATCCGCGTCTCCAGGGTGGAGCGCGGCCGGAAGCCCTCGGGCAGGCCCGGCGGCAGATGCGTCAGCCTGGCCGCGCCAGGGCCGAAGGTGTCGGCGAACCACTGCTCGGAGCGCGCGCCGGAGAACGTGAGGGCGTCGCACCGCGCGCCGTGCAGGGCCAGCGGCTCCCGCTCCGCTCCCCCGCTCTCCACGGCACGCAGTTCGTGATGGACGGTGAGGACACGCGCGGGCGCGAACCGGGCCACGTAGGCGAGCAGCGCGGGAGAGGTGGGGACGACCACGTCGGCGTCGATGCCCTGGAGGAAGTACTCCAGTTCGATGTCGGCGAGCCGGTGGTACTGGCCGTCCCAGCGCCGCTCGACGATCTCGCTGGGCATGGCGGCCAGGGCCGCCCCGGTCGCGGCGTCCGGTCCCGAGCGGCGCACGGCCTGATGGACCGACTCCGCCGCCTCGACGAGGAACTGGACGGCGACCCGCTCGTCCGGTGACACGAAACGCCGGCGCCGCGCCTTGAAGACGCTGACGACACCGACCTCGTGACGGTGGGCGAGCAGGGACGCATGCTGGAACACGGCGCGTTCGGCATCGCTCATGACATCCGCGCGCGCCAGCAGGAACGCGATCTTCATACAGAACCCTCTACTTGCCCTCTGCCTCGCGGCTGCAGGTGAGCCGGAAGTTGCCCGCCGGGGTGTAGCGGGGCTCGACCACCATCAGCCGCTCCCGCTGCGGGGCGACCGTGATCCTTCGCATGCCGAACACCTTGCCGGGGTCGCGCACGTCGTGCAGCCGCCTGGCCAGGCGCAGCGGGCGCTTGCCGCCCCCGGGGTGCACCAGGACGTCCCAGTGGACGCGCCGGCCGCTGTCGGGGACCATCTCGGACAGCGGCACCTCGACCCGCCACAGTCCCGGAACCGTCTCGGACAGGGGCCGTTCGACGCTGTGTCCGGCCGCCACGAACTCGGCCACCGGGCGGTCGGCGCGCACGCCGAAGAGATAGAGGTCCAGCTCCACCCCGGAATGGGCCGAGTGGACGTTCGCGACCTCGGCCGCCGGCCTGGCCTTGCTGCACACGATCCGCGCGTCACCTCGCAGCGTGCGGCCCACGCGGTAGCGGTCGCCGCTGACCGGCGAGGCGCTCATCGCCCCGGTCGGGCCGCCGGTGGGGGCGGGAAGCTCACGGAGCAGCAGGGGCATCCGGCGCGACCTGTTCCCGGCGCCGACCCGCAGCCGCAGCTTCCAGCGCCCGCGCCCGACCGGCAGTCCGCCGGCCTGCGCCCCGAAGAGGACGGCCGCGTCCATCAGCAGCCGGCCTCCGCTCTCGTACACCGTCGCCGGCACCCGGTGGCGGCTGCCCCGGCGCCGGACGAGGATCTCCGCGCTGTCCGCCGCCTTGACGGACGGCGGCAGCACGGCGTGCAGGTTGAGCGTCTGTCCGTCGAGCAGTGCCGCGTAGCGCAGCACAGCGGTGCCGCCCTCCCGCCGGGGCAGGAAGAAGCGGGTCATCACCCGCAGGCGGACGGCACCGAAGCGGGCACGGACGCCGCGGCGCGCGGCGCCCAGGCGTCTGCGGACACGGCTCATGCGCTCAGCCCCAGGCCGCCGGTACGCGGGGCCACGAGCGCGTCGGCGCCGGCCTGCTCGTACGGGCTGGGAACCGGGAAGTACGTGTTCAGGAACGTGTCGATCATGCGCGCCTGGGCGTCGGGATCGTCGGCCACGACGGTGTCGTTGATGCAGAAGGTGTCGAAGTTCCGCTTCGCCAGCAGGGAGTTGAGACGCCGCTGGGCGAGCTTGTCCGCGAGGTCGATGTAGACGTACCGGATGTCGCCGACGGTCGCCCGGGCGGAGTGGTACGCGTAGTAGTGGTGCAGCGACGAGGCGATGGGCACGTCGTGCGGCGAGCGGAAGCGGGAGTGCTGGGTCACCCGGTGCGCCTGGGCGTAGACCTGCTCGATCTCGTCGAGGACGCTGCGCCGCAGGGCGTGCGGGGTGTGCTTCATCTTCTGCGAGATGACCGTGCCGAACTGCTGGGCGATCAAACCACGGCTGTTCTTGCCGGCCGCGTTGACCGGCAGGTCGTCGGGGCCCGCGCTGCCCGAGGGGATCAGCGCCTTGGACATGAAGAACTTGGTCAGTCCGTTGGGGTGGAAGAACTGCCCGGGCTGGACGGGACGGCCGAAGAAGACGTCGTCGTTCAGGTACAGGAAGTGCTCCGCGAGGTCCGGTATGTGGTGCAGCTGGCTCTCGATCGCGTGCGAGTTGAAGGTCGGCAGCGCGTCGGGGTCCGAGAAGATCTCGCGGTGGTCCACGACCCGCAGGCCGGGGTGGTCGGTGTTCAGCCACCGCGGCACCTGGCCGGCGGTGACGAGGTGGATCCGGCGTACCCACGGGGCGTACTGGTGGAGGGCGCGGAGGGAGAAGAGGAGTTCGTCGCGGCTGGTGTAGCGGGAGTCGTTGGCGGCCTGCTCGTGCAGCGGCGGCACGTCGGCCGCCGTCTTCCCGTCGCGGACCGCGTCCCTGCTGGCACGCCACTTCGGGTCGTCGCCGTCGACCCATGTGTAGACGACGTCGATCGGGAAGAGGTGGTCCTCGGGGAGCGGTGCCGCGAACTCGGGCAGAGTGCGGGCGTAGCCGGTCGTGTAGGCGGCCGGGACGGTGCTGAACAGCGTCTGCGGGGCCCAGCCGGTCTCCCGTGCCACCGGCACCTCGGTCACCACCCGGTTGGGTCGCGGAGCGACGAGCCGGCCGTCGGCCTCCGTCCAGAACTCCAGGTCGCAGCCCGATTCCGCGCCGAAGACGAGTTCGCCGGTCGGGTCGCACACGTACCAGGCCAGGCGCAGGACCTTCTGCGAGGTCAGCCGCCGCCAGGTCTTCGCGGAGGCGCCCGGATGCATCCGGGCGCCGGTGGTGCCGACGTAACCGGGGTTGCGTCCGAACACCAGCCGCAGCACTTCCTCCACGTCGCCTCTGGAACGGGAGGGCACCGCCACGCAGGGAAGGGGGCCGGACACACCGCGGACGCAGAAGTAGTCGATGTCCGCGGCCTCGAGGGCGGCGACGACGATGTGCAGGTTCCGCGCCCGGGCGGCCCAGGCGGTGGCTCCGGGCACCAGGGTGGCGCGGGCGTGCCTGCCGCCCACCTTCACGACCTTGAGCAGGGCGGCGGCACTGTGGCGGGCCGGCTTGCGGCGCCCGCCGAGCATCCAGACGACCGTGGCGGTACGCACCGCGTCGGCGAGGGCCAGTGCGGCCATGACCGCGTTACGCAGTGGCTGCGGGACCCGCCGGACAATCTTCCTGCGCGCACGGACCGGCACGAGAGATCGATAAGTCGACACAAGCGCACTGGCCTCGGGGTTCTCGAGGCTGACCACTGAACTACCGCACCATCCCAGACAAGGCACACCGCGCCCCTGTCAGCGGCGCTGCTGCAGATTGGCGGCCCGGCGCGGTCGTCACGGCCCCCCCATGAGACGCACACCCAAGATCGACAGGGAAATCGATCACTCCACGCTGGAGTGATCGATCACGCGCAGGATCTTCACATTTTCTTTGTCCATTTGTCCAGCAGAAAACCTTCGTCCGACGCCTTCTGTCGCGTAAGCCACAGTTGCTGCCGATCCGCCAGGGCGGCGGCCACCATGCGGCCGTGGGTGCCGGTGCACACGGCAGGCACCACGGAAGGCGCCCCCGTGTCGGTCTCCGACCACCACGCGCCCGCCGACTCCTGCTCGGTGGGGTGGGCCGTGAACGAGACCCGCCCCGGCCCGGACTCCTGGGCCAGGACGGTGCAGTCGTACCCGCCGATCATCGCGCGGGTGGCCACCAGCGGCCCGGCGCCGGCAGCCTGCACGAGCGGCTGCGCGTAAGGCGAACGCCCCGGGGCCCAGACGTTGACGATTCCCCCGCCGTCGAGGAAGTACAGCGAGACGGAGCCGGAGCTGGTCGCGAGGGCGGTGAACGCACCCGGCGCCGCGACGGCGTCGAGCTGACCGCTCAGGACGAACTTGCCGCCGTCCTCCTCCTGTGTGAACCATCGGATCGCCCGCGCCCCCGGCACGAAGAGCTGCACCCGGCCCGCACCGTCGGCCGCCGCGGCCAGGAAGTCGCCGGTCCGCGCGCCGCCGAGGTCCTGCCAGCCGCCCCACCCGCGGCTGTTCTGCACCCGGCAGCTCACACCGCCGCCACCGTTGCGCACGAAGACACAGAGCCGCCCGTCGGCGTCGACGGCCGCGGCGGGATGGCCCGTCCACGGGCCGGTCCTGTTCGGATGTCCCAGCGAGGTCCATCCCAGCACCGGCCGCCCGGTCTGGAACTGCACGGCGTGCGTCAACTCCACCTCGTCACCCACGCCGGTGCGACGTATGCCTACGAGATGGACATATCGGTCCACGCCTTGAGCGACCGTCAGATCGGCGGTCAGTCCGTCATGGGCCAGCCGGTCCGGCTCCGACCATCCGGAGCGGCCTTCCGTCCAGCGCAGCACCGCACCCTCGGCGGGCGCATAGGCACTGAAGAGCCCTTCTTTTCCGCAGGTCAGCCACGAACCTGTCAGAAGGGAGGCACCGAGCGTGCCGTCCTCTCGGGACGGGCGGGTGCGTGCAGTAGGCATGTCAATCCAGTGCGTAAGATAGGACCGGTTGGGTTTTCATTCGCCCGTTGATCGTTGGATCACCATAGTCTGTTCACTGTACGATCACTTCCGCCGCTGCCCTGCTCGGGGTACGCACTTCGGACAACAGAAGCCGTCCCCACCGGCCCCGATCGTGCACCTTCGCGACAGCAGCCTCCCCCATGAACGGCCATCACGGCGACGCGATGACACATGCCCGGACGGGCTCAGCACGAAGGTTGGACGACCATGACTGACGAAGGCGGCCGCAGGAAAAGGGGCCGGTCCCGGAAGCGACCCGTGCTCCGGATCGTTCTAGGGACGCTGCTCGTACTCGTCCTCGCAGCGGCCGGCACCGGATACTGGCTGTACAGCCGTCTCGACAGCAACATCGAGTCGATCGACATCGACGATGCCGTCAACGGCGAGCGGCCGGAGAAACTCGCCACCGGCGCCCGGGACATCCTCGTGCTCGGCTCCGACTCGCGCTCGGGCGACAACAAGGACCTGGCGGGCGGCAATGTGGGCGGCACCGCGCGTTCCGACACGGCGATGGTCGTCCACATACCCGAGGGCCGGCAGCAGGCCGTCGCCGTCAGCATCCCGCGCGACACCCTGGTGAGCCGGCCCGAGTGCACCAAGAAGGACGGCTCCACGCTCCCGGCCGCGGAGCGGGTGATGTTCAACTCCGTCTACACCAGCGCCGGTCCCGCCTGCGTGATCAGCACCGTGGAGAAGATGTCCGGCGTCCGGATCGACCACTACATGGAGATCGACTTCTCCGGGTTCAAGGAACTGGTCGACGCGATAGGCGGCGTGACCGTCGACGTGAAGGAGCCCATCCACGACAAGGAGTCGGGCCTCGACCTCACGGCCGGCTCCCACAAGCTCGACGGCACGCAGTCACTGGCTTTCGTCAGGACCCGGCACGGCATCGGCGACGGCAGCGACCTCGGCCGCATCGGTCTCCAGCAGCAGTTCATGATGGCGCTCCTCAGCGAGGTCAAGTCGCAGGACCTGCTGGGCAGTCCGGCCAAATCGTTCAAGATCGCCGACTCGCTGACCCAGTCGCTGACGACCGACTCCGGGCTCGACTCCCTCACGAAACTCGCCGACTTCGCCCGCAGCATGGACGGTGTCGACCCCGCCTCGATGGAGACGATCATGCTGCCCGTCGCCTACGACAAGGTGGACCCGAACCGGGTCGTGGCCGCCGAACCCCAGGCGACCGAGCTGTGGAAGGCGATCCGCGAGGACTCCGAGATCCCGGCCTCCGCGAAGAAGTCACCCGCCACGGGCGGCTGACGGACCGCCGGCCAAGGAAGCCACGGCCGCGCCTCGCGCGCGCCGTGGCTTCCTGCGTCCCGCGCGGTCCGCCGGGCCGCTCCGGTGGACGGTCCGCAGGACTCCGCTGCCCGGCAGCCTCACCGCAGCGGCTTCCAGCTCCCCAGCGCGAACCCGCCCGCCTCCGTCTTCTGTCTGCTGACGATCAAGCTGCCGTCGCGCGCGAGAGCCATCGCGACCAGGCCGTGCCCGCCGTGTTCCCGCAGAGCCAGCGGAAGGTGGCCGGCGCCGGTGGTGGCCGTGCGGGTCCACCAGCCGCCCGCCGACTCGTCCTCGGTGGGGTACGCGGCGAACGCCACCTGCCCCTGGTCCGCCTCCTGGGCGAGGACCGTGCAGTCATGGCCGTCGATGACCAGCCGCGAGAGCACCAGGGGCCCGGGCCCCGCCGCGTCCATCAGCGGGCGGGGCTCCGGCAGCCGGCCCGGTGCCCAGACCTGGATCACCCCGTCGCCGTCGGTGTAGAAGAGCGAGACGGTCCCGGAGACCGTGGTGATCGCGGAGAAGGCTCCGCCCGGGGCCGCCTGGACGTCCAGCCTGTCCGCCAGGGCGAAGGCCGCGCCCGGCTTCTCCTGGGTGTACCGCGTGATCTGCTTGCGTCCCGGTACGAAGAGTTCGACCAGTCCTTCCCCGTCGGTGGCGACCGCCAGTGCGTCCAAGGTCCCGTATCCGCCGAGGTCCTGCCAGCGGCCCCAGCCGCCGCGGACGCCCTGGACCCGGCAGCTCACACCGGTCCCGCCGTTGCGCAGGAACACACAGACCCGGCCCTCGCCGTCGACCGCGGCCACCGGGTCGCCGGTCCACTTGCGGACCTTGTTGGGGTGACCGAGCGGGTGCCAGCCGAGCAGGGGGCGCCCGGTCTGGAACTGCACCGCGTGCACCAGCTCCAGCTCCTGCTCCCCCTCCGTGTCGGTGCCGGTCCGGCGCAGGCCGATCAGATGGGCGTAGCCGTCCGCTCCCTGGGCGACGGTGAGCACCGGCATCAGCCCGGGTGCGTCGAGCCGGTCCGGCCCGCTCCATCCGGAGGGCGTCTGGGTCCAGCGCAGCACCGCGCCGTCCGCGGGTGCGTACGCGGTGAGGAGACCGTCCTTGCCGCGGGTCAGCCATTGTCCCGACAGCCGTGTGTCATCGGCCCGGTCTCGGTCTCGAAGCGTGGTCGCACGCTCAGTTGGCATGGGAAGTCCAGTGCGTCGGAACGGCTCGGAGGGGCCGGTGAGTTACCTCACCGGCCGGTCAATTCTGGCAGCACCGGCGGGCCACTGACACCGCAGCCCCGCGCACGCTGCGACCCTGGTGCCATGGACGAGCCGCCCCCCAGCTTCCCGGGGCGGCGGCTCCGTGCCCGGCACCACGGTGGAGCCGGCACCGGGGAGCGGTGACGACGTGATCGTTGCGAGGGTGCGGAAGGCGGCCGGCCGGACCTGTGTGATCGTCACGGCCGACCGCGAGCTCCGGAGAAAGGTCGAGGCGCACGGCGCGCGGCGTGTGGGCCCGCGTGCCGTGCGCCCTGCGGAGCCGGCTCAGTACCGGGCGCCTGGGCCCGCCTTGCCGAGGCGGCTGTGCCTGCGCCCGTAAAGTGCGTACACGACGATGCCGAGCGCCATCCACACTGCGAACCGGAACCATGTCTCGCCCGGCAGGTTGAGCATCAGCCACACCGAGGCCGCGACCGACAGGATCGGCACCAGGGGCACCAGCGGGGTACGGAACGCGCGGTGCAGGTCGGGCCGGGTGCGGCGCAGGATGATCACGCCGAGGGCGACGACGACGAACGCGAAGAGCGTTCCGATGTTCACCAGGGTGGCCAGCTCGTTGATGCTGGTGAAGCCGGCGACGATCGCGATGATCACACCGAGCAGGATCGTCGGGCGGTACGGGGTGCGGAACCGCGGGTGCGTCTTGGAGAAGAACCGCGGCAGCAGGCCGTCGCGGCTCATCGCGAAGAACACCCGGGTCTGGCCCAGGAGCAGGATCATGCACACCGTCGTCAGACCGACCGCGGCGCCGAAACTGATGATGCCGGCGAAGAACGGATGGCCGGTGGCCTTGAAGGCGTCCGCCAGGGGTGCGCTGATCGACAGTTCGCTGTAGTGCTGCATACCGGTCACCACGAGGGACACGGCGACGTAGAGCACGGTGCAGATGAGCAGCGACCCCAGGATGCCGCGCGGCATGTCGCGCTGCGGCAGCTTGGTCTCCTCGGCCGCCGTGGCCACGACGTCGAAGCCGATGAAGGCGAAGAAGACGATGGACGCGGCCGTGAAGATGCCCATCACGCCGAAGTTCGTGGGCTCGTAGCCGAACAGCAGCTGCACCAGCGGCGCGTCCCAGCCGGAGCCGGCCTCCTGACCCTGCGCCGGGGGGATGAACGGGTCGTAGTTGGCGGCCTTGACGAAGAAGAGGCCCGCGACGATGACGATCAGCACCACGCCGACCTTGATGGCCACGACCACAGCGGTGATGCGTGCGGACAGCTTCATGCCGACGACGAGGATCGCCGTCAGCAGCAGGATGAGTACGAAGGCCAGCAGGTCGAAGGTGCCGCCCTCCACATCAGGGCCTTGCAGCCCGGCGGGTAGGTTCCACCCCACGTTGTCCATCAGCGAACGCACATAACCCGACCAGCCGACCGCCACCACCGCCGTGCCGAGCGCGAACTCCAGCACCAGGTCCCAGCCGATGATCCAGGCGGGCAGTTCGCCGAGCGAGGCGTACGCGAAGGTGTAGGCGGAGCCGGCCACCGGGACGGTGGAGGCGAACTCGGCGTAACACAGGGCGGCCAGGGCACAGACGATGCCGGAGGCGACGAAGGCGAGTGCGGTCGCCGGGCCGGCGTTGTTCTTGGCGACGGTGCCGGTGAGGACGAAGATGCCGGTGCCGATGATCACACCCACGCCGAAGACGGTGAGGTCCACCGCGGAGAGGGACTTCTTGAGTGCGTGCTCCGGCTCTTCGGTGTCCTGGATCGACTGCTCGACGGGCTTGGTCCGGAAGACGCCTTGCCTGCCTCCGGACGGGTCAGTATCTGTGCTCACCCCTGCACCTCCACACTTGTCGTCCTCGCCATGATCGGGACGGTGCGTGGTCCACAGAGAGCCGGAACGGGTGGAGTTCAGCCGAATGGGCCGAAGGGACCACCCTTTCAGGGTTACCCTCCGGCCCGGGGTCGGCACGTCGTGCACACGATCCGTCCCATTCGTCCACGGATCGATTGCATCGGCCGCGGCGGATCAGTCGCGGGCGGGCTCGACCGCCTCGCTGTCGATACGGCCGTCGAGCTTGGAGACCAGACCGGTGACCTGGCGGGCGATGTCCGGTGCGGTCAGGCCGATCTCCGCCATGACCTCCTTGCGGGAGGCGTGGTCGAGGAAGCGGGGCGGGATGCCGAAGTCGCGCAGCGGCACGTCCACGCCCGCGTCGCGCAGGGCCTGGGCGATGGTGGATCCGACGCCGCCGACCCTGCTGTTGTCCTCGACGGTCACGACGACCCGGTGCTGCTCCGCGAGCGGTGCGAGCGCCTCGTCGACGGGCTTGACCCAACGGGGGTCGACGACGGTGGTCGAGATGCCCTGGGCGTCGAGCAGGTCGGCGATCTCCAGGCACATCGGGGCGAGGGCGCCGACGGAGACGAGCAGGACGTCGGGCCGGTCGGCCTCCGGCCGGCGCAGCACGTCCATGCCGCCGGCCTTGCCCACGGCCTTGACGGCCGGTCCGACCGCGCCCTTGGAGAAGCGGACCACGGTCGGCGCGTCGTCGACCTCCACGGCCTCGCGCAGCTGGGCGCGGACCTGGTCGGCGTCGCGGGGGGCGGCGATCCGCAGGCCGGGAACGACCTGGAGGATCGACATGTCCCACATGCCGTTGTGCGAGGCACCGTCGGTGCCGGTGACACCGGCCCGGTCCAGTACGAAGGTCACACCGCACTTGTGCAGGGCGACGTCCATCAGGACCTGGTCGAAGGCGCGGTTGAGGAAGGTGGCGTAGACGGCGAAGACGGGGTGCAGTCCGCCGGTCGCCAGGCCCGCGGCGGAGACCGCGCCGTGCTGCTCGGCGATGCCGACGTCGTAGACCCGGTCGGGGAACGCCTTGGCGAACCGGTCGAGACCCACGGGCTGGAGCATCGCGGCCGTGATGGCGACGATGTCCTCGCGCTCCTTGCCGAGCTTGACCATCTCCTCGCCGAACACCGAGGTCCAGTCGAGGCCGGAGCTCGAGATGGGCAGACCCGTGTCGGGGTGGATCTTGCCGACGGCGTGGAAGCGGTCCGCCTCGTCCGCCAGGGCGGGCTGATAGCCGCGGCCCTTCTCGGTGAGGCAGTGCACGATGACGGGGCCGCCGAAGCGCTTGGCGCGGGCGAGGGCCGACTCGAGCGCCTCGATGTCGTGGCCGTCGATGGGGCCGACGTACTTGAGGCCGAGGTCCTCGAACATGCCCTGCGGGGCGATGAAGTCCTTGAGGCCCTTCTTGGCGCCGTGCAGCGTGCCGTACAGCGGCTTGCCGACGACGGGGGTGCGCTCCAGGAGGTCCTTGCCACGGGCGAGGAAGCGCTCGTAGCCGTCGGTGGTGCGCAGGGTGGCCAGGTGGTTGGCGAGGCCGCCGATGGTCGGCGCGTACGAGCGCTCGTTGTCGTTGACGACGATGACCAGCGGACGGTCCTTGGCGGCCGCGATGTTGTTCAGCGCCTCCCAGGCCATACCGCCGGTGAGAGCGCCGTCGCCGATGACGGCGACGACGTGGTCGTCCTTCTTCAGGACCTCGTTGGCCTTGGCGAGGCCGTCGGCCCAGCCGAGCACGGTGGAGGCGTGCGAATTCTCGATGACGTCGTGCTCGGACTCGCCCTGCGAGGGGTAGCCGGACAGACCACCCTTCATCTTGAGCCGGGAGAAGTCCTGGCGGCCGGTCAGCAGCTTGTGGACATAGCTCTGGTGCCCGGTGTCCCAGAGGACCTTGTCCTTGGGGGACTCGAAGACACGGTGGAGGGCGATGGTCAGCTCGACCACGCCGAGGTTGGGTCCGAGGTGCCCACCGGTCTTGGACACGGCGTCCACCAGGAAGGTGCGGATCTCTGCGGCCAGCTGCTCCAACTGCTCCGGTCCGAGCCGGTCCAGGTCGCGCGGTCCCCTGATACGGGAAAGCAGTGCCACCCGTGCCTCCTTGCATTCGAGCTGCATCCGAGCCGATCGGCTCTGGGCTGATCGACCTTGCCGATTGCCCGAGTCTAATGTTCCGTGCACGGGCCCCGTCATCGGGCGGTGCGTTCTGTGTCACGGCTATGACGTGACACAGCAGTGCCCGGCACCGCTGGGCGGCACCGGGCACTGTGCGGTCGTACTAGGCGCGACCTGCGGTCTTCTGCGTCCTACGGGTGACGGAGTCGATCACGACCGTCGCCAGCAGGACACCGCCGGTGATCATGTACTGGATCGGCGTCGCGATGCCCTCCAGGGCGAGTCCGTACTGGATCGAGACGATGACCATGACGCCCAGCAGGGCGTTCCAGGTGCGGCCCCGGCCACCGAAGAGGCTGGTGCCGCCGATGACGGCCGCGGCGATGACGTTCATCAGCAGGTCGCCGGCGCCGGCGCTCTGGTTGGCCGCCGCGATCTTGGAGGCCCAGAACAGGCCGCCGACGGCCGCGAACAGTCCGGCCAGCGCGAAGACCGAGATACGCACCGCGGTGACGTTGATACCGGCGCGGCGCGAGGCCTCGACGCTGCCGCCGAGCGCGAAGATCTTGCGGCCGTAGGCAGTCCGGCGGAGCACGAAGTCCGTGATCACGAGGACGGCCAGGAACAGCACCAGCGCCAGGGGCAGGCCCTTGTACTGGTTGAACATGACGGCCGCGGCGAACGCGATGACCGCGAGGATCACCGTGCGCATCACGATGTCGGACAGCGGCCGGGACGGGACGCCGGCCGCGGCGCGGCGGCGGTTGTCGAAGAAGGACGACAGGAAGAAGCCGACCACGGCGACGGCGGCGAGCCCGTAGGCGGCCGCGATGTCGGAGAAGTAGTACGTGGTCAGCTGTCCGACGACGCCGTCGCCGTCCAGGTTGATCGTGCCGTTCTCACCGAGCAGCTGCAGCATGAAGCCCAGCCAGAACAGCAGGCCGGCCAGCGTCACGGCGAACGCCGGGGCGCCGATCTTGGCGAAGAAGAAGCCGTGCAGGGCGCCGATGGCGGCGCCGCTGGCCAGGGCGACGACCAGCGCCAGCCATTCGTTCATCCCGTGCGTCACGCTCAGCACGGCGACGATCGCACCGGAGACACCACTGACGGAGCCGACCGACAGGTCGATCTCACCGAGCAGCAGCACGAAGATGATGCCGACGGCCATCATGCCGGTGGCGACCATCGTGACGGCGATGTTGCTCAGGTTCTCCGCCGAGAGGAACTGCGAGTTCATCGTCTGGAAGATCACCGCGATGACGATCAGACCGATGACGACCGGGATCGACCCGAGGTCGCCGGCGTGCACCTTGCGCTTGAACTCGGAGAAGTAGCCCTTGAGCCCCTGCTCGCGCACCAGCAGACGGGGGTCGACCGCGGTCAGCGCGTCATGCGCGGCATCCGGGTTGACCACCTTCGTGCCGGTGGACGTGGGGGTCTTTTCCGTGGTCACTTCGTAACCTCCGCGTTGCGCGCCGCACGGCGGGTCACGGCGTTGTCCGTGGCACCGGTGATGGCGGAGATGATCTCTTCCTGCGAGGTCGACTTGACCTCGAAGACACCGTTGTTCCTGCCCAGCCGGAGCACGGCGACCTTGTCGGCGACAGCCTTCACGTCGGCCATGTTGTGGCTGATGAGGACGACGGCGTGGCCGCGCTCCCGCAGCCGCTCCACGAGGTCGAGCACCTGTGCGGTCTGCTCGACGCCAAGAGCGGCGGTGGGCTCGTCGAGGATGACGAGCTTGGGCTCGCCGAGCATCGAACGGGCGATGGCCACGGTCTGGCGCTGACCGCCGGAGAGCGAGGCGATCGGGATACGGACGCTGGGGATGCGGATCGACAGCGTCTTCAGCAGTTCGAGGGCGCGTCGCTCCATCTCGACCTCGTCGAGAACGCCGCGCTTCTGCAGCTCCCGGCCGAGGTAGAGGTTGCCGACGACGTCGATGTTGTCGCACAGCGCGAGGTCCTGGTAGACGGTCGCGATGCCGAGGTTCTGGGCGTCGTGCGGCCGGTTGATCGAGACCCGCTTGCCCTCCCACTCGATGGAGCCTTCATCGATGGGATGCACGCCGGCGATCGTCTTGACCAGCGTGGACTTTCCGGCGCCGTTGTCGCCGACCAGGGCGACCACCTCACCGGCGTGGACCTCAAGCTCTACGTCGGTGAGCGCCTGGACGGCACCGAACCGCTTGGAGACCCCGCGCAACGCCAACACGGGCGTAGCGGACACGTGAACCATCTCCTTCGCCGCCTGACCGGCGGGGATGCCGCGCCGGGGGAAATGCGGCGCGGAGGTTGAGCAGACTGGAAATGCAGCGAGTGTTCCGACCGGTGCCCCGACCGGCAGCGGGGGCTGATGGCGGGGCGGGGCACCGGAAGGTATCTGCGGGACGCGTGCGTCCGGGCAGAGGCCGGAGCACCGGGGGGACCGGGGCTCCGGCGTGCGGCCTTACTTCAGGCCGAGCTGGTCACACGCGGCCTTGAACTTCGGGGTGCAGATCTCGTTCACCGTGTAGACGCCGTCCTTGACGACAGTGTCCTTGATGTTGTCCTTGGTCAGCGAGACCACCGGGACGAGGACCGACGGGATGCCCTTCTGGGAGGGGCTGTCGACCTTCTCCTTGGCGATCGCGTCGAGCGACTCGCCCTTGGCGAGCGCCACGGCCATCTCGGCGGCGGCGGAGGCCTCCGGCGCGTACGGCTTGTAGACGCTCATGAACTGCTCACCGGCGACGATGCGCTGAACACCGGCAAGCTCGGCGTCCTGACCGGTGACCGGCGGGAGCTTGGTGAAGCCGCCCGACTTGAGGGCGGTGATGATGCCGCCCGCCATGCCGTCGTTCGCGGAGTAGACGCCGATGATCTTGTCCTTGCCGAGGGCAGAGATCGCGGCCTCCATGTTCGCGTTGGCGTTCTCCGGCTTCCACTCCTTGGTGTCGTACTCCTTGCCGATGTTCACCTTGCCGTCGAGCTCGGCGTGGGCACCCTTCTTGAACAGCGCGGCGTTCGGGTCGGTGACCGAGCCGTTCATCATGACGATCTGGCCGTCCTTGGCCTTGTCGCCCAGGGCCTCCAGCAGCGCCTTGCCCTGCACCCGGCCGACCTCTTCGTTGTCGAAGGAGGTGTAGGCGTCGATCGGGCCCTCGGCGAGACGGTCGAAGGCGACGACGGGGATACCGGCGTCCTTGGCCTTCTTCACACCGCCGGCGATGGCCTTGGAGTCGACCGCGTCCACGATGAGCGCGTCGACCTTGTTGGTGATCATGGTGTCCACCTGCTGCGTCTGCAGCGTGGCGTCCTGCTTGGCGTTGGCGTAGACGACCTTCGCCTTGCCGTTCGTCAGCTCGCTGATCTTCTTCTCGATGAGCGGCTTGTCGAACTTCTCGTAGCGAGCGGTCTGGTTCTCCGGAAGGAGCAGGCCGATCGTGATGGCGTCGCCCTTCTTGGCGCGCGACTCTTCGGCACTGTCGCCCGAGTCGCCGGCCTGGCCACAGGCGGCGAGCGATACGGCCATCGCAGAGGCGGCGACAGCAACGGCGGCACGACGCAGATGTGCGTTCACGATAAGAAACCTCCCTGACGAGGCCGCGTCGCTGCGGCCGAGGTGGCTGGAAGTCAACTCGGCCCCGTGGTCAGCGTCAAGGAGTAAATCCTTAACGAGATGACAACGGTGCCATTCGTTATCTAAGTGAAGGCGGGTGCCCCGACCGGCAACGCACTGTCCAGAAGGGTCGAATCACCCATTTCGCTGAGCACGAGGGCCAGCGCACCGAGCACTTCGGCACGCCCGCCCAGAGCACCGGGAGCCACCGAGAGCTGCCTCGCCGCACTGGGAATGGCGTAACGGGAGACGGACTCACGAATGGGTCCCAGTACCAACTCTCCAGCCTCCGCCAAATCCCCTCCGAGCACCACCCGGCTCGGATTGAGGAGGTTGCACAGGTTGGCGACACCACTGCCGATGTGGCGGCCCACGTCCGCCACCACACGACGGCAGCCCGGATCGCCCTCCCGCGCCAGCTGCACGACGCGCTCCATGGTCAGTTCGGCCCCGTGACTCGACTGGAGCAGCGGCAGCACGTACCGGGCAGCAGTGAACGTCTCCAGGCACCCGCGGTTGCCGCAACGGCACACCGGGCCCGACTCGTCCAGCGTGATGTGCCCGATCTCGCCGGCGGTACCGCCCGGACCCCGGTAGATCTGGCCGTCTATCACCAGGCCCGCGCCGACACCGCTCGCCACCTTGATGTACGCGAGGTCCTTCACACCCCGGCCGCTGCCCCACACCATCTCGCCGAGCGCGCCCAGGTTGGCGTCGTTGTCGACGTACACGGGCACGCCCAGCCGGGCCGAGAGCTCCTCACTCGGATTGATGCCGGTCCAGCCCGGCAGGATCGCCGTCGAGCCCAGCGTGCCCGACTCCACGTCGATGGGGCCCGGCACGCCGAGCCCCACGCCGATCACCTTGCCGAGACCGATCCCGGTGGCCTCCACCAGCCGGTTGACCAGCGCCTCCGCCCTGTCGAAGCCCTCCGCGGACGACGCGTCCACATCGAGCGGCTCCGCCTCCTCCGCCAGCACCTGATGAGCGAGGTTGCCGATCGCCACGCGCAGGTGCGTATGGCCGAAGTCCACGCCGATCACGATGCCGGCGTCGCCGCTGAGGGAGACGCTGCGGGCCCTGCGGCCGCCGGCCGAGGTCGGCGTCACCTCTACCGTGCCGCCGTCCTTGAGCTCACGGACGATGTTGGAGACGGTGGCCGCGGAGAGGCCGGTGCTCCTCGCGATCTCCGCCTGCGTCAGCGAACCCGCCATGCGTACGGCACGCACGACACGCTCGAGATTGGCCCGGTGCAGAGATGTCTGCGATCCCGGAGTCTCCATTGACCCATCCACTCCTGCCCCCGGTGGGCGGCGCGACGACCGCCCCCGGCCGGGGCATCCAGGCCCCGGCTTCTCTCCAACTTATGAACCCTAAGCTGACCCTTTTGGGGCTTATCCCGTCAAGACCTTGAGCGGGGTGAAACTCGGATGAGCACTGCGGAGCACCGGGGGGAAACACACAGGGCCCCGCCGCGCAGCAGCGCGGCGGGGCCCTGTGTGCGCAGGGGGGCGCGCTATTTCAGGGTGCCCGCGGTGAGACCCGACTGGACCTGCCGCTGGAACGAGAGGTAGACGACGATCACCGGGAGCATCGCGATCGTCATACCTGCGAAGATCACCGGCAGGTCGCCCTCGTAGCCCTGCTGCTGGTTGAGGAGCACCAGGCCCTGGGTGAGCACCGAGCGGTCCTTGTCGAAGCCGCTCTGCTGCTGCATCAGGGTCATCGGCAGGATGTACTGGTTCCACTGGCCGAGGATGTTGAAGATACCGACGCTGAGCAGGCCCGGCTTCGCCATGGGGACCATGACCTGGAAGAAGATCCGGGTGTGCGAGGCCCCGTCGATGACCGCGGCCTCGTGGATCGCCGTCGGCAGCGTCCGGAAGAACGCGTGCATGAAGAAGACGGTGAACGGCAGCGAGTAGGCGACGTACACCAGGATCAGGCCCTGGTACGTGTTGAGCATGCCGAGCATGTCGATGAGGAAGTACAGGGGCACCAGCCCCAGGTAGACCGGGAACATCGCGCCGGCCACGAAGAAGTAGTAGAAGAAGCGGTTGCCCGGGAACTCGTAGCGCGCCAGGACGTACGCCGCCATCGCGCCGAGCAGCATGGTCAGCGGGATGGAGAAGACGAGCACGATGAGGGTGTTGGCGAAGTAGTCGCCGATCCCCTTCTCCCAGGCCCGCGCGAAGGCGTCGAAGTTCCAGTTCGACGGCCACGACCAAGCGCTGGAACCGATCTCCGTGTCGGTCTTGAAGGAGCCGAGCAGCAGCCAGATCAGCGGCAGCACGATCATCACTGACCACAGGATGAGGAAGCCGTGCGAGAAGACGTTGAGGACCTTGCCCTCGCTGTCGCCGTTCGCGCCGGCTCCCCCGGGTCGGGCGCCGTTCTTCACTTCGCTCGGACCGGGGACGGCGTCCTTGGCGACGCCGGGGATCAACCGGGTGTTCGACATGGCGTGGTTCCCCGCTCAGTATTCGATGCGCTCGCGGCGGCTGATCCGCAGCGTGACGAGGGACAGGATCAGCGTGAGGACAAGGATCACGACGCCCATCGCGCAGGCGTAGCCGCTCTTCCCGAAGGAGAGGAAGTTACGCATCAGATAGGTCGCCATGACCTCGCTGTTGTGGTCTGGTCCGCCGCCGTAGCTGTTACCCGGAGTCATGACCGAGATCAGGGCGAAGCAGTCCATCGCCAGGATCGCGAGATAGACCCAGGCCGTCTGGACGGTGTCCCACAGCAGGGGCAACGTGACACGGAAGAAGGACTGGGTGCGGCTCGCGCCGTCGAGCAGGGCGGCCTCGTAGATCTCCTTGGGTACCGACTGCATCGCGGCGGAGAAGAGGACCAGGTAGAAGCCGACGCCCCACCACAGGAGCACGAAGGCCACGCACCACAGCACGAGAGCGGGCTCGTTGAGCCATTCGATCGGGTGCGCGGGGTCGGAGATGCCGAGCTTGACGAAGACGCCGTTGATCAGTCCGGCGACGTCACCCCGGTAGATCGCCCGCCAGAGCACGGCGAGGATCGCGATCGACAGAACGTGCGGGACGAAGAAAAGGATCTTGTAGAAACCCGATCCCGCGACACCGCGGATTCCGCCGGCGCCGCCCCGCCCGCCCACGTTCACCATGTAGGCGAAGAAGAGGGCGAGCAGGATGGTCGCGACGGGGAGGAAGATCAGGAGCAGGATGTTGTGCCACAGAGCCTTCAGGAACACCGAGTCGGAGAACAACGCGGTGTAGTTGTCGAGGCCGACGAAACTCATCTCCTGCGACTGGCCCTGCCAGTTCGTGAAGGAGTATCCGAAGGTCTGCATGTACGGCCAGATCATGAAGACCGCGTACAGCACGACCGGTACGATCAGAAAACCGGTGACGAACCGGTACTTACCCTGTTGCATGGCACCCTGCCCCTGGATTCCCGGCTCGGCTACTGACGCTTGTTGTTCTTGCTCGCCGGGTCCTCGGCCGCCTTGTCGACCGCGGCCTGCGCCCGCTTGAGCCATTCGGCCGGCGTGATGCGCTTGGCCATCAGCTCCGCGGACGCGGTACGGATGGACTCGTCCATCTCGCTGTACCAGTTGATGTAGAAGTAGTCGAAGCGCTGCTCGACCGGGCACGCGTCGACGGCCTCGACCGCGGACTTGGTGCCCGGGCGGAGCTGGACGCTCTTGTCGACGCCGTCCTGCACGATGGTCAGGGAGTTGGCCTGCTGCGCGAAGCTGGTCGACCACTCCTTCGAACACATCATGCGCAGGAACTCCAGGCCGCCGGCCTTGTTCTTGGCCTTCTCCGGCACGATGAACGGCTCGCCCGCGCCGGCCCGGATCGCCTCGAACGGCAGCTTGCTGTCGGGCAGCAGGGGCATCGGCAGGAACTTCATGTCGAAGTCCTCCGGGGTCTGCTTGAGCTGCTCGTTCTCCAGCCAGGAGCCGGAGGGGATGAAGACGGCCTTGCCCTCGTTCCAGGCGGTCTGCGACTCGATGTGGTCCAGGGAGTTGGTGCCCGGCATGAGCAGGCCCTTGTCCACGATCTCGTAGATCGCCTCGATGGACTGCTTGGCGGCGTCGCTGCCGACGAACGCGTTCTTCTCGAGGTTGTCGATCGCCTTCATGGCCTCCAGACCGCCGGTCTTGGCGATCAGGTCCATGATCATGACGTTGATGTAGTACGGGTGCTTGCCCTGGTGGGCGAGACCGCCGATGCCCTTCTTCTTCGCGTCCCGCATGATCTGCAGGAAGGCGTCCCAGGTCTTCGGCACCTCCCACCCGTTGTCCTTGAACATCTTGCCCGAGTACCAGACTCCCCAGACGGTGTAGACGTAGTTCAGGGAGTGCATTTTGCCGCCGATGAAGCCCTTGTCGGCGGTGCCCGGGACGAGGATGTCCTTGATCTTCTTGCTCGGGTCGTCGGGCGCGGGGGCCTCGAGCAGTTCGGTGAGGTCGGCGAGCTGGCCGTTCTTGTGCAGCACGTCCAGCTTGATCTGCTGGGCGCCGGAGTTGTCCACGACGTCCGGCGGGTTGCCCGCGTTGAAGCGGGGCTGGAGCTTGCCGGTGATCTCCTGGGTGCCGAGGTGGCTGATCTTCGGGCCGTACTTGGCCTTGTAGAGCTTCTCCCACTCGATGGCGTACTGGTCGCCGAAGCCGCCCTTGAAGATGACGACGTCGAGCGTGCCGCCCTTGGTGACTCCGAACGGGTTGTCCTTGGTCACCTCACCCTTCTGCTTCTCCTGGTCGTCGCCGCCGCCGCTGCTCGCACAGGCGGACAGGAAGCTCATCGTGGGTACGGCAATAAGACCGAGTGCGGCGGCCCGCTTGATCAGATTCCGACGGCCAAGGCTCTCACCGTGCGTATTCGAGGTGGAGGTGGATCCCATGCTCAAGTCCTCGCCTTCTCCAGGACTCAGGCGGTGTACCGGTCGCCCGTCCTTCTCGCCTCAGGCGAAGGGCCCCGCCACCGCGGTCAGTTGCTGTGTTTTCCCGAAGGGAAACTCAGTGAAGCTCGGATCGTGCGGCTGACAGCGGGAACGGAGTAGCTGCGGTCGGCGGTCGCGTGCTCCGCACGTGTCCGCCGTCCCCGTCCCCCCCTGGTCCGCTGCCATACGAAACAGCTATGCGGACGCCGACAGGTATAGTCCACTTCCCGCCGAGTGAGCAAGATCAAATGCAAGGTTGGGCGCCCATCTTTCCCGAGTTGAGACCTCGCGGACACATGGGACCCGAAAACACCCTTACGACCGCAGCACTCTTAACGGATCGTCCGATTCCGACCGGCACGTCCCGCCAACACCCTTGACACCGTAGGACACTTGCCTCCCTACTGGAGCCTGCGCCTCGCGCCTGACAACGTTGTCCAACGCGACTTCCCTCTGGAGGAAGACCCGGGATGCAGCCCAGAAACAGACCCCGGCCCAGAAAGATCAATCCGGTCACCCTCGTGGTGACCGCTTCCATGCTGGTGTTGACGGCGCCTTCCGCCGCCACCGCCCTTCCCGCTGAGCCCGGACAATCCACCTCGCCGGGCCGGGAATTCAGCTCGTCCTTCGAATCGGACGAAGCCCAGCCGGACTGGCGTAATACCGTTGAAGTCGGCACCGACGGAAAGAAGCGGTCATCGGGTGTCGACGGCGGCTTCTCCAGCGGAATACCGGGCAATGTCACCGACAAGGTGATCGAGCTGCGGGCCAGCGACGAGAACACCGGCGGCGGCGAGACCAAGGAGAACCTGGTCGACCTGCTGCCGAGCAGCAAGTGGCTGGGGTTCGAGCCGACCGCCTGGATCGAGTTCGACACCGACGAGCCGGTCAAGGTCTCCACCTACGCCCTGACGTCCGCCAACGACTTCGCCGCGCGCGACCCCAGGGACTGGACGCTGAAGGGGTCCGCCGACGGGGAGAACTGGACGGTCCTGGACAGCCGCTCCGACGAGACCTTCGCCGAGCGCTTCCAGACCAGGACCTTCGACATCGGCGCCCCCTCCGAGGTGACGGCCTACGCCCACTACCGCCTGGAGATCACCAAGAACAACGGCGCGCCCGACATCACCCAGCTGGCGGACGTGCAGTTCTCCAACGGCGACACCAGCGCCCCCGTCCCCGACGACATGCGCAGCCAGGTCGACCGCGGCCCCAGCGGCTCCCCCACCGCGAAGGCCGGCGCGGGCTTCACCGGCAAGCGCGCCCTGAAGTACGCCGGCACCCACAAGCCGGACGGCAGGGCCTACTCGTACAACAAGGTCTTCGACGTCGATGTCGCCGTGCGGCGCGACACCGAGCTGTCCTACAAGGTCTTTCCCGCCATGGCGGAGACGGACCTGAACTACCCCGCCACCAACGTGTCGGTGGATCTCGCCTTCACCGACGGCACCTACCTGAGCGATCTCGGCGCCACCGACTCGCACGGCGGGCTCCTCACACCCGCGGGCCAGGGCGCCGCGAAGCGCCTGTACGTCAACCAGTGGAACGCCGTCGCCTCGGGCATCGGCACCGTCGCGGCCGGCAAGACCGTCGACCGGATCCTGGTGGCCTACGACTCACCCAAGGGCCCGGCGAAGTTCCAGGGCTGGATCGACGACGTCACGCTCGCGCCCAAGGCTCGGCAGGAGCGGCTCGAGCATCTCTCGGACTACGCCTCCACCACCCGCGGCACCAACTCCAGCGGTTCGTTCTCCCGGGGCAACACCTTCCCCGCCACCGCCGTCCCGCACGGCTTCAACTTCTGGACGCCGGTCACCAACTCGGAGTCCAAGAGCTGGCTGTACGAGTACGCCCGCGGCAACAACGCGGACAACCTGCCCACCGTCCAGGCCTTCAGCACCAGCCACGAGCCGAGCCCCTGGATGGGCGACCGGCAGACGTTCCAGGTGATGCCGTCGGCGGCCGAGGGCACCCCGGACACCTCGCGCACGGCCAGGGCCCTG
Organism: Streptomyces sp. NPDC086835; assembly: GCF_044745705.1. Lineage (NCBI taxonomy): Bacteria > Bacillati > Actinomycetota > Actinomycetes > Kitasatosporales > Streptomycetaceae > Streptomyces > Streptomyces sp. NPDC086835. The sequence goes on from NZ_JBIVAU010000008.1 coordinate 148,162, forward strand.
CCCTTCCGGCACGAGAAGGAGACCGCCAGGCCGCACTACTACGGTGTCACCTTCGAGAACGGCCTCAAGGCCGAGATGACGCCCACCGACCACGCGGCGATGATGCGCTTCACCTACCCCGGTGACGACGCGAGCGTCATATTCGACAACGTCACCAAGGAGGGCGGCCTCACACTCGACGCCGCGACCCGCTCCTTCACCGGCTTCTCGGACGTCAAGAGCGGCCTGTCCACGGGCGCCACACGGCTGTTCGTGTACGGCGTCTTCGACGCGCCGGTGACCGACTCGGCCTCCGAGGGCGTCACCGGGCGGCTCCGCTTCGACGCCGGCGACGACCGCACCGTCAATCTGCGGATGGCGACCTCGCTGATCAGCGTGGACCAGGCGAAGAAGAACCTCGCCGACGAGATCCCGGCCGGTACCCGCTTCGAGCGGGTGAAGGACCGGGCGCAGGACGCCTGGGACGACATCCTCGGCAAGGTGGAGGTCGAGGGCGCCACCCACGACCAGCTGGTCACCCTCTACTCCAGCCTGTACCGGCTCTACCTCTACCCGAACTCGGGCTTCGAGAACACCGGTACCAAGAAGCGCCCGGAGTACCGGTACGCGAGCCCGTTCTCGCCGATGACCGGCCCCGACACCCCGACCCGCACCGGCGCGAAGATCGTCGACGGGAAGGTCTACGTCAACAACGGTTTCTGGGACACCTACCGCACGACCTGGCCGGCCTACTCCTTCCTCACCCCGAAGAAGGCCGGTGAACTGGTCGACGGCTTCGTCCAGCAGTACAAGGACGGCGGCTGGATCTCCCGCTGGTCCTCCCCGGGTTACGCGGACCTGATGACCGGCACCAGCTCCGACGTGGCGTTCGCCGACGCGTACGTCAAGGGTGTCGACTTCGACGCCGAGGCCGCCTACGAGGCGGCGCTGAAGAACGCGACCGTCGTCCCGCCGGCCTCCGGCGTGGGCCGCAAGGGCATGGAGACCTCGCCGTTCCTCGGCTACGCCTCCACCTCCACCCACGAGGGCCTGTCCTGGTCGCTGGAGGGCTACCTCAACGACTACGGCATCGCCGAGATGGGCGAGGCCCTTTACAAGAAGACGAAGAACGCCCGCTACAAGGAGGAGTCGGAGTACTTCCGGAACCGGGCCCGCAACTACGTCACCCTCTTCGACTCCAAGGCCGGCTTCTTCCAGGGCCGGAACCTGAAGGGCGACTGGCGGGTGGAGAGCTCCAAGTACGACCCGCGGGTGTGGGGTTACGACTACACCGAGACCAACGGCTGGGGCTACGCCTTCACCGCCCCGCAGGACTCGCGCGGCCTGGCGAACCTGTACGGCGGCCGCTCGGGCCTCGGTGAGAAGCTCGACAGCTACTTCGCCACGCCGGAGACGGCCTCGCCCGAGTTCGTCGGGTCGTACGGCTCCGTCATCCACGAGATGACCGAGGCGCGCGATGTGCGGATGGGCATGTACGGCCACTCCAACCAGGTCGCCCACCACGCCACGTACATGTACAACGCGGCCTCCCAGCCGTGGAAGACCCAGGAGAAGGTCCGTGAGGTCCTCTCCCGCCTCTACACCGGCAGCGAGATCGGGCAGGGTTACCACGGCGACGAGGACAACGGCGAGCAGTCGGCCTGGTACCTCTTCTCCGCGCTCGGCTTCTACCCGCTGGTGATGGGCTCCGGCGAGTACGCCATCGGTTCGCCGCTGTTCACCAAGGCGACCGTGCACCTGGACAGCGGCCGCGAACTGGTCGTGAAGGCCCCGAAGAACAGCGCGAAGAACATCTACGTGCAGGGCCTGAAGGTCAACGGCAAGAAGTGGAACTCCACGGCCCTGCCGCACGAGGCGATCGCCGAGGGCGGCGAGATCGAGTTCGCGATGGGCCCGAAGCCGTCCGCGTGGGGCACCGGGAAGGACGCGGCGCCCGTCTCCATCACCCAGGACGACAAGACACCCACGCCCCGGCACGACGTGATCCCGGCGGGCGGCCCGCTGTTCGACAACACGTCCGCGACCACGTCCGCGTTCACCTCGGTGGACCTCCCGGTGACGTCCGGGACCCGCGCGGTGCAGTACACGCTCACCTCCGCGGCGAAGGACAAGGCGCCGACGGGCTGGGTGCTGCAGGGTTCGGCCGACGGGCAGTCGTGGACGGATCTCGACAAGCGGTCGGGCGAGTCCTTCACCTGGGACAGACAGACCCGCGTCTTCGGTGTGGCGGAGCCGGGTTCGTACCGGCACTACCGGCTGGTCGCCACGGGCGAGGTGACGCTCGCGGAAGTGGAGCTGCTGAACTGACCCCGCGCCACCGCGACGGGCCGCACTCCCCAGGGGTGCGGCCCGTTCGCGTCGACGAGGCGGCGCGGGCCGCCGACCGGCAGCGGCGGCCCGCTATCCGGCTGTAGCAATTCCGGTACATGAAAACCAAATCGACCCGTGAAGGTTATGTGGAAAGATCAGGACCAAAGCATGGCCTGCCCCGCTCGCGCGGCGGGCCACTTCTTCGACACACCCTTATGGAGACATACGTGGCCGAACTCTCTGGCCTCAAGCGCGGCCGGACCCGTGCCCGCCTCGCTGCCGCGGCGACCGCTGCCGCGCTGCTCATCACCGGAATAGGCGCCGGCTCCGCGTCCGCCGCCGACCCCGCCCCGTCCGCGACCTCCGTGAGCGGAGCCGGCAAGGCCGGCAACACCTTCGGGACGCAGGCAGCCCCGACGCCGATCAACGCCCTCTACGGCGTCAACAGCTCCGGCACCCTGTACGGCTACCCGCCGAACGGCAACGGCGGCCTGGACAGCCGTATCTGGAGCGGCGAGAACTGGGGTCCCGTCAAGCACGCGACCCAGGTCGACCACGACGCCGACGGCCTGTCCGACGGCATCTGGGCCATCGACGGCGCCGGCGGCTTCTCCCACCTCGCGTGGGACGGCACGCCGGTCTCCGTCGGCACCGGCTGGCAGATCTACAACAAGATGGTCTCGCCCGGCGACCTCGGCGGCGCCACCGCCGACGACCTGATCACCCGTGACTCCGCGGGTGCGCTGTGGATCTACCTCGGCTACGGCAACGGCCAGGTCACCGGCCGCACCAAGGTCGGCACCGGCTGGCAGATCTACAACCAGATCACCGGCAAGGGCGACCTGACCGGCGACGGTCGGGCCGACATCGTCGCCCGCGACGGCAGCGGCACCCTGTGGCTGTACAAGGGCACCGGCAGCCGCACGGCTCCCTTCTCCGCCCGCACCAAGATCGGTACGGGGTGGAACATCTTCAACAACCTCACCTCGGTCGGTGACATCGACCTGGACGACAAGACGGACCTGATCGCCCGTCACACCGACGGTTCCCTGTGGCTGTACAAGGGCACCGGCTCGGCCTCGTCCCCGTTCCAGGCCCGGGTCAAGATCGGCAGCAGCGGCTGGAACACCTACCGTCTGATGTTCTGATCCGGCAGCCGTCCGCACGGGCGGCGGTCAGTACGGAGCCGCACTCCCCTCAGGAGTGCGGCTCCGTCGCGTATCACCCCAGTCTGCAGGCCAGAGCGGTGGCGGGATCGGCCCCCGGCCCCGAGGCCACGTAACCGAACGTCGTGGACTCCCCGGGATCGAGACTCCCGTTGTGCCCGGCGTTGTGGACCATGACGGCTTGGCCCTGCGCGGTCATGGCGCCGTTCCACAGACTGTCGATCCGGTGCCCGGCGGGCAGGTTCCAGTCGACCATCCAGCCCAGCATCGGCACGGTGCCCGTGTTCTTGACGGTCACCTCCGACTGGTAGCCGCCGCCCCAACTGCCGGTGGTCCTGCGGGTCGCGGAGCAGTCACCGGCCTGCGGCGGGTCGGTCGGGTCCGGCGGGTCGGTCGGGTCGGGGCCCGGGCCGCTGCCGTCACCCGGGTCCTTGACCCCGGTCACTTCGCCGTTGCCGCCGTCGAAGACGACGTCCGAGCAGGAGTAGAAGGTCTCCTGGCTGTCGGAGCGCTGCCACACCATGTAGATGATGTGCCGGCCCGACTTGTTCGCGGGCAGGGCGCCGCGCCAGGAGTAGTTCGCCTCCACGGTGCCCGGGCTGCCGTTGAGCGGCGGGTGGTCGACGGTCAGGAACGGCTGGTCCTCGACGTCGTTCCAGGTGAGCGCCGACTTCGGGTCGAAGCCGTCGTTGGTGATGTACACCTTGAACCAACCCGGGTGGGCGGCCCAGGCGTTGTACGAGAAGTCGATGGTGGCGCCCGAGGTCAGGTGGGTGAGCGGCCAGTCGTCACGGGCGGCGTCGAAGCCCGTGAAGTTGGTGTTGCCGCCACTGCACAGTTGCCCGTCCGGCACGAAGCCGCGGGTGCGGCCTGCGCCGTCGGAGCGCAGCACGGAGAACCAGTTGTAGAAGGGCGTGGTGCCGCTCTGTTGGGCCGCCGCGCGGCAGGCTGGGTTGATCGGCTTGATCTCCCCGGTGTCGGTCAGCCCGTCCTGCCAGCACAGGAAGGTGCGGCTGGCCGGTTTCATGGGTGTGCCGTGTGCCTCGGCGTCGCCGCCGGCGGTGACGACGAGCCCGAGGGCGGGGATGGCGGTGAGCAGTGCGAGCAGGGTGAGCAGCAATGCCCGGGGGCGGCTCTGCGCCAGTAATCGGCGGATCATCCGGACGTCCCTTCCATGGGGGTGGGTGAGGGGGCGGACCGAGCCATGGGAGCGCTCCCACAGCTTCACCAAGTGAAGCTAGCGCGGCGGGCGTTGGCTGTAAACGCTTCGCGCAACGCCAAGGGCCCGCCCTCCGCCGGTGCGGAGGGCGGGCCCTTGGACCGGGCGACTAGCCGCGGATCAGGTTCCGCAGCACGTACTGCATGATGCCGCCGTTGCGGTAGTAGTCCGCCTCACCCGGGGTGTCGATGCGGACGACCGCGTCGAACTCCACGCCCGAGTCGGTGGTCACCTTGACCGTGCGCGGCGTGGTGCCGTCGTTCAGCGCGGTGACGCCGGAGATGGAGAAGGTCTCCTCACCGGTCAGCCCGAGGGAGTCGGCGGAGCCGCCCTCCGGGAACTGCAGCGGCAGGACGCCCATGCCGATGAGGTTCGAGCGGTGGATGCGCTCGTACGACTCGGCGATGACGGCCTTGACGCCGAGCAGCGCGGTGCCCTTGGCGGCCCAGTCGCGGGACGAACCGGAGCCGTACTCCTTGCCCGCCAGGATCACCAGCGGGGTGCCGGCGGCCTGGTAGTTCTGCGAGGCGTCGTAGATGAACGACACCGGACCGCCGTCCTGGGTGAAGTCGCGGGTGTAGCCGCCCTCGGTGCCCGGCGCGATCTGGTTGCGCAGACGGATGTTGGCGAAGGTGCCGCGGATCATGACCTCGTGGTTGCCGCGGCGCGAGCCGTAGCTGTTGAAGTCACGGCGCTCGACGCCGTGCTCCGTGAGGTACTTGCCGGCCGGGGTGTCGGCCTTGATCGCACCGGCCGGGGAGATGTGGTCGGTGGTGACCGAGTCGCCCAGCTTCGCCAGCACACGGGCGCCGGAGATGTCGGCGACCGGAGTCGTCTCCATCGTCATGCCCTCGAAGTACGGGGGCTTGCGCACGTAGGTGGACTGCGGGTCCCACTCGAAGGTGTTGCCGGTCGGGATCGACAGGGCCTGCCACTGGGCGTCACCCGCGAAGACGTCGGCGTAGGACTTGTTGAACATGTCCTCGCCGATCGCGTTGGCGACGACGTCGTTGACCTCGGCCTCGGTCGGCCAGATGTCCTTCAGGTAGACCGGCCGGCCGTCCTGGTCGATGCCCAGGGCGTCCTTGGTGATGTCCACCTTCATGGAGCCGGCGAGGGCGTACGCGACGACCAGCGGCGGGGACGCCAGGTAGTTCATCTTGACGTCCGGGTTGATCCGGCCCTCGAAGTTGCGGTTGCCGGAGAGCACCGAGGTGACGGCCAGGTCGTGGTCGTTGACGGCCTTGGAGACCTCGTCCGGCAGCGGGCCGGAGTTGCCGATGCAGGTGGTGCAGCCGTAACCGACCAGGTTGAAGCCGACCTTGTCGAGGTACGGGGTCAGGCCCGCCTTGTCGAAGTAGTCGGTGACGACCTTGGAGCCCGGGGCGAGGGTGGTCTTGACCCACGGCTTGCGGGTCAGGCCCTTCTCGACCGCCTTCTTGGCCACCAGCGCGGCGGCGACCATGACGTACGGGTTCGAGGTGTTGGTGCAGGAGGTGATCGCGGCGACGGTGACGGCGCCGTGGTCGATCTCGTAGGTCGAACCGTCGGGAGCGGTGACGGTGACCGGCTTCGACGGTCCGCCGTTCGGCGTGTTCGCCGGGGCGTCGGAGGCCGGGAAGGACTCCTTGCTCGCCTCCATGTCGTCTTCGACATAGTTGCGGACGTCCTGGGCGAACTGCTGGGCGGCGTTGGCCAGGACGATACGGTCCTGCGGGCGCTTCGGGCCGGCGATGGAGGGGACGACCGTGGAGAGGTCGAGCTCCAGCTTCTCGGAGAAGTCGGGCTCGGCGGCCGGGTCGAGCCAGAGGCCCTGCTCCTTGGCGTACGCCTCGACGAGCGCGACCTGCTGCTCGTCGCGGCCGGTCAGGCGCAGGTACTTCAGGGTCTCGTCGTCGATCGGGAAGATCGCGGCGGTGGAGCCGAACTCCGGCGACATGTTGCCGATGGTGGCGCGGTTGGCCAGCGACGTGGCGGCCACACCCTCGCCGTAGAACTCGACGAACTTGCCGACGACACCGTGCTTGCGGAGCATCTCGGTGATCGTGAGGACCAGGTCGGTGGCGGTGGTGCCGGCGGGCAGCTCACCGGTCAGCTTGAAGCCGACGACGCGCGGGATGAGCATCGAGACCGGCTGGCCGAGCATCGCGGCCTCGGCCTCGATGCCGCCGACGCCCCAGCCGAGCACACCGAGGCCGTTGACCATGGTGGTGTGCGAGTCGGTGCCGACGAGGGTGTCGGGGTACGCCTGGCCGTTCCGGACCATGACGGTACGGGCCAGGTGCTCGATGTTCACCTGGTGGACGATGCCGGTGCCGGGCGGGACGACCTTGAACTCGTCGAAGGCGGTCTGGCCCCAGCGCAGGAACTGGTAACGCTCCTTGTTGCGGCCGTACTCCAGCTCCACGTTCTGGCCGAAGGCGTCCGCCGTGCCGAACTTGTCGGCGATGACCGAGTGGTCGATGACCAGCTCGGCCGGGGCCAGCGGGTTGATCTTGGCCGGGTCGCCGCCGAGCTCCTTGACGGCCTCACGCATGGTGGCGAGGTCGACGACACAGGGAACACCGGTGAAGTCCTGCATGATCACGCGGGCCGGCGTGAACTGGATCTCCTGGCTGGGCTGGGCCTGGGAGTCCCAGTTGCCGAGCGCCCGGATGTGGTCGGCGGTGATGTTCGCGCCGTCCTCGGTGCGGAGCAGGTTCTCCAGCAGGACCTTGAGGCTGTAGGGAAGGCGCGCGGCGCCCTCGACCTTGTCCAGCCTGAAGATCTCGTACGACTCGTCGCCCACCTGCAGCGTGCTGCGGGCGTCGAAGCTGTTCGCCGACACGACAGTCTCCTTCATCAATATGCGCGTACTACCTCAATGCTGCCGCCACGGCTCCTCGCCGATCCGCTAAGGTAAGGCTTAGTTAGGTAACCCTTACCGACTGGCGGCTTGCGGTACGCCTTCGGCAGATATCTCGATGTCGAGATAACTCTAGTACATGACCGCTGCGGGGTCATGCCGGGACACCCCTTGGCCGCTGCCCTCCGGATGGTGGAACCCGGCAGTTCCCTTGACTGTGGAACATATGAGGCGCGACGCATCGCCGGACATCGCACCCGAGACACCTGCGCCGGCCGGGCCGCCCTTCACGTCGTCGACAGGACGGCTGGTCGGCCTGGATCTGGCCCGGGGGCTGGCGATCTTGGGCATGTACACCGCGCACGTCGGTCCTGATCCGTCGGTGGGCGGCGCCGTGGGCTGGGCGATGGAGGCGGCCCGCGGGCGTTCGGCGACCCTCTTCGCGGTGCTGGCCGGCTTCACTCTGGTCATCCTCACCGGCCGGCCACAGCCGAGAACCGGGCGGCCGGGGCGACAAGCCGTGGGCAAGGCCCTGATTCGCTCCTTCTTCCTGATCGCCCTGGGCTACGTCCTCACCGCCCTCGACACCCATGTCTTTGTGATCCTTTCCTACTACGGCGTCCTGTTCGTCCTCGCCCTTCCGCTGTACCGGCTCAGGGCTGCCACTTTGGGTTCCGTCGCCGTGACATCGGCGCTCGTCATGCCCCAGGTTCTCTATGTGCTGCGGGCGGAGGTCGACAACGGAAGCTGGTCGGACACGTTCATCGCCCACGACCCGCTGGCCCGCGCCACCGGTTCGGGCGGGCTCGTCGAGCTGTTCGTCACAGGTGCCTATCCGGTCCTGACCTGGCTGCCTTTCATCATCACGGGAATGGCGGTGGCCAAACTGGACCTTCGGCGGCCGGGCGTCGTGGGCAGGGTGGGACTGCTCGGCTGTGTGCTGGCCGTCAGCGGGTACGGCGGGTCATGGCTGGCTCTGCACCTTGTTCCGGGGGCACTGGAGGGGGTGCGAGAAGCCTCGGCCACCGGGACCGCGGCATCGGCCTGGTGGTCCGACGCCGTGGGCGCGTACCCCGTCTCGGGCATTCCGGCATGGCTCCTGGTGGCCTCACCGCACAGCCAGACGACTCCGTCCGTCCTGGCCAACACCGGCGTGGCCTTGGCGGTGGTGGCCACGTGTCTCATCGGCACCAGCCGTTCGGCGCGTCTGCGGTGGGTCACCACGCCCGTCAGCGCGGTCGGATCGATGGCTCTGACCGTGTACGTGGGCCACATTGCCGCCATCAAAGCGCTGGGCACCCGTGACCTGCCGGACTCCGCCGCACTGCCGGTCTTCCTCTGCTTCGCCGCGGCAGCCATGCTCTTCGCCCTCGTGTGGACCCGCTTCTTCCGGCGCGGGCCGCTGGAGTACCTGATGCACGCGCTCACGGTGCCCGCGCGCCTGATCCCATGACGCGGGTTCCGGGCGAGCCGGTGTCACGCGCGCAGGTAGGTCAGGACAGCGAGCACCCGGCGGTGCGTCGCGTCCGCCGGCGGCAGGTCGAGTTTGGCCAGGATGGAGCCGATGTGCTTGCCCACCGCCGCCTCGGAGACGACCAGTTGGCGGGCGATCGCGTTGTTGGACCTCCCTTCGGCGACCAGTCCCAGCACCTCCCGTTCGCGCGGTGTCAGACGCTCCAGCGGGTCGCGGCGGCGGCGGATCAGCTGACGCACCACCTCCGGGTCGACGACCGTGCCGCCGGAGGCGACCTCCTGGAGGGCGGCGTGGAACTCCTCGACCTGGCCCACCCGGTCCTTCAGGAGATAGCCGACACCGGAGCCGTCCCCCGAGTCGAGCAGCTCGGAGGCGTAGGTGCGCTGGACGTACTGGCTGAGCACGAGCACGGGCAGGGACGGCCGCTCGGTCCGCAGCCGCACGGCCGCCTTCATCCCCTCGTCCTGGAAGCCGGGCGGCATCCGGACGTCGGTGACGACGACGTCCGGTGTGTGTTCCGCGACCGCGGTCAGCAGCGCGTCGGCGTCGCCGACCGCGGCGACGACCTCGTGTCCGAAGCGGGCCAGCAGCGCGATGAGCCCTTCCCGCAGCAGCACACTGTCCTCGGCCAGCACTACGCGCAGTGCTCGGTCCTCCACTCGCAAGGGATCTCCACACGCAGCAGGGTCGGTCCACCGGGCGGGCTGGACAGGGAGATTGTGCCATCGAGCACGGACACCCGGTCCGCGAGTCCGGTCAGTCCGCTGCCCCGCCCGGCGTCTGCTCCTCCCCTGCCGTCGTCGCGCACTTCGAGAGCCAGCAAGCCGCCGTCGTGGCGGCCGGTCACCTCGGCGCGGGTCGCACCGCTGTGTCTGCCGACGTTCGCGAGGGCCTCACAGACCACGAAGTACGCGGCGGCCTCGACCGCCTCCGGCAGCCGGCCCGGCAGGTCGAGGGTGACGTCCACCGGGACGGCGGACCGGTCGGCGGCGTCGGCGACGGCGGCCCCGAGGCCGTGGTCGGCGAGGACCTTGGGGTGGATGCCGTGGATCAGGTCGCGCAGTTCGGCCAGCGCCTTGCCCGCCTCGTCGTGCGCCTTGGCGAGCTGGTCGGCGAGCGGACCGGGCGGCGCGTCGAGACGCGCGAGGCCAAGGGTCATGGAGAGAGCCACCAGGCGCTGCTGGGCGCCGTCGTGGAGGTCGCGTTCGATCCGGCGCCGCTCCGCCTCGAAGGCGTCCACCAACCGGACCCTGGAGCGGACCAGTTCGGCGACCCGCTCCTGCCGCTCGGGATCCGCGGGCACGAGGAGGACCCGGGTCAGCTCGGCGCGCCCGGCGGCGACGGCGCCGAGGACGTAGCCGCTCACCGCGAGCAGGAGCAGCCCCACGGATGCGGCGGCGAACGCCTGCGGCCACGAGGTCGCCAGCCACAGCTTGAGCACCCGCACCTCCTCGCCCCCGCCCACCGTGGCCATCACCAGCGGTGTGCCCAGCAGTCCCAGTGGCACGCCGAGCACGACCGCGGCCACCAGCAGGTCCAGCGGCCACAGCACGGTCGCGAGGACCAGCGCGAAGCCCAGCTCCCGCCAGGTCGCCGGCTCCCGGAAACGGGTCCGCGCCCACACCGCCGGCCCCGGCCCGTCCGGCGCCCGGTGCGGGCTGCGGGCCGGCCTGCTGTCGACGAGCCGGAGCCTGCGCCGCTCGAGAGCCGCCACCGGCAACCCGGAGAGCGCCAGCACGACGAGCAGCGGCAACCCGACGAGCACCACCGCGAGCACCCCGCCGACGACGACGCCCACGAGCAGCACCATGAGCACGGCGAGGCCGACGGGCGCACTGCTGAGCAGATATCCGGCCGCCCGCCAGGGCCATGCGGAGAGCAGATAGCGGGGGTGCGCGAGGGCCTGCCGCACGGTGGGGAGACGCATGCGGATCACCGTAGAAGCCGGGGCCGTGCCGCGGCCATCCGCCCAGGCGGACAACGGAGGTAGGGCCTGCCCTACCTTCCATTTGTCCTGATTCCTTGAGCATTTACGGCATTTCCGCTCACTCGTGGCAACCACCTTCCGGTTGCCGAAGGCAGGCGAGCGGCTCACCCTGGAGACGAACTCTGCGCTTGACAGAGCGTCACCCGAACAGCCGGCCCCGACGCGACGTCATCTCATATGTGAGATAGCCTCACCGTCATGTCAGACGACTACCTCGTACGCATCGGCAAGCTCATCCGTGACGCCCGGCAACATCGTGGCTGGACACAGACGCAGCTCGCCGAAGCTCTCGGCACCAGCCAGAGCGCGGTGAACCGCATCGAGCGCGGCAACCAGAACATCAGCCTTGAGATGATCGCGCGCATCGGTGAAGCGCTCGACAGCGAAATCGTCTCTCTCGGTTACGCCGGCCCGATGCATCTGCGCGTGGTCGGCGGGCGCCGGCTCTCCGGCTCCATCGACGTGAAGACGAGCAAGAACGCCTGTGTGGCACTGCTCTGCGGTTCGCTGCTCAACAACGGCCGCACGGTGCTGCGCCGCGTCGCCCGGATCGAAGAGGTCTACCGGCTGCTGGAGGTCCTGGGCTCCATCGGCGTACGGACCCGTTGGATCAACGACGGACACGACCTGGAGATCGTCCCACCGGCCGGCTTCGACATGGACGCGATGGACGTGGAGGCCGCCCGCCGGACCCGGTCCATCATCATGTTCCTCGGTCCCCTGCTGCACCGGATGGACAACTTCCGTCTGCCGTACGCCGGCGGCTGCGACCTCGGGACGCGGACCATCGAGCCGCACATGATCGCCCTGCGCCGCTTCGGCCTGGACATCACGGCGACCGAGGGCATCTACCACGCGGTGGTGGACCGTTCCGTCTCCCCCGGCCGCCCCATCGTGCTGACCGAGCGCGGCGACACCGTGACCGAGAACGCGCTGCTCGCGGCCGCCAGGTACGACGGCGTCACCGTCATCCGCAACGCCTCCTCCAACTACATGGTCCAGGACCTGTGCTTCTTCCTGGAGGCGCTCGGCGTCAAGGTCGAGGGGGTCGGATCGACGACACTGACCGTGCACGGCGTCCCGAACATCGACGTCGACGTCGACTACTCCCCCTCGGAGGACCCGGTCGAGGCGATGAGCCTGCTGGCCGCCGCCGTGGTCACCGAGTCCGAGCTGACGATCCGCCGGGTGCCGATCGAGTTCCTCGAGATCGAGCTCTCGGTGCTCGAGGAGATGGGCCTCGACCACGACCGCACCCCCGAGTACGCCGCGGACAACGGGCGCACCCGGCTGGTGGACCTGACCGTGCGGCCCTCCAAGCTCGAGGCGCCCATCGACAAGATCCACCCCATGCCGTTCCCCGGCCTGAACATCGACAACGTGCCGTTCTTCGCGGCGATCGCGGCCGTCGCCCAGGGCCAGACCCTGATCCACGACTGGGTCTACGACAACCGGGCCATCTACCTGACGGACCTCAACCGCCTCGGCGGCCGCCTCCAACTCCTCGACCCGCACCGCGTCCTGGTGGAGGGCCCGACCCGCTGGCGCGCCGCCGAGATGATGTGCCCGCCCGCGCTGCGCCCGGCGGTGGTCGTCCTGCTGGCGATGATGGCCGCCGAGGGCACGTCGGTGCTGCGCAACGTCTACGTGATCAACCGCGGCTACGAGGACCTGGCCGAGCGGCTCAACTCCGTGGGCGCGCAGATCGAGATCTTCCGCGACATCTGACGGACGAATCCCCCGCACCCCCCTTCTGACCGGCAGAAGGGGGGTGCGTCGTCATGCGGGTCAGCTCGAGATGGCTTCGAGCAGGTCGCCGACCTTGGGGTCGGGCAGGGCGCGTGCGACGTCGGCCTGGGCGACGATGCCGACCAGCGTGTGGCCGTCGATGACCGGAAGCCGGCGTACCTTGTGCCGGCTCATGGTCCGCAGGATCTCTTCGGCTTCGTCGTCGGCGCCGATGGTCACCACTTCTCCCTGGGCGAGGTCGCCGGCCTTCACCTGGGCGGGGTCGTTACCGGCGCCCAGAACCTTCACGACGATGTCGCGGTCGGTGAGCATGCCCTTGAGCCTTTCGTCGGTGCCGCAGATGGGCAGGGCTCCGACGCCGAGTTCGGTCATCTTCTTCGCCGCGTCCAGGGCGGTTTCCTTGGCGCCGATGCAGGTGACGTCCGGGGTCATGATCTCGCGTGCGGTCGTCATGGTGGACTTCTCCTCCTTGTTCCCGGCGGATTCAACGGTGGGTCGTGCGTCTGCGGTGGTGGCGGCAGGCGGGGCGGCGAGAACGCCGTCGCCCCGGCGCAGAACGGCGTAACCGACCCCTATACCGAGGGCGACGGGCCATTCCAGTACGTCCGCGGCTCCGAGGACGCCCAGGCCGAGGTAGAGCGGGAGGCCCTTCTTGGCGGGCAGGACCTGCCGGGCGACGGCGACGGGGAGCATGGCGGCGTTCAGCGCGCCGCTTGCCACCTGGCCGGGTGAGGGCATGGTCAGGGAGACCGTGCGCTGCTTCGCCGCCGACGACGGTGGTGTGGCCTCGGAAGGGGGCCCGGTGAGGCGCTCGCCCGGGGCGGGTGTTCCGGTGCCGGACGGGAAGTGCGTTCGGGGTGTGGAGGTCACTGGTATCGCCTCGACTGTTCGATCAGGACTTCTGGAACCCTTATCAATAGGTCTATCCCGTATCGCCCCTTTCATGAGTTTCGATGAGACTGCGTCTGAAGGTTTCATCCGCACCGACCGCTCTGATGCGAGGAGGCACGCCTCATGCCGCCGGAGCATGCCTCGGCCCTCGGAACGCCGCCGTTCCTGCGTTCGATCGTCTCCGGCGTCGCCTCTTGTGCGGTGTCCGGCGCCCGGGCTGCCTGGGGGATGGCGGAAAGTCTTCTGACCGGCCCCGGCCGTGAGGTGTGGTGGTCGTCCGAGCGCTGTTACATCGCGGTCTGCGGTGTCCACGGCGCGGGCGGCGAGGCCGTCGCCCGCCGTGTGGTGCGTGCCGTGGAGGGACATCCGGGGGTGTTGTGGGCCCGGGTGAACGCGCCCATGGAGCGGGTGATCATCGCGGTCGGTTCGCCCGCTCCCCACGAGAGTGAGCTCGTCGCGCTGGTCGAGCAGGCCGAAGGCGACCATGCCGCGGACGCGGAGGCGTTCGACGAGTGGCAGCCGGAGCCGCATCACCCGGCGGAAGGTCCGCCTTCCCCGGCGGTGCCGGCTCTGGTGGCGGACACGCTGGGACTGGCCCTGGTGACGTTCCGGCGGCTCGCTCCCTGGTTCCGCCTGCCGCCGGAGATCTCCGGCGGCATCGACGCCGTTCGTCACCATCCGCGACTTCGGCACCTGGTCGAGGACATCGGCCCGCGTGAGCAGGCCGATTCGCTGCTTCCGGTGATCGGCGCGCTGGTGCAGGGCGTGGCCACAGGCGGTGGGGGGCTTGCCCTGGACGTGCTGCAGCGTCTGGCGGTGTGGCGGGAGGCGGACGCCGAACGCACGGCGTGGCGCGAGCGCGAGGCCGTGCTCGTCCGTGGACCGGAAGAAGCCTCGGCGGACGCGGTCACGACCGGCCGGGCGGGCCCGCCGCCGCAGGACGGCGCCGACCGGTACGCGGAGCGGTCGATGGCGGCGGGGATCGCCGCCGGTGCGGCCGCCCTGCCGTTCGCCGGCATCCGTAAGGCGATCGCGGTCGGTCTGGCCTCGGTGCCGAAGGCGCCGGACGCGGGACGTGAGGGCTTCGCCACGGCTCTGGGCCGGTATCTGGCCCTGCGCGGCGTCGTGACGATGGACCGCACCGCTCTGCGACGCCTGGGGCAGGTGGACACCATCGTCCTGGAGGAGAACGCCCTTCGGGGGGACCGGTACGAGCCGGTGGACATGGAGCTGCTGGAGGACGCTGATCCCGAGCAGGTCTCCGAGCGGCTGTTCGCGATCTTCGACTCCGACGCGCCTCTGGCCGTCGGCCGCGCAGACGACTGGGTGCTGGGGCCGCTGGACGAGCTGGACCTGGAAGGGCGGACCGGTCGCAAGGCGGCGAAGCGGCTGCGGAGGCGGGGCAGTGAGAAGACCCTCGGGCTGGCTCAGGGCCGACGGCTTCAGGCGGTGGCGGGGCTGGGCACCGAGTCGGCGCCCGGAGCCGAGGCCGTCGCCGCGGCAGCGCGACGGGCCGGCGCTCGGGTCGTCGTCGCGTCCGACCAGGAGAGCCCCGCCTTGACGTTCGCCGATGCCGTGGTGCCCGCGGGCGACCGCCTGGCGGCGTCGGTCCGTGACCTCCAGGCCGATGGCGCGGTCGTTCTGCTGATCTCCGGCGATCGCCGCGCGCTGGCCGCCGCCGACTGCGCGATCGGCGTGCAACGCGAGGACGAGCACACCCCATGGGGCGCCCACATCCTGGTCGGAGCAGACCTCGAGGCGGCCGGCCTGATCGTCGACGCGGTAGGGGTGGCCGCCGTCGTGGACCGCGACAGCCACTACCTGGCCGCGGGAGCGAGCGGGGTCGGCGCTGTCGCCGCCCTGCAGGGTCCGGCCTGGCGGGCGACCGCGCGGGTACTGGCCGTGAGCAACATGGCCGGGGCCGCGGCATTCTGCCTCGGTACCTGGCGCGCCCGGCAGTTGCTGGGCCGCCCCCTCACGCCGCCGGTGACCCACGTCCCCTGGCACCTCATGCCCGCCGACCGCGCCCTGGAGCGGCTGGGAACCCGCCCAGAGGGCCTCTCCGCGCAGGAAGCGGCCGCTCGCAGCCCCGAGGCGCACGCGGGGGGACCGAGGAAGCTGACCCTGCCGTACGCGTTCGTCGAGGAGCTCTCCAATCCGCTCACCCCGATCCTCGCCGCCGGCGCCGCTCTCGCCGCTGCCGTGGGGTCCCGGACCGACGCCGCTCTGGTCGCCGCCATCACCGGTGTCTCCGCACTGGTCGGCGGCGTCCAGCGAGTGCGGACGGATCACGCGCTCGCCGAGCTCTTCGCCCGCTCGGCCATCGGGGCGCGTGTGCGACGCGAGGGGCGGGAGCGTCTGGTCGCGTCGGGGGATCTGGTCCCCGGCGACATCGTCTGCCTGGGGCCCGATTTGGTGGTGCCCGCGGACTGCCGGCTGCTGGAGGCGGAAGGCCTCGAGGTCGACGAATCCTCCCTCACCGGGGAATCCCTGGCCGTGAGCAAGGATCCCGCGCCGGTGGTCGCCGCACACATCACCGGACGCCGCTCGATGCTCTACGAGGGCACCACCGTCTCCGCCGGACGAGCCGTCGCCGTCGTCGTCGCGACCGGCTCGGCGACGGAAGCCGGACGCAGTCTCGCCACCGCCCGCCAGGCCGCACCGGAAACGGGCGTGGAGGCCCGGCTCTCCTCGCTCACCCGCGCCAGCATGCCCATCGCCCTGGGATCCGCCGCAGCTGTCGCCCTCTCCGGCCTCCTCCACGGCCGCCCCCTGACCGACAATCTCGCCTCCGCCGTCAACCTGGCCGTCGCCTCCGTACCCGAGGGCCTGCCCTTCCTCGTCAACGCCGCTCAGCTCGCCGCCGCACGCCGCCTGGCCGACAGGGGCGCCCTCGTGCGCAACCCCCGCACGATCGAGGCACTGGGTCGCGCCGACGTCCTCTGCTTCGACAAGACCGGGACCCTGACCGAGGGAACCCTGGAACTCTCCGGCGTCAGTCATGGCGAGGACGCCGCCGCACCCGACCGGCTCGACACCCTCCACAAGGACGTTCTCGCCGCGGCGCTGCGTGCCACGCCGCCCGCCCGTCAGGCCGAACCGATGGCTCACCGAACCGACCGGGCCATCGTGGACGGCGCTCGCCGTGCGAACGTCACCACCCGTACCGGCGCGCCCCGTTGGCGGCGCACGGACGCCCTGCCCTTCGAGCCGGCCAGGGCGTACCACGCCACCGCCGGCCACACCGCCGGCGGTGTCCTGCTCAGCGTGAAGGGGGCGCCGGAGAACGTCGTCAGCCGATGCACCCGGCGTCGGCAGCCGCACGGTGCCGTGGCTCTCGACGACGCGGCCAGGACGGCCCTCGCCGGAACGGCCGAGGAACTCGCGGCGGCGGGCCGGAGGGTCCTGGCCGTGGCCGAACGCCGTATGGAGACCGGTGAGGATCTCACGGACGAAGCCGTACAAGGGCTGGTCTTCCTCGGCTTCGTCACACTCGCCGATCCGGTACGCGAGAGCGCGGCACCGGCGACGGCACGGCTGCGCGAGGCGGGCGTGCACACCGTCATGCTCACCGGCGACCACCCGGCCACCGCCGACGCCATCGCCTCCACCATCAGTGACGACGTCGCGCAGCCCAAGGTCTGCACCGGCCCGGAGATCGACGAACTGGACGATGCCGCCCTGGACGAGCTGCTGCCCTCCGTCGACGTCATCGCCCGCTGCAGCCCCGGTCACAAGGTCAGGATCGTCCAGGCCTACCAGCGCATCGGCAGAGTCGTGGCGATGACCGGCGACGGGGCCAACGACGCTCCCGCCATCCGCCTCGCCGATGTCGGCATCGCACTCGGGCGCCGCGGCACCCCGGCCGCGACCGCGGCCGCGGACCTCGTCGTGACGGACGACCGGCTGGAGACCATCGTCTCCGCCCTCATGGAAGGCCGGGCCATGTGGACCTCCGTCCGCGCGGCGCTCGCCATCCTCATCGGCGGGAACCTCGGCGAGGTCACCTTCAGCGTCCTCACCTCCGCGATCACCGGCGCCACACCGCTGAACGCGCGTCAGATCATGCTCGTGAACCTGCTCACCGACCTCGCCCCGTCCCTCGCCATCGCGGTGCGTGAGCCGTCCGGCCAGACCGGCGAGCGCCTCCTCGCCGAGGGCCCCCACCGCTCACTGGGCACCGCCCTCACTCAGGAGATGCTGGCCCGCGGCATCGTCACCGCCCTCGGCGCGGGCCTGGCGTGGACGGCGGCCCGCCTCACGGGCCGCGGCCGGCGCGCGGCCACCGTCGCCCTCGCCGCCGTCGTCGGCACCCAGCTCGCCCAGACCCTCACGACCGGCGGCACCGACCGCAACGTACTGGTGGCCGGACTGGGCTCCGCGGCCGTCCTCGTCGCCATCATCCAGGTCCCCGGCATCAGCCAGTTCTTCGGCTGCACCCCACTCGGGCCCGTCGCCTGGGGCATCACCTTCGGCGCCGTCGCCGGCGCCACCCTCCTCGGTCACTTCCTCGCGCCATGGATCACCTCACGTCTCACACCGGGCGACAGCGGGTGATCCGCGAACACAGGGCTGCGGGGAAGGTGCCGTGTCGGGCCGTCACGCGTCCGACGCGGTCAGCCACTCCCTGATCCCCGCCAGCGCGCCCGGGCCGTAGTCGGAGCCGACGCCTTGGACGAGATCGGCGATCGAGACGGCGCGCAACGCCGCTCGCCATGCCGCGTCCGCCCCCGCCATCGCGCGGGCGATCGCGCAGGGCACGGTGCACGACTCGGCCGGGGTGGCCAGCGGACCCCTCTGGCGGATCTCTGTGCACGTGAAGGCCTGGCCGGGACCGTCGACCGCCTCGACCACATCGAGCACGGTGATCGAGGCGGGTTCCCGGGTGAGTACGTAGCCGCCCGCCTTGCCCTGCACCGAACGCACGAGCCCGGCACGGGACAGGGCTTGCAACTGCTTGGCCAGATAGCTCGCCGAGACGTCGTGCAGCTCCGCCAGCCGGGTCGCGGGGACGGGCTCCTCGACCGATGTGAGCACGACACAGCAATGCAGGGCCCACTCGACTCCGCCGGACATCTTCACTCGGTCACTCTAACGACGCAGTTGACTCGGACAAGACTTGTCCAAGTATAGTCCCGGACAGAACGTGTCCGAGTTTGGTGCGTGCGGCGCCCTCATGGGGTCGTATGCCATATTGCGGACATATCCCCCGACGAAGGGCATGTCATGAAGTTCGCGGTCATCGGCGGTACCGGGCTCATCGGGTCACAGGTCGTCGACCAGCTGAACGCCGCCGGCCATGAGGCGGTACCGCACGCGCTGTCCACCGGAGTCGACGTCATCAGCGGCCAGGGACTGGACGAGGCGGTGGCGGGGGCCGACGTCGTCGTCAACCTCACCAACTCCCCGACCTTCGACGAAGCCTCCCCCGCCTTCTTCCGGACCTCGATGGACAACCTGCTGGCCGCGGCGGAGAAAGGCGGCGTCCGCCACTTCGTGATCCTGTCGATCGTCGGCGTGGACCAGGTGCCGGAACTGGACTACTACCGGGCCAAGGTCCTCCAGGAGGACCTCCTCAAGGCCGGACCGATCCCCTACTCGATCGTCCGCGCCACGCAGTTCATGGAGTTCATGGACGCGGTCCTGTCCTGGACCGCCGACGGCGACACCGTCCGGCTGCCCGCCACGCCGATCCAGCCGATCGCCTCCAAGGACGTGGCCCGCGCGGTGGCGGAAGTCGCCGCGGGCACACCGCTGGGGGACGTGCACAACATCGCCGGCCCCGAGATCTTCCCCCTGGACGAACTGGGCCGGATCACACTGGCCCACCGCTCCGACGGCCGCACCGTCGTCACCGACCCCGCCGCCGGCATGTTCGGCACCGTCAAGGGTGACGTCCTCACCGACAAGGACGCCCACCTCGCGCCCACCCGCTACGCCGACTGGCTCTCCTGAACACCGTGGGCGGCCGTCGCGGCGGCCGCCCACGGGTCAGCCGGTGCGGACCGCCGTGACCGTGAAGCGTTCGACCTCCGCGATGTGGCCGCCCGTGGACGCGACGACCGTCAGCACCGGGTCGACGGCGCCGGTGAAAGAGACGGACGACCTCCACGGTTGGTTGTTGCCGCCCGCCGACATGCAGCACGAGGTGCCCAGCAGATCCCGCGACGACGGCTGGCGCACGTCCACGCGGACACTTTCGTCCACGCCGGTGATCCGGCCACCGACCGTCATCGGGGTACGTGCGACGGAGCCGTAGGCGGGCGCGGTCATCGAGAACGTCGTGTCGTCGGTGCCCACCACCTCCCACGGGGCGTCCGGGCCGGTGCCGAAGCGCACGAGATGGATGACGGCCGCGGTTCCCGTGCTCTCCGCACCACTCAGGCCGACGCCGATCCGGGCCTCCCTGCCGTCGACGGACCGTGAGGTGACCCGGTCGACGTCCTCGAAGCCCAGGTAGTGCTGGGTGAAGGAGAGGGCGGTCTGCTCCGGGTCGAGGTGCCAGGGCTGGTGGCCGCCGGAGCGGAACTCACGCTCCCACTCGCGGGCTTGGGCGAGTGTCGTGAACGGCCACAGCGGCTGGAGGTCCGAGAACCCCGGCAACGGCGCGCTGCTCCCCGGCGCGGACGCCGTCGCGGAGGGCGTGCCCGGCGCGGTGGTGGCCGGCGGGTCGGACACGGGAGCGGACTGCGCCGGCGAGGACGTCGCCGGGCGGGACGACGGTGATTGCGACGCGCTGGCCGACCCGCCGGAGCCCGTGCAGCCGACGAGCGCCAGGACGGTCAGGGCCGTCGCGGCGACGAGACGGAACGGGAGCCGGAACGGAAGCGGGAGCCTGGTGTTCATCGATCCCCCAGGAAACGAGTGACGGCCGCGCCTAGTGCGTGCGGCCATGGTGCCACCCCTGCGAACCGCGTCACAGAGCGCGCGCCCCGGCGCCCGTGGATTCCGGCCCGTTTTTTCGGAGAAGTCGCGCCCGGGAACGGCTGAAACGGCTCGGATTCCAGCTTGCCGAACGATGACGGCAGAGATTTCCACCCATTGATCTTCACCCGTTCGGACCTGCTCGCCGGACACCGATTCGACGTGCCGGAATGATGTCGTGGAATACGTTCGCACTCCTCGCCGTCGTGCGACGGATCTCATGTGCAGGGGACGGCGGTCAGGCAATCCGCCTGTTCAGCGAAGGGACGTCGCTCCGATGCCGAGGATCGAACTGAACACCGGGAAAGACGCCACCGTCGAACTCCACTACGAGGACTTCGGAAACGGGAGACCGGTCGTGCTCGTCCACGGCTGGCCGCTGAGCGGCCGGTCCTGGGAGAAGCAGATCGCACCGCTGGTCGAGTCCGGATATCGCGTCATCACCTATGACCGGCGCGGATTCGGGCAGTCGTCGCAGCCGTGGGACGGCTATGAATACGACACCCTCGCGGACGACCTCGGCGCTCTGCTCGTCCATCTCGACCTCACCGATGTGACACTGGTCGGCTTTTCCATGGGCGGCGGGGAGGTCGTCCGCTACCTCAGCATCTACGGGACCGGGCGGGTCAGGCAGGCAGTGCTGGCGGCCGCCGTGCCGCCGTATCTCTACCGGTCCGCGGACAACCCCGACGGAGGTCTGGACGACGCCACGATCAGCCGCTTCGAGGTGGGTGTCCTCGAGGACCGGCCGGCGTTCCTGGACGGGTTCGTCACCGACTTCTTCCGGGTCGGCGAGCGCACCGATCTGGTCAGTGCGGCGCAGCACGCCTACAACGTCGGTACCGCCACTCTCGCGTCCCCCAAAGGCACGCTCGACTGCATCGCGGCGTTCGCGCGCACCGACTTCCGCGACGACCTCGCCGCGATGACGGTGCCGACCCTGGTCATCCACGGCGACTCGGATGCCGTCGTCCCGTTCGAAGTCAGCGGCAGGCGGACGCATGAGAGCCTCGCCGACAGCACCCTGGTCCTCATCGAGGGCGCGCCCCACGGGCTGAACGTGACGCACGCGGACCGGTTCAACCAGGCGCTCCTGGAGTTCCTTGCCCGCTGAGCCCTTTACGGGCGGGGGCGCCGTACGGGGAAGCCGATTGTCGTACCCGCGGGCTACGTCGGCCGCCATGACGCAATTCGTACGCGTGGCGGGCGCGTGGCTGGGATCTTCGGCATAGGACGAGGTGGTACCGCGGCTGCGGGCGGCGGGGCACAGCGCCCAGCCCGGCCGACGGCTCCTGAGCCCGCCGTCCACGCGGCCCGCGGCAGGGCGAAGGGCCCCGGTTCCTTGTCGCCGGGGCCCTTCGCCGTGACCGGAGTGGCTGTCAGCCGGGGCCGCGCCTGCGACCGCCGCCGCCCCGCCCGCCTGCCGCAGCAGCCATGGCCAGGCCGCAGAGCAGGGCGACCGCACCGACGATGATGTTGCTGACGACGCTGCGGGTCGTATCCATCTCACCGGCGACGACCCAGGGGGCGATGATCGTCCATGCGCCGATGGCGCATGCCGCCCACGCCATGGCGTGGGTGCGCTCGTACGCGGAGCTGAAACCGCCGATGCACAGGGCGAAGGCGATACCGGTGATCAGGTTGGACACCGTCAGGTTGGTCAGTCCGCTGAAGCCGACGATCCATGGGGATGCCGCCAGGTAGATGCCGGTGACAAGGCCCAGTGTCTCCACGGCCTGGGCGCGCGGAGTGCTGGTCGCCCGCTCGAAGCGGGAACGCATCTCGGCCAGGTCCGGGTGTTGCTCTATGTCTGCGTGGGTGGTCATGGTGGACGCCGCCTCCTACCAGCAGCCTTATGTCTCCTTTATATCCATAAAACGCCCATAAGGGCCGCCGGTCAATGGGCAATCTTCTGCCGGCACCGGCGTGCCAGCGTCCGGTGGCGCAGCGAATCAGGCGCCCCCACCGGGCGTGACACCGCCCTTGAGCCGTTCGAGGTCGGACGGGCGGACCTGGATGGCCAGCAGCGCGATCAGGGCCGCAAGCACCGCGAAGATCGCCGCCATGATGAACGCCGCGGACACACCCGAGGTCAGCACCTGGTCCGCCCAGGGCGGCGGGAGTTCGCCGGTGCGCTGGAAGGCGAGCCGCTCCGCCGGGGTCGCCTCCGCCATGAACTGCGGGATCAGGTGCTTCGCCTCGTTGGTGCTCGCCGTGCCGAAGACCGTGACCAGGATCGACAGGCCCAGCGAACCTCCCACCTGCTGAGTGGCGTTCAGCAGCCCGGACGCCGCGCCGGACTCGTGCACCGGCACGTTGGAGAGCGCCATCAGCGTCAGCGAGACGAACTGCATGCCCATCCCCAGACTGAAGACCAGCATCGGCCCGAGGATGCTCCCCGCGTAGGTGGAGTTGATGTCGGTCAGCGTCAGCCACGCCAGTCCCGCGGCGGCCAGTACGGCGCCGGTCACCATGAAGGGCTTCGGACCGTACTTCGGCAGCAGCTGCGAAGCGAGGCCCGCGCCGATGGTGATGACCGCGCTGACCGGGAGGAAGGCCAGACCCGCGCGCAAGGGCCCGAAGCCCAGCACGTTCTGGACGAACAGGGTCAGGAAGAAGAACATGCCGAACATCGCGGCAGCGAGCGCCAGCATCATGCCGTACGTGCCCGCCCTGTTGCGGTCGGCGAACATGTGGAGCGGCGTGATCGGCTGTTTCGAGCGCTTTTCGACGGCGAGGAACACGCCGAGCAGCACCAGGGCGGCGGCGAACGACGCCAGTGTCCAGCTGTCGCGCCAGCCCTCCTGTGCGGCGCGGATGAAGCCGTAGACGAGTGCCACCATGCCGAGCGTGGAGGTCAGCGCACCGGCGAAGTCGAAGTGCCCGGGATGGCGCTCCGACTCCTTGATCCAGCGGGGCGTGGCGATCGCGATGAGCAGACCGATCGGCACATTGACGAACAGCACCCATCGCCAGTCGAGCCATTCGACGAGCATGCCGCCGGCGAGCAGGCCGATGGCGCCGCCGCCCGCGGACACGGCCGCGAACACGCCGAACGCCCGGTTGCGCGCGGGGCCCTCGGTGAACGTGGTGGTGATCAGCGCGAGCGACGTCGGCGAGGCGATCGCGCCGCCGACGCCCTGGAGTGCCCGGGCGGCGAGCAGCTGGCCGGAGTTCTGGGCGAGTCCACCGAGCAGGGACGCCAGCACGAAGAGCAGCACGCCGAAGATGAACACGCGCCGCCTGCCGAGGATGTCACCGACCCGGCCACCGAGGAGCAGCAGACCGCCGAAGGTGAGCGTATAGGCGTTGACCACCCAGGACAGGCTGGTGGTGGAGAAGTCGAGGGAGCTCTGGATGTGCGGCAGAGCGATGTTCACGATGGTGATGTCGAGGACCACCATCAGCTGGCAGGACGCGATGACGAACAGTGCCATTCCGTTCCCGCCACCGCGATCGGCGGCGGCGGTCCGGACGGAGGAGGTCGGCTGCGGAGTCGTCATGGCGCATCGTGCCTCGTGAGGGGTCCCCCCGGCTGGGGGTGTGAACGGGGCCGTCCACTGTTCGACGTTAAGCCTGTCGGGTGAAGCCCCACCAGTCGATCAACGGGCGCCGGAGCGCCCCGCTCAGGGCAGCACCGCCACCCCGTCCACCTCGACCAGGCACTGCTCGTCCCACAGCCGTACGACCCCGACGACGGCCATGGCCGGGTAGTCGCGGCCCGCCAGGCGCCGCCAGACACGGCCCAGTTCGCGGGCGTGGACCCGGTAGTCGGCGACGTCGGTCGCGTAGACGGTGACCCGGGCGAGGTCGTGCGGGGTGCCGCCGGCAGCGGCGAGCGCGGTCAGGAGGTTGGACAGGGCGGTCTCGAACTGCGCGGGGAGCGTGTCGCCGACGACCTTGCCGTCCGTGTCCAGCGCGGTCTGGCCAGCCAGGAAGACCAGGCGGCTGCCGGTGGCGGTGACGGCGTGGGAGAAGCCGGTCGGCGGGGAGAGCTCGGCCGGGTTGTGGCGGGACAGGCTCATGCGCGGGCCTCCTCGGCGTAGAGCTCCTTGGCGATGATCGTGCGCTGCACCTCGGTGGCGCCCTCGTAGATCCGGGGGGCGCGGACCTCGCGGTAGAGGTGCTCGAGGAGATGACCCCGCTGGAGGGCGCGGGCGCCGTGCAGCTGGACCGCGGAGTCGACGACGTACTGGGCGGTCTCCGTCGCGAGCAGTTTGGCCATCGCCGCCCGCTTGGGCACGTCGGCGGCCCCGGCGTCGTACGCCGAGGCGGCGGCGTGGACGAGCAGCCGGGCGGCCTCCGTGCGGGTGGCCATCTCGGCGACGGTGTGGGCGACGGACTGGAGATCGCTCAGCGGGCCGCCGAACGCGCGGCGGGCGGCGGTGTGGGCGAGGGTCGCGTCGAGGGCTGCCTCAGCCATGCCGACGGCGAACGCGCCGACGCTGGGGCGGAAGAGGTTGAGGGTGCTCATGGCCACGCGGAAGCCGCGGTCCGGCTCGCCGAGCAGGTCGTCGGCGGTGACCGGTACGTCGTCGAAGGTGAGCGCGCCGATCGGGTGCGGGGAGAGCATCTCCAGCGCGCTGCCGGCGAGACCCGGGCGGTCGGCCGGGACGAGGAACGCGGTGACGCCGCGGGCTCCCGCGCCTTCGGTGGTACGGGCGAAGACGGTGTAGAAGTCGGCCTCCGGGGCGTTGGAGATCCACCGCTTCTCGCCGCTCAGCCGCCAGCCGCGGCCGTCGGGCACCGCTTTCAGAGCGAGGGCGGCGGCGTCGGAGCCCGCTTCCGGCTCGCTGAGCGCGAAGGCGGCGACGGCCCGGCCCGCCACCACCTCGGGGAGCCAGCGGTCGCGCTGCGCGTCGGTACCCGCCTGGACGAGCGGCGACGTGCCGAGCCCCTGGAGGGCGAGCGCGGTCTCCGCCTCCGTGCAGCCGTACGCCAGGGACTCGCGCAGCAGGCACAGTTCGAGCGCACCGGCCGTGAACAGGCGCTCCAGCAGCCCCAGTTCCCCGAGCGCCCGGATCAAGGGGCGGTTGACGCGGCCCGGTTCGCCCTTCTCCGCGAGCGGGCGGAGACGTTCCTCCGTCAGGGCACGCAGCCGCGCACACCAGGCGGTCTGTACCGGATCGAGCGAGAATACGGACATTCGTGCTCCCACTGAGAACGGCCTGGACGGTCCGCGGACGGCCGGGAACGGCCCTGGCGGGCGCCTTCGAAAAGCACGGTATCGCGAACTGTTGACTGTCGTCACTGTCACGATACGCTCGTTTGGCGACGCCGACCCGACAGGGGGCGAACCATGGAGCTGACACCCTCGGCCCACCTCGACACCTTCGCGCGCGACCATCTGCCGCCCATCGGCCAGTGGCCGGAACTCCTCTTCGAGCTGCCCGAGCTCCGGTACCCGCAGCGCCTCAACTGCGGCGAGGAGCTGCTCGACCGCACGATCGAGCGCTTCGGCGCGGACCGCCCCGTCTTCCGTTCGGGCGCGGGGGAGGTCTGGTCGTACGGGCACCTGCGCGAGCAGGTGGACCGGATCGCGCACGTCCTCACCGCGGAGCTCGGGGTCGTCCCCGGCAACCGGGTGCTGCTGCGCGGGCCGACGACGCCGCATCTCGCCGCGTGCTGGCTCGCGGTGATGAAGACGGGCGCCGTGGCGGTGACCGTCCTGGCGCAGCACCGGGCCGGCGAACTGGCCACGGTGTGCGAGATCGCCTCGGTCGGCCACGCCCTGTGCGACGTGCGGACGGTCGACGACCTGGTCAAGGCGGAGGTGCCGGGGCTGCGGATCACCACCTACGGCGGCGACGCGCCCGACGACCTGCTGCGCCTGGCCGCCGCGGCCGGGCCGGAGCCCTACGAGCCGGTGGCGACGGCGGCCGACGACGTCGCGCTGATCGCCTTCACGTCGGGCACCACCGGCCGTCCCAAAGGGTGCATGCACTTCCACCGGGACGTGCTGGCGATCGCCGACACGTTCTCCGCGCATGTGCTGCGGCCGGAGCCCGACGACGTGTTCGCCGGCAGCCCGCCGCTCGGCTTCACCTTCGGGCTCGGCGGGCTCGTCGTCTTCCCCATGCGGGCCGGGGCGTCGGCACTGCTGCTGGAACAGGCCGGCCCCGGGCAACTGCTGCCCGCGATCGCGGAGCACCGGGTGTCGGTGCTGTTCACCGCGCCGACCGCGTACCGCGTGATGCTCGACCAGCTCGACTCCCACGAGACCCGGTCCCTGCGCCGCTGTGTGTCGGCCGGGGAGAACCTGCCCGCCGCGACCTGGCAGGCATGGCTGGAGCGGACCGGGCTGCGGATCATCAACGGCATCGGGGCGACCGAGCTGCTGCACATCTTCATCTCCGCCGCGGACGGGTCGATCAGGCCGGGCACCACCGGGGTCCCCGTACCCGGGTGGCAGGCACGTGTGGTGGACGGCGAGGGCCTGCCGGTGCCGGACGGCGAGCCGGGGCTGCTGGCCGTTCGCGGCCCGGTGGGCTGCCGCTATCTGGCCGACCCGCGACAGACCCAGTACGTGCGGGGCGGCTGGAACCTCACCGGTGACACGTACGTCCGCGAGCCCGACGGCTGGTTCCGCTACGTCGCCCGGGCCGACGACATGATCATCTCGGCCGGGTACAACATCGCCGGGCCCGAGGTGGAGGACGCGCTGCTGCACCATCCGGACGTCGCGGAGGCGGCCGTCGTCGGACGGCCCGACGAGCTGAGGGGCCAGATCGCCGTGGCCTATGTCGTGCTGCGGGAGGGCGCCGAGAGCGATGAGGCGACGGCCGACACCCTGCGGGACTTCGTCAAGGAGCGGCTGACGCCGTTCAAGTGCCCCCGGGAGATCGTCTTCCTCGACGCTCTGCCGCGTACACCGACCGGCAAGCTGCAGCGCTACCGGCTGCGAGCTCTAGAGTGATCGCGTGGCCGAGCAGCACACCCCCAGATCCCTGATCGTCACCCTGTACGGCGCGTACGGACGCGAACGGCCGGGTCCGCTCGCCGTGGCCGAGCTGATCCGGCTGCTGGGCGTCCTGGGCGTCGACGCCCCGTCCGTGCGTTCCTCTGTCTCCCGGCTCAAACGGCGCGGGCTGCTCGTGCCGGAGCGGACCCCGGAGGGGGCGGCCGGTTACGCGCTCTCCGCGGACGCCCGGCAGCTGCTCGACGACGGGGACCGGCGGATCTACGCGCCCTCCTCCGCCGACCTGTCCGACGGCTGGGTCATCGCCGTCTTCTCCGTGCCCGAGGCCGAGCGGCACAAGCGCCACCTGTTGCGCTCGCGGCTGGTCAGACTCGGCTTCGGCGCCGCCGCGCCCGGGGTGTGGATCGCCCCCGGCCGGCTCTGCGAGGAGACCCGGCACACGCTGCGGCGGCTGCGACTCGACACGTACGTCGACCTGTTCCGCGGTGAGCACCTCGGGTTCGCGGCGACGGCGGAGTCGGTCTCCCGCTGGTGGGACCTGGCGGCGATCGCCAAGCAGCACGAGGACTTCCTCGACCGGCACGAGCCCGTGCTGCGTGCCTGGGACGCCCGCGAGGAGACACCGGCGCAGGACGCGTACCGGGACTATCTGCCGGCACTGGACTCGTGGCGGCGGCTGCCCTACGCCGACCCCGGCCTCCCGGCCGAGCTGCTGCCCCAGGGCTGGCCGGGCGGGCGGTCCGCCGAGGTCTTCGGACGGCTGCACGCGCGGCTGCGGGACGCGGGGGCGCCGTTCGTGACCGGGGAGTCACAGGCGTGACCGGGCGGCCGCGGCCGTGACCGGGGAGCCGCGGGCTTCGGGCGAGGAGCTCGAGCCCGTGTGGACGGTGGCCGCGAACCTCGTGCCGTGGCGGCGCCAAGGGAACCTCGGGCAGGGGAGACGGGACAGCGCAGCGTTCCGGATGGCGCAAATCCGGGCGGGTGACTGCCGGTCGGGCGTATCGAATTCGCGGGCATAATGCTGATCGCGACTCGATCGAAGACGTACGAGGTGACCCTTGAGCAGGCTGCTGGATGTTTTCGAGACTCTGATTTCTCCTAGTTATCGCATCTTTGGGCTGGTTGACACGAGCGTCGACACCTATTCACCGCACGCGGATCGCACGAAATGGCTTCTTTCCGCCCCCGGCATGGTTTATCTGCAAGTGCCGCCCCAGGTGATTCGGGCCTCGGTGCGGTTGGAGAGCTGGTCGGCGGCCCCTCCGGCAGGCGACGCTCCGTGGTCCGGTGCGGAGGAGGTGGAGGTGCACCTTCCCGGAGGTGACCTCGCGTTGGAGACCATCGACGGGGGGCAGCAGGAAGTCCCCTTGATCCTGCCCTCTTCCGGCCTGTACCGGATGCGATGGCATTGGACATTCAATCGTGAAGGCGGGCCTTTCACTTCCCCGTTGGCGGGACCACGGGAACCACTGCCCATACCCCCGGGCCACGAAGAGAAAATGAACGGCGCAGATCAATACTGTCTGGTTCAGATCTGGCGCACGGCCGCCGGTGGCGGGACAGAGTGAAACGGATGCGGGGCCGGTCCTGTGGACCGGCCCCGCGGTACGGCCGACTCAGACAGAATGTCCCGGGTCAGTCGCCGATGACGATGATGAACGGGTCATAACTCAGGATTCGGTCATTGTCGTACCAGGCGCCGAGACGCCGCCCGGCTTCCTGATTCTCGTTCGAGTCGATGTAGCGGACGGAGAAGTCGTCGCGGTACGGCTCTCCCTCGTACTGGTAGCGCGCTGCCCCTTGGTAACTGGAGGCGAAGGGGAATTCGTCGCAGTCGCGCTGCTCTCCCGCCGTGGGTTTACCCGGCACGGCGGCGTTGTTGCACGTGGAGGAGACGACGGAGCGGTTGGCGTCGTAGCGTGCCTGCTCGAACGGCCCGAAACCCGGCACGAGGCGGTGCAGCGGGTTCACGGCGCTCCCACCGGGCAGCTTCTTGTCGCTCTTCGTCGGGTAGGTGCTGCCCGGGTCGTCGAGAGCGTCGCCGATGTGGTCCGCGACCGCGGCCACTCCGATGTACGGCTCCACGGGAGCGCCGGCGTCGGACGTGTCACTCCGGTCGTAGCGCAGCGCGGGTGTGGCATCGGGGAAAACAGAACCCGCCTTGGCCCGTACGTTGTAGGCGGCGCTGTCGAAGCGGATCTCCCCCTGCTCGCCCTCGGAGGGGATGAGCTGGGAGTAGCCGGGGACCGTGAACTCGAGGACCGGGGTGAACAGGCCCGTGGCGATCTGATCGCCATGGGCGACATCGGGCAGCTTCGGTGCCAGCGACCACAGGTCGAACTTCGTGTCGCCGTTGTACTTCCACTGGCTGGGTGAATCACTGCGGCCCGTGTAGAGACCGGGCTGGCATGCGTCCTCTGCCGAGGGGTCGCCCGGAACACCGATGTCCCAGCTCCCCTCGCACTCCAGCTTCGCTTCCAACTTGGCGCCGACCTTGTTGAAATCGCCGCTGGATATGAAGACATCCACGTTGAAGTCGAATTCGGCGAACCGGGTCAGCGTGCTACCGTTCAAGCCGCCCATCTGGCCGCGGCCGATAAGGGTGTTGGTCGAGATGAAGGTGCCGTGCAGATAACAACCCGGGGGCCACAGGCCACACCTGATCGCCGGCATGACCGTCAAGGTCTCCTGACAGTAGGAGAACCGGTTCTTGATCCACCCGGCCGCGTTGTCCGAGTCGTCGGCGTTGTGGCATTCATCAACGTCGGCAATGTATTCGTACGGATCCTGGCCGTTGTTCTCGGGCTTGCGGCCGCGGTTGAATCGCTGGCTGGGAACGGTGTACGTGCGCTCCCAGACAGCCATGGTCCCGGCCGTCGGCGCCGTTGTCGTGCCGGACGCCGCCTGGGATGTGCCGGGCGTCGCCTTTGCCGCGGCAGGCTGCTCGGCGGACGGGCCGGTGCGCGGTTTGATGCCGAGCGCTTCCAGATTGCCGTCCCTGTTGAGGACTTGCTCCACCTGGGCGGGGTCGGCGATCAGCGCGGGATCGCTGATCGTGTAGGTGTCGCCGGGCTGAAGACTGCTGGGAACACCGGCGGCAGCGGTCTCCACGACGAACGACCGCCACGGGGACCAGCCCAGGTTGTAGTGGGTGCCGTCGTAGGCGTTGGTGCGGAACTTGTACATCTTGCCGTCGACGAGCTGCCCGTCCGGTACCTGCACGGTCGCCCACTCGCCCGGCGTGACGAAGGCGGAGACCAGCACACCGTCTCCGGCCGGCGTGGTGATCGGCGTGTTGGTTTCCGCGTCGTAGACCTGGAAGCTACCGCTGACCTTGTCGCCGTCCGCGTCCGCGAACGTGTCCCTGAGCGTCGGCGTGAGGGTGTTGACGGCCCACACATCGTTGTAGGTCTTGAAGGGCGGGCCGGCCTGCTGCGCCGTGCCGTCGGAGGGACGGTAGTTGTAGTTCACGGTCAGCTTCGGCTGGTTCGCCGTGGCGTTGCCGGAGTTGACGCGCTTCCAGGCGCGGGTGTCGTCGGTGGCCGCTCGCAGGCCCATGTAACCGCGGGTCGCCTTCGCCGAGGCCCAGGTCTGGACAAGGGTGTCGACGTCGGCGTTGATCCAGCCGTCGGGCTGGGCGGCGGTGCAGCTGGGGTTGCCACGGGTCTGGTTGGAGGAGTGGTACTGCTGGTTCCAGGTGGGCTGGTTGGTCCACCGTGAGGCGGTGGAGGCCTGGGTGGTGTCCCAGACGGTCCACGACTGGGCGGTGCAGTCGGTGTTGCCGGAGTGGAAGTTCCACAGCGCCAGGTTCG
This sequence comes from Streptomyces sp. NPDC086835, assembly GCF_044745705.1. Lineage (NCBI taxonomy): Bacteria > Bacillati > Actinomycetota > Actinomycetes > Kitasatosporales > Streptomycetaceae > Streptomyces > Streptomyces sp. NPDC086835. Next base: position 179,458 of record NZ_JBIVAU010000008.1, read on the forward strand.
TGTCGATGATCAACGCGTCCTGGATGGGCGTGGTGTTCCAGTGGATGAAGGACCGGGCCACGCGGGTGGTGCCGTCCGCGTTGGTGGTGCCCGGGTTACCGAAGTCGAGCTCGGTGTCGGCGGACCAGTCGACCGTCTCGCCGCGCTGCACGTAGGTGTCGAACGTAGATGACAGGGCGGAGGTCGAAGGGTCGACCGTGACCGGGTACTGCGTCCTGGGGTCGGCGAGGAAGTCCGCGCTCGGCGTGACGACCAGGTCGATACGACCGGTGCCCTTGTTCACGACCTTCATGTCGACTCGGGCACGGCGGGTGTGCTCGCCGGACCGCTTGTCCACCGAGGCGTCCCACATGACCGGGGCGGGCATCGTCGCGCGCTGCTCACCGGTCTCGGCGTCGGTGAACGTCACCGATCCGTCCTTGTTCGCCTTGGCCTTCAGCCCCTTGGCCTTGACCGGCAGCGTGTAGGAGTACGCACCGGAGGGCTTCTTGGCGATCTCCACGAACTGTTCGAACCCGGTCCGCGTGGCCTCGACGATGACGTCGGCGCCGGGCACGGCCTCCCGGTAACGGGCGGTGGTGCCGTTCAGCTCCGGAGCGGGAAGACCGCCCTTCCACTGCAGGGTCACCGCCTGGTCTCCGGTGCCGAGGGTGACGAGATCGCGCGGGGCCGCGTCCTTGGCGGCGGCCAGGGAGCGCGGCGCGGTGCCGCCCTTGCCCGCCATGCGCAGCCCGTTGGGGTGCTCCTTCGCCTTCACGGTTCCGTCGGCGGCCCTGGTCAGGGTGACGTCGACCTTGCGCCACTCGCCGGCCCGCCACACCCGCTCGGGGCCGGAGGTCAGCTCAGTGGTGAGGGTGCCGTCGGGATTTGCCACGGTGTAGGAGGTGGCCGTCGTCTCGTCGGAGGCGACGACCTTCTTGCCGCTCTTCTTCGCCTGGGCGATGGCCCAGGCCTTCGAGCCCTTCGGGTGCTTGGCCGCCCGGGCCGGGTCCGGCTCCCTATTGCCCTTCTTCGAAGGGGACTTGGCGGACGTCGCGGCCGTAGCGGCAGGCTCGTCCGGTGCCGCGACGGCCGTCTGGCCGGACATGAAGACGACTTCTGCCGCCAGCACCACGGCTGACGCCAGAGCGATGCGCCCTCTGCGTCGTCGCGGGCGGGAACGCCCGGCTGTGTATCTGGACACGGGTGTGTCAATCCCTTCCGATCCTGCCGGTCGGCAAGATCAACAAGGGAATCTAGGGCCGGGCTGTGCGCCAACTACAGGCGGAATCAGGGACTCCGCGTGATCATGAACACGGTTGCCCACATGAAGATGAGGCCTCAGTGAGGACTTCTCCACAGTCGTGGTGATCTTGTGGTGGTCACGTCAGGGTTCCTCAGACGGATAGCAGCCCGGCCGCCTCGCGGACTCGTGCAGCCACCCCTGTCCTTTGACATCGACGCCGTCTCAGCGCCCCCGCCGCTGCGCCCCTCGAGCCTGTCTCACTGCAGGTCGGGGTTGATCAGTCTCACGACGGTGACGGATCCCCAGATCCGGGCTCATCACTCGTCTTCGTTGTCGAAGTCGTAGGGCGGGATGGTCCATCGCATCACCATCTCTCCCGCCTCGTCGGCTTCGAGCGTGACCGGATAGACCTGGCCGGCATCCCACTCACCGCGGTGCCTGATCGAGTGGTCGCCCTGGTCCCATTCGATGCCGAGCACATGGCAACCCCCGACCTCGATCGCACCGACGTGAAGCGGATGGTGCCACCCCGCCCGCCGAAAGCGGTGGAAATCGGTGTGCTCGTCGATCGAGACCACGAGGCCCTTGCCGTGAAGGCGGTCGCGCCAGGCGGTGAGTTCGGCCGCGCGGGCTGCCGCCTCAGCCACCGGGAGGTCCAGCCACCCGTGTGGACCGTCGACGCCGTACTGCGCGATCCGCTCACCGCCGAACTGCGCATGTGCGTCGTCCTCGTACCGGCCCCAATAGCGGTACGAGAAGGGTCCGCGCAAGGTGTCGGGGCCCCAGAAGCCGTCAGCATTGCCGGTGACGATGCGGCCCGCCAGGGGACCGGTGATACCGAGAAGTACCAGGTCACTTCGGTAAGGCGGGCGACCGGCAAACGGAACCCCCGAGGGCGACCGGACTCGACTCCAGGGTCCATCATGAACAGCCGACATGACTGCAGTGGCAGCAGGCTGTGGAAGGGCGCACCTTGGCCGGCTTGCGTCGGATGCGGGCGATCCGGGAGTCCGTCCAGCATGGGAATGGCGTGAGGCTCCCACGGCGGCACGCATCCCGATCCGTGCCTGTGCCACGACTGCGTCAGCCGAGCGTGAGCCTCGGTTTCGGGGCGTCGGTGCGGCCGGTGGGCGGCTTGCGGCTGCCCGCGCGGTACGGCAGCGGCCAGGGCGCCCCGTCACCGGTGTAGTTCTGGTCGGCCGCCGCGTGGAGCGTCCAGTTCGGGTCGTAGAGGTGCGGTCTGGCCAGGGCGCAGAGGTCGGCACGGCCGGCCAGCAGGATCGAGTTGACGTCGTCCCAGGAGGAGATCGCGCCGACGGCTATCACCGGGATGTGCGCCTCGCCCCGGATCCGGTCGGCGTACGGGGTCTGGTAGGAGCGGCCGTATTCGGGGCGTTCGTCGGCGACGACCTGGCCGGTGGAGACGTCGATGGCGTCGGCGCCGTGGGCGGCGAAGGCGCGGGCGACGGCGACGGCGTCCTCCGCGGTGGTCCCGCCGTCGGCCCAGTCGGTGGCCGAGATACGGACCGTCATGGGCCGGTCCTCGGGCCAGTGCTCGCGCACGGCGTCGAACACCTCGAGCGGGAAACGGAGCCGGTTCTCGAGGGAGCCCCCGTACGCGTCGTGACGCCGGTTGGTCAGCGGCGAGAGGAAACCCGAAAGCAGATAGCCGTGGGCACAGTGGAGTTCGAGGAGGTCGAATCCGCTGCGGGCGGCGCGCCGGGCGGCCGCGGCGAACTGCTGCCTGATCTCGGCGAGTCCCGTGCGGTCGAGGGCGTGCGGGACCTGGTTGACACCCGGCCGGTACGGGAGCGGGGAGGCGGCGGACACCGGCCAGTTGCCGGTCTCGAGCGGCTGGTCGATGCCTTCCCACATGACCCGGGTGGAGCCCTTGCGGCCGGAGTGGCCGAGCTGGACGCCGATCGCGGTGCCGGGCGCGTGATGGTGGACGAAGTCGGTGACGCGGCGCCAGGCGGCCGCCTGTTCGGCCGTGTAGAGGCCGGTGCAGCCGGGGGTGATCCGGCCCTCCGGGCTGACGCACACCATCTCCGTCATGACCAGGCCCGCCCCGCCGAGGGCGCGGGCGCCGAGGTGGACGAGGTGGAAGTCGCCGGGCATGCCGTCCTCGCCCACGTACATGTCCATCGGCGAGACGACGACACGGTTGCGCAGGGTCAGCCCGCGCAGCCGGAACGGGGTGAACATCGGCGGCGTGCCCGGCGGGCAGCCGAAGTCCCGTTCGACCGCGTCGGTGAAGGCGGCGTCACGCAGCCGCAGGTTGTCGTGGGTGACGCGGCGGCTGCGCGTGAGGAGGTTGAAGGCGAACTGGCGCGGCGGCTGGTCGGTGTGGACGGCCAGTTCCTCGAACCAGCGCAGGCTGGCGGCGGCCGCGCGCTGGGTGGACTCGACGACCGGGCGGCGTTCGCTCTCGTAGGCGGCGAGGGCCGCCGGCAGGTCGGGCTGCTCCTCGACGCAGGCGGCGAGGGCGAGGGCGTCCTCGACGGCGAGCTTGGTGCCGGAGCCGATGGAGAAGTGGGCGGTGTGCGCGGCGTCGCCGAGGAGGACGATGTTGCCGTGCGACCAGCGATCGTTGACGACGGTGCGGAAGGCGGTCCAGGCGGAGGAGTTGCCGCGCAGGGGCCGGCCGCCGAGGACCTCGGCGAAGACCTTGGCGCAGCGTTCGGTCGACTGCTGCTCGTCGCAGGTGTCGAAGCCGGCGGCCCGCCAGACCTCCTCGCGCATCTCGACGATGACGGTGGAGGCGTCGGCCGCGAAGGGGTAGCCGTGCAGTTGCATCACGCCGTGCTCGGTCTCGGCGATCTCGAACCGGAACGAGTCGAAGGCGAAGTCGGCGGCGAGCCAGATGTAGCGGCAGCGGTGGGTGGTGAGGTGCGGCGCGAAGACGTCGGCGTGCGCTGCGCGGGTGGCGCTGTGGACGCCGTCCGCGGCGATGACGAGGTCGTGGTCGGCGGCGAGTTGGGCGGCGGGCGGTGCCGGGGTGCAGAAGCGCAGGCGCACGCCGAGGGATTCGCAGCGTTCGTGGAGGATCTCCAGGAGCCTGCGGCGGCCGAGGGCGGCGAAGCCGTGTCCGCCGGAGGTAAGGGTCTGTCCGCGGTGGCCGATGTCGATGTCGTCCCAGCGTACGAATTCGCGCTGGAGACAGCGGTGGACGGTGGGGTCGGCGTGCTCGATCCCACCGAGGGTCTCGTCGGACAGCACGACGCCGAAGCCGAACGTGTCGTCGGGTGCGTTGCGTTCCCAGACAGTGATCTCGCGTGCCGGGTCGAGCCGCTTGAGCAGCACGGCCGCGTACAGCCCGCCGGGTCCGCCGCCGATGACGGCGATCCGAAGAGGCCGCGCCTTCCGCGCCGGCCGGGCACCGGTGTCCGGGGCCGGGCCCCGGTCAGGGCCGGCCTCGTGGGGCGTGGCCGCGGACCCGGCCGGGGGCGGCGTCAGGGCGGCCATGTCAGCGGCCCTGCCACTTGGGCGGCCGCTTCTCGGTGAAGGCCGCGTGGAACTCGGCGTAGTCGTCGCCGTTCATCAGCAGCGCCTGAGTCGCCGCGTCCAGCTCGACCGACGCCGCGAGCGGCATGTCGAGCTCGGCCGTCAGCAGCGCCTTCGTCTGGGCGTACGCCAGTGCCGGGCCGTCCGCGAGACGGCGGGCGAGCTCGGCCGCCCGGGCGTCCGCCTGTCCCTCGTCGGTCAGTTCACTGATCAGGCCGATGCGTTCCGCCTCCGGCGCGCGGACCGGCTCGCCCAGCATGAGCAGACGGGTGGCATGGCCGAGGCCGACGACGCGGGGCAGCAGATAGGCCGCGCCCATGTCACCGCCGGAGAGCCCCACCTTGGTGAAGAGGAAGGCGAAGCGCGCGGACGGGTCCGCGACCCGGAAGTCCGCGGCCAGCGCCAGCACCGCGCCCGCGCCCGCCGCCACGCCGTGCACCGCGGCGATCACGGGGAAGGGGCACTCCCGGACCGCTCGTACGACCTGGCCCGTCATCCGGTTGAAGTCGAGGAGCTGGGCGGTGTCCATGGACAGGGTCGCGCCGATGATCTCGTCGACGTCCCCGCCGGAGCAGAATCCGCGTCCTTCGCCGCCGAGCACGAGGGCACGCACCGAGCGCTCCCGTGACAGCTCGGCGAGCAGGTCGCGCAGGTCGGCGTAGGCACCGAAGGTGAGGGCGTTGAGCTTCTCCGGGCGGGCGAGGGTGACGGTCGCGACGCCGTCCTTCCTCGTCAGCCGCAGATGACGCCACTCCTGCGTACGTGGCACGGAACCGGTAAAGGGGCTCATGGAGTGGGGCCTCCCTCGGCACGGGCGGTCTGCTGCGCTGCCTCTGACATCGAAGCTATCACTCATTCGTGACTTCCGTCATGAGTGCGCGATACGAGTGTTGCGACTCCGCGAAGGTCCCGTACCGGTTGTGGCACAGGTGCCGGCCCGACCGGGGACGCGCCCCCGTTCCGGCGTCCTGGACTTCGTAGGGTCGTGATCAGCAACTGCCACCGAACGGAAAGCCCGCCTTGTCCCCAGCCACCGACTCCGCCTCATGGCGTGTCCCGCTGCCCCACACCACGGCGGCCGTGCCCATCGCCCGCGCGCTGGTGCGTGCGGCGCTGGCGGGCGGCGACCACCCCGCGCCCCCGGACCGCGACACCGCCGAGCTGCTCACGGCCGAGCTGGTCGCCAACGCCGTGGAGCACACCCCCGGCGGATCACCCATAGAGCTCGTGGTGGAACTGCTGCCGACGGGCTGCCAGGTCGAGGTCCACGACCATGACCCGACGCCGCCCCACGGACTGTCACCGTCCGCCCCGCTGCCGCAGCCCGATCCCTGGCAGGAGCACGGCCGCGGCCTGCTCCTGATCCGGGCGCTGAGCACCGCGTGCGGGCATCGGCCCACGGCACGCGGCAAGGCGGTCTGGTTCACCCTCCCGGGACCGGCCTGATCCCGTCCGAGGGCTGCGGCGCTACGCGTCGACGAGCGGCTTCGTTTCGGTCCCGGCCTGCGGCGGGCCGGCCGCGAGCCGGGAGTTCCGGCGGCCGTAGAGCGCGTAGACGACGGCTCCGGCCAGCAGGAACACCGAGAACTGGAGCCAGGTCGCCCGGCCTGTCCCCCACATCAGATACAGGCAGCAGGCGACGCCGAGCACCGGGGTCACCGGATGGAACGGCACACGGAAGCGCGTCTCTGCGTCCGGGTAGCGGCGGCGCAGCGCGATGACGGCCACGTTGACGACAGCCATGACGGCGAGTGTGCCGATGGTCGTCAGATTCATCACCACGTCGAGCGGTACGACGGCAGCGGGGACGGCGAAGGTCGCGGCGACGATCCAGGTGCCCGCGACCGGGGTGGACGTCTTCGGGGAGACCCGCTCGAAGACCCGCGGGACGAGACCGTCGCGGGACATGGACAGCAGGATCCGGGTCTGGCCGTACATCACGGCCAGGACGACCGAGGCGATGGCGACCAGCGCGCCGAAGGCGATCACGCCACCGCCCACCGTGGAGCCGGTGACGTCGTTCACGATCAGCGACAGGGCCGCGGGCCTGTCGGCGACGTCGTCCGCGGACATGGCGCCGATGGCGGCGAGAGCGACGCCGCAGTAGAGCAGCGTGACGACGCCGATGCAGATCATGATCGCGAGCGGGATGTTGCGCCGGGGGTTCTTGACCTCCTCGCCCGCCGTGGTGATCGCGTCGAAGCCGATGTACGAGAAGAAGGCGAGGGACGCACCCGACGTGACACCCGCCAGGTGGTGCGGCGAGAACGGCGAGAGGTTGTCCGAGGTGTACGCGGTGAACGCGATCGCGCAGAAGAGCACCAGGATCGCGATCTTGACCACGGCCATGACGGCGGTGGCGCGGGCGCTCTCGCGCACACCGCGGGCCAGGAGCAGCGCCGCGAGGACCATCACCACGACGGCGGGGACGTTGACGACGCCGCCGTCGCCCGGCGGGCCGGCGAGCGCCGCCGGCAGCGCGAGGCCGGTGAGGCTGCGGAGCAGTTCGTCGAGGTACTGGCCCCAGCCGACGGCGACCGCGGAGGCGGAGACGCCGTACTCGAGGAGCAGGCACCAGCCGACGAGGAAGGCCGTGCGCTCGCCGAGGGTGGCGTAGGCGAACGAGTACGAACTGCCGGACACGGGTATCGCGCTGCCCAGCTCCGCGAAGGAGAAGGCGGTGAAGACGCAGGTGATCGCGGCGAGCACGAAGGAGACGACGACCGCGGGCCCGGCCTGGGAGACGGAGTCGGACAGGCCGACGAAGATGCCGGTGCCGACGATGGCCCCCACGCCGAAGCACACGAGCTGGAAGAGCCCCATGGTCCGCCGGAGGCCGTGGCCCTCGAGGTCGGCGCCGGAATCGGCGACAAGCTGGGCCGGGCTCTTGATACGCATGGGGCCGTTCTCTTCTTCGGTGGTTCGGGGTTCGGTCGTACGCAGACGCACGAGTGGGGTCCGGACGTGCGAGCCCGGACCCCACTGACGGCGGACATACTAGCCCGCTGTGCGCATGATCACCCCATTCGGCGCATCGCTATACGGATGCCGTGCTCCCGCCGGCCGTGACGCCAGTCAGCGTGGCCACCATCACGGCCTTGATGGTGTGCATACGGTTCTCCGCCTCGTCGAAGACCACCGAGTGCTCCGACTCGAAGACCTCGTCGCTGACCTCCAGCTCCGTCAGCCCGTGCCGCTCGTGGATCTCGCGGGCGACCTTGGTGCCCAGGTCGTGGAAGGCGGGCAGGCAGTGGAGGAACTTCACCCGCGGGTTGCCGGTGGCGCGCAGCACGTCCATGGTCACGGCGTAGGGAGCCAGCGCCTTGATCCGCTCGTCCCAGACCTCCTTGGGCTCCCCCATCGACACCCAGACGTCGGTGGCGACGAAGTCGGCGCCCCGCACGCCCTCCGCGACGTCCTCGGTGAGCGTGATCCTGGCGCCGCTCACCGCGGCGGCCCGGTGCGCCTGCGCGACGACCTCCTCGGCGGGCCAGTACGCCTTCGGCGCGACGATCCGGACGTCCATGCCCAGCAGGGCGCCGGTGACCAGGTAGGAGTTGCCCATGTTGAAGCGGGCGTCGCCGAGGTAGGCGAAGGAGAGCGCCTCCAGCGGCTTGTCGCTGTGCTCCTTCATGGTGAGGACGTCGGCGAGCATCTGGGTGGGGTGCCAGTCGTCGGTGAGTCCGTTGTAGACGGGCACGCCCGCGTGGGCGGCGAGCTCCTCCACGACGTGCTGGCCGTCGCCGCGGAACTCGATGGCGTCGAACATCCGGCCGAGCACCCGCGCGGTGTCCTTGGCGGACTCCTTGCTGCCGATGTGGGAGCCCGACGGGTCCAGGTAGGTCGTCGAGGCGCCCTGGTCGGCGGCCGCCACCTCGAAGGAGCAGCGCGTACGGGTCGACGACTTCTCGAAGATCAGCACGATGTTGCGGCCGCGCAGCCGCTGCACCTCGGTACCCGCGCGCTTGGCCGCCTTGAGCTCGGCGGCCAGGTCGATCAGACCGCGGAACTCCTCGGCGGTGAAATCGAGCTCCTTGAGGAAGTGGCGGCCTTCGAGATGTATCGCCATGATGGCTGCTCCTGCGTGGCGGATGCGGTGACAGTGGAACTCTATACGATCCCTTGCATCGCTATACAGCGTCCCGCTCGACGGGACAGCTCATGCACCGCGGACCGCCACGGCCCCTGCCCAGTTCGCTGCCCGGGATCTCGATGACCTCGATGCCCTGCTTGCGCAGATGGGTGTTGGTGGTGACATTGCGCTCGTAGGCCACGACGACGCCCGGTTCCACGGCCAGGACGTTGCAGCCGTCGTCCCACTGCTCACGCTCGGCCGCGTGCACGTCCTGCGTCGCGGTGAGCACCCGGACCTCCTTCAGACCGATCGCGGCCGCTATCGCGTCGTGCATCCGCTCCGGCGGATGGTCGCTGACCTTGAGTCCCCCGCCCTCGGCCGGTTCGATGGTGTACGAGCGGAGCATGCCGAGGCCCGCGTACTTGGTGAAGGTGTCGCCGTCGACCATCGTCATGACCGTGTCCAGATGCATGAAGGCCCGCCGCTTCGGCATGTCGAGGGCCACGATCGTGCGGGCCGAACCGGCCGCGAACAGTCCGCGGGCCAGCATCTCCACTGCCTGGGGCGTGGTGCGCTCGCTCATCCCGATCAGCACCGCCCCGTTGCCGAGCACCAGCACGTCGCCACCCTCGATGGTGGACGGGTAGTCGTCCTGCCCCTCCGACCAGTGATGGAAAGGTCCCGCCTCAGGTCCGCCGAAGAGCGGATGGTGCTTGTAGATCGCCTCGAAGTGGACCGTCTCGCGCTGGCGGGCCGGCCAGCGCATCGCGTTGATGGCGACCCCGTCGTAGATCCATGCCGAGGTGTCACGGGTGAACAGGTGGTTCGGCAGCGGATGGAGCAGGAAGTCGTCCAGATCCATCACATGGAAACGCACCGACGTCGGCTCCGAATGGTCCGCGAGGAACTCCCGTTTGGTCATCCCGCCGACCAGGGCCTCCACCAGGGCGGCGGTGGGCAGTTCGTCGAAGGCCGCCCGCAGGTGGTCGGTGGCGAGCGGGCCGTACTCCTTCTCGTCGAAGACCCTGTCCAGCACGAGCTTCCTGGCTTCGGGGATCTCCAGCGACTCGCGCAGCAGATCACCGAAGAGATGGACCTCCACCCCCCGGTCACGCAGCACGTCCGCGAACCCGTCGTGCTCCTGCCGGGCGCGGCGCACCCAGAGCACGTCGTCGAAGAGCAGTGCGTCCTTGTTGCTCGGTGTGAGCCGCTTCAGCTCCAGATCGGGCCGGTGCAGTACGACCCGGCGGAGCCGCCCGGCCTCGGAGTCGACATGGAATCCCATGCCCCCATCCTGGCCGTGCGGGCCGCCGGACACACGCCGTACGCGGATCTTCGCCGCTTGTCCGTCGCTCTTCGGCCGCCTTCGTCCGCTCCCCCGCCCGCTCTCCCTCCCGGGCGGGCTGTCAGGACGTCACGGCGAGGACCACGATGAGGACCACCAGCACCGCGCCGAAGCCGCCGAGAGCGAGGACGAATCCCCGCCCGTTCCCGGACGTCATGCCGGACGAGCGGTGCCCGTCGCGGGACGACCCGCGGCCGTCGGTCCCGGGCCGCACCGGTTCGCCGGGCGGGTAAAGGGTGCGCGTCTGCGGCCGGCCGGTGGCACCGCCCGGAGGCTCCGGGTCGCGGCGGGGGTGCCTGCCGGGCTCCGGCACGGGACGGTCCGGTTCGGGTGCGCGACGGTCCTGCTCGGGGCGGCGGGGCGGCTCGGGTGTGCGGCGGGCGGGCCCGCCCGCCCACTCGGGGCGCTCCTGGTACTCCGGAGGACCGGGCGGCTGCTCGGGGGTGAGGGGCCGCTGCTGGAGGCGCTCCGGCGCCCGGGCGGGGGGCTCCGGAGGCCCGTGCGTGACGCGCGCGGGCGGCGGCCCGGGAAACGTCATCGACCGTCGCACCAGCGCCTGCCACACCGGCAGCGTGATCCCCGGGTCGGTGCGGCCGGTGAGGATCTGCTCCGCCGCCCCGCGCCCGATCGGGTCGGCCCCGCCGCACAGTTCGGGCAGCAGTCTCTCCAGACGGCTCCCCACATCCGGTTCGGCGGCGAACGGCCGCACGGCCCAGCGGTACAGCGATGCCGCGTTCGCGGCGCGGACCGCCTCGTCCGGGCCGCCCCGGGCCGCCGAGGCACCGGGAGCGAGATAGAGCCGTCGGCCGAGGACCGCGTCGCACAGGCGCTTGCGCTCCCCCGCGGTCCAGTCCGGCCAACCCTCCGCGATCCGGCGCACGACCAGGGTCAGCACGTCGTACGAGGGGTCACCCTCCAGGACCGTCAGCAGGTCGCCGTTGCCCGACTCGCCTATCGTGTCGGCGAGTTCCCGCCCGTCGCGGCAGGTGAGCAGCCGCGCCGGCAGTGAGCCGGTCTCCCTGGGTGCGGAGCGGCGGCCGAGGACGGGCCGCCGGCGCCGCTCCCCTTCCGGCTCCGGCCAGGTGGGGCGTACGAAGGGAAGCCGCCCCGGCGGCCCGGGAGTCGGCGCCACCGGTGGTCGCGTGTCATGAACGGGCGACGTGGCGAACGGCGTCGCGGACGAGGCACGCGCGGACGGCTCCGCGCGGGACTCCGCCGAGCTGGACGGTTCCGCGCGGTACGGCTCGGACGTCGGTACCTCCCCCGCGCGGTACGACCCTGACCCGGGCGCCTCGCCCGCGCGGTACGACCCTGACCCGGGTGCCTCACCCTCGCGGTAGGACGTCGGCGTGGACGGCTCCGCGCGGTACTCCGCGGACCTGGACGGTTCCGTGCGGTACGACCCGGACGCGGGTGCCTCCCCCGTGCGGTACGACGCAGGCGCGGACGGCTCGTCCGCGTAGTACGACTCGGCCGCGGACGGCTCCGGACGATACGGGCGGGGCCCGGACCGGTCACGCCCGGCGCGGGGCCCGGACCGGTCGCGCCCGGCGCGGCGCTCGAGCGCAGCCAGCGCGTCCTCCGAGGCGTCCAGCAGCGCGCGGCTGTCCCGCACGGCCGCGCCGCGGGGCAGCGCCGTCGACAGCGCGTCGGCGAGCTCGAACTCGTGCGCGTCCCCGCGTTCGACCGCGTACAGATAGGCGCGTACCAGGCGCTCAGCCACGTCCCGCGGCCGGCCGTCCGGCGCCTGAAGCGGGTCGGTGCGCACCCTCGGCCCGTCCTGGTCGGGCGAACTGGACCAGCGGCTCACGAACATGAACCTGATCCGGCGGCTCTCCGCGGTGTCGTGCGTCGCGAACGTCCACGGCTGCGGCAGGACCTTGCCGAAGATCCCGTACAGGGCCCACAGCAGCAGGCACGGCCCGTCGTCGCCCGCGCGGTCCAGCACGGTGTGCAGCGCGGCCGGGTCGCGCAGCACCTCCGCCGCGACCGCCGTCAGTTCGGCCTCCGTCCGGCGGAGCCCGCCGGCCAGCCGCTTGCCGCCCTCGAGGGCGGACCGTTCGAGGGCGCCGAGCGGCACCGGGTCCAACGCGCCGCGGACCTCGCCGAGCTCGATGCCGCTGCCCTCCCAGTCCCAGCTGTGCAGCCCGAGGCAGGTCTCGGGGCCGAGGCTCCGCTCGGGTCCGTACAGGGCGTGGCACAAGGTGTCCTGGCGGCCCCCGAGGCCGCGCCCGGACATCCTGCGCACCAGCAGCGCCGTCGCCGAGTCCTCGCTCACCAGACGCACCAGCGCGGGGGCCGTGTCCGGGCCCGCCGACCTCAGCAGGTGGGTGACGGGCCGGAACAGCCGTACGACCTCGCTGCGTTCGCCCGACCAGGCGACCGGGCCGAAGCCCGTGTTGCCCATCGGGTTGGCGGCGTCCCAGCGGAAGACGATCTGGTCCACGGTCCCGGTGTGACGTGACGTCATACCCCTGTCTCCCTCAACTCGGCGCCGGGCAGGAGCCCGCACATCGCGAACACGGACAGCAGCGGGGCCAGGACCCGGCGCGGCCGCACGCCGTGCGGGAAGGTCTCACCCCTCTCCTGGCCGCCGGTCGCCGCCACGAAGTGCAGCGTGCAGCGGGCGCAGTCGTCGAACGGCTTCAGCCATGCCTGGCTGCCGTGGTGCCGGACGAAGGCGTGGACGTCGCGGCTCTCCGCACGGAAGGTGGCGTCGTCCAGGACCGCCGGCAGCCCGCGGGCCAGCCAGCGGTCCACCGAGGGGTCGAAGCGGACCAGGTCGCTCTTGTTCAGCGCCACGGCCGCGGGAGCGGTGATGTACGGGCCGGTGCGCGGGATCCGGCCGAGCACGGTGGCGAACGCCTCGTCGCCGAGATCACGCTGGACCAGTCCGGTGCGCTCACGGACCGGGTCGAGCTGGGGCAGCCGCAGCGCCCGCAGCGGGTCGAGCACGAAGATGAACGCGCCCACACCCATGAGGAACCGGGTCACGTCGCTGTTCTGCGCCAGGTCCTCGCCGGCCAGGTCGAAGAAGACCACGGGCCGGGTCACCCCGTGCCCGGTGACCAGCAGACTGTCCGCGAACTCGGCGAAACGCACCTGCCCCGTACGCCGCAGCACCTCCCCGCGGTGCAGCGGGTGGACCGTCTCCGCGAGGTACTCGCGGTGCTCCTCCGGGTTGAGCGGCAGGCACTTGAGCCCGTACGGCTCGAGACCGCCCTGCTCGATCTCGCCGAGCATGGCGGCCAGCAGATGGGTCTTGCCGGCGGCGGAGCTGCCGACCATGGCGACGGTCAGCGGCTCACCGCTGGTGAGGTAGGGGACGGGCAGCCGGTGCGGCTGGTTCTCGTCCGCGTGCGGACACATCTGGAAGGCCTGGCGCAAGGCGTCCTGACGGTGCATCGGACGGTACTCCGCGCTGAGGTCGAGTTTCCTGGGCTCCTTCTTGCTGTCGAGCGTGAACAACTGCGTCTCGTCGTAGTGCACCGGCAGCAGACAGTGCGGGCACAGCGGGGGCCTGGTGGGCAGGGGCACGTCCACAGGGCCGTCCTGCCGGGGCTCGGTCGCCGGCCTGGGAGCGGGCGGACGGCCGGCCCCCAGCAGCCGCCGCAGCGAGCGGCGGGGCGGGGGGTCGACCAGTTCCACGTAGACCTGCTCCTGGTCCACCGGGGCGGCGAGCCCGAGCCGGTCGCGCTTCTCCGCGAGCCTGGCGTCGAACTCCGCGCGGGCGCGGCCGAGCGGGTCCGGGGCCAAGGAGACCACGGCCAGCGGATCGCCGACGTTCAGCAGACGCATCAGTTCGGCCGGCGCCGCCCGCATCGTGGCCAGGGGAGCGAACGAACCACTCTCGCTGAGCGCGGCGAGCCGGCGGAAGTCGGCCAGGTCCTCGGGAGGCGCCGTCGCGTCACCGGGGCGGCCGGACAGCAGGAAGTACATGAGCCGCGCCACCGACCACAGGTCGTCGCGCGGATCGGCGGTGCCCGTGCCGTCCCGCTGCTCCGGCGCGGCCCACGGTGCCGCACCGAACGCCTCGCGGGGCTCGTCGACCCGCTGGGTGCGGTACAGCTCGCCCAGCCGCACATGGGTGCCGTCCCAGCGGACCGTGTAGGGGTTGATGTCCCGGTGCACCAGCTGGACGTCCTCCAGCAGACGCACCGCGAGCGCCAGCTGGCTGAGCACCTTGTGCTGTTCCGCCACCGTCAGCGCGCCCTGCCGGGCGGCGATGGGCCGCCCCGTGTGCGCCTTGTACAGGACGAAGGGCTCCGGAGCGTCGAGATGGAACCCGACGAGACGGGTGAACAGCTCGCTGTAGGGCTCGGCCCCGTGCCGCCGCTCCACCGCGACCGCCGCGCTGACCTCCCGCTCGAGCGCACCGTAGGCGTCGGCGCCGCCGTGCGCGGAGCGCGGCAGCCGGTACTGGATCACCCGCCAGCCTTTGCTGAGGGTCACCTGCCGGGCCAGCAGCGGCGCCCGCTCCGGCATACGGACGTCGTCGGAGAAACGGGCGGAGAAACGGACGGGGTCCTGGCGGTGGGTGTAGAACTCGAGCTCTTCCACGTCCTCCGCCGGTGTCCCCGTGCTGTGCGGCACGGTCATCGCGTTCCGCCCTCCTCTCCCCTGACCGACCTGACCGTGTCCGGCCGCATCGGCACCAGCGTGAGCACCCCGGCGTGCCTGCCGCCCGCCGTCCACACGACGTCCTCCGCCGCGGCCGGCCACGCGTCCTGACCGGTCTCCGGCTCCGCGCCCCGTCGCAGGGCCTCCGGCGCGAAGCGGAACCGCCGCGCCGCGTGCGGGTCCTTGGAGAGCAGCCGCCGGTGCTCGGCCCCGCACAGCGGGACGACGTGCTCCGTGCCGCCGTCGGCCAGGAGACGGCGCACCCGGTCGGAGGAGACACCGAGCAGGCCGGCGATGCCGGGCCGGTTCCCGGGATCCGGGGCGTACGGGGGCGGTGCGGCGGCTGCGTCCCTGATCAGCCGCCGGTGCTCCTCGTCGAGGAGTTCGTTCATCAGGGGGCGCAGCGGCACCCGGGCCGCGGTCGCCGGTTCACGCTCCACGGCGGCCCAGCGGGAGGCGAGGATCAGCGCGGCGCCGTGGGTCAGGTCGCCGACCAGCGTGTCGACCAGTTCGGGGCCGCCGTCGCCGGTCTCCCGTTCGAGCCAGGGCGGGCCGTCGCCGTCGGAGCGGGACGGCCACAGGCTGCGCAGGGCGTGCGGCTCCTCCTCGGTCGTGGGCGGTCGCTCCTCGCCGGTGTGCGGTCGCGTCCCGGCGGTGTGCGGTACGGAGCGACCGCTGCCCGCCGGGTCCGAGGCGGCGTCCGTGGCGTGGCTGTCGTCGAAGCCCGGGCCGAAGTGGGAACCGGCCCCGGGCGCGGTGTCGTCGCCGAAGCCCGAGCGGAAGTCCGAGCCGAAGCCCGCTCCGAGGTCGGGGCCGGGGCCCCGCCCCGCATGAGGGCCGAAGTCGCCTGCCCCGTACGGATCGTGAGCACCCCCGCCGTCCGAGAAGGCCGTGTGCGAGCCGGCGTCCGGGGCGGTCGGTTCCGGCCAGTCGTCGTCGGCGCCGTCACCCCAGCTGTCCCAGTCGAAGCCGCCCGCCTGCCCGACGGAGGGACCGCCCGGTTCGTCCATCGGCAGCACCCTGTCCACGGACGGACCGGCGCCCAGCCTTTCCTCCACCGTGTCGGCGAGTGAACCCACCAGCACGGCGACGGCGCGTGCCGCGTCGGAGCAGTGGTAGCGGGCGTCGGCGAGCAGCCAGTCGTGCACGACGGTGTCGGCCAGCAGTTCGTCGACCCCTTCCACCGCTCCCGCGGCGAAGGCCCAGTCCGTCTGTCCCCACCAGTCGTCGACCGCCGCCGTCCAGTCGCGTATCGCCAGCAGCACCAGCGCGGTCAGCGCGACGGCAGGGGCCACAGCGCCCGCCCAGGCCGGCAGGGACAGCGCCGCGCCGGCGAGCGCACCCGTCACCCCGCCGACGGCGCCCGCGGCGAGGCGGGTGAGGGCGCGCGTGTCGCCGCCCCCGTCCAGACGGCCGTCGCGGGAACGGCTGGGCCTGCGCCGCAGCATCAGGACGGCGAGGGCCGCGCCCGCCACCGCGCAGAGCGGGCCGCTGAACCACCCGATTCCCGGCCAGAGTCCGGCGACGCAGCAGATCAGCAGGGCCAGGCCCGCGTCGGCCGCCCACGGGCGGCGCATCAGGAACGGTGGCGGCAGCGGGAGTTCGGCGACCCGCTCCGGCGGACAGGTCTCGTCGAGCCGGCGCAGTCTCGCCGTGCTTCCCGCCGGCGCGGACCGGCCGGAGAGCGCGTTGAGCGTCGCCGCGACGGACCGCAGGGGCAGCCGCTGCCCGAGGAGACGCTCCGTGTGGTCGCGCAGCGCCGGTCCCACGCTCGCGCGGGTCACCTCCGGCACCTCCGTCAGTTCGATGCCGCGCTCGAGCAGGCGGGCGCGCTGCTCCGGGCGGACACGGTCGCCGCCACCGTCGCCGAGCGCACCCGCGACCTCTGTGCGGTACGCGGCCAGCGCGCCGGCGAGGCCCTCGAACCGTGCGGGGAGGTCGGCCTCCTTGCCGGCCCTGCCGAACAGACCTGCCCCGCCCCGGATCGCCTCGTAGGCGTCCCTGGTGTCGTGCAGGGCGTCCACGCACTCCTCGTGCCGGGTGTCGGTCCTGCCGCCGGGCGTCAGCCACGGCCGGTCGGCGAGGCTGCGCGGTACCGACCGGCCGAGGAGGAGCGACAGTTCCGGGGTGAGACCGTCCTGTCGGGTCCCGCCCGACGCGGCGCCCCCCTCCGGCGGGGCGACGGATACCGGCAGGTCCTGGCCGGTGAGGTGCTCCAGCGCCTGCCGCCACGCCCGTGACCGCGCCTCCTCCGTCAGGTCGTGCTCCAGTACGTGCACGGCGGGCACGGCGACGCCGTGCGGCACGTCCGCCAGTTGACCGAGGACGCAGTCGAACACGGCCGGTTCCACGAGGAGTTCCAACAACGGCCGCAGCGACGCGTCGAACCTGTCGGTCCCCGGCGCGGCGCCGACGAGCGTGTCGGGCAGCCACAGCACACCGGCCTCCGGCGGGCCGAGCGGCAGCGGCCGGTGGAGCTGCCGCTGGCCGGGGGCACCGGTCGCGAGACAGAGCAGCCGTGCCGGTCCGTAGGAGTAGAGCTGTTCGTAGAGGAGTTGGTGGTCCACGAGGTCCGCAGCGCAGTCGATGACGAGGAACCGCCGCGTGCGGTCGTGTTCCGTCTCCTTCAATGCCGCGGTCACCGGCGCCCCGTGCCGCAGGTCCACGACGACGGCATGGGCCGGGCGGTTCTGTTCCATGTTCACCATCGTTCGCCGTCCTGGTCGTGGCCGTGGCGGCCCCAGTCGCCCTCGTCCCAAGGGTCGGTGGGGCCCGGCGGCTGTGTGCGGGCGGCGTCCTCGTCCCGGCGGGGGCCGGCGGCCGGTTCGTGGTCGTAGGGGTGCGCGTCGCGGTCGTGGCCCGGGTCCCGTCGCCCGTGGCCCACGCCGCCCCGTCCGTGGCTGTTGTCCTGTCCGTGGCCGTTGTCCTGTCCGTGGCCGTTGTCCTGTCCGTCCGCGTACGTCCGTTCGCGGCGGGGGTCCGAGCGCGGATCGGGTCGCGGCTCGGGGCGCGGAGGCGGGACCGGCGCATCCTCCTGGCGGCGTGCGGCTTCGCTCTGCGCGACGCGCTGGTCGAGCGCGCGCAGGTTGGGCCGGGTGGGGCGGGTGGCACCGGGGAAGCGCATGTCGAGCGCGCCGGGGAAGGTCTGCTCCCAGAAGTCGCGCAGCGGGACGAGCCATTCCTCGTCCTCCGCGCCGAACTGCCCGGTCAGCTCCTTGATCAGGGCGAGCTGGCGGGGCGCCACCTCGTGCACCAGCCGGCGGAACAGCGGCGAGGGGGCTTCCGGTGTGGTGGCGAGACCGACCGGCTGCGCGCTCATCAGCCGCTCGCACACCTCCTCGACGATCCGGCCCTCGTCGAGCAGCGCCCACTGCTCGTAGGCCCGCAGCAGTCCCGCCCAGCTGGAGACGCTGTTGTCGAACGCCTCGAGGCGCAGCGTCATGGTGGCCGCGCCGCCCTCCTGGAGGCGGATGCGGATCTGCTCGGGCGAGTCGGGTGACCCCTTGACCTCGACGAGGCCGTTCCAGACCGCGCACAGGATGCGGTGCAGGATGCGGCGCCGGTCCTCCTCGGTGCTGGCCAGCCAGTCGTCGCGGTAGCCGAGGCGCTGGCGCCAGTGCAGGAAGTCGTCCACGCCGGCGGCGTCCCGGGCCTCCGCCCACAGCCGCAGCACGTGCCGCACCTCCGAGACGTCGGTGAGGCTCATGCCGCTGCGGAACAGCACGACCGTGATCGACTCCGTGTCCACGGCACGGAATTCGGGCACCGTCCCGTACGGCAGGCGCAGTTCACGCCTGAGGAAGGCCGCGGCCCCCGAGCCGGCCTCGCTCTGCGGGTGCACGATGAGCACTTTGAGCGGGCCGCTGCCGTCCGGCTCGAAGCCGACCGGCAGCAGTCCGACGAGCTGGGAGCGGAACTGCTCCAGCCATCGGGTGTCCACCTTCGCGGCGGCGTCCTCGTCACCGGCCGCTGCCTGGAGCAGCACGCCCAGGGAGGGCAGCAGGGGACGGTCGCCGAGCACGCTCGACTCGACGAACAGTCCCTTGACCCGCCGTTCGATGACCTGCTTGATCTCCTTGACGCCGGCCTGCGGCGAACGGCGCACGGACTCCAGGGCCCGCATCCAGTCGTCGGGCCGGATCAGCTTGGCCACCAGGCGGGCGGCGCCCGGGTTCTCCGGCAGGTCCTCGTGCTGGTAGAGCCGGCGGATCACGTCGTCGTAGAAGGCGGCGAGGGTGTTCTGCGGGGGAAGCAGGTACAGCACGCCCTTGCGGTCCTTGCGGTACAGCTCCTTGCGCCGCTCCGCGAAGAACTTGCGCTCGTCCTCCTCGTGTCCGCGCAGCGCCTTGACCAGCTCGCCGATCTCCTTGGTGGTGCGCAGCAGCGGGGGCCGCCAGCGCGACTCCTGGTCCTTCCAGCCGCGGTGCCACTTCTGCCGGGCCCGCCACCGGTACCAGGCGTCCTGCTCGTCGAGGGCGTTCTGCACGTCGGGGTCGCCCCAGCGGGCCGGTACGAGCCCGCCGACGGCCCGCTTGATCAGCGGGATCTGCGGCGGGTGGACGTCCACGCCCTCGCCGCGTTCCGGGTCGTTCCTGCGGTTGTCCAGCATGCCGACGAACCCGGCCTCCGCGACCCGCTGCGGATGGCCGGGAAGGCCGGCGAGCAGCCTCTCCAGCTTGAACGGGTCGATCACGCCCAGCAGTTCGCGGCAGCCCGACCCCGGCCGGAACTCCTCGACCAGCCGTGGGATCTCGGCGTCCAGTTCGCGCTGGAGCCTGCTCAGTGCGTCGTCCATGTCGCCGAGCCTGTTCCGCAAGGCCTGCATGATGGCCCTGGTGCCCTTCGGCAGCGGGTCGGGCGGCACCACCTCCGGCGCCTCCCGGGTCCACAGCCGGCCGATGGCGGAGCGGTCGAACAGGTCGCGGACCCGCTCGGTGCCGTCGTCGGCCGGCTTGCGCGCCTCCTCGTCCATCGCCCGCACGGCCTGGGCCAGCAGCCGTCCCGCCACTATCTCGGCCAGGTCGTCGACCGGCACGGTCAGTGACGCGGCCAGGCTGGTCGACATGGACCGGTGGCCGATGCCCGACCTGGACGGCTTGGAGCGCTCCACGCTCTTGTTGACGAAGCTCGCCGCGAAGGACTGGTAGTCGCCCTCGGCGCGGCCCTGGCCGTTGTCGTCGCCGAGTTCCGTGCCGATGAGGGACATCACCATCGCGGTGATGGAGCGGCGCAGGTCCTCCGGCTCGATGCCGGCGGTGCGGCTGAACAGGAACGCGGTCTGCACCGTCGAGGGGCGCAGCGTGACGAGGCCTTCGCCCGGGTAGCGGACGCCGAGGGAGCTCTGCTCCTCCACGTCTCCGAAGTCGGACCGGGCACTGGGCACGTTCTGGTCGTCGACCAGGCGGGAGAGGTCGACCAGGGCGCGGGACGAGTTCAGTTCGGCCTCACGGCCGCCGCCGGCCTCCGGCGGGAAGGCGGAGGGCATGACGACCAGCGGGTAGATCTTGACGCCTCTGACCTTGGACCTGCGGAACTCGTGGCCGATCAGATGGATGAAGTCGTAGAAGATGCCGGCTCCGGTGCCGCCGGCCACGGAGAACGCCACGAACACGTCGCAGCCGCGGATCTGTCCGCCGCCCATCTCCCGCAGGTCGCCCTGCGAGTTGCTGATCGCGCCGATCGCCTCACGCAACTGGCGCAGCACCGGCTCGAGTCCGCTGCGCAGTGTCGCGAACAGTGCCGACCTGCCCACGGTCGGCAGCTGCCCGGCGCCTGTGTGCAGGGGTGCGACCCGGGGCTGCCGCTCCTGGGGCGGCAGCCAGTGGTGGGTCTCCTCGTGCAGCGCGACCCGCAGCATCCGGGCCACCTCGGGCGAGCTGTCGTAGTCGCTGGGCAGCAGGTCGTGGATGATCCGTGAGGTACGGGCGTGGGCGGCGCTCTCCCCGGCCTTGAGGCCGGCCGGCCGGAGCCGGTCCAGCTCGGACTCGCTGAAGTCCGCGTAGACGAACTGCAGACAGTCCGGCAGTTGGAACGGCAGCCGACGGCCGTCGGTGACCAGCTTGTTTCCGTCGGGCCCGCACAGCTCCCGGCGCAGTCCGCGCTCCAGGTCCGCGCCGATCCTGGCGCCCGTGCCGCCCAGGCCGACGTAGAGCATGGGCTGGTAGATCTTCATGTCTGTCTCCCCTTGCGCCGCCGTGGACGGGCGCTCGTGGCCGAGAGGTGGGTCAGAAGTTGGGGTCGGGAGGGGTTGTTCCGCGTCGCGGCGGGGCGGCCGAGGCGTCGCCCCGGGTCCGTCCGCCGCGGGGGCCGGTGCGATCGGTGGAGCCCTCGGGCCTCGGGCCGCGCGGTCCGGGCACACGCCGGCGGCCGAAGGGGCCGCCGCCCTGGCCCGGGGCCTGTCCGTCACGGCCGGGCCTGCCCGATCGGGAGGCGGTACGGGCGTCACCGACGACGAGCTCGAACCCGTCGGCCAGGCCGGCCGGCTGGCCCTGCCCGATGGCCCGCTCCTGTCCGCCCGGGGGCTTGAGCAGCAGTTGCCCGGCCGTCGTGCGCCGCAGCCGGTACGCCTGGGAACCTCCGCCGCGCCGCAGCGCGGGTGCCCCGTCGCCGGAGCGGCCGACGCCGAACAGGAACTCCCCGCCGGGGCTCTGGCCGGCCCTGATGGTCAGCGTGTCGGGGCGCTGCCCCTCCGCCCGCAGTTCGAGCCGCACACCCGAAAGGTCCCGCCGTCCGGCCCCTGCCCGCAGCCGCACGGCGACCACGGCGGCCAGCGCGCACAGCAGCAGCGCCGCGCCGGTGAAGGCCCACCACCACCTGTCCCACAGGGTGGGTTCGGCGGTGACGCGCACCCCGAGGAAGACGTTGTCCACGACCCGGCCTCCGTCGCCGAGGTCGGTCACCGTGATCCGTCCGGACAGCTCGCCCAGGGGGACGCCCGGGCCGAGCGTGACGGTGAACGGGGTGGAGCTGCCGCCGGGTGCGGCGTTCACCGTCGTCGGGCTGATGCGCAGCGCCGATCCGGGCGGCTGGTCGGCGAGGGAGAGCCGCAGGGTGTGCGGTCCCGAGTCGTTGTTGGTGACGTCGAGCGTGCCGCTGACCGTCTGCCCGGGGTGGACGTCGCCACGGTCGACGCTCAGCCCGGCGGTGAGCACCGGGGTGCCCTGCGAAACGCGGGCGTGCAGGGGCCGGCGGTCGCTGGTGATGCCGGGTGCGGTCATCTCGGTGGTGAGCCGCAGTTCCCCGGAGGCGGTGGCGGGAACGGTGAACCGTCCGGCGTAGCGGGCGTCCTCGGCCCGTTCGTCGGGCTTCTTGCCGCCGTCCGCCAGCGGTACGACGACCGGGTCGAACCCCGCGCCGGTCATCCGGGCCGAGACCCGGATGCCCGTGAGCTGCTCGGGGTCGGTGATCACCACACCGCGCCGGGTCTGCATACGGACCTCGACGACGGCCTCCTCCCCCGGGCGGGGCGAGGCCGGGCTGAGCGTGACCGCGGAACGGAGCCTGCCCTGCCAGATGGCGCGCACGGCGACCTCCCGGTCGCGGTGGCCCTCCGGCGCCTCGATATGGATCCTCCACTTGCCCGGCAGCGGGTTCTTCACCCGCAGCGCCTCGACGGGCCCGTCCTGGCCGCTGGTCTCGAAGGCGGAACCGTCGAACTCACCCTGGGTCGGCACCCGTCGGCCCTTGGGGTCGTAGTAGGTGACGGTGACCTTGGGGTCGTGCTTGCTGACCGTGAGGGAGCCGTCGGTGGCGATGGGCGGGATGGTGACGGACAGGTCGGTGGGCGGTTTGCCGACCGTGCCGTGCGCCACGCGGGCGCAGCGGGCCGCGGCGAAGGTCTCCTGGAGCGCCTTGTCGATCTGCGCCGAGCTGTCGACCACCCGCATCTTCGGGGCGGCGTCGGGCAGGTCGGCGCAGCCGCCTCGGAATCCTCCCTCGGCCATCCTGGTCAGCGCGGCCCGGTCGATGCTGTCGCCGAAGCCGAGCGGCCAGATCTGCACGGACTCCCGCCGCGCCCTGGCCAGTTCCTCCGTCAGGCGCTTCGCGCCGTTGGCCTGGCGGCTCGCCTCGTCGGTGCCGTACTCGGGACTGTCGGAGACGTCGAGGCGGCCGTCGGTGAGCAGGAAGACGACCTTGGGGATCTCCTTGTCGCCCTTCTCCGCCAGCCGGTCGACGGCCTGCCGCACGGCCGCGGGGAAGTCGGTGCCCGGTCCGGTCTTCTTGTCGTCGCGGTGGGCCAGTTGCTGCACGCAGTCGCTCAGCCGCTGCCGTCCCGCGGTGTCGGCCGTGGTCAGGGCGCACACTTCGCTGACCGGTGACTGGCCCGGTTTCTCCGAGCTGCCGAAGCCGATGACGGCGGCGCGGGAGCGAGCGGAGATCTCACCCTGGGTGATCAGCGAGGCGGCTTCCACCTCACGTGTCAGGTCCTCGTCGGACAGGCTCTCCGACTGGTCCACGACGACCGCGAAGTCGATCGGGTCGGGCCCGTCGGACGCCGGCGCGGCCGCCCTGCCCAGGGGGCCGGCGGCCTGTCCCGGCGCCGCGGCCGGAAGTATCAGGAGCGCGCAGACCAGCACCGGCACACCCGTCTTGCGGAACATTCTCATCGTCTCTCACCACAGCTCGCCGAAGAGGACCAGCAGCGCGCCGAAGGTCAGCGTGCAGACCCCCATGCGCAACCACCGGTATTTGGCGGCCAGGACCGCCCCGTGCACCCGTGCCTGGCCGACCAGCCAGCGCACGACGTCCTCGCCCGACTCCGAGAGCCGGACGAGCAGTTCATCGGTCGGCGTGCCGACCGCGAGATCGCGAAGGTACGTGGAGTCCGCGCCGGTCCGCGTGCGCGGCAGTATCACGCCGACGAGCATCAGCACGCCCGCCGCGTAGAGCAGCAGCCCGGCGGTCACGGTGGCTGCCGCCGCCCGGGACGCCGGCAGCGGGAGTTCGTTGCGCGAGAAGGCGACGGCCAGTGCGGCGACCGCTCCGGAGAGCAGGATCGCCGCCTTGGCGTCGGCCCGGCCGATGTCCTCGCGTACGGAGTTGAGCAGCCGCTCGGCGACGAACCGCACGTCGCCGCCGGGGTCGGGGCCGGGGCCGGTTGCCGGTCCGGGTGCGGCACCCGCGCCGGGGACGGGCCCCGCACCGGCGCCCGGACCGGGGCCCGGCGGTGCGCCGCCGGTCACTCGTCCCCCCAGTCGTCGAAGTCCGCGCTCGGGCGGGAGCCGCCCGATCCGGCAGCCGGCCGCCCGTCGCGGTCCCGCTCCGCGGACGACTGCACCCGGGTGGGCTCGTAGACGTGCCCGTCGTCGGGGGCCGGGCCGGCGGCGTCCTCCGGCTCCTCGTCCCAGAACGGCCGCCTCGGCTCCGGGGTCTCCTCCCTGCGCGAGGAGAGCGCGGGCCGGCCTCCGTCGGGGGACGTGAGCACCCGGTCGGTGACCCTGCCGGTCACCCTGCCGCTGTTGTCCCTCAGATACCGGAGCACCTCGTACATCTGCTCGCCCACGTCGTGCCGCTCCAGCATTCCCGCGTCGAGCAGGCGGTTGAACAGGTGCAGATAGTCGGCCTGTCCCTCCCGCTTCTCCTGCCGGATCGCCTGGCGGATCTCCCACACCTTGTCGGGGTTGCTCGCCATCAGATGGGTGATCTCGGCCTCCTCGCCGCGGCGCAGGACCTCCTCCAACTGGGCGGCGCGCTCCGCGACGCGCTCGCGCTCGTACCGGTCCTTGCGCCGGTCCGCCTCGGCCTGCGCCCGGTCCTTCTCCATCGCGAAGGCGACGTCGTCCCGCTCGGCGACCCGGTCCCTGACCTGGTCGCTGAGGTCGATGAAGACATGCACCCGGGTACGCAGGCCGAGATCGGCGCCCAGATCCATCCGGCCGGCCCGCAGTTCGGCCTGGACGGCCTCCTCCGCGCGCTGCGCCTCCGTCAGCCGGAACCGGCGGGACACCTGGCGCAGCCCGTACAGCAGGTCGCCGTGCAGCATCTCGCGGACGTCCCAGACGGCCTTCTCGACCACCAGGCGCGGGTCGTCCACCTCCCACTGCACCTCGGCACGCGTCTTGAACGACTGGGCGTCGCCGGCCGCGGGCAGGGCCAGGTCGAAGGCGGTGACATGGCGTCCGAGGATCACCTCGAAGACGGCGCGGGGTCCTCCGAACCAGGGCTTGTCGTGGTCCTCCCTGCGGCTCGGCCACAGCACGCTGTGGCCCCCGTTGGGGTACAGGTACACGGCCGCCACCTGGCCGCTGCGCGGCGTGTACGGCAGGACGCACTCCCGCAGCAGCGGCCCTTTGCGCGGCTCGGCGGCACCGGCCCTCTCGTCGGCGCCTGCTTGCTCGTCGGGCCGGAACGGCTGCTGCGCGGGCGGTTCTCCGGCGCCTGACGGGGTCATCGCATCGCTCCTTCCGCCGCCGCTTCCCACATCACGCGGGCGGCGTTCTTGTCCAAGGGGTCGTCCTCGTCCCGGACCAGCCGGGCCAGCAGGTGCCGCACCCGGTCGCGGTCCCTGCGTTCCACGGTGATCAGCGGGAGGAAGCCGCGGACCACCTCCAGTTGCGTGGGGTCGTCCACGCACTGGCGCAGGACCCGCCCGAGGGCTTCGAGCGCCACCTCGCCGGAGCGGGCGGTGCCGAGGGTGAGGCTCACCAGGTCGGCGAGCTTGCCGACCAGGGGTTCGTGGGTGGCGAGCAGGGCCACGAGCAGCGGCCGCCTGGCGTGCTCCTCCAGCGCCTCGGTCTCGTCGAGGCCCCACAGATAGGTGGTGCGTGTGGTCATCGTGCCGAGCACGCTCAGCAGAACCAGGTCGGCGAGCTCCCGCTGGCCGCCGCGCAGCCAGGCGCCGAGGCGGGTGACGACCGTCGCCGGCTCCGCACCGGCCAGCAGCCGGGTGACGCTGAACGCCGCGTTGGACAGCGTCGTCACATCGCCGGCCCGGACGGCCTTCGCCAGCGCGTCGAGGGAGGCGCGGACGGAACCGGCGGCCATGCCGTACCCGTGGGTCAGCAGCGCCGTCGTCACCAGCGCCTCGTCCCCGGACGTGGCCCACTCCTTCAGCAGCGCGCCGACCGCGGGCCGTACGGACGCGTCCCTGGACGCCTCCGCGAGCGCGGTCGCGGCCGACATCTGCTGGACGGGGCTGTCGACGGCGGCCATCGGGCCGATCAGTTCGCCCGCCCCGTGGACCCAGTCCCAGGAGCAGAGCACGCCGGCGGCGACGGAGGCACGCACCCACACCTGGGGCCGCGGGTCGTCGCACAGGGTGCGCAGCCAGCGCACCACCGGGCCGCGCGCGTTGTGGTAGCCGTTCCACACCTCGCGCAGGACGGCGGTCGCGAGGGCCTCGCCCTGGAAGCGGATGGCGCGTACCGGGATCTGGGCGTCACCGAGGTCGAACTCCGCGTCCTCGACGACCGCACGGGCCAGGGCGGGGCGGTCGTCGGCGTGGGTGCCGAACAGCCGCCGCCCCACGGGCTGTTCGGGGTCAAGGGTGACGGACATCTCCCAGGCGAGCTGCTCGGCGGCCTCCGCGGCAAGGCCGTAGGGCGAGCCGTTGAACACGGCGACGGCGATACGGAAGGCCGCGGCGCTCAGCGCGGGACCCGCCTCGGGGAGGGTGCCGGGGCGGTCCGCGCCGGCGAACCACGCGCGGGCCTGCGCCCGTACGAAGGTGGTGCAGCCGTCGAGGAGTTCGTCGTCGCCGAGTTCGCCGCGCCAGTGGCGGGCGAGCAGCTGCGCGAGACCGGCGGCCTCCTTGGGCCGCAGTTCGTCGAGTCCGAGCGCGCCCTTCAGGTCCTCGCGGCGGGCCAGTTCGCGGCAGGCGTCGAGGGCCTCCGGCGGTTCGCCGAGCAGCTGGATGCGCAGATGGCGGTGGAGGACGTCCTCGGTCACCGGCGGGCGGAGCTGCATCCCGTACCGGCCGCGCAGCAGCCGGTCGGCCAGGTCCCCGCTCTCCACGAGGACGACGCCGAACGCCTTGGCGGTCAGCAGCTGCCTGCTGAAGCGGTCCAGATGCAGTTCCGTGAGCCGGCCGGGGTGACGTCCCTCGTCCCGGCCGTCGCCGCGGGTGCTCCGGCCGCCCTCCCGGTGCAGCTCGTCGGACGCGAGTTCCAGGAGGTGCCCGTACTCCTCCTTGAGCATGTCGCCGGAGATCCGGTGCACGGCCTCGCTGGGGTCCAGCCGGGTGACCTGGTGGTCGGTGAGTTCGGAGAGCAGGGCGAGGGCCGTGGCCGTGCGGCCGCTCCCCCGTTCCCCGCACAGGACCAGCAGCCCGCATTCGCGCAGCCTGGTGCGCATCCGACCGTATCCGGGGGTCTCGCAGTAGACCCCCGCGAGCCGGCGCAGCTCCTCGGCGGGGACGGGCCCGTCGAGCATGGCCGGGCCGGGGCCGGCGCCGAACTGGTTGATGAAGTAGTTGCCGTGGAAGTACTGGCCGTCGTCGCCGAAGGTGACGACCCGCTCCGCCTGCCGCGGTGCGAAGGTCCGGCGTGCCGCGTGGGCGGTGCCCGATCCGCCGGTGCCGCCGGCGGACCCCATCGGGCTGCGGCCCGCCGTGGCGAACGGGTTGGGCGGTTCCGGAGCCGGTTCCGCGGCGTCCTGCGCGGCGGCCTCCGCGTCCGGTTCCGCGGGTTTCTGGACGGGTGCGGGGGCCGGCTTCTGCTCGTCGGCCGGGGCGTCGGGCGGCGGGGACTCGTCGTGGTCGCTGCTCATGCGGCACCGTCCCCGTCGGGGGCGGCCGGGCCACGGCTCTTGCGGATGCCGGTCACCTCACCGTGGAACACGTTGTTCTCGAAGGAGGCCACGTCGCCCTGGGCGTTGATGTGCGTGACGGTCGTGCCGGCGGTGCCTGCCGTCCCTGCCCGGTCTGTCGTGCCGGTGGTGCCTGTGGTGCCCTTCGTGCCGGTGGTGCGGGACCCCGGCGGGTCCCAAGGCGGTGGGCCGTCCCCCTGTACCGGCCCACCGCCGGTCTCGGCCCCCGGTTCGCCCGCGCCGCCCGTGCTCCGGTGCGCGGCGCCCGGCCCTGACGCGGGCCGGTCCTCTGGCAGTGGGGGCGCGGGTAACCGGGGGATGTGGAACCAGGCGGTCTCGTCGGTCTCCTTGAGCCGGACCCGCGCACTGCGGTACGCCTCCGGTTCGACGTAACGGCCGCCTTCCGCCACCACGTTGGCATAGAGCCAGTCGGAGACGACCAGCAGCAGATCGCTGCCGGGGGCGAGCTCCATCGTCCGCCTGGCGACCGGGCTGTCGCAGAGCCGTGCCGCCACGTCCACGGCACGCCCCACCAGTCCCCTGCCGTCGTCGAGCACGGGGCCGGCATTCATCCCGATCCGCAGCCGCAGGCGGTCGGCGCTGCCCGCGTTGTGCTCGCGCAGGCTCTGGAACAGCGTGTCGAGCCAGGTGCCGACCATCAGGGTCGGCGGTACGCCGGGGTCGAGCGCGGCGAGGATCCCGTCGCCGCGGTCCTCCTGGTGGACACGGTCCACCTCGACGCCCACGGAGGCGTACGCCTCGGCGAAGGCCCCGTACATGGCGGCCCGCATACGCCTCTTCGCGTCGAGGCCCATGCGCCCCGAGCCGCAGGCGTCCCCGAAGACCACCAGTCTGTTCACGGCTGCTGCACTGCTCACTCGGACCCCCTGGGTGCTGTCGTCTCGGGAACAAGACTCGGTGCGTCGTGCGACGGGCGATGTAGCCGTTTACACAAGTGGCGGGCTTTTCTTGGCCGGTCCGCGCTGCGGTGGTTGCTCGCGGCCCTGCGCGAGGAGCCGCAGCAGGTCCATGTCGGTGACGATCAGCCGCCGGTGCGCGGTGCGGACCACCCCTTGCTCCCGCAGCAGCCGCAGCACCTTGGCGACCGCTTCCCTGGTGGCCCCTATCGCCGCCGCCAGGTCGTGCTGCGGCAGGGGCAGGTCGATGACGGTGCCGTCGCCGTCGGTGCGGCCGACCCGTCCGCCGAGTTCGACCAGGCGGGCGGCGAGCCGCTGGAGCACGGAACCGGACGCCAGGGAGCGGCGCTCCACGTCCGAGCTGCGCAGCCGGGCGGTGAGCTGGCGCATGATCAGCGCCGTGGCCTGCGGTCTGGCGGCGAGGAAGCTGCGGAAACGCTCGCCGGAGACGGCCACGGTGCGCACCTGGCCGAGCGCGGTCACCGTGGCGCTGCGCGGGCCGCGGTCCACGGCAGCGAGGTCGCCCACGACCTCGCCGGCCCCGCGCAGGGCGAGGATGAGACGGCCGCCGCGGTCGGTGCCCACGGAGACCACGGCCCAGCCGGAGAGCACCAGGAGCACGAAGGTGCTGGTGTCGCGCTCCTCGATCATGACGTCACCGGACGCGTAGACGCGGGGTGCTCCCAGTGCGGTGAGCGTGGCGCGGTCCTGTGGAGTGAGGGCGTCGAGAAACGAACGGCCCCCTCCGAACAGACTCATCGACTCGCCCCCCGCAGCGGATGTGCTGGCCCTTCGGGGGACCACGTCCTTCGCCGGCGTTCCTTCCCGCGCAGTGGACTCTCAAGGCACGCGGTGCCACAGAGTTGACCAACCGTCACACTGCGTCGGGGCAATGACGCTATGGGCCGGTCATTGGTCGGTCAATATGACCTGGATGGAGCTCGGGGGCACGAGGGGGCGCATTCATCAACGCGCAGGCGCATGATCCACAGCCGTACCTCTTGAACGAGCCCCCCACGTACGAACGGCCTCGGGCGCCCGCCGGGCGCCCGAGGCCGTCGCACAGCCCTCGCAGCCGAATCCTCCGTGCTCGCTGCCTGCCCGCCGGATCAGCGGCTCACAGCCGCGGGTCCACCGGTTCCGACTCCAGAGCCAGCACGGCGAACACGGCTTCGTGGACCCGCCACAGCGGCTCCCCGTCGCCAAGCCGGTCCAGCGCCTCGAGGCCCAGGGCATACTCGCGCAGTGCGAGAGAGCGCTTGTGGTTCAGGAACCTCTCCCTCAACCGCTCCAGGTTCCGCGGCCGGGTGTACTCGGGGCCGTAGATGATCCGCAGGTACTCACGGCCGCGGACCTTGATGCCCGGCTGCACGAGACGGCCCTTGCCGTCCCGCGCGAGCGGCTGGAGCGGCTTGACGACCATGCCCTCGCCGCCCCGCCCGGTCATCTCCAGCCACCAGTCGACACCGGAGCGCACCGACGCCTCGTCACCCGTGTCGACGATCAGCCGCCTGGTGACCTGGAGCAGGCCGGTGGCGTCGTGCTCCACCAGCTTGTCGAGCCAGGCCAGTTGCTCGTCGTGCGGGACAGCGGCGAGCGAGCGGCCCTCGGCCGCGAGGATCTGGAAGGGCGCGAGACGCACCCCCTCCAGCCCGTCGGTGCTCCAGCAGTAACGCCGGTACGCCTCGGTGAACGCGGCCGCGTCGGCGGTGCGCTCGCGCTGCCGGTCCCGCAGTTGCTCCACGGTGGCGCCGCGCGCGGCGGCGGCCTCCAGGGCGGCGGTCGCCCTCGGCAGCACGGCTTTGGAGGCAGCGCCGACCGCGGCGTACTGCGAGCGCAGCAGCCCGGACGCCTTGAGCGACCAGGGCATCAGCTCCGCGTCCAGCAGCAGCCAGCGCGTGTCGAGTTCGTCCCACAGCCCGGCGTCGGTGACGGCCGTGCGCAGGCGTCCCAGGATCTCCTCCGTGACCGCCGGGTCGTCGAAGAACGGCCGCCCGGTGCGGGTGTGCAGCGCTCCGGTGGGTCCTTCGACGCCGAACCGCTCCCGCGCCGCGTCGGCGTCACGGCAGACCAGCGCGACCGCCCGCGAGCCCATGTGCTTCTCCTCGCACACGACCCTGGCGATGCCGTCGGACCGGTACTGGGCGAACGCCTCCACCGGGTGCTCCAGGTAGCCGTCCTCCTTGGAGGTGGCCGTCGGGGCCATCGTGGGCGGCAGATACGTGAGCAGCCGCGGGTCGACGGCGAAGCGGCTCATCACCTCGAGCGCCGCCGCCGCGTTCTCCTCGCGCACGCCGATGCGCGCCATGTGCCGGGTCTCGACCACCCGCCTGCCCTGCACGTCGGCGAGGTCCAGCGGCCGGCCCTCACGGCCGCCCGGCGCCTCCGTGACGAGCGGCCTGACCGGCTCGTACCAGACCTTCTCGGCCGGTACGTCGACCAGCTCGCGTTCGGGCCAGCGCAGCGCGGTCATCCTGCCGCCGAAGACGGCGCCGGTGTCGAGGCAGATCGTGTTGTTGATCCATGAGGTGTTGGGGACCGGTGTGTGGCCGTAGACCACGGCGGCACGGCCCCGGTAGTCCTCCGCCCACGGGTAGCGGACGGGCAGCCCGAACTCGTCCGTCTCGCCCGTCGTGTCCCCGTACAGCGCGTGCGAACGCACCCGCCCCGACGTGCGGCCGTGGTACTTCTCGGGCAGGCCCGCGTGGCAGACGACGAGCTTGCCCTCGTCGAGCACGTAGTGGCTGACGAGGCCGTCGATGAACTCCCTCACCTGCTCGCGGAAGGCGTCGTCCTCCTTCTCCAGCTGCTCGATGGTCTCCGCGAGGCCGTGGGTGTGCTGGACGTTGCGGCCCTTCAGCCAGCGGCCGAGCTTGTTCTCGTGGTTGCCGGGCACACACAGGGCGTTGCCGGCGGCGACCATCGCCATCACCCGCCGCAACACGCCGGGGCTGTCGGGGCCGCGGTCGACGAGGTCTCCCACGAAGACGGCGGTACGGCCCTCGGGGTGGGCGCCGTCCACATAGCCGAGCTTGCCGAGGAGGGTCTCCAGCTCGGAGCTGCAGCCGTGGATGTCGCCGATGATGTCGAACGGGCCGGTGAGGTGGCGGAGGTCGTTGTAGCGGCGCTCGAGGACGATCTCGGCGCTCTCCACCTCCTCCACGCTGCGCAGGATGTGCACCTTGCGGAAGCCCTCGCGCTCCAGACCGCGCAGCGAACGGCGCAGCTCCCGGCGGTGGCGGGCGATGACGTGGCGCGGCATGCCGGCCCGGTCGGGCCGGCCGGCGTTGCGCTCCGCGCACACCTCCTCCGGCATGTCGAGGACGATCGCGATCGGCAGGACGTCGTGCTGCCTGGCCAGCTGCACCAGCTGCCGGCGGCTCTCCGCCTGGACGCTCGTCGCGTCGACGACGGTGAGCCGGCCGGCCGCGAGCCGCTTGCCCACGATGTAGTGCAGGACGTCGAACGCGTCGCCGCTGGCACTCTGGTCGTTCTCGTCGTCGGCGACGAGTCCCCGGCAGAAGTCGGAGGAGATGACCTCGGTCGGCTTGAAGTGCCTGCGCGCGAAGGTGGACTTGCCGGAGCCGGTGGCCCCGACGAGGACGACGAGCGACAGGTCGGTCACCGGGAGCCGGCGGCCGGGCGCGGTCGTGCCTTCGGAGAGTGTCGTGCTGGTCATGCGGCCTTCGCCTCCTTCTCGGTGATCTCGAACACGGCCATCTGCGTGGGCGGGCCCACTTCGGGGTCGTCGGGCCCGACGGGCACGAGCCGTACGCCGTAGCCGTGGCGCTCCGCCACGCCCTCGGCCCAGGTGCGGAACTCCTGCCGGGTCCACTCGAAGCGGTGGTCGCCGTGGCGCACGTGCCCGGCGGGCAGGCTCTCCCAGCGGACGTTGTACTCGACGTTCGGGGTCGTCACCAGCACCGTCCGCGGCCGGGCGGAGCCGAACACCGCGTACTCCAGGGCCGGCAGCCGCGGCAGGTCGAGGTGCTCGATGACCTCGCTGAGGACGGCGGCGTCGTATCCCGTCAGCCGCTTGTCCGTGTAGGTGAGCGAGCCCTGCATCAGCTTGACGCGGGACGCCTGCCGCTCGCCCATGCGGTCCAGCTTGAGGCGCCGGCCCGCGACGGTCAGCGCCCGCACCGACACGTCGACGCCGACGATCTCGGTGAAACGCGTGTCCTTCAGCAGAGCCTGCACCAACTGGCCCTGTCCGCAGCCGAGGTCGAGCACCCTGCTCGCGCCGGCCGTGTGCAGCGCCTCCAGGACGGCGGCCCTGCGCTGCTCGGCGAGGGGTACGGGGCGCTCCTCCGTGTCGGTGGTCTCGTCGACCGCGTTGTCGACGTCCTCGACGTCGAGGTCGTCGGCCTCGGCCAGCCGCACCAGTTCGAGGCGCTCCATGGCCTGGCGGGTCAGTCCCCAGCGGCGTGACAGGTAGCGGCTGGTGATCAGCTTCTGTTCGGGGTGGTCGGCGAGCCAGCCTTCACCGGCGCGCAGCAGCTTGTCGACCTCGTCGGGCGCGACCCAGTAGTGCTTGGCGTCGTCGAGGACGGGCAGCAGCACGTAGAGCTGGCGCAGCGCGTCGGCGAGCCGCAGCTCCCCTTCGAGCACCAGCTGTACGTAGCGGGAGTCGCCCCACTCGGGGAACTGCTCGTCGAGCGCGACCGGTTCGGCCTCCACCGTGCTCCAGCCGAGCGGCCCGAAGAGCGCCCGCACCAGCTCGGCGCCGCCGCGGGCGGGCAGCGCGGGCACCTCGACACGCAGCGGCATCGGGGCCTCTGCGCGCCCCGGCAGTGCGGCGCAGACGCCGCGCAGGGCGCTCTTGAACACCGTGGTCAGGGCGACGGCCAGCAGTGACGACGCCGCGTAGGGGCGGTCGTTGACGTATTGGGCGAGCGCCGAGTCGGGGGCGCCGCCGCGGCCCTTGCCCTTGCCGCGCCGCACCAGGGCCACCGGATCCACCTCCAGGAGCAGCGCGGCCGTGCACCGCTCGGCGGACGCCTCGGGGTAGAAGACGTGCGCCGTGCCGTGCGAGGTGGAGAACGCCTGCGCCTTGTCGGGATGCTTGTGCAGCAGATAACCCAGGTCGGTCGCGGGGCGTTCAACGGTGCCGGTGGTACTGATCGTCAGGAACACGCGTTTGAGTATCGTCCGCATCGGCCGCCCCGACCAGGGGTTTTCGTCAGGGGACGGCTCGTGTTCGGCGCGCCACCGGGCGTGTCCGGCCCCCGCTCAGGGGCGCAGCAGCCGCGCGAGCTCCGCGATCTCGCCAGGGCCGACCCGGCAGCAGCCGCCGGCCAGGCGTGCCCCGGCCTCGCGCCATTCGCGCACCATGCCCGGGTCGTACCCGAAACCGCCCTGCCAGGAGCGGGAGGCGGCGTCCCACCGTTCGCCGCTGTTCGGGTACACGACGGCCGGCTTGCCGGTGACCCGCGAGGCGAGCGCGACCGCGTCCGTGGTCTCGCGCGGGTCGCAGCAGTTGACGCCCACGGCGATGACCTGGTCACGGCCGGCGGCGAGCGCGAACGCCTCGGCGAGCGGTTGGCCGGCGCGCGTGCGGCCGGCCGCGACGGTGTACGACAGCCACACCGGCACGCCGCACCCTTCGGCGGCGTCGAGCAGCGCCTGCGCCTCGTCCGTGTCGGGCACGGTCTCCAGGGCCAGCACGTCCGGGCCGGCGGCGGCGAGCGCCTCGATCCGCGGCCGGTGGAAGCGCTCCAGCTCGCGCACGCCGAGTCCGTACCGGCCGCGGTACTCGCTGCCGTCCGCGAGCATGGCGCCGTACGGTCCGACGGATGCGGCGACCCACACCTCATGGCCGGCGGCGTCCGCGGCGGACCTGGCGAGGCCGACGCTGCGGCCCAGCAGCCCGGCCGTCTGCTCCCGGCCGAGTCCACGCCGGGCGAACCCCTCGAACGTGGCCTGGTAGCTCGAGGTGATCAGCACCTGGGCTCCCGCCCGTACGTACGCCCTGTGCGCGGCCTCGATCTGCTCCGGGTCGTCGGCGAGCAGTCGGGCCGACCAGAGGCTGCCGGTGAGGTCACAGCCCTGTGCCTGGAGTTGGTTGGACAGACCGCCGTCCAGGACGACGGGGCCTTCCTCGAGGGCGGCGGCGAGCGTACGGGCGGGTTTCACGGTGCTCTCCTTCGGTCAGCTCAGCTGCGAGCTGACCTGCGACGAGATCAGTTCCAGGTGGTCGAGGTCGTCGAGGTCGAGCACCTGGAGGTAGATACGGGACGAGCCTGTGGCGGCATAGCGCCCGATCTTGTCGACGACCTCCGCGGGCGAGCCCGCCAGTCCGTTCGCCTTCAGCTCGTCCACCTCGCGGCCGATCGACGCCGCGCGACGGGCCACCTCCGCGTCGTCCTTGCCGACGCACACGACCAGCGCGTTGGAGTAGACGAGGTCGCCGGGGGCGCGGCCGGCCTTCTCCGCGGCGGCGCGCACCCGGCCGAACTGCCGCTCGGTGTCCTCGATCGAGGCGAAGGGCAGGTTGAACTCGTCCGCGTACTGGGCGGCGAGGCGGGGGGTGCGGGTCGCTCCGTGGCCGCCGATCAGCACGGGGATCTTCCGCTGGGCGGGCTTGGGCAGTGCGGGCGAGTCGGACAGCTGGTAGTGCGTGCCGTCGTAGGAGAAGGTCTTGCCCACCTCCGTGGCCCACAGTCCGGTGACGATCGCCAGCTGCTCCTCGAGCCGGGCGAACTTCTCCTTCGGGAACGGGATGCCGTACGCCTTGTGCTCTTCCTCGAACCAGCCTGCGCCGAGGCCCAGTTCGACACGGCCGCCCGACATCTGGTCGACCTGGGCGACCTGGATCGCCAGCACACCGGGGAGTCGGAAGGTGCCGGCCGTCATCAGGGTGCCGAGGCGGATGCGCTTGGTCTCACGGGCCAGTCCGGCCAGGGTGATCCAGGCGTCCGTCGGTCCCGGCAGCCCGTCCGAGGAGCCCATGCTCAGGTAGTGGTCGGAGCGGAAGAAGGCGTCGAAGCCGAGGTCCTCGGTGGCTTTGGCGACGGCCAGCAGGGTGTCGTAGCTCGCCCCTTGCTGGGGCTCGGTGAAGATTCGAAGATCCATGGTTCCATCCTGCACCCTGGGCTCGCGGCCCGTCGCGGCCCAAGGTCCCGGTGGCCGTCAGGGCCCGGCGCGGCCGGGGACGGTTTCGGGAGGCCGGTCCGGTTCCCGTTCGGCGAGCCGGCGCAGCATGCCGCGCACCCGGTCGCTCGACTCGTCGGCGGCGTCTATCGTCTCGATGCACTGCCAGTAGAGCCCCTCGTCGTCCGTGGCGCAGGCGACGCCGACGAGTGCGATGCCGACGTCGCAGAGCAGCACGTTCAGACTGAGTAACGTGGCCTCCGGGTCAGCCACTTCGGTCAGTCCCATGGCCCGGACGGTGCCGCTGCGCACCATCGGATGGTCGAGCACGCCGCATCCGCGACCGCCGATCTCGCTCAGCCCTCTGGCCTCGCCCCGCAGTTCCGGCGGGCCGACGAGCGCCAGCCGGGCGCCGATCGCCTGCGCGAGAGCCTGCGCCTGCCATGCCTCCGCGACGATGTCCGGCACCGCGCGGCTCTGGGCCAGCGCATGACGGCACGTTCTGACGAGCCGTTCCGCATCCATGTACGCACCCCCGTTCGTACGAAATTCTGCCCACTGAGTTCATTACCCAGAGTGAGGCCCATTGAGCCGGAAAGCCAGGGGAATTCGGAAATCTGTGGACAGCAAGGCCGTTGTGGATAACTCAACGACTCCGGAGAGTGACGAAGTAGCGTTGTGTGCCCAGTGGTACCCGGCTGTTCGTCCCCGGTTCTCACTTCGGCGGGAAACGGATCTCGTTGCGGTCGATCTTCTCCGACAGAGCCTGAAGGGCGTCGATCCCGAGCACCTCGCAGAACTGCAGCAGGTACGCCAGCACATCCGCGACCTCGTCGCGCACCCGGTGCGCCCCCTCCGGCTCCTCCATCACCCGCGCGGACTGCTCCGGCGTCAACCACTGGAAGATCTCGACCAGTTCGGCCGCCTCGACGCTGAGCGCCACGGCCAGGTTCTTCGGCGTGTGGTAGGGCTCCCAGCCGCGCGCCGCCGCGAACGCGGCCAGTCTGCGCTGCAGCCCCTCGACATCCAGCCCGTCGTCTCTCGTCACGGCACCAGGTCTACCACCGTCACGCCGTCGATCCCCCGCGCGCACGACGCGTCCGTGACGGTCCCCACCAGCCTGATGTGCCCCCGCGCGCACATCTCCGCCCCCAGGGCCACCAGTTGGCGGGTCTGTTCGGGGTCGAGGCTGCGGTCGAAGCCGTCGGCGAGCACCGTGAGCGACTGGTAGGCCACGGGCACCTCCGCCACCTGGTCCACGGCGAGCACGCCCGGCCCGGTGAGCAGTACCAGGGCGAGCCCCAGATACCTGAGCTCCCCTTCGCCGAGCCGCCCCACCGGTGTCGAGCCCAGCGCACCGCCCCGCGCGAGCAGGGCACGTACCCGCCCGCCCGCCAGCTCCTCGACCGCGACGTCGGCCACCGCTCCCGCGCACCCCATCCGTGCCGCCGACGCGAGCCTCGCGTGCCGCTTGGCACATTCACTGCGCGTGCGGTGCAGTACCTCGGCCAAGTTGTCGCAGCCGCGGCGCAGCCGCCCGGCCCCCGCCGGCACGGGCTGACGCATCCGCTCGGGCCGCGGGTCGCAGGCGAACACCGACCGCAGTGCCACCACGACCTGTTCGGCCGCGGCGAGCACCTGTAACTGCGCCTCGGTGCTCCCCGCGACGCGCAGCGGCAGCAGCGCGGTGCCGAGCCTGTCGTCGGGCAGCGGACCGCGGGTGACGGTCGCGGAGCCCGCGGTGTGCCACGCCGCTTCCACGACGGACCGGGCGGGGTCGCGCAGTGCCGTGGTGAGCAGGGTCCGGCCGCCGCCGGTGAGCCGTTCGCCCGCCACCCGCAGGCTCGGCTCGGTCTGCACGGCCAGGTCGAGCAGGACCGGGCCGGCCGGGCCGTCGACCGTGCAGCCGATACGGAATCCGCGCCGCCCCTGTCTGTCGGCGACCGCCCGCTCCGGGACGCATTCGGCCGGCTCGGGGAACGCGGTGGCCAGGTCGCGGCCGGCGCCCAGGAGCGCCAGCGCCTCGTACGCCTGGAGCGCGTTCGACTTGCCGCTGCCGCTCGGCCCCGCGAACAGCGTCATGGGGCCGAGCGGGAAAGCGGCGGCGCGGTGCGATCTGAAGGCGGAGAGCCGTAACTGTGTGACGGCGGGCCGGGCGTTGCTCCCCCTGCCGGGCGACGTGGCCGGATCCACGCCCGGGGTTCGGGTCACGATCGGCCTTCTCGCGTCCATGACCTGCGTTTTCGCGTCCATGATCGGGACGGTACGCAGCCCTGGACACGCCGAACCGTTCCGCCTGAGGGACCTTCCTACGAATGAGGTACGGCGGCGGCCGTGGCCCCCTCGACCTCGGTGCCGACGGGTGCGAGCAGGAAGACGTTCCGGTCGACCCGGTGCATCTGGCACCCGAGTCCGAACACCACACCGCTGCTGAAGTCGAGGATCCGCTTGGCGACGTCGGTGTCGGCGCCGGTGAGGTCCAGCAGCACCGGCATCCCGGCGACGAGGTACTCGGCGACCTCGCGCGCGTCACCGAAGACCTGTACGCGCAGGACGATGAAACGACGGTGCTCGGCGGCCTCGTACTCCCGTGGGACCGTGACGTGGTCGACCCGCGACGGCCACTCGTTGCGGCCGCGCAGCGGGACCACCTGGGCCAGGCCTTCCCACTGCTCGTCGGTGACGTCGTACCTCTCGTACCTACTCATGGGTCCATCCTCACCCCCCTCACCCGTTCGGCCCAACACCGACACGGATGGAGGAACAGGAACCCGCTCGGCACCGTGCCCGGCGCGGCCGCATCGCGGCAGTGACGGCGCCGACGAAAGGTTCCGCGCCCCGGAACACGGCGATCCCCTGGCCCCGGGAGTCGCGGGCCAGGGGATCAGCGGCAAAGGCTCAGCCGCGTTCGAAGACGGCGACCGTGCGTGCCGGGACCGTGAAGGTGCCCGAACCCTTCTCGTAGGCGGCCGACTTGACGGTCGCGTCCGCACCCGCGCGCTGGACCGGGTGGAGGGCGTAGTCCTCACCGGCCAGTGCCGCGACCCGCTGGGTCTGCTGCTGCGGACCGGCGTTGAACACCACGACCAGGTCGTCGAGCCGCATGGTGATCACGCCGGGGGTCTCGTCCTTGCCCGACAGCGGGAAGGACAGCGCCGACTGGACCTGCCCGGCGGTGGACAGGCCGAAGGCCGGCTCACCGGTGCGGATCTTCAGCAGGTCCCGGTAGGCCGCGGAGGCGCCGTTGATCTCGGCGCAGCCCACGGTCAGCGACGGGTCGGTGAGCAGCGGCTTCGCGAAGCCCCACTTGGGCTTGTTGTCGGCCTCCGGCGGCAGTCCGCGGCCGAAGCCGTTGCCGTCGCGGCAGTCCCAGTGGATGGCGTTGAACCAGTCACCGCTGTCGTACGAGTTGCGGTCCAGCGACTTGGACCGCAGCAGGTCCGAGCCCGCCTGGGAGAGCGAGGGCCCCTGCGACAGTGCCGACGTCGCCATCGCGAGCACCTGCATCCGGGCCCGGTCGGCCGGTGACGTGCCGGCCGGGAGCTTGAAGGCCAGGGCGTCGTACAGCGACTCGTTGTCGTGGGCGTCCGAGTAGGCCAGCGCGTCACCGGGCACGGCGGCGTAGCCGGCCGGGGCGCCGTTGTAGTCGACCTCGGAGCCCTTGACGGTGCGGCCGCTGGTGTCGGTGAAGGAGTAGGACGCGAGGTTGCCGGACAGACCGACCTTGATCAGGTCCTGGTAGTGCAGCAGCCGCGCCTTCTGCTCGGCCTGTGTGCCGTTGGCCTTGGAGGTGTTCGGGTCGGTGTAGAGACCGGAGGCGAAGCCCTGCACGCCCGGGTCCTCGTCGAACGGTCCGCCGCCGCGGACGGCGTCGCGCGCCCGGTCGGAGAAGGTGGCGATGCCGGTGCCGGCCATGTTCTTCTGGGTGGCCTGGACGAACCGGGCGTCGTCGGCGACCTCGCCGAAGTTCCAGCCCTCCCCGTAGAGGATGATCTTCTTGCCGTCCACGCCGTCCCGCTCGAGCGTCAGCTCGTCGAGCGCGGCGCGCACCGCCAGGATGTTCTCCTTCGGGTGGTGTCCCATCAGGTCGAAGCGGAAGCCGTCCACCTTGTAGTCACGCGCCCACGTCACGACGGAGTCGACGACGAGCTTGCCCATCATCGCGTTCTCCGGCGCGGTGTTGGCGCAGCACGTGGAGGTGGCGACGCTGCCGTCGGCCAGCAGCCGCTGGTAGTAGCCGGGCACGACCTTGTCCAGTACGGACTTGTCCGACTGTCCCGCGGCCACGGTGTGGTTGTAGACCACGTCCATGACGGTGCGCAGGCCGTCCTCGTTCAGCGCCTTGACCATCTGCCGGAACTCGACCGTGCGCTTCGTGCCGTCCGGGTCGGTGGAGTACGAGCCCTCGGGGACGGTGTAGTGCAGCGGGTCGTAGCCCCAGTTGAACGCGTCCTTCGCGGCCGCCGCGGCGACGCACGC
The DNA here is from genome assembly GCF_044745705.1 of Streptomyces sp. NPDC086835. Taxonomy (NCBI): domain Bacteria; kingdom Bacillati; phylum Actinomycetota; class Actinomycetes; order Kitasatosporales; family Streptomycetaceae; genus Streptomyces; species Streptomyces sp. NPDC086835. The sequence goes on from NZ_JBIVAU010000008.1 coordinate 219,459, forward strand.
CTGCTGCTCGTCCGAGTCCGGGGCGTAGATCGACAGGTCGCACTCGGGCTGCTGCTGGTCCGACTTCTTCTCGGGGATGGTGCCGATGTCGAAGGCGGGCAGCAGATGCACGTACGAGGTGCCGGCGCCGGCGAGTTCGCGCAGGTGCTTCGAGCCCTTGCTGTCCTTGTCGGCGAAGGCGAGATAGGTGCCCTTGTTCTCGGCGGTGGCGTCCGCGATCGAGAAGTCGCGGATGTGCAGCTCCTGGATCTGCGCGTCCTTCAGGGGCACGGCAGCGGGCTTCTTCAGCGTCGACCAGCCCTTGGGCGCCAGTGACCTGTCGGACAGGTCGACGACGACGCTCTTCTCCGAGTCCGCCGTCAGTGCCAGCGAGTACGGGTCGGTGACCTTGTTGGTGACGACCTTCTGGACGGTGGGGGCCCAGACCTTCACGTTGTACCGGTACGTGTCCCCCTTCCAGCTCCTGCTGCCCTTGACGGACCAGACGCCGCTCGCCTCGTCGCGGCGCATCGCGACGGTCCTCCCCTCGAGTTCGAGGGAGACGTGCTGGGCGGTGGGTGCCCACAGCCGCAGCGTCGGCACGCCGTTGCGGTCGAAAGTGGCGCCGAGATCGGCCTTGGTGGCCCTGGCGGCGTACACGTCGTCGAGCACTCCGGCGATCTGCACCCCGGTGGCCGTGACCGCGGCTCCGTTGGCGGCGTACTGGGCCGCCACGAGCTGGCTCTTCAGCGCTTCCCGGATGCGGTCGCGGTCGCGCGGGTCGACCGTGTGGGCGGCGTACTTCGACAGGTGCGGGAACTTCTCCTTCTGCGCGTCGGTGAGCTCCGTCCTCGCGAGGCGCAGCACGCGGCGGTCACCGGTGAGCGCGCCGTCCTTGACTGCGATCGAGCCGTCGCGCGAGTAGAGCAGGGCGCTGGAGGCGGCTGCTTCGCTGCCGTTCCAGGCGACCGTGTTCTCGTCGATCCAGACCGCCTGCGCCTTGGTCAGGTCCAGTGCCGCTCCGCCGCCCTTGGGCTGGGGCAGCAGGTACTTCTCCTGGCCGGCGAGCAGCCACACCTCGTGGCCGTGGGCCTTGAGGTCGAGCGACTGGTCGGACGGCAGGTCCTTCTCGTCGCCCTTGTGGAGGATGTAGCTGAGTGACGTGGCGCCGGGTGTCAGCGGCACCTCGTAGACCGCGCCGTACGCGTCGGTCCGTACCGGCTCCAGCGGCTTCGACCAGTCGGTCGGGTTCGCGGCGCCGGTCCAGGTGTGCAGGCCCCAGCCGGCGTGGTCGCCGTCGGCCCGCTTGTAGTGCAGGATCGCCTTGCCGGTGTCCTGGGGCGGGTAGGCGCCCTCGGGCGCCGTGTTGCGCACCTCCGGCTTGCCCTGCTCGATCCAGACCTCGCCGGTCCTGGACAGATCGATGCTGCGGTCGGCGTCGGTGTCCTTCACGCCGTCCTTGTTCACGGCGATGAAGCCGACGGAGGAGGCACCGGGCTTGAGCTTGACGTAGGCGAAGGCGCCGTAGGCGTCACGGCCGGTGAACGGCTTGCCCGCGGGCCAGGTGGTGCCTTCGCCCTCGGCGATGTCGCCCCAGGTGTACAGGCCCCAGTCGTCGTAGTCCCCGTCGGCGCGCTTGTAGTGGACGATCGCGTAGTCGCGCTGGGTGGCGCTCGGCGGCTGCTCGACGGCCGGGGCGCCGCTGGTGGTGGCGGCCGTGGCGCTCGCGGTACGGCCCGCGCTGTCGACGACGACGGCCTTGTAGCGCAGGGCCGTTCCGGCCGGGGCCGTGATGTGCTGGGTGACCTTGTAGGGGGCGTGGTCGGCGGAGCCGAGGACCTGCCACGTGCCGTTGCCGGTCTGGGCCGCGAACACGACACGGTTCAGCTGTCCGCCGTCGACGTCCGCGGAGATCTCGACGGTGCCGGTGGCGCCGGCGCCGGGAGCCTCGAGCGTGATCGACGGCACGGCCGCGGGTGCGGCGAGCGGCCCGGCCGCCTTGAGGACGACGGAGGAGAGCGCGGGGACGGTCACCTCGATCTTCTTGTCGGGACCGCTGCGGACGGTGCCGTCGGCGCCGTGGATCGCGGTGAAGTCCATGGCGGCCGAACCGGTCGGCACCTGGACGGTCTTCGCCTCCATGGCGTTGTTGACCGCGACGACGTACTCGGTCGCCGCCCGGGCGTCGGTGCGGGAGAAGGCGTACACCGAGTCCTGCGCGTACCGCTGCTGCTGGATGCCGTCACGCAGCGCGGGGTGCGCCTTGGTGAGCTTCGCGAGCGCGGCGATCTGCCGGTAGAGGGGGTGCGAGGTGTCGTACGCGTCCTCGGCGTGCGTGCGGCCGGTGCCGATCTGGTCGTCGTCCAGGAAGTCGGCGGTCTTCGAGGCGAACAGCGTCTGGCGGGCGTCCTTGTCGCCGCCGGCCCCGGTGTATCCCTGCTCGTCGCCGTAGTAGACGACCGGGTTGCCGCGGGTGAGGAACATCAGCTCGTTGGCGAGCCGGTAGCGCTTCAGCAGCTCGGCGTCGTCGGCGCCCTTGTTGTCCTGTGCGAGGAAGGTGCCGAAGCGGCCCATGTCGTGATTGCCGAGGAAGGGCACGGACTCGTAGGCGTTGGCCTTGTCCGTGGTGTAGCGGTAGTCCTGCGCGAAGAGGTTGGCCAGCTTCTCGGCGGACCCGCCCTGCGAGGCGAAGGTGCGTGCCGCGTCCTGGAACGGGAAGTCGAGCGTGGCGTCGAGGCGGCCCTGGGTGACGTACTTCGAGGTGATGGCCGGGTCCGCGGAGTAGACCTCGCCGAACATGAAGAAGTCGTCACGGCCGCGCTTCGCCGCGTACTCGTCCAGCGAGGTCGCCCACTGTGTCCAGAACTCGGTGTTGACGTGCTTGACCGTGTCGATGCGGAAGCCGTCGATGTCGAAGTCGCGGACCCAGCGCTGGTAGATCTTCTCCATGCCCTCGACGACCTCGGGACGTTCGGTCCACAGGTCGTCCAGGCCGACGAAGTCGCCGTGCTCCGCGGACTCGCCGGCGAAGGTCGAGTCACCGCGGTTGTGGTACATCTCCGGGTCGTTGAGCCAGGAGGGGACCTTGAGGTTCTTCTTGGCGTCCGGCACGACGGGGGTGCGCGGGAAGGAGTCCTCGTCGGTGCGGGGGAAGCGCCTGGTGCCGTCGGCGTAGTCGCTGTCGTCGAACGGCACGCCGTCCTCGGTCAGATACGGGAAGGCGCCCTTGGAGAGATAGCCGTACGACTTCTCCTTGTAGTCCACGACGTCGGCGGTGTGGTTGGTGATGACGTCGAAGAAGACCTTCATGCCCTTGGCGTGGGCCTTGTCGATCAGTCTCTCCAGGTCGGCGTTGGTGCCGAAGTGCGGGTCGACCTGGGTGAAGTCGGTGATCCAGTAGCCGTGGTAGCCGGCGCCCGCGTCCTTCCCCTCACCCTGCACGGGCTGGTTCTTGAAGATGGGCGCCATCCAGATGGCGGTGGTGCCGAGGCCCTTGATGTAGTCCAGCTTCTCGGTGAGCCCCTTGAGGTCGCCGCCCTGGTAGAAGCCCTTGTCGGTGGGGTCGTAGCCGGTGGTGAGGCGCGAACCGGTCAGTCCGCCGCGGTCGTTGCTCCTGTCGCCGTTCGCGAAGCGGTCGGGCAGGACGAAGTAGAACTGCTCTCGGGTGAGGTCGTGGCGGGCCGGCTCAGCGGCGAGCGATCTGTCCGACGGCGGCTTCGGCGGTTCGGGCACCGCGGCCGCCGGAAGGGCGGTCACGAGCGCCGCGACCGTCGCCGTCGCCGCGGCGGCGGCCACGATGTGGCGCAGCGGGACACGGGGGCGTATCAAGGCGGGTCTCTCCTGGATGAGGGTGGTTGTGGTGCGAGTGCGGTGCCCCGCGCCCGGGGAGGGACGCGGGGCAGCACGGGGGTGGCGTCAGTTGCGCCAGGTGTCGTTCAGCGTGACCTTGCCCGAGGACGGGACGGTGGCGGTGCGGTTGGCGCCGCTCTCCCAGGTGACGTTGCCTGCTCCGTCCTTGCGGATGTACTTGTACTCGAAGGACGTGCCGGCGGCGAGGTTCACGTCCGCCTTCCAGACGGGGTAGGCCGACGGGTCGAGCTTGACCGCGCCGGCGGGGTTCCAGTTGCCGAGCGCCGGCTGGTTGCCGGTGACGTAGACGTTCTGGCCGACGACCGTGGTGGCGTTCACGGCGAAGGACGCGCCCGCGCTCACCGGCCCGGGGCCGGTCGAGCCGCCGCAGTCACGCGCGCCGGCGTGCAGCGCGAGGGCGGTGCCGGCGCCGAGCGTGGCCGTGAACTGGCCGGAGCCGTTGACGGCGACGCTCTTGCCGCTCTGCACGTCGCAGTAGGTGCCGGACGGCAGGGAGGTCTGGAAGGTGCGGGTCAGCGCCGCCCCCTCCTGGTTGATGGCCACGTACGCCTTGTCGCCCCGTCCGAAGGCGATCTGGTCGGCGCCGTTGTCCCACCAGTTCGTGACGCCCTGGCCGCGGGCGGTGTTGCGGAAGCCGACCATCGAGGAGATCTCGCGCCAGGCGTGCTGGCACTTCCACCCGTCGCTGTAGCAGCTGCTCACCGCTCCGCCGTTCGGCGGGCCGGCGTCGTGGTCGGTGAACTCGTAGCCGGAGTGGACGTCGGGCGAGCCGTACGGCCAGGCGAGCATGAAGACATGGGCCAGTGTGTAGTTGGCCCCGTCCTTGTAGGTGAGGGTGTCACCGCCGCGCTCCGTGTCGTGGTTGGCGACGAAGACGGCGGACTTCCCGGACTCCATGAAGCCCCAGCCCTCACCGAAGTTCTTCAGGTGGGCGAGGTTCCCGCCGGTGAAGGCCTGCTTGAGCCCTCGTCCGTAGCGGAACTCCTGTACGTCGCCGCTGCCGAGGTACTCGCTCGGGGAGACGGCTTCGCCCGCGCCGTAGATGGCTTCGTGCTTCCAGTAGACGCCCGGGTTCGCGAGCTTGCCCTTGATGGCGGCCAGGTCGTCGGCCGGCATGTGCTTGGAGGCGTCGATGCGGAAGCCGTCGACGCCGAGCGACAGGAGGTCGTTCAGATATCCGGCGATCCTGCCCCGGACGTACTCCTCGCCGGTGTCCAGGTCCGCGAGCCCGACGAGCTCGCAGTTCTGCACGTTCCCACGGTCCTGGTAGTTGTTGATCTGCGAGGTGCAGTTGTCCATGTCGTACGAGGAGTACAGGCCGGGGTAGTTGTACTTCGTGTACGCGGATCCGCCGGTCCCGGTGCCGGAACCGGCGGCCATGTGGTTGATGACGGAGTCGGCGATGACCTTCACGCCCGCCGCGTGGCAGGCGTCGACCATGCTCCGGAAGGCGGCGCGGTCACCGAGACGTCCGGCGATCCGGTAGCTGACGGGCTGGTAAGAGGTCCACCACTGGCTGCCCTGGATGTGCTCCTGGGGCGGCGAGACCTGTACGGATCCGTAGCCGGCGGGGCCGAGGGAGTCGGTACAGGCACGGGCGACCGAGTCGAACTTCCACTCGAACATCACCGCGGTGACGTCCTTGTCGCCGGGCGGGGCGGCCTGGGCGGTGCTGGGGGCCGTGACGGCGACGGCGGCTCCTGCCACAACGGCGAGTGCCGCGGCCACGGTTCTGTTGGCCATGATTCCTCCTGGGCTCACAGGAAGGTGCGGATGCGAGGGGTCAGCCTCGTGCGGCAACGCGCCGTGCCCGCAAGGCCTTGGGGATTTCTTGCTGCAAGAAGTCTGAAACTCGTTGCGGACGAGACCGTAGGGCCCGCCCGGCCGCCGGTCAACCCTTCGGAGCACACTCCGGTGACATGCTTGAAAACCCGGTGTTTCCTGGCCGCAAACTCTTTCGCAAGCCATTGCAACGGTGTTACGTTCAACCATGACTCCGGTCCGGTCGGCCGGGGGTTCCGGTCAGTGCCGGGCCCTACGCGCCCGGCCGGCCGGGCCGGTCACCCCACCGGCCGGTGAGCCGGAGCGCCTCAACAGGCCACAGAGTCACGGGCTTCGGGCGACCCGCCCCGGACTCACCGGCCGAGACCCCACAAGCTGGAGGCCCGGGGCCGCCGACAGACCCCGCCGCGCCCCGACCAGGGGCAGGCCCCGGGCCTCCCGAACAACCGCACGGCGCCTGCGCGTTCGCACGACGCGCCGACGCCTCGGCCGCGACCTCCCAGCGGACGCGGGTCCCTCCGCCGCGCCCTCACGCCGGCGCGTTCTCCGCCGATCGGCGCCGCTGTCAGCGCCGCGGCGCACCCGTCGAGCCGCGCACCACGAGTTCCGGCTGGAAGACGAACTCGGTGCGCTGCACCGGGTTTCCGTCGATCTCCTCGACCAGCGCGTCGACCGCCGCCGTCGCCATGGCCTGCACCGGCTGACGCACCGTCGTGAGCGGCGGGTCCGTGAAGGCGATGAGGGGCGAGTCGTCGAAGCCGACGACCGAGACGTCCCCGGGCACCTCGAGCCCCCGCGCCCGCACCGCCCTGATGGCGCCGAGCGCCATCAGGTCACTGCCGCAGACGATGCCGGTGCACCCCTGGTCGAGCAGCAGGCCGGCGGCCGCCTGGCCGCCCTCGACGGAGAACAGCGTGCGCTGGATGAACCCCTGCGCCTCGTCGGCGCTCAGCCCCAGCATCGCCTGGAGGGCCTCGGTGAAGCCCTCGGCCTTGCGCAGCGAGGGCACATAGCGGGTGGGACCGATGGCCAGACCGATGCGCTCATGGCCGAGTTCGACGAGGTGCCGCACGGCCATCCGCGCCGCGGACCGGTCGTCCGGCGAGACGAACGGCGCCTCCACGGCCTCGTTGTAGCCGTTGATCAGGACGAACGGGATGCCACGGCCCGCCAGTTTGAGATAGCGGGTGGGGTCGGCCGTCGTGTCGGCGTGCAGCCCGGAGAGGAACACGATGCCCGTGACGCCGCGTTCCTCGAGCTGCTCGACCAGTTCGTCCTCCGTCGAACCGCCGGGCATCTGCGTGCACAGCACGGGCGTGTAGCCGTGGCCGGCCAGCACCTGTTCGATGACCTGCGCGAACGCCGGGAAGATCGGGTTCGTCAGCTCGGGGATGATCAGGCCGACGAGCCCGGCGCTGCGTTGCCGCAGGCGCACGGGCCGCTCGTAACCGAGCACGTCGAGGGCGGCCAGCACCTTGTGCCGGGTGGCGGCGGCGACGCCGGCCTTGCCGTTCAGCACCCGGCTGACCGTGGCTTCGCTGACCTGCGCCTGGAGAGCGAGATCGGCGAGCCTCGGGGCGCCGTTTCCGTCGCCCCGAGGCAGCGGGATCGTCACACCGCCCACCAGACGGTGGTGTCGGCGGGCAGCTCCGCCATGTCGTCCACGATCATCACCGTCTCGTTGGCGAGCAGGGCGCGGCCGGGCAGCGGGACGCGCACCGTCGCGCCGGTGGTGTTGGCGGTGCAGATGAAGCCGTCGCGGCGGAAGGCGAGCACGCCCTCGGGGGCCTCCAGCCACTCCACGGCCGTCCCGGCGCCGAGGCCCGGGTGCTCACGGCGCACCGCGAGCGCGCTGCGGTAGAGCTCGAGCGTGGAGCCGGGATCGCCGGTCTGCGCCTCGACGCTCAGGCCGCCCCACGAGGCCGGCTGCGGCAACCAGCTGCCGCCGCTGCCGAAGCCGTACGAGGAGCCTTCCACGGTCCACGGGATCGGCACCCGGCAGCCGTCGCGGTATCCGTCCTGGCCGGCCGCGCGGAAGAACGACGGGTCCTGGCGCACCTCGTCCGGGAGGTCGGTGACGTCGGGCAGGCCGAGTTCCTCGCCCTGGTAGATGTACGCGGAGCCCGGCAGGGCCAGCATCAGCAGCGTCGCGGCGCGGGCCCGGCGCAGACCGAGCTCGCGGTCCCCGGCCGTGCGGAGCTGGGTGCCGAGGCCCGCCGGGTTGGCGAAGCGGGTGGCGTGCCGGGTGACGTCGTGGTTGGACAGCACCCAGGTGGCGGGGGCGTCGACCGGGCGCATCGCGGCGAGCGAGCTGTCGATGACGGCGCGCAGCTCGGCGGCGTCCCAGGGGGTGCCCAGGTACTGGAAGTTGAACGCCTGGTGGAGCTCGTCGGGGCGCACGTAGTTCGCGGTGCGCTCCACGGTCGGCGTCCATGCCTCCGCGACGGCGATCCGGTCGTCCGGGTACTCGTCGAGGATGGTGCGCCAGCTGCGGTAGATCTCGTGCACACCGTCCTGGTCGAAGAACGGCATGACATCGTTTCCGAGCAGCTTGACCTGGTCGGTGCCGCCGAGGTCCGGCAGGCCCTCGGCCTTGACCAGGCCGTGGGCGACGTCGACGCGGAAGCCGTCCACGCCCATGTCGAGCCAGAAGCGCAGGATCGAGCGGAACTCGTCGGCGACGGCCGGGTTGTCCCAGTTGAAGTCGGGCTGCTCCGGGGCGAAGAGGTGCAGGTACCACTCGCCGTCCTCGGTACGCGTCCAGGCCGGGCCGCCGAAGATGGACTCCCAGTCGTTGGGCGGGAGCTCACCGTTCGCCCCCTTGCCGGGGCGGAAGTGGTAGCGGGCCCGCAGCGGGGACCCGGGTCCCTCGCGCAGCGCGCGCTTGAACCACTCGTGCTGGTCGGAGGAGTGGTTGGGGACGAGGTCCACGATGATGCGCAGACCCAGTTCGTGTGCGTCGCGGATCAGTGCGTCGGCGTCGAGGAGCGTGCCGAACATCGGGTCGATGGCACGGTAGTCGGCGACGTCGTAACCGGCGTCGGCCTGCGGGGACGCGTAGAAGGGGCTGAGCCAGACGGCGTCGACACCGAGGTCCTTCAGGTACGGCAGTCTGCTGCGCACGCCTTCGAGATCGCCCATGCCGTCGCCGTTCCCGTCGGCGAAGCTGCGCGGATAGACCTGGTAGATCACCGCGTCGCGCCACCAGCCCGTGTCCGTGCCGGACGTGGGGGCGGCGGGGGCAGCAAGGTGCTGGGTCATGTCATCCCTGGAGGTGATGGGGTGGGGTGCGACGCCGGCCCGGGGATCAGGCACGGACCGGCGTCGCCGCTTCATACGGGGGTCAGCCCTTGACGGCACCGGCGGACATACCGGTCACCAGATGCCGCTGGGCGAAGAGGAACACGAGCGCGGCCGGGATGGCGATGAGCACGGAGGCCGCCGCCATCGGGCCCCACTGGGCGCCGTACTGGTTGACGAACTTCTGCAGACCGCCCGCGAGCGTCAGGTTCTCGTCGCCGACCATGAAGGCGGAGGCGTAGGCCACCTCGCCCCAGGCGGTGATGAACGAGTAGAACGCGGTGACCGCGATGCCGGGCTTGGCGAGCGGCAGGATCAGCCGCCAGAACGTGCCGAACGGGGTGAGCCCGTCGACCTGGCCCGACTCGTCGATCTCCATCGGGATGGTGTCGAAGAAGCCCTTCATCATCCACGCGCAGAACGGGACGGCGATGGTCAGGTACGTGACGACCAGGCCCACCGGCTGGTTGAGCAGCCCCATCGTGGCCATGATGTTGTAGATCGGCACGATCAGGACCGCGACCGGGAACATCTGGGTGATGAGCAGGGTCCACATCAGTCCGCGCTTGCCGGGGAACCGGAAGCGGCTGACCGCGTAGCCGGTGGTCGCGGAGACGAAGACGCCGAGGACGGTGGTGAGGCCCGCGATCAGCAGCGAGTTGCCGAACCAGGTGAGGAATTCGGTGTTCTCGAGCAGGTCGGTGTAGTTCGCGAGGGTCGTTTCCTTCACGAAGTCCGTGGTGATCGCGTACTTCGCCGGCTTGAGGGAGGTCAGGAAGACCCACAGCACCGGGAAGACGGCGATCACGGAGGCCACGATCAGGGTGGCGTGCAGACCGACGGAGGCCAGCGGCGAACGGCGGCCGCGTCGGGACGTGTTCACGGCGGTGGTCACCAGACTTCTCCCTGCTTGCGGAGGACTCGCCGGTAGACCGCGGCGAAGAGCATCAACAGGACGAGGATCAGCACGCCCCACGTGGACGACTGGGCGAAGTCGCGCGGGCTGATCTCGAAGGCGAACTTGTACGCCTGGGTGACCAGGATCTGCGTCGCCTCGCCGGGCCCGCCCCGGGTGAGCAGGAAGATCACCGGGAACATGTTGAACGTCCAGATGGTGCTCAGCAGGATCACGGTGGTGCTCACGGAACGCAGTCCGGGCAGCGTGATGTTGCGGAACCGCTGCCAGGCGCTCGCGCCGTCCATCTCGGCGGCCTCGTAGAGCTCGCCCGGGATGGACTGGAGGCCGCCGAGGAGGGCGACCATCATGAACGGCACACCGAGCCAGACGTTGACGGCGATCACCGAGAACTTGGCCCAGGTCGGGTCGTTCAGCCACGGCACGGCGTCGATGCCGCCGCCCGCGAGGATCTTGTTGAGGAGCCCGTTGTCCTGGTTGTAGAGGAAGCGCCAGGCGAAGACGGAGACGAAGCCGGGCACCGCCCAGGGCAGGATCAGCAGCATCCGGTAGAAGGAGCGGCCGGCGATCCTGCGGTTGAGCATGTTGGCGAGGCCGAGGCCGAGGACGAAGGTGACCGAGACACAGGCCACCGTCCACACCAGCGTCCAGCCGAGCGTGCCGAGGAACTGGTCGCCGGTCAGGGCCTCCGTGTAGTTGTCCAGGCCCACGAACTCGTAGGTCGCGGGGATCTCGTTGACGCCGATGCTCCGGGCGACGTTCCGCTCGTTCGCGTCCGTCAGCGACAGGTAGATGCCGCGGAACAGCGGGTAGCCGATGATCACGGCGATCACGACGGTCACCGGGGCGACCATCGCCCAGGCGTACCAGTATGTGGAGAGGGAACGCTTGAGCTTCCGCTCGGGCTTGCCAGTACCGCGGCTCCGGCCGCGGGCGACATCGCCCGCGGCCTTCGCCACCGACTGGCTGCTGGTGTCCACAGCCATCAGCCGGCCAACCTTCCTGTTACTTCCAGTCCTTCAGGAGCTTGCGGTAGGCGTCGCCCGCCGCCTTCGCGCCCTTCTCCGGGGTGGTCTGGCCGGTGAGGACCTTGGTGTACTCGGTCACGAGCGGGGCGAAGAGGCTGCCGGTCTCGGGGATCCAGGGGCGCTCGACGGCCTTGTCGACGACCGGGCGGAAGAAGCCGACGATCTCGTTGCTGGCGACACCGGGCTGCGAGTAGACCGAGGTGCGGGTCGGGAGCAGGTTGAGCTCCTTGGCGACCTGGGCCTGGGTCTCGGCGGAGGTCATGTACTCGGTGAAGGCGTACGAGGCGTCCAGGTTCTTGGAGCCCGCGTAGACAGCGAGGTTGTGGCCGCCCTGCGGGGCGCCCTGGCCGGCCGAGCCGGCGGGCACGGGGGCGACGCCGAGGTTGGCCTTGTCGGTGAACTCCGGGCCCGCGTAGGTGTCGGCGACGGCCCACGGGCCGTTGATCATCATGGCGACCTTGCCTTCCTTGAAGGCGGTCTGCATGTTGTTCCAGCCGTCGGTGGCGTCGGTCTTGGCGGCACCGGAGGTGACCAGGTCCTTGACGACCTTCATCGCCTTGACGCCGGCCTCGTTGTCGACCGTGATGCTCTTGTTCTTGGCGTCGACCAGGTCGCCGCCCTCGCCGTAGAGGAAGGAGAGGAACCAGTAGGCGTCGTCGCCGCGAAGGTAGAGGCCGGTCTTACCGGTCTTGTCCTTGATGGCGGCGGAGACGGTCTTCAGCTCGTCGATGGTCTTGGGGACCTCGACACCGGCCTCCTTGAAGATCTTCTTGTTGTAGAAGATGCCCATGGAGTCGATGACCTGCGGCGCGGCGTAGGTCTTGCCGTTGTACTTGGTGGAGGCCGCGGCCTGCTTGAGGAAGTCGTCCTGGTCCTTCAGCGCGGCGGTGCCGTCGAGCGGCGCGAGGTAGCCGAGGTCGGCGAACTCGGGGGTCCAGGCGACCTCGGAGCGGATGACGTCGGGGGCGCCGGAGCCGGACTGGGCGGCGTTCTTGAACTTGTTCTGCGCCTCACCGAACGGCACGTTGACGTACTTGACGGTGACCTTCGGGTGCTTCTTGGTGAAGTCCTCGGCGATCTTCTTGAAGACCTTGTCCTCGCTGCCGACCGTCGAGGTGTCCCACCAGGTGACCGTGCCGCTGAGCTCGCCCGAGCTCTTCTTACCGCTGTCGCCGCTGTCGTCCCCGCCGCACGCCGTCGCCGACACGGCCAGTGCCGAGACCAGAGCGATGGCCGCTATGCCACGCCGCATGTGAACTCCTTCAACTGATCCCGGAAGGGCGGAGGCGAAGACCTGCCTCCCGCCGTCCGCTCCCTCGCGGTGCCGGGTTGCCAGGAACGTAACAGGGCTGAAAACCATCGGAAAGACCTTGCGGCAATTTTCTGCAAGGACGGGTGATCGTTACATCCGCGTGTCCGGAGAGTTGCCGAAGGATCGCTTGACACCCTCCCCGGAACCGGACCTCGCCCAGGGTGCGCCCGTGGGCGGGCCTCTCGCAAGCACTCCGCAAGGCTTTGCAGCGATGTGACAGGTTTCATGCCTCCGGACGCCCCGTCGACGGCGCCGGCCGCGACATGAGGCGATGAACCTGCCGATTCCGGCACCTGGTGGGCAATCCGACGTACGCCCGGTACAGTCCACTCCCATGACCGCGCGGCTCGCCGACATCGCAGCCCAGGCGGGGGTCAGTGAAGCCACAGTCAGCCGCGTGCTCAACGGCAAGCCCGGCGTGGCCGCGGCCACCCGCGAATCCGTCCTTGCCGCCCTCGACGTGCTCGGCTACGAACGTCCGGTGCGGCTGCGGCAGCGCAGCGCGGGACTGGTCGGACTGATAACCCCCGAGCTGGACAACCCGATCTTCCCCGCCCTCGCCCAGGTCATCGGCCAGGCCCTGACCCGCCAGGGATACACCCCGGTGCTCGCGACCCAGACCCCCGGCGGGTCCACGGAGGACGAGCTCACCGAGATGCTCGTGGACCGCGGCGTCTCCGGCATCATCTTCGTCTCCGGACTGCACGCCGACACCACCGCCGACATGCAGCGCTACGACCAGCTGCGCGCCAAGGGCGTCCCGTACGTCCTGGTCAACGGCTTCTCGCCGAAGGTGCAGGCCCCCTTCGTCTCCCCCGACGACCGGGCCGCGATGCAGCTCGCCGTGACCCACCTGGCCTCCCTCGGGCACACCCGGATCGGCCTCGCGCTCGGCCCCAGGCGGTTCGTGCCGGTGCTGCGCAAGATCGAGGGCTTCCAGCTCGCCATGGAGGAGCGGCTGGGGCTGTCGCCCGAGGAGTCGCAGGAGCTGATCCAGCACTCCCTCTACACCCTCGAGGGCGGCCAGGCCGCCGCGGCGGCGCTGATCGCCAAGGGGTGCACCGCGATCGCCTGCGCCAGCGACATGATGGCGCTCGGCGCCATCAGGGCGGCCCGGCAGCAGGGACTCCATGTGCCGAGGGACATCTCGGTGGTCGGCTTCGACGACTCGCCGCTCATAGCGTTCACCGATCCGCCGCTGACCACCATCCGCCAGCCCGTGCAGGCGATGGGGCAGGCGTCGGTGCGCGCGCTGCTGGAGGAGATAGGGGGCACACCCGCCCCGCACAGTGAGTTCGTGTTCATGCCGGAGCTGGTGGTCCGCGGTTCGACCGCCTCCGCGGCCAAGCGGACCCCGGACCGGGACGGAGCCGGCGGGTGAGCGGTCCCCACTACGACGTACTGGTCGTCGGCGGCACCGGCGTGGACACGATCGTCCGCGTCGACGCGCTGGAAGTGCCGCCGGGCGACTCGCTGTTCGTCCCCCCGGTGCGCGACTACGTGGGCCACACCGGCAACGGGGTGGCGCTGGGCTGGCGGGCACTGGGCCTCGCCACCAAGTTCATCGACTTCCTGGGCGACGACGTCCAGGGCCGGACCGTGCTCGCCGCGTACGAGGAGCACGGCCTCGACTTCAGCCATGTCGTCTCCCCGCACGGCACACCCCGCGGCATCAACCTGGTCGACCCGCAGGGCCGCCGCTTCTCCTTCTACGACGGCCGTCACCCCGCCGATCTGCGGCTCCCGCGCGCCTTCTACCTGCCGTACCTGGAGCGCGCCCGGCACGTCCATCTGTCCATCGTCGGCCACAACCGCGACATGTACGAGGACATCCACCGGCTCGGGATCACCAGCTCCACCGACCTGCACGACTGGGACGGCCGCAATCCGCACCACCGCGACTACGCCCTCGCCTCCGACTACGTCTTCCTGAGCGCCGCCGCGCTGCACGGCCGGCTCGGGGCGGTGATGAGGAGCATCGTCGACGAGGGCCGCGCACGGATCGTCGTGGCGACGGACGGCGCCGAGGGCTGCCATCTGCTGGTGCGCGGTGAGGACGAGGTCCGCCACTTCCCCGCCGTACGCCCCGAGCGGCCCGTCGTCGACAGCAACGGGGCCGGGGACGCGTTCGTCACCGCGTTCCTGCACACGCTGTTCGAGGGCGGCGACGTGGAGCGGTGCGTGCTCGCCGGTTCCGTGTCGGGCGCCTTCGCCTGCGGCTCGGCCGGCACGCACACCGAGTTCATCGGACTGCCGGAACTGCGCGCCGCGTGCGCGAGGGCGGCCTTCGCGAACTGAACGGGCCGGCCCTGAACGGCCGCGCCGCCCGGCGACATGCGCCGGGGCCCGCAGAGCGCCCCACGCGCCCCGCAGGCCCCGGCTCCCCTGCGTGTCAGCTCTTGACCGCCCCCGAGGTGATGCCGCCGACGATGTGCTTGCCGAGAAGGGCGAACACCAGCAGCAGCGGCACGGTGGCGATGAACGCGCCGGTCAGCACGATCGCGTGGTTGACGGTGTGGTTGCCGGAGCCGAGCCCGGCGAGGGCCACCTGGAGCGTGGGGGCGCCGTCCGGTGTGAGGGCGATGAACGGCCAGAAGAAGTCGTTCCACGCCTGCACGAAGATCAGCATGCCGAGGACCGCCATCGCCGGCCGGGCGATGGGGAAGACGACGTGCCAGATGATGCGCAGGCTGTGCGCGCCGTCCATCCGGGCCGCCTCGATGAGCTCCACCGGCAGCGCCTCGAGCAGGTACTGCCGCATGAAGAACACACCGAAGGCGGCGACCAGGCTGGGCAGGATCACCGACTGCAGCTGGTTGACCCAGCCGAACTCGGTGATCAGCTGGTAGAGCGGGATGACGCTGAGCTGCGGCGGCACCGTCATCGTCGCCACCACGATCGCCAGGAGCACGTTGCGCCCCTTGAACCGCAGCTTGGCGAAGGCGAACCCGGCGAGCGTCGCGAACAGCACCGTGCTCGTCGCGACCGCGCCGGCGACGATCGTCGTGTTGATCAGCGCCTCCCCCATGTCCACCTGGTTCCAGGCGATGGAGAGGTTGTTGAACAGCTCCCGGCCCGGCAGCAGCGGGCTCGGGGCCTGCACGACGCGCTCGCCGGTGTGGGAGGCGGCGACCAGGTTCCAGTACAGCGGGAAGAGGGAGACGACCGCGGCGAAGACCAGCAGCGCGTACGTCAGCGGACCACCGTGGTGCTGACGGCCGGCCTTCTGGCCGAGCCGCCGCCTGCGGCCCCCGGTCGTGGTGGACGCGGCGGGCGCCGCTGTCCTGTTCAGCACATGGCTCATGAGCGTGCCGCTCCGTTCTTCTTCTGCGCGTTCGACCTGCTGAGCAGGCGCTGCACGAGTCCGATGGCCAGCAGCAGGAGCAGCATCACCCAGGCGATGGCGGAGGCCTGGCCGAGCGCGCCGGTGACCCAGCCCTTCTCGTACATCAGCAGACTCAGCGTCTGGTACTGGTTGCCGCTGCCGCCGCCGATGCCGAGGCTGCCGCCGAAGATCAGCGGCTCACCGAACAGCTGGGTGGCGCCGATGGTGGAGACGACGATGGTGAACAGGATGGTCGGCTTGATCGAGGGGATCGTGATGCTGATGAACTGCCGGAAGCGGGACGCCCCGTCGAGTGCCGCCGCCTCGTAGAGGTCGTTCGGCACGGCCTGCATCGCGGCCAGGTAGATGAGGGCGTTGTAGCCGGTCCAGCGCCAGGTGACGATCGTGGAGATGGCGATCTGGGCCGGCCACTTCTCCGTCTCCCAGTTGACGGGGTCGATGCCCACGTAACCGAGCAGCTGGTTGATCATCCCGTAGTCGGTGTTGAACAGTTGGGCGAAGACGAGCGCGGCGGCCGCGATCGAGGTGGCGTACGGGGCGAGGATCGCCACGCGGTAGAAACCACGGCCGCGGATGCGGTAGTTGAGCAGATGCGCGAGGCCGAGTGCCATCAGCAGCTGCGGCACGGTGGAGATCACACCGATGGTGAAGGTGTTCGCCAGGGCGTTCCAGAAGAAGTCGCTCTCCGCGAGCCTGGTGTAGTTGTCCAGGCCCCGCCATTCGGCCTCGCCGCCCAGCTCGACCTTCTGGAGCGACAGCCAGCCGGTGTAGAGGAGCGGGAAGAGACCGAAGGCGGCGAAGACGAGGAAGAACGGCGCGACGTAGACGTACGGGGTCGCCTTGAGGTCGATGCGGTACAGGCGGCTGCGCCAGCCGGACGGGTCCCGGTGCCCCGGGTCCCTGGGCTCGCCGGAGGGGGCGTCGATCACAGCGGCGCCCTTGTCGGGCTGGAGGGAGGTGGCCATCAGGCGCCCTTTCCCTGGTGAGTGGTGACGGAACGGCGGATGGCTTCGACGGCACCCGCGAAGGGTCCGCCGGCTGCCTCGCGGGGCAGCCGGCGGGAGGCGGCGACTACTGGTCGATCTTGTCGTCGACCAGCTTCTTCACGTTGTTCCAGGCCTTCTCGGGCGAGGTGCCACGCGTCTCGATGTCGAGGATTCCGTTGTCCGTCAGGAAGGTCTTCACCTGTCCGTCCCAGCGGCCGATCGGAGCGGGCTTGATCTGCTGGGCAGCCTCGGAGTAGATCTTGCCTACCGGGACGCCGGGGAAGTACTCCGGCTGGGCGTTCTGCACGGTCTCGGACTTGAGGCCGTCCGTGGTCGAGGGGATGTTGCCGTTCACGGCGAAGACCTTGGCCTGCTGCTCGGGCGCGGTCAGCCAGGCGGCGAGCTTCGCGGCCTCGGCGGTGTGCTTGCCCGCCTTGGGCACGGCGAGGAAGGAGCCGCCCCAGTTCGCCGGGACGGGTGCCTGGGCGATGTCCCACTTGCCCTTGTTGGCGGGGCCGGCCTGGTCCTTGATGATGCCGGTCATCCAGGAGGGACAGGCGACGGTGGCGAACTTGGAGTTCTTGAAGGCCGCGTTCCAGGTGCCCTTCTCGTCGAACTGCCGCAGTTTGGCGGTGAGTCCGCCCTGTGCGGCCTTGACGGCGGTGTCCCAGGCCTTCATCACGCCGAGGCTGCTCTCCCAGCGCAACCGGCCGTCCTCACCGGAGTACTGGTCCGGCTGGCTGGAGACCACGGCGTTGAACAGACCGCTCGCCGAGTCGTGGAACGCGGTGCCCGCCGGCGCCTTGGCCTTGTACTTCTCGCCCTGCTCGAGGAACTTGGCCCAGTCGCCCGCCCACAGCTTGCCGACCTCTTCCCGGTCGGTGGGCAGCCCCGCCTTCTCGAAGAGGTCCTTGCGGTAGCAGATGCCCATCGGGCCGATGTCCGTGCCCAGCGCGATGGTCGAGCCGTTCGGGGCGGTGGCCTGCTTGACCTTCCAGTCGAGGAACTTCGAGGTGTCGACGCCCTCGGCCTTGCCCAGGTCGACGAACTTCCCGGACATCGCCTCGCCGGTGGCCTCCGCGATGTAACCGACCTCGACGGCCTGGATGTCGGCGAGTCCGCTGCCCTGCGAGAGCCGCAGCTTCAGCGCGTCCCAGTACTTCTGACCGTCGGCGACGTTCGTCTCTTCGATCTTGATGCCGGGGTTCAGCTTCTCGTACTCCGCGTAGAGCTTGGCGCCGGTCTTGTCGTCGAACCCGAACGATCCGAAGGTGCCTACACGGAGGGTGATCGTCCCGCCGCCCGAGCCGTCGTCGCCCTCGTCGCCGCCGGAGCCGCCGCATCCGGTCACGAGGAGGCCGAGGGACAGCAGACCCGCGGTGGTGAGGGTGACTGCGCGGCGTCTGCGCGGGACGTCACCGGAAGTTATGCGCATTCGAGGCTCCTACGACTGTTTTCGGCTGGTGGCGGGCCCAGAGCGACAGAGTGGGGCTGGCGGCGAACAGGACCGGTCACAAGAGGGGAAGTGGAGGAAGCGGTGCAGGGGCAGACCCGAGCGGGTCGGCGGGCAAGTGGGAGCGCTCCCACTACTGCTTGGTTCGAAAGCTTCGCGGCGACGACACCCTCTGTCAAGGTCGAGCAGCAGAGCTTTATTGCTCCGAGATGTCCCCGGCGTGAGAATCTCCCCCTTTCAGCGCGACCAAAGACCCCCAATCGCTCCAGAAGGGCCGCCCCGCACGACCACCACCCGCGGGCCGGCTGCCCATGCCCGGCCCTCCTCGACAAGCCGGATCGGAAGGATCAATAATGGGAGCGCTCCCGAACTCTCTGTCACCATGGTCTCCAGGGAGAATCGACGGATACCGCACCATCCCCCTCCGGAGGTCACGCATGGCAGCACGGGGCCGTTTCGGCCAGCCCACACTCGAGCAGGTCGCCGCCCTGGCCGGCGTCGGGCGGGGCACCGTCTCCCGAGTGATCAACAAGTCGCCCGGTGTCCGCGACTCGACCCGGCACGCCGTGGAGCAGGCCATCGCCGAGCTGGGGTACATCCCGAACCACGCCGCCCGGGCGCTCGCCGGCAGCCGCACCGACGCGGTGGCCCTGGTCATCCCGGAGACCGAGAAGCGGTTCTTCACCGAGCCCTACTTCTCCGAGATCATCCACGGCGTCGGGATGGGCCTCGCGGACACGGAGCTCCAGCTGCTGCTGACCCTGGTGCGCACGGAGCGTGAACGCGGCCGGTTCCTCCAGTACGCGAAGGCCCGCCGGATCGACGGCGTACTGCTCGTCTCCGTGCACCGTGACGACCCCCTGCCGGACCTGCTTTCCGAGATGGACATGCCGACCGTCCTGGGCGGCCGCCGCAGCAGCGACGAGACGGTCTCCTACGTCGACTCCGACAACGCCGGAGGGGCCCGGATCGCCGTGCGCCATCTGGCCTCGACCGGCCGCCGGAAGATCGTCACCATCACGGGCCGTGCGGACATGTACGTGGCCCAGTGCCGGCTGCGCGGCTACGAGGAGGCCGTCCGCGGAGCCTGCGAGGACTTCGACCCCACCTGGGTGGCCGCGGGCGACTTCACCGAGGAGAGCGGCCGCCACGCCATGGCGGAGCTGCTGCGGCTCCACCCGGACCTCGACGCCGTGTTCGCCGCCTCCGACGTGATGGCCGCCGGCGCCCTGCACACGCTGCGCGCCGCGGGCCGCAGGGTGCCCGACGACGTGGCCGTCATCGGCTTCGACGACTCCCCGCTCGCCCAGCACACCGACCCGCAGCTGACCACCGTCCGGCAGCCGGTCGAGGAGATGGGCCGCACCATGGTCGGCGTCCTCCTCGACCAGATGGCCGCCCCCGGCGCGGCCTGGCGGAACGTGGTCGTGCGCACCGAGCTGGTGCGCCGGGACACCGCCTGACCGGCAGGTCCGCCGGCCGCCCCGCATCCGCTGCGCGGCGGCCGGCGGACCTGCCGGCCGGAGCGTGTCGACGCCCCTTGGGGCAAGGCCCGTGCCGGTCAGCGGCCGTGGACCTGGAACTCGTGGAGCGAGATGCCGTACGGGGTGGCCCGGACCCTGCCCAGCAGCCTGACGTAGCGCCCCTGGCCCGCGACGGCGAGCTGCTGTGTGCCGCCCGTCGACGAGGTCGTCGCGTACAGCTCCCTGGAGGTGCCGAAGCCGGGGTCGTCGGAGATCTGGACCGTGAACGATCTGGCGTACGCCGCCTCCCACTTGAGCGTCAGGCGCGAGACGGTCCGGGACGACCCGAGGTCGACCGTGATCCACTGGTGGTCCCGGAAGGCGCTGCTCCAGCGGGTGTCGTCACGGCCGTCGACCGCCCGCCCCGGCGTGAGCCCGCCGTTCTCCGAGGACGACGCCCACGCGGGGCGGCCCTGGGAGAGCAGGGACTCCTCCGGCTGCGGGCCCGGGCCGCCGCCGGAGAGCCGGTCCGCCGTGCGGTCGAGGTACGTCGCCGTCCACGCCAGCGGCGCGTTCCAGTTGATGGTGTTCTCCTTGGAGCCCCACGCCTCCGGCGCGGTGTCCGGAGCGGCGTAGGACTTCGCGGCCGGCCTCCCGGTGGGCGTCGCCGGGTCGTTGATGTTCTCGTTGTTGGGTCCGCCGGACAGCCAGCCCTTCGGATAGGGAGTGCCGGGATACGCGCCCCAGGCGAGCCGGTCGTGCAGATCGGTCTCCGCGTACTCCCCGTAGCCCGTGACGTAGGACAGGCGCATCGCGTTGTTGCCCATCAGGTAGTCCATGGCGCGGTGCATGGCCTTCAGGTACCGGAGGTCGTCGGTCAGGCCGTGGGCGGTGCCGAGGAGCAGCATCCGGTTGGCGATGAAGGAGTTGGAGCCCCAGGGGTATTTCGCGGAGCCGGGGATGAGGGCCGGGTAGCCCTCGCCGTTCAGCGTGGTGACGACGGAGTCGGCGAAGGCCGTGAGGTTTCCGCGCATCCTGGCGATGTCGGCGGCGGGCAGGTCGGCGGCGACGGTCAGCAGGGACAGCGTCCCCGCGGTGGCCACCTCCGCCCAGTCGAACTGGGTGACCTGGCCGTAGTGGGGTGATCCGGTGACGGCGGAGCGATAGCCGGCGGCCGAGCCGTCGGCGCGCTGGTGGGCGGTCAGATAGAGCTCGGCCGCCGCGGCGTACCGGTCGTCGCTGTTCTTGGTGTCGGGGTAGTCGCCGCCGCCCTCCGCGTCCGAGTCGACCGCGTAGTCGACGTCGGGCATGGCCTCCGCGCGCTGCCAGGCGGTCCTGGCACTCGCCCAGAGGGCGTCCGCGCGGGCGGGGTCGTACCGCCGCAGTACGCGGGCGAGTTGGGCGTTCGTGCGGGCCACCGCATAGGTGGCGTTGGTGGAGGGCGGCATGGCGGAGCGGGCCAGGGCGTTCTCCGCGCCGACGTCGGTGACGGGGAAGGCGCTCCAGGTGTGGTTGTGCACCTTGTGGGACGCGAGGCCGGTGGAGGGCAGCATCCCCGACATGAAGCGCGAGCCGTACTCGACCTCGTCGAGGATGTCGGGGCGGCCGTTGCCCCGCTCGGGGACGGGCAGGCTGCCGTCACCGTAGGCCGCGGGATCGCGCTCGTAGAGGTTGAGCAGGGTCCAGGCGGAGATGGCGTGGTTGACGGGGTAGATGCCGAAGTCGCCGGCGTCGGCCCAGGATCCGGCGGCGTTCAGCCGCTCGCCGCCGCACCAGTCGTTGTAGCAGGGCACGGAGCTGTCGCCCGGGTGGAGCGCGGCGTGGGCGTGGGCGCTGTGCTGGAGGTACTGGCCCTCGACCGGGGTGCCCATGCGGTGGAAGTAGAAGTACTGCATGGCCTCGCGGCCCAACCGGGGGTAGAGGGTCTTGTCCTGGATGGTGAAGGCGACGCTGGATCCGGCGCCGTCGACGCTGAGGCGGTAGTCGCCGGGGCGGGTGACCGAGGAGAAGTCCGCCTGGTGCACATGGTCGCCGGAGGCCGGGTCGCTGCCGTGCACACGGGTGGTGCCGGAGGCGACGACCGCGTTGTCCCCGGCGCCTCGCAGCTGCCAGGAAAGCGGCGAGGTCGAGGCCGCCACGACGGTGGCGACCTTGTCGGCCGCGGTGAGGTAGCCGACCTGGTTGACGCGGACGGGACTCGGGTCGCTGCCGGCCGCCGCCGCGGGGGCCGCCGCCTCTGCCGCGACTCCTGAGGCCGGAGTGAAAAGGGTGGCGGTGAGCGCGGCCGCGAGGGCGGCTGCCGCGCCGGAACGGGTGAGGCGTCGTGGTCGCGGGTGCGGGGCACGGGGCATCGTACGGGCCTCCTGGGTGGGGGACGGAAGCGAACGCGTGCGTGTGGTTCACGGCGGCTCTTCGCGGCGCAGGAGCGGGAGCGCTCCCAACAAAAGCGCCTCACCGGCCGAGTCAGGGCGGCCGGAGACACATGGACGGGAGCGCTCCCATAAGAGCGCCGCAACCCTCACCGGAGCCCGGACCTTCTCGGCCGGACACGAAAAGAGGGCCGACACCACTTACGCGGCGCCGCGGACCAATGAAGCGGCTCCCGCGGCCCGTGTCAATGACCGCGGCAGAACCCCGCACTCTTGACAACCCGCGCCCGCTGACCGAATCTCATGGGAGCGCTCCCATTCCGGCTGACATCAGCTCTGGTCTTTCGCCTGCCCCGCCGCAGAGCTGCCGGTCGCCGGAGCGGGAGCGCTCTTCAGCAGCTCCACCCAGTTCGTGCCCGGTGGCCGTGGGCGCCCCGCGGCCACCGGCGATCGACCGATCAGAGGATGACGATGACCGCAGAGAACGATCCGGTTCCCGCAGGGCTCACGCGCCCGCCGGCCGCATCGGCCTTTCCACCGGGATTCCTGTGGGGAGTGGCCACGTCCGCGTACCAGATCGAAGGCGCGGTGGGCCAGGACGGCCGTGGAGCGTCGATCTGGGACACGTTCTCCCGCACGCCGGGCAAGGTGGCGAACGGCCACAACGGCGACGTGGCCGCCGACCATTACGCCCGCTACGAGCAGGACGTCGCGCTGATGTCCGAACTGGGAATGGGCGGTTACCGGTTCTCCGTGGCCTGGCCGCGCATCCAGCCGGACGGGCGCGGCCCGGCCGACGCCCGGGGCCTGGACTTCTACAGCAGGCTGGTCGACTCCCTGCTGGAGAAGAACATCCGGCCGGCCCTCACGCTCTACCACTGGGACCTTCCCCAGACCCTGGAGGACGAGGGCGGCTGGCGGAACCGCGACACGGCCTTCCGGTTCGCCGAGTACGCACAGCTGGTGAGCGAGGCGCTCGGCGACCGCGTGAAGCTCTGGGGCACGCTCAACGAGCCGTGGTGCGCGGCCTTCCTCGGCTACGGCAACGGCATCCACGCGCCCGGCGCTGTCGACCCGGCCGGGTCGCTGATCGCCGCCCACCACCTGCTGCTCGGTCACGGCCTCGCGGTCCCCGCGGTGCGCGCCGCGGCACCCGACGCCGAGGTCGGGATCACGCTCAACTTCTATCCCGTGGACGCCGATACCCAGAGCAGCGCCGACCTGGACGCCGCCCACCGTATCGACCTGCTCCAGAACCGCCTCTTCCTCGACCCGGTGGTGGAGGGCGCCTACCCGGTGGACGTGCGGGAGCACTTCGAGCGGGTGTGCGGCACCGGTCACATCGAGCCGGAGGACGAGAAGATCATCGGGGCGCCGGTCGACTTCCTCGGCGTCAACTACTACACGTCCTACCGGGTCGCCGGCGGCGGCGAGCCGTCCGGCCCGTCCCCCTGGCCCGGCGCGGAGGACGTGCGCTTCCTCGACCGCGGTCTGCCGAGGACCGGTATCGGCTGGGAGATCGACTCGGACGGCCTGCGCCGTCAGCTGGTCCGGATCAGTCAGGACCATCCCGGCCTGACCATGTACATCACCGAGAACGGCGCGGCGTTCGACGACACCGTCGACGCCGACGGCCGGATCGACGACCCGGACCGGATCTCCTACATCGACGGCCATCTGCGTGCGGTGCACCAGGCCATCGAGGAAGGGGCGGACGTCCGGGGCTACTTCCTGTGGTCGCTGCTCGACAACTTCGAGTGGGCCGAGGGCTACGGGATGCGGTTCGGCATCGTGCGCGTGGACTTCGAGACGCAGCAGCGCACTCCGAAGCAGAGCGCCCTCTGGTACGGGAACGTCGCCGTCGCAGGCGGCCTCCCCCACTGACAGCCGTTCCCGTGCCGCGGCACGGGAACGGCCCGTAACACCACGGCCCGCGACACCGCCGCTGCACCACGGCACGGCACCCACCGACGAGGCCGCTCCCGCATGAGGGGGCGGGAGCGGTCCTCATGGTCGCCGCGGCCGGTACGGCGCGGTCCCTGCCTCAGGGCCGGCGCCAGGAGTCGTCCTGGAGGTGCGATCCGGCCATGGGGCCCATCCGCAGCATCCCGCCGTCGACCGACCACGACGCCCCGGTGACGTAGCCCGCGTCCTGCCCCGCGAGGAAGGCGATGACCGCCGCGACCTCCCGGGCGTCGCCGGGGCGGCGCAGCGGGATGCCCGGCCGCTGCGCGGCGTGGACGTCCGCGTCCTCCTGGCCGGTCATGGGAGTGGCGATCTCTCCGGGCGCGACGGAGTTGACCGTGATGCCGTGTTCGGCGAGTTCGAGCGCCATCACCTGGGTGAGCAGCCCGAGACCGCCCTTGGCCGCGCAGTAGGGAGCGGCGCCGACCCTCGGCTGGTGCTCGTGGACCGAGGTGACGTTGACGATCCTGCCCCCGTCCCCCTGGTCGATCATGCGGCGGGCGGCCCGCTGACCGCACAGGAACGGGCCGACGAGGTCCACGTCGACGACCTGGCGGACCGTGTCCAGGTCCAGGTCGAGGAACGGTGTGGCGGTGCCGGTGCCGGCGTTGTTGACGAGCACGTCCACCCGGCCCAGTTCACCGGCGAGCCGGTCGATGACGTCGGCGGCGGCGGGCAGGTCCGTGAGGTCCATCCGGGCGACGGCGGCACGCCGGCCGTGGCCGCGTACCTCCTCGGCCGTCCCCTCCGCCCCTTCCTGGTCGGTGTGGAAGGTGATCCCGACGTCCATGCCCGCCGCGGCCAGCCGCACCGCGGTGGCCCGCCCGATTCCGGAGTCGGCGCCGGTGACGATGGCGACCGGCCGGCCGGCGCCCGGCGAAGAGGAGGCGGCTGCTCCCGCGGTCACGGCCATGAGGGCTCCTTGCGCGGCACGACGACCAGCTCGGAGACCGCGCTGGTGTCCGGTACGGACAGGGCGTAAAGGACGGTGTCGGCCACGATGTCGGGGCTCTGGAGCAAGGTCAGGTCCGCGTCCGGGAAGCGGTCCAGGATGAACGGGGTCGCCATGCCGCCGGCGATGATGCCGGTGACACCGATCCCGGGGCAGTCGCGCTGCGCCTCCTGGAACAGGGTGTGGGTGAAGGCGCGCAGTCCGGACTTGCCCGCCGCGTACGGTCCCGCCTCCGTCCAGGTGCGGTTGGCCGCGGTGGAGAGGATGTTGACGATGTGACCTCCGCCACGCGCGACCATGCGGCGGTAGGTCTCCAGGCAGAGGTACATCGGGCCGAGCAGGTTGGTGCTGATCACCCGGCTCACCTCCTCGGCCGTCAGATGCTCGATCGGCTTGCACACGTCGACGGCCGCGTTGTTGACGAGGAGGTCGACCCGGCCGCCGTCCTCGTCCAGCTCGCGGAAGACGTCGGCGACCGCGGCGGAGTCGCGCACGTCCAGCACCACGAACTCCGCCTTGCCGCCCTGCCGGGCCAGGTCCTCGCACAGTTCCTCCGCCAGGTCCCTGCGTACGTCCGCGACCAGGACGCTCGCCCCCGCGCCGGCCAGCCGGCGGCTGATCGCCGCGCCGAGGCCTCTCGCGCCGCCCGTCACCAGGGCCTGCCTGCCTTGAAGGTCGACCTGCACTCCGCTGCTCAATGCTCTGCCTTCCGTCCGCGCCCGTTCGGATGCCGCTCGGCGTGCGGCTGACACGGCATCGGCTCCGGTGGGTACCCCGCCGCACCGCGTCCACTCCACTGTGACCCGCGCAACTGCGACCGGCACTCGCACAAGGCCCCCGCGGGCCGCTCGAAAGGGCCTGTGAGCAAGCACACCAGAAGTGCCCGATCCCAATGCCCGCAAGGGTTCCGGTCCGTCGCGGGCACCGTCGGCCCAGTCGCTCGAACCGCTTCTCGGGAGCCGTCTGCCACGATGGTCTGCGCCCTGCCGGGGAGCGCCTTCGCCGTCAACGGACGTGCGGGGGGACAGTCTTCCGCGGTGGGGCGCCGTCAAGATCCGGTGGAGCGACCGCGCAGTGCAGCCGGTGTTCCGAGCTTCCGCCGCATTCCGCCACATGGGTCCCTCGGGGGCTCGTCACCCGAGTGTTCACCGTGCCTTCTTCTTCCTCCCGTTCCTCCGCCCCGGCTCCCTCGGGCCGCCTCGCGCAGCGCCTGCTGGGCGACCGTTCGCCGTGGCGCTGCCTCAAGTACCGCAGCATGCGCTGGTGGTCCGTCGCGAACTTCGTGTCGAACGCCGGTACGTGGATGCAGCTCACCGTGCAGAACCTGCTGGTGCTCCAGATCACGGGGTCGGCCGCCGCGACCGGACTCTCGATGTCCGTGCAGGCCGCGCCCGGGCTGCTGATGAGCCTCGCCGGCGGCGCCGCCGTGGACCGCTGGCCCCGCAAGCTGACCGCGGCGGTGAGCCAGGCGCTGCTCGGCGCCGTGGCGTTCACGACGGCGTTCCTCGTGGCGATGGACCAGCTGAACCTCGGTGTCCTGATGGCGCTCGCCGCTGTCACGGGTGTCATCGCCACCGTCGACGGCCCGGCGTGCGCCCTGCTCGGCAACGACCTCGTCAGGACGGAGGACGTCCCCTCCGCGATCGGCGTCGGCTCGCTGGTGCACAACGCGGGCCGGCTCGCGGGCGCGGCGCTCGCCGGTGTGACCGTCGGCTTCCTCGGCACGGCCGCCGCCTACGCGGCCAACGGGCTCTCCTTCCTGTTCGTGACCGCCGTCATACCCTTCCTGCGCCCCGTGGCGGGAGCGGTCCGCGCCCGGTCGGAGCGCCCGGCCGAGAAGGCCGCCGCCACGGAGGTTCCGGGCGAGGACATGAGCATGCGCGAGGGCCTGAGGTACTTCATGCGCAGGCCGCGGCTGGTCGCGCTCGCCGGGATCACCGGGCTGAGCGCCGTCTTCGGGCGGAACTACCAGCTCACGCTCGCCGTGCTCGTGGTCGGGCCGCTGGCCGGCGGTGCCGGGGCCTTCGGCACCGTGTCGACCGTGCTCGCCGTCGGCGGCATCCTGGGCGCCGTGCTCGGAGCTCGGCTGCGCAAGCCGTCCGTGCGGCTGGTGGGCGCCCTCGCGGCGGCCGGCGGTGTCCTGCAGATCGTCGCGGGTCTCTCGCCGTCGCTCGCGGTGCTGCTGGTCATCGTGCTGCCGATGGCCCTCGTGGAGTCGGTCTCCGACACCGCGGGCACCACCGTGCTCCAGACCGATCCGCCGCCGCACATGCGGGGCCGGGTGCTGGGCGTGTGGGGCAGTGTCCGTACGCTCTGGGGCCTCGCGGGTCCCCCGGCGCTCGGGCTGCTGATGGAGCTGGCCGGTGCGCGCGGCGCGCTGGTGACCGGCGGACTGCTGATCGCGGGCGCGATCGGCGCGTGCTACATGCTCCGGGAACGCCGGGTCACCGCGAAGCCGGTGGTCGTACGGACCGGGGAGCCGGCGCTGACCGGTCAGCCCGGCCTGAGCACGGCCGCCTGACCCGCCCGTGGTCCTGCCCCGGGCAGCGGCAGGGCGCGTACGGCGTCGAGTACCTCCTCGACGGTGATGCGCAGCAGCCGCTCGTCGGGCCGGTCGCCGTGGGCGTCACCGGGGCGCGGCGGGTCGTCGGCGTCCGGGTGCCAGAGCACCCGGTGGCGCGGTTCGGCGGGCGGGCCCCACAGCCGGGGTGCCACCGGGCCGAACAGGGTGACGGACGGTGTGCCGAGGGCCGTGGCCAGATGGGCGAGCCCGGTGTCCCCCACCACCACGCAGCGGGCCTCCGCGACCAGTGCCATGAGCACGTCGAACGGGATGTCGCCGCCGGCCCCGCCGAGTACCGCCCCGTCGGGCAGCCCGGCCAGGCCGGCCACCGAAGCCGCCAGCCGGGCCTCCGCGGCCCCGGCCGTCACCACGACACGGTGCCCTGTGCCGTGCAGTTGCCGCGCCACGGCGGCGAAGCGCTCCATGGGCCAGCAGCGGGCCGCGGCGTCGGCGCCCGGATGCACGACGACGGCTCCCGGCGCGGGTGAGCGGGTGGCGGGCGGCGGCACGGACAGGTCCTCGGGGTCGGCCGGCAGACCGTGCCCTTCGAGCAGCCGGCACCAGCGCTCCCGCTCGTGCTCGTCGTCCCGCCACACCGGGCCGTGCGGCCGCCCGTACGCGTAGAGGTCGCGAGGGCCCAGCCCGGTGAGCAGCCCGCGGCTGGCGGGGCCGTTCCCGTGCAGGTCCACGGCGATGTCCGGCGGGGGGCCGTCCCAGTCCAGCTCCGCCGGTACGGCCCTGCCGGGCGCGGACGCGGGCAGCAGCCGGTCGACGAGCCCCGTCGCCGCGGCGGCCGTGGCCAGCCGGGCGGGTGCGGCCAGCACGATGTCGTGTCCGGGCAGCCCGTGCCGCAGGGCCCGCAGGGCGGGTACGGAGGCCAGCAGATCGCCGAGGCCGAGTGCGCGCAGCACCAGGACGCGGGGGCGCGGGCTCGTCGAAGTGCTCGGGCTCTCGCCGGTGCGGGTGCTCATCTGGTCTCCTTCGGCGCCGGGCCGCGCGGCCGAGGACACGCATGTGTCCGCTCGGTGCCGTTCGTGGTCGATCAGCGCGGCGGGGTGCGGACCGGCTTCGCCGAGGCGGCCGCGCGGTGGGCGAGCAGCGTGGTGGAGCGGCCGTCGAGGTAGGGCAGGACGACCGCCTGCCCGCCCCAGGCCCGTACCACGTCGGCCTCCGGCAGGTCCTCCACGGAGTAGTCGCCGCCCTTGACCCACACATCGGGCCGCAGCCTGCTGAGCAGCGCGATCGGGGTGTCCTCCTCGAAGACGGCGACGGCGTCGACGCTGCCCAGTCCGGCGAGCACCCGCACCCGGTCATCCACCGGATTGAGCGGACGCCCCGGCCCCTTGCGACGCGTGATCGACGCGTCGGAGTTGACGCACACGATCAGGCAGTCGCCGATGCGCCGGGCGCTCTCCAGCAGCCCCACGTGCCCGGCGTGCAGCAGGTCGAAGCAGCCGCCCGTGGCGACCACGGTGCCGCCGCGCGCCCGGACGCTCTCCGCGAGCGCGAACGGGTCCGTCGCCGCCCCCGGCCGGTCCCGGCCGGCGAACGCCGTCCGCCACAGCTTCGGATTGCCGGCGCCGCCCGCCGCCACGAACGCCGCCGCGCGGGCCACGCCGCGCTGCACCGCCTCCTCGGGGAGCGCGCCGTCCGCCAGGGCGGTGGCGGTGGCCGCGGCGAAGCAGTCACCCGCCCCGCAGGGGTCGCCCTCGGCCCGGTAGGGCGCGGGGACGAGCATGGGGGTGCCGCCGCCGGGCCGGGTCAGCAGGACGCCGCGTTCGCCCAGGGTGACGGCGACGGTCGCCGCCAGCCAGCGCTCCGCCAGTCGTGAGCCGCGTTCGGCGAAGTCGCGCAGCGAAGGCTCCTCGTCGGCGGGAGAGCCGGTGAGCGAGCGGACCTCGGCGGCGTTCGGGGTGACGATCCGGGCGCCGGGGACCGGGGCGGCGCCGCGCGGGTGCGGGTCCCAGACCAGCTGGGTGCGGTGGGCGGCCTCGGCCAGCTGCTCGCGGACGGCGTCGGCGGTGTGCCTGCCGTAGTCGGCGACGAGGACGGCCTGTGCCTGTGCCAGCGCCTCGCCCACGCAGCTGCCAGGGCTGCCGGGTGTGCCGCCGCCGCGGTCGATGCGTACGAGGGGCCGTCCGCTCGCCAGCACGCGGGTCTTGACCGGCAGGGTCCCCCGCAGCGGCAGCTCGGCCAGCCGGACGCGGCCCTTCAGCGCCCGGCGTACCGCCTCGCTCGCCGGGTCGTCTCCGAGGGCGGTGACGAGGACCACCTCGCGGCCGTCCTGGGCGGCCAGCACCGCGGCGAGGCCGGCGCCGCCGGGCCTTCGGTGCTTTGCGCGCACGTCGACGACGGGGGCGGGCGCGTCCGGGGCCAGGCGCTCGGCGACGCCTTCGATGTCCTCGTCGAGGAGCACGTCCCCGACGACGACCAGCGGCCCCGGGCCGGTCATGACATCCTCCGGCGGGCGGCGGCGGCCTGGGTCGCGGCCGCTCCCGGCGCGTGCCGCAGGGTCTTCGCGGGCGGCACCGGAACGGCCGTCGCCTCGTCGAAGGTCTCGCACAGCAGGTGTACGGCGACGAGGTGGGCCTCCTGGACGGTGGCGGCGGTGTCGGCGTCGATGCACAGGGCGTCGTCGGCGATGTCCGCCAGCGGGTTGGGGCCAGGGCCGGTCATGGCCCACACCAGCAGCCCGGCGGCCCGTCCGGTCTCCGCCGCGCCGGTCAGGTTGGCGCTGCGGCCCGAGGTGGACAGCAGCAGCAGGACGTCGCCGGGGCGGCCGTGCGCGGCGACCTGGCGGGCGTAGACGTGCTCGAAGCCGTAGTCGTTGCCGATCGCCGTGATGCTGGAGGTCTCCGAGTGCAGCGCGATGGCGGAGTGGGCGGGGCGTTCGTCGCGGTAGCGGCCGACCAGTTCGGCGGTCAGGTGCTGGGCCTGGGCGGCGCTGCCGCCGTTGCCGGCGGCCAGCAGGCGGCCCCCGACGGGCAGGACGGCGGCGAGGTGGTGGCCCCACCGGGCGACCTGGTCGAGGCCGTCCCGGCGGAACCGGCCGAGGGCGTCCTGGAGCGACTGGCAGTGCCGGTGCGCGGCCTCCGTGGCAAGTGGTTCGCTCATGCTGGTCGGGCGGTGCGCGCGTCCCTGGGGACGGCGGCCGGACCCGCACCTCCTTCGGGCGTCGGTCTCTTCGGACGTCGGTGGCGGCGATCGCCGAGGGCGCCGGGTCCGGGCGGCACCCGCGGTGCGGGCGGGCCGGGGCGCGGCCGGCGGTGCTGTCAGACCACCCTTGTCCCGGTCACCCGGGCGAGGGCCGGCCGGGCGGCCAGAACCCCCAGGTAGGCGGCTTCGGTGCCGGCGGCGACCCGTGCCCAGCCGAACCGGCTCAGCACCCGCCGGCGTCCGGCCTCGCCGCAGGTCTCCCGCAGCCGGGGGTCCGCGAGCAGTTCGGCCACCGCACGGGCGAGCGCCTCGGGGTCGCGGGGCGGCACGAGCCGCCCGGTGGCCGGGTCGGCGACGGTGTCGAGCTGGCCGCCGACGGCCGTGGCGACGACCGGCCTTCCGCAGGCCATCGCTTCCAGCGGGACGATGCCGAAGGGCTCGTAGTCGCCGGGGCAGAGCACCACGTCGGCGGAGCGGATCAGCGGCGCCACCTCCTCGCTCGGGACGCCTCCGGTGAAGTGGACCCGGTCGGCGACACCGAGGCCGTGGGCCAGGTCGCGCAGCCGGCGCACCTCGTGGTCCTCGTCGAGCCGGCCGGGCGGGGGGCCGCCGACGACCAGCAGTTCCACGCCGGGCAGTTTGGTCAGCGCGGTGATGGACACCGCCGCGCCCTTGCGGGGGACGAGCCGGCCGAGCTGGATCAGCCGGTGGGCGTGGGCACCGCGGGCGGCGGCCGGTCCGTGCGGGGTGAACTGGTCGGTGTCGACGCCGCACGGCACGACGCCGACGCGCTCCGGCGGGATGCCCATGGCCGCCAGTTCGGCGACCTCGTCGCGGCAGGTGGCCAGGATCCGGTCGCAGCCGGCGCCGACCTCCTTCTCGCAGGCGATCCGGGCCGGCGGGCTGGTGTCCGCGTGCCGCTGGTGCCTGCGCTTGACCGTGCCGAGGGCGTGGAACGTGTGCACCAGCGGCAGCCTCAGCTCGCGGGTGGCGTACAGGGCGGCCATCCCCGACATCCAGAAGTGCGAGTGCACCAGATCGGGCGGATCGCTCTGCCAGTCGCGCACCAGGTGGCGCCCGAACCCCAGCATGTGCGGCAGGAGTTCGTCCTTGGGTATCTCCTCCGGCGGGCCCGCGGGCACATGGCGCACCTCGACGCCGGCGCGCAGCCGCACCCGGTCCGGCAGTTCCCGCGAGTCGCGCCGGGTGTAGACGGTGACCCGGTGGCCGCGGTCGGCGAGCGCGCCCGCCAGCCGGGCGACGTGGACGTTCTGCCCGCCGGCGTCCACTCCGCCGAGTACGGCGAGCGGGCTGGCGTGCTCCGAGACGAGCGCGATCGACAGCGCTTCGGTTCCGATGGCATCGCTGTAGGTCATGCGCGCACCTCCGTCATCAGTCGCTCCCAGTCGTCCAGGAAGCGTTTGAGTCCGTAACGCTGCAGCGCCGCCTGCCGGGCGCGGGCGCCGTCGGCCGCCGCCGCTTCCGGTTCCTCGAGGTACCGGCGTACGGCGCGGGCGAGGACGTCGGGCCGGGTGGACAGCGTCCCGGTGCCGGGCGGCACCGCCTCGACGGCCTCCGTGGTGGCGAGGGCGACGACCGGCATCCCCAGATGCATCGCCTCCAGCAGCGAGAGACCGAGGGAGGTCCACCGCACCGGGTGCAGATACAGACGGCGTTCGGCCATCGCACCGTGCAGTTCCCGCTGCGGCAGATCGGCGGTGCGGCAGCGGTCCGGCGGCAGGCCGAGATGTTCCGCCAGGCCGTCGGTGCGCATGCCGAACACATCGAGCGGGGCGGCTTCCGCGAGCCCGGCGAGCAGGTCCGTACCCGTCCACCGGCCACGTCGTACCGGCTCGTTGACCACGACGGCCGCACGAGCCAGCCGCCCGGTGTAGAGGTGTCCGGGGTCGACGATGCCGTGTTCGACGACTGCGGTCCTGGTCGAACCGTTGTCCCAGAACAGCCGGTTGAAGTGGGTGACATGAACCAGCGTCAGGTCGTCGCGGTCGGCGAACGGGTGCCGGGTGGCGGGTACGTCGCCGTCCGGCGCGTTGTGCTCGAGATAGACGGCCGGTATGTCACGGCCGGGCCGGCGTCCGCCGAGCCATCGTTCGGCGAGCTCCATCTCGTGCGGCCGTTGCAGCACCACGAGATCGACCTGCGCGTCGCGCATCTGCTCCGGCGTCGTCTCCCGCACCGTGTCCGGCCAGTCGAAGGTACGGGCCCGCCCGAGCCCGTCCGGGTCGCGGCCTGGTGTGACCGGAACGAGGTACGTGTGTGGGCCCTGCACGAACGCCGTCGTCCAGGAACCGTGCACATGCCACAGCAGAATGTTCATCGTCGTGCTCCTCGCTCCTTGTCCGTGGCGCCGAGGGTCGCCACCGCGGCGAGCACCTCCGCGTTGCCGACCCCGTCGAGGCAGGGGTGCCCGGCCACGGGACACTTCCGGGCGCGGCTGCCCGCGCACGGCGCCCGCTGGTCACCCAGCAGCACGTGCGGGACGTTGTAGGGGCGCCAGCGGTCGGCCGGCACCACGGGCGCGAACAGGCAGGCCACCGGCGTGCCGACCGCGGCCGCGAGGTGCCCGGGACCGGTGTTGCCGACCACTGCCACCCGCGCTCCGGCGAGCACGCCCGCCAGTTGGGGGAGGGACGTCATCCCGCCCAGGTCCAGCGCGTGGTCCGCCGCGACCTGGGCGGTCAGGTCCTTCTCCGCCCGGCCTCCCGTCACCACGACGCGGTGGCCTGCGGCGGAGAGCGCGGCGGCGGCCTGTGCCGCCCGCTCCGCGCTCCAGGCCCGGGCGGGGACGGCGGCGCCCGGATGCAGCACCACGTACGGCTCCGGCCCGGTCAGGTGCGCGGTCCCGGGCGGCGCGCTGACGCGCAGGGATCCGTCGTCGCCGGGCGGCAGGGCGAAGCCCGAGTCCAGGGCGAGGTCCAGCGCGGCGCGTGCCTCGTGGCGGCGCGGCCTGCGGTGGTGCCTCAGGTCCAGCAGCGCACCGGGGTAGTCCTCGCAGTCGGCCGCGGTCCAGCCGACGCCCGCGAGCTTCAGGAGCAGCGCGATCGGCAGGGGGCTCTGATGGTGGGAGACGAGGATCAGGGCCCGGTCGTAGCGGCCGGCCCGCAGCCTCTCCAGCAGTTCCTGCGTCGCCTCGTACGACACGGGCGCCGGCTCCAGTCCCACCCAGGGGGCGTCGTGGACCAGTACCTCGTCCACCCCGGGCAGCAGTTGCGCGGCGTGGACACCGAGCGGTCCGCAGAGCAGCGCGGTGTGCGAGGAACCGGCGGCGACGGCGCGCACGGCGGGTCCGGCCAGCAGCACGTCACCGGCGCTGTCGAGCCGCACGACCAGCGTTCTGGGCCTGCTCATGGCCACTCCTCGCGTACGAAGGCCGGCAGGCACGTCGAGATCGCCAGGCCTCCGCTCCCGCGATCCCGCCCGCCGCCGGCGGCCCGGTCCGGCGCACGCACCGGGGCCGTCGCCGTACCGAGGGCCGCCGCCACGGCGGGCACCGGTGTCCCACCGGCAGGGAGGAGGCGCGTCAGTCGGTCGGGACGCGGCTCAGGGCCGGCGGTCCGGTGCGCCGTCGAGGGCCGCGCGGCGGCCCGCGACGTCACGGCACGCTCCCGGCGGTCCTCCCCGGCCGGCGGCGCCACCGGCTTGCCGCACCGTGCGGCCGGGTCCAGGACGAGCCGTACCGCGCGCAGCAGGTCGGGCGCGGTCTCGGGCGCCGCCGCGATCTCCTCGGGCCGGGTGGCCGCGGTGGGCACCAGGACCCCCCGCGCGCCCGCGGCGAGCGCGGCCGTCACGTCGGAGCCGATGTCGCCGATGACGACGGTGCGCGACGGGCACACGCCGAGGCGTTCGCACGCGGCGAGCACGAGTCCGGGCGCGGGCTTGCGGCACCGGCAGCCGTCGTCCGGTCCGTGCGGGCAGACGGCCCACACGGCGAACGGCCCGAGCAGGGCGTCGATCCGCCGCTGCACCGCCGACACCTGACGCAAGGTCAACTTCCCTCGGGCCACGCCCGACTGGTTGCTGACGACGCCCACCGGCATGCCCAGCGCGCGCAGGGCGGCGAGCGCCTCCCAGGCGGACGGCATCGGCACGACACGCGTCGGATCGCCGTTGTAGGGGACGTCGACGACGAGTGTGCCGTCGCGGTCGAAGAGGACCGCGTCGGGCAGGTCGGCGGCGTCCGGCGGCAACGGGGTGCCGCGCGACGCCTGTGGGCCGTGGAAGAGCCACGGGCCGGTGCCGTGTCGCTCCGGTCCCCTGGGGGGCCGGGCCTCGGAGGAGTCGTTCATGGCAGCACCCGCTCCCGCACCGCCCGACCTGACGCCTCCGGGACCACGGCCGCTACGGGCCGCGGCAGAGGGCGCGTCCGGCGGTGGCGCAGGTGTGCGCCGAGCCAGTGCCAGGTGGCGACGGGCGGGACGACCGCGCTGGTCAGCGCCATCGAGATGATCTCGTCGCGGGTCCGCGGGCCCGGCGCGATCCGGGCCCATGCGAACTCGGCGGCGCCGGCGAGCCAGAGCGCGGCGCAGGCGGTGGCCGCGACGGGCCTGGCCAGTGCCGCGCACGTCAGCGCGGCCGCCGCCGAGGCCGTCACGGCGAGGTGGCGGGGCAGGCGCCCCCGTGGCGCGTCCG
This sequence comes from Streptomyces sp. NPDC086835, assembly GCF_044745705.1. Taxonomy (NCBI): domain Bacteria; kingdom Bacillati; phylum Actinomycetota; class Actinomycetes; order Kitasatosporales; family Streptomycetaceae; genus Streptomyces; species Streptomyces sp. NPDC086835. Next base: position 254,549 of record NZ_JBIVAU010000008.1, read on the forward strand.
CCCGCCGCCACCAGTCGCGGCCGTGCAGCCGGTTCATCAGCACGTCGTCGGCGTTGCCCGCCTGGACGCGTACGGAGACCCAGCGCCCGGCCGGCCGGACCGGATGCGTGGTGGTGCGGGTGCCGGCGGCCAGTTCCCACCCGGCCGCCCGGACGCGCAGCGCGAGGTCGGCGTCCTCCCGGAAGGCGCGCGGGAAGCGTTCGTCGAAGCCGCCGACGGCCTCCAGCACCTCCCGCCGGTAGGCCATGTCGGCGGTGATCCAGCGGGCGGTGGCCAGGCCGGCGGTGTTGCGCTCCCAGTCGGTGGGCGGGCGGTCCGTGGGCAGCGGGACCTCGATCCGGGCGGTGACGCCGCCGGTGCGGGGCCCGGCCGCCGCGAGGTCGCGGGCCAGGTCGTCGCACCAGGTGGGTCCGGGCACCACGTCGTCGTCGAGGAAGACGATCCAGGGGACGGGGCCGGCCACCCGCAGACCGGTGTTGCGGGCCGCGGCCGGTCCCCGGGCGCGGCCCGGCACCACAGAGGTGACCGGCCGCAGCGTCGCGGGGATCTCCACCGGGAGGGGGGTGCGGGGGAGGCCGCGGCGGTCGTCGACGAGGACCACCCGCACCGGCTTGGGGCCGGCGGCGGCGGCCAGCGCCCGCAGGCAGCCGGTCAGACTGGGCCTGCCGACGGTCGGTATCACCACGGTGTACCGCAGCGGAACGTCTCCATGGGCGGTCATCGCAGGGCTCCCGTTCCAAGGTCGTCGGTGTCGTCGCCGTGCCGGAAGAAGTCACCGCGCCGGATGGCGTACGGTCCGATGGCCAGCAGGTCGACGGGCGAGGAGCCGAAGCATTCGAGGGCGTCGCGCGGGTCGTCGACCATGGGGCGCCCGGCGGTGTTCAGGCTGGTGTTCACGACGACCGGCAGTCCGGTGAGCCGCTCGAACTCACCGAGCATCCGGGCCACCAGGGGTTCGCGCGAGCGGTCGACGGTCTGGATGCGGGCCGTTCCGTCGACATGGACGACGGCGGGGATGCGTTCGCGCCACGCCGGGGCCACGTCGTGCACGAAGAGCATGTACGGGCTGGGTATCGGCCCTTCGAAGATCTCCGCGGCCCGTTCGGCGAGCACCATAGGGGCGACCGGCCGGAACTGCTCACGGCCCTTGACGTCGTTGAGGCGTTCGAGGTTGCCCGCGTGGCCGGGGTGGGCGAGCAGCGAGCGGTGGCCGAGGGCCCTGGGTCCGTATTCGGAACGCCCCTGGAACCAGGCCACGATCGCGTTGTCGGCGAGTGCCTCCGCCACGGTCGCGGCGATGTCGGCGGGACGGTCGAAGGGCACGGCGGCCGTCTTCAGCCAGGCGCCGAGTTCCGCGTCGGACCAGTCGCGGCCGAGGTCCGCGCCGTGCATCGGCTCCGGGTCGTCCCCCGCGTCGGCCGACAGCAGCAGGGCGCCGCCCAGGGCGGTGCCCGCGTCACCCGCGGCGGGCTGCACCCAGACCCGGGAGAAGGGGCCTTCGCGGGCGATACGGGAGTTGGCCACGCAGTTGAGGGCGACGCCGCCGGCGAGGGTGAGCAGGCTGTCGTGGGTCTGCCCGTGCAGGTGGCGCACCAGGTCGAGCATGGTCTCCTCGAGGACGGCCTGGGCGCTCGCGGCAACATCGGCGTGCTCCTGGGTCCACGGCTCCTCCGGACCACGCGGCGCGCAGAACTGATGCCAGGGCACGCCGGTCGCCCGGAAGCCCCCGTCGCCGGTGGGATGCACGTACTTGCGCAGCTCGCCGAGCATGCGGGGCGTGCCGTGGGAGGCCAGGGCCATCACTTTGAACTCGTCACTGGAGCGCAGGAATCCGAGGTGCTCGGTCAGCTCCTCGTAGACGAGTCCGAGCGAGTGGGGCAGTTCCTGTGCGTGCAGGGGCTGAAGCCGGCCGTGTATCCGGCGTGCGGCGAGGTGCGAGGCCCGTTCGCCTCGGCCGTCGAGGACGAGCACCGACGAGTTGTCGGCGTCGGGTGCGGCGAAGGCGCCGGAGGCGGCGTGCGCCATGTGGTGCGGCACGAAGCGGACGATGTCGGGGTCGAGGCCGGGCAGCGCGTTCTGGAGGAAGCCCGGGGCCTCTCGTGCATAGGCGAGGCGCAGGTGGTCCCAGGGGTCGTCGAGGCCCATGGCCTCGGTCGGTCTGGCGAGCGACGGGTCGAAGGAGTACGCCACCGCGTCGAGGTCCTGGGGCCGCAGCCCGGCGCGCTTCAGACACCAGGCGGCTGCCTGTTCCGGCAGTTCCCACGCGGAGAAGGGCAGCGGCCGCTTTCCGTGCTTGCGCCGGGAGAAGCGTTCCTCCTCGGCCGCCGCGACGGTCCTGCCGTCGATGACGAGTGCGGCGGCGGGGTCGTGGAACAGGGCGTTGATTCCGAGAATGCGCATGTCAGTCACAGGCCTTTCGACGAGGCGCGTCCAGGGTCCGGGCGGTCGTGGCGCGCCGTCAGTCCATGTGGTCGCGGAACCAGGCGATCGTGCGCCGCAGTCCCTGCTCGGCGCTCACGGACGGCTCCCATTCGAGCTTGTCGCGGGCCAGCGTGATGTCGGGGCAGCGCACGGCCGGGTCGTCCGTGGGCCGCTCGATGAAGCGGATCTCGGAGCTGGATCCGGTGAGTTCGATGATCAGACGGGCGAGGTCGAGCATGGTGATCTCGGTCGGATTGCCGATGTTCACCGGGCCCCGCAGGCCGTGGGCGGCGGCTGCCAGGATGCCGCGCACGGTGTCGTCGACGTAGCAGAGGGACCGCGTCTGACGGCCGTCGCCGCTCACCGTCAGGGGCTCGCCGGCCAGGGCCTGGCGGACGAACGTCGGTACCGCCCGGCCGTCGTGGCCGCGCATCCGGGGTCCGTAGGTGTTGAACAGCCGCACGATGCCGGTGTCCGTGCCGGCGGCGTCCGCGTGGGCGGTGGTCAGTGCCTCACCGAAGCGCTTGGCCTCGTCGTACACGCTGCGCGGGCCGACCGGGTTGACGTTGCCCCAGTAGCGCTCGTTCTGCGGATGCTGCTGGGGGTCGCCGTAGACCTCCGAGGTGGACGCCAGCAGGAAGCGGGCGCCGAAACCGTGGGCGAGGGCCAGGGCGTTCCGGGTGCCGAGGCTGCCCGCGTCGAGGGTGTGCAGCGGCAGCCGGAGGTAGTCGGCCGGGGAGGCCGGGGAGGCGAAGTGCAGCACCAGGTCCGCGGGCGGCTCGACGGTGAACGGTTCACTGACGCTGGCCTGCACGAGCTGGAACCCGGGTCGGTCCCGTAGCGCGGATATGTTCTCCGGGCGGCCGGTGCTGAAGTCGTCGACGCAGGTCACCGCCGTGCCGGAGTCGAGCAGCGCCGTGCACAGGTGCGAACCGACGAAGCCTGCGCCACCGGTGACGACGGCGTGCTTCCAACTGCGCGTGAAGGCGGCGTTCATCGATTACCTCCGTACGTGCCGTGCGTCCTGCCGGGTCTGCCGGCCTGTGACCAGCGTCGGCCGCTCCCGGTGGCCGGGCCGCTTCACGTACTGCATTCGAGTGAGCTACGGAATGTGTTCGCCGGGTGGAAATCGCTCCGCCCGGTGAATGTCCGGGCGCCTGGGTACCCGTCGCCGCATGACCTGTTCGAACCCTCCGGCCGTCGTCACCGAGGCGGTCCCGAGGACCGCTCGACGCTCGGCCGAGGTTCTCCCGGACCGGCTCGAGGCCGCGGCGCACAGCGGCACGACCGGACCGGGTTCCGGCGACCGGCCGTGGAAGGCGGACGAGGAGGCACGATGAAAGCACTGACCTGGCACGGAAAGCGCGACGTACGCGTGGAGAGCGTCCCCGATCCCGAGATCCGCGATTCGACCGATGTGATCGTCAAGGTGACGACGTCCGGGCTCTGCGGTTCCGACCTGCATCTGTACGAGCTGTTCGGGCCGTTCATCGAGCCGGGCGACATCCTCGGGCACGAACCGATGGGCGTGGTGGAGGAAGTGGGCTCGGAGGTCACCGCGGTACGGCCGGGCGACCGTGTCGTGGTGCCCTTCAACGTCTCGTGCGGCACCTGCTTCATGTGCGCGCAGGGCCTGCAGTCCCAGTGCGAGACCACCCAGGTCAGGGAACACGGCATGGGAGCCTCGCTGTTCGGCTACACCAAGCTCTACGGGCAGGTGCCCGGCGGGCAGGCACAGTACCTGCGGGTCCCGTTCGGCAACACGCTGCCCATCAAGGTCCCCGACGGCCCGCCGGACGACAGGTTCGTCTATCTGTCCGACGTGCTGCCCACGTCGTGGCAGGCGGTCGAGTACGCGGCGGTGCCGCCCGGCGGATCCGTGGTGGTACTGGGCCTCGGGCCGATCGGCGACATGTGCACCCGCGTCGCAGCGCACCGCGGCGCCGGTCTGGTGATCGGTATCGACCTGGTGCCGGAACGGCTCGAGCGGGCCAGGGCGCACGGCGTGCGCACGTTCGACCTGGACGAGTACGGCGCCAAGGTCGCGGACGCGGTCCGTGATCTGACCGACGGCCGGGGGGCGGACGCGGTCATCGACGCGGTCGGCATGGAGGCACACGGCGCGCCGGTGGCGAAGGCGGGGCAGCAGCTGACGACCCTGCTGCCCGGTGCGGTCGCCGCCCGGATGATGAAGCGCGTCGGCGTCGACAGCCTCTCCGCCCTGCACCTGGCGATCGAGCTGGTACGCCGCGGCGGCACCGTGTCCCTCTCCGGCGTGTACGGCGGGATGGCGGACCCCATGCCGATGATGACCATGTTCGACAAGCAGGTGCAGCTGCGGATGGGGCAGGCCAACGTGTGGCGGTGGGTGGACGATCTGCTGCCGCTCGTCACGGACGGCGATCCGCTCGGCACCGAGCAGTTCGCCACCCACCGCGTGCCGCTGGAGAAGGCTCCGGAGGCCTACGAGATGTTCCAGAAGAAGCAGGAGGGAGCCGTCAAGGTGCTCTTCTCGCCCTGACCTGCGGCCGGTCGGGCGGGCCGGTCACACGAGGCCCTGGGCGAGCATCGCGTCGGCGACCCGCTCGAAGCCGGCGATGTTGGCGCCGGTCACGTAGTCGCCGGGGGCGCCGTAGCGTTCGGCGGTCTCGTGGCAGGTGCGGTGGATGTCCCGCATGATCGCCGCGAGTTCGTCCTCGACGCGGTCCGCCGACCAGGTTTCGCGGGCCGCGTTCTGGCGCATCTCCAGGGCGCTGACCGCGACTCCGCCCGCGTTGGCGGCCTTGCCCGGGCCGAAGGCCACGCCGGCCTCCTGAAGCACGCGGACCGCTTCTGGAGTGGTGGGCATGTTCGCGCCTTCCGCGACCGCCTTGACCCCGTTGCGCACCAGGGTGACGGCGTCCTGTTCCGCCAGCTCGTTCTGGGTGGCGGAAGGGAAGGCGAGGTCGGCGGGCACGTCCCAGACCCGGCCGCCGGGCACATAGCGGGCCGAGGCGCCGCGGCGCTCGGCGTACTCGCTGACGCGGGCCCGCTCGACCTCCTTGACCTGCCTGAGCAGTTCGAGGTCGATGCCCTTCTCGTCGACGACGTAGCCGGCCGAGTCGGAGCAGGTCAGCGGGTGGGCGCCGCTGCGCAGGAGCTTCTCGATGGTGTGGACGGCGACGTTGCCGGAGCCGGAGACGACGGCGGCCTGGCCCTCGAGGTCCTCGCCGCGCAGGTTCAGCATCTCGGCCGCGAACAGCACACTGCCGTAGCCGGTGGCCTCGGTGCGGACGGCCGAGCCGCCCCAGCTCTGTCCCTTGCCGGTGAGGACGCCGGCCTCCCAGCGGTTGGTGATGCGGCGGTACTGGCCGAAGAGGTAGCCGATCTCGCGGCTGCCGACGCCGATGTCGCCCGCGGGGACGTCGGTCTGCTCGCCGATGTGCCGGTGGAGTTCGGTCATGAACGACTGGCAGAACCGCATGACTTCGGCGTCCGACCGGCCGTGCGGGTCGAAGTCGCTGCCGCCCTTGCCGCCGCCGATGCCGAGGCCGGTCAGGGCGTTCTTGAAGACCTGCTCGAAGCCGAGGAACTTCACCACGCCGAGGTTCACCGACCGGTGGAAGCGCAGGCCGCCCTTGTACGGGCCGAGGGCGCTGTTGAACTCGACCCTGAACCCCCGGTTGATGTGGACGGCACCGCGGTCGTCCTGCCAGGGCACCCGGAAGATGATCTGCCGCTCCGGCTCGCAGAGCCGCTCCACGATCCGCGCCTGCGCGTACTCGGGACGCGCAGCGAGCACGGGTGCCAGAGTGTCCAGCACCTCCCGTGCCGCCTGGTGGAACTCCGGCTGCGCCGGGTTGCGTTCCTCGAGTTCGGCGCGGAGCGAAGCGAGTCGGTCCTTCTGGGGTGACAGTGTCACTGCATGTCCCTTCCTGCCCTGACGTGGGATGACGACCGGTACGCGGCGACGACGGTCCGGGCGCCGCTACTGCGACGAGTACGGCCGTACGCGCGCCCGGCGTTCATTCGGTCCGCATCTTCTCGTCGGTCCGGGTTCGACGACGCCGCCGAACTGTTCGCCCGTCAGTGTGTCCTACACGGGCCCCGCGGTGCGGCGGTCCCTCACCGGGCACGCCGCCGCCTGGCCCGCAGGACGATTCCGGCGCCGCAGGCCAGGGCGAGCAGCGCGGCGCCCGCGGCGGCCCGGACGGTCGTGGACGCGCCCGTCCGCCGCTCGGCCCCGCCGACGGGGCCGGACGGGGTGGCCGGACCGGCCGCGGACGGGCCGGCACCCGATGCTGCCGGGCCCGGGGGTGGGGAATGCGGTTCGTCGTTCGGTGTGGCGCCGGGTGTCGCCGGAACGGGTGAGGCGGGCGTTCCGGGCGAGACCGTGATCACTTTCTCGCCCCGCCCGAGCGCCGGATGCCCCGTCTCCACGGTGACCTTCCAGTGTCCGGGGGGCAGCGCCTCCCGGGTGGTCCAGCCGGCCCGGGTGTCGAGGTCGCGGACGAGCGCGAAAGGGCCGAGTGCCGTGCTTCCGTCGCCGCTGACGGCGTTGACCGTCGCGGCCACCCGCCCGTCGACGGGATCGCCGTCGTTCTCCCAGGTGATCGTGGTCTCCACACGGCCGAACTCGTGTCCGGTCACGACCACCTTCAGTGTGTCCCCGTGGGCGTGGACATCGGTGGCCGGCAGGAGGAGCGCCGGTACGGCGAAGGACAGGGCGGCCGCCCTGAGGAGAGTGGTGCGCATGGTCGGTGAGGCTCCGTGTCCAGAGGGTGGGAAGGGGCGGCCGGGCGGCGATGCACCGGCCCGGCCGCCCCCGTGCGGTCGTTTCAGCCGGTCAGGAGGCCCGTTCGACGGTCCACACCTGGTAACCGCTGCCCGCCGCGTGCTGCAGCTCGACGAGCCAGGACCCGTGGTAGGGGCGGTTGCTGACGCCGAGGACGTACCTGCCGTCCGGGGTGGCCACGCTCACCCCGTTCCCGCCGCGTGCGACCTTCCACTGCTGGGCCGTCACACCGCGGCACGGCTGCTGGGCGACCCACATTCCCGCGCTCGGTGCACCGCCGGCCTGAAGGCACTTGCCGGAGACGGCGGACCGGATGCGGCTGTAGCCGTTGCCCGCGTCGTCGACGTACCACTGCTGAGCGGCGTACCCGTTGTACTGGGCCCCCACCAGGACGGTGCCGTCGGCAGCGTGGCCGCCCCAGACGGCGGCGGCCGTCCCGCTGGCGCCGTTGCGGAGCACGTAGCGTGTACCGGGCGTGGTGGTCGTGCCGCCGTCGCTGCCGGCGGTACGGAAGGAAGCGGCCCTGCCCGGTCCGCTGTCCCGGCCGGAGGCATCCCGCACGGACACCGCGACCGAGTAGGTGGTTCCCGGCTTCAGGCTGTGGAGCCGGGCGCTGGTTCCCTGCACCCAGCCTCTGGCCCGGCCGTCGACGAGGACCTGGTACCACACCGCGCCCCGCACCACCGGCCAGGTCATCACCGCCGAGTCGGCGGTGATCTGGCCGACGGTCACCGCGGGTCCGGTGGTGGGCCCGCCGGTGGGCGTCGGCTGCTTGGTGGGGCCGGTGGTCGGGGTCGGGCTCGGATCCGGATCGGGACGGTTGCCGCCCTTGCCCCGCATCAGGAACTGGTTGTCCGCGATGTTCCAGTGCGTGGCGAGGTAACTGCCCGGCTTCGGGTCGGTGTGGAAGTAGTCGTCGTGGTTGCAGTCCAGCCGGTTCTCGTAGTCGCGGTTCTGGCACACGGTGCGCATCCGCGGGTAGTAGGGGCTGTCGGAGTAGCACATGACGTCCCACTCGTCCGTGCAGTGAGCTCCCCGGCTGGTGTTGGGCGCGCTGTTGTTGACCGCGCCCAGGTTGTGCCCCAGTTCGTGCGCCGCCGTGTGGCCGCCCCAGCATCCGGTGTCCGTACGGCCGTACGACGGGCCGAAGTTGCTGATGTTGTTCTGCCCGGGACGCTCGTCACCGGCGAAGGTGCCGATGCCGCAGTAGACCTGGGTGTCCGCGAAGATCATGTACTTGCGGTCGCGCCGGTCGAGTCCCTTGGCCGCCAACGCACGGTTGGTGGCGCTGAACTCGGACAGGGCGGACGCGGGCAGTTCGATGTTGAGGACGGTGGGCGTGCAGTCGGCCGCGGTGACGTAGCGGATGTGGCGGACCCCGCCGGTGTCCTCGGCGCTCTGGGAGTAGATCAGGTCGGCGTCGGCCGCCCACTTCCGGAAGGAGGGAAGGTACTGGGCGTACCGGTCCTTGCCGGGTGCGTGCACGTAGACGACCTGGACCCGGTTGCCGGTGGTGCCGTCACCGTCGCACTGCACGGTCTGGCCGGCGGGGCCCTGCCCCGCGGCCGCCTGCTCGGGGGTCCGCGCCGCCGCGGGCGGGGTGTCCGCCGCCGCGGCGGTCGCGTCCACGGCGGGCGCGTCCACGGCCGGCGCGGCGCTCGGCGCGGGGCCGGCCGCGTCCTTGTCGCCGCCCGGCCGGGTGGGGTCCGGGGCGGGCGCGGCCTTGACCGCCGGTGGGGTGTCCTTCTTGATGTCGACGCCCTTGGGCGGCGCATCCGGTCCGTGTGTGCACAGGCCGGCCTCGGTCCGGTAGACGCCCGCACACGGATCGGTCTTCTCGGCGACCTCCAGGCCGGCGTAGACCATCCCACGGCGGGGCTCGTCGGCCGGCTTCTCGTCGATCGGCTCCGGCTCCTCGTCACGGGCGGGCTCGGCGGCCGGCTCGGCGGCGACCGCGGGCTCGGCGGTCGCCCCGGCGACGGGCGCCGAGCCCTTGGCGTCCGGCCCGATCAGCCCGGCCTCGTAGGCCACGCCCCCCGATATCGACACCAGCGCGACGGCGGTGACGGCCCATATGAGCCGACGCGATCTACGGCGCTGAGACTTCCTCAGTCTTCTTCTGCCGGACAAGAGTTCCGCACCTCATTCCTTGGTCAGGGGATTGGTGCACGGAAGGCTGCCAGACGGCCGGGATCCGGAATTCCGGCAAATGGGACCATGGAACGTCGGCCGTCCGGTTACCGCGTCTCTCGTTCTGACGAACACTCAATTGCCTTGGCAGGTAAGAAAGTTACGCGCGTCAATAAAACGTGGTCCAGTCCACTCACCACGCTCCGTAATGTGATCGAGATGCGAAATGGAGGCTATTCAAATCTCCGTAAACGGAATCCATCACACCGCGAATTCCCATGCTCACGGCAGGTGTTGCCGACAGTGGTGTTTCCTTGGGAAACCCATAAGCAACGCTGATCGCCACCACCCGCGGCGGGTTAGGGTGCGGAATGCTCCTCGCCGCCTCGGACCTGACCCGCCTGCATGACCTGCCGCTCCTGTCCCCTCAGGAGCCCGACGGCAGCCGGCCGATGCTGCTGTGGGTGCCCGGGGAGATCCGGCGCATGGTCTCCAGCGCCCTCCTGGGCGGCGGCATCGGTGAACGGGAGTGGGTCCTCAACGCGCAGGTCCCGCCCGGCTACCGGCGGCTCGACCCGGAAGCGCACCTGACCGAACTGGCCGCGGCCGCGGGGGTGTCGGGGCGGGGGGTGGGCCTGATGACGGCCGCATGCGTACGCGACCGGTGCCACGCCGCCGACGGGGGCGTCGACGCCCTGGTGACGGCGGGCATCGGCGTCCGCGGCTGGGCGGCGGCCCCCGCCCCCGGCCTCCCCGGGCCGCCCGAGGCCGGAACCATCAACATCGTGGTCTCCCTGCCCGTCGCCCTGTCCGACGCGGCCCTGGTCAACGCGGTCGCCACCGCGACGGAGGCCAAGGTCCAGGCACTGCGCGACCTCGGCATCGACGCGTCCGGCACCCCGACGGACGCGGTGTGCGTCGCGGCGCTGCGGCCGGTGGGCGGGCGCGCTGTGGAGCCGTTCGCGGGGCCCCGGTCGGTGTGGGGGGCGCGGGTCGCCCGCGCGGTGCACGGCGCGGTGTACGCCGCCTGCGAGCGAGCGACCAGAACCTGAGCGGACGCTGTGCGCTTCCCCTTCCGCCCCTTCCCGGACCCCGGGGCACCGCGCCCGGCCCCCACACCTCGAGCGCCGGGCGGTGCCGTGACCGGCCCCGCCCGGTCGAGGCCGGTGCCAAGCCTCAGCGCCGCGGTAATCCCTGCCCGGCCGGCGGCCCTCCCCCAACGGCAAACGGCGTAGGAAGGGCCCCACGCACGGCCGTCGGCCGTAGGGAAGACAGGGACCACCGGTCGGAGCGCGGCACCGGAATCCGGACGGAGCCCCGAAACACCGCGCGCGCCGCAGCGGACCGGGCGGAGCCCACACGGCACCCGGTCGGGCGGAGCCACACCGCGAACAGCGGCAACGGTCCAGGCAGAGCCGACACGACACCAGGCCCCGGTCGGGCGGCGCCCGGTACCGCGCCCGGCACGGCACCGGGCCCTGGGGTCGTCCGACCCGTCACCCGATCCGCAGCAGCGACGTCAGCGCCGTGTACAGCGCCGCCTCCGCGTCGGGGACCGGGCCGGCCGTGCGCCAGGCGACGAAGCCGTCGGGGCGGACCAGCACCGCGCCTTCGGGGGCCGTGCCGTGGACCGCCGCCCAGTCGGCGCCGGCCTCCGGGGCCAGGTCGGCCTCGGGGCCGTCACCGATCCGGTAGGCGTCGAGGCCGACGGACAGCCTCCCGGCGACGCGTTCCGCCGCCGCACACCAGTCCTTGCCGCCGTCGCCGGTCAGCAGGACGAAGGAGCGCTCGTAGAGGTCGAGCGTCGACAGCCGGCCCTCGGCGCCCGGCCGGTGGAGCCACATGTGCGGTGCCCGGGTGCCGGGGGCCCCGGAGAAGTCGATCCGGTCGGGGACGGGAGGCAGTTCGGGGTCGGTGCCGAGGACCGCCCCGCGCGGGTAGCGGTAGCCCAGGACGACGGGGAGCAGCCCACCGCGCGGTCCGGCGGCCACCGCCGCCGGGGCCGGCTCGTACCCGGGGTGGCTGTGCTCGACCGACCGCGCGGAGGCGCGGGCGCTGGTGGCCAGCGCCACCGGCAGGCGTTCCTGCTCGTACGTGTCGAGCAGCTCCGGCCCCGCCGAGCCGTCGAGGACGGCCGCGATCTTCCAGGCGAGGTTGTGCGCGTCCTGGATGCCGGTGTTGGAGCCGAAGGCGCCGGTCGGCGACATCTCGTGTGCGGAGTCCCCCGCCAGGAACACCCTGCCCCGCCCGTAGTGCTCGGCGACCCGTTCCGCGGCGTGCCAGGGTGCCTTTCCGGTGATCTCGACATCGAGGTCCGGCACGCCGGTCGCCGCGCGGACGAGGTCGGCGCAGCGCTCGTCCGTGAAGTCCTCGAGCGGCTCGCCGCGGTCGTACTGCCAGGGCGCGTGGAAGACCCAGAGCTCCTTGTTGTCCACCGGGAGCAGGGCGCCCTCCGCCTCGGGGCCGGTCAGGTAGCAGACCACGAAGCGGCGGTCGCCGACCACGTCGGCGAGTGCGCGTGAGCGGAAGCTGACGCTCACGTTGTGGAACAGGTCCCCGGGGCCGGACTGCCCGATGCCGAGCCGCTCACGCACCGGGCTGCGCGGCCCGTCGGCGGCGATCAGATAGTCCGCGCGCACCGTGCTCTCGCGGCCGGTCCCCCGGTCGCGGACGACGGCGGTGACGCCGTCGTCGTCCTGTTCGAAGGAGACCAGCTCGGTGGAGAAGCGCACATCGCCACCCAGTTCGACGGCCGCCTCGAGGAGCACGGGCTCCAGGTCGTTCTGGCTGCACACGCACCATGCGGCGGGGCTGAGGCGGCCCGGCGCGCCGCCCTTCTCGTCGATCTGCCTGACCAGCCACTCGCCCGCGTCGGGGTCGCCCAGGTCCGGCGTCTGCAGGATGCCGTGGTTGTCCGCCAGCACGGACGCCGCGGCCTGGATCCGCTCCGCCACCCCGGCCGAACGGAACACCTCCATCGTGCGCAGGTTGTTCCCCCGGCCGCGGGGGTGGATCGAGGTGGCCGCGTGCTTCTCGACGAGCATGTGCCCGACGCCGAGCCGGCCGAGGAACAGGGATGCGGACAGGCCCACGAGGGAGCCGCCCACGATCAGGACCGGTACGTGGTGTTGTTCGGCTTTCTCTTCCATGAGTGCTCCAGCTCCAGCCGCCGGTAGGGATTTGGCGTTCTCCATGCCCGCGTTTCCTGCCCGCGCGGGAGGGGTTCGGCTCGGCCCTTCACCCACGTGGTGCACACATCTCGCGCCACCCGTGTTACCGACACAGGATCGAAGCCGGACCACCACATCGCGCCACAGGTGGCCAGCCGTCCGCATACGCCGGATGCGTCGCTCGGAATTCCCGAGGCCCGGCGTCGTGCCGCAGGCGGCCTCACCGACAAGGAGATGCGTGGAACATGACAATGCTGTCCGAACGTGTGTCCCAGTCCGCATTCGACGGCTCCCGGCTCCGGGTCGTGCTGCTGCTTGACCTCCAGGACGGCGCCCAGCAGCGCTTTCTGACGGCCTACGAGCACATGCGCAACCAGGTGGCCGCCGTGCCCGGTCATCTCAGCGACCAGCTCTGCCAGTCGATCGAGAACCCGTCGCAGTGGCTCATCACCAGCGAATGGGAGAGCGCACCGCCCTTCCTCGCCTGGGTCAACAGCGAGGAGCACGTCGAGACCGTACGACCGCTGCACGACTGCGTGCGCGACACACGGTCCCTGCGCTTCAGCGTCCTGCGGGAAACCGCGGGCGTGCACGCCCCCCAGGCCGCCGCTCAGCAAGCCGGCGGTCTCCAGCCGTCCCCCCGGGTCGGAGACGGCGTGGTCCGCCACGCCCTCACCTTCACCGTCAAGCCCGGCAGCGAGCAGACCGTGGCCAAGATCCTCGCCGGCTACACCTCGCCCCAGGCACAGGTCGACGACACCACCCGGCTCCGCCGCACCACGCTGTTCATGCACGGCAACCGCGTCGTGCGGACCGTCGAGGTGCAGGGCGACCTGCTCGCGGCGCTGCGGCACGTGGCCAGGCAGCCCGAGATCAGGGCGGTCGAAGAGGCCATCAACCCGTACCTGGAGCAGGACCGGAACCTCGACGACCCGCAGTCGGCACGGCTGTTCTTCACCCGCGCCGCCCTGCCCGCGGTCCACCACCTCGCGCCCCCGGGCGAGCAGCACACGGAGAGGGAGCGCCACGCGCTGCTCTACCCGGCCAAGCCGGGGTGCGGGATGGCCCTCGCCCGGCTGCTGGCCGGACAGGACGAGGCAGCGGCCGACAGCGCCGGCTGCCCCGTCGACAGCAGCACCGTCTTCCAGCGCGACGACATCGTCGTACGCCTCGTCGACGTGCGCGGACCGCTCGACGCCGACCCGTCGGCCGTCATGGGCGCGCACGGCCTGCGCAAGGCCGGTGTGCTGGAGCGGCTGCTGGACACCGAGGCGCTCGGCATCGACGAGTCGCTCTCGGACGAGAAGGCGATGACCCGTCTGCTCGAGAGCGCCCAGATGCGCCTGATCACCGACCGCCGTGCCCCTTGAACCACGCACCCGGCCGCCGGCGGCCGTGCGACACCACCGAGTCACCGCGCCGCAAGGCCTTGTGGAGGAACCAGTCATGACCACAACCCATCGCATCGTCGACCTGAGCGAGACCCAGCCCAACCGCAGGCGCGGCGGTGACCTGCGCGCCATGCTCACCCCCACCGCGGTGGGGGCCACGAGCGGCTTCATGGGTCTGGCGCTCGTCGAGCCGGGCGACCGCATCGGCGAGCACTACCACCCGTACTCCGAGGAGTTCGTGTACGTCGTCGCCGGCGAACTCGAGGTCGACCTGGACGGCGAGCCGTTCGCCATCCGACCCGACCAGGGCCTGCTCATCCCCCCCTATGTGCGGCACCGGTTCCGCAACGTGGGCAGCACGCAGGCCCGCATGGTCTTCCACCTCGGTCCGCTCGCTCCCCGGCCGGAGCTCGGCCACGTCGACACGGAGGAGACACCCGCGGCGGAGGGCACCGGCGCGCACCTGCCGCCTGAGCGGACGGGGTCGGTGTCGTGACCCGGCGTGTGGCGGTGACCGGCGTCGGCATCGTCGCACCCGGAGGTGTGGGCGCCCCGGCGTTCTGGGACCTGCTGTCGAGCGGCCGGACAGCGACCCGCGGGATCACCCTGTTCGACCCGACAGGGTTCCGCTCCCGTATAGCCGCCGAGGTCGACTTCGATCCCGCGGCCCACGGTCTCGGCGCCGCGGACGCCCAACGCGCCGACCGGTACGTGCAGTTCGCCCTTGTCGCCGCCCGTGAGGCGATGGCCGACGCCGGTCTCGACGCGGCGACGCTGGATCCCTGGCGGACCGCCGTGTCGATGGGCACCGCCGTGGGCGGCACCACCCGGCTCGAGCGGGACTACGTCAAGGTCAGCAGCACGGGCAGGCGCTGGGACGTGGACCACAGCGAGGCCGCGCCGCATCTCCACCGGGCGTTCTCCCCCAGCACGCTGGCCTCCGAAGTGGCCGAACAGAACGGCGTACAGGGCCCGGTGCAGACGGTCTCCACCGGCTGCACCTCCGGCCTCGACGCGATCGGCTACGCGTTCCACGCCATCGAGGAGGGCCGCGCCGACATCTGCGTCGCCGGCGCCTCCGACTCGCCGATCTCCCCGATCACGGTGGCCTGCTTCGACGCCATCAAGGCGACCTCCCCCAACAACGACGACCCGGCCCACGCGTCCCGCCCCTTCGACGCGAACCGCGACGGGTTCGTCATGGGAGAGGGCGGGGCCGTACTGATCCTCGAGGAACTCGAGCACGCCCGCGCCCGCGGTGCGCGCGTGTACTGCGAGATAGGGGGTTACGCCACCTTCGGCAACGCCCACCACATGACCGGGCTCACCCGTGAGGGCCTGGAGATGGCACGGGCGATCGACGACGCGATGAACCACGCCCGGCTCGACCGGACGGACATCGACTACGTCAACGCGCACGGATCCGGCACCCAGCAGAACGACCGTCACGAGACGGCGGCGGTCAAGCGGTCGCTCAAGGACCATGCGTACAAGGTGCCGATGAGCTCGATCAAGTCCATGGTGGGCCACTCCCTCGGTGCGATCGGCGCGATCGAACTCGTCGCCTGCGTGCTCGCACTGGCCAATCAGGTGGTGCCGCCCACCGCCAACTACGAGACCCCCGACCCCGAGTGCGACCTCGACTACGTGCCGCGCACCGCACGCCCCCTGAAACTGCGCAGCGTGCTGTCGGTGGGAAGCGGCTTCGGCGGCTTCCAGTCCGCCGTCGTACTCACCCGACCAGGCGGGAGTGCATGATGAGCCCCGGCAACCGGCACACCAGGTCCGCCGTCGTCACCGGCATCGGTGTCGTCGCCCCCAACGGCGTGGGTGCGGAGACCTTCTGGAAGTCCACCGTCGAGGGCATCAGCGCCCTGGACGGTGTCAGCAGGGAAGGCTGCGAGCACCTGCCGCTGCGGGTCGCGGGCGAGGTACGCGGCTTCGACGCCGAGTCGATGGTCGAGCAGCGTTTCCTCGTCCAGACCGACCGGTTCTCCCACTTCGCGATGGCGGCGGCCGACCTGGCGCTGGCCGACGCGGGGATCGGCGAGGACGCGCACGGCGGTACGCCCTACTCGGTCGGTGTGGTCACCGCCGCCGGGTCGGGCGGCGGCGAGTTCGGCCAGCGTGAACTGCAGCGCCTGTGGGGACAGGGACCGACCTACGTCGGCCCGTACCAGTCCATCGCCTGGTTCTACGCGGCGAGCACCGGGCAGATCTCCATCCGCGGCGGCTTCAAGGGCCCCTGCGGAGTCGTCGCCAGCGACGAGGCCGGCGGGCTCGACGCCATCGCGCACGCCGGCGGCGCCGTGCGCCGGGGCACCGACACGATCATCGTCGGCGCGGCGGAGGCACCGCTCGCCCCGTACTCGATCGTCTGCCAGCTGGGCTACCGGGAGCTGAGCACCTGCGAGGACCCGGACCGCGCCTACCGGCCCTTCACCCCGCAGGCGTGCGGCTTCGTGCCCGGCGAGGGCGGTGCCATGCTCGTCGTCGAGGACGCGGAGACGGCCCGCCGCCGGGGCACCGCGATCCGCGCGACCATCGCCGGCCACGCCGCGACGTTCACCGGGGCATCCCGGTGGGAGCAGTCACGGGAAGGTCTGGCGCGGGCGATCGGCGGGGCCCTGGAGGCCGCGGACTGCTCGCCCGAGGAGGTCGACGTCGTCTTCGCGGACGCGCTCGGCCTGCCGGAGGCCGACCGGGCCGAAGCCCTGGCGATCACGGACGCGCTGGGCGCTCACGGTTCCCGCGTGCCGGTGACCGCCCCCAAGACCGGCTTCGGGCGGGCGTACTGCGGGGCGCCGCTGCTCGACACCGCCGCCGCGGTGCTCGCCCTGGAGCACGGTCTCGTACCGCCCACTCCCCATGTCCTGGACGTGTGCCACGACCTGGCCCTGGTGACCGGGACAGCCCGGCCCGCGGAGCTGCGCACGGCCCTGGTGCTGAGCCGGGGACTGATGGGTTCCAACTCGGCGCTCGTGCTGCGGCGCGGCGCCGGCCCCTCGTGAGACGGAGAACTCGCCATGACCGATCACCTGACCGTCGACGAACTGGCCGCCCTGATGAAGAAGGGAGCCGGGATCACCGTCGACCCCAACGAGATGGAGCAGCGGCCCGAGACGCCGTTCGAGGTCTACGGCCTCGACTCGCTCGGCCTGCTCGGCATCGTGGGCGAGCT
Source organism: Streptomyces sp. NPDC086835 (assembly GCF_044745705.1). Taxonomy (NCBI): domain Bacteria; kingdom Bacillati; phylum Actinomycetota; class Actinomycetes; order Kitasatosporales; family Streptomycetaceae; genus Streptomyces; species Streptomyces sp. NPDC086835. Next base: position 271,616 of record NZ_JBIVAU010000008.1, read on the forward strand.
GGAGAACCGGTACGGCCGGCCCCTGCCGCCCGACGCCGACCGCTGCAAGACGCCCCGTGAATTCCTCGACCTCGTCAACACCTCCCTGATGGCAGGAGCCTGAGATGCCCGGACACACCGAGAACGAAGTCACCATCGACGCCCCCCTCGACCTCGTGTGGGACGTCACCAACGACCTCGACCACTGGCCGCAGCTGTTCAGCGAGTACGCGTCCGTGGAGGTCATCGAACGCGAGGGCAACCGGACCGTGTTCCGGCTGACCATGTACCCGGACGAGAACGGCCAGGTCTGGAGCTGGGTCTCCGAGCGCGTGGCCGACCGTTCCGCGCTCACGGTCACCGCCCGCCGTGTCGAGACGGGCCCCTTCCAGTACATGAACATCCGCTGGGAGTACGAGGAGACGCCGCGCGGTGTACGGATGCGCTGGACGCAGGACTTCGCGATGAAGCCGGACGCGCCCGTCGACGACGAGTGGATGACGGCCAACATCAACCGCAACTCGCCGATCCAGATGGACCTCATCCGCAACAAGATCGAGCAGCGCGCCCGGCTCGGCCGGGACTCCAAGGACGCCGCGGCGCCCGCCCCCGCGGTCTGACCGCACGCCCGACCTGCCGACGGCATCCGAAGGGACACCCCCGATGCACCACGCCCTGATCGTCGCCCGGATGGCTCCGGGTTCCGCCCCCGACATCGCCGAGGTGTTCAAGGCCTCCGACAAGGGTGAGCTGCCGCACCTCGTGGGAGTGAAGCGGCGCAGCCTGTTCCAGTTCGGCGACGTCTACCTGCACCTCATCGAGTCGGAGAAGCCGGCCGGCCCGGCGATCGCCAAGCTGACGGAGCACCCGGAGTTCCGGGACATCAGCGACCGGCTGTCCGCGTTCGTCAGCCCGTACGACCCGCAGACCTGGCGGAGTCCGAAGGACGCCATGGCGCAGCAGTTCTACTCGTGGCAGAGCGACTGACCGGTCACAAGCCGCACAGCCGTCGGCCCCGCGGATCTCCCGCGGGGCCGACGGCGTGCCGGTCGCCGGTCCGGGACGTTCCTCAGTCCGGGACCACGCTCTCGAACAGATGCAGATAGGCGTTGACCGGACGGACCTCGCCGACGAGCAGCCCGGCGTCCGACATCCGGCTGATCATGCTCTGCCTGGTGTGCTTGGCGCCGCCGACGTTGAGGAGCAGCATCAGGTCCATCGACGTCGTGAACTTCATCGACGGGGTGTCGTCGACCAGGTTCTCGATGACGAGCACCCGGGCGCCCGGGCGGGCCGCCGCGACGATGTTGCGCAGTGTCCGGCGGGTGCTGTCGTCGTCCCACTCCAGGATGTTCTTGATGATGTACAGGTCGGCGGCGACCGGCATGGCCTGCCGGCAGTCGCCGGGGACGATGTCGGTCCGGTCGGCGAGCGAGCCGCCTTCGAGCAGCCGGGGGTCGGCCGCCGCGACGACACGAGGCAGGTCCAGCAAGGTGCCGCGGACGCCGGGGTGCTTCTCCAGCAGCTCCGCCAGCACATGGCCCTGGCCGCCGCCGATGTCCGCGATCGTCTTCGCTCCGCCGAGGTCGAGCAGTTCGGCGACGTCCCGCGCCGACTGCTTGCTCGAGGTGGTCATGGCCCGGTTGAAGACATGGGCCGATTCGGGCGCGTCCTCGTGCAGGTGGTCGAAGAACTCCTTCCCGTAGATGTCGCTGAAGACGCCGCCGCCCTTCCTGACCGCCTCGTCGAGCAGCGGCCAGGCGTCCCAGGTCCACGGCTCCGTGCACCAGAGCGCGATGTACCGCAGGCTGTGCGGGTCGTCCTCGCGCAGCAGTCGCGACATCTGCGTGTGGACGAACCTGCCGTCGGCGTCCTCTTCGAAGATGCCGTAGCAGGCCAGGGCACGCAGCATCCTGCGCAGCGCGCCGGGCTGTGCCTTGACTTCCGCCGCGAGCTCCTCAGCGGTCGCCGGTCCGTCCCCGAGCGCGTCGGCGACGCCGAGCCGGGCCGCCGCGCGCACGGCGGCGGCGCAGGCCGCGCCGAAGACGAGCTCTCTCAACCGCATGGCCGGCAGAGTGGTTTCGCTTGCAGTGGTCATGCCGCATCGGTCTTTCGTGAGTGGCCGGGGCCGGTCGGCACCGTCCGGACGGTCAGCACAGGCCCGCGGGCTCGGAGAGCCCACACATGTTCCGGCTGAAGACGTTGCCGGTGCCGTTCGTGTCGCGGTTGGCCAGGTCGGCGGCGCCGTTGCCGAGGACGACGTTGTTCCGGACGACGTTGTCGGTACCGGCGGCACCCACGATGCTCTTGAAGAGGACGATCCCGCCCGACATCGGGGCGGCGCCCACGTTGTTGCGGATCACGTTCCGCTCCACCAGGGTGTCCTCGGTGCCGGTGAGGACGATGCCGGTGCCCTGGATCTCGGGCAGCCGCGCGGTCTTGTCGCAGTGCTTGTTGTTCTCGTGCACGTGGTTGTGACGGACGGTCAGGGCACCGGCCCGCGGGGTCGTCTCGTCACCGACGAGGAACGCGCCGGCGCAGTTGCCGGTCATCTCGTTGGCCTGGACGGTCAGGTTGCGCACGCGGCGGATCGTCGTGCCGATGCGGTTGTCGACCATCAGGTTGTTCGAGACGACCGTGCCCCTGGTGTCGGTGGCGCCGGACTCGGCGCTCACGGTGTTGGCCACGAAGATGCCGGCGTCGCCGTTGCCCCGGACGACGTTGCCCCGCAGCACCGACCGGGTGGACCGCTCCTGGGCGATGCCCCAGGTCCCGTTGTTCTCCGAAGTGACCCCTCGCACCGTCAGCCGGTCGGTCCAGGCGGCCCAGAGGCCGTTCTTGGCGAATCCGCCGAGGGTCAGGGAGCGGACCTGTACGCCCTCGACGGGCTGCTTCTCGGTGCCGATGACGCAGATGCCGTTGCCCGCTCCGGCGCAGGTGTCGGCGGCGGCCGCGGTCTTCGACGGCTTGAGCACCGTGTCGCTGCCCTCGCCCCGCAGGGTCAGGCCGGACTTGGTGATCCGGACGCTCTCCGTGTAGGTGCCGGCCGCGATGTCGATGGTGTCGCCCGGCTGTGCGGCGTCCACCGCGGCCTGGATCGACTCGCCGGGCAGGACCTGGTGGGTGACGGCGGCACTGGCGGGAGCCGCCGCGCCGAGGCCGGACGCGACGAGCAGAGCCGCGCATCCGAGCATGGTCGTTTGTCGCTTAGTCATAATCCGAAGTTATGCGCATTGGCGACGAAATCGGCACAAACCACGCCTGGGCGGGCTTGTGTCGCCCCACCCAGACGCGGCCGGAGAGTGATCAGGCCTCTTCGAAATAGGCGTCGAGGACCGCGTCGAGCTCCTCGGTCCACTCCTTCAGGCGCCCCCTGGCCGGGGCCTCGACGTCCGCGTTGAACCAGCGGTTGGCCGCCACATGGACGGTGACCGTGAACCGGCGCCCGAACCGTGCCGGCCGCACCTCGACCGCGCCGATCTCGTCCCAGCGGAAGTCCGCCTCCTGGTCGTCCAGGGTGAAGCGGATGCCGGCGGGACCCGCTGTGATCGACCCACGGCGGTCACTGACCTCGAAGACGGGCCCGTCCGCCACGGGTGCGTCGGCCTCCTCCGCGGCCTCGTCGTCGCCGTCGGTCGCGGCGGCCGCCTCGGCGTCGCCGGCCTCGTCCGTCCCGCTGTCCGGACCGGTCCCGGCATCGGACTCGGTGGCTGTGCTCTCCTCCTCCCTCTCCTTGACGGCGGGCGCCGGTCCCGAGAGGACAGGGACGAATGCCGGATCCGTCCCCACGGCGATATCGAGCTTCGTCTTCGGATCTATCTGCTGCTCCACGGCGGGCAGTATGGACGACGAAGCTGTACGAGACCAATGCGGTCGACCGTCGCGACGCGCTCCGCGACGGCGGCGGACAGCCCTGCACCCGACGGACAAGTGGCCGACGCGGACCCTGAGTCGTACGGTCCCGTCGTCCCCGGGTCCGGCAACGGACCATGGGGGGTATGGGAATCGAGGAAGTGACCAGGGAACAGGTGCTGGCGTACCGGGTGGCGGCCCAGGGGCTCGACCGCTCCTCGGACGCGCCGGGCGTGCTCACCTTGGGGGTGCAGGACACGCCGAGCGGCGCCGCCCGGCAGGCGCTTGCCGCACGGGGTGCGTCGGGCGACGGGCTGGAGCTGGTGTGGTCGATGCGCGGGGCGCCGCATCTGCACCGGCGAGGGGACCTGCCGGCGCTCGCCACGGGGCTGTGGCCGCTCGACGACGCCGACGCGACGGCGCGGATCAGCACGGCCGTCATCAAGGACGGGGCGCGGCTCGGGCTCGAGGCCTTCCGTGTCACCGCGACGGCGTTCCGCGAGGTGGTGACGGGGCCGATGGCCAAGGGCGAGGTGAGCACCGCCGTGAGCGCGGCCGTGCCGAAGTCGCTGACGTACTGGTGCGAGACGTGCGGGGCGCAGCACATCTCGGGGCTGCTGTTCCAGCAGGCCGGTCTGTTCGGTGCGGTGCGGGTCGCCTCGCAGGGCGGCAGGTCCGTGCTGTCGCCGCTGGCCGAGCGGTTCCCCGTGCCGGACGCCGCGTCGGGGACCGCCGCACTGGTGCGGAACTACCTGCGCCACCTCGGGCCCGCAACCCCTGCCGACGTGGCCAAGTACCTCGGCACGAAGCCGACCGTGGTCAAGAAGGTGTGGCCCGAGGACCTGGCCGAGGTGTCGGTGGAGGGACGCGAGACGTGGCTGCCGGCCGGTGAACTGGGCGCGCTGCGCTCGGCGAGGAGCGGACGCCTCGTCCGGCTGCTCCCTCCGGGCGATCCGTTCCTCCAGGCGCGCGACCGTGAGCTGGTCGTGCCCGACAAGGACCGCCGGAAGGAGATCTGGCGTGCTATCGGCGGCCCGGGTGCGCTGCTCGTCGGCTCGGAGATCGCCGGGACCTGGCGTGCCAAGGCCGCCGGACGGAAGGTCGACGTGACCGTCACCCCGTTCGAGCGGCTTCCGGCCTTTGCGCATGGGGAGTTGGAGGCGGAGGCCGGCACCGTGGCCGTGGCCCGTGGCGCGGAAGAGGCCAGGCTGCACGTCGGGTGAGACGTCAGGAGGGCGCTGCGGTACGCCGCTTCCCGCGCCTCGACAGCGCGGCCGTCCCCGGCCGCGGCCGGGGACGGGCCTCGCGGACCGCCGCCCCCGCGGCCCTGCACCGGCGCACCGCGCTCGTGCCGCAGCCGCGCCACTGGTCCCGTGTGACGCGGGCACGGTGACCGCCGCTGGTGATCAGCGCGTTCACCGGGGTCATCGGGTCCGCGGCCATCGCCTTGGCCAGCAGGACGCCCGCCACGAGCGGGAGCAGCGTCACGGCGAGGGCCGTCCCGGCGGTGGTGGCGTTGCGGACGCGGGGGTGACGGAGTGCTTGAGGGACCATGACCCTGATTCGACCAGTGCCGGAGCGCCGGCGGATCCGGTGGCGTACTCAGGTCGGCCGCGCGCCGTACTCAGACGCGTCACACCGCCGCGGAGACCACGCTGCGGCCCGTCTCGTGCGCGTAGAGCGTCGCGCGGTCGCGGAGCGAGGCGTGGACCGCCATCTGAGCGTCGCGGCGGCGTTGGGCCGGGCCGTCCGGGAGGTGGAGGACGCCGGCGTTGCCGCGGGAGCCACGCTGGATCTCGGCGGTGCGCGGGATGCGCAGCGCCTCGTAGCGGGCGAGGCTGTCCGCGATCTGTTCCTCGGGCGCGTCGGCGAGGCAGGCCGCCAGGTCCATCGCGTCCTCGATCGCCTGGCCCGCCCCCTGCGCCATGAACGGCAGCATCGGATGGGCCGCGTCGCCGAGGAGGGTGATGTGGCGGCTCGACCACGTGCGCAGCGGCGGCCGGTCGTGGAGCGCCCACTGGTGTGTCACCTCGGTCGCCTCGACGATGTCGCAGACCAGTCCGGTCCAGGAGCCGAACGCGCGGCGCAGGTCCTCCGGATCGCCGGGCGCCGACCACGACTCGGGGGGTGCCTCGTCCATCGGGACCGTCGCCGCGAAGCTGAGGTACTCACCGGCGGCGACCGGGTAGCACACGAAGTGGCCGCCGGGGCCGAGCCAGAGGCGCACCAGGCGCTCCCTGGCCGCGTCCGGCAGGCGGTCGGTGGGGACCAGGCCGCGATAGATCCCGAGGCCCGCGAAGACGGGCTCGTCGCGCACGAACGCCTCGCGGACCGTCGAGTGGATGCCGTCCGCGCCGACCACCACCCCGGCGTCGCGGACGGTGCCGTCCTCGAAGGTCAGCCGCACGCCGCCGCTGTCCGTCTCCCGTGCGCCGCGCAGGCGTTCGCCGAGCCGGAGCCGGTCACGGTCGACGAGGGAGAGCAGCGCCTCGTGCAGGTGGGCGCGGTGGATCGAGTAGTACGGCGCGCCGAACATCCGCTCGCACTCCTCGCCGAGCGGCGTACGGGCGACGGGCCGGCCGGTCCAGCCGCGTACCTCCATCGCGTCGATGCGTACGGCGTGCTCGCGCAGTGCGTCGCCGAGACCGAGCCGCAGCAGCGGCCGGACGGCGTTCGGTGAGAGCTGGACCCCCGCCCCGACCTCGGCGAGCCGCCGGGTCTGCTCGTGGATGACGTAATCCGTTCCGTTCGCGGCGAGCGCGCCGGCGAGGGTCAGTCCGCCGATGCCCGCACCGACCACCGTGATCCGCGGCCGTCTCATTTCGCCCACTTCCCCGAACCCCACGTCATGACCGCCTTCCGCGTCAGCTGCTCCGTCGGCAATGCCCTGAAGGATGTGCGGCCCGCGCCGCGCGCCGCAACGCCCGTCACGTCCGTGCTGACACCTGTCGCCGCTTGCGTGACGTCCGTCATCGGATGCCTCCCGTTCCTGCGGACACCGCCCTGACCGGGCCTAACGTCGCGACAACGACCCGGAGTTCGGTCTTCGGGCGAACGGCAACACCGGACCCGACAACAGCACCGGGAGGCACACAGTGACCGAAGCGGAGGGACCGCGGTGACCGCGGTGGCCGTGGACGGCCTGCGAAAGCGTTACGGGGACCACGAGGCGGTGCGCGGCGTCGACTTCACCGTCCGCGACGGGGAGATCTTCGCCCTGCTCGGCCCGAACGGGGCGGGCAAGACGACCACGCTCGAGATTCTGGAGGGCTTCCGCGACCGTGACGGCGGAAGCGTGGAGGTGCTCGGGCGCGACCCGGGCAAGAAGGCGGACGGGAGGTGGCTGCGCGGGCAGATCGGGCTCGTGCTCCAGGACATCGCCGTCGAGCCGTATCTGTCGGTGCGCGAGACGATCGCGCGCAACGCCGGCTACTACCCCGAGCCCCGCGGCGTCGACGAGGTGATCGACCTCGTCGGCCTCGAGGAGAAGCGCGGCGCCAAGGTGAAGGACCTGTCCGGCGGGCAGAAGCGGCGGCTCGACCTGGCGCTCGGCGTCGTCGGCAACCCGCAGCTGCTGTTCCTGGACGAGCCCACCACCGGCTTCGACCCGAACGCGCGGCGCGGTGCGTGGGAGGTCGTGCGGAACCTGCGTGACGCGGGCACCACCATCGTGCTCACCACGCACTACATGGACGAGGCGCAGGCGCTCGCCGACTCCGTCGCCGTCATCGCCGGCGGCCGGATCGTCGCCGCGGGCACCCCCGACACACTCGGCGGCCGGGACAGCGCGCTGGCCAGGATCCGCTTCGCGCTGCCGCAGGGCGCCGCGATCGCCGACGTCCCCCTGCCGGTCACCGACGCGGAGGACGGTCTGGTGACGGCGGAGGCCGAGGAGCCGACCGCCGCGCTGCACCGCCTCACCGAGTGGGCGCTGCGCCGCGGTACGCCGCTGGAGCGGCTGACCGTCGAGCAGCCGACCCTCGAGGACGTCTATCTGAGCCTCACCGGCAAGTACGCGGAGAAGGAAGCATCCTCGCCGTCCTCGGAGCGTGGGCGCAGGCCGTCCCCGGGCCGGGGACGCCGACCGGGACGGAGCCGCTCATGACCACCCTGACCCCCACCACGGCCACCGGCGCGGGGCGTTCGGCGGCCCGCGCGGACGCCCGCGGCGACCTGGCTCTGCTGGCCCATCAGATCCGTTACGAGCAGCTGTCGTTCTGGCGCAATCCGCAGTCGATGGTCTTCACCTTCGTGCTGCCGATCGTGATCATCACGATCTTCGGCGCGGTGTTCAGCGGCGGCGCCGACGAGAAGTTCTTCTTCGGCCTGACCGGCATGCAGTACTACACGCCGACGATCGCCGCGGTCTCGGTGCTCGGCGCGTGCTACGGCCAGCTGGCGATCATCCTGGCGATGCGCCGGCAGACGGGCGTGCTCAAGCGGCTGCACGCCACCCCGCTGCCGGCCTGGGTGTACTTCGCCGGGCTGCTGGTGCACTGCATCGTCGTCAGCGTCATCGACGTGGCGCTGGTCATCGGCATCGGTTCGCTGTACGGCGTGCCGCTGCCCACGCACTGGGCGGCGGTCACGGTGACGCTGGTGCTGGGGGCGGCGAGCTTCTGCGCGCTGGGCGTCGGCGTGGCCTCGCTGATCAAGAACTCGGAGGCGGCCCCGGCCGTCGTGCAGTTCATCCAGTTCCCGCTGGTGTTCATCTCTGGCAGCTACTTCCCGATCCACTCCGAGGTGCTGAACAACATCGCCGGGCTGCTCCCGGTGAAGCCGTTCAACGACGCGATGCTGGCGCCGTTCGCGCACAACGCAGGTTTCCAGTGGAAGGAACTCGCGGTCCTCGCCGTCTGGGGCGTCATCGGCGCGCTGATCGCGGTCCGCAGCTTCCGCTGGGACCCGCGGCCCGAGTGATCCGCGCGTACCACCGCGACGCACAGGGACGCACGCACACAGAGACGCAGCAGCACCGCGCACCAAGGCAGTGGCGCACACACCAGACGACAGGGGGCCTCCATTGCGGGGCCCCCTCGCCGCCTCCTCCCCCACGACCCGAAGGGAAACCCCACCATGTCCCTCACCGACCACTCAGAGGCCACCACCGGGCTGACCGCCGCCGCGGTCGACGGCTCCTGGACACTCGACACCGGCGCCTCCTCCGTCGAGTTCACCGCTCGGCACTTCTTCTTCCTGCCGGTCACCGGCTCGCTCCCCGTGCGCTCCGGGAGCGCCGTGCTCCGAGGCGGGCTGCGGCAATTGGAGGCGGAGGTCGACGCCGCCGGCTTCAGCACCGGCAACCCGAAGCGCGACAAGGCCGTCCGCGGGCCCGCCTTCCTCGACGCGGACCGCTTCCCGTCGATCCGGTTCACCGGTGAGCGCCTCACCACCGGCGGACCGTGGCGGGTGACCGGCCTGATCGAGGTGAAGGGCCGGTCCGTGCCGCTCACCTTCACCGTCGACACCGAGGCGTGCGCCGTCTCGCCGGACGGCGGGCGGGCCGTCGTGCAGGCGACGGCGGAGCTCGACCGGCACGCGTGCGGCGTGAGCGCGATGCGCCCGCTCGTCGGACCGCGGTTGCGACTGCGGGTCACAGCGGCGTTCGTCCGCACGGCGGACTGAGCGGCCCGCACGTACCCGGCTGCCACGGTGATGCGAGAGGAGGACGGGACGACCGGCGTGCCGCGTCACTCCGAGGCGTCGTTGCGCCGCGCGTAGGCGCGGGCCGCGCGGGCGCGGTCGCCGCAGCGGGTGGAGCACCAATGGCGTCGGCCGTGGGTGCGCACGAGGAACCGGTCACAGGGCGCGGAGCCGCAGGCGGCGAGGAGGGAGGCGTCCGGGCCGGTGATCAGGTCGGCGGCATCGGCGGCAAGGGTCGCCAGTGCGTGGTTCACAGCCTGGTCGGTGGGGTGCGCCTGGACCCTGTGCGGTCCCTGGGCCCCCTCCCAGGCGAGCAGGGGCGCCGTGGGTACCGCCGTGAGCGCCTGGTTCACCGCTCGCAAGGATTCTTCGGGTGGGGCGACGCCCTCGACGCGGGCGGCGAACAGGGCCCGCACATGGCCGCGCAGTGTACGCATCCGCTGCGTGCACACCTCGTAGAGCTGCACGTCCGGGGTGGTCAGGCCGTGGGTGGCGAGCCAGCGCATGGCGGAGCCGGGGGCGGCGAGCAGGTCGTAGCTCTGGCCGGCGGGCAGGGTCGCGGCGGTGTCGGCGAAGTCCAGGGAACGGTGCTGGTCGGCACCGGGAGCCGGGGGCAGAGCGGCGTGTGCGAGGTCGGCGGCCGCGGTCTCCTTCATGCCCTCATGGTAACGCTTGCCTTTTTCCGTGATGCCTGCCTAGCCTGCATCACGGAAAATGCGATCCTTTCCCGTGAGGACGACAAAGATGCCCCAGCACAGCACCGACCAGATACAGGTCCGCACCTTCGGCGGCCCGACCGCCCTGTTCGAGTACGGCGGCCTGCGCTTCCTGACCGACCCGACCTTCGACGGCCCCGGCGACTACCCCTCGCAGGGACTGACCAAGACCGCCCCCTCCACCGCGGCCCCGGCCGACCTCGGACCCATCGACGTGGTCCTGCTCTCGCACGACGAGCACGCCGACAACCTCGACCACTCCGGCCGGGCCCTGCTCGCCGATGTGCCGCTCACCCTCACCACCCCCGGCGGTGGACAGCGCCTGGGGGCGAAGGCGAAGGGCCTGACCGACTGGGAGTCCGTCGAGCTGGACCGGCCTGACGGCGGCACGATCACCGTGACCGGCGTCCCCGCCGTCCACGGCCCTGGCCCGCGCGAGAAGGTCGAGCCGTTCACCGGCCAGGTTGTCGGCTTCGTCCTGACCGGGGACGGCCTGCCCACCGTCTACGTCAGCGGTGACAACGCCTCACTCGACGCGGTCAAGGAGACAGCGGAGCGCTTCGCCCCGGTGGACACCGCCATCCTTTTCGCCGGAGCCCCCCGCTTCCCCATGCTCTTCGGCGGCGAACCGCTCGTCCTGGACAGCGCCCAGGCCGTCGAAGCCACCCGGATCCTCGGCGCCCGCCGCGTCGTTCCCGTCCACCACGACAGCTGGGCCCACTTCACCGAAGGCCGCGACGCCCTCGAAGCCGCCTTCACCGCCGCCGGCCTGGCGGACCGCCTGGACCGGGACTGGGTCGGGCGCGCCTGAGCCGGCCCGCCACAGGGCGCGCCGGCCCTGAGGGGCGGCGTTGTGAGCGCATGCCGCCGACCGGGGACAGGAGCCCCCTCGTACGGACTTGACGGAAGAGGACCCGCGCGCTTCGCGAAGGCCCGGCCGGAGCGTTCCGGCCGGGCCTTCGCGCGGGCCCCGTGGGGGCGGCGGGGCGGGGGGATCACCCCGCCGGGGCCGGCACCCGTCCGGCGTCGGCAGGCCGGACAGGCCCGGGAGCGGACGGCTCGGCGCCGTCCGTCCCAGGGGCAGGCGGCATCGCACCGTCCGTGTCGGCGACGGGGAAGACGTGTGCGAGCCACGCGTACGTGCGGAGTTCCTCGAGCAGGCTCAGCCCGAGGCGGTTGTGGAGCATGTGCGCGTGCGAGAAGAGGACCATGCCGGGGTGCGTGGCCGACTTCTCGCGGAGGTCGGCGGTCAGCGCGGCGAGCCCGTCGTGCCAGCGGGCGAACGGGCCGTGGTCCAGCGGGTCGACGGGCGCGGCCCCGGTGGGCCGGGTGACGGTGGTGACGGAGTCGAGCAGGCCGCCCGGGTAGCCCGCGTCACCGGCCCAGGCGCGCCAGGCGCCGAGGCCGTGGGCGTAGAAGTACGTGCGCTCCGTCTCGTCGCCGAGTGCCGCCGCGGCGGCCATCGTGCCGCGCAGGGCGAGCAGAGCACGGTGACGCTCGGTCACGACCTTGGGGACGAGGCCGAGGACCATTTCGCTGGAGAGGTGGAAGAGGGTCTCGGTGGCGGGCATCAGCGCGGCGCCGCCGTAGCGGTCGAACTCGGGCTCGTACTCCGCGCGGTGTACGCCGGGGGCGAGCATCTCGCGGACGTTCCTGTCCTCCCCCTGCTCCCCCGCGGACGCCAGCTGTCCGGCGCTCCGCCGGTACGCCTCGGGCGCCAGGGGTTCCTCACCGGCGGTGAGCCGGCCGGCGGCCGCGAGCCGTTCCCGCAGGGCGTCCTCGACCTGTCCGCGCGTCGTGTGGTCGAGGTCGGCGATGCGCAGCCGCAGATGGGGGCCGGCCTGCCAGTAGCGGATGAAGAACCAGGGCCGGTCCGCCGCCAGTTCGCGCACGGTCGGGCCGACGACCCGCGTCAGTACCCGGTCGTGGGCGGACCTGGCGGTGGTGGCGAGGTGCAGGTGCCACGAATTCCATGTCATGGGGCGCTCCTTCACAGTCTCAGGTCGAGCAGCGCGCCACCGGTGTCCTGGGGGACTCCCACCACCGCGGACAGGACGATCGTCTCGTCCTCGTCCAGACCGAGGACGCGCTGTACGGGTATCTCCTTGAACGCCCTGACGGGGCGTGCGAACAGCCCGGACGCCGCGGCGGACAGACACAGCCCGTGCACGGCCCAGCCGCAGGCGTGCTGTGCCGCGCTCCAGCCGGCCGGGCCGAGCCGGGCGAAAAGCTCCCTGGGCCGTACGGACAGGAACACGGTCATGGGTGCGTTCCTGATGCCGCAGCCGTTGACGGGCGAGACGCCGTATCCGTAGTGGTCCTCCAGCAGGGCGGGGGCCTCGGCGTCGCGGCGGAACAGGCGGGCGGTGGCGGCCTCCGCACGGTGCACGCCGTCCTCGTGGCCGTCGACCCCCTGGGTGACGACCGTGATCCGGACCGCGTCGAAGGCGGCCGCGAGTTCGGGGCCCGGCGGGGGGACGGCGAGCCAGCGCAAGGCGGTGTCCAGGGCCTCGGCCGGCACCCGCCGGCGTCGTCCCGTCATCCCGTGCAGGGCGCGCGGCATCCGTCCTGAGTGGCGCTGCCAGAGCAGTTCGGCCCAGTCGGGGGTCCGCTGCGACGCCGGCAGACCGGCCGGGACGGCGGTGGTCAGCGGTACGGCGTCGCCGGTGTACGTCTGGGACCGGTTGGCCCGGACGAGGTCGGCGAGTGCCGGGTCGCGCCGGGTGACGTCCGGAGGGACGGGGTCGGGCGCGGTACCGGCGGCCGCGGCGGGCAGCGGCTCGCCCACGTCGAGCACGAAGGGCAACGACCACTCCCAGGTGCGGTCCAGACCGATGCCGTCGAGCAGGGCGTGGGCGCCCGTGTCCGGCAGCCTGAGCCGGGCCGGCCGCCCGAACAGCTCGAGGCCGATGCTCAACGCCCGGAGCACGATGCCCAGTTCGATGGCGACGAGCGAGCCGCGGAACCACTTGTAGGCGGAGGGGACGGCCGTGTAACGCCCGGTGAGCGCGATCCGTCGGCCGGGGCCCGGACCGGGCGCGCCGGTCAGCGCGTGCCGGTCCGGTTCGAGCAGTCGCCAGGGCTCCTCGCCGCCGCCGTCCACGAAGGCGTGGACAGGGAAGAGGCAGCGCGGGGAGGCGTACGACCTGTGGTCGTTGTACGGGTTTTCCGGCTCGCGGCGCTGCGGCCCGAACGCGGTGACGAGCGCCCGGCCGAGCGGGTCGGTCACCTGGGAGGCACCGGGCGCCCGGCCGACCGCGCCGGTCACCTGCGGGCCGCCGGGGAGCCGCGGGAACGGCATCCGAGCCAGCAGGTCCACCGTTCCCAGGGGCAGCGTCGTGCTCGCGCCCCGGCCGCGCGGCGGCGGGGGCGGGACATGCGCGTCCGGCGGCGGCTCGGGCGTCCACGTCCAGTCCGGTGCCGTCGGTTCGTCCTCGCCTGCGCCGTACGCGTACCAGAGCGGTTCACGGGCGATGCTGTTGTCACCCTCGGGCCCCGGCAGGTCGACCGGGCAGCCGCGGCCGGTCGCCGACCCGCTCCGGGGTGCGGTCGGCGCGGTCACGGGAACGGGTGCGGGTCGTAGGGAACGGCCCGGTGCTCCTGGCCGGTGCCGCGCAACGCGGCCTCCAGCCTCGGCAGCCCCGCGAGACGTTGCTGCGCGTGCCCGAAGCACATGGGCAGGATGCCCGGCACGACCGCGCGGGCGACCGAGATCCCGGCGTCGGCGTGCTCGCGGCTGGTCTGGTCGACGAGGACGACCTGGTCGAGGCCGGCGTCCGCGAACAGGCTCCGTACGAAGTCGAGCGCGCCACGGACGTCGCCGCCGGACTCCCGTGCCAGGCGCTCCGGCCAGCCGGGGAACGCCTCCTCCAGGGTGACGCGGGGGCCGCCGATGGCGACGGTGGCCCGCTCGCGCGTCTCGGGCAGTGAGGAGAAGCGCACATGGTCCTCCAGCTCCTGCACCAGCCAGGGGTCCTCGACCATCGGCTCCACCTGCTCGCGCGTCCAGTCGACGGGGTTGGTGACGAGTTGTGCCACCTCCCGCAGGGCGCCGCGGATCGCGGACTGCGGATCGGCGCCGGAGCCGGCGGAGGAGAAGGTCGCCGGGAACGGGTTCTCGCGGTTCACCGCGAGGACCCACACCACCGGAAGGGCGATGTCCCGGGTCGCGACCAGGAGATGCACGTCGAACCCCCTGGCCCGGACCAGCTCGATCATCGCCCGGCTGGTCGGGTCGGTGATCGACGACTCGGGGATGTACGGCAGCGGCCGCGCCCGGTACCAGCAGGTGAGGAAGGCGTCGCGCTCGGCCAGCTCGAACAGCGAGTGGAGCGCGGCCTCCTCGAGGTTGGCGCCGACGGCGCAGCCGCTGGAGGACTCGTAGAAGTAGTGCTTGCGCTCGTGCGGGCCGACCGCGCGGGCGGCGCGGCGGTCCCTGCGGAAGGCGTACTCGTACTGGTAGAAGGCGTGGTCGGCGGGGACGAGCAGGGCCCGCCCGTCGGTGAGGTCGTGGCCCCACACCCAGTCCATCTCGGTGTGCTCGTCCGACGGCGTCACCCGTGAGGTGGGGTGGTCGAGCTGCTCCTGCGTGTATCTGCCGAGCGTGCCCGGGTCCACCGCGTGCTCGGCGACGTCCTTGTACGCACGGCCCGTGAGGACCGGAATGTCGTACGGGAAACCGCCGAGGCGCTCGTACGCCTCCAGTACGGCGACCGGTTCCGTCTCCGCGAACGTCTGCGCGCGGCCGTGGCCCATGGCGGGGGCGTCAGCCACGACGGCCATGCTCATCGCGAACGGGGCATGGGACTCGCGCAGGATCGCCCGGACCGGTCCGAAGCGGGCGTCGACGAGGCGGTCGCGCAGCAGACCGCGTTCGACGAGGCGGCTGTCCGCGGACCGGGTCGGGTCCTCCGCGGAGGCGGGCCGGCCGGTGAGGGCCAGCGGCAACGGCCGCGCCGTGCCGTCGAGTCGCTCCGCGTCCGGCCCGCACAGCGGGCAGTGGAAGCTGCGCGCGACGCGGTGCCGTCTCAGCCCCTTCGTGGAGACGGCGTAGGCCTCTCCGGGCCCGAGCGGCCGCTGCGCCAGGTACTCCAGGGTCGCCCGGAGCAGTTCGGGGAGCAGCGGCGCGCTCGGGGACGGGGCCGCGGTGGCCTGGGTGAGGTCGCCGACGAGGGGGTGTTCGCGGATCGTGCGGTCACGTACCTCGGCGCAGCCGGCGCAGCCCGCGGCGGTGCCTGGCCGCCACAGGGGGCCGATCATCACCTCGTCGTCGTGGAGCCGCACCGAGAGGTGACTGCGGCCCAAGGCGGCGGCAGCGGCGAGCTGCCGGCGCTCCCAGTCGAGGTCCCAGCCCCGGTCGGCGGCCACCGTGCCGTCGCTCGCCTCGGCCAGCAGCGCGATGACGGTGCGCCAGGTCCCGTCGGTGTACGGGGAGGTGGGGTGCGAGGTGAGCCCGGGTCCGGTCGCGACGCCCGGTGTCCGGGTGTCGGGGGCCGTGTCAGTTGCCATCGTGGGTCTCCCGGGGGCGTGCCTCGGCCGCTACGGGCCCGTACCAGAGGGGGATCTCGCCGAGTACCGAGTCGCCGCGGGCCGGGCGGCCGGCGTAGCCGCGGCCGGTCTCCGCCCCCTGCTCGGTGAGCTGCTTGCGCAGCGTGCCGAGGACCGTGCTGTCGGCGAACAGCAGGGCTTCGGTGGAGACTTCGTCGACGGGGCAGGTGCGGTCGGACGCGGGGCCCGCGGCAGTCGTGAGGGTGCGGGCCAGCGCGGTGCACAGGGCGTTGCGTACGGCCTCTTCCTCGGTGGCTCCCCACGCTCGCCCGAGCACCTCGGCGCCGTCGGTGACCCGGGCCAGGCGCCAGTCGAGGCCCGGGACGTGCAGCAGGTCGACGGCAGGACCGGTGGCGAGCAGCGGGCGCAGATGCTCACGGATGCGGTGGGCCTCGGCGCCGACGGCGTCGCCCGTCACCTCCCCCAGCGGCCGGGCGTGAGGCGTCAGCAGGCGCAGAGCGCCGTCCAGGAGCCAGTGTTCCTCCGTGAGCCCGGCGGCCGCGGTGCCGTCGCCCTTCGGGCTCCTGGCCCGCAGCGCGGCCAGCGCTGCCGCCACCGTGGCGGTCTCCTGGTGCGCCGCCCAGGCGACGACGGTGCCCGACCGGTCGCCGCGCAGCTCGGCCGCGCGCAGCGCGAGCGGCATCTGGGGCAGGTCCTCACCGGTGGCCGACGCGATCGGCCCCGTCCAGCGGCGGGCTACCGCGCCCGCCGCTTCGAGCGCCGTCTCCGGTTCCGGCATCGGCTGCGCCACGGCGTCCTGGAGGGAGCTCGGTCGGCCGGTCGCGGCCGCCACGTGAGCTCCCTCGACGGTCACCCGGTCGGAGACCAGGTCCGCCCCGTGCACGACATGGGCCTCGCCCATGGCAGCCGTACCCGTGAGGATGTCGAAGATCAGTTGTCCGGCGAGGGCACCGGCGAGGGCGTCCGCGACCGGCCGTGGTGCGGGCGTGACGTCCTCGGCGTCCGCCCAGGCGAGCGCCCGGTCCCGGAACGCCGCCCAGGTACCGGCCCGGCCGGGCCCGGTGAGGGCGGGGCCGACGAGGGTGACCCGTCCGCCGAGCAGCAGCGGCACGTAGTGCACGTGCTCGGGCAGTTCGGGCACCTCGGCCCCGGTGGCGTCGAGGACGGCGTCCATGCCGTCGTACGTGCCGCCGTCGTCCAGCGAGCCGGTGACCGTCACGTCCTGCACGCCGGCCCTGCGCAGTCCGCGGGCGGCCGGGCCGGTCGCCTCCAAAGGGCCTGCGACGGTCACCCGTGCGGCGCGCAGCCGCTGGAAGGCCGCGTACGGGTCGTCGTGGAGGGACTCCAGGCGGGCCAGCGGTTCGGGGTGCCGCTCGCGCACCGCCGCGGGCGGTTCGGGTGCGGTGAGGGCGGCGGTGTCGAGGAGCATGCCGCTCTCGCTAAGCTTCGCGACCAGGTGGCGGACGGCGGGGCGGGCCCGTTCGGTGCCGATGGCGGCGACGAGTTCGTCCTCGGTGGCGCCCTGCTCCAGCAGGGGTACGCATCCTTGGGCGACCGCGTGGAGGACGTCGGATCCTCGGAGCACGAAACTGCCGCGGACACCGCTGAAGTAGACCCCGCCGGGGACCGGCGCGAAATGGAGGTCGGGTCGTGCCTTGAGCTTCATGACTGCTTCCCCTCGTCGGCGCGGTGGTAGGTGAACCGCCCGCCCGCCTCACGGCCGACCTCGACGACCCACTCGGTGGCGTGAGTGCCGTCGACGACGGACGGCAGGGCCTCCTCCAGGTAGCTGCCGCCGGTGTCCGCGCCTCGGCGGTCCAGCATCCGGGGCAGTACGCGGGTGCTGAGGGCGCTCGTCAGGTCGACGTACTGCGGCTTCTGCTGGAGCCGCTTGGACTGCACGTCGGGCGCGCCCACGGACAGCGGGCCCTCGTCCTCAGGGGCGGTCTTGATCACGACCTCCTCCGCCACACCGTGGCGGGCGCGCCAGGCGTTGATGGCGAGGAGCCGGTCGTGCTCCTCGGGGCCGGCGGCGACCGCGGCGGCGAGCTCCTCGCCGCCGTACCAGCGCCGCCTGCCGATCAGCACGTCGCCGACGGCCATGCGGGGCGCGGTCCTTGTGGTGCGCCCGTCCCACGGGGTGGCGGCGTGCCAACTGTTCGGCAGGCTGTTGAACAGCCGGCCGCTGATGACGAGACCGGAGGCCACCGACAGCGGCGGCGGGAACAGGCCGGGGTGGCCGGTGCCGAGCGGCAGGACCCGCAGCGGGGCGCCGTCGGCGTCCTCGACGTGCAGGGTGTCGGTCGCCACGTCGTGCACCAGACGCAGGGTGAACCAGTCGTCCGGCGTGAGACCGCCGGGGAGGATCGGCGTGTGCGCGTTGACGTTCAGCCGGTGCAGGCCGAGGTCCTCCGTGACGCGGGCGCCGTCGAAGCCGTACGCGCGCCGCAGGTGTTCCCCGAGGAGCGGCAGCGCCCGGCCGCCCTGGCGGCGGTCGGCCTCCAGGAAGCGGGCGTAGAGCATCCCGTGGCCGGGCAGGCCGTCGTTGAGGATCAGGTGCTGCCCGGCCTGCTGGAGGAGCACGCCGTAGATCAGCGGGTCCTGGCGGAAGCGGTCGGGCAGCGCGGCGGTGAGGCCCTCGACGTCGCCGGGCGTCAGGACGAGGGTGTCCTCCCCCGCCTCCGCGGCCTTCGACAGACGGGCGTGGACGGCCTCCGTCAGCTCACGGCGCAGCAGGTACATCCGCTCCAGCGAGCCGTCGGCGGGGCCGATGCCGGCGAGCGCGGACGGGTCGCCGGTGCCCTTCGGTCCGTACACGGCGTCCATGGCGGCGGCGCGGCGTGAGACCTCGCCGACGACGAAGGCGGCGTTGGCGGCGAGGGGCACGTCGGCTCCGGCGCCGAACCGCTCGACGAACGCGGCGGTCATCAGGACCCGTACGTCGTGCAGCCAGTCGAAGACGGTGAGGAGTTCGACGGCGGGCCCCAGGTCGGCGAGGGGCTGCCGCCACTTGTCCGTGGCCACCTTGAGCGGTGGCATGACGTAGTCCTCCTCGACCGTGATCTGGGCGGGCCGGCGGGCGAGGTGGCTGAGCCTGCCGAGATCTCCGCGCAAGGCGGCGAGGACGGCGCCGCGTTCGGCGGCGGGAGCGGCCGCCAGCTCCGGCAGGCCGGCCTTGATGCTGTCGGTGAGCCCGGTGGCGCGTGGGTCGCGGGGGCTGAGGAGGTCGTCGTAGTCGGCGGCACCGTCCTCCGCCTCGTGGAACGAGCACAGCAGGCCCTGCCCGAGGGCGTGCCGCACCCGGCGCTCCGCGTCCTCCTCGGCACAGCCCGCGCGTTCCGCGACGTGCCTGACGACCGAGGGGTACGGGCGCGGTCCCATGGAGACCGCGTCGAGCAGGTCGCCGGCAGGGCCGTCGAGGGGCACGGCGAGCCGGCGCATACCGGCGTCGGTGAGCTTCAGGAAGAAGAGCTTGCCGGCCTCCGGGTCGGGCGCGGAGGTGGGCGGCAGGCCCACCCAGAGGCCCGCGAGCACCTCGTCGTCGGGTGCGGGCAGCCCGCCGAGGACGTAGCCCAGCATGACCCGGTCGAGGCCGGGGAACGCGGTCGCGCCGGTGAACGGCACGTCGTTCGGATCCGCCCCGTCCGGGTCGGGCTCCGCGATGCCGACGGCGGTGAACCGGGAGAGCGGACTGGTGCGGACCATGGCCCGGGTGACGTACTGGATCAGTCCGCGCTCCGACTTGCGGGTACGGGCGGAGACCTTGCCGGGGCCGAGGACGGCGGCGCGGTAGCGCTCCGCCTCCTGGTGCACCTCGGGGGCGACGAGCGCCAGCGAGCGCAGCAGGTCGTCATCACCCAACAGGGCGGCGAGGCGCTCTCGTTCGCGGTCGGCCGCCGCCGCGTAGCCGCGGGTGATCTCGTCGCGCAGCCGCTCCCTGCGCTCACGTGCCTCGAGCCACCGGTCGACGGCGGGGGTGGGCACGGGCGGCTTCTTGGGGGCGCGGTCGTTGTGGACGGTGCGCCGCAGGGCGATGAGTTCGCGGCGCTCCGCGTCGTCGGCCGCGTCGCCGATGCGGTGGTAGAGCTCGTCGGAGCACGCGTCGGCGGCCGTGCGCAACGCGCTTTCCGCGTCGGCGAGTTCGGCGAGCAGTCCGCGCTGCCCGGGATCGCCCAGCCGGGTCCGGCGCAGCGGGTTGACCCGCAGGAACCAGAGCGGCTCGGGCGTCGCGGAAGCGGACGCGGGCGCGGGCGCGGGCGCGGGGACCGGAGCGGGGACGGTGGCGGGGGCGGTGGCGGACCCGGCCGGGGGGCCGGCGGTGGCCCACGTGGCGTGGGCGGCAGATTCGGTCGTGGGCGCGGTCATCATGGGGCTCCCGTGAGGTCGGCTGTGGTGGCGGCGCCCGCACCGGGCCGCCGGGCGTCCAGTCGCTCCTGCCAGGACGTGCCGAGGACGTCGTCGACCGTCTCCGCCATGGCGAAGCACATGTAGTAGCGCTGCATGGGCGAGACGGTCAGCAGCGGCAGCTGCTCGTAGAAGAGGTTCGTCAGCAGACGGAACGCGGCGAACCACGGCGAGGGGTCGGCGACCGCTCCCGACGCGTCGACGGCCCGGTGGAAGTCGCTGTCCGGCTGCTTCCCCTGCGGCACGACGCGGGTCGCTCCGGGCGGGCCCATCTCCGTGCGGTCGACGCCCTCGGTGACGCCGTCGAGCAGTCCGAGCGTGAGGGTGCCCGCGGCCACGGCGCTCTCCAGCGCGCCGGAGCTGTACGCGAAGGCGGTGCGCCACTCCGCCGCGGCGGGCGACACCTCGCCGCTCAGGCGCTGCTCGACGACGGCCCGCAGCCGCGGCGCGTCCTTGGCGAGGCGTTGCACGAACAGCGGCCTGACGTCCTTGGTCGGTGCGGCCCAGGCGAGGAAGGCCTCGACGTGGGAGCGCGGCGAGAACACCCCGTAGGCGGGGCCGAGGTAGTGGGTGTCGGCCAGCGCGGCGAACGCCTCGGCGAGGCGGACGGTGGCGGTGCCGGGATCGTCCGCGATGCCGTCGATCATCCGCAGCAGCGGCTTGGTCAGCGCGCCGAGGACGACGGTACGGAAACGGTCGAGCCGGGGTTCGCGGGAGGCCGTGTCGCCCGGGGCGACGGCTTCGACGGCGCCGTGCTCGCGCAGCGGGAGGTACGGCGGCTGCACCGCCTCGAGCCGGCCGAACTCCCGCGCCTGCTCGAGATACGCCTCCTCGGTCAGGGCCCGCGGCGGATCCAGTGGTCCGGCGTCCAGCCGGCGTGCGACGTCGGCCCAGTCGGGGCCGCCACCCGGCACGCCCGGCGCCGACAGGGCGAGGATGTCGACGTGGGGTCCGTGCAGCCAGCCGCGGCGCAGCTGGACACCGGCCGCTCCCTGCTCGCCCAGTGCGCGGGCGACCGGCACGACGTGCCGGGACAGCCACGCCGGTGTGACCGGCATCCGTGTGTGGAGCCGCACCCCCGTCAGGCCGGCGGAATCCGGCCTCACGGCAATGCGCTCCGGCGCATCAACCCCCATTTTTTCGCACCTTCCGGGAAATCGAGAAATGACTCGAGAACATCGAATCCGAATGTCGGCCCTGAATGCCTTGCGATAAGCATGTGGCACGGAAAAGCGGCGAGGAAGGCGATGCGGGCGGGCGCTTACATACGTCACCGCTTTCGTGACACACGCGCCGTCGGCGTGACGGTCCAGCGGTGGCCGAAACCCGTCAGGCGGGCGCGGAGATCGCTGTACCCTCCGGCCATGACTACGGACACGGAGTGCCTGACACTCACGCAGAATCTGCGCCGCCGCGGGGCCATAGTTCTCGCGGTCTTTGCCCTGGTGTGGGCTTTTGCGGCCGGTTCCGGCATCGCCGCGATGCCTGTTTCCGTCACTGTCGGGGCGATGGGCGCCGTACTGACCGCCGTGGCCGTGTTCCTGGCGTTCCGCGGGGCGGCGGGGCCGGCCCGCCGCACGGTGCGACTGCCCGAGAAGTGGAACCGCGGGGTGGGCCTGGTCAACGCCCTCGAGGTGGTGGCCATTTTCGCGGTGATCGCCGCGTCGAACGCGACCGGCCACGCCGAGCTGATCCCGCCGGGGATCTGCCTCGTGGTGGGCCTGCACTTCTTTCCGCTCGCGCGTCTCTTCGACCAGTGGCAGTACAGGTGGACGGCGGCCTCGCTGACGGTCGTCGCGGCCGTCGGCGTCGTGGTCGCCGTGGCCGGCTCGACCGACGAGACGGTGCGCGTCGTGGTCGGGGCGGGGGCCGCGGTGGTGCTGTGGCTGTCCTCGTTCCATGTGGCGGTGCGCGGCTGAGATCCGGCCTCGGCGCCCGTCCTCGACGCACGATCGGCGCCCGTCCTCGACGCACAAAAGGATGTACCCATCCAGCTCCCGGCTGGATGGGCGCATCCTTTGGAACGTCCGATCAGGTACCTCGGATCAGCAGGCGGAGCAGGTCGAGGACGAGGACGACGAGGTGCCGATCGAGCCGCTGGACGCGCCCATCTCGGGGAGGGCCACACCCTGCGCGACCTCGAGGGTCTCCAGCTCGTCGACGTCGAAGCTCTCGAAGGCCTTCGCCGCGTCGTCGCCGTTGTTCTTGATGTCGTCGATGCTCATTGTCTGGATCCTTTCGGGATTCGGTTGAGGGGTACTCAGCAGGCGGAGCAGGTGGAGGACGAGGAGGACGAGGTGCCGATCGAGCCGCTGGACGCGCCCATCTCGGGGAGGGCCACACCCTGCGCGACCTCGAGGGTCTCGAGCTCGTCGACGTCGAAGCTCTCGAAGGCCTTGTCCGCGTCGTCGTTCTTGATGTCGTTGATGCTCATTTTGAATTCCTTTCCGAATTCTTCTGCGCAACCCGTCCGGCTGCACAACCAATAATGCTCAGCCGGCCACACGGAAGCCAGAGTTTCCGTGCCCGCGCTGACATTTATCACCGCGCGAATAACTGCGGTCATGGCGGAACCGGAGCCACCGGAATGCAAAAGTGCCGCTTCTCCTTGCCCGGAAGGGGCGGGAAAAGCGGCGCTTTCGCAGGTCACGGCCGGCTCATGTGTCCGTCTGCAGCGACCATTCGGGATCGTTGAGCATGTGCCAGCCTTCCTCCGGCTCGCCGGCCACGGTGTCGTCCGGGCTGCGGCTGCCGAGCAGGAAGTCGCCCACGGACGACTCACGCAGGTAGTCGAGGCCGAGCACCCGGGCGGACATGTCGGCGTCGCCGTTGCCCAGCCCGCACGGGGCGAGGCCCATCGCCGTCGCCACCAGGTACATGGTCTGGTAGAGCACACCGGTGTGCCGGAGGATCGTCGCGTAGGCGATGGCCCGGTACTTCCACGACATGCGCTGGAAGCGCGCCGTCATGGTGATCAGTACGTCCGGCCGGGCCTCCATGCCGGTGGCCCTGGACGCGACATGGAACAACGACTCGCGGTCCGCGGCCCCGTCGTTGACGAGGACGAGGCGGTGCGCGACCGGGTCGTAGTAGTAGATGCCCGCATCGAGGCCCGCACAGCGCCGCACGGTGACGTACAGCTCCAGCTCGTAGCCCTGGCCGCCGCTCGGGTAGGGACGCGAGACCACCTCGTCGCGGCCGCTGCCCTGCTCCGGCGTGTAGTGGGCGCGTACCCGTGCCACGCGGTAGAGGAACTCTCCGAGCTGCCTGGCGGTCAGCGGGCGTTCGCCGTAGGAGCGGATGGAGCGGCGGGTCTCGATGGCGGCCGTCAGTGACGGGTCACGGTCCGCGATGTCCTCGCGTGCCGGCCGGTGGAGCTCCACGGTGGGGCCGCCCGGTGCCGGCTTCACCGCGGGCTGCGGGTCGATCTCGTCCCGGTAGGGGTAGACGGCGCCGAACACGTCGTCATAGCGGCCGGAGCGGACGCGGGAGTGGAACAGCAGGTCGTGGAAGTCCCACTGCCGCAGCGTCGGTTCCGTGTCGGAGGCGAAGGTGCCGTCCGCGTCCGCCTGTTCGGCGAAGCCGGCGCCCACCAGGTGGCGGAGCACGTCCGTCGTCTCGTCCTCGCAGAGGCCGCCCGTCTTCGCCAGGCTCCCGGCGGTGACCGGCTCCCCGAGCGCGGCCGCGATCTCCCGGGCGGCCGGGTCGGCCAGGACGGCCCGGAACTTCACCAGGGGTGACTCGAGCACCAAGGCGCCCTCCCGTGAGCGCAGGAACGCGAACCGGGAGAGCCGTACCGGCAGTCCGGCGTCCACCTCCCCCACCCGGTACTCGGCGTCCCGGGCGGTCGGTTCGAGTCTGATCAGTTCCCGGCGCCCGCCGGGGCCGCCGTGGGTGAGGACGCTGCGGGCGACGAGGTGGCCGACGCGGTCGAGGAACCGCTCCACCTGAACACGTTCCGCGGGCCGCAGTCCTTCGAGCAGTTCGTGCACGGGTGTCGGCCCCTGGCTCAGACGCCGCAGCGCACGGCGGATGCCGCCGCGCACCGGCCGCAGGGTGAAGGCGGTGACCGGGCTCGTCAGGGTCGCCGACTCGCCGTCGAAGGCGACGTGGACGTCGTGACGGAACACGGGCGCGGCCCGGGGCGGCGACGGCGCCTCCCCGGTCTCCTGATGTGAATTCGTCTGCATGGTGGTCTCCGCTTCGCGTGATGAGGACAGACGTCGGTCATCACTCTCGGTCCCAGGCCGTGCGGATCCGGCGGCCGCGCGCAATTCCCGTGACATGGACCGGTGTCCGTCGTGACACCCGTCATCGCCTCCACTGTGAAAGCCGCGCGATACCGCACCGAATTCGCGCCGCACCGGCGGAATTTCCGCGTTCCGTTCCGGTGACCGAGGTCATGGAACGGGTGACACATGCCAGCGGGCGAAGGCGTTCGCTCGGAGTTCGCCACTTCCACGCGCATGCTCGGAACACGAATTCACCGCACATCACGGCCACTTCAGTAAGGGATCACCTCGTGCTCACTCGTCGTCATGCAATACGGCTCGGGCTCACCGCGGGCGCCTTCGGCGCCGTCGGCGCGGCGGGCGGGCTCTTCCAGACCCTGGCCGCGGGGGGACCGGCGAACGCCGCCCCGGCGGGCACCGGCGCGTCGGCCGGGCCGGCGGTCACGCCGTTCACGGTGCCGCTGCCCGTGCCGAAGGTGCTGCGCCCCTATCGCAGGACGAGGTCCGCCGACCACTACGCGGTGGCCATGAGCCGGACCTCGCTCGAGATCCTTCCCGGGCAGCGCACCGAGGTCCTCACCTACAACGGCTCCTTCCCCGGGCCCACCATCCGGGCGCGCTCCGGGCGCACCGCGGTCGTCAGACAGATCAACCTGCTCGACATGCCCACCTCGGTGCACCTGCACGGCGCGAACAACCCCGTGGAGAGCGACGGCGGCATGATGGACACGATCGCGCCGGGCCGTTCCAAGACGTACGTGTACGCCAACAGGCAGCCGGGCGCGACGCTGTGGACCCATGACCACGCCCACCACATGGAGTCGGAGCACGTCTACCGCGGCCTGTCGGGCCTGTACCTGCTCGGCGACGAGGAGGAGGACGCGCTCGGCCTTCCGTCGGGGCGCTACGAGGTGCCGCTGGTCCTGCGGGACGCGCACTTCGACGCGTCGGGCCGGATGGTGTACACGATGGACGACGCGGAGAACCGGACCACGATCCTCGTCAACGGCCGGCCGTGGCCGTACATGAAGGTCGAGGGACGCAAGTACCGCTTCCGGATGCTCAACTCGTCCAACCTGCGCATCTTCATCCTGGCGCTGTCCGACGGCAGCCAGGTGACGCAGATCGGCGCCGACGGCGGACTGCTCCCGGCGCCCGCGCCCACTCCCGTCCTGGTCCTGTCCCCCGGTGAGCGGGCCGACTTCGTCATCGACTTCTCCAAGTACGCGCCGGGCACGCAGCTGGAGCTCGCCAACATGCTGGGGCCCGGGCCCGCCGACCTCGTCGGCCGGATCATGCGCTTCGACGTGGGCGAGAAGACCCCCGACGACAGCCGGGTCCCGGACGTGCTGACGACCCTGCCGGCACTGCGGAAGCCCACGGTGGAGAGGACCTTCGAGCTGCAGATGGACGAGCCGGGCAGCGGCGGCCACCAGGCGTACATCAACGGGAAGACCTTCGACGCGAACCGCATCGATACCGAGATCAAGTGGGGCACCACGGAGGTCTGGACCGTCACCAACGCCAGCGTCACCGTGCCGCACAACTTCCATACGCATCTGGTCCAGTTCCGCATTCTCGAAAGGGACGGACAGCCGGTCTATCCGGCGGAGGCGGGACTGAAGGACACGGTGCTCCTTTTTCCGGGGCAGACCGTCAAATTGCAGATGACCTTCGACACCCACCGGGGTGTCTATCCGTACCACTGCCACATGATCGACCACAGCGCCATGGGAATGATGGCGCAGATGAAGATCGTGTGACTTCTCCCGCAAGCCGATCCGCTTGATTCTTCAGGCAATTCCGACGGGAAAGGAAGGAGGAACATGACCACCACCCGATCCGTGCCCTACGTCCGTCGTATTCTCGACGCACTCGGCAAGGATCCCGCCCGGGCGGTCGTCCACCGGCGCGACGGGACCGTCGCGGCGGGCGAACTGACCGACTCGATCCTCGGCACGACGACCCTGCTGTACGACCACGGTGTCGGAACGGGCGACACCGTCGCCGTCCTGACCGGACCGAACCATCCGCTGATGCTCAGCGCCCGGTACGCCGTCCATCTCCTGGGCGCGACCTCCGTCTACGTACGGTCCATGAACCCGAGAACGGACACCGAGACGTTCTCGATCAGCACACAGACCGAGCTGCTGCGCGACCTCGGCGTACCGCTCCTGCTGGTGGACGAGGAGAGCGCCGAGCGGGGGCGCTGGCTGTCCAACCGCCTGCCGGGGCTGACCGTACTGCCGATCCCGCGGGGCGCCCCCGCGCACGCCGTGCCGCTCGACCGGCTGCGGGAGGGCCGGCCGGACGCCCTGGCGGTCATCGACTTCACCAGCGGCAGCTCCGGCCGCCCCAAGATGGTGGCGCAGCGCTTCGGCACCCGGGACGAGCTCGTCAGCCGCCTCGCACATGGCCTCGATCCCCGGGGACCCGCGACGCTGCTGTCGGTCACGCCCATCAGCCATACGACGGCGCCGATGGCCGACGCCGTCCTGATCGGCGGCGGGACGGTGGTGCTGCACGACGGGTTCGACGCCGACGCCGTGCTGCGCGCCTTCGCCGAGCAGCGGGTGACGGACGTCTATCTGGCCGTCCCGCACCTGTACCGGCTGCTCGACCATCCGGACGTCGCGACGACCGACCTGTCGTCGCTGCGCCGCATCACCTACAGCGGCACACCGGCGGCGCCGGCCCGTGTGGCGCGGGCGGTGGAGCTCTTCGGCGACGCACTGATCCAGGTGTACGGCACCACGGAGGCCGGCGGCATCAGCAGCCTCAACCCGCTGGACCACCGTGAACCGGAGCTGCTCGGTTCCGTCGGCCGTCCCTTCCCCTGGGTGCGCGTGGAGATACGCGCACCGGGCGGCGGCCCGGTGGTGGAGCGCGGTGTCACGGGCGAGATCTGGGTGAACTCGCCCACGGTCACGGCCGGTTACCTCGACGACGAGGAGCTCACCGGCACGGCGCTCAAGGACGGCTGGCTGCTGACCGGCGACCTCGGGCACTGGGACCGGTACGGCTACCTCCGTCTCGACGGCCGTGTCGGGGACGTCATCAAGCACGGCGGTCTCAAGCTGGATCCGGCCGCCATCGAACGAGCGCTGCTGAAGCATCCGCAGGTACGCCAGGCCACGGTCTTCGGCGTACGCGACCGGGACTACGTGGAGCAGGTGCACGCCGCCGTCGAACTGCACTCCGGCGCCGCACGGACCTCGAGCGACCTGCGGGCGTACGTCGCCGCGACGCTCACGCCGGAGCACGCGCCGGTCCGGGTGTCCGTGTGGCCCCGGCTCCCGCTCACGCCCTCGGGAAAGCCCGACCGCACCTATCTGCGGTCGGTCACGGCACCACCGGACGAGACCCGTCCGCCCGCCGCCCCGGGGCCGGCGCCCCGCCCGGCGCACGACATCCGGACGCCCGTGCACGCCCACCGGCGCGGCGCGGTGCCCGGCACGAGCCCCCCGCGCGAAGCCACCGCGCGGGCCGATCCCGTCCGCTCAGGCGGCGCGGGGTCCTTGCCCGATCACGCAATCCCGCGAAGCAGAAAGGGCGTCACATGACCTCATACGGCCACTTCGCCCGGTCGCTGCGGCTGCGGCGGCTCTACCGCCACAGCACGGCCGGCCTGATGATCACCCCTCTCGACCATTCGATCAGTGACGGTCCCGTGGTGCCCAAGGGCACGACGCTCGACCATCTCGCCGGCCGGCTGGCGGCCGGCGGTTCGGACGCCGTCGTCGTGCACAAGGGCAGTGTGCGGCACATCTCTCCGGAGCGGTTCGCCGCCATGTCGCTGATCATCCATCTGAACGCGAGCACCAGCCGGGCGCTCGACCCGAACGCCAAGTACGTGGTGGCCGGGGTCGAGGAGGCGCTCCGCCTCGGCGCGGACGCGGTGAGCGTCCACGTCAACCTCGGATCCGACGACGAGCGGGAGCAGATCGGCGATCTGGGCCGGATCGCCGACGCCTGCGACAGGTGGAACCTGCCGCTGCTCGCCATGGTGTACCCGCGCGGGCCGCGGATCACCGATCCCCGGGACCCGGAGATGGTCGCGCATGCCGTGACGATCGCCGCCGACCTGGGGGCCGACCTGGTCAAGACCGTGTTCCTGGGGTCGACCGCGGAGATGCTCGACCTCACCGCGGCCTGTCCCGTCCCGGTCCTCGTCGCCGGGGGCCCCGCCCTCGACAAGGAGGAGGACGTGCTCGCGTACGTACGCGACGCGCTGGCCGGCGGCGCGGGCGGAGTCGCGATGGGCCGCAACATCTTCCAGGCCGCCGACCCGCGGCGGCTGGCGGCGAAGGTCGCCCGGCTGGTCCACCACTTCCCGGAACAGCACTTCGGTACGGGCCCGTTCGCCGACGGCGACGCACGGCTCGACGGCGAACGCCTCACCCCGCACCACCTGGACGACACGCACCTCGACAATCCACGCCTCGACGACTCACGTCTCGACGTTTCGACAGGAGGTCCGCATCATGACGGACGCCAAACTGTGCTGGCTTGACATCCGCGACGCCGGCTCCGCCACCGCCGCCATCCTGGAGGAGGCGGTCCACCAGCGCATCGACGGCATCGTCGCCGCCGATCCCGCCGCCTTCACCGGTCTGCCGCCGACCGTCCGCAAGATCCTGCTGTACCCGGACGGGAACGTGCCGGACGACATCGGCGGCGCCGACCTGGTGATCGTGCCCGGCGGCAAGGACCTGCGTGCCCCGCTCGCCGAGGCGCACCCGGACGTGGAGTTCGGCCGCTACGTCGAGATCGTCGACGCCGACACCCTCGAGGACGCCTGCCTGGCCGCCCGCCTGGAGGCATGGAGCGTCCTCGACTTCCGCGACCCCACGAAGATCCCGCTGGAGATCGTGATCGCGGCCGCCACCGGCTCGCCGGGGTCGATCGTCACGACCGCGGCCAACCGGGAGGAGGCCGAGATCGTCTACGGCGTCCTCGAACTGGGCTCGGACGGTGTGCTGATGCCGGGCCGCACGGTCGGCGACGCGACCGCGCTGCGTACGGCCGCGACCTCCCGCACCGGTGAGATCCCGCTGGTCGAGCTGACCGTGACCGCGGCGACCCACATCGGCATGGGCGAGCGCGCCTGCGTCGACACGACCACCCACTTCCGCAAGGACGAGGGCATTCTGGTGGGCTCGCACTCCAAGGGCATGGTGCTGTGCGTGAGCGAGACCCATCCGCTGCCGTACATGCCCACGCGGCCCTTCCGGGTCAACGCGGGCGCCCTGCACTCCTACACCGTGGCGCAGAACGGCCGCACCCACTATCTGAGCGAGCTGCACGCCGGCAGCTCGGTCCTGGCCGTGGACGTCAAGGGCCGCACCCGGCCGGTCAGCGTCGGCCGGGTCAAGATCGAGACCCGTCCGCTGATCTCCATCGACGCGGTCGCCCCCAACGGACAGAGCGTCAACCTGATCCTCCAGGACGACTGGCACGTACGCGTCCTGGGCCCCGGCGCCTCCGTCCTCAACAGCACGGAACTGAAGCCGGGGGACACGATCCTGGGCCACCTGCCGACGGCTGACCGTCATGTGGGCTACCCGATCAACGAGTTCTGCCTGGAGAAGTAGCAGCATCCGCACCACATCGACGCACTGTCCGAAGACGCCCCGCCCCGGCACCCTCTGTGCCGGGGCCGGCGCGCGTCCGGCCCCGTACCGCCCTGCCCCGTACCGTTCCGCCTTCACAGCCAGCCGTGTTCGCTCGCGATGCGCGCGGCATCGAACCGGTTGCGGCCGCCGAGCTTCTTGATGGCCGCGGAGGTCAGATTGCGTACGGTGCCGGCGGCGAGATACAGCTCCCCCGCTATCTCCTTCACGCTGGCGCCCCCGGCGGTCAGCCGCAGGACGTCCATCTCCCGGACGCTGAGCGCGGTTTCCCCGGCGACGGCGGGGCGCAGCAGCGCGGGGTCCACCGTCAGGCACCCGCCCGCGACCCCCATGAGCGTGGTCACCAGTTGGGGCAGCCGCGCGTTCTTCGGCACGACCCCCAGGGCGCCGGCCGCCACGGCCCGGTCCACCACCGCGGGTGTGGCCGCGCCGACCATCAGGGCGACCCCGCACCACGGGTGCGCGGAGCGCACATCGGTGGCGGCCCGCAGAGCCTTGCCGCCCATGGTGCTCTCCCCCAGGAGCAGCACGGTGGGCCGGTGCCGTTCGACGGCGGGCATGACGGCCTCATAACTGGTGGCGAGTCCGACGACGTCCAGCCCGTCGGTGCCGTTGAGCGTTTCCGCGAACGCTTCCAGGACGAGCTGGTGATCGCCGGCGACGACGACGCGAATGGACATGTCCTACCCCCGTGACGATGTGATGGATGATCAGGCGGACCGTCGGCGGTCCGGGGTGCGGGTCAGGGCCGCGACGAGCCGTTCGACCGCAGAACGGGCCGGCTCGTCGTCACGCCGGGCGGCGGACGTGGCGGCTCGAGGGCCCGGGTCGACCTCGATGTGCGCTGCGCCCTCGGGCAGGGCCCGGGCGACGGCCGCCGACACGGCGTGGAAGGTCGCGACGAGCCGGTCGGACGCGCCGCACCGCGGGACGACGACGATCGAGGCGCTGACGGGCCCGATGTCCGCGGAGATCTGGCCGGGCAGGTCGGCAACCGCGTCGGTGTCCTCGGCGTCCACCTGGTAGGGCAGTGCCACGTGTCCGATGCCGGCGAGCTCCTTGCAGAGGAAGGCGGCGTTGGTGGCCGCGTCGTCACCGCGCCCCGGATGCCCGGCCCCGACCACGGCGACCGCCGCACCCGCGGCGCAGAGCCGTGCGGTGATGGCCCTGCCGATGCCCGTGGTGGCGTCGACGACCAGGACGACGCAGCCGTCGAGCGGCACGGGCGCGTAGGACGCTGCGATGGACACGGCCGGCTCCTTCGGGAGTTCGCGACAGACTTGGGACGGTCCTGATTCCTGCCGCCCTGTCAAGAAGATCGATCAGCGGGTAACGTGCGGAAAGCGTGGAGAGGGTGAAAGGAACTCACTGTCGGCGGGTGTGTGCGGGCCGGCCGAAGGGCGTTCCGAGGGGCCCTGAACACGTGGATGAATAAACGTTCAACCGTGGTCAAGGGGGAAACACCACGTGGATGAGGTTTCGTCATTGGATCAAGAGACCCTCGCGGTCTACCGCGCGATCCTGTTCCACAAGGAATACGACCCGAAACGGCTCGCAAACCTGGTGGACAGCACATCCGAGGAAGTCGAGGCGGCACTCGACCGGTTGTCCCAGCTCTCTCTCCTCGCGCCGTCCCAGGTCGCTCCCGGCCAACTGCGGGCGGTGAATCCGTCGCTCGGCCTGAAGGTCCTGCTCCAGCGGGAAGAACGTGAACTGGCCTGGCGCCAGCAGCGGATCGAGCAGAACCGTGCCGCCCTCGCCGCGCTCGCCGCCGAATACACCGCCTCCGGCTGGGCCGGGAACCTCGACGGCACGGAGTATCTCGACAACGTCGACGACATCCGGATCCGCTTGGAGGCCCTCGCCGAGTCCTGCACGCGGGAGTCTCTCGCGTTCCACCCCGACAACACCCTCACCGAGGGATCGGTCGAGGCGGGCCGGCCCCTCAACGAGCGGGCGCTCGCACGAGGTGTGCGCTTCCGTTCCATCTATCTGGACAGTGTCGCCAACGACCGTGTCACCAAGGCGCACGCCCAGTGGATGGCGGAGCGGCAGAGCGAGATACGGACCTCGCCGACCCTGCCGATGCGGCTGCTCATCGTCGACACCTCGGCCGCGATCGTCGCCGGCCTCCCGGGCCAGGCACAGCCCTCGGCACTGCTGTTCAGCAGTCCCCCGGTGGTCCTCGCCATGCGGGCACTGTTCGAGGCGTACTGGGAGCACGCGAGCCCCATGGACGCCCCGGTCTGCCGGGCCGGCGGACTGACCCCGCAGGAGCGCAAGTTGCTCCAGCTGCTCGCCACCGGACTCACCGACGAGGCCGTGGCGAGGGCGCTGGGCATCGGTGTGCGCACCGAGCGGCGCATCGTGGCCGAACTGATGGACCGGCTCGGGGCGTCCAGCCGGTTCGAGGCCGGCGTGCAGGCCACCCGGCGGGAGTGGATCTGACGCCGGTCCCCGCGGGCCGCCGGCACGGTGCCCGCGACGGTCCTCGCGGAACCGGGGTTCCTCGTCGTTGTCGTCATCGCTGTCGTCATCGTCGGCTCCGGTGCGGTTACGGCCAGACGAAGTCGTCGGGCGCGCCCGGCCGCCCGGGGAGGCCGGGAAGCGAAGGCAGGGAGGGCCACACCACGTCGTCCGGCAGGTCCGGCGGCGTCGGCCAGACGAAGTCGTCCGCGGAGGCCGGCGCCGTCCGCGGCGCCTCGGCCGCCTGCGCCGGGGAGGCCAGCAGGATGCCGCCCAGGAACGCGGCGGCGACGGCGGATGCGGCGGCGGTACAACGGGTGGCACGGGACATGGAGTGTCTCCATTCGTGAGTACGGGTGCGGCGTACGTTCCGTTCCGGTGTCCTGTGGCGGCCGGTCCGTTGCTTCCGTCCGGCGCCTGACAAGAGGTAATCACCGGGAGGGGCCGGCTGTCCGTATTCAGCCAGGCCAGGAAGCTGCACGGCAGGGAGTTGCCTGGCGCCGCCGGGCGCGCGTGCCGGGTCGCCCGGCGCGTCCCGCGCGCTTCCCGAACGCCTGTGACCTGCGCCTTTCGGCCGCACGGCCGTTGCACTCGGCCCGTCGGCGGTGTGTTCGCACCGCATCCCGTCGGCATCGGCGCGGCACATCAACGCGCCATCGTCCGCCGGAGCCGTCGCCTCCACGATGGCACACGGCACCTCGGGAGCCGCTCGAGAGCCGCTGGAGCCGCCTCCTAGCGGCCGTGACCGCGGTTCCAGGGTGCCGGGCGGGCCACGGACGGAGCTCGTGCGCCCTCGGGCAGAGCACCCGCTGCGGGCCTCGCGCGGCCACATGCGGGCCTCGCGCGAGCATGCACGGGCGAAGTCCGGACACGGCCACGGGCCGGTGCCCGGAACGCCGTGGGGCGTTCCGGGCACCGGCCCGTCAGGTGGAGGCGGCTCATCGGTCGCCGCGCGGGTCCCGTCAGTAGGGGCCGTTCACGTTGTCGATCGAGCCGTACCGGTCGGCGGCGTAGTTGCACGCGGCGGTGATGTTGGCGACCGGGTCGAACAGGTCGAAGGACGTGCCCTCGACGTGGTAGGCGTCGAAGGTGGGCTGGATGACCTGGAGCAGGCCCTTGGAGGGCGTGCCGTTGATGGCGTTGATGTCCCAGTTGTTGATGGCCAGCGGGTTGCCGGAGGACTCACGCATGATGTTGCGGTGGATGCCTTCGTAGCTTCCCGGGATGCCGTGCCGGCCCATGATGTCCAGCGACTCGCGGATCCAGCCGTCGAGGTTGTTCGCGTAGGCCGGCTTCGCGGGGGCCGCGGCGGCCTGGGCCGCCGGAGCGGCCTTGCGCTCGGAGCGGTCCGCGCGGGCGGTGTCGGCGGCGCGCTCGGCCTTCTCGGACGCCTCGGCCTCTTCCGCGGCCTTCGGGGCGGCCTTCGCCTTGGCCTGCGGCTTCGCCTTGGGCTCGGCCTCGGCCTTGGCCTTGGCGCCGATCGTCAGCTCGAGACCGGGGTGAATCAGCGCCGGGTCCGCTCCGACGGCCTTCCGGTTGTCCTTGTAGAGCTGCTTCCAGCCGCCGTTCAGGGAATGGTCTTCGGCGATCTTGTAAAGCGAGTCACCGGCGACCACGGAATACGTGACGGTGCCGGCCTTCTGCGCGACGGCCTGCGCGGCCGCGGCGACGGTCGTGGCGGTGGCCACGGTCCGCTCCGCCGCGACGGGGGCCGCGGCGGGTGCCGCCTGAGCAGCGGTGCCGCCCAGGAGCGGCAGGGCGAGCGCGGCGCCGCCCGTGCCGGCTGCGACGAATCCGCGGGTCAGTGAACGGGACTTGGGACGACGGTGCTTACCCTTTGCGGGCATGGCCAATTCCTCTCCGTCGCCTGCGAGGTGAGCTGTCGGGTTCGGGCTGGAGATGCCCGGCCGCAGGTGAATGCGACTTAACCCCGAGCCGTTCCGGATTCCGGTTCGGCGACTTACCTGGTTCCCCCGCTCCTGCCGTACGTGAAGTGAGTGCGGTTGCGGATTCCGGACGGCGGCAGGATTCGGCGGTCCACCCGGATTGACGGTGACCGTAAACGAGAGCGTCCTCGCGAAACAAGTGCCGAATTCCACATCACAATCCGAATGAGGCTTCCGTGCACGGCTTTTCAATTGTCGGTTCCGCGTCAAGAAACTCAAAGCCCTTCCCGGGAAAGGGAAGTACCCCTTCCGGCCCTCTCTCCCCGGCTGCCGGGCAGGTGACCGACATCACGGACTCCCTGTACAACCACCGGGACCGCCAAAGCGTCCCAAGGGCGCCAACTCGCAATATTAAGACCCAATTAGACTTAACAAACAAGACGGTAAAACAAGCCATACCGGACATCACGCGCCGAACGCGCCCTCCAGAGGGGGCCGATCGGCCACGGGTCCTGGGCGGCACGCCCGCCGGCCAGGACCCGGGCCTCACCCCTCAGCCCCGTGTGGTGCAGGTCTCACCGCCCGAGGCGAAGGCGGCCGGTGCGGTGTTGCGGCCCGACCAGCTGCCGGTGAATCCGAAGGACACCGACGCGCCGACGGCCACCTTTCCGTTCCAGGAGACGTTCTCGGCCGTCACCTCTGCACCGCTCTGCCGGTGGGCGGCGTTCCACATCTGGCCGACCTTCTGCCCGTCGGGGAAGCTCCAGCGCAGCTGCCAGCCGTCCAGGGCGGCGCTGCCCGTATTGGTCAGCGTCACATCGGCCTGGAAGCCACCGGACCACTGGTTGGTGATCTTGTAAGCGACCGAGCACCCCGCGTCCCCCGGCGGGTCCGGGTCGGGACCCGGACCGGGATCGGTGCCGCCACCGTCCGACGACTCGCCGTACTGGATGCCGCGCCCGTTGGTCGACACGTACACCCGCCCGTAGACCCGCGGGTCGCCGGTGATCGAGGCGCCGGTCCAGCCCCACTGGTGCGCGTCGTCGTTGATCCGCGTCCAGTCGGCGCCGCCGTTCGTGGACCGGAAGATGCCGCGCACCCCGCCGATCTTCGCGCTGACGAAGATCGTCTGGTACGAGGCGCCGGGAGCCGCCTTGCCGAAGCCCACGGCGTCCGCCTGCTCGACCCCCTCGATCCTCCGGAAGGTCGCACCCGAGTCGGTCGAGTGCCACAGTCCGTACGTCCCTGAGGCCGTGCCGCCCGCGAGCCACACGTCACCCTCCGCGCCGGGCACGGCCTTGAAACGGACGTTGCCCTCGTGCGGCAGACCGCTCGACGCCCTGGCGGTGAACGTGGCTCCGCCGTCCTGCGACACGTAGAAGGTGCCGGCCTTGTACCCGTAGAACTTCTTCGGGTTCTCGCGGTCCGACTCCACCGTCGCGCCGGCGGGGATCCCCGTGGACGCCTTCCACGAGCTGCCGTACCCGGTGGTGTGGTGCACGCCGGTGCCGTCCGGGCTCCAGACGAAACCGCTGCCGTCCGCGGCGGCGGCGACCGTGCCTCCGCCCGTCACGCCCGAAGGCTGCGAGGCCTGGAACCAGGTGGCCCCGTTGTCCGTGGAGAAGCCGATGTGCGGGGCGGCGTCGGCGTTGCCGACCCGTACGACCGTCGCGGGCGCCGCCTCCGCGAAGTCCAGACTCGTGGTCGACGAGAGGTTCGGCGAGGTGAACATCAGAGGCGGCACGGCGTCGAGGTCGGTGTGCCGGAAGCCGCCGATGTCACCGAGGGCGCTCAGCAGCGGCGCGCCCGACGGCGGGCTCACCAGGTCGTTGACGGCCGTCTCCTCGAGCCCCTTCACCATGGGCGTGATGGTGATCCGGCCGCCGGAGTCCCAGGTCCGCAGATTCTCGGTGCCGTAGATGGTGGCTCCCGTGCCGTACATCATCCGGTCCGAGTCGAACGGGTCGATCTCCAGCGCCTCCGTCATCCAGCCCAGCTTGGGCGTGACCTCGGGCGGGGACGGGTTGGCGCCCCAGGAGAGCCAGGGCACGGACGAGACGTCCTGCGTGTAGCGGAAGGAGCGGTTCGGGTAACTGGTGTAGTCCCAGGCCCTGGTCCAGGTCTCGCCGCTGTCCGTGGAGCGGAAGATCTGCGTGTCCGGCCACCAGGAGCTGTAGGCCGTGGCCATCAGGGTGCCGGGCCGCTGCCGGTCCACGCTCAGCCCGCTGAAGCCGGAGTAGGTGTCGGCCTCGGCGGTCGGGCTGGTGTCCTTCCACTCGCCGGTCGCCGTGTCGTAGCGCGCGATACGGCCCTTGGCCCCGTCGTACGGGCCGCCGGTGTCGCTCAGGGTCAGATGGAGATGACCGGTCGCGGAGTCGAGGACGCCCTTGTGGGCCAGATAGCCCGTCGGCTGTCCGGCGAGCCGCGACCAGGTGGCACCGCCGTCCGTCGAGCGGTAGACGGTGTTCTCCTTGTCGGCGACTCCGACGTAGATGTCCTGTGTGGCGCTGCCCGCGCTGCCGGAGCGCTCGTCGAACGTCACCCACACGACGCCCTGGTTGTCGTTCGCGTAGCCGCTGGTGTCGGTCGGGTCCTGGGCGTAGTTGCCGGGGTTGGGGAAGGCGGTCACCTTCGACCAGGTCACCCCCGAGTCGGTGGACCGCCAGAGCCCGTGGCCGCTGGGGGCGCCGAGGTAGAGCACCGAGTTCTTGTTGGGGTCCACCGCGAGCCGCTCGCCCATGCCGCGGCCGGGCATGTTGCCGCCGAGCTTGAAGGGCAGGGTGGTGGCCTGCCAGCTGGCGCCCCGGTCGAAGGAGCGCAGGACGGCGCCGTTGGTGGGGTCCCAGCTGTTGGTGTACGTGCCTACGGCGGCGTACACCTTGTCCGGGTCCACCGTGTCGGAGGCGAGGCTCACGACCCCGGTCCAGCCCCATCGGTCCCAGTCGATCCAGTCGAGCAGCGGGGTCCACTCCTTGCCCGCCTCGTTCCAGCGGTAGGCGCCGCCGATGTCGGTGCGGGCGTACGCGAGGTCCTTCTCCGAGCGGTTGAAGACGATGCCCGGCACGAAGCCGCCGCCGTCGATGCGCACGTTCTTCCAGGTGTAGGTGTCCGCGGCCGTCGACACATCGGATGGTTCGGCGGCGGGGGCGGCTTCGCCCGAGCGTGCCGCGGCCGGGCTGCCTGCGGTGAACAGCCCGGCCGTCAGGGCGAACGCCGCCAGTAAGGCAGCTAGTGGTCTGGCGCTTCTGCGCACGGAAACGTCCTCTCCGAGCAGGACCGCCGAGGGCGGCGGTACGAGTGGTATACGGAGGTGGGAGCGCTCCCAATGCGGACGATGGTAGCGGGGTGAGCCCGGCGGGAGAAGAGTGGTGCGGCGGACTCATCCGATGACTGCCGTTTCACAACAGCCGTTTCAACCGTCTCTCATTCCACGGGCCAGGTGTGGACCGGCGCGTTCAGATGCATGTAGTCGATGTACTGCCGCGTCATCAGCCGCAACGCCTCATGGTGGTCGACCCGGGACGTGGAATCGATGTGGTGGTACATCTCCGCCTGCCACACGGCGCCGTTACGGCCGGTGACACAGCGCTGTTCGATGATGCCGAGCAGCGGCTCCCGCCACGCCGCGTCCATGCCGGACAGCTCCAGCCCCCGGTGCGCCATGGGGAGCAGCCGCCTCAGCACCAGCTCGGCCGCGGGGACCTCGCCCATCCCCGGCCAGTACAGGCGGGCGTCGATGCCGTGCCGGGCCGCCGCGTGCAGATTGTCCTCCGCCGCCTGGAACGACATGCGCGACCACACGGGCCGCTCCTCGTCGACCAGCGCGCGGGTCAGCCCGTAGTAGAACGCTCCGTTGGCGAGGATGTCGGCGACGGTGGGACCGGCCGGCAGGACCCGGTTCTCGACGCGCAGATGAGGCTTGCCGTGGGCCACGGCGTAGATCGGACGGTTCCAGCGGTAGATGGTGCCGTTGTGCAGGGTGAGCTCGGGCAGTTCGGGGACGTCGCCGCCGTCGAGCGTCGCGCGCGGGTCCTCCTCGTCGCACAGAGGCAGCAGCGCGGGGAAGTAGCGCACGTTCTCCTCGAAGAGGTCGAAGACGCTGTTGATCCACCGCTCGCCGAACCACACCCGCGGCCGGACACCCTGCACCTTGATCTCCTCCGGGCGGGTGTCGGTGGCCTGCTCGAACAGCGGGATACGGGTCTCCCGCCACAGCTCCTTGCCGAACAGGAACGGCGAGTTCGCCGCCAGCGCGACCTGCACCCCGGCGACGGCCTGCGCGGCGTTCCAGTAGGCGGCGAACTCTCCCGGCGAGACCTGAAGGTGGAACTGCGTACTCGTGCAGGCGGCCTCCGGTGTGATGGTGTCCGCGTAGGTGCGCAGCCTGTCGACGCCGTCGACCGCGATCCGCAGGTCCTCGCCCCGTGCCGCGAAGACCTGCTCGTTCAGCAGCCGGTAGCGCGGGTTCTCCGACAGCGCCGCCTCCCCCACGTCCCGCTGCCGCAGCGTCGGCAGGATGCCGATCATGGCCAGGTGGGCGCCGACCTCCGCGGCCCGCTCCTCGGCGTGGTTGAGCGCGTCGCGGATCTCCCGCTCCCAGGAGTCGGGGCCGCCTGCCGTGAGGGTCCGCGGGGGGATGTTGATCTCCAGGTTGAACCGGCCCAGCTCGCTCGACCAGGCCGGGTCGGCGATCGCCTCGAGGACGTCGGTGTTGCGCATCGCCGGCTCGCCGGCCTCGTCCACCAGGTTGAGCTCGATCTCGAGACCCACCTGAGGACGCTCGGACTCGAAGCGCGCCTCGCGCAGCATCAACGCGAACGTGTCGAGGCAGCTCTGCATCTTTTCCCGGTACCGGCGGCGGTCGTCACGGGTGAAGACGAGCGCCGGGACATCACGCCCCATGGGCCCTCCCCGGGTCTCGTCGGGCGGGCACGGCTTCCCCTTCAATGTCCCACTCCCCGGCTGCGCCGACCAGCGGTGCGGGCCGTCACCCGGTCGGCGGCCGGGCCGGCTGCCGGGTGACGGCCGGGCCGGCCCGCACCCGCCGCACCCGCTGCCCCGCCGCCCGCCGTGTGCCGTGTGCCTGCCCCGGTCCGCCGCCCCCACCCGCCCGGGCGCCTCAGCGCGGTGCGCCCGCCAGCAGGGCGTCGCCCAGCCGGGTCCTGCGGTGCAGTACGCGGACCCCTTGGCGACGGGACGAGAGCAGGCCCGCGTCGCGGAGGACCGAGACATGGCGGCTCGCGGTCGAGGCGGCGAGCCCCAACGCTGCGGCGATGCCCGTGGTGGTCATCGGACGGTCCAGTTGGCGCAGCAGCCGGGCACGGGACGCGCCGATAAGCTGCGCGACCGACGACACGGGGTCGGTACGGCGCGATCGGGCGAGCCACTGCGGCTCGGGCGAGAGGGGATGCACCAGCACCGGCGGCAGTTCCTCGTCGACCAGGGCCAGCGGGGCGCGGACGCAGAAGAACGACGGCACGAGCGTCAACGACCGGCCCTGGAGGCCCAGTTCCCGGTCCACGGGGTAGGGGGCACGGAGCTTCCCGCCCTCGCACCGCCATCCCGGTAGCTCGTCGTACCCGGCGAGCAGCCCCTCGGCGCCGCGGACCAGCGCGGCGTCGGCCCGCGCGGCGCGGTCGGCGGCGGCCTGTGTGCGCATGACGGACAGATACGGCTCGACGGCCGCGGTGTAGTAGCCGCGCAGTGCCCGGGCGAGCCGCCGCAGCGCTTCGGGCCTCCCCTCGGCGAGCGGCCGCATGCCGGGCGGGACGGCGCGGCCGGTGTCGGCGTACAGCCGCAGGAGCTCGGCCGCCAGTCGTCGCCTGGGCGTGGCGAGCACCTGGTCGAGGGCGGTGTCGAGGTCCGTGTCGCCGCACCCGGGTGTCAGGAAGTCGGGGAAGTATCCGGTGGGCGGGCACAGCCTCATCAGCGCCCGGGTCGCCGGGACGAGTCCGGCACGGGCCAGCGCGGCACGGGCCTCGCGCCGCCAGGGGTCGAAGGCGAGCGCGGCCTGCCGGTTCTGGAGCAGATGCAGGCTGAGGGCGGTCTCCCACAGCGGGTCGACGCCCGGCGCGACGCGCAGCCGGGACAGCTCCCCACTGCTGAAGTCGACTCGCAGCACTGGCCCACCCCCGGTGGTCGCCGGCGTCCCGTGCGCCGCCGAGCGGGAGTCTATGCGCGTCGCGTGATCGGCGCAGCCATGCCGGAACGACGGAAGGGCTCCGTGACCGGAGCCCTTCCTCGGCGGGTTCCCGCGCGCCGCACGGAAGGGGGGTGACGGAGGGTCAGCAGAGCGGCACGCCGGGAAGCCTGGCGTCCGGGTGGTCGATGTAGATGTTGCTGATGAAACCGTTCTGGTCGCGGAGCTTGCTCCACCAGTTGTTCGTATACCCCTCGGCGTTGACGGTGTCGCCCTGCTTCTGGCACAGGACGCGCACGGCGGTCGGCCCGCCCAGCGTGGTGACGACGGGGGCGCTCAGGCGGGCGTCGGCGCGGACGTTGACGCCGCTGCCCCAGGTGTTGAACGGCGTGCCGGTGCCGCCGCAGCCGTTGTCGCTGGTCAGATACGCCTGGTGGTAGCTGCCGGGGTAGGAGAGTCCGGAGCCGTTGATGACGATGTTCTGGCCGACGCCGTTGTAGAGCTGCTCGTAATGGATGTGCGCGCCGGAGGAGTTGCCGGTGCTTCCGGTGGTGCCGATCTGCCGGCCCTGGCCCACGTATTCGCCGCTCGCGACGGAGTAGGCGGCGAGGTGGAAGTAGTACGTCCTCCAGCCGCCGCCGTGGTCGATGACGATGTAGTTGCCCG
The DNA here is from genome assembly GCF_044745705.1 of Streptomyces sp. NPDC086835. Classification (NCBI taxonomy): domain Bacteria; kingdom Bacillati; phylum Actinomycetota; class Actinomycetes; order Kitasatosporales; family Streptomycetaceae; genus Streptomyces; species Streptomyces sp. NPDC086835. Next base: position 312,740 of record NZ_JBIVAU010000008.1, read on the forward strand.
CGCCGCCGGCCTGGTAGTGGCGGGTGGCGGTCCCGGCGGCCGAGGCGAGGACGGGGGTGCCGGCGGTCGTTCCGCCGTCGGCGCGCACGAAGTCGAGGGCACGGCGGACCTCGGCGGAGTGGTGGCTGTAGGTCCATCGCTGGCCGCAGGGATAGGGGGCCTTGAAGTTGGGCCCGGCCGCCGCCGCGGCGGACTCGCCGGCGTGCGCCGGGACGGCGGACAGCCCGGTGAGCGCGAGGACGGCGGCGGCGACCACGGCGGGAAGGCGTCTGAGGAACCTCACGATTGCTCCTTGGTGGGGGAGGCGGCTCTGCGGGGTCACGTCGAGCCGCGGACGTTGCGAGACCCCGGAACGTAACGGGATGCCCTGTCCATGACAATGACGCCCGGCCACCGTTCGCTCAGGATCGAATGTCTTGCACCTGACAATCACGCCCGTCACCCTGACGGCCTCACCCTGACGGCCGAAGACGCGGGCCGCCGGCTCGCCCACGCCCCGAACGTGCCGAAGACACAGATGTGACAAGTCGACGCGACTCCCGACGGAGCGCGACCGGACACGAATCGACGAAGGGGAACGAGACCATGCGCTGGAGACGAACGAGCGGCATGAACGGCGGCGGTGCGGCACGGCGCCGGCCGGTGGTCTGCATGCTGCCACTGCTGGCACTGACCGCGGCGGCACTGGGCACGGGCGCCGCCGCCGCCGATCCGCCGGGCGCCTCGGCCGAGTCCCCCGCCGCCCACCGGTCCGCCCCGGCCGCCCCGCCGACGACCGAGGGCACGACCCCGGCCCCGGACATCAGAGTCTCCTGGAGCGTGGACCTGGCCGCCGGCTCCGAAGCCGGCAGCGACGACGCCAACGTCCGCCACGCGAACGGCGCGCTGCGCATCCGCGACACCACGCTCCCGTCCGCCTCGGCCGGCACGGGGCGCGGCCAGGGCTCCGCCGTACTGCCGGTGCACCGCCTCGCGACCGGCGCCAACCGCGTCGCCGCCGACGTCCGGGCCGAGCTTCCGCCGGGGGCAGCGGTGGAGGTCGACATCCGCGGCCGCGACCGCAACGGTCCCTGGACCGAGTGGCGCGAGGCCCTCGCCGGCGTACCGGCCCAACTCCCCCGCACGGTCACGGAGGTCCAGGCACGGCTGGTCCTCCAGGGCGGCGCGAACCGGTCCGGCCCCGCGGTGAGCTCTCTGCGGCTCACCGCCGACAGCGTGACCGTAGCCGCTCCCCGCCCGGCCTCGGCCGAACCGTTCACCGCCCGCGTCTACGCCACCCGCGAGGGCCTGGTCGGCGGCACCACCGCCAACGGACATGTGATCAAGCCGAACGACCACTTCGTCGCCCTGCCCTCGCGGCGCGGCCTGTCCCCCAAGGGCAGCGGCGAGTACTCGGTACGGGTCTGCGGGCCCGCCCGCTGCGAGACGGCACCGGTGTGGGACGTCGGCCCGTGGAACACCCGCGACGACCACTGGAACCCGCCCGCGGTACGGGAGACGTTCAAGGACCTGCCCCAGGGGATGCCCGAGGCCCAGGCGGCCTACGAGGACGGCTACAACGACGGCCTCGACGGCTTCGGCCGCCGGGTCCTCAACCCCGCCGGCATCGACCTTGCGGACGGCACCTTCTACAACGTCGGCCTGAACGACAACGGCTGGGTGACCGTCACCTACCTGTGGACCGGCGACGGCACCACCACCAAGTCCTTCCCGACCTGGGGGACGGACGTCGGCATCCGCCAGTCGGCCACCACCGCGTCCACCCGCGTCACGGCGCTCACCGGCCCGACGACGGTACGGGTCCGCTGCCAGGTGCGCGGCCAGCTGGTGCAGACCGACGGCTACAGCAACGACGCCTGGTCCTACCTGCCCGACTACGGCGGCTACGTCTCCAACATCTACATCGACGTCGCGGACTCCTGGCTCCCGGGCGTCCCCACCTGCTGACCGGTCCCCCGCCGGCCGACCCGGCGGCGTCTGCCGGCGCGCTGCTCGCACAGCCGCGTGCCGGCGCCGGGGGCCGGCCGGTCGCGGCCGGTCATCCCTCGTCGAGGCACAGGCAGAAGGGGTGACCGGCCGGGTCGAAGAGCGTCCGGACCTTCCCCCTCGGCTGGAACTCCGCCACGGTGGCCCCCAGGGCGACCGCCTCCGCGACCGCCGAGTCCAGATCGCCGACCTGGAAGTCGAAGTGCACCATCGGCCGTTGTTCCCCCTCGGCCGGCGGCCACACGGGCGCCCGGTAGCCGTCGGCCTGCTGGAAGACGAAGAACGGTCCTTGCGGGGAAGCGGCGACGATGGCCGTTCCCGGCTCCTCGTGCCCGATGTGCCGCCCGAGGAGTTCGGCGTAGAACTTCGCCAAGCCGCTCGGGTCCGGCGCTTCGATCGTTGTTCCCCACCAGATGCCGGCAGTTCGAGATCCCATGCGGGCAGCTTCCCTCGTGATCACGGGCTTCTTCATGGGACGGATCGCGACGGACTCGCTCACCTCGACCCGGACCCGGGCCGGTCACGTCCGCGGGGCGACGCCCGGCACATCGGCAGCGGACCCGCCCTTCGCCGGGGGCTGCCGGCGGCGCCCGGCTCGTCGAGCGCCGCCGAGGCCGCCGCCGGTCAGTGGCGGCCGGGGCCGAGGGCCGCCGCCAGTTGTCCGACGAGGGTGGCGAACGGCATGTCGAGCGCGCCGTAGACCTCGCCGGCGATCGGGTCCGCGTTGTCGGCGAGGATCTCGACCATCAGTGCCGAGTAGTCGCTGAGGACCACGCCCGCCTGTTGCAGCCGGAGCATTCCGGTCTCGCGCTTGGTGGCCCAGAAGGTGCCGCAGGCGTCGACGGCGACGTAGCTGTCGTAGCCGGCGGCGGTCGCGGCGAGCGCGGGGAAGGTGGCGCAGACCTCCAGGGAGATGCCCGCGATGACGAGCTTGGACCGGCCGGTCGCCTCGATCGCCTCGCGGACACGGCCGTCGTCCCAGGCGTTCACGCTGCTGCGGTCGACGACCTTGTGCCCGGCCGGCAGAGCGGCCGTCAGTTCCGGGACCAGCGGGCCCCACATGCTCGACGCCGCGGTCGTCGTGGTGACGATGGGGCGGCGTGCCGGGCCAGTTCTGTCGCGGTCCAGGCACGTCCGTCCAGCATGGCCAGGCACATCGCAGCGCGCGTGCGGTCGGCGAACAGCCCGGCCAGGGAGGCGAGGTCGGGACTGGTGACGCCGCCTGCTGGCATGGGCGGGGACAAGGGCCGGCTCATGACGGTCATTCTCGCCGGTCGACGCTTCGGCGATCACCGAAGTCTCGCCGTCCTAGCGTGCTACGACATGAACAGCACCGCGTTTCCGACGGTTGCCGGCGCCACCGGCACCGACCACCTTTCCATATCCCCGAGCATTCTGTATTTCGGAACCCCTGTCGCCCTGTTGACCACCGAGAACCCCGATGGCACACCCAATCTCGCCCCCAACTCGTCCGTCTGGGCACTCGGTCACACGATCGTGCTCGGCCTGGGTGCGGAGGGACGCACGGTCGCGAACCTGGCGGACCGCCCCGAGCTGGTGGTCAACGCCCCCTCGCCGGATCTGTGGGCGGCGGTGGAGCGACTCGCCCCACTGACCGGGGCGAACCCGGTGCCCGCGGCCAAACGCGGGGTGTACCGCTACGAGCCGGACAAGTTCGCCGCCTGCGGGCTGCACCCTCAGCCCTCGGAGGTGGTGGCGCCGCCGCGCGTCGCCGAGTGCCCGCTGCAGTTCGAGGCCACGGTGCGCTCCATCACTCCGGCGGGCCCCGACGGCGGGTTCCGGATCGTGGAGTGCGACGTCGTCCGGATCCACGCCTCCGCCTCCGTGGTCGTGCCCGGTACCCAGCACATCGCCCCCGCGGCCTGGAGCCCGCTGATCTACAACTTCCGCCACTACTTCGGCCTCGGCCGCCCGGAACTGGGCCACGGATTCCGTTCCGAGACGGCCACCTCGCGGCCGTAGGCCGCTGCTATTCGGCGTCCGAGGCGCGGTAGGCCCTGGCGCGGGACAGCAGTGCGGCCCGGGCATGGAAGGAGATCCGCCCCGCGGAAGCGTCGACGGTCACCTCGATGCCGCCGCTCTCCGAGCGGGACATCCTCACCGATCCACCGGCAGTGCCTCCCCAGCCCCTGACACGAAGGCCGGTGACCGATGTGAAGGTGACGAAGAACTCCAGAGCGTTCGTCTGCGATTCGGCGGACCCCGGACCGGAGCCGTCCGGGATCCGCCGGGCATCGAAACCGAGAGTGACGCTCGTGGCCCGCTCATCGATGTGGCACGAGTCGAGAGTGCAATCGTCGAGTTCCGGCGGAGCGCTGAATGTTTCTTGCGCGCTCCAGGGCTCGTCGAGCAGTTCGGCCCAGTCAGATGTGCTCATAGAATGTCTTTTCGCCGAGATCCGGAAGGCTGTTGAACTTGCGGGAGTCGAGTTTCCCGACGAACCGATGAGGCCCTTCGTCAGCCCCGCTCTCGCCCGCCGCGTAGGCGCTCATGTGGCCGATGACCACGGCGTCGGCGGCTTCGAAGGTGAGACGGACGTCCGGTGAGTCCGCTGTCACGCGGATGCGGTGCACTCCGCATCCGCCGAACCGCAGATCGGCGGTGACGGGCGGTCTCCAGCCCGCGATCTCCACGTGGTCCACGGCTATGAACTGCAACTGGCACTGGAACCGGTCGAACCCGGCTCTCCGCCATTCCGCCGGGGGATCCTGTGGGAACTCCGGCAGATCGATGCGCAGGGTCAGAGCGGGCCCATGGCGATTCAGGTGCACGGACCGGAGAGTGACGGCTCGAAGCGGCGGAGGATCGGGGTAGAGACAGCTGAACTCCTCAGGATTGTGGATCAGCTCAACCCAGTTCGGGGTCATGGTAATAATGCTCCTCGCAGCGGGGGATCCTCTTCTGGTTGAGTACAGCCCGCTGATCTCCAACTTCCACCACTACTTCGGCCTCGGCCGCCCGGAACTGGGCCACGGTTTCCGTTTCTGAGACGCCCACCTCACGGCCGTAGGCCGTGCAGGACGGCCAAGCCATGCCAGTGACTTCACCACGTACCGGGAGCCGCCGACGCCGCAGGGACTCGGCCGGGCAGGCCCTGCTCACCGTCCGCCGCTTGGCGGCAGCCGATCGGCGCCACTTGTTGCCCGTCGCAGTCTGAACGCCATCTCCGACAAGTCCTTCGTGTGCGTGGCCCGTCGGTGAGGTCACCCGCAGCCCGGTCACCGGATGACGCCTTGGCGATCCAGCTCGACGTCTACCGTCTGACCTTCGCCATCAGCCGCCGCAGGGGCGGCCCCCGCATGTCGGTGTGGCAGCGGGGCGGTAGCCGTCCCACGGGATGCGTCCGCCACCGCAGGCATCCCTATGCCTGCGGTGACGCGGTCGTCCACGTAGCCGCGAAGGTTCGCTGGCAGCCAGAATCAAAATTCAGACAAAGTAAGGGTAGATGTCAATCTGTTCGGCGGTGAACTCCACGACCATTCCAACTCTGACGCGTTCAGCGTTCTGCGGAACGTCAATTAGGAGCACATCCGTTCCAACCCTAAGTCCAGCGACGCCATCCTCATCCACCGATTCGATCACCCCCCGCACCAGCACGATTCCATCTCGATAGTCGCCGACGATCGCAGCAGCCCCTTTGACCTCCGACCAGGACTCAATCACTCCGGGTACATCGAATTCGACCGTATGGTTTCCTACACTCGGCACACCCTTCCCGCACCACCGCCCCCAGGCCTGCCCTAGCGAGGATGTGAAGGTAACGAAATCTGCAGCCTCGCCAACCAGCCCCTCGACTCTAATTTCCATTACTTCAATCCAAGCGGTACTCGAACCATTGTATTGTCGACAATCCAGGTGTTTGATGGGGATATGAAGGTCCACGTCTCCTTGTGGAAGTGGAACCTTGTAGGCTTGCTGTTCATTTCATGGTCTCCTAGTCGGATACTGCGAGCACCATCTGCTGACACAAGACGATCCGGGTCCGGCAAACCCGTGCGCGGGTGAATATTTGTATAAGGCCCCTCACCGAGAAATTCCTCCCATTCAGCCATGACCTGGTGCGGCTTCCGAGGGTTCGGGTCTTTCACCTCCGGCGTTTTGATAGTCTTTTCTTCGGGTGGACACGAGAATAGACCGAGAGGATCGACTTCCCTATTCGGATTATCGACATAGGTTGCATTGTTGGGTGACGGAGTCAGCCCAAGCGGGTCAAGAGTCAGGTAGCGGGCGATCTCGGAATCGTAGTGACGAAAGAAGTTGTAGTGAAGATGTGTTTCAGGATCAAAGTATTGCCCGGGGTAACGAAGCGGTGTATATGTTGCGCTCCTTGCTGTCCAGGTTGTTGTTCCCCAAAGCGTGCTACGCGCACTCCATGCTATATCCCCCGTTTCGGCGACGAGCTCACTAGGAGCGCCTACTAGGTCCGTGACAATTGCGAAGAATCGTTCATCGATCACCTTCTTCGACTCATCGGGCGAAAGGATTCGCTCCACTTGAGTCAGCGGGCGGAGGCCCTGGTGGTCCCAGGTGAGAGCCACGTGCGTGTTACGGAGCCCAGTCTCTGAGACTTCCTCGCACAATATCGCCGCGTCCCAGGTGAAGATGACCCGTTCAAGAACCGTAAGGCCGTCTTCCGCCAGTCGCTGCTTGGCCGTGCGCCGCCCCAGCCCGTCGTATTCGTAACGCCACATCACGCCGTCCGGGGTGGTGACCGACCGCATGCGGTCTTCGGCGTCCCACTCATAGCGCCATGTCTCCGGCTTGCGTGACAGGCGGGTCTTCTGGCGGAGGGTGATGCGGCCCAATGCGTCGTGTTGGTAGCGGATATTTCCCGCGCGAGTGATGGCCGTACCTGTGTACTCGCGGGTGCCGGTGGCTTCTTGGCCGGGGTGGCTGGTGGGCCAAGTGGCTTCGGTCTGGTTGCCTGCGGCGTCGTAGGCGTAACGCTCGGTCCAGCCCGCAGCGCTGACGGCGGTGATGCGACCGACGGGATCGAGCTCGAAGGTGCGCGTGCCGGACAGTTGATCGCTGATGGCAATGAGGTTGCCGTCGGCGCGGTAGGCGTAGTCGCGGCGTTGGATGCTGCTGCCCGCAGAGCCGGTGATGTGCTGACGCGCGAGGCGACCAAGAGGATCGAACTGGTTGGCAATCGAGATGGTGTCGCCGATGTGGCGGGCGATCTCGTGGCCGGCGGCGTCGTGTTCGAAGGTGAGGATGCGGCCGGAGGTCGTCAGAGAGGTACTGCGTCCTGCAGCGTCGTACGTCCAGATGCTGGTTGCGCCGGTGGGGGTAGTGCGAGCGATGCGGCGACCCAGGGCGTCGTATGTGAACGACATGGTGCGGCCATCTACCGTCTCTGAGACAAGACGGCCATAACGGTCGTGCAGGAGAGCGACCATCGCGTCGGCGCTGACGACTTCGGCCAGTTGGTCGGAGTAGTCGTAGGAGAAGGTCGTGATGGATCCGGCGGCGTCCTTGCGGGTGACGCGGTTGAGTTCGTCGCGTTCGTAGCGGGTCGTCTGGCCGAGGGTGTCGGTGCGAGCGATGAGGCGTCCTGCCCGATCGCGGTCGTAGGTGAGGGTGCGGTTGTCGAAGTCGGTCTCGGCTACGAGGTTGCCGACGGGGTCGTAGCCGTAGGACCAGGTGAGACCTTGCGGGTTGACGACCCGGGTCAGCTGGAGATTGGTGTCGTGGGTGAACTCGTAGCGGGCTCCGTCCGGGCCGGTCTTGGCCATCAGGAGGTCGAAGTCCGTGTGCTCGAAGGCCGTGACGCCTCCCATCGCGTCGGTATGCCTGGTGCAGTTCCCCTCGCCGTCGTAGATCCATGACTGTTCGCTGTCGTCGGCGTCGATGCGTCGCGCGAGTTTGCCCTCAACCGTCCACTCCAGGCGCGTGACAGCTCCGAGTGGATCGGTAATGGCGACCGGGCGGCCGAAGGCATCTCGCCGGTAGCGCGTTACTCCGCCCAAAGGGTCGGTGATGTCCATCGGCAGACCGACCTTGTCGCAGCGCACGGCAGTGGTGTGGCCCAAGGCGTTCGTCACAGCGACCAGATGACCAGCCTCATCGTGTGAAAACTGCGTCGTCACCCCTGTCGGGTCGGTGACCGAGGTGCGGTTGCCCCGGTCGTCGAAGGTCTGGCGGATGGTGTTCCCGTCGTAGCCAGTGACCCGTACGGGCAGGCCGAGGTCGCTGTACTCGGCGCGTGACTGGCGGCCGTCGGGGCGTTCGACCTCGGTGAGACGGCCGTGTTCGTCGTAGGTGAAGCGACTGGTGTGGCCGAGTGGGTCGGTGCGGGAGAGCAGTCGGTTGTAGCGGTCGTGTTCGTAGCGGGTGACGGCGCCGAGGGCGTCGATCTCTGCGACGACCTGGGCACGGTCGTTGATGACGTGGCGTTTGGTGTGGCCGAGGCCGTCGGTGATGGAGGTCATGCGCAGGCCGGTTTCGGGGTCGGTGTCGTCCCAGGTAAAGCGGGATTCAAGGTGCCCGTTGGAGCCGGTCTGGTAGGTGCAGCGGTCCTGGTCGTCGTAGACGTAGTCGTAGTGGCTGCCGTTGGTGTCGGTCCACGAGGTGATGCGGCCGTGTTCGTCGCAGCCGAAGCGCAGGGGGCGGCCGCAGGAGTTGGTGACCTCGGTGAGGTGGCCGTCGGTGTAGCCGTAGCGGAGGATCTCCTGGTCGGAGCCGTCCGGGGCGGCGCCGGCGAGGTGGAGGGCGGTGACGCGGCCTTCGCTGGTGGTGAGTTTGAGGTGGTAGCCGCCGTGGTGGACGATCGACGTCGGTGCGCCGGTCTCGTCGTGCTCGAAGGTGATCCAGCGGCCGTTGCGGTCGTCGATCTGGGTCAGAAGGGCGAGTTCGGCGGTGTGGTCGGTGAAGTGCCAGACCTGGCCGGAGTCGGGGTCCGTGATCGTGTAGCCGTCATCGACCCGGTCCAGCGGCCAGCGCCGCCCGTGGGTGGGCATGACGGGGACACCCGGCGCGGGGTGCGGGTAGGCCAGCAGGCTGCCCTCGGCGCAGCTGAACACGATGCCTTCGGAGTCGATGTCCAGGCGTTGGTCGACCGTGCTGGACCAGGTCGGGCCGAACCAGCGGCCGGAGCGGTGCGAGGAGTCATGCGTGCGCTGGAAGACCAGTGGCAGTGAGCCGGGCAGGACAATGTCGGTCTGCGGCAGGAGCATCCGGCCGGTCGCGACGTCGACCGGGTCTCCGTCGCACTTGGTGTCGCTGCACTTCTTCCCGCCGCTGTCGGGATCACGGTCGTGATCTCCTCGGGCGCCGCCGGGCTTGTTGGCATCGGGGAGGTGCTTGCCGGCGGTGACCAGGCCTTTGACGGCGCCGGCGCCTTTGGTGCCGAGGATTTCGGGGATGAGGCGGCCGATGAATTCGGAAGGGTCGCCCTTGGCGGCTTCCCAGGCGTTCTTCAGCGCCCGGTCGGGGTTGGCGGCGGTGGAGGCGATGCCTGCCAGTGTGGTGTTGACGCCTTTCCAGTACTCGGCCGGGTGGGTCAGGTTGTACATGTCGAGCGGGTTGACCGAGCGGACGAAGTTGACGATGCCCGCTGTTCCCTTGACCACGCCGCCGGCCAGGTGCATGGATTCCACGCCCATGCCGAGGGCGTAGTCGGTGAACTCGGCCTTGAGTTTGTCCCGGCCGGTCGGTTCCTTCGGGGCGTGCGCCATCGCCGCCGTCACCGCGGACTTGGCAGCCTCGGCGGCCTCGTTGCGGGCCTTGCGGGCGTCGGCGAGGATCTCCTGTGCGCGGGCCCGCTTCGCCTTGCCCGGATCCGAGTATTCGCCGGGGTGCGGCAGCGGATCGTCCCCGTTGCGGGCCGCGTTGTAGGCGTCGACCTTCTTGTTGTACGCCTCGACCGCCTTCTTGGAGTCGCTCTCACCCTCCTTGTAGAGGGCGATCGCCTCCTTCGCCTTGCCCTGCGCGCTGGTGATCGCCTTGGAGTAGGTCTCCAAAGCCTTGGCCGCGTCCTCGCACGCGTCCGCCGCGCGCAGCCAGTCCGTGGGCAGCGGCTCGAACTTCTCCCGGAAGGTATTGGCCGCCTCACCCTTCCAGTGGGCGGAGTCCATCTTCTTCAACCCGCCGCCGACCAGGTCGAACGCCTTGTGGAAGTCCCGCAGGTTCTTCACCGACTCGGCGATCTTCTCCGGCCGGCCATGGATCAGCTCGTTCGCCTCCTCGGTTTGACCGAGCTGCTGCTCACCCACCTGCGCACCGAGAGACGAGGCGGTCTCGTCCCCCCAGTCCTCGACCGCCTCGGCCACACCGTCGTAGCCGTAGTGCCGCAGGCCTTCGCCGGCCTTGTCGGTCACGTAGTCGACGCCCTCGCCGACCAGTTCCTTGCCCTTGTCGATCCCGTCGTCGACGATGTCGACGCCCTTGTCGACCAGCCCGCCCCAGTCCACCATCAGCGACTCTCCCCCCACCGCGGCTGCTCAGCCTGATCGACCGTCGCCTGATCAGGGTCCAGATCCTCACGCAACTGCGCGTCCAACCGCTCCCGCACCGCCGGGTCGAGGATCCCCGCCCGCTCCATCGCGTCGTTCTGTGCGTCCATCACGTCATAGGTGGTGTTGGCCCACGTCTGCTTCACCTCGGCATGCGCCTGCGAGAACGACTCCCGGCTCCAGTCGGCGTTGTCCCACGCATGCTGGTCACGAATCGTGTCCCAGCGCATCTGCTTGACCTCGTCCTCCGACAGATGCGGATTACCGTTCAGCGAGTTCACACCGATCTTGATGCTGTCCTTGACGTACTGCTCCTGCTCCGCGAACGACCCCGCCGACAGACCCAACGCCTGAGCAACCACATTGCCCTTCATGGTCAGCGCCCGAACGCCCCACTCCCACCGGTTGCAGAACGTCTCGAACTCCGACGTCAAACCCCCATGCCCCAACTCCAGCCCCGACAAAGCCAGATCAGAAAACCCCCGGCCCGTCGTCGCCTCCCCGATCATGCCGAGCTCCTTCAGCTCCGCATGCGCCAAATTGATACCGTTCGCGATCTCCACCAAAGCCGACGGCGGCGCCGCAAGATCCGGCTGCTCCCCACTCACCGCGTCCCCCCGAGATCCACCACCGCCGCCTCGGGCACCACACCCTCGACCGGCGGAAACAACATGCCGTCCTCGCTACCCGCATCCAGCGCAACACCCGCCGGAGAGGGCAGCATCGGCACCATCACATCCAGCAACCGCGCACCCAGCACCGTCCGGAACACCCACTCCCGCCCCACGTCCCGCTGAGCGTGCGCGAACCGTGACAGCGCCTCCTCGTCGGAGAACGCACAGATCCACCGCACCCCGTTGAAGTCCGCCGTCCACAAACTCCCCTGCGCGTCGAACGGCACCAGCACCGCCGCACGCCGGAACTCACCCAGCAAACGCGCAAACCGACGCCGCCCCGCCGCCACCTCATCCACCACCGGCGGTTCGGCCGACTTCACCGGCCGTGGTGTATCACTTGTCGCGACCGGCTGCTCCGGAGCGGGCCAATCGGCCAACTCGGCAAGTCTGGAAAGGCGGTCAGGCCTCGATATGTCATCCCCGTTGTCACTCACGGATCGCATGCTGTCATGGTCGTTTTCCCAGGAGCAACGCGGAAATGGGCCCATTCGGTGCACTGTGACGGACACCTCCCGAGGCTCTGCCCCTCGGACGCGCGGCGGGGCCGCGGCCGGGCGGGTGACGCGGAAGGCCGCCCACCCCGACGCGGGGCCGTCCCTCCCAGGACGGCCCCGCACCGGCGGCGCTACGACGACGTCACCCCGCCCGGCACCGTCGCCGGTGCCGGCGCGTAGCCGGCGGGCCGGGTGGTGAAGGTGCCCCGGCCCTGGGTGCGGCTGCGCAGCCGGTTCGCGTAGCCGAACAGTTCGGCCAGCGGCACGGTCGCGGTGACGACCGCCGTACCGGACCTCGTCGCCTGGCCCGAGACGCGTCCGCGCCTGGCGGCGAGGTCGCCGAGGACCGTGCCGACCGCGTCGTCGGGCACGGTGACCGTGACCTCGACGACCGGTTCGAGCAGGGCCATCACGCCGGTTCGCAGCGCCTCACGCAGCCCGAAGCGGCCCGCCGCCCTGAACGCCATCTCCGACGAGTCCTTGGAGTGCGTGGCCCCGTCGGTCAGCGTCACCCGCAGCCCGGTCACCGGATGGCCCCCGAGAGGGCCCTCCGCCAGAGCGTCCCGGCAACCGGCCTCCACCGCGCGGACGAACTCCTGCGGCACCCGTCCACCGGTGACGGTCGACGAGAACTCGAAGCCCTCCGCACGGTCGTCGTCCGTTTCCAGCGGTGCGACGTCGAGGACGACATGCGCGAACTGCCCTGCGCCGCCGTCCTGTTTGACGTGCCGGTACACCAGACCGGTCACGCCGCGGACGACGGTCTCTCGGTACGCCACCTGGGGACGGCCGACGCCGACCTCCAGCCCGTGGGCGCGGCGGATCTTCTCCACCGCGACCTCCAGGTGCAGTTCGCCCATGCCCGACAGCACCGTCTGACCCGTCTCCGGATCGGTCCGGACGGTCAGGGAGGGGTCCTCCTCGACCAGGCGGGCCAGCGCCGTCGCCAGCCGGTCGGTGTCGAGGCGGCTGCGTGCCTCGACCGCCACGGTGACGACCGGGGCGGCCGCGGTGGGCGGTTCGAGGAGCAGCGGCGCGGCCGGCGTGGACAGGGTCGCACCGGAACGGGCGGCCTTCGGCCCGACCACGGCCACGATGTCCCCGGCCTCGGCCCGGTCCACCTCGGCGTGCCGGTCGGCCTGTACGCGCAGGATCCTGCCGATCCGCTCCGAACGGCCGGCGCCCACGTCCAGCACCGTGTCCCCCTTCCTGATCGTGCCCGAATAGACGCGCACATACGTCAGCCTGCCCGTGGAGGTGGAGTTCACCTTGAACACCAGCCCCGCGAACGCCGCCTCCGGGTCCGCCGGCCGCTCCTGCTCCGCGCCGTCCCGCGTGCCCCGCACCGGCGGTACGTCCGTCGGCGAGGGCAGATACGCGACGACGGCCTCGAGCAGTGGCTCGATCCCGCAGTCGCGGTACGCGGCACCGCACAGCACGACGACGCCCTCACCGCTGAGGGTCAGGTCGCGCAGCGCACCGGCCAGGGTCGGCTCCGAGAGGGCGGATCGTTCGCAGAACTCCTCCAGCGCGACGGGGTGGAGTTCGGCCACGGCCTCCTCCAGCAGGCGCCGGCGTCGTGCCGCCTCCGCCAGCAGGGCGTCGGGCACCGGGCCTTCCTCGTACGTGTCCCGGCCGGCGGTCCAGATCAGCGAACGCATGCGCAGCAGATCCACCACGCCGGTGAAGCCGTCCTCCTGCCCGACGGGCAGTTGGACCACCAGCGGGACCGTACGCAGCCGTTCCCTGATCGACCTGACGGCCTGGTCCAGGTCCGCGCCCGCACGGTCCAGCTTGTTGACGAACGCGATCCGGGGCACGCCGTGCCGGTCGGCCTGCCGCCACACGGCCTCGCTCTGCGGCTCGACCCCGGCGACGGCGTCGAACACGGCGACAGCGCCGTCGAGCACCCGCAGCGAACGCTCGACCTCGTCGGCGAAGTCGACATGGCCGGGTGTGTCGATCAGGTTGATCCGGTGGCCGTCCCAGTCGCAGCTGACGGCCGCGGCGAAGATGGTGATGCCGCGGTCGCGCTCCTGCGGGTCGAAGTCGGTGACGGTCGTGCCGTCATGGACCTCTCCCCGTTTGTGGGTGGCGCCGGTGAGATACAGGATCCGTTCGGTGACGGTGGTCTTGCCGGCGTCGACGTGGGCGAGGATGCCCAGGTTCCTGACGCGGGTCAGCGGACCGGTGGAAACGGATCGGTGTCGCGGGTCGGTGCGCACGGCCCATGGCCTTTCAGATGTGTCGGGAGACAGGCAGCGCAATTCCCGTACGAGGGGCCTCGGTTGCGGATCCCACGCCGTCCCCGGCAAAGGGGCTCGGGCACATGTCCCTGCCCCGACCGGGGCACGGGCGCATGACGGCGTGCCGGGCGGGCGACCTTACGGTCGAGCACCGGGCAGGCCGGGATCAGGCGTTCGTCACGGGCTTCCGGTGGCGGCCGCGCAGCCGGCACCGGGTGGGCGTGGACATCAGGATCACGTCGTAGCGTGACCGGGGAACGACGACGGCAGTGCGGCAACGCATGGTCGTGCTCCCCTCGATCCGACGCCGGACGGCGCTGCGATGCCGTGTGCACCGCGCGTCCCGAGTCTAGGGAGACGGGCCGCTCCCACGACACCGGTTTATCCGCCGCCGGGTCCTGGCCGATCGAGCGTCCGCCACGACGCCGGCTCCCGCTCCCGACGCCGGATCCCGCCACCGGACGTCCGCCCCGGGCCGCTCCGCCCTCCGACGCCGAGCCCGCCCGACCGGACGTCCGCCCTGGCCGTTCCCGCTCTCCGCCGCGTCCTCCGGCGCCGCCTCCTTTGAGCGCGCACACGGCCGTGCTCGTCACCGGTGTGCTCTGCGTCCTCGGCGCCGTCGTGGCCGCGGTCGGCATCGGCGCTCCCCGGAGGCCGCCGGCCACTGAGGCGCGTGACGGAGGCGGTACCCGCCGTCCGTTCGGTGGGCACCGCCTTCGTCATGCCGCAGGCTCGGCGCGAGCCGTCGACCGGCCCAGGTAATGGACCGGGCCGGGGTCCGGCACATCGATCTCCCGGAAACCAAGACGTCCGTAGAAGGCCCGCGCGGCCGTGTTGGCCCGCACCATGCAGAGGTGCACGGCCGGCGCGCCCGCGACCTCCAGCGCGTCCAGCAAAGCCCACATCAGGGCGCGTCCGAAGCCGCGGCGCTGCCACCCCGGCAGCAGATCGATGTGCAGGTGCGCCGGGAAGGACGCCAGTTCCGGCAGCACCATCCGTTCCGGCCGGTGCAGGAGAACCAGCATCTCCTCGACGGGCGTTGCGGGCTCTCCCGCCGGCTCGGGGTACCGCTCCGCCACGAGCGGCAGCCACTCGGCGCGGAACCGCTCGGCGAAGCGCGGGGTGTCACAGGCGCCCAGGATGTATCCGACGGCCTGCCCGGTGCCGTCGTCCAGCACGAAGGCGAACTCGGGCTCCAACTCGACGTAGGGGAAGGCGAACAGCGTCGGCATCAGCCCGGGATCCGGATAGAGCGACGTGGAGTCCCCGCCCTCATGAGCCGTTCTGACGCAGATGTCCGCCAGCGCCGCCCTGTCCGACGGACGGTAGCGGCGCACAAAGGGAACAAGGTCCATGCGGCGCATGTCTAGCAGGCGCGGGAGCGCTCCCACAAGCGTTTCCGGCCACCAGAGTCTCCGGCCGGGGAACATGCGTGCGGCCTGCACGCCGACCCGGAACTCGTACGCAGAGTCAGCGTACGAGTACGCACGGTGGACGACATGGGTAACCGGGCGTGACCATGGGCCGGTTGCGACACGGTACGTGGAAGGTGGCCGGCATGGCGGCGTGCGAGACCAGCGGTGACGACGGGAACGGCGAGGCGGACGGCGCCGGTTGCGGACCGGGCGGTCCGCCCGGGGACATGAACGGCGCCACGAGCGCCGCCGAGCCGGAGAGTTCGGACAGCCTCAAGGCGTTCGGCGAGGTCGTCAAGGCGTTCCGGAAGCGTGCACGGCTGACACAGGAACAGTTCGCCCCACAGGTGCGGTACTCGGTGCCGACCGTCGCCTCCATCGAACAGGGCCGCCGGTTCCCTCCGGCCGCATTCGTCGACCGGGCGGAGGAGGTGCTCGACGCCTTCGGCGCGCTGCGGGGAGCCGCACGGCATCTGTCGCGGCGGCCGGGGCTGGCGAGCTGGTTCCGGCAGTGGGCGCAGTTGGAGGCGGAGTCGGTCAACCTCTACACGTACGAGTGCCGTTTGATCCCCGGCCTGCTGCAGACGGAGGCGTACGCGCGCACGCTGTTCTCGGAGCGCCTGCCGCCACTCGGCGACGACCAGATCGAGGCCATGCTGTCCGCGCGGACGGAGCGTCAGAGGTTGCTGCGGGAACGGCCGAACACGGCGTTCAGCTTCATCGTCGAGGAGCATGTGCTCCAGCGCGGGGTGGGAGCGAGCCCGGAGCTTCTCCACCACCTCCTCGAACTCGCGGCACTTCGGAACATCGAGGTCCAGGTCATGCCGCAGCAACGAGTGATCCATGCCGGGATAGACGGTCCGATCCGGCTGCTGGAGACACCGGACAACAAGTGGTACGGCTACTGCGAGGGGCAGGAGAGCGGGCGGTTCATCTCCGACCCCAAAGTGGTCAGCATGCTCCAGATGCGGTATGCCAGGATGCGGTCACAGGCTCTCTCCTTGGAGGAATCCTTGAGCCTGCTGCGCCGGATGCGAGGAGCGACATGAGCACCACAGAACTGGCCTGGTTCAAGAGCAGTTACAGCGGCAGCTCCGGCGACGACTGCGTCGAAGTGGCGGCCACCCCCGCGACCGTCCACGTCCGGGACTCCAAGGTCGAGCAGAGCCCTCAACTCGCCGTGTCACCCGCGTCGTGGACGAGCTTCGTCTCGTACGCCGCCCAGGCCTGACACCGGAGCGAGCGCCCCGCGCCGGGTCAGGTCCGGCTCCGGGGCAGGAGCTCACCGCGCCTACCGGCGACGGTGGCGTCGCGGTACGAAGCGGACCGTGAGACCCGGTACGGCCTGCGCGGCCGGGGACAGCAGGCTCTCGGGGACCACACCGATCACGGGATAGCCACCGGTGGTGGGGCAGTCGGCGAGGAAGACGACGGGTCGGCCGTCGGGCGGCACCTGCACCGCGCCGACCACCATTCCTTCGCTCGGCATCTCACGGTGCACGGTCCGCTCCAGCGGCGGGCCGTCCAGCCGCAGAGCGATGCGGTTGCTGTGCTGGGAGATCTCGTAGCGGCCCGTGGCGAGGGTGTCCACCGCGGCGGCTGTGAACCAGTCGTCGCGCGGCCCGAGCAGTACGGGCAGCACCAGTTCCTCCGGGGGCGCCGGCCACAGCAGCGTGTCGGCATGCAGCGGCGGGCCGGTCACCTCGCCGAGGGGCAAGGTCTCCCCGTCCTTGAGCGGGGCCGGACCGAGCCCGGAGAGCAGATCGGTGGAGCGGCTGCCCAGGACGGGCGCGACCGCGATGCCTCCGCCGACGGCGACGTAGCTGCGCAGGCCGCTGGTCGGCGCGCCCACGTCGAGCACGGCGCCGGCGGGCAGGCGCACGGCGGTTCCCCATGCCGCGGGCCGGCCGTTCACCCGCACCGGCGCCGGCGCCCCCGTCACGGCGGCCACCACGGAGCGGTCGGTGCGCACGGCGACCCCGGTCAGCGTGGTCTCCAGGGTCGCCGCGTCGGCGGAGTTGCCCACCAGCCGGTTCGCGAGCCGGTGCGCGGGCAGGTCGAGCGCCCCGGCACGCGGCACGCCGAGCCCGGCATGACCGGAACGGCCGAGATCCTGGACGGTGGTGAGGGCGCCGGCCCGTACGACGTCCAGCGTGCCGCCGCTCATGCCCTGCGCCCCCTCGCGCCCGCTGCGGCTCCCGGCGCGGCTTCCTCGGGGACGAAGCGCACGCGCGTGCCGGGTGTCAGCAGCGCCGCGGGCTCGCGGTCGATGTCCCACAGGCGCACCCGGGTCGTCCCGATCAGCTGCCAGCCGCCCGGGGAGGCCCGCGGATACACACCGGTGTAAGGACCGGCGAGCGCCACCGAGCCTGCGGGCACCGACGTGCGCGGCGCCGAACGGCGCGGCACGTGGTACCGCTCGCCGAGGCCGAGCATGTAGGCGAACCCCGGGGCGAATCCGCAGAACGCCACCCGGTGCTCCGTACCGCTGTGAATCCGCGCCACCTCGTCCTCGGTGACCCCCCACAGTTCGGCGACGGCGCCGAGATCGGCCCCGTCGTAGCGCACAGGGATCTCCACCAGAGGACCGCTGCCGGCCGCTGACAGGGGGACGGACCAACGGCGCAGCTCGGCCTCCATGGCGTGGACGTCGGCGACGCCGTAGAGGAGCACGGTCCGGTCCCCGGGCACGATGTCGCGCACCGGCGCCGGGGTCCCCCGGCCGCACCGGTCGATGATCCGGGCGTGCCAGGCCTGTGCCTCTTCCGGCGTGTCCAGGTCCACGAGCAGGGAGTCCTCCCCGACCGGTCTCAGCCTCATACGAACGCCTCCACCCTGACCCCGGCCGCGTCGAGCGCCGCGCGCACCTGCCCGGCCGCCGCGACCGCTCCGGGGGTGTCTCCGTGCAGGCACAAGGAGCGTGCCCGTACCGCCACGGGCTCGCCGGTCAGCGCGGTGACGCGGCCTTCCCGCGCGAGAGCGACGGCCCTGCGGGCGACCTCCGCCGGATCGGTGATCACCGCACCGGGCGTGCTTCGGGGGACCAGCGTCCCGGTCGCCGTGTAGGCGCGGTCGGCGAACGCCTCTTCGACGACGGGGAGGCCGACGCGCGCCGCCTGCGCGTGCATGGCGGAGTCGGGCAGGCACAGCACGACGAGCCCGGGGTCGGCCAGCCGGGCGCCGGCGGCCACCGCGGCCGCCTGCTCATGGTCGGCCACCACCCGGTTGTAGAGCGCTCCGTGCGGCTTGACGTAGCTCACCGCCGCTCCGGCGGCGCGGGCGAACGTCTGGAGGGCGCCGATCTGGTACGTGACCTCGTCGGCGAGCTCGTCCGCCGGCACGTCCATGGCCCGGCGGCCGAAGCCGGCGAGGTCCCGGTAGGAGACCTGGGCGCCGATCCGTACACCGCGCTCGGCGGCCGTGTCACAGACGCGGCGCATGGTGCCGGGATCGCCCGCGTGGAAGCCGCAGGCGACGTTCGCGCTGGTGACCAGGGACAGCAGGGCCTCGTCGTCGGTGAGGGTCCATCGTCCGAAGCCCTCCCCGAGGTCCGCGTTGAGGTCGATCACGAGGTCTGTCACCGCTGGGTCTCCTTGGAACGGTCCGTCGGTCAGGAGGTACAACCGCGCTGCTCCGGGTGCACCTGCGGCGGTCCGGTCAGGCTGCGTTCACGATCACACCACACAACATAGAAAATCGTTGAACGATCCGACAAGGTCTCTGTTGTTTCGTTCAATGATTTCCGGTTGACTGACCCGGACCGACCGGCGCAGTCCCTCAAACCGTCACGACCGCCGGCCGTGGGAGAAGGACGGACACATGACAGCCGAGGTCGACCCTGCCGTGCTCGTCGGCGACCGCGCCCTGCTGGGACGCTCCAGCACCGCCGACCGGGTCGCGGACATCCTGCGCACGCGCATCTCCGAGGGGTACCTGCCGCCAGGGAGCAAGCTGTCGGAGGACGCCATCGGCGGCGCGCTGGGCATCTCCCGCAACACCCTCCGCGAGGCGTTCCGCCTGCTCACGCACGAACGGCTGCTGGTCCACGAGCTCAACCGCGGCGTCTTCGTGCGCATGCTGACCGTGCAGGACGTCACCGACATCTACCAGGTGCGCAGGCTCATCGAGTGCGCCGCGGTCCGCGGACTCGAGGCCCCGCCCTACGACCTGAGCCACGCGGAGGCGGCCGTCGCCGAGGGCGAGAAGGCCGCGAAGGAAGGTGCCTGGCGCGACCTCGGCACCGCCAACATCCACTTCCACCACGCCGTCGTGGCCCTCGCCCGCAGCAGGCGCCTCGACGAGCTGATGCGCGGCATCCTCGCCGAACTGCGCCTGGTCTTCCACGCGATGGACAATCCGCGCGGCTTCCACGAGCCCTACCTGGAGCGCAACCGCGAGATCCTCTCCGCACTCAAGGCGGCGGACCGCACCAAGGCCGAACTGCTGCTCGCGGCGTATCTCGACGACGCGGAGCAGCAGTTGGTCGAGCGGTACTCCGAACTCCTCGGCCCGTAAGCCGCGCACAGGTCCGCGCGGCGCTCCCCGTCGCCCGCCCTCAGTCGGCCGAGACTGTCCTACGGGCGAGCCATTCGTCACGGGTAAGGGCGTAGATCACGGTGTCGCGCCAGCCGGTGTCGCCGTGGCGGTCCTGCCGGAACGTCGCTTCCCTGCGCATGCCGAGTCGTGCGCAGAGGGCCAGGGAGGGCTCGTTGGCCGCGTCCACCGTCGCGGCGATCCGGTGGGCCCCCAGACCGGTGGCGAGGTCGAGGAGGGCCGTGGCCGCCTCGTGGGCGTACCCCCGGCCCTGGAAGCCGGGGTGCAGGACCCACCCGACCGCGACCTGGGCGTGGGCGGCGCTGGCGAGGATGAAGGTGAGGTCGCCGATGACCCGTTCGTCCCCGCCGCCGAGGCCCGGCTCCCCGGGCAGCACGACGGCGAGGGCGACCGCTTCACCGTCGGCGGTCAACGTGCGCTGCTTCGCCCGCAGTTCGGTGTGCTCGCCGCTGGCTTCCCGGTCGCGCAGCGGCCAGGGCAGATGGGCCACGACCTCGGGCAGCCGCTGGTAGGCGTGGATGTCGTCGGCGTCCTGGGGGCGGATCGGCCGCAGGACCAGCCGCTCGGTCATGACGGGGGACGCGTCCAGGCCGGCGAGGTCGAAGGGCAGGCGCAGCCGCGGCGGGGTGCCGCCGCCGGTCGTCGTGGTCATGGATCCCCCTACAGGACGGACAAGGAACGGAAGGGCGCACGGTTCACCGCCCACCGCACGGTAGCCGCCACACCGGCGACGCACCCTACCCGTCCGGCCTGCCCCCGGAACATCGGCTCCGCTGCGGCCCCCTGCGCGCCATTGGCGTGACCGGTGAGGTGCTCCCGCAGGCGCCGTGGGACATGTAGCCGCGCTCGCCCGAGGCGGGCGACCGCCGCGGCCCACCGCCGGACGGCGCCGAGGACCGGGCCGCGACATGACATGGGCGGGTGGAGTCAGCCGGAGACCTCGCCGGAGCTCTCGATCGGCTGTCCGGCGGCACGGCGGATCTCGGCGTTGATACGCCGCGCTTCTTCGAGCTGGTCCTCGAGGATGACGATGCGGCAGGCGGCTTCGACTGGGGTGCCCTGGTCGACGAGTTCACGCGCGCGGGCGGCGATCCGCAGCTGGTACCGCGAGTAGCGCCGGTGACCGCCCTCGGAGCGCAGCGGGGTGATCAGCCGCGCTTCACCGATCGCCCGGAGGAAGCCGGGCGTGGTGCCCAGCATCTCGGCGGCCCGTCCCATCGTGTAGGCGGGGTAGTCATCGTCGTCGAGCCGTCCACCGAGCGCATTATCCGCTGTCATCTGCACCTCTTCTTCGTGAGAACGCGTCGAGGGGCCCTGGTGCCGTACGGCACCAGGGCCCCGAAGGAAATTGAACACCATCTGTCGGCCCTAGTCCTGCGCCGACCTTCTGTTTCCGCGGCATCGCCCCGAAAAGGGACGGGAGCGCGGGGATCGCGAATGCGTGACCGGGGACCACCTTCCGTTCCGGGGTCTTGCGGTACCCGGGGAGTCTTCCTCTCCCGGGCGATCCTGATGGCGTCTGCTTCCTCCGTTCCTTCCTCGGGCGACCACCGGTGGTCGCTACTTGCTACTTACCTGGTACTCGGTACTGCTCCCGGTGGCCCCTGAACACTGCGGGCCACCCAGTGCGGGGTCAGTCCCGTCGCCATCCTGCGAAACCGGCTCCGGAACTCCACCACCGCACCGAACTGCGGGTACTGCTACTGCTCGGCAGTTCGTCTCTGCCGGGCTCTCTCTGATCTCGGCTACAACAGGAACACTAACCACCTCGGAGGCGAATGTCTACTACGGCGAGCATAGATTTTTGGGCGCTCGGGACGGAAGAAACGTGAGATCGGCGGCTGACCCAGGCCAGGGCCTCTGCCCTGCTCAGGAGCGTGGTCCGGGCCGGAAGCGGCCCGGACGAGGGCCCGCCGGCGGCAGGTCACCGACACCGCCGCCGTGGAGAGGGCCCGGGTGAAATAAACTCGCCTGTCATGTCGAAACCTGACGCTCTGCTCGTCGACGTGGCCGCCCTGGTGGAGTCCGGGCAAAGCAATCTCATGTCTCTGACCGTGGTCACCGGTGGCGCTGTCATCACCGGCCGACTGGCCCCCGAAGCCGTATGGAGGCAGCGTGTGTCGGAGGTCCTGACGGATTCGGAGAGCCTCCGTGCGTTCTCCGGCGCCTTCAGCGCCTCGCCCGCCAGGCAGGGCCCGCCCACCCATCTGCACTTCCACGTGGCCCGGATCCTCCAGGGGACGGTCGGGATCCCCGAAACAGGCGGCATGTACCGCGTCTCCATCGAGGACGTCAGCGCCTGGACCGTCGGCGACTTCAGCTACTCCGACCAGTGAATCCACCACTACGAGGCAGTGACACCACATGAAGAGGGCCCGACCGGCGCGCGCCGGTCGGGCCCTCCTCGTTCTGTGCCGCCCCGGTGCCTTGTCAGGCCCGGAGGGTGCCGTAGGTCAGCCGGCCACCGTGCTGCCGAGCGAGGCGTGCGCCTGCTGGAGCGGGGTGAGCACGCTCACGGGCGCTGCCTGGACGTGTGAGCGGCAGGTGAAGCCGAGCCCCGTCATCGCCCGGACGACCTCGCCGGCGCTGAAGTCACGGCGGTCCTGTCGGGTGATGACGGCGCCCACCTGCTTGACGGGGTACTGACGGCGGCCGATGACCACGAAGTCACCGGTGATCGGCTCGGGCTTGACGCCCTTCATCGATTCCAGCACGCCGCTCTTGGTCAGATCGAAGGGGAAGCGAGCGATGACGCAGCGCATGAGACCTCACAGGGAGAAGTGGGGAAGCGGAAGGGGAGTCCGCAAGGGGTACGGCGGTTCAACGGGAGAGAGCGACGACATCGCTCAGCCGGACCGTGTCCGTGCTGACGGCGCTGTCGCGTACGGCGACGAGCTGCGCCAGGGTGACGGATCCCGTGCACTGGTCGTCCGCGTCGCAGATGAGCAGATGCCCGGCGCGGGCGCCGGCCATCACGGACAGCGCCACCTCCACGGTCATGTCGCCCCACACCTTCACGGTCGTGTCGCCACGGACCTGCGGTCCGGCGGCCGCCACGAGGCCGGCCGCCGCCCTGGTGCCGGAACTCGTGCCGATCGGACGGGGCTTCAGCTGAACCGGTGCCAAAAGATGCCTCCTGCGACGATGGGTAAGGGCCTTGATCGATGACGTCCTGGGTGCCCAGTGCCGTGACCGGCGATGTCTGACCCTAGGCCGCCGTGCCGACGGCAGGCTGCCGGCGCGGGGCGCGGCGCGGCGCCTGCGACGAGCCGCGGCCGCGCCGGGCACGGGAGCCGGCGCTGCGCGCGGGGCGCTCGGTCACCGGTGCCGTGATGACGACCGGCGTGCCGGACGGTGCCTGCGCGCCGGTGATGCGGTTCAACTCGGCCCCGCCGGACCTGACCTGGGTGGTCATCGGGCGGACCCCGGCGTGCGACAGGAGGCGGGCCATGTCGCGGCGCTGGTTCGGGGTCACCAGGGTGACGACGCTGCCGGACTCGCCGGCCCGGGCGGTACGGCCGCCGCGGTGCAGGTAGTCCTTGGGGTCGGTCGGCGGGTCGACGTTGACGACGAGGTCGAGGTTGTCGACGTGGATGCCGCGGGCGGCGACGTTCGTGGCGACGAGCACGGTGACATGCCCGGTCTTGAACTGCGCCAGCGTGCGGTTCCGCTGCGGCTGGGACTTGCCGCCGTGCAGTCCCGCGGCCCGTACGCCGCTGCTGAGCAGGTCCTTCGTCAGCCGGTCCACCGCGTGCTTGGTGTCCAGGAACATGATCACCCGGCCGTCGCGGGCGGCGATCTCCGTCGTGGTGGCGTGCTTGTCGGAGCTGTCGACGTGCAGCACGTGGTGCTCCATCGTCGTGACGGCGCCGGCCGACGGGTCAACGGAGTGCACGACCGGATCGTTCAGGTAACGGCGGACCAGCAGGTCGACGTTGCGGTCGAGGGTGGCGGAGAAGAGCATCCGCTGACCGTCCGGGCGGACCTGGTCGAGGAGTGCGGTGACCTGCGGCATGAAGCCCATGTCGGCCATCTGGTCGGCCTCGTCGAGGACGGTGACGGCGACCTGGTCGAGCCGGCAGTCACCGCGCTGGATCAGGTCCTTCAGCCGTCCGGGCGTCGCCACGACGACCTCGGCGCCGCTGCGCAGCGCACCGGCCTGCCTGCCGATCGACATCCCGCCGACGACCGTGGCCATCCGCAGCTTCAGCGACCGGGCGTACGGGGTGAGCGCGTCGGTGACCTGCTGGGCCAGCTCGCGGGTCGGGACGAGGACCAGCGCGAGCGGAAGTCGCGGCTCGGCGCGCTTCCCGGCGGTACTGGCCAGCATGGCCAGGCCGAAGGCGAGGGTCTTGCCCGAGCCGGTGCGGCCGCGGCCGAGCACGTCACGTCCGGCAAGAGTGTTGGGCAGCGTCGCGCCCTGGATGGGGAACGGCACGGTCACGCCCTGGGAGGCGAGCGCCGCGAGCAGCTGCTCGGGCATGTCGAGGTCGGCGAACCGCTCGACGGCGGGCAGTGCGGGGGTCACCGTGACGGGGAGGGCGAACTCACCCTGCGCCGCGGCGGGCCGGCGGCCGTAACCGCCGGAGCGGCCACCTCCACCGGAGCGGCCGGAGGAACCCGAGCGGGTGGGAGCCGGCGAGCCGAAACGGCTGCCGCGGCCCGAGCCACCGCCACTACGGGTGCGGGAATAACGGTCGTCGGTACGTGTGCGGTTCATACGGAACCTTCCTCGATGTGGCACGTATCAAGGAATTACCGCAGCAGAGGAGCAGCACGGAGAATCGCGAGAACGAGCCAGGCAGAAAGCGAAAACGAAAGCGAATCGAACCGCTCGTGAGAAACCCCGGCAGGTCACCGGGCGGGCAGATCGATTCGGACGTCAAGGCCGGAATGAGTCCCTGCCGAATGTTCGTCCGGAGGCGGGAGGGACATCCGCCACGCGAGAAGCGCGATCTCCGGAGAGGGGCCGCGGCACGATGGGCCGCGGTGTCGGGGCCGAGCCCCGTAACTGCAACGAGCCGGGGCCCGCACCCCAAGGTGCGGGCCCCGGCTCGATCACGCGCTAGCGTCAGGCCGGAACGATGTTCTCGGCGGTCGGGCCCTTCTGGCCCTGCGCGATGTCGAAGTTCACCTTCTGGCCTTCCAGCAGCTCACGGAAGCCCTGGGCGGCGATGTTCGAGTAGTGGGCGAACACGTCAGGGCCGCCACCGTCCTGCTCGATGAAGCCGAAGCCCTTTTCCGCGTTGAACCACTTCACGACGCCAGATGCCATGTCAAATCTCCTTCAGGGGCAGTACCCGGAGTCCACACCGTGCGGTCTCCGTGTCGCCGCAATGATTAACCCCGTCCGGAAATGACCGGATACACAAAAGCGCTCACAACGACCTGAGGGGCCGCCGGGGCACTTGGATTTTTCGGGAACCACAACTGCAACTGATAACGACAGTAGCACGGCGAGATCGGCCCCGCGCTGCAAGAAATTCTTTTCCGCCTGTTACGCGAGATACCCTCACCGCGCGTTGCGCTGATTTCTCACTCGGCGGTCACAGATATTCGCTCGCCCCGGACTGATCCCCGTGCCGGACGACGGCCGTCCGCCCCGCCGCGCCCGGGCGCCGCACCGGCGGGGGCCCGGATCCCGGCCCCGCCCCCGGCGGCGAGTGGGCGCACCGCCCGGCCCGACACCTGACCGACTCGGCCCCCGATCACCGTGGCGCAGATCACCGACGAGCGGCGGTCCCCGCAGTGACGCAGGCCATCGTCTGCGTCCGCGATCTCTGGGAAGGTCTCGGATACGGTGACGAGCGCTTCGGGCCCAAGGCCCCCGGCACATCGCCGCCGCCCATATGACCACCGGATGCCGGCACCGGCGTCCCGTGCGACATCGCCCGTCCTGAGGCCGCCCGGCCCGCGACACGACTGGGGAGTTTGATGTTCGGCAAGGTATTGGTCGCCAACCGCGGCGAGATCGCGATCCGCGCGTTCCGCGCAGCGTTCGAGCTCGGAATCTCCACAGTGGCGGTGTTCCCCTACGAGGACCGCAACTCCCTTCACCGGGCCAAGGCCGACGAGGCGTACCAGATCGGTGAGGTAGGCCACCCCGTGCGGGCCTACCTCTCCGTGGACGAGGTGATCAAGGCGGCCCGAAAGGCGGGGGCCGACGCCATCTACCCGGGCTACGGCTTCCTGTCGGAGAACCCGGACCTCGCCGCCGCGTGCGCCGAGGCCGGTATCGCCTTCGTCGGGCCGCCGGCGTCGGTACTGCACCTGACCGGGAACAAGTCCCGGGCGGTCGCGGCCGCGCGGGAGGCGGGCGTACCGGTACTGAAGTCCTCAGAACCGTCCGAGGACGTCGACGTGCTCGTCGCCGCCTCCGAGGACATCGGCTTCCCCGTGTTCGTGAAGGCCGTCGCGGGCGGCGGCGGACGCGGTATGCGCCGGGTCGCGGAGCCCGGGGAGCTGCGTGAGGCGATCGACGCGGCCATGCGAGAGGCACGCTCCGCGTTCGGTGACGCGACGGTCTTCCTGGAGCAGGCGGTGGTCAACCCCCGCCACATCGAGGTGCAGATCCTCGCCGACGCCGAGGGCAATGTCGTACACCTCTACGAGCGGGACTGCTCGGTGCAGCGCCGCCACCAGAAGGTCGTCGAGATCGCGCCCGCCCCGAACCTCGACCCGGAACTGCGGGCACGGATCTGCGCCGACGCCGTCGCCTTCGCCCGCCACATCGGCTACGTCAACGCGGGCACCGTCGAATTCCTCGTCGACGAGCGCGGCAACCACGTCTTCATCGAGATGAACCCGCGCATCCAGGTCGAGCACACCGTCACCGAACAGGTCACCGGACGCGACCTCGTCATCGGACAGCTGCGCATCGCCGCCGGCATGACACTGCCCGAACTGCGCCTCACCCAGGACGACATCGTCCTCAACGGCTCCGCGCTGCAGTGCCGCATCACCACCGAGGACCCGGCCAACGGCTTCCGGCCGGACACCGGCACCATCTCCGCCTACCGCTCCCCCGGCGGGCCCGGCGTCCGGCTCGACGGCGGCACCGTCCACACCGGCGCCGAGGTCTCCGCCCACTTCGACTCGATGCTCGTCAAGCTCACCTGCCACGGGCACGACTTCGCCAACGCGGCCCGCCGCGCGCGCCGGGCCATCGCCGAGTTCCGCATCCGGGGCGTGGCCACCAACCTGCCCTTCCTGGGCGCCGTGCTCGACCACCCCGCGTTCCGGGACGGACGCATCACCACCAGCTTCATCGACGAACACCCGGAGCTGATGCGGGCCCGTCCGTCGGCCGACCGCGGCAGCCGCATGCTCAGCTACCTCGCGGAGATCACCGTCAACCAGCCGTACGGTCCGCGCCCCGACGTCATCGACCCGGCGGACAAGCTGCCCGCCGTCCCGCTCGGAGAGCCGCCCGCCGGGTCGCGGCAGCGCCTCGCCGCCCTCGGGCCGGAGGCGTTCGCCGCCGAGCTGCGCGCCCAGTCGGCCGTCGCCGTCACCGACACGACGTTCCGCGACGCCCACCAGTCCCTGCTGGCGACCCGGGTCCGGACCCGCGACCTGCTGGCCGTCGCTCCGCACGTCGCCCACAGCGCCCCGCAGCTGCTGAGCCTCGAATGCTGGGGAGGCGCCACCTACGACGTGGCGCTGCGCTTCCTCGCCGAGGACCCGTGGGAGCGGCTGGCCAAGATCCGGGAGGCCGTGCCCAACATCTGCACCCAGATGCTGCTGCGCGGCCGCAACACCGTCGGCTACACGCCCTACCCCACCGAGGTCACCGAGGCGTTCGTCGCCGAGGCCGCGAAGACCGGGATGGACATCTTCCGGATCTTCGACGCCCTCAACGACGTGTCCCAGATGCGTCCGGCCATCGACGCGGTACGCGCCACCGGCACCTCGGTCGCCGAGGTCGCCCTCTGCTACACCGCCGACCTCTCCGATCCCCGCGAGACCCTGTACACGCTGGACTACTACCTGCGTCTCGCCGAGCAGATCGTGGAGGCGGGCGCCCATGTCCTCGCCATCAAGGACATGGCCGGGCTGCTGCGTCCGCCCGCCGCCCGCACCCTCGTCACCGCGCTGCGCG
Organism: Streptomyces sp. NPDC086835; assembly: GCF_044745705.1. Taxonomy (NCBI): domain Bacteria; kingdom Bacillati; phylum Actinomycetota; class Actinomycetes; order Kitasatosporales; family Streptomycetaceae; genus Streptomyces; species Streptomyces sp. NPDC086835. The sequence continues at coordinate 340,687 of NZ_JBIVAU010000008.1, forward strand.
AGCGGTTCGACCTGCCCGTCCACCTGCACACCCACGACACCGCGGGCGGACAGCTCGGCACCCTGATCGCCGCCATCGACGCGGGAGTCGACGCCGTCGACGCGGCGGTCGCCTCCATGGCCGGCACCACCAGCCAGCCTCCGCTCTCCGCGCTGGTCGCGGCCACCGACCACACGGAGCGCGCGACCGGCCTGTCCCTCCAGGCCGTCGGCGACCTGGAGCCCTACTGGGAGGCGACCCGCAAGGTGTACGCCCCCTTCGAGTCCGGTCTCGCCTCGCCCACCGGACGGATCTACCACCACGAGATCCCCGGCGGGCAGCTGTCCAACCTGCGTCAGCAGGCCATCGCCCTGGGCCTCGGCGACCGCTTCGAACTCATCGAGGACTGCTACGCCGCGGCCGACCGCATGCTCGGCCGGCTGGTGAAGGTGACGCCGTCGTCGAAGGTCGTCGGCGACCTGGCGCTGCACCTGGTGGGCGCCGGGGTCTCGGCGTCGGACTTCGAGTCCGACCCGGGCAAGTTCGACGTACCGGACTCGGTGATCGGCTTCCTGCGCGGTGAGCTGGGCGACCCGCCCGGCGGCTGGCCGGAGCCGTTCCGCACCCGCGCGCTCCAGGGCCGCCCGGCGAAGGCCGAGGCGCCGCAGCTGTCGGACGAGGACCGCGAGGGCCTGGCGCAGTCGCCGCGCGCGACCTTGAACCGGCTGCTCTTCCCCGGCCCCACCAAGGAGTTCAACGCCCACCGCGAGGCGTACGGCGACACCTCCGTCCTGCCGACGCGGGACTTCCTGTACGGACTGGAGACGGAGACCGAGCACACCGTCACGCTCGAGCCGGGCGTCACGCTGCTGATCGAGCTGGAAGCCGTCTCCGACGCCGACGAGCGCGGCTACCGCAGCGTACTGGCCACGCTCAACGGCCAGTTGCGGCCGGTTTCCGTACGCGACAAGTCCGTCGCCACCGAGGTCAAGGCGGCGGAGAAGGCGGACCGCGGCAACGAGGGTCACGTCGCGGCACCGTTCGCCGGAGTGGTCACGCTCCAGGTGGAGGAGGGCGCGTCGGTGTCGGCCGGCCAGACCGTCGCCACCATCGAGGCGATGAAGATGGAGGCGTCGATCACCGCCCAGACCTCGGGCACGGTGCGCCGCCTCGCGATCGGCAGGATCCAGCAGGTCGAGGCGGGCGATCTGCTCATCGAAATCGGCTGACCCACCCGTCCGTCACAGCACGAAGGGGCCGGGCCCGGCGCTTCGGCGCCGGGCCCGGCCCCTTCCGCTCGAGGGCACCGCCGCACGTCGCCTGGCCCGCCGGGACGGCGCTCCGGCGTCAGGCGACCCCGTAGGCCCGGGCGAGTGCGCCCACCGTGGTGGCCATCGCCTCGCGGAGTTCGGCCGGCGCGACGACCTCGACGTCGGTGCCGAGACGTAGCAGCTCACCGCACGCGTGCTCGGTGCTCTCGGTCGGGACGACCGCCTCGATCCATCCGTCGTCGTCCGCGGCGGTGGCGGTGGAGTCGACCGCCTGCACCACCTCCGGCGGGACGTTGTCGGGCAGGCGCCGGCGTCCCCGCGGGGACAGACGGATGGTGGCCGTGCCGGTGTAGCGGCGGGCCTCGAAGTCGGCGAGGTAAGCGGCCCAGTACGTGCCCAGGTCGAAGCCCTCCGGCCGGTCGAACCGCTCGTCGCTCAGCGCCGCGTCGAGCACCTGGGTGACCCGGTAGGTCGCGATCCGGCTCCGCCCGGCGGCCACCAGGTACCAGACGCCGGACTTGAGCACCAAGCCGTAGGGGCGCAGGCGGCGATCCACCTCCTGCGGCGCGCGCCAGCGCCGGTAGCGCACGTCCACCGCACGCCGGGTGAGCACCGCGTCGACGAACAAGGGAAGATGCGGCGTCCGTTCAGGCTCCCGGTACCAGCCGGGAGCGTCGAGGTGGAACACCGCCGCGGTCCGCGACGCCTCCTCGCGCAGCCCCGCCGGAAGCGCGGCCAGCAGCTTCAGCCGAGCTGTCGTCATCTCTGTCGCGAGCCCCAGGTCGGCGGCGGGGCCGGGCAGTCCGGCGAAGAACAGCGCGCGTGCCTCGCCCTCGCTCATCCCGGTGAGGCGGGTGCGATAACCGTCCAGCAGTTGATAGCCGCCCCCGGGGCCCGGCTCCGCGTAGACCGGGACCCCGGCGGCCTGGAGTCGCGCCAGGTCGCGGTAGGCGGTCCGTACCGACACCCCCAGTTCGCCGGCGATCCCGCGCGCGGACATGCGCCCACGGGATTGCAGCAACAGCAGTACCGACAGCAGTCGTCCGGCAGACATGGAGGCATTCTCCTCGGAAACACTGACAGCCCCTGGCACACGGCGTGCCTACCGTCGGTCCGTGCCCGGCTCCGACCTGCCGCGACCGGGTACCCGGAGATCGAACCGAACAGGAGTTCCGCCGTGCTTGCCACTGACCCCATCGACCCCACTGATCCCACCGATCCCAGCGACACCGTCGGCCGCCTCGACGTGATCGAGCTTCGCCGGTACACACTGCGCCCCGGTCGACGCGACGAACTCATCGAGCTGTTCGACCGGGAGTTCGTCGAGACCCAGGAGGAGACCGGGATGGCCGTGCTCGGTCAGTTCCGGGATCTCGACGATCCGGATCGCTTCGTCTGGCTGCGGGGGTTCCGGGACATGGCGGCACGCCACCGCGCGCTGACGGCCTTCTACGGCGGTCCCGTCTGGGCCGAGCACGGTCCCCGGGCGAACGCCACGATGGTCGACTCGGACGATGTCCACCTGCTGCGTCCTCTGTCGGCCGGAACCGGCTTCACCGTCGCGCCGTCCCGGCGGCCCCCGGCCGGCGCTCCTGCACCGGAAGGATTCGTGACAGCCACCGTGTGGTCCTTCCCTCCGGGACGAGAGGACGGCATCGCACTCGTCCGAGACGGTCTCCTCCCCGTGCTCCACGAGACGGGACCCGCGCCGCTCGCCGTCCTGACCACGGAGACGGCGCACAACACGTTCACCGCGCTGCCCGTCCACACCGGGAAGAACGTCGCCGCGGTCTTCTCCTCGTACCCCGACGAGAGTGCTCATCGCCGGCACCTCGCCGCCGTACGGTCCCTCCCCCTGGCACGGGACGAGATCCTGCCGGGCATCGAGCGGGAACAGACCGCGGCTTGCTGGACGCTGCGGCTGACACCCACCGGCCGCTCGCTCATCTGCTGACCTGCACCGACGCGTCGGGAGTGACGACTGCGCACCGGACGGCCCCGTACGACGGCGACCCGACCCCACGGCGGAGACCGGTGATTTGCACGATGCCGGGGCGTGCGGACTCCAGTGAGACTGCCTGAGCAGTTTCCGCCCCCTTCCGTACGGAGGTGCACGATGTCCGCTCTGCTCTCGAAGTGCCTGGCGAAAAGTCGCCGGCGATTACCAGGTACGCGAAGGATCGGGTCGCTGTACGGCGCTCTCGCGCTGTCGATCGTCGCGACGGCCTTCGTGCCCGCCGACGCCACGGCGGCCGAAGGACCGACCGTCACCACCCGGTACGGGCAGGTGCAAGGAAAGGCAGGGCAGACGGCGAACTCCTACCTCGGCATCCCGTACGCCGCGCCGCCGGTCGGGTCGCAGCGGTGGAAGCCGCCGTCACCGCCCGAGCGCCGGCAGGGCGTGCGGGACGCCACCACGCCGGGCAACCCCTGTATGCAGGCGGTCCGGTCGAGCCCCTGGGGAAACCTCGCGGGACCCGGCACGCCCAGCGAGGACTGCCTGTACCTGAACGTCCACACGCCCGCGCAACGGTCGCTCCAGAAGCGGCCGGTGATGGTGTGGATCCACGGCGGAGGCTTCACGGTCGGCTCCGGGACGTTCTACGACGGCAGCAACCTGGCGGCCAAGGCCGGCGTGGTCAACGTGACCTTCAACTACCGTCTCGGCGCGTTCGGTTACCTGGCCCATCCCGGCCTGGCCGAGGAGTCGCCGCAGGGGATGTCCGGCAACTACGGTCTGCTCGACCAGCAGGCCGCCCTGCGCTGGGTGCGGGACAACATCGCGGCGTTCGGTGGCGACCCCGACAACGTGACGGTCTTCGGTGAGTCGGCGGGCGGCGGCAGCGTCTGCCAGAACCTGGTCTCGCCCCGCGCGATCGGCCTGTTCGACCGGGCCGTCGCCCAGTCCGGCTGCGGGTTCCCGCTGCCCACCCAGGAGTCGCAGCAGGACAGGGGCGCGACCTGGGCGAACGCCTTGGGGTGCGCCGACGTGGCCTGCCTGCGCACCCGGCCCGCCGACCAGGTGCTCGGCGCCTCGCTGACCCCCACCGCCCGCTGGACCCCCAACGTCGACGGCAAGGTCCTGCCGCTCCAGGTGACGGACGCACTGGAGCGCGGCCGGTTCCACCGGGTCCCCGTCCTCCAGGGCACCACCGCCGACGAGGGCCGGCTCACCGTGGCGACCACCTACGACCTGGCCGGCAGGCAACTCACCGCGGCGGGCTACCCGGTCGCGGTCCGGGAGTTCTACGGCGAGCGGGCCGACGAGATCCTGGCCCGCTACCCGCTGTCGGACCACGGCACGCCCGCGGAGGCCCTGGGTGCCGTCCTCACGGACTCCCAGTTCGCTTGCCCCCAGTCGCGGACGGCGGGCCTGATGGCCGCGCACACCCGGTCCTACCAGTACGAGTTCGCCGACCGTCACGCCATGGACCACCTGAACCTGCCGATCAGCTTCCCGATCGGCGCCCCGCACGGTTCGGAGATCAGGTACGTCTTCGGCGGCGTCTCGGGTACTCCCGCCCAGAACACCCTGTCGGACAGGATGGTCGGCTACTGGACCAACTTCGCGAAGACCGGCGTCCCGTACGCCGCCGGCGCCCCGCGATGGAACGTCTTCCCGAAGGTCCAGACCCTGGCCCCCGAGGCGATCACAGCGGGGACGACCTTCCCCCAGGACCACAAGTGTGACCTGTGGAACCGGCCCGCCTCCTGAGGGCCCGGCGCTCTTGACGGCCCGGCGCCCGGACCCGCGCTGCCGCACGGCAACCATGTCCACGGGCGCCGGGACCCGTCACCGCTGCTCGAAGAACTTCAGGCTCCGCGCGGACACCGTCCGGGCGGTCGAGTGCCCTAGCGACGCAGTTGCGCCAGTTCGTGGTTCATGGCCTCGAGGAAGCGGACCACCACGAGCAGCTCTTCCTCGCTGAACTGCCGGCGCGCGGCATCGGTGCTCCGTGCCAGAGGCATGAAGTACGCCCTGGCCACGGCCTTGGACGCGGTCGCGTAGTGCAGGTGCACGACCCGCCGGTCGTCCGGCGCCCTGACACGCTGGACGTGGCCGGACCGCTCGAGGCGGTCCAGGCACGCGGTCACCGCTCCCGAGGTGAGGTTGAGCTGGTCCCAGAGCCGCCCCGGCGTCATCGGCGCGCCGTCCTCCCCCTCACCGGCGTCCATGATCGCGATGCCAGGCAGCGTTCCTGCCGCGGAGCGCCGAGTCCACAAGGCCCTGGAAGCCCAGAAGGCGTTCAACCGGTCGGAGACCGTGCCCGCGATCGTCGTGTGGACCGTGGCCGACGGCCGGGTCACCCCGCGGCAGCAGACGGAGGCCACGCGGCAGCTGGCGGCGCTCGGGGGAACCGAAGGCGTGGCGGCCGCCCCCTCCCCCGCCCTCCCCTCACAGGACGGCGAGGCACTCCAGGCTGTCGCCCCTGGAGCCGGACCTCGGCGAGGACCTGCCCACGGTCCTGCGGGACGTACGTGAGGCCGCGGAGCGGGTGCCGGGCACTGTGGTGCACATCGCCGGTCCCGCCGCGACCCAGGCAGACCTGTCGGACGCCTTCGCGGGCATCGACGGTCTGCTGCTGGGGGTGGCCCTCGGAGCGGTGCTGCTCATCCTCCTGCTCGTGTACCGCAGCGTGCTGCTGCCCTTTGTGATCATCATCAGTGCCGTTCTCGCCCTGGGACTCGCCTGTGCCGTCGTCTACGCGCTGGCCGATCAAGGTGTCGTCCGGGTCGACGGGCAGGTCCAGGGGATCCTCTCCATCCTGGTGATCGGCGCGGCGACCGATTACGCCCTGCTGCTGGCCGCCCGCTTCCGCGAGGAGGTCGCCGCGCGTGCCGACAGGACCGAGGCGGCGAAGGCCGCGGTGCGCCGGTCCTTCGGGGCGATCACCGCGAGCGCCGCGACGGTCGCCCTCGGACTGCTGGCCCTGCTCGTCAGCGACCTCACCAACAACCGCGCCCTGGGACCGGTCGGCGCGATCGGCATCGTCTGCGCGGTGCTGAGCACGCTGACGTTCCTGCCCGCCGTCCTTGTCCTGCTCGGCAAGGCCGCGTACTGGCCCGCGAAGCCGCGCCGGGTGGACAACGGGACGGAGGGCCACGGCATCTGGACCCGTGTCGCCTCGAAGGTCGACCGCGCGCCGCGACGCATCTGGGTGACCACCACGCTCGTACTCGCCGCCCTTGCCGCCTTCTCCCCCGCGCTGTCCTCCAAAGGCGTGCCGCTGGACGAGATCTTCGTCAACGACGCGCCGTCCGTCACCGCGCAGGAGACGCTGGGCAGGCACTTCCCCGCGGGTTCCGGCAACCCGGCCGTGATCATCGCCGACGCCGACCAGGCTGCCACGGTGACAGCCGCGGCCGAGAAGACCGACGGCGTCGCGTCCGCCGGCGCCGTCTCCCGGTCGGGCAGGCCCGGCGGGTGGGCGACCCGCTCGTCGTCGATGGCCGGGTGCGCATCGACGCCACGCTCGAGGACGCCGCCGACAGCGACGCCGCCAAGCAGACCGTTCAGCGGCTGCGGGACCGGCTCCACACCGTCCCGGGCGCCGAGGCGCTGGTGGGTGGTTACACGGCACAGCAGTACGACACCCAGGAGACCGCGGCCCGCGACCGGACACTGATCGTTCCCGTGGTCATCGCCGTCATCCTGCTCATCCTGGTGATGCTGCTGCGTTCGGTGCTCCTGCCCGTCCTGCTCGTGGCGACCGTCGCACTCAACTTCCTCGCCACGCTGGGCGTGTCGGCGCTCGTCTTTCAGCATGTGTTCGGCTTCAGCGGCACGGACGCGTCGGTACCGCTGTACGGCTTCGTGTTCCTCGTCGCCCTGGGCGTGGACTACAACATCTTCCTGATGTCCCGGGTCCGCGAGGAAGCCGTCGAGCACGGCACCCGGCAGGGCGTGCTGCGGGGCCTGACGACCACGGGCGGTGTGATCACATCGGCGGGCGTCGTCCTGGCCGCCACCTTCGCCGCACTGATCGTGATCCCGCTCGCCTTCCTGGCCCAGATCGCCTTCATCGTCGCCTTCGGCGTCCTGCTGGACACCCTGGTCGTCCGCTCGCTCCTCGTGCCCGCACTGGCTCTCGACATCGGCCCGCGTGCCTGGTGGCCGAGCGCGCTGTCCCGCGCCGACGGGCCCAAGGCCTGAGCCTCCGGTGCATCCGGCAGGGGCGGCGGCCACGAAGTGGATACGTCGTCCCTGCCGGTACCGTCCGGCTCCGGCCTGCGGCTTGTGGACGGCCCTGCGGCGGCGCCCGGCAGGGCCGCGACCTCGGCCGGATCCTCCCCGCGCGGGTGTGCCCCGGGCGGTGGCCGGCCGTGGACCGGCGGGCCCCGGCCCCGGTGCCTATGGTGAGAGAAGGGCTCTCCGGGCCACGCGGCGCGAACCGCCGCTCCGGTGGCACCTTCCCCACCGAGGAGGACCACGTGAGTGGCTCAGTACGTCCTCTGCAAGGCCGCACCGCCGTCGTGACCGGCGCCGCCCGGGGACTGGGCGCGGCGATGGCCAGGGAGCTCGCCCGGCGCGGAGCCACGGTCGCCCTCCTCGGCCGGGAGGAGTCGACCCTCGCCGATGTCCGGGGAACGATCCCCGGACCTGCCCGGTGCTGGGAGGTCGACGTCACCGACGACGACGCGATGCGACGGGTCGCCGCCGACGTACGGGACCGCCTGGGCCCCGCCTCCGTCGTCGTCGCGAACGCCGGAGTGGCCGAAGGCGGCCCCTTCGCGGAGTCCGACCCCGCGCTCTGGCGGCGGGTGATCGAGGTGAACCTCGTCGGGAGTGCCGGCACCGCCCGTGTGTTCCTTGCCGATCTCCGCGCCTGCCGCGGCTACTTCCTGCAGATCGCCTCACTCGCTTCGATCGGCGCGTCCCCCCTGATGAGCGCGTACTGCGCCTCCAAGGCCGGCGTCGAGTCGTTCGCCCACTCACTGCGGGCCGAGGTGGCGCACGAGGGCATCGACGTGGGCATCGCCTACCTGAACTGGACCGACACCGACATGATCCGCGACGCGGACGATCATCCGGTGCTGCGGGAGCTGCGGGCGCACATGCCGAGGCCCGCCAGAAAGGTCCATCCCGTCGAGACAGTGGCCGCCCGTTTGGTGCGGGCCGTCGAGCGGCGTAGCGCGGCCGTGTACGCCCCGTCCTGGCTCCGGGCCACGCAGGCCGTCCGCGCCGCGATGCCTCCGGTGGTCACCTTCGTGTCGAAGCGAGAGCTTCCGCGCTTGCAGCGGAAGACCGCCTTCGAGGCGACGGGGCTGCTGGGAGCCGGCGGACGAGCGGACACCGACGGAGGCCACCGGGCGTCCGCCGGAAGACCGGACCGCTGACCGCCGGCCATCGGGGCAGCGCCGGTGAGCGGCGCACCTTCCACGACCGGCGCTGTCCTACATTGGTTCACGACGCGACAGACTTCGGAGGAGCATGCGATCCCCCCGGTCGTCCGGAGCACCGGACGACGACGGCCCCGACGTGCTGTTCGGCCTCGACGAGATCCGGACGGGGCGGGAGGTCCGCGTACCTGGGCCCGGGCCGCTGTTCCGCGACTCCCCGCAGGCCCGGCGGATGCTCTCGGTGCGGGAGATCCACGCCGAGCCCGCGGCGGCGGCGTCACCGCGGGGCAGGCAGGTGCTGGCGAACTTCCCCGACGCCGAGGTGGTTCGCACCGACTCCCACTGGCGCATCCCCGAGCTGCACGGCAACAAGGGGAACGCCGAGCGCTGGGTGCGGATCAAGAGCACGGTTCTGGTCATCGGCGAGAAGAAGACACTCACCGTACGGCCCAACGGCCGATCAGCGGACTGGATCGCCCCCGGAGCCGCCAACGGGTGCGCCATGGCATGCGCCTACTGCTACGTCCCACGGCGTAAGGGGTACGCCAATCCGATCACCGTCTTCACCAACATCGACGGCATCATCGCCCGCATCAGGCACCACGTGATCGGTCAGGGCCCCAAGAAGGAGCCCAACCAGTGCGACCCGAGCGCATGGGTGTACGACGTCGGGGAGAACAACGACTGCTCGGTCGACGCGCTGATCAGCGACAACACCGCCGACCTGGTCCACGCCTTCGCACGGTGGCCCACGGCGAAGGCGTCGTTCGCGACCAAGTTCGTCAACCCCGACCTGCTGCTGCTCGAGCCTCGGGGACGGACCCGTGTCCGGTTCTCGGTGATGCCCCCGGAGGACTCAAGACTGCTCGACGTCCGCACCAGCCCCGTCGAGGACCGCATCGCCGCCGCGGCGGACTTCCTCGACGCGGGCTACGAGGTCCACTTCAACCTGTCCCCCGTCGTCATCAGGCCCGGCTGGGAGGAGGCTTGGGCGGAGCTGCTGCGCCACATGGACGACGTCCTGCCGACCCGGGTGAAGGAGCAGGCAGCGGCCGAGGTGATCATGCTGACGCACAACAAGGACCTGCACGAGGTGAACATGGCGTGGCACCCGCGCGCGGAGCAGGCTCTGTGGCGGCCGGATCTGCAGCAGCCCAAGCGTTCGGAGAACGGCAGTTGGAACGTGCGTTACCGCAACGGCGCCAAGGCCACTGCCGTGGAGACAGTCCGCGGCCTGGTCGCGACGCACGCACCGTGGCTGACGATCCGCTACGCCTTCTGACAGCCCGCCCGCTGCGGGACGCCGTACCCGTACGTGCCCCGGCCGGTGCGGTCCAGCCCAGCACGTCGCGCACATCACCTGGGCGTGAGGGGGGACGCCGGCAGCCGGCGGTGCTGACGGTGGGCCCGGGACGGAGGGCGCCGCTCGTGCCCGGAACGCTGCGCCCGCTCGGGCTCCGTGAGGCGGTGGACACGGTCGCCTCGGTGCTCGGCCGCTGACAAGACCCCTGTTCGGAGCAGTGTCCCCCGCCCCTGACGAGGCGGCGCCCCGCCTTCGGTGGTTGCCTGGCGAGAGGCAACCACCGAGCGAGGACCAGCCGTGACGCCCAAGGCACCTGACCGCACCGTTCCGGGAACGACGTCGCAGGACAACGGAACGGAAGGCCGCCGACCAGGCTCGCGGCCGTCCCTGGGAGGACGGCGGACAACTCGGCGCATCCAGTGACGTCTTCCGAGCGGAAGTGCCGGTGTTCGAGGCAGTCGCGACGCCCGGAAGGGGGCTGCATGCGCGGTATCCACGCCACCGAGGACGACATGGGCGCACCCGGCGGCGAAGGCCTGCCCCGCAGGGGCGTCTCCTCGGCGCGGCCCGGGCCTTCCGTGGTCGACGCCGTAGAGGCCGTTCTCCAAGATCACCTGGACGAGCGTCTGGAGGAAGCCCGGAAGACCGACGGGGTCTTCGCCGAGGAAGTCGCCGGGCGTGTGCGCGACATCGCCCTGCGCGGCGGGAAGCGCCTTCGGGCCCAGTTCCTCTGGTGGGGGTGGCGGGCCTGCGGCGGCCCGGCCGAGGGCGTGGAGACGGAGAACGTGCTGCGCGTCGCCGCGACGCTGGAGCTCATCCAGACGTGCGCCGTGATCCACGACGACGTCATGGACCGCTCACCGACGCGCCGCGGCGCCCGCGCCGTCCACGAGGACTTCGCACAGCAGCACTCCGCGGCAGGCATGTCCGGGTGCCCCGCGTCCTTCGGGACCGCGGGGGCCGTCCTCGCCGGGGATCTGGCCCTCGCCTGGGCCGACGATCTGCTGACCGCCACGGCGCTGGCCTCGAGGCAGGGCGCCCGCCTGCAGCGGGAATGGCGCGCCATGCGGTCGGAGATGGTCGCGGGCCAGTACCTCGACATACGCGCGGCGGCCACCGGCTCCACGGCGCTGGACCAGGCCGTCCGTATCGCCTGCCTCAAGAGCGCGCTCTACACCGTCGAGCGTCCCCTCGCACTCGGCGCCGCCCTCGCCGAAGCCACCGACCGTACGACGGACGTCCTGCGATCGGCCGGCCGCTCCGCGGGCCTCGCCTTCCAGCTCCGGGACGACCTCCTGGGTGTGTTCGGCGATCCAGGGCGTACGGGCAAGCCTGCCGACGACGACCTGCGGGACAAGAAGCTGACCTACCTGCGCGCCGTCGCCCTGCGGCTGGCGGACGAGTCCGGGGCCGCGGCGGCCGCCGCGGCCCTGAGAGCGCCCGGTCCGACGCTGACGGACGCTCAGGTACGTGTCGCACGGGCCGCCCTGGAAAGCACCGGTGCCCGGCGGGTCGTGGAAGCGAGGATCAGTCGGCTGGTCCACCTCAGTGAACGCCGTCTGGCCGCACTGCCCGGCGAGCCCGCCGCGATCGCGGCGCTCGGCAGTCTGATCCGCACAGCGGCGGGGCCGGCCTCGCCGCACGAGGAGGACGCTCCGTGAAAACCGTTCCCGGTCGCACCGACCACGTGGTCGTCGTCGGTGCCGGGCTGTCCGGCCTCGCCGCCGCGCTGCACCTGCTGGGCAGCGGCCGCCGGGTCACCGTGGTGGAACGGTCGGACCAGGCCGGCGGCCGGGCGGGGCGCGCGCGGCTGGGCGGCTATCTCCTGGACACGGGTCCGACGGTGCTCACGATGCCGCACCTCTTCGACGAAGCGTTCGCCGCGGTGGGCGACTCGCTCGCGGACCGGGTCGAGCTCATTGCCCTGCACCCCGCCTACCGGGCACAGTTCGCCGACGGTTCAGGCCTCGACGTGCACACGGACGGGGAGGCGATGGCCGAGGAGGTCCGCGCCTTCGCGGGTCCGGCCGAGGCCGCCGGTTACCTGAGGCTCCGGCACTGGCTGCGGTCGCTCTACGAAGCACAGATGCGACGGTTCATCGACACGAACTTCGACTCGCCCTTCCAGTTGCTGCACCCCGATCTGGCGCGGCTGGCCGCCCTGCGCGGCTTCGGCCGGCTGGACGCGCAGATCGGCCGGTACGTCAAGGACCCCAGGCTGCGCAGGGTTTTCTCGTTCCAGTCGCTCTACGCGGGCGTGCCGCCCGCCCGGGCGCTCGCCGCCTACGCCGTCATCGCCTACATGGACACGGTCGCCGGCGTGTACTTCCCCAAGGGAGGCATGCACGCGCTGCCCGTGGCGATGGCGGACGCCGCCCGCGACGCCGGAGCCGAGTTCCGCTACGGCACCGAGGTCACGAGACTCGCGATGTCCGCCGGACGCGTCACCTCCGTGCGCCTCGGCGACGGGGAGCGGCTGCCGTGCGACGCGGTGGTCCTCACACCCGATCTGCCCGTCGTCTACCGCCTGTTGGGACGCACACCGCGCCGGCCGGTACGGCTGACGCACTCCCCCTCCGCGGTGATCCTGCACGCGGGCACGCGCCGCAGCTGGCCGGGCCTCGCCCACCACACCATCTCGTTCGGACACGCCTGGGAGCGGACGTTCGACGAGATCACCCGGACGGGACAGCTCATGAGCGACCCGTCGCTGCTCATCACCCGGCCCACGGCCCACGAGCCGCGGCTGGCGCCCGAGGGCCGGCATCTGCATTACGTGCTCGCGCCCTGCCCCAACACAACCGTCGGCCCGTCGGCGGACGCATGGCGTTCCCTGGCCCCTCGATACCGCGACAGCATCGTCAGCGTGCTGGAGAAGCGCGGTCTGGACGGGTTCGGCGACGCGATCGAGGAGGAGCAGTTGATCACTCCGGCCGACTGGACGGCACAGGGTCACGCTGCGGGAACTCCGTTCTCCGCGGCCCACACCTTCGCGCAGACCGGCCCGTTCCGGCCACGCAACCTGGTCACCGGCGTCGAGAACGCCGTACTGGCCGGCTGCGGAACGACTCCGGGCGTAGGCGTACCCACCGTGCTCGTCAGCGGAAAGCTGGCGGCGTCCCGCATCAGCGGACAGTGAGAGGCGTTCATGACACGACGTGAACTGGACGCGGCGCGGATCTCGGACCCGGGGCTGCGAGCGGCGTACCAGCACTGCCGGCGGCTCAACGCCCGTCACGGCAAGACCTATTTCCTCGCGACCCGACTGCTGCCGGTCCACCGGCGCCCGGCCGTCCACGCGCTGTACGGTTTCGCACGCTGGGCCGACGACATCGTGGACGATCCGGCCTGCGTCCGCACTCCTGAGGCGCGGGACCGGCAGCTCGCGCGGCTGGAGAGCGAACTCGCTTCGGGGCTGCGGACCGGCCGGAGCAGCGAACCCGTCGTGCGGGCGGTGGCCGACACGGCCAGGGCCTACGCCATCCCCCACGAGCACTTCTCGGACTTCGTGGCCTCCATGCGCAAGGACCTCACGGTCACGGACTACGCCACCTACGAGGACCTCAGGTCGTACATGCACGGATCCGCCGCCGTCATCGGCCTGCAGATGCTGCCGGTACTCGGCACCGTCGTGCCGAAGGAGGTGGCGGCACCGCACGCGGCCGCGCTGGGGGTCGCGTTCCAGCTCACCAACTTCCTGCGGGACGTCGGCGAGGATCTCGACCGCGGGCGGGTCTATCTGCCCGCCGACCTGCTCGCCGCCCACGGTGCGGATCGCGCGCTGCTGGAGTGGAGCCGCGCCACCGGCAAGCCGGACCCCAGGATCCGCGCCGCGCTCGAAGCCGCCGCTGAGCTCACCCGGAGTGTGTACCGGGAGGCCCGGCCGGGCATCGACATGCTCGAGCCGCGCGCCCGGCCCTGCATCCGGACGGCGTACACGTTGTACGGCGGGATCCTCGACGCCATCGCCGACGACGGCTACGCCGTGGTGCAGCGGCGGTCGGTGGTGCCACGCAGGCGCCGCGCCGCCGTAGCGCTGGACGGACTCGTACGGATTCTGACGACGCGCCTGCGCCCACAGCCCCGGCGGTCGCCGGAGCACGCCCTCAAGGCACCACCGGCCGCACAGGCACACAGGTCGCCCGCCACGGGCCCCGGGAGGTACGGAGCATGACGGGGCCTCGGGGACCGCGGCGGTACACCCTGCCCGTGCGGTCGCGGCGCCGGACCCGCTGGGAACAGCAGACGCCGACATGGCGCGAGGCCAGGCCGTCGCTCATCGCGGACGCGCTGAAGCGCTCGGCGGCACGGCCGTCCGGCAACTGGTACGTCATCGGCGCCTCGCGGGACGTGGGCAGCGAGGGACGCCCGTTCGGGCGGACGATCGGCGGCGTGGAGGTCGTCGCCTGGCGCACCGCCTCGGGCGAGCTGAGGGCCGGGCCGGGCGCCTGCCCGCACCTCGGCGCCCCCCTGCGGGACAGCCGGATCGTGTGCGGCACCGTGGTCTGCCACTGGCACGGACTCTCCTTGGACGGGCGCCCGTTCGCCGGCTGGGAGCCGTATCCGGCCCACGACGACGGTGTGCTCGCCTGGGTGCGTCTCGACGACCTCGGCGGGGAGCCGCCGCTCGACCGGCCGGTGGTGCCGCCGCGTCCGAGCGGCGGCACCGTCGACGCCGTGTTCACCGCCGTGGGCCGCTGCGAGCCGGAGGACGTGGTGGCCAACCGCCTGGACCCGTGGCACGGGTCCTGGTTCCACCCGTACTCCTTCGCGGATCTGACCGTCCTGCGGGTCCCGCAGAGCGATGCGGACGAGGACGCGTTCACCGTCGACGTGTCGTTCAAGCTCGCCGGGCGGCTGGTCGTTCCCGTGCGGGCCGAGTTCACCGCGCCCGAGCCGCGCACGGTCGTCATGCGCATCACCGAGGGCGAGGGCGCGACGTCCGTCGTGGAGACGCACGCCACGCCGCTGGGCCCCGGCCCCGACGGCAGTCCGCGTACTGCCGTGATCGAAGCCGTCGTCGCCGTCTCCGACCGGCGCGGGTTCGCCGTGGCACGGGCGGTGGCCCCTGCTCTTCGGCCGCTGATCCGGTGGGCGGCGGGGCGCCTGTGGCGCGACGACCTCGCCTACGCGGAACGGCGCCGGCTGCTGCGCAGCACGGGCCGTTTCCCGGGCTGATCCGGTCTGTCCGGTCGCCCGGCCGGGGGCCGGTCCGGCAACCGGCCGGCTCCCCTCGGACCAGTGGCTCAGTCGATGTCCGCGAACCGGGCGGACATACCCCGAAGCAGTCGCGAACGTCCCCTGCGAGGCACCGTCCACAGCGGGTGACCGGCCGCACCCCAGCGGGACAGCAGCGAGTTGGCGGCGAGGAACCCGGTGGTGGCGGCACGCTCCATGAGAGCGACCGGGAGGTCGGTGCGGACCAGGTCGCCGGCCATCGTCAGAGCGGGGTGGGGAGTGCTCACCGTCGGGCGGGACGGGTAGCCCTTGACGGAGAACAGCGGGCAGTCCGCACGCCATTCGTGCCGGGCGTCGACGACCCGGGCCCCAGCGGTCTCCGGATAGACCTCGTGAAGTTGCCGCAGCAGTTTCCGTTCGACGGCGTGACGGTCGGCCGACTCGTCGACCGCGTAACCGTGCAGCTCCACGACAGCGCCGCCGGTGCGCCGCGCCCAGCGGCCCGCCTCCCCCTCCCAGCGGTCCAGCACGCTCACGTTGTCCAGGCCGTCGAAGCCGCTCGTGCCGAGGAAACCGGGCCGGGACCGGCCCACGGGACGGTCGAGCCACAGCCGGGACACCAGGAAGGGCGGCGCGGTCCGCTGGGCCGCGATCCCGGCCCGCCACGCCTCGTTCCCCAGTCCCGGCGACGCCTCGATGAGTCGCTTGAGGCCCGTCACGTCCAGAGCGAGCACCACGGCGTCGTACTCGGTGGAGGTGCCGTCGGCGTCGACGCTCAGCACCGTGCCGCCCGACGGACGGACGGAGTGGACGGGCGAGCCGGTCCGGATGTCCACACCCGAGCGTTCGAGGTAACGGCCCAGCGGCTCCCAGAGCGCTTGCGGGAACGGCTCGTCGGGCACGTCGAAGAGCAGTCCCTCCGAGGAGCCGAGGAAGTAGATGTGGAACATCAGCAGCAGTTCGGCCGCGGACAGTTCCCGTGGGTCGGAGAAGAAGCTGCGGGAGAACACCTCGAACGCGAGGTGGTGCGCCGCCGGGGGGAAGCCGACCGCTTGAAGGAAGTCCTGGGCACCGACGGTGTCGAACCGCTCGTACACCTCGGGCACGCGGACGTCGAAAAGCGGGAGGGCGGCCCTCGGCCGCATGGCGGCGAGGTCCCGCCACCCGAAGGTCGGGCTGAGTGCGGCGAACCCGACCGCGCTCCAGGGTGGTGTGCGGGGTACGTGGGCGAAGCTGTCGGTGAGCCCGGAGCGGTGGCGCAAGGGGTAGTCCGGCAGCGGGCGGAGGGCGGAGAGCGAGGGGTCCGCACGGCGGAGCAGGCCGCGCAGGTTGTAGTACTGGCGGAAGAAGGCGTGAAAGCCGCGGCTCATCGTCACCCGGCTGCCGTCGGCGAGCTCGGTCCGCCAGCCTGCGAGACGGCCGCCGAGGCCGGCTCCGCGCTCGTGGAGTGTGACCCTGACGCCTCTTTCGGCCAGCGCCGTCGCGGCTGCCAAACCGGCAATACCGGCTCCGACGACCGCTGCCCGCGGCGCCGGTCCGTGGACCCGGCGCAGGCCCGGCGCCGCCGCCAGTACCTGCGCCTTCCGGTCCCGCCCCCGGCGGGGAGCCGCCCCGCCGCGGCCGCCGAAGCGGGTCACCGGGCCCCTGCCTTCCGGCGCCCCGGGCCGCTTTCGGCGCGACGGCCCAGGAACGTGTGGACGATGCCGGTCTGCCATCCGGGGACCGGCAACACGCGGACGTCCTTGAATCCGGCGGCGTCGAGCCGGGCCGCGAAGGCGGGCACGGTGTCGAACTCCAGCACGCTGCGGTGGAGGTAGCGGTACAGGTCCCTGTCTCCGGTGACAGTGCCGGCCGGGATGATGACCGCCCGGCACACGGCCGACCAGAGAGCCCGGTGTCCGGCCGACCCGCTCAGGGAGTATTCGTGCACCGCGAGTCTGCCGCCGGGGCGCAGAGCCGAGTGGACCGCGGCCAGCACGGCGTCGGGGTCGGACACGTTACGGAAGAGGTAGCCGGCGAAGACCGCGTCGAAGGGCCCCGTGACACCGGCGGCGGCCAGGCGCTCCACCGGCGAGTGCACGAAGGTCACACCGGGGGGCCAGCTTTTGGCCGCCGCCCGTTCGAGCATGCCGGCGGAGGCGTCGACGGCGGTGATCCGGGCGAGCGGGGCGGCTCGCAGGAGGGCCGCCGTCGAGGCTCCCGTACCGCAGCCGATGTCGAGGATGTGCCGGCCCGCGCCGCCGCCGGGCAGGCGAAGCCGCCGCGCCGACCGTCTGAGGTCCGCGTGGTAGCCGGCGTTGAGGCCGACGAGACGGTCGTACCCAGGGGCGGCGTGGTCGAATGCCTCTGCCAGATCCGCATCGCGCATCAGCGTCATCCGGTGCTCTCTTCGCGTGTGAGGGGGAAGGGCTTCCGCGGCAGGAAAGGCAGTTCCACCGCGGTACGGAGCATGGGGCCGACGGGTGTGGCGAAGCCGAGGAGCACGTCCTCCCACAGCGCGCTGCGGCCGTCGAGGAAGCGCAGCACCCGTTCGACGGGCATGCGCCGGAACAACCGGGTGAAGAAGTCGGGGCCGTTGACGCGTCCGGAGTCCAGGGCGCGCAGCATCACGGCGTCCATGGCCAGGGCGCGGCGCCCGTGGGGGGCCGGCAGCCGGACCTCCTTGCCGTCGCGCAGCGCGGCGGCGACGGCCTTGCTCTGCCTCTGGACGGCGGAGAACGTGTAGCCGGTCGCCGGCCTCGTGGCACCTCCCACGGCGCCGATGCGGTGCACGGCGGGGCCGACGCGGCGGGCGAACCGCGCGTCCGTCATGGGGATGACCCCCGCTTCGACGGAGCGCACCTCGAACGGCCCGAGGCGCAGGATGTCGCGGGTGTACTGCTCGAGGGCCGCCTCGTACTCCGGTCGCGACAGCGGGGTCCTGGAGAACTGGGTGTATTCGACGAGCGCGTCCCTCGGGCCGAGCGGGAGGACGTATCCGAACGCGAGCCCCCGGGCGGGCTGAGGAACCCGGAAGTCCATCAGCTCCACGACCTCGTCGTCGAAGGCCGGAGCCGCGGTGCGGACGAACCAGCCTCTGAAGTGCTGCAACAGGGTGCTGCGGGCCGGGGGCAGCGACCGGGCAGGGCGGGAGTCGAACAGGTGCCGGCCCTGGACTGTGATGCGGTCCCCTTGCGCCGTGACGCACAGGGCTTCCGCGCCGCCGGCCACGTTGCGCACCGTCTCCGCCGTCGCCTCCACCAGCCTTACGTGAGGAAGCGCGGCCAGTCGCGATCCGACCAGGGTTTCGAAGGTGTCCGAACGGAGCATCCGGTAGCGCAGTCTCCCGAGTTCGCCCTCGACGACCTCACCGTCCCGGCCACGGACGCGCAGCCGCCGCCAGCTCGCGACCAGAGCGTCGTCGAAGTCGCCGCGGCCCTCCTGCCAGTAGCACCAGGTGCGCTCCGCCGGACGCAGCGACGGCCTCGGGGTGTTCACCAGCGCCACCGGGACGGGGCGGGCGGAGCCGGGCGCCGTCAGCGCGTGGGCGAGTGACAGCCCCGCCGCCCCACCTCCGACGATCACGACGTCGGTGGCGATACGCGCGTGCCTCATGCGCCCTCCTTGCCGAGGACGTAGGTTCCGTCGGCCTTCGCGGACACCATGTGCGCCTCGCCTGCCATCGCTTCGACCACCGTGTGCGCTGCTCCGTCGAGTCTGCCCGGCGGCGGCACCGCAGGCGGTGTTCCGGACCCGCCCCGCGTGGCGAAACCTGTGTCCTTCCGTCCCTGCCGCGCCTCGCCGACGCGTTCCGGGGCGTCCGCGCCCCGGAACAGGCGTGCTCTGCCTCACCGGGGCCGGTGTGGGCCTTTGCCGCCCGCGGAGCCGGACCGCTCCGGTGGGGACGACGGCTCTCCGGCCGCGGCAGTGCCGGCGTGGTGGGGCGGTGCGTGAGCGGGGCGGTCGGAGTGGAGCAGGAAGCCGCAGCCGGTGACCTCGATGACGCGGACCAAGGACTGCGGAGGACGGTGCAGGCGCAGCTCCGTTCCGGACTCCTGGGCGAGTGCGGACACGGCGAGGAAGGCGTTCAGCCCGCTGACGTCACAGAACGTCACTGCTAAGAGGTCGACGTCGATGGTGCGGGCACCGTCGTGGAGACATCGTGCGAGCGCGGTGCGCACGATCGGGGCCGTGGCCAGATCGATCTCTCCCACGAGGGATATCAGAGCTCGCGGGCCGCCGCCGTGGCGGTGGACGCTCAGTTGCGGAGGGGGCATGGCTCCTCGTTCGAAGGGCCGCTCGGAGACGCGGCGCCCCCGACGGCGTCCGTGGCCCTCAGGCCCACTCCGGCCGGCTCGGCGTCACGGCGCGACACCTCGGGTCCGTGAAGGCACGGCCTGGACCCGGGCCGCGCGCCCCCGCCCGGAGTCCCGGACCGCTTCCGCGGTCGGGTCGGTCGCGGCGCTCGTCCGCGTCTGCGCCGCCTCCTCGATCAACCGGCTCGCGGTCGCGGTTCTCCGCGGGTCGCTCGCGGCTTCCATCAGCCACGCGGCCTGGACGGGATCCGTCTCCGGTGGCACCACCATGAGGTTCCAGCGGCCCACCTGGTACGAGAGCAGCAGCAGTTCGTGCGGATCCTGCTCGTTCCGGAACCAGCCCACCTTCACCACACGCCCTGCGGCGGGCACCTTGCGCGGCACCACCGGCCACTGGTCGGGATTCACCGTGATCCGGGTGATCCGCCCCCACAGCGGATCGAGCACCGCCACCAGAGCGGGCAGCTCGGCATCGAGATCGCGGGAGTGCGGCCACCACGCGCCGTCCAGCAGAGCCGGTGCGGAACCGGCGGGGGCGAGCGACAGGCGCGGAGAGGTGGAGGAGTGCAGGCCTTCGGAGGCCGGCGGGCGGGAAATGGGCACAGTCATGACGCGAGCCCTGCCCCGGGCCGGTCGGAACCGGCCCAGCGTATTCGATCACCGAAAACGACACAGGCACGGAAGCAAGTGCTCAAAAATATCCTCGGTGCGATGAGCGTACTCCTCGCATCGTCCGTATGGTCCGAACGGACGACGGCCGAGTGGTCCTCGCACCACTCCCGCACAGGTCCGGGAGGGGGACATGTGGGCGAGCCGAGTCACTCGATGGGGTGACCGCCGCGGCCTCCCGGTCACTCACGAGCGGTCCGGCGATCCTCTCTCCGCGCCGCCGGAGTGTTCCGTTCCGGTGTCGATGAGGATCTGCGCGGCCTGCGTGGGGTTGTGGAAGCGGACACTTTCGGCCATGGCGGCGCGTGCCGCGTCAACGGTGGCGTGCGGCGGGACCACGAGGAGGGAGAAATGATCCTGCTCTCCACGAGTGACGAGGACGGTGTCGTCGCCGACCGGGAACGAGTCGATGTGCACGACGCGATCGTCCACGATCATCCGCGTCGGCAGCCCCTCCCAGGCGTCGGCGTCCAGACCGACACGGGTGACCGGGCCCCAGTGCTGGGAGAGCGACGCGATCAGGGCTGGAAGCTCGGCGGCGATGTCGCGGGACCGCGGCCACCATGCCCCGTCGAGCACGCCCTCCCGGTCGTCCGTCGTCTCCAGCCGTACGACCACCGTGCCGGGCCTGACGGCCTCATGCACGGCGTCCGGCAGCAATCGCTGCACGGTCGAGCGGCCGGGCTCGGAACCTTCGTCGGACATCGCGCTCGCCTGCCTTTGGGGAGTGGGTTCCACGGTACTCCTCGGTCCACGTCCTGCGGAGCGCCGCATGCCGTGGACGGGAGCCCTCGGTCCACGTCCTGCGGAGCGCCGTCGGCCGTGGTCAGGAGCCGTGGGGAACCCGCCGGAGTAGAGTGATCGGCGCTTTGGTCCCGTCGCACAGCGAGGTCGCCATGGAGTCCCAGGAAGCACCCTCGACCTCACACGCCGAGGTTCACATCGTCGCCGAGTCCCCAGAGGTCGCCAGGCGGGTCGCGGAGGTTCTCCGGCGTTCCTTCGCCGCCACCGAGCAGCGCAGCTATCCCGCGGGCAGCGAGGGCGGAACCCGCCTCGAGCTCACGGTGGACACGTCCCGTGCGGCGGAGCCGGCCCGATCATGGCTGGAATCCAGCGGCTCCTTGGGGCACGACAGCCGAAAGCCGGACCAGGGCTGAGGCTGGGCGACGGTTCGGCCGAAGGCCGGGGCGTCGCGGAAACCCCGACCGGGCCACGACGCCGGAACCGTCTGTGCAGCTACGCTTCCACGGCGCAGCCGACACCGATCAGGACCGGGGGATCGTGAACCGACCACTGCTGTTCCTGGACGTCGACGGGCCGCTCAACCCCTGTGCGGCCAAGCCGGAGAAGCGCCCCGACGGTTACACCACGCTCCGAGTGCCCCGGGACAGCGGGAGCCCCGAGGATCAGGCCGGACTCTCGGCCCGGCGGCGACCGTTGCGGGTCCGGCTCTATCCCGAGCACGGGCGAGCCCTGCTCAGGCTCGGCTACGAACTCTGCTGGGCCACCACCTGGATGGACAAGGCCGACCGGTGGATCGCCCCGGTGCTCGGCCTCCCCGAACTCCCCTTCGTCGACTTCGGCGACGCCTTGTTCCAGGACCGCCCCGACGGTGTCCACTGGAAGACCGGTCCCTTGGTGGACTACGCCGACGGCCGTCCCTTCGCCTGGGTGGACGACGAACAGAGCGATCTGGACCAGGCGTACGTGACCGCCCACCACCGCGGACGTGGGCTGCTGCACCACGTCGACCCGCGGATCGGTCTGCGCGGGGACGACTTCCGCACGGTCACCGACTTCGCCCGGTCCCTGGACATTTCACGGGCCGCCGGCTGAGCCGCGCTTCGGCCGACTTGACTGCACGTCAGGAGCCACCACGCACCGGCCGGGCGGGCCAAGCGGTCACGGGCCACCCCGACGCCCCTCACCGCCGAACGCCGGCCCGGGTACCGGTCCAGCCGTTCCGGGCCTGCGCCCAAGGCGAGGGCCGCAGGTTCGCTGCGGACACTAGGCGCGCCTCAGTGCGGGCATGAGGCGGAGCGCGTTGTCGCGGTAGATACCGCGACGTTGGCGGTCGGTGAAGACAGGGTCGGTCTCGATGGCCGGCACCGTGAAGTCGGTGATGATGTCGGCGGAGGCGGCCGGCCAGTCGGTGCCGAAGAGGATCCGGTCGCCACCGGCGGTGGCCACCAGAGTGCCCGAGGGGGCCGACGGGCCGGCCGTGTCGTAGTAGAAGCGGCACAGATGGTCCTGGACACGGGCAGCATCCAGGGGTGGGTCGCAGAAGTCGCCGAAGGCCTTCATGCGGGTGGCGATCTGAGGGAGGAAGCCGCCGGCGTGCGGCAGGACGACTGACAGGTGCGGGTAGCGGTCGAGTGCCCTGGTACGGATCAGGTTCACGGCGGCACGCGTGGTATCGAGCAGGAAATCGCACATGAAGTTCGGAATTCCGGGGACGGTGGGCACTCCGGGTGGTCCGCCCGGAAGGTCGAGCGGGTGGGTGAAAAGGACCGCGGCGCGTTCGTCGAGTTCGGCGAGAAAGCGGTCGTAGGAGGGATCACCGAGGTAGATGCCGTTGTAGTTGGCTTTCACGCTGACTCCGACGGCACCGACGTCGAAGGCGCGTCGGAGAGCCCACGGCGTTACTTCGGGATGGTCCAGGACGGCAGGACCGAGGATGGCGAAACGGCCCGGGTGTGCGGCCATCAAGTCGGTCAGCGCCTCGAAGACGACGGTGAGACCTTCCCTGGCCTGCGCCGCGGAGCGGTACCGGTCCTGCATGGTCGGATTGAGGACCGCGGTTGCGATTCCCACCCGGTCCATCAGCGCCAGGGTGGAGTCCAGATCCCATCGCGCCCACCACGGCAGCTCCTGCCGCCGCACCAAGCCCTCACGGTCGGCCCAGTCCACCCATGCCGGAGCAGTGAAATGGTGGTGGACGTCGATCCGCGCCCGGCCGACGTCATCACCGCGCCCCGAGCCCCGCATCACCGCTTCCCCCCTGGCCAGAGCATGGGACCCGCCCGTGGTGGCGACGGTGGTCGCCACCACCCCACCGGCGACGAGCAGACTGCGTCGGCTCATGGCTTGGTCCGATTCCGGCATCCGCGTACCCCGTCCGTAGCGCCATCAGCTTGCCGCACCACGATGGCCCGGCGGCGGGCCCGTGATCACCACGGCGTGCCCTGTTCGAGGTCGGTTACCTCGTACGGACGCAGTCCAGAGCCTTCTCGATTCCGGAACCGGACCGTTGTGTCATCGCAGTGACTGAACGGCATAGAGCGCCCCGAAGGCCGTGGCCAGGGCGCCGAGCAGCAGGCGCAGGGCGGTCTCTGGCAGACGGGGTTGCAGGTACGCCCCGAGGTAACCGCCGATCAGCCCGCCCAAGCCGCAGGCCAGTCCGAGGGACCAGTCGGGGGCGACGTCACCGGAGCCGGTCAGGGACAGCAGCGCGAAGGCCGCGGCACCGGCCACGGACGTGACGAACGTGGAGGCGAGGGCGGCGGGGGCGACCTGGCTCACGGGCATGCCTCGGCCGACCAGGACGGGGCCGAGGATGGAGCCGCCGCCGATGCCGTAGATCCCTCCGACGATGCCGACGGCCAGAGCGAGGCCGGTGATGGTGCGAGGTGAGGGCTCCGTCGCCGGGGCGGGCCGGGCAGCACGGAGGGTGCGGGCGACCAGCCACAGGCCCAGTGGCATCAGCAATCCGGCGACGAGCAGGCGGAAGGCGGTGGGGCCGGGGACGGCGAAGACCCGCACCACTGCGCCGATGGCCACGCCGGGCAGGGTGCCGATCACCAGGCGCCGGGTCAGCGGGCTGTTCAGCAGGCCGGCACGGCGGTAGCGCAGCAGGGCGCCAGGCCCGGCCACCACGTTGAACAACAGGTTGGTCGGGGTGACAGCCGGACTGGGCACGCCGAACACGCTCAGCTGCACAGGCAGCAGGAAAACCGCGCCCGAGACCCCCACGGGTGCGGTCACCACCGCGATCATCAGGCCGACGGCCAGCCCGTACAGCTCCGCCGACCCCGCCACTTCAGCCCCCGATCGTTCGAACGTTCGCCCAGTATCGCCACTGTCCGCCGACACGCCGTCGGCAGGAAACGCAGTCGGGCTCATCACCGTCACCACCGTTCTCAGCGGGGGAAGTTCTACGTCGGGCGCTACGACGCCGCAGCTCCGCCCGCCCACTCCCGCCCACACCGCTTCAGGGGCTCAGGTCCCATCTGACCGCACTTCGCGCCCGGTTGCAGAGGGCGACCGCGCCCGAGACCCGCACGGTGGTCGGCGGTGACCCACCTGCGGTGCCGCATTCCCTACATTTCCCATCGATTTACTAGGGAAGCATTGACGGCCCGCCCAGCAGGTGCGCAGGATGATGCCCATGGCCCACACGCAGCAGCGACTCGTTCGTCGTCGGCATGTCGACTTTGGTCACGTCGTCAGCGCCGCCTGCTGTCGCCTGTAAGGCACGCGGCTCACACGTTGCGCGTGCCACTCCGCTCCTTCTCTTTCCTCCCAGGTCATCAGGCTGCCCACCCACCGCGCCTGATGCCCGACGCACCTCTGAAGGACGCCCGCCATGACCACGGCACTTCCGGACCAGGCCACTCCATCGGATTCCCCACTCCCCGACATGCGCCGTCTCCGCCTCGTGGGCACCACCGCTCAGGACGGCGACGAAGGAAACGATTCCGCGCCCCTCGTCGGCTATCTCGTGCTCGTCCCCGAGGGCACCGACCCGGCGCAGCTCTTCGCCAAGGACGTGACACGGCCGGAGATCCGGCCGATCGCCTACACGGACTCTCCTCCCGTGCACCGGACGGGAGCGGGAGGCGGTGGCGTCCGCATCGATCCCGCGCGACATGTCGCCGAGGTGGACGGACGCGAACTCGACCTCACCTACTTGGAGTTCGGGCTGCTGGCCCATCTCGTACTCCATCCCCACCATGTGCATTCCCGCGAGCAGTTGCTGGCCGGCATCTGGGGCTACCACCACATCGGCGACGGTCGCACGGTGGACGTCCACATCGCGCGCCTGCGCCGCAAGCTCGGCACGGCTCACCGGCACCGGATCGTCACCGTGCGGCGCGTGGGCTACAAGTACGTGCCCGACCAGTTGGAGGGCCCCGACACCGCGCCCTGCCACCGACCTTGAGGAGACCACGACCATGGGCGTTGCCACTGCGCCGTCCGGCCCCGCCGCGGAATCCGACCGGAACGGGCCCGACCGTGCACACTGGCTGCGCGTGGCCCGCGAGACGGCGGACGACCTGGCCACGGACGCGGTGGCCAGGGAGCAGGCAGGCAAGGTCCCGTTCGATGAAGTGTCCCGGCTGCGCGAGTCGGGACTGCTGACGCTTCTCGTACCCACGGAACTCGGGGGAGGCGGGGCGGACTGGCCCACGGCGTACGCCGTCGTCCGGGACATCGCCGCGGCCGACGGCGCGATCGGTCAACTGCTCGGCTGTCACTACTTCCTGTCGTGGAGCGCCCGGTTCTTCACCGAGCCCTCCTCTCCCGCCGCTCAGCTCCAGCAGAAGTCGGCGATGGAGCAGTGGTGCTGGGGCGGTGGCTTCGCCCGTCAGGAACTGCCTCTGACGCTGGCCAGGACGGCCGCCGGCTTCGTGCTCGACGGACGGCAGAGTTACGCCACCGGGGTCCTGGTCGCCGACCGTCTCGCCGTGCGGGCCGAACGGGCCGGCACCGGCGAGCCACTCGCCGTCGTCGTCGATCCCGCCCGCCACGGCGTGGCGATCGACAGTGACGCCAACACGTTCGGCCAGCGCCTCGCGGCCGGCGGCAGCGTGGAGTTCGACCGTGTACCGGTCGCCGCCGACGACATACTGGGCTCACTGTCCGTGGACGAGGACGTCCTGTCACCTTTGGCTGCGCTGGCATCGCCGATCGGGCGTCTCCTCTCCGTCCAGCTCCGTCTCGGCATGGCTGAGGGAGTGCTCGCCGAGGCCCGTGAGTACAGCAGGGCGGGCAACTCACCCTGGCACCCCGCCTGGCCGGTCGGCTCCCCCCAGGACCCGCAGGTGCTGACCGTCTACGGCGAACTCACTGTCCTGACCCGCTCCGCGTCCGCGCTCGCCGATCAAGCACGGGAAGCCGTGCACGGCGGACTGGCACGAGGCGAAGACCTCACCTACGACGAGTACGCGGAGATCTCGGTGCTCGTGGCCATGGCCGAAGCCGCGGCCTCCAGGGCTGTGGAGGAGTCGACCGCCCGCGCTCTCGACATCATCGGCACCCGCTCCGCGTCCTCGCGACTGGGCTTCGACCGCTTCTGGCGCAATGCCCGGACCCACACCTTGTACGAGCCCGTCGCCCACCGGCTCCGCGATGTCGGGGACTACTTCCTCAACGGTGCGCACCCGCCGTTCGTCCTGCCCGTCTGACCGTGCGACGCCGCTCGAATTCCCGGCCGGCTCGGCACGAGCGGTATTCGCCACGCGCCCGAAATCCAGGCAATTATGAAAGCCGCACTTCACCTCATGTCGAGCGGTTCAGAATATGGCCTGGACGCCGGGCGACCTCGTCCTCTTCGACAACCGCATCACCCGGCACTACGCCCCCGACGACTACGGCGACCTGCCGCGCCTGCTGCACCAGGTGACTGTCGCGGGCGACGTCCCCACCGCTGTCGACGGCACCCTCAGCCACGTCGTCGAGGGCGACGACGCCGCCCACTACACACCCGCCACGGCCTGAGCTCCGGGGCCGCCGGGCAGGAACACGTGCCCGGCGGCCCCCGGGACGGACATCGACCGAAGCCGTACGGGATAATGTGCGCATGCGGATCTCAGCCAGGGCGGACTACGCGGTACGTGCCGCGCTGCAGCTCGCCGCGTCAGGGGATGACGGGCCACTGAAGGCCGAGGCCATCGCCGACTCTCAGGACATTCCGCACAAATTCCTCGAAGGCATCCTCAACGACATGCGCCGGGGCGGCCTCGTGCTCAGCCAGCGCGGCGGCAACGGCGGCTACCGATTGGCCAAGCCCGCCGGGGCCATCAGCATTGCCGACGTCATCCGCGTGGTGGACGGACCGCTGGTGTCGGTGCGCGGGGTCCGCCCCCCGGAGCTGTCCTACACCGGCCCCGCCGAATCACTGCTCCCCCTGTGGATCGCGTTGCGATCCAACGTGCGCGAGATCCTCGAGGGCGTGACGCTCGCCGATGTCGCATCGGCCCAACTGCCCGCCGATGTCTCCGCCTTGGCCAAGGCTCCCAGCGCCTGGGTCAACCCCTGAACCACGCTGGGCCGATCGCCACAGGTCCCAAAAAGTGAGATAGCGGCGTCCATCATGCGAACCACCCCTTGGGGCGGACGCCACCTTCTGCCACGATCCCTAGCAATCAGGTAGGAAAACTAGGGATCTACCGGGGGTGGCCATGCGAACGTTCGACCGCACAGACCGGTCGCTGCCCCTCCTGACCTCGCGTCGTCACATCGACCTCGGCCGTACGTCCAGTGCCATCTGTCGGCCCCTCTGACGCCGCAGAACCTGACTCGCTCAGAACCCGTACCGCCTCCCCGCCGCCCCACTTCTGTCGGCGGATCGGACACTCCTGGCCGACTCCCCCTTCCACTTCTCGGCCCGCGACAGCATGCCTGCCGCCAACGGCCGAGCAGGGGGGTGCTGGTGGGTGCCGAGAAGGCAGTACGCCTTGCATCTTCGTATCTCCCTGCCCACCCTCTCGTGAGAGGACACCGTCGTGTCTGCCGCAAGACCGCTCACCGCCCTGCGCACCATCGCCGTCATAGCCGCGCTTCCCCTCCTGCTCACCGCGTGCGGCTACGGTTCCGAGTCCACCGACGACGGCAAGCGGACCGAGGTCGCGGCGGGTGCCGAGAAGCTGTCCGCCGACGAAGTGAAGATCGGCTACTTCCCCAACCTCACGCACGCCACCGCTCTGGTGGGCGTGCAGGAAGGGCTGCTCCAGAAGGAGCTCGGTGGCACCACGATCAAGGCGTCCACCTTCAACGCCGGCCCCTCCGAGATCGAGGCGCTGAACGCCGGCTCCATCGACATCGGCTGGATCGGCCCCTCGCCCTCCATCAACGGCTACACCAAGTCGAACGGCACGAACCTGCGCATCATCAGCGGTTCCGCCTCCGGCGGCGTGAAGCTCGTCGTGAACCCGGACAGGGTCAAGTCCCTCGACGACCTCAAGGGCAAGAAGATCGCCACGCCGCAACTCGGCAACACCCAGGACGTCGCGTTCCTCAACTGGATCGCGGAGAAGGGCTGGAAGGTCGACGCGCAGAGCGGCAAGGGCGACGTCTCCGTCGTCCGCACCGACAACAAGATCACCCCGGACGCCTACAAGTCCGGTTCCGTCGACGGCGCGTGGGTGCCGGAGCCGACCGCGTCCAAGCTGGTCACCGAGGGCGCGACGGTACTGCTCGACGAGGCCGACCTGTGGCCGGACAAGAAGTTCGTCATCACGAACATCATCGTCCGGCAGGCGTTCCTCGAAGAGCACCCTGACGTCGTCGAGGCCGTGCTGCGCGGCTCCGTGAAGACCAACGAGTGGATCAACGCCAACCCGGAGAAGGCGAAGGCTTCCGCGAACGCGGCGCTGAAGAAGGAGTCGGGCAAGGCTCTGCCCGCCGATGTCATCGACCCGGCCTGGAAGTCCATCACCTTCCTCGACGATCCACTGGCCTCCACCCTCAGCACCGAAGCAGAGCACGCGGTCAAGGCCGGTCTGCTGGAGAAGCCCGACCTGAAGGGCATCTACGACCTCGCACCGCTCAACAAGGTCCTCAAGGCAGAGGGCAAGGACGAGGTCGACGACGCCGGTCTCGGCGCCGAGTAACGACGACGCCCCGACGAGTCCGACCGGAGACACGGGATGCCGGCCCCGTCCGGCGCACCGGTGCACCCGGCGCACGGCACCGGCCCCGCTGAGGAATCGCCTACAGCGGAGCCGGTGCTGCCGTGCACGGTGCGAACGGCTCACCCGCGCGGGTCGGGGTGATCTGCCCCGGTCACCGCATCACAGGGACACCCGCCTGCTGCGGAGGCCAAAGCGCAGGCCGAGAAGGGAGCCGTTGCAGCGCCGAGCTGCGCACCGCCGGATGCAGGAACCTGCTCGGGCCTCGCACCGGCTCCGCCCACGACGTGGCGTGGTCAGTGACGGAAGCCGTCCTTCGACCTCTCCTTGACGTCCCGGGCCTTGCCACGGGCCTCCAGCGCGGCTCCCTTGGCTGCGGTGGTCTCGTTGCCCACCGCGTGGGCCACCTTCCTGACGGCCTTCCCGACAACCTGTTCGGTCTTGGCCTTGGCCTTCTCTCCGGCACTCATGTCGGTCCTTTCGTAGGCACTCACCCATCCGCCTGCCCCTGGCCCCGGAGCGGAAACGACAGGCATCGCAGCACACCGCTGATCTGGAGCACCGGGCTCATCCGTCGGCAGAAGGCATCAGCGTGAGAGCGAACCGCTCAGACGGATGGCCGTCGAAGTCAGGTGGACGGAATTCGCAGGCCAGGGCGCTGTACAGCCACTGTTTGGTCACCTGCGTGGTGCGTTGCGTGCGTCATGCGCAGACTCGTGGCACTCGCCTGGAACGCGGGTGATGCGCAAGCGGCCGGTCATCGCTTGTGCGCGCAGGGCCGCCCCATCAGTACGCCCATGACCTGACACCGAGACCGGCATGTCCAGGTCAGCTCACGCCAGTCGGCTCAGCGCCGCCGACACCAGTGTCAGGACACCGGGGACGAGCACCGACGGGTCGGGGGCGAACACGGGGCTGTGGTTCCCCGGTACATTGCCGATCTTCTCGGCCAGGTCCGTTCCGGGGGCCGCCTCCCACACCGTGGGCGGGGTCGACGTCACATACCAGTAGTCGTAGGGCACGCCCTCGGGCGCGAGGAGAGAGAAGTCCTCGCTGCCCATCGCCGGGCCGAAGTCGAACACCGTGGGTGATCCGAACAGTTCGCGGTGCACGGTAGCGATCTCGTCGTCGAGGACGACGTCGTTGACGGTGTTCGGGTATCCGGCCCGGACCGTGACCTCCGGCGGGGTCGGGCAGCCGGCGGTCCGGCACTCGCCCGCGACGATGCGGCGGACGGATCCGAGGACGCGGTCCCGCACATTCGCGTCCTGAGTGCGCAGGTTCAGGGAGAGTCGGGCCTCGGCCGGGATGATGTTGTGCTTCGTACCGGCATGGAACTGTCCCACCGTCAGGACCACCGAGTGTGCCGCCGCGACCTCGCGGGACACCACGGTCTGCAGGCGCGTGACGATGTAGGCGGCCGTCACCACCGGGTCGATCGTCGACTCGGGGCGAGAGCCGTGACCGCCGACGCCGTGAACGACGACGTCGATGTCGTCGGAGGCCGACATGGTGAGGCCCGGGGTGTGCGGGTAGAACCCGGCGAGGCCGGGCGTGACGTGCTGGCCGAGCACCACGTCAGGGAGAGGGAAGCGGGTGTGCAGCCCGTCGGCGACCATGGCCGACGCCCCGCCGCCGGACTCCTCGGCGGGCTGCCCGACGACGACGAGCGTGCCCGACCATGTGTCGCGGGCCGCGGCCAGCGTGTCGGCGGCTCCGGCGAGCCACGTGACGTGCAGGTCATGGCCGCAGGCATGCATCACGCCGTCGACGGTGGAGGCGTACTCCAGACCGGTGGCCTCCTGGACCGGCAGTGCGTCCATGTCTCCGCGCAGCCACACGGTCGGGCCGTCGCCATTGGCGAGTACACCGACCACCCCGGTGCGGCCGACAGCTTCTGTCACGACGTAGCCGGCCGCGCGCAGCCGCGAGGCGAGCTTCGCGGCGGTGCGGTGCTCCTGGAAGGCGAGCTCCGGATGGCGGTGGAGGTCCTGGTAGAAGTCCTCCAGGGCGGCGGGCTTCAAGCCGGCGGTGATCTCTTGTGCGAGGCGGGCGACGGCGGTCGGTTCGTTCATGCCGCTTCCTCCTTCTCTTCAAATGTCGGAACGCTCGCCAGGAGACGGCGCGTATAAGGGTGTTGCGGGGCTTGGTAGACGTCCCGCACCGGTCCCTGCTCCACCAGCTCGCCCTGACACAGGACGGCGACCTCGTCGCTGACATGGCGGACGACGGCCAGATCGTGGGAAATGAAGATCATCGTCAGGGACAGGGAACGCCGCAGCTCCTCGAGGAGGTTGAGCACCTCGGCCTGTACGGAGGCGTCCAGCGCCGAGGTGATCTCGTCGGCGATCAGCACTTCGGGTTCCACGGCGAGAGCGCGGGCCACCGCGATGCGCTGGCGCTGACCGCCGGAGAACTCGTGCGGGTACCTGCCGGCCGCGGAGCCGTC
This sequence comes from Streptomyces sp. NPDC086835, assembly GCF_044745705.1. Lineage (NCBI taxonomy): Bacteria > Bacillati > Actinomycetota > Actinomycetes > Kitasatosporales > Streptomycetaceae > Streptomyces > Streptomyces sp. NPDC086835. The sequence goes on from NZ_JBIVAU010000008.1 coordinate 372,024, forward strand.
CATCGCGACGGTCTCCAGCCACCGCGCGACCGTCGCAGCGTGCTTCCTGGCGTCGGCCCGCACGGGGTCGACGGCCTCGGCGATGGCCTCACCGACCGTCATGCGCGGGTCGAGCGAGGCGTACGGGTCCTGGGAGACGAGCTGCACACGACGGCGCACCGCGACGAGCTCCCTCCGCTTGAGACCGGTGAGATCCGCTCCGTCGAGCAGGATGCGGCCCGCCCGGGCCGGGTGGATGCCGACGATCGCCTTGGCGATCGTCGACTTTCCGGAGCCGGACTCCCCGACCAGGCCGAGAGTCTGCCCGACCCGCACCCCCGTGGACACGCCGTGCAGCACAGTTCTCGCGCGCCTGCCGTGGCCGAAGGCGACGGTCAGCTCCTCGACGACCAGCTTGTGAGGCGATGAGGTCATTCGGCGTGTACCTCCTGGTGTACGGCATGGCAGGCCACATCGTCGATCAGACGCGGTCGTTCGGTGGCGCAGACCGCGTCGAGCACCACGGGGCACCTGCCGGCAAAGGCGCAGCCGGGCGGTCTGGCGGCGGGCGCCGGCGGACGGCCCGGGATCGTGGCGAGCGGTGCGCGTCCCCCGGTGCCGGTGTCCTGCAGCCGCGGGCTCGCGGCCAGCAGGGCCCGCGTGTACGGGTGCCGGGCGCGGCCCGCCAGCAGGTCGGCCGCGGACAGCTCCTCGACGACACGTCCCGCGTACATCACCATGACCCGGTGGCATACCGTGCCGACGACACCGATGTCGTGGGAGATGAAGAGAACACTCGTACCACTCAGGCGGTTGATGTCCTTCAGGACATCGAGGACTTCGGCCTGGACGGTCACGTCGAGGGCGGTGGTCGGTTCGTCGGCGACGATCAGCCGCGGACCGGGCAGGAGAGCGGCGGCGATCATCGCGCGCTGACGCATGCCGCCGGACAGCTCGTGCGGATACTGCTTCATGACCCGGGCGGGCTCCTTGATCCGTACCTGCTCCAGGGCCTCGACGGCCCGCCGCTGCGCCTCCGCCCGGCCCACGCCTTGGTGCACGCGGAGTGTTTCGGTGAGCTGACCGCCCATCCGCAGCGCGGGGTTGAAGGAGGACGACGGGTCCTGGAAGACGATGCCGATCTCGGTCGCCAGACGCTTGGGGTCGGCTTCGGGGACGGCCAGGTCGAGGTCGTCCAGGGTCAGTTCCGCCGCATGGGCGGACAGCCCCTCCGGCAGGAGCCGGGCCACGCTCATCGCCGTCAACGACTTGCCGGAGCCGGACTCTCCCACAAGGCCGACGATCTCGCCGGGCATGATGTGGAAGGAGACGTCGTCGACGAGACGGGTGCCGTCCGGCAGGACGACGGCCAGGCCGTCCACCGTCACCAGGGCGTCGCCGGGAGCCCGGTGCGAGGGCGTGGCCACGGCGGCGGGACGTGTCGCTGCGGCCTTCGTCCTCCCTCCGCGGGGATCGAGCGCTGCGGCGAGGCCATCGCCGACGAAGCCCGCGAGGACTCCGGTGACGGTGATGGCCACCGCCGGGCCGATCGCCTCGGCGGGGTTGGTGTAGAGGGACTCCAGGCCGGAGTTGAGCAGCGCGCCCCAGTCGTAGTCCGGTGCCTGCACGCCCACCCCCAGGAAGGAGAGACCGGACAGTGCGACAAGCACGTTCGCGAAGGCCACCGACAGCAGCACCAGCAGCGGCCCGGAGATGTTCGGCAGGAGGTGCCGGACGAGCACGCGGTACGGCGGTACGCCCATCAGACGCGCCTGCGCCACGAAGTCGCGCTGCGCCACGGAGGCCGCCATGTTCGCCGTGAGCCGGGCGAAGGCGGGGGCACCGCCCAGGCCGATCGCGAGGACGGAGGCGGTGGGCCCGGTCCCGAGGACCGTGGCGATCACCAGCGCCAGGATGAGCGCCGGGTAGGAGATCATCACGTCGATCAGGCGCAGGCCCAGCTCGCGGACGCGCCTGCCCGACACCCAGACGCCGGTGCCGAGCAGGATGCCGGTGACCGCGGCGATCGCGGTCGCGGCGAGGGTCATCACCAAGGTGAGGCGGGTGGCGACCAGGGTCCGGGCCAGCACGTCGCGGCCGAGGGCGTCGGTGCCGAGCCAGTGTTCGGCACTCACGTGCGCGCGGGCGGCACCGCTCAGCACGGTCGCCTCCTCCTCCCGGAGAAGGGGCGCGGCGATGCCGAGGAGGAAGATCAGTCCGAGGCCGGCGAGGGCTACGACCAGAGGTGTGTTCCACCGTATGCGTCGCATCAGTGGCCTCCCTTTCCGGCCAGGGTGCGGGGGTCGAGCAGCGCGAGGACGACGTCGACGAGCAGGTTGAGCAGGGCGGCGAGCAACCCCAGGATCAGGACGCAGCCCTGGATGACGGGGTAGTCGCGGACGAGGAGCGCCTCGACGACGCGTTGGCCGATGCCGGGCCAGGCGAAGACGGACTCGACGACGACCGTGCCGCCGAGCAACCCGGCGAGGATCAGCCCGCCGAGGGTCAGCGTGGCGGTCAGGAGATTGGGCAGGGCGTGACGGGCGTACAGGCGCAGGGGAGGCAGCCGGCGGCCTCGCGCGGTGCGCATGTAGTCCTGGGTGAGGACGTGTACGGCCTCGCTGCGCACGATGCGGGCCATGACGCAGGTGGCCGGCAGCACCAGGGCAGCGACCGGGAGCACCATCGAAGAGACGGTCTCGGCACCCGCCGCCGGGAGCCAGCCCAGCTTGATGGCGAAGCCGAGGACGAGGAGGGTGCCGATGATGTACTCGGGTGTGGCGCCGACCATTCCGGTGACGAAGGTGAACGAACCGTCGGTACGGCGGCTGCCGCGTGCCGCGGCGGCGAGTCCGATCGGCACGGCGAGCGCCAGCACCACCAGGACGGAGAGGAGCGCGATCTCGACGGTGAACGGCAGGCGGCCGCCGATGATCTCGGCGACGGGCTCCTTCGTCTGGAAGGAGGTGCCCATGTCACCGCGGAGCAGACCGCCCGTGTATGCGCCGAACCGTGTGAGCAGCGGCTGGTCCAGGCCGAGCTCGTGGCGGGCCCGCTCCACGTCGGCGGGCGTGGCGTCGGCGCCGGCGACCACGCGCGCCGGGTCGCCGGGGATGAGCTGCACCATCAGGAACGTGCCGGCGACGAGCGTGACCGCGACGGCGGTGAGCCCGGCAAGACGCCGGACGAGGAAGGTGCCCCAGGGGCCGAGCGGCGTCGAGCGCCCGGCCCCCGCGGTCGTCCTGCCGGCCCAGGTCGCCGCCATCAGCCGGTGATCCGGAGTGTGGAGAGGGCCAGGGCCCCGCCCGGCGTCGCGAAGGAGATGCCCTTGCGGGCGACGTAGTGCACATCGACCGTGGCCAGCGGGATCACGTCGTTGGCCTTGAGCAGCGCCTCCTGGGCCTTCTGCCAGGCGGCGCACTTGGCATGACGGTCCGTGGTGGAGGTGGCGGCGACGTAGTTCTCCGCGTACGCCGCGTTCTTCACCGCGCCGTAGTTGAGGCCGCCCTTGGCCGGTTCAGGACCCAGGAAGTAGGCGCCACCGCGCGCGAGGGCGCCGGTGATCAGCGGGAAAACGGTGGCGTCCCAGTCGCCCTGGTTGGCGGTGACGTCGGTGGCCCAGGTGGCGTTGTCGGCGTTGGTGAGCTTCACCTCGGCGCCGGCGGCGCGCAGGGCCTCGGCGACGTAGGAGTTGCCGGCGCCGCCGGCAACCGCGTTGGACCCCTCCAGCTTGATCGAGACGCCCTTCAGGGCCTGCTTCGCCGCAGCCGTGTCCGTCCTGGTCAGCAGGGAGTCGTCGGTGGAGACGCAGGCTGCCTTCTCGTCCACGTACGAGGTCAGGGTCTGTCCGGTGCCGCCGAAGACGTTGTTGAACGCGTCCACGCTGACCGCCTGCGCGATCGCCTTGCGGACCTTCGGGTCGGCGCCCGGGCGCCCGGGCCGCTGGTTGAATCCGATGTAGTTGCGGATGAACGGCGCGGACATGACCGTGAACGTGTCGTTGCCCGTGAACCGCGTGGCGTCCGTGCCGGTGATGGGAGCCAGGTCGAGGGCGCCGGTCTGCAGCTGGTTGGCGAGAGTCGACTCGTTCTTCGAGATCTGGATCCGCAGGCGGTCGGCCGGCTTTCCCTCGGGCATGGAGGCGAACCGCGGGTACGCCTCGAAGCCCTTGCGCAACCGCAGCTCGTACGAGGCTCCGCGCTGCACCGTCGCCATCTCGTAGGGGCCGGAGGCCGCGCCCTTGACGGCGCCCTGAGCGAGCGCGGCGGCGCCCGCGTCGAGGCCGGTCCTGCAGATGATCCCGGCGCCGGTGCCGGACAGGCCGGCGAGGACCTCACCCCACGGGGCAGCGGTGGTGATGGTGACGGTGCCGGTCGCGTCGTCGCCGGTGATCGTGGTCTTCTCCCCGACGTTCGCGGCGCCGAAGGTGAGCAGGGCGCCGGCCGAGGTCGCCCGGTAGCGCTTCAGGGAGGCGACGACCTGCGAGGCGGTGAGCGCCGACCCGTCGGAGCAGGTCAGACCCTTCTTCAGGGTCAGGGATGTCTTCGTCGGCGTGGACGTCCAGGTATCGGCGAGACCGGGGACGAACGTACCGCCGTCGTCCTGGCCGATCAGCGGCTGGTACAGCAGCGACGCGATGACGTAGTCGGTCGCGCCCGCACCCTTCGCCGGGTCGAACGAGGTGACGTCGGAGGTGACACCGATCTTGACGGTGCCCCCGCTCCTGTCGCCGCCCGAGGAAGGACCGCCGGCCGGGCCGGTGGTGCAGGCGGAGGCCAGGAGGGACGTGGCGGCGGCCATGACGGCGCCGGAGAGGAACCGCGAACGGGGCATGGAGGACTCTCCAGGGCTGAGGACTGAGAGCGGGGCGGTGCTGCGGTGTGTTGCGGCATACAGAACAGGCCACTTCCCGCCCCGCCCCGCAATTGCAAGAATCCGCACCGGAAGGGTGATCGCATGCATGGATCCGCAGGGCCCGTCGGTCCGAAGACGACAGCCACCGCGTCCCGGGGAACACTCGATGAACTCGATCTCGCACTCGTCAACGCATTGCAGATGGCGCCCCGCGCCCCTTGGGCGCAGCTGGCCCGTCCGCTCGGCGTGGACGCGGCAACGCTCTCCCGGCGCTGGGCCCGGCTGCGGGACTCCGGTGAGGCATGGGTCACCTGTTACGCCGCTCCCTCCCAAGTCACTTACGGCGCCCTCGCCCTGATCGAGGTGTCGTGCCTGCCGCAGGCTCGGGAAGCTCTGGCCGAGCAGCTTGCCCGGCACCCGCAGGCCATGAGTGTGGAACTGGTGGCGGGATCGTGCGACCTGCTCCTGACAGTGGCCACTGCGACCATGTCGTTGATGAGCGGGTACGTTCTCGCCCTCGGTCGTATCGAGGCGGTGACCGCGACTCGCACCCACCTGGTGCAGCACGTGCACCGGGACGGAAGCGAGTGGCGCATGGACTCCCTCTCCCGTGACCAGAGGCGCGATCTGACGGAGACCGAGGACGGCGGCGTCCGTACCGCCGCCGCGGCCTCACTCACGCCCGAGGACCGCGTCCTGCTGCTCGCCCTCGCCGAGGACGGCCGCCGCTCCGTCACCTCGATCGCCGCCGAACTGGGCCGCCCGGAGTCAACGGTGCGACGGCTGCTGCACTCGCTCGTCCACGGCGGCAGAGCGGTGCTGCGCTGCGACGCCGCCCACCTGTATGCGGGCTGGCGCAGTTCGGCGACGCTCTGGATGTCCGTGCCGCCCGCCCAGCTCATGGCTGCGGGCGACGAGTTGAGCCGCCTGCGGAGCACTCGTATGGCGGCGTCAGTGTCCGCCGAGGCGAACCTGCTGAGTGTCGTGTGGCTGCACGCCTTGGACGACCTCGCCCGCTACGAGGTCCAGGCCGCCGCCAGGATCCCCTCCGTGCGCGTGCTCAACCGGGCCGTGAACCTGCGCTGGATCAAGCGCATGGGTCGCCTGCTCGGTGACGACGGCCGCAGCACCGGCTGTGTCCCGGTCGACCCATGGCACCCGATCGCCTGAGACACTCCCCCGCCCGAATCGCTCCTTCCCGAGCACGCTGCGCTTTCCGGCACACCGCCCCCGGTCTTGGCGGATCCATGCAATCCGCAGGCCGGACGAGGCCGGTCCCCGAGGCTGACACCACCGCCGGACTGCCGACCGGCCGGCCTCAGCCTCCGAACGGGAAGGACGCCCATGTCCAGTCACACGCCTGCCGGCGATGACCTCGTCCACCTCAGCGCCACTGAGGCTCTCCAGCTCTTCGCCCGCCGTGAGCTGTCACCCGTCGAGCTCATGCGAGCCGTCGTCGAGTGGGCGGAGAAGGTCGAACCACGGATCAACGCCTTCACCGAGCGGCTCTTCGACGAGGCACTGGAGCAGGCCCGGCACGCCGAGGACCGCTACCTCGGCAGGAATGGTCCGGCCCCCCGCCCGCTGGAGGGGATCCCCGTGGCCGCCAAGGAGAAGCACGCCATGCAGGGCCGCCCCCTGACCGAAGGCTCCCTCGCCCACGAGGGCCGCATCGCCACCGAGAACGCTCCCGTGATCGACCGCATCCTCGACGCGGGCGGCATCATTCACGCCCGCACCGCAACCCCTGAGTTCTCCCTCACCACTTTCACCCACTCCCGTATGTGGGGCATCACCCGCAACCCCTGGAACCTCGACTTCACCCCCGGTGGCTCCTCCGGCGGCGCGGGCGCCTCCCTCGCCGCCGGCACGGCCCTGCTCGCCTCGGCCTCCGACATCGGCGGCTCCACCCGTATCCCGGCCGCCTTCACCGGAACCGTCGGCTTCAAGGCCCCCTACGGACGCAACCCCGGCCTCGGTGTGCTCACGGCCGACCACTACCGCGGCGACGGCCCCATGGCCCGCACCGTGGACGACGTCATCGCCTTCCAGAACGTCCTGGCCGGTCCCGACACCCGCGACCACACCTCGATCCGCCCCAAGCTGACCCTGCCCACCTCGTACGAGGACGTGGCCGGAACGCGTATCGCCCTGTGTGTGCGGCTCGGCGAGTACGACGTCCATCCGGAGGTCGAGGCCCACACCCGCGCCGCCGCCCAGACCCTCGCCGACGCCGGCGCACACGTGGAGGAGGTCACCCTCCCCTGGACCCACCTCGACCTGCTGACCGCGGTCACCGGCCACTTCTCGACCATCTTCGGCGCCCTCGTCGTCGAGGCCGCCGAATCCCATCGCGAGCTGCTCAGCCCGTATGCGGTCGCCTTCGCCGACACCATGGCCTACGCCCGCACCCGGGTGAGCTACCTCGATTCCCTCCGCGCCGAACACCGGTTGCAACGAGGGCTCGCCACTGCCATGGACGGATTCGACGCACTGATCTGCCCCACCACCGCCGTCCCCGGCTGGCACGCGGGCGACGACCTCGTCGGCGACAAGGTCGTGGTGCACGGCGAGGAAGTGGCCGACACCCTGTGGAGCGCCATGACCATGCCTTTCAACATCAACAACCGCTGCCCCGTCCTCAACGTCCCTTCCGGCATGTCGAGCTGGGGAATCCCCACCGGCCTCCAGATCGTCGGCCACCCCTACGACGACCCTGCGGTCTTCCGCGTCGGCAAGGCCCTGGAGGCGCTCCGACCCTGGTCGTACCCACAGATCGAAGACGGCCAGTCGTGACCACAGCGGGGACGCTAGGTCGACCGCACCGGCCGTTCTCGTGGTCGGGGCAGCTCGGGCGACGACATCACAGCGGCCGCCCGACCGCCGCGTTACTCCGAACCCCCTACTGACCTCCCCGGCGGCTGACGCCGAAGAACAGCCGACGACCGACGACCGCTGCCAGGCGAGCAGTTCGGACGCCCCCGCCCGCGCGGTCATGCTCGGTCAGCGACCAGCGCAACGGCCTCACACCCACCCGCCCACCGTCGAAAGGCAGCTCCTGTGAACGCCCCTCGATCCGATCTGCTCTGGCCGGCATACGACCAGCCGGGCGCCCTGACGGCGATCGAGTCCATCGCACTCGAGGACCGCGGCCTGCCCGGTTCCACGTACGACGTTCTGGCACGCGCCGCCGCGCTGTGGCCCGACCGGCCGGCTCTCACCGTGCTGCCCAGCGCGGAACAGTGGACGCGCGGCGAGTCCGTGTCCTTCGAGCAACTCCGCGACCAGGTACACCGCATCGCCAACCTCTTCCACCGACACGGCGTCCGCCGTACCACCGCCGTGGGCCTGTTGACCCCCAACGCCGGCATGCTGCCCGCCACCCTCCTGGCCGCCCAGCTCGCGGGTTGCGCGGCACCGGTCAACCCGGCACTCGCCGCCGAGCACGCTGAACGGCTGCTGAGTCTGGGCGGGGCAAGGATCCTGGTCGCGGCCGGACCTGAACTCGACGCCGACGCATGGCGGACGGCCCGCACCGTGGCCGCATCGCTCCGCTGTTCAGCACTGTTCGCCCTGCGTCCCGTCGGCGCGCCCGATCCCGCGCCCGAACTGGAGCGGGTCGAGGGGGTCCACGTCGCCTATCTGCACGTCGCGGCCGCCGCCCAGCCGGCAGAGCTCCGTCCTGGTGTGGTGCCTCCGAAAGCCGGCGACCTGGCCGCGTACTTCCACACCGGCGGTACCACCGGCGCCCCCAAGCTGGCTGCGCACACCCACGCCAACGAGGTGACCGACGCCTGGATGATCGCGGCCAACAGCGTGTTGGACTCCGATTCCGTACTCTTCGCCGGGCTGCCGCTGTTCCACGTCAACGCCCTGGTCGTCACCCTGCTGGCACCGCTGTTGCGCGGCCGGCACAGCGTGTGGACCGGCCCTCTCGGCTACCGCGAACCGGCGCTGTTCGCGGTCATCTGGAAGATCGTCGAACATTTCCGGATCGCCACCATGTCCGCGGTCCCGACCGTCTACGCCCGCCTCGCCCAGGTGCCGCTCGATGCGGACATCAGCTCGCTGCGCTTCGCGATCGTCGGCGCGTCCCCGCTGCCGCCGGCGGTACGTGCGGCGTTCGAGCACCACACCGGCGTCCCCCTCTGCCAGGGGTACGGACTCACCGAGGCCACCTGCGGCAGCGCTCGGAGCTTCCTGCACGAACACCAGCGCCCGGAGGCCGCGGGCCAGCGTATGCCCTACCAGCAGGTGAAGACGGTACGGATCGACAGCGACGGCCACTGGCACGACCTCGCGCAGGGGGAACCCGGCATTCTCGCCATCAGCGGCCCTACCGTCTTCCCCGGCTACGTCGTCGGCCATGACGACACCGGACCGCGCGTGGACACCCTCGGCAGTGTGCGCGACGGCTGGCTCAACACCGGCGACCTCGCGCGCGTGGATCCCGACGGATTCATCCACCTGCTCGGCCGCGCGAAGGACCTGATCATCCGCGGCGGCCACAACATAGACCCCGCCGTCATCGAGGACGCCCTCCTCGCCCACCCGGCCGTCACCGGCGCAAGCGCCGTCGGACGCCCCGACCCTCACTCCGGCGAGGTCCCCGTCGCCTACGTCACCCTCAGGCCCGGCACGACCGGCACCGGACCCGACGAGCTGATCGCCTTCGCCGCGCAGCACGTACCCGAGCGAGCCGCGGCCCCCAAGGACGTCATCGTTCTGTCGGCTCTGCCTCTGACAGACATCGGCAAACCTTCCAAGATCCCTCTGCGGCTCGACTCCACGCGGCGCGCGATCTCCACAGCCCTGGCCGCCCTCGGCATCGCTGTCGCCGAAGAACAGATCCGATGTGAACTCGCAGACGGCCACCCGATGGTTTTCCTGCCTCCCGTCGCCGACCCCGGCCGGCGCCGCCGGATCACCGCCCAACTCGCCCCGTACAACGTGAACTGGGCATTCACCCGTCTCGGCAGTTCGTGAGACCGGTCTGCCGTCACCGCAGCATCCCGCCGTGAACACCGCCGAAACCCAGCGGCGCCGACCTCGAGCCCTACCCCGGCGGCTTGAGCCCCATCTCCTCCGAGGCGCCGGCGGAGTACACGGACCGCGACAACGGGCACCGGAGGTGAGAGGAACCCCGGCCGCCGCACGGCCGGGGTTCCTCGAGGCGGTGAGTGTCGGTCAGCCGGTGGAATCGCCCACGCCGTGAACCGCTCGCCCACACGCCTGCGGACCGCACCGCATCACGGTCACTGTGAATCGGGCAGGTCAGCGCTGCAGGGTGAGGACACCCGGGCGCCACGGCAGTCGGTTGTAGTCGCCGCCCGCGTTGGGGTCCTTGCCCTGGTAGAGGAACTGCAGGTTGCAGGGGTCGATGGTCATGGTCTGGTCCGGGTTGTTGCGGACCAGGTCACCGTGGCTGATGTCGTTGGTCCAAGTGGCACCGCTGTTGGCCTTGCCCGCGAAGGGGTTGCTCTCGGTGGCGGCCTGCGGGGTCCACGAGCCGCTCAGGCTGGAGGCCGTGAAGGAGCGGAAGTAGCGCCCGTTCGCGCCCATCGCCTCGACGATCATGAGGTACTGGTTCTGGCCCTTGACCTTGTAGACCTGTACGCCCTCGAAGAGGTTGGCCTTCGTGTCGCTCATGATCGTCGTGTACGACGAGCCGAAGTTGCCCGGGAAGTTCCCGATCGGCATGCTCGCCCGGTAGATCTTGCCGTTGTCACCGGCGAAGAAGAGGTACATGTTCTGGCCGTCGGCGATCAGGGTCTGGTCGATCGGGCCGGTGTCGGAGCCGGAGATGCTCCCGGTGAACAGCGGCTGCGGAGCGGACCAGCCGTTGGGGTTGGTGGGGTCGCTCGACGTGCGGTAGATGAAGGGCCACGCACCCCACTGGTACGCCAGCACCCATATGTTCTTGGGCGCGAAGTAGAACAGCGTGGGCGCCACCGCGGCCTGGCTCATGCCGGTCTGGCCGGCCGACGCCATGTCCGACCAGTTCGTGAAGGGACCGAACATCATCGAGCCGTACGACGATCCCGAGAAGTTGGACGCGTAGACCAGGTGCTTGCCGTTGTGGGTCACGGTGGTGAAGTCCTTCACCGCGGCCCACCCGTTCGCCGGCTGCGCCAGCACACCCGTCGAAGTCCACCGGTACGTCGACGGAAGAGAACACGTGCCGTCCGGCGGGGTCGGAGTCCCGGACAGGCCGGTCCACTTCTGGTTGCTGCCGCCGTTGCACGTCCAGATCTGCACCGCTGTGCCGTTGGCCGTACCGGCGCCCGCGGCCTCCAGGCACAGCCCGGACTCCACGCCGACGACCGTGCCGTCGGAGTTGACCCGCCACTGCTGGTTCGCACCGCCGGAACAGGTCCAGATCTGCACCCGGGTACCGGCCGTGGTGGCGTGGCCCGGAACATCCAGGCACTTGTTGCCGTACACGGTGAGCTGGTTGCTGTCGGTCAGCGTCCACTGCTGGTTGTTCCCGCCCCAGCAGTCATGAATCTGCAGATACGTGCCGTTGGTCTGGCTGGCGCCCGGCACATCGAGACATCGCCCGGAACCAACACCGCGCAAGGCGCCGCTGGAAGCCGCCTGGGCCGGGGCGGCGACGAGCATCGCCGCCAACGCGGCCAGGGCAGCAACCACGGCGGCGAGCACCACAGACGGATGCCTGCGGCTGAAACTTCCTCTGTGCATGGGGACTTCCTCAACCTTGAGTAGGCGGTTCCGGTTGGCCTCGTCAGAGGCCGTCCGGACTGTCGGTGTGGTGCGGCCTGACGCGGACCGAACGGCCGAGCGCCGGGTTGACATGGTCGAAGAGGGTGGCAAGAGAAGAATTGGCGAGGTCATGACATACACATGCGCTACGGCTCCTCTCTCCCCGCGGCGCGATGGAGCGACTCCACATGTTCGTGATATCGAACAAGGGTCGAAGTGTCGAGCAACCTGAATGATAGGGAACCGGCGAACGGCGTCAATACCTCTCGCATGTATCGCCATCAAAGTCGAAACTTTTCGTTGCCCCTCTGCACGAAACAGCGCCACGTCACACCGTCAAATGGCCGCCCCTGCTCGCGCACACGCCTCCCTGCACTGACCGCGTCAAACGAGCATCATGACCGACGGCCCACATGTCCCCTGCCGGACGGGACGACGGCGCCGGGGGTTCACCGTCCGATTCACCGGGAGCCGAAAGTTTCGGGGGATAAACGGAAACTTTTTCTGCGGGGAGTATTGACGATCCATCATCAGCACCTCAATCATCCTTGTCTGAGACCGGCCATGGTTCGACATTTCGAACATGGTCGGGCCCTGGAGCACCTGCGCCACCCCACCCGGCTGAGCCGCGATGGAGTACCCCCATGCCTGTGTCGAAACACCGCCGCCGCCCGCCGTACGTCACCCGGCGGCCGACCGGGTGCGGCCCCGTGCCGGTTGAGATCGTCCCGGTCCCATGACCGTGGTGTCCGATGATTCCGTGCTGCCCGGGCTCCGGCCCGCCCCGTCCGTCTGCCGAGTGGGAGCGGACGACGCAATCCCCTGCGCGTCGGTCCTTCCGTGACTTCTACCTTGGAGGCACAATCATGGGCTCGTATGCCCTTCCCGGACCCGTTATCCGCCGGAAGATCCGCGGCCTGCTGTTGGCGCTGCTCGTCGGCGTCCTCGGTGCGGCCGCGGCACTGGTCGCGCCGCCGACCGCACACGCCGCCGAGAACACGCTCGGCGCCGCAGCGGCGCAGAGCGGCCGCTACTTCGGCACCGCCATCGCATCGGGCAGGCTGGGCGACTCGGCGTACACGGCGATCGCGGGCCGTGAGTTCAACTCGGTGACGGCCGAGAACGAGATGAAGATAGACGCCACCGAACCGCAGCGAGGCCAGTTCAACTTCACCGCCGGTGACCGCGTCCACAACTGGGCGGTGCAGAACGGCAAGCAGGTGCGCGGTCACACCCTGGCCTGGCACTCCCAGCAGCCCGGCTGGATGCAGAGCCTCAGCGGCAGCACACTGCGCCAGGCGATGATCGACCACATCAACGGCGTGATGGGCCACTACAAGGGCAAGATCGCCCAGTGGGACGTCGTGAACGAGGCCTTTGCCGACGGCAGCACGGGAGCCCGGCGCGACTCCAACCTGCAGCGCACCGGCAACGACTGGATCGAGGTCGCCTTCCGCACCGCGCGCGCCGCGGACCCGGCCGCCAAGCTCTGCTACAACGACTACAACGTCGAGAACTGGACCTGGGCCAAGACCCAGGCCATGTACGCCATGGTCCGAGACTTCAAGCAGCGCGGCGTGCCGATCGACTGTGTCGGCTTCCAGTCGCACTTCAACAGCGGCAGCCCCTACAACAGCAACTTCCGCACCACCCTGCAGAACTTCGCCGCCCTCGGCGTCGACGTGGCCATCACCGAACTCGACATCCAGGGCGCCCCGGCCACGACCTACGCCAACGTGATCAACGACTGCCTGGCCGTCCCGCGCTGCCTCGGCATCACCGTCTGGGGTGTGCGCGACACCGACTCCTGGCGACCGGAGCACACGCCGCTGCTGTTCAACGGCGACGGCAGCAAGAAGCCCGCCTACACCGCCGTCCTCACCGCACTCAACGGCGGCTCCTCCACGCCCCCTTCGGATTCCGGACCGATCAAGGGCGTCGGTTCAGGCCGCTGCCTGGACGTGCCCGGCGCCAGCACCACCGACAGCACCCAGCTCCACCTGTGGGACTGCCACAACGGCACCCACCAGCAGTGGACGTACACCGCCACCGGCGAGCTCAGGGTCTACGGCAACAAGTGCCTGGACGCCGCCGGCACCGGCAACGGCACCAGAGTCCAGATCTACAGCTGCTGGGGCGGCGACAACCAGAAATGGCGCCTCAACTCCGACGGATCCATCGTCGGAGTCCAGTCCGGGCTCTGCCTCGACGCCGTCGCAGGCGGCACCGCCAACGGCACCCTTATCCAGCTCTACTCCTGCTCGAACGGCAGCAACCAACGCTGGACCCGCACCTGATGGGACCTGCCACCAACGTGTCCCAGATCGAAGGGGGAAGAGACCTTTCGGGAGAGCTTCCACGCCTTCTGACTGGTCACGGCTGGCCAACAGGCCGTGGGAGAAGTGGCGTTCGGCGAACACGCCCTCGCGGAGGGAGGTCTCGCCCGCCCGGTTCACGGCCTCGCAGGCCGCCACGGCCGCGGGTTTGCTGAACGAGGGCGACGGTGGCAGTGATCTCGGCGGCCTCCTTCAGGGGATGGTCGGCCTTGCCACCGGGGGCCGCGCTCATCGACTCCGCCAGGAGCTTCGCAATGATCCGCGGAGGCCGCGCGAGATTAATCGACCTCGCCCTCAGAGCAGCAGGTCAGGAGCTCTTTTGCGCAGGCTCCAAAATCGCCACGCACTCCACGTGATGCGTCATCGGGAACAGGTCGAACGCCCGCAGCGTCCGCGGCTTGTAGCCCGCCTCGGCGAAGTACGCCAGGTCGCGCGCCAGCGCCGCCGGGTCGCAGGCCACGTAGGCGATGCGGCGGGCGCCGAGCCCGGCGAGGTGGCGGACCGTCTGCTTGCCGGCGCCCGCGCGGGGCGGGTCGAGGACAATGAGGTCGACGCTGTCGATGCCCGTGCGCGGGAGGACGGCCTCGACCTTGCCGTGCTCGACGCGCACACGGTCGAAGTGCTGGAGGTTGTGGCGGGCGTCCTCCACCGCGCGCTTGCTGGTCTCGATGCCGAGCACCGCGCCCTTGTCGCCCACCCGGTCGGCGAGCGCGCCCGCGAATAGGCCGACGCCGCAGTAGAGGTCGAGGGCCATGTCGCCCTTGCGGGGCAGCAGTCCCTGCATCACGGCGCGCATCAGGGTGTCGGCGGCCTGTGGGTGAACCTGCCAGAAGCCGCCGTTGCCCACCCGATGGGTGCGCTCGTCGGCGCGCTCGCGCACGAAGGCGCGGCCGTGGACCCGGTGCACGCCGCCGTCCCTCTCATCGACGCGCAGCACGGACACGGGCTTGTCGAGTTCGACGAGCGGCAGCCGGGCGCCGGGGCGCGGGGTGAGGATGACCTGGCGGTCGCCGGAGCCGGAGGCGGCGATGGCCTCGACGGTCGCCATGCCCTCCCAGAGGCGCTCCTCGATGCCGAGCTCGCTCACGCCCTGTGCGGCGATCATGCAGTGCTCGATCGGCTCGACCTCGTGCGAGCGGTGGCGGCGCAGGCCGACGTGGCCCGCGTCGTCGATGGCGTACTGGACACGGGTGCGCCACTGAGGGACCTGGCCGGGCGGCAGCTTGTCGCCCTCGGCGGGCATGACGGTGCCGTCCCAGCCGGCCTCTTCCGGGGTCAGGCCCGCGAGGCGCTGGAGCTGCTCGGCGATCACCTCGCCCTTGAAGCGGCGCTGGGCTCCCGGCTTGGCGTGCTGCCAGTCGCAGCCGCCGCACTTGCCCGGGCCGGCGTACGGGCAGGGCGCCTCGACCCGGTCCTTGGAGGGCTCGAGCACGCGCACCGCGTCGGCGCGCAGGAAACGGGAGCTCTCCTCGCCCTCGGTGACGCGGGCGACGACCTTCTCGCCGGGGAGTGTGTGCCGTACGAAGAGCACACGCCCTCCCTCCGTGCGGGCGATGCAGTGGCCGCCGTGTGCGACCGGGCCGACCTCGACCTCGTACTCCTGCCCGACCAGCGACGTCTCGGGTGCGTTCTGCATGGTGGGGTGACTCCAGAGATCAAAGGGGTGCGGCACTGTGCGGCGAAAAGGACAACGACCGACCAGTCTACGTCCGCCGCACGGTGCCTCACGCCTTGCCGCTCGGCTCCTTCGGCCGGCGGTCGACCGGACCGCGCCGCACGGAGCCCGGGGCGTTCCAGTCCTGGCGCTTCCTGGCCCGCTGCTTCGCCGCCTCGGACGACGCCAGCTGGTACGGCACCGACGTCACCATCACGCCGGGCGTGAACAGCAGCCGGCCCTTGAGCCGCAGCGCGCTCTGGTTGTGCAGCACGTGCTCGTACCAGTGGCCGACCACGTACTCAGGGATGACCACGCTGACCACGTCGCGCGGGCTCTCGCGGCGCAGGCCCTTCACGTACTCGATGATGGGCCGGGTGATCTCGCGGTAGGGCGAGTCGAGGATCTTCAGCGGCACGTTGATCCCGCGCCGCTCCCACTCGGCCTGAAGCGCCTTGGTCTCCGAGGGGTCGACGCTGATGCTGACCGCCTCGAGCCGGTCGAAGCGCATGGCCTTGGCGTAGGCGATGGCGCGCAGGGTGGGCCGGTGCACCTTGGAGACGAGCACGATCGCGTGGACACGGGACGGGCGCACACTGTCGTCGCCCGGCTCCTCCGGTGCGGCGATCTCCTCGGCGACCCGGTCGTAGTGCTTACGGATCGCGGTCATCGTGCCGTAGAAGATCACCATGCCGAGCAGGGCCACCCAGGCGCCGTGGGTGAACTTGGTGGCGAGCACGACGACGAGCACGAGACCCGTGAAGAAGGCGCCGAAGGTGTTGATCGCCCGGGAGCGGATCATGTGGCGGCGCTTGGCCTTGTCCCGTTCCGTCTTCAGGTGCCGGTTCCAGTGCCGGACCATGCCGGTCTGGCTGAGGGTGAAGGAGACGAACACGCCGACGATGTACAGCTGGATCAGCTTGGTCGAGTCGGCTCCGTACACCCAGACCAGCAGGATCGCGGCGCCCGCCAGCAGCACGATGCCGTTGGAGAAGGCGAGGCGGTCACCACGGGTGTGCAGCTGCCGCGGCAGGTAGCGGTCCTGCGCGAGGATCGAGCCGAGCAGCGGGAAACCGTTGTACGCGGTGTTCGCGGCCAGGAAGAGGACCAGCGCGGTGGCGGCGGCCAGCAGGACGAAGAAGAAGGTGCCGTCGCCGAAGACGGCGGCCGCGACCTGGGAGATCACCGGGTGCTGGACGTAGTCGGGGCCGACCGGGACGCCGTTCGCGATCAGGTCCTTCGCCGGGAACTCCGCCATCTTGACGTCGGTGGCCATGGCCAGGCCGATGATGCCGCAGAACATGGTGACGGCCAGGGCGCCCATCATCAGCAGCGTCGTCGCGGCGTTCCTGCTCTTCGGCTTGCGGAAGGCGGGGACGCCGTTGCTGATGGCCTCGACGCCGGTCAGGGCGGCACAGCCGGAGGAGAACGCGCGCAGCAGCAGGAAGAGCAGCGCGAAACCGGCGAGGCCCTCGTGCTCCGGCTTGATCTCGTAGTCGGCGGTCGGTGCGCGCATGGATTCGTCGAGGACGATCCCCTTGAAGGCACCCCAGGCGATCATGATGAACACGCCGGTGACGAAAACGTATGTGGGAATGGCGAAGAGCTTGCCCGATTCCTTCACACCGCGCAGGTTCATCAGTGTGAGCAGAACGATTATCCCGATGGCGCAGAACACCTTGTGCTCGACGACGAACGGGATCGCGGAGCCCAGGTTCTCCACTCCGGAGGAGATGGATACGGCAACGGTCAGGACGTAGTCGACGAGCAGGGCGCTGGCGACGGTGAGGCCGGCCTTCGGGCCCAGGTTGGTGTTGGCGACCTCGTAGTCCCCGCCGCCGCTGGGATACGCGTGCACGTTCTGCCGGTACGAGGCGACGACCGTGAACATCAGCACCACGACGGCGACCGCGATCCACGGGCTGAAGTGGTACGCCGACACACCGGCGACGGAAAGGACCAGCAGTACTTCGCCCGGCGCGTATGCCACGGAGGACAGCGGGTCGGAGGCGAAGACGGGGAGGGCGATGCGTTTCGGGAGAAGCGTCTCCCCCAGCTTTTCACTGCGCAGCGCCCGGCCGATCAGGATCCGTTTGGGAACGTCGGTCAGTTTGGACACGCTGAGGATCGTAAGCGCTCGATATGAGCCAAGCCCAACCGGAGCGGCCCAACCTGCGGGATCTTAACGCTTCCCATTCGTCCGGCCCTCTCGGCGGACCGTGCGTACCCGGTCCGGGCCGTGGTCTGAGACCCTGTATTGCCTTGTAAGGCTTGTACCGCAACTGATTGAGCCGGAAGGACGGTCGTGCACATCGTCATCATGGGATGCGGGCGAGTGGGAGCCGCTCTCGCGCAGACCCTGGAGCAGCAGGGACACACGGTCGCAGTCGTCGACCGGGACCCCACCGCCTTCCGCCGTCTGGGATCCGGGTTCGGCGGCCGCCGCGTCACCGGGGTCGGCTTCGACCAGGACACCCTGCGTGAGGCGGGCATCGAGGACGCCGGTGCGTTCGCCGCCGTCAGCAGCGGCGACAACTCCAACATCATCGCCGCGCGGGTGGCACGCGAGATGTTCGGCATCGAGAACGTCGCCGCCCGTATCTACGACCCCCGGCGTGCCGAGGTCTACCAGCGTCTCGGTATCCCGACGGTCGCCACCGTCCGCTGGACCGCCGACCAGATGCTGCGCCGGCTGCTGCCGTCCGGCGCGGAGCCGCTGTGGCGCGATCCGAGCGGCGGCGTCCAGCTGGCCGAGGTCTACACGTCACCGTCGTGGATCGGCCACAAGGTCAGCAGGCTCCAGGAGGAGACGGGGGTACGGGTCGCGTTCCTGACCCGGCTGGGAGAGGCGATCCTGCCGACCTCGCAGACCGTGCTCCAGGAGGGTGATCTTGTCCATGTGATGATGCGCACGGACGAGATCGCGAAGGTCGAGGAGGCCTTCACGGAAGGTCCTGAGGAGGGCGGTCACTGATGCGTGTCGCAATCGCGGGCGCCGGTGCGGTGGGCCGTTCCATCGCGGGCGAACTTCTGGAGAACGGGCACGAGGTCCTCCTCATCGACAAGGCGCCGACCGCGATCTCGGTGGAGCGCGTGCCGCAGGCCGAGTGGCTGCTGGCCGACGCCTGCGAGATCACGTCGCTGGACGAGGCGGCGCTTCAGCGCTGCAACGTGGTGATCGCGGCGACCGGCGACGACAAGGTCAACCTCGTCGTGTCGCTGCTCGCCAAGACCGAGTACGCGGTGCCGCGCGTGGTGGCGCGGGTCAACAACCCGAAGAACGAGTGGCTCTTCAACGAGTCCTGGGGCGTCGATGTCGCCGTCTCCACGCCGCGCCTGATGTCGGCGCTCGTGGAGGAGGCGGTGAGCGTCGGCGACCTGGTGCGTCTGCTGCGCTTCAGCCACGGCGACGCGAACCTTGTCGAGCTGACGCTGCCGCCGGAGTCGGCGCTGGCGGGGACTCAGGTGGGCGACGTGGCGTGGCCCGAGGACACCTCGCTCGTCACGATCATCCGTGGTTCGCGGGTGCTGACGCCGAGCCCCGAGGAGACGCTCGAGGCGGGCGACGAGCTGCTGTTCGTGGCGGCGCAGGCCAGGGAGGAACAGCTCGAGGACCTGCTGTCGGTCCGCCGCGAGGTCCCGCCGGCCTGACCGCGCTTCCCGTGTGACGCGCCCCGGGGGCGTGTCCGCCCTGGTGAGGGTGGACACGCCCCCGGGGCGCGTTCGCGACGTGGCCGCGCGGGCGGCCGGCGGTCTACGCCTCGCGCTCCGCGGCCTGCTTGCGGGCCTCCTCGGCCCGTTCCTCCGCCTCCATCTCCGCGAAGACGTCGATCGGCGGCGGGGCCTTCGCCAGGAAGACCCAGGTGAGGTAGACCGCCAGCAGGAACGGCGGGATCTTCAGCGCGACCAGGACCCAGCCGAGCTGTGTCGTGTCGGCCCACCAGTACAGCGGGAAGAGGATCGCGCACTTGGCGAGGAGGATCAGACCCCACGCCCAACTGGCCTTGGCGTACGCCTTCTTACGGCCGGGGTTGCGGGTGCGCCAGGAGAGGTTCTCCTTGAAGACCGGCCCGAGCATCAGGCCGATCAGCGGGACGCCGGCCAGCGTGGTCACGATGTAGGCCAGTGCCAGGCCCAGCGTGTAGAGCATGCCCGGCAGGTAGAAGTCCTTCGCGTTGCCGGTCATCATCGCGAACACGACACCGAAGGCCACGCCGAAGACGCCGCTGAAGGCGTGCTTGACGGTGTCCTTGCGGATCAGCCGGACGGCGACGAGCACCAGGGCGACGGCGAGGGCCGCGATCGCCGAGAGGTGCAGGTCCTTGTTGACCGTGTAGATCGAGACGAAGAGCAGGCCCGGCAGGACCGTCTCCACCATGCCGCGCACGCCGCCGAAGGCCTCGAACAGCGCGGCCTCCGTCACGGTCTTCACATCCGCGTCGGTGTCCTGCTGGTCGTTGGTCGTAGGGGTCGGCTTGTCGACAGACGCCACCGGCTACTCCTGTCCGAGTGGTCGGAGTTCGTATTTGGGATTGAACAGCACCCGGCGGCCGTGACTCATCGAGACCCGGCCGGAGGCGATCAGTCTGCGGCCCGGCTCTATGCCCACGATGGAACGGCGGCCGAGCCAGACCACGTCCAGCGGGGCCGTGCCGTCGAAGAGCTCCGCCTCCAGCGCGGGCACACCGGCCCGCGGACGCAGGGTGACCGTGCGCAAGGTACCAGCGACCCTGACGATCTGGCGGTCACCGCATTCGGAGATGCGGGTACACCCCGATGCCTGTGCGTCCTCCTGGAGCTCCTCGGACTCGAGGTCCTGCTGTGAGCTGGAGAGCCGGCCGAGCATGCGCCGGAAGCGGCCGGCCGGTCTGGCCGCCGTCTCCTCCTTCGCCGCCTTGGCGGAACGGGGTACAGCACTCATGCAGAAAGCCTACCGGCCCGCACCAGGGCCGGATCAACGTTCGAAGCGGTATCCCATACCGGGCTCGGTGACGAAGTGCCTGGGATGCGACGGATCAGCCTCCAGCTTGCGGCGCAGCTGGGCCATGTAGACGCGCAGGTAGTTCGTCTCGGTGCCGTACGAGGGGCCCCAGACCTCCTGGAGCAGCTGCTTCTGGCTCACGAGGCGCCCGGTGTTGCGCACCAGGACCTCCAGGAGATGCCACTCGGTGGGCGTGAGGCGTACGTCACGGCCGTCCCTGTGCACCTTCTTCGCCGCGAGGTCGACGGTGAAGCCCTCGGTCTCGACGGTGGTCACGTCGTCCTCGCCGCCGACGGGCTCCGCCCGTCGGACCGCGGCGCGCAGCCGGGCGAGGAGTTCGTCCATGCCGAAGGGCTTGGTGACGTAGTCGTCGGCCCCGGCGTCGAGCGCCTCGACCTTCTCGTCGGACGAGTGACGCGCGGACAGGACGAGGATCGGGACGCGCGTCCAGCCGCGCAGCCCCTTGATCACTTCGACCCCGTCCATGTCGGGCAGCCCGAGGTCGAGGACGACGACGTCGGGGTGGCGTGCCGCGGCCGTCTCGAGGGCGCCGGCGCCGTCGGAGGCCGCGTCCACCTCGTACTTGCGTGCCTTCAGGTTGATCACGAGCGCGCGTACTATCTGCGGCTCGTCGTCGACCACGAGCACCCTGGTCATGTGTTGCCCGCCTTTCCGCCCCTGTGGGCTGCTGTCACTGCCGGTCGCCGAGTACGGGCCCGCGGTCATGACGTCACCTCGGCCGCGAGGCCTGCCGCGCTCGTGCCGTGGCCGGACACGGCCGTGAGGGTGAGGACCATGGTCATGCCGCCGCCGGGCGTGTCCTCCGCGGTCAGCGTGCCGCCCATCGCCTCCATGAACCCGCGGGCGACGGCGAGTCCGAGGCCGACGCCCGCACCGCGCGGGGCGTCACCGTAGCGCTGGAACGGTTCGAAGATCCGCTCCTTCGCATCGTCGGGCACGCCGGAGCCGCGGTCGGCGACCCGCAGTTCGACCCGCCGCCCCAGGGAGCTGGCGGCGACCGTGACGGGGACGGTGTCGGGGCTGTACTTGACGGCGTTCTCGACGATGTTGGCCACGGCCCGCTCGAGCAGCCCGCGGTCCACGGCCACCATGGGCAGCGACTCGGGGATGTCCAGCTCGACGCTCTCCGCCGGGACGCCGACGAGCGCGAGGGGGATCACCTCGTCGAGCGACGTCTCGCGGATGAGAGGGGTGACGGTCCCTGTCTGGAGCCGGGACATGTCGAGCAGGTTGCCCACCAGGTGGTCGAGGCGGTCGGCGCCCTCCTCGATCCCGGCCAGCAGCTCGGCCTCGTCCTCCTCGGACCATGCGACGTCGTCGGACCTCAGCGAGGTGACCGCCGCCTTGATGCCGGCCAGCGGGGTACGCAGGTCGTGGCTGACGGCGGCGAGCAGCGCCGTGCGTATCCGGTTGCCCTCGGCGAGCTCCCTCGCCTGTTCCGCCTCCCCCACCAGCCGCTGCCGGTCCACGACGACGGCCGCCTGCGTGGCGAAGGCCGCCAGCACACGCCGGTCCTCCGCGGGCAGCACCCGGCCGGAGAGAGCCATGGCCATACGGTCACCGACCGGCATGTCCACGTCCGCGTCGTCGGGGCGGGTCGCGGGCCGGGGGCCGACGCTCGCCGTGCAGGTCCACGGGTCGACGTCGCTCTCTCGCTCGAGCAGGGCGACGGACTCCATGGCGAACGTCTCCCGTACCCGTTCCAGCAGGGCGTCCAGCGCGGTGTCGCCGCGCAGGACGCTGCCGGCGAGGAACGAGAGGATCTCGGACTCGGCCTTCAGCCTGGCCGCCTGGTGGGTGCGGCGTGCGGCGAGATCCACCACGGAGGCCACCGCCACGCCCACAGCGAAGAAGATCACGATGGCGACGAGGTTCCGCGGCTCTGCGATGTCGAGGGTGTGGGTCGGCGAGGTGAAGAAGTAGTTCAGCACCAGCGACCCCACGGCGGCGGAGGCCAGCGCCGGGAGCAGCCCGCCGAGCAGGGCCGCGATCACGGTCAGGAAGAGGAACAGCAGGACGTTGTTGGCGAGACCCGGCCCGTTCTCGAGGCTGGTGAGCAGCAAGGTGAGCAGGGCCGGGCCGGCCACACCGACCAGCCAGCCGCCGGCGATCCGGGAGCGGCCGAGCCGGGTCCCCCGGGCGCCCGGCAGCCCCCTGCCCTTGCCCGCCTCGCCGTGGGTGACGATGTGGACGTCGAGGTCGGGGCCCGAGTCGCGGGCGACGGTGGCGCCGACACCCGGCCCGAACAGGTACTGCCAGGCCTTGCGGCGGCTGGAGCCGAGCACGATCTGGGTGGCGTTGACGCCGCGCGCGAACTCGAGCAGCGCGGAGGGCACGTCGTCACCGATGACATGGTGGAACGTGCCGCCGACGTCTTCGACGAGGGTGCGCTGGACGGCGAGTTCCTTCGGCGAGGCGGACGTCAGTCCGTCGCTGCGGGCGATGTAGACGGCGAGGACCTCGCCACCCGCGCCCTTCTCCGCGAGCCGGGCCGCGCGCCGGATGAGGGTGCCGCCCTCGGGTCCGCCGGTGAGACCGACGACGATGCGCTCGCGGGCCTGCCAGGTGGAGCGGATGTTGTGCTCGCCGCGGTACTGCTGGAGGTACTCGTCCACCCGGTCGGCGAGCCACAGGAGGGCCAGCTCCCGCAGCGCCGTGAGGTTGCCGGGGCGGAAGTAGTTCGACAGCGCCGCGTCGACCTTGTCCGGCTGGTAGATGTTGCCGTGGGCCATCCTTCGGCGCAGGGCCTGGGGCGCCATGTCGACGAGTTCGATCTGGTCCGCCCTGCGGACCACCTCGTCGGGGACGGTCTCCCGCTGCCGCACACCGGTGATCGTCTCGACGACGTCACCGAGCGACTCCAGATGCTGGATGTTGACGGTCGATATGACGTCCGTCCCGGCCGCGAGGAGCTCCTCCACGTCCTGCCAGCGCTTGCTGTTGCGTGAGCCGGGGACGTTGGTGTGGGCGAGTTCGTCGACGAGGGCGACCGCGGGGCGACGTTCGAGTACGGCGTCGATGTCCATCTCGGTGAAGACGGCGCCCCGGTGGGCGATCTCCCGGCGCTCGATCTGCGTGAGGCCGTCCAGCAGGCGCGCGGTGCGGGGGCGGTCGTGCGTCTCGACGAGCGCCACCACGCAGTCGGTACCGCGTTCGGCACGGCGGTGCGCCTCGGACAGCATCGCGTACGTCTTGCCGACGCCCGGTGCCGCGCCGAGGTAGATCCGTAGCTTGCCGCGTCCCATGGGCCTCATTGTCTTTCGAACACTGCGTTGCGCAGCGTCGACCTTACGTCGAAGGAAACGGGCGAACCGGACGGTCCGGGACCACGGGGTGCGTATTGACGCGATTCTGATACGGCGGCGCCACCGCTCCCGGCGCCCTTCTCAGGGCTGGTCGGGCGCAGACATGCCTGGTCAGGCTTCGACGATCTCGCCGTCGGCCAGTTCCAGTACGCGGTCGGCGAGGCCCAGGAGCTGAGGGTCGTGCGTGGCGACGAGGGCTGTCACGTTCTCGCTGCGGACGACCGCGCGCAGCAGTTCCATCACGGCCAGTCCCGTCTCCGCGTCGAGCTGCCCGGTCGGCTCGTCCGCGATGAGCAGCTTGGGCCGGTTGGCGAGCGCGCGGGCGATGGCGACGCGCTGCTGCTGTCCGCCCGACAGCTCGCCCGGGCGCTGGGCGGCATGGTCGGCGAGGCCCACCAGGGCGAGCAGGAGTGCCACGCGTTCCTCCCGCTCCCGCGGGTCCGCCTTGCGCAGCCGCATCGGCACACCGACGTTCTCCGCCGCGCTCAGGATCGGGATCAGGCCGAACGACTGGAAGATGAAGCCGATCCGGTCGCGCCGCAGCTCGAGCAGGCCGTTCTCGCCGAGTTCGGAGAGGTCGGTACCGTCGACGGTGATCCGCCCCTGGTCCGGTGTGTCGAGACCGCCGACCAGGTTGAGCAGCGTGGTCTTGCCCGAGCCCGAACGGCCTTTGAGGGCGACCAGTTCGCCCCGCGGGATCTCGAAGGAGACACCGCGCAGCGCGTGGACGGCCGCGGCTCCCGTGCCGTACGAACGGTGCAGGTTCTCGATCCGCACCATGGGTCGCGAAGCGTCGTCGACGACGGCCGCGCCGGACTGTGCGCTGCTGCTCTCGGTCATCTGGATGTCCCCCCGTGCCGGATCGTGTCCGGCACAGTATGTGCAGGGGCCACGCGCCCGGGCAACGGTCGCGCGGGAACCCATGGCGAGCCGTACGGAACGGTCCGTGGGCCCGCACCCTGGGGTGCGGGCCCACGGGCCACATCGCTGTCGTACGAGGTCGCCGACCGCTGTCAGCGCACCTCGGTGATCTCGGGGCCGCGCTGGAGCTGACCCATGCCCCCGGAGAACCGGGAGCCTTCCTGCTCCTCCTGCTGAACGCCCTCGGGCACCATCTGCGCGTCGTCCGGCAGCTTGAGGACGATCGGGTCGCGAGGCGCCATCGGGCCTTCGCCGCGCACCACGACGGTGTCCCTGAAGATCTGCTCGAGCAGACCGGCCGCCTGCGGCTGCACCGCGCCCTGCCCGGAGATCACTCCGCGCAGGAACCAGCGGGGGCCGTCGACGCCGACGAAGCGCACCATCTGCACACCGCCGGTGCCGTCCGGGAGCTGTACGGGCACCTGGGCGCGCAGCTCCCAGCCGAGCGGGCCCTCGACCTCGTCGATGATGCCGCCCTGCTGGGTGATACCGGAGGCGATCTCCTCGCGGACCTCGCCCCAGATGCCCTCCTTCTTGGGCGCCGCGAAGGCCTGGAGCTGTACGGCGCTGTCGCGCAGCACGACCGTGGCCGCGACGATGGCGTCACCGGCGACCTCTACCCGCAGTTCCATGCCCTCGACCCCGGGCACGAACAGGCCGCCGAGGTCGACCCGGCCCTCGCCGGGCCTGGAGACCTCGGAGACGTCCCAGGGGCCGTCGGGCCGGGGCGCCGGCGGGAGGTTCACCCGGCGGGCGCCGCTGTCCCCGGCTTCCGTGCCGAGCTCGGCGGACTCGTCGGCGACTCGCTCGGCGCCGTCCGCTGCGTCCGCCGCGTCCCCGGCGGAACCACTCTTCTTGCGACGTCCGAACACGTCACTGTCCTTCCCGGTCGGATACGACCGAAGCGTATCGATTCCCACCCGTAGAGCCGTCCACGGCGGCATGACCGCCGGTGGACCCGAAGCCCCCCTCGGCCCGCGCAGATCCGGGAAGCTCCGCCACCTCGTGGAAGCGCACCTTCTCGACCTGCTGGACGACCAGTTGGGCGATCCGGTCGAACCGTTCGAACCGCACGCTCTCGCGTGGATCGAGATTGACCACGATCACCTTGATTTCCCCACGGTACCCGGCATCAATCGTCCCTGGGGCATTCACGAGGGCGACTCCGCAGCGGGCGGCGAGCCCGGACCGGGGGTGAACGAAGGCCGCGTACCCGTCGGGCAGGGCGATCGACACTCCGGTGGGCAGGACGGCACGCTCGCCGGGGGCGAGTTCGGCGGCCTCGCACGTCACCAGATCGGCACCCGCGTCACCGGGGTGACCGTAGGCGGGAAGCGGCACCTCGGGGTGCACGCGGCGGATGAGCACGTCGACGGGATCACGCATCAGGGGTTCACCTCGAAGGCGCGTGCGCGCCGGACCTGGTCGGGGTCGGCCATCGCGGCCTGGATCTCGGCGGGGCGGCCGTTCTCGATGAAGTGGTCGACCTTGACCTCGATGAACAGGGCGGACGCCCGCACGGCCACCGGCCCGTCGGGGCCTCCGATGCGTCCGGTGGCGGTCGAGTAGATCTTGCGGCCGGCGACGGCGGTGACCTCGGCGTCGAGGTACAGCACGGTGTCGACCGGCACGGGCCGCACGAAGTCGGTCTCGAGCTTGCCGGTGACCGCGATGACCCGCAGCAGCCAGTTCAGCGAGCCGAGCGTCTCGTCGAGCGCGGAGGCGAGCACGCCGCCGTGCGCGAGACCCGGGGCGCCCTGGTGCGCGGCCTTGACGGTGAACTCGGCGGTGACGCGGACGCCTTCCTGTGCCCGTGCCTCGAGGTGCAGGCCGTGGGGCTGCTGCCCGCCGCACCCGAAGCAGTGCCCGTAGTGCGTGCCGAGAAGCTCGCCCGGGGCGGGCGCATCGGGGTGCCGCACGGGCGCCGTGGCGTCGGCCGGCGGGGTCAGGGCCGAGGAACCGGCCGGGGGTACGGGGGTCGCCCCCCGGGAGTTCGCGTTGCTCACAGGCGCAGACCTTACCCGCGCGGCTACCCGCAGGTCGCACCGTGCCAAGCTTGGATTCATGCAGCCTTCCGCCCCGCAGTACGCAGAACGTCTGACCGCGCCCCGATCCTGGTGGGCCGTCACCGCCCTCGTCGCCGTCTCCGGCGGTCTGATCCTGCTGCCGCTGGGGACCCTGCCGATGCTGGGCGGGGTGATCGCCGCGGGCGCGCTGGCGTCGGCGCTGGTCAGCTCCTACGGCTCGGCCCGTATCCGGGTGGTGGCCGGCTCCCTCGTCGCCGGGGACGCGAAGATCCCGGTCTCCGCGCTCGGTGAGGCCGAGGTGCTCGACGCGGAGGAGGCGCGGGCCTGGCGGCTCCACAAGGCCGATCCGCGGGCCTTCATGCTGCTGCGCGGCTACATCCCGACCGCCGTACGGATCGAGATCACCGACCCGGAGGACCCGACGCCGTACGTCTATCTGTCGACACGGGACCCGAAGGCGCTGGCCGCCGCCCTGACGGCCGTCCGCGCGGCGTAGGGCCCGGTCCGCCGCCGGACAGCGGGGTCCCGCCGGTCAGGCGGGGTCCGGTCCCATGGGCAGTTCCGGGTGCCGCAGGGGCTGCTGCGGCTGCTCCAGGGGCGGCAGCGCGGGAAGCGCCTCCCACGGGACCTGCCTCTTGCGCAGGTCGGCCCGGATACGGTCGGCGAGCTTCCTGGTGTCACGGCGGTTCATCACGGCGCCGACGGCCGCGCCGACCATGAACGGCATCAGGTTCGGAAGATTGCGCACCATGCGCTTCATGATCTGCTGGCGCAGCTGGCGCTTGAGCTGACCGCCCATCGAAACGCTGTACGTCGAGGGCTTGGTGACCTCGATCCCACGCTCCTGCGACCAGGAGTTCAGATACGCGGTGCTGCGGTCCATGAGGCCGCCGGGCGCCCGCACCCCGTAGACCTCGTGGAGCTCGGCGACGAGCTTCAGTTCGATGGCGGCGACGCCGACGACCTCCGCCGCGAGCTCGGCCGGCATCGCCGGCGGCACGGGCATCATCGCGGCGGCGCCGATACCGGCGCCCACCGTGGAAGTGGCGTTGGCCGCTCCCGCGACCAGCTTGTCGGCAAGCTGCTCGGGGGAGAGGCCGGGAAACTGCCTGCGCAGTTTCTCCAGGTCACGCACCGGGACGCGCGGCGCGTTGTCGATCAGCACGTCGGCGATGTGCGCGAGCGCCGCCTTGGCGCTCTCCTTGCTCCTGACGAGCCTGGTGCGCGCGCCCTGCCCCCGCCGGACGAGGCCCGCCCTTGCGCTCTCGCCGCCCTTGACGACGCCTTTGGTGACCGTGGCCAGGCGTCGGGCCCTGGTCGGGGACCCTGCCTGGCCGGCTGTCCCGAACGAGGCCGGCAGGCCTCGCTCCGCACCCTCGGTCGCGTCGTACGGCAGCAGAGCGGACGAGTCCTCCGCGGACGCCGCAGCGTCCTGTGAGGGGCCCGTACCGCCCTGGTGCGCCTCCGGCCGTCCATCACGCCGAAAGCGCCGCTTCCCGGACGGTTTCTCGCCTGTCACGGCGGCCCTGCCTCAGTCGCAGTCGCGGCAGATGGGCTGGCCGTTCTTCTCGCGCGCCAGCTGGCTGCGGTGATGCACGAGGAAGCAGCTCATGCAGGTGAACTCGTCGGCCTGCTTGGGCAGGACCCTGACGGCGAGCTCCTCGTTGGACAGGTCGGCCCCGGGGAGCTCCATGCCCTCCGCGGCCTCGAACTCGTCGACGTCGACGGTCGAGGTGGACTTGTCGTTCCGCCGGGCCTTCAGTTCCTCAAGGCTGTCCGAATCGACGTCGTCGTCGGTCTTGCGTGGGGTGTCGTAGTCCGTTGCCATGTCGCTCTCCCCCTCTGGGTGGTTGCGGTGTCTCAGCGCACGTAACGCGTGAGAGGCCGGACTTGTGCCCGACCTGAGGCGGAGATTTTGCCTCACATCAAGGTCTGTTACTCAATCGACACCCAACCGGACCCCCCGAGGGTGATCGGGTTGGATGGCGATGGGGACCGTACACGGTCCGCAGGCGTGCTTCACGGGCGCCACCCCGTGTACTTCCCGTGATGTCACCCCCCGGAAACCCGGGCTTTTACCGGCTTTCCGCACGATCATCGATCACGCAGCGTAGATGGATCCGATTCGTCCCGTGTGATTGATCGCACATGGATTCGTCGGATGTCGTTTCCGAATATTCCGCTTAAAGCGAACATCGGGCGAGAAGCTCAGACCGGAAGAGTGACACGCATCACCAGCCCGCCTCCCTCCCGCGGCACCGCGGAGATACGGCCCCCGTGGGCGCGGGCCACCGATCGCGCGATGGAAAGCCCCAGGCCGACCCCCTTGTCGCTGCCCGTGCGCTCCTGGCGCAGGCGCCTGAACGGCTCGAAGAGGTTGTCGATCTCGTAGGCGGGAACCACCGGTCCGGTGTTGGTCACCAGCAGGACGGCCTGGCCGTGCTCGACCTCCGTGGTCACCTCCACCCAGCCCCCCGGCAGGTTGTACCGGACGGCGTTCTGCACGAGGTTCAGCGCGATCCGCTCCAGCAGCACGCCATTGCCCTGGACGACCGCGGCCCGGCGCTCCCCCCGCACCTCCACGCCCTTCTCCTCCGCCTCCGAGCGGACCTGGTCCATGGCGCGTGAGGCCACCTCCGCCAGGTCCACCGGCTTGCGCTCGACGATCTGGTTGTCGCTGCGGGCGAGCAGCAGCAGCCCCTCGACCAGCTGCTCGCTGCGCTCGTTGGTGGCCAGCAGCGTCTTGCCCAGTTGCTGGAGCTCCGCGGGAGCTCCCGGATCGGACAGGTGCACCTCGAGCAGCGTGCGGTTGATCGCCAGCGGCGTACGCAGCTCGTGCGAGGCGTTCGCCACGAACCGCTGCTGGGCGGTGAAGGCCCGCTCCAGGCGGTCCAGCATCTCGTCGAAGGTGTCGGCGAGCTCCTTGAGCTCGTCGTCGGGTCCGTCCAGCTCGATCCGGCGCGAGAGGTCGGAACCGGCCACCTGGCGCGCGGTGCGGGTGATCCGTCCCAGCGGCGACAGCACCCGGCCGGCCATCGCGTAGCCGAAGGCGAACGCGATGATGCTCAGGCCGAGCAGGGCGAACAGGGAGCGGCGCAGCAGGTCGTCCAGCGCCAGCTCGCGCTGGTGCTGGAGACAGGCGGAGACGGCCTGGTTGAACTGCTCGCCGGAACCCTCCTCCGGGAGGGTGCACCAGTCCGTGGTGGGCTGGACCTTGCCCTCGACGATCTTGAACGGCAGATCCGCGACGCCGACGTGCAGCGCCTGCGCGGTGAAGAGATAGATGATCGACAGCAGCAGGATGCCCGCGATCAGGAACATCCCGCCGTACAGCAGCGTGAGCCGTATCCGGATGGTGGGGCGCAGCCAGGGACGGACAGGCTCCCTGGGGTCCCAGGTCGGTTTCGGGGGCGCCTCCGGCGGCGCGGGAACGCTGGCCACGCGATCAGATCCGGTAACCGGAACCGGGCACCGTGACGATCACGGGCGGTTCGCCGAGCTTGCGGCGCAAGGTCATCACGGTCACCCGCACCACATTGGTGAACGGGTCCGTGTTCTCGTCCCAGGCCTTCTCCAGCAGCTGCTCGGCCGAGACGACCGCGCCCTCACTGCGCATCAGGACCTCCAGGACCGCGAACTCCTTCGGGGCCAGCTGGATCTCCCTGCCGTCCCTGAAGACCTCGCGGCGGTTCGGATCGAGCTTGATGCCGGCACGCTCCAGCACCGGCGGCAGCGGCACCGTCGTACGCCGCCCGAGGGCACGCACACGCGCGGTGAGCTCGGTGAACGCGAACGGCTTGGGCAGATAGTCGTCGGCGCCGAGCTCCAGGCCCTCCACGCGGTCGCTCACGTCCCCCGAGGCCGTCAGCATCAGCACCCGGGTCGGCATGCCCAGCTCGACGATCCTGCGGCAGACGTCGTCCCCGTGGACCAGAGGAAGGTCGCGGTCGAGCACCACCACGTCGTAGTCGTTGACCCCGATGCGCTCGAGGGCGGCGGCGCCGTCGTACACGACGTCGACCGCCATGGCCTCCCGGCGCAGTCCGGTGGCCACCGCATCGGCGAGCAGCTGCTCGTCCTCGACGACGAGTACGCGCACGTCGCTTTCCTCTCTCGGGAGCCCCGTCACCGTGACAGGGCAGGTCTGCGCACTGACTGTGCGGCTCCATCCTGCCCGTTACGCGCGTAAACCGGCTGTAAGGCGAACAGGCTCGACAACCGCACCGCGGAATAAGGAGGATTTCCGGGACAGTTGAGGTTTCCACCCGGGAAGGCCTGGGGAGGACGACTGCACATCCCGATCACGCCCTGTGTGTGGCGCACCACGACCTGTTCCAGGGTTGATCAACCCACCGTCGGCACACCCCCGTGCCACCGACCTACGACGAGGGGGCGCATCATGGACGCTTTCACTGCCGGACTGCTGCAGCGCATAAAGGCCGCCGAGGACGACCTGACGGTCGCCCGGGAGACGGGCGACGACTTCCTCGCCGACGTCGAGCAGGCGGAGCTGGATGATCTCCACCGCCTCGCCGCCGAGCACGGGGTGAGGCTCACCGCGGCCTGATCTCCGACCGTGCTGCACCGAGGCCCGGCCCCGCGCGAAGCGGGCCCGGGCCTCTGGCGTGGAGGCGTTGTCGCGCCCGAGGCTGATGTCGCGGAGCGAGATCAGCCCGCCCGGCGTTTGAGGGCATCGCGCGAAGCGCGGTACGGGGCCCGGGCGCGGGGCTTGCCCGCCACGCGGCGGAGCCGCACATCGGTACAGCGGGAAGTGGGGGTCCCCCCACGGCCGCCAGGCCGTAGGGGGAGGGTGGTGGAACAAGCCCGCCGCGGGCGCCCACGCACCCGCACCGCAACCGCGCTCAGTCGTGCCACGCCCCCAGTTCCTCCAGCAACGCCTGCAACGGCTCGAAGACCCCCGGCACCGCCGCCACCGTGAGGTCGCCGGACGGTCCGTCCCCGGGGCGGCCACCGGTCAGCGCGCCGCCCTCGCGGGCGATCAGGTCGCCCGCGGCGAGGTCCCACGGGCTGAGCCCGCGCTCGTAGTAGCCGTCCAGACGGCCCGCCGCCACGTCCGCCAGGTCGATCGCCGCCGAGCCGCTGCGCCGGATGTCGCGCAGCTGCGGGATCAGCCGCTGGGCGACGTCCGCCTGGTGGGTGCGGACGGTGTGGACGTAGTTGAAACCGGTCGAGACCAGGGCCTGGTCCAGCGGCGGCGCCGGCCGGCACCGGACGGGCCGGTCGTTCAGGAACGCGCCGCCGCCACGCACCGCGTGGAAGGTCTCGCGCCGCATGGGGGCCTCGACGACGCCGACCACGGTCTCGCCGTCGAGCTCCGCGGCGATCGAGACGGCCCAGGTGGGCAGCCCGTACAGGTAGTTGACGGTGCCGTCGAGCGGGTCGATGACCCAGCGCACACCGCTGGTGCCCACCGTGGCCGCACCCTCCTCGCCGAGGAAACCGTCGTCCGGGCGGTGCTCGGAGAGAAAACCGGTGATCAGCTTCTCCGCCGCGATGTCCATCTCGGTCACGACGTCGATGGGGCTGGACTTGGTCCTGGCGACGCCCAGGTCGTCCGGGCGGCCGTCCCTCAGCAGGGCGCCGGCCTTCCGGGCGGCCTCCAGGGCAAGGGGCAGCAGTTCGGACGTGAGCGGGTCGGTCACAGGGGTCTCCTTCACGCGTACGGGCTGTCGGCGCCGGCCGCCGCGGGCTTGGGCGCGCGGGCCGGGCAGCATCCGACAGGGCAGAGGTCGTGACTCGGGCCGAGCGCTCCGAGGGCGCAGCGTTCCGC
Source organism: Streptomyces sp. NPDC086835 (assembly GCF_044745705.1). Lineage (NCBI taxonomy): Bacteria > Bacillati > Actinomycetota > Actinomycetes > Kitasatosporales > Streptomycetaceae > Streptomyces > Streptomyces sp. NPDC086835. Next base: position 404,616 of record NZ_JBIVAU010000008.1, read on the forward strand.
CGGGATGCCGCGCTCGCTCGCGGCCCGTTCCAGCAGGAGGTCGCGCACGGCGCCGGCGAACCGCGGGTCGGCGCCCACGGTCGCGGAGCGGCGCACCGGCAGGCCCAGCTCCGCGGCCTTCGCGGTGGCCTCCGTGTCGAGGTCGTACAGGACCTCCATGTGGTCGGAGACGAAACCGATCGGGACCATGACGACGGCCGGCGCACCGGCGGTGTGCAGGCTCTCCAGGTGATCGCAGATGTCCGGTTCCAGCCAGGGGATGTGCGGGGCGCCGCTGCGGGACTGGTAGACGAGCTCCCACGGGTGCTCGAGGCCGGTCTCGTGGGCGACGGCCTCGGCGACGGTCCGGGCCACGTCGAGGTGCTGGCGCACGTAGGCGCCGCCGTCCCCGTGCTCGGCGTCGGGGCCGGAGGCGTCGGCCGCGGAGGTCGGGATCGAGTGCGTGGTGAAGGCGAGGTGCGCACCCGAGCGGACGTCTTCCGGCAGGTCGGCGAGCGAGGCGAGAACGCCGTCGATCATGGGCCGTACGAAGCCGGGGTGGTTGAAGTAGTGCCGCAGCTTGTCGACGCGCGGCAGTTGCCGCCCCTCCGCCTCCAGTGTCGCCAGCGCGTCCGCGAGGTTCTCCCGGTACTGGCGGCAGCCGGAGTACGAGGCGTAGGCGCTGGTGGCGAGGACGGCGATGCGCCGGTGTCCCGCGTCGGTCATCTCGCGCAGGGTGTCGGTGAGGTACGGCGCCCAGTTGCGGTTGCCCCAGTGGACCGGCAGGTCCAGCCCGTGCTCGGCGAAGTCCTTGCGAAGGGCTTCGAGCAGCGCCCGGTTCTGGTCGTTGATGGGGCTGACGCCGCCGAAGAGGAAGTAGTGCTGCCCCACTTCCTTCAGCCGTTCCTTCGGGATGCCTCGGCCGCGGGTCACGTTCTCCAGGAACGGGACCACGTCGTCGGGGCCTTCGGGGCCGCCGAACGAGAGCAGCAGAAGGGCGTCGTAAGGCGCTGGGTCACGCTGATCGGACATGCGTCGATCCTGCCACCCGCCTCCGGCAGCGGAAAAACCGCGGTGCGCCGACGGAGGTTCGGCGCGTAATCTGTGAAGGCTGCCCTTACGCCTTACCGGAGTCCCTGTTGCCCAGTCCGTACCGCGCGATTTTCGCCACCCCCGGCTCTTTGGGGTTCTCCACCGCAGGCCTTCTCGGCCGGATGCCGCTGTCCATGCTGGGCATCGGGATCATGACCATGGTCTCCGAGCTCACCGGACGCTACGGCCTGGCCGGCACGCTCACCGCGACGCTCGCGCTGTCCGCGGCCGTGCTGGGCCCGCAGGTCTCCCGTCTGGTCGACCGCCACGGCCAGCGCAAAGTGCTGCGCCCGGCCACTCTCGTCACGCTCGCCGCCGTCGCCGGACTGCTGATCTGCGCCCAGCAGGGGGCGCCGGACTGGACGCTGTTCGCCTTCACGGCCGTCGCGGGCTGCGCGCCGAGCGTCGGCGCGATGACCCGGGCGCGCTGGGCGGCGCTCCTGGAAGGTTCGCCTCGGGAGCTGCACACCGCCTACTCGGTCGAGTCGATCATCGACGAGGTGTGCTTCATCTTCGGGCCGATCATCTCCATCGGGCTGTCCACCCTGTGGTTCCCGGAGGCCGGTCCGCTGCTCGCCGCAGGGTTCCTGCTGGTCGGCGTCTGGTGGCTGACGGCTCAGCGGGCCACGGAGCCGAAGCCGCACCCCAAATCGGACGACACCGGCGGCAGCGCGCTGCGCTCTCCCGGGCTCCAGGTGCTCGTCGCCGCGTTCGTCGCCACCGGGGTGATCTTCGGCGCGGTGGACGTGGTCACGGTGGCGTTCGCGGAGGAGACGGGCCACAAGGCCGCGGCGAGCTGGGTGCTCGCGGTCTACGCGCTCGGTTCCTGTCTCGCGGGCGCGGTCTTCGGCCTGTTGCACCTGAAAGGTGAGCCCGCCCGCAGGTGGGTGCTGGGCGTGTGTGCGATGGCCGTGAGTATGATCCCCCTCCAACTGGCCGGGAGTCTGCCGTTCCTGGCCGTGGCGCTCTTTGTCGCGGGCCTTGCCATCGCGCCGACGATGGTGACGACCATGGCCCTCGTCGAGGCGCACGTACCGCGCAGCAAGCTGACCGAGGGCATGTCCTGGACCGGTACCGGGCTCGCGGTCGGCGTCGCACTGGGTTCCTCGGCCGCCGGCTGGGTGGTCGACGCGCAGGGTGCCGCTGCGGGGTACGCGGTGCCCGGCGTCGCGGGAGTGTTCGCGGCCGTGGTGGCGTTCCTGGGGTACCGCCGGCTGCGCAGGCCGGTGCCGATGCGGGAGGGGCAGCGTGAGCAGCGTGATCAGGACCCGGAGCAGCGGGAGCAGCCCGTGGCGTAACTGGGCGGGGACCGTTGTCTCCCGGCCCGCGAGGGAGGTCCGCCCCGCGTCCGTGGAGGAGCTCGCCGACGCGGTCCGCTCGGCGGTCGCGGAGGGCCTTCGGGTCAAGACGGTCGGCACGGGCCATTCGTTCACGGCCATAGCGGCCACCGACGGGCTGCTGATACGGCCGGACCTGATGACGGGGATCCGCCGGATCGACCGCTCGGAGATGACCGTCACCGTCGAATCGGGCACCCCGCTCAAGCGGTTGAACACCGCCCTCGCCCGTGAGGGGCTGTCGCTCACGAACATGGGCGACATCATGGAGCAGACGGTCGCCGGCGCGACATCGACCGGTACGCACGGCACCGGCCGCGACTCCGCCTCGATCGCCGCGCAGATCAAGGGTCTTGAGCTGGTGACGGCCGACGGGTCCGTGCTGACGTGCTCGGAGAAGGAGAATCCCGAGGTCTTCGCCGCGGCCCGGATCGGCCTGGGCGCGCTCGGGGTCGTCTCGGCGATCACATTCGCGGTGGAGCCGGTCTTCCTGCTGACCGCCCGCGAGGAACCCATGTCCTTCGACCGGGTCCTGGCGGACTTCGACGCCCTGCACGCGGAGAACGAGCACTTCGAGTTCTACTGGTTCCCGCACACCGGGAACTGCAACACCAAGCGCAACAACCGCAGCTCCGGCCCCGCGGCGCCGCCCGGCAGGGTCAGCGGCTGGATCGACGACGAACTGCTGTCCAACGGGGCCTTCCAGGTGGCCTGTTCACTGGGCCGCGCGGTACCCGCGGCCGTTCCCGCGATCGCCAGGCTCTCCAGCCGTGCGCTGTCCGCCCGTACCTACACGGACATTCCCTACAAGGTCTTCACATCGCCCCGCCGGGTGCGGTTCGTGGAGATGGAGTACGCGGTGCCCAGAAAGGCCGCGGTCACGGCGCTGCGCGAGCTCAGGGCGATGATCGAGCGCTCGCCGCTGCGGATCGGGTTCCCGGTCGAGGTGCGCACGGCCCCCGCAGACGACATCACGCTGTCGACGGCCTCGGGCCGGGAGACGGCGTACATCGCGGTGCACATGTACCGCGGCACGCCGTACCGTTCCTACTTCACCGCCGTGGAGTCGATCATGACGGCGCACGGCGGACGGCCGCACTGGGGAAAGATCCATACACGGGACGCGCGTTACTTCGCGGAGACCTACCCCCGCTTCGGCGAGTTCACCGCACTGCGCGACCATCTCGACCCGGACCGGGTCTTCCAGAATCCGTATCTGCGCCGGGTGCTGGGCGACTGACGTCGGCCGGCTGCGCCGCTCACCGCGGGCCGTTCATCACCTTTCTGACGTTCCGTCCATGAATCGGGCTTCTGACGCACATTCAGCACCCTTTCGCCATCTGCCCGCCGTGCACCGAGATAGGACATTTGAACGAAGGGAATAGTTCCGTATCTGGTGTTTCTGTGAAGCACAACCCCTGGTCACCCCGCGTTCGAGCACCGATCCAGCACCCCGCTACCGAAGTTCGGCGGCGCGGCTGTCCACCCGGATGGCCCGAATGGAGTACTGTGGCGAGCCCTGGGCCCGGCCTCCCTCGTGGTGTCCGGATCCCCAGGTTGGGGGCCGAAAGCGGCGCTCGATCCGGCGGCACCGCGGTGAAGCATGGAGATCTATCACTTGGAGTGACGACCGATCACGCTGAGTGGCAAATAGATAACCGTGCCATAACGGCGATCCAGGGCTCGCGCCCGACACGCCGGGCAACTCGGCAAGGTTGTGGCAGGCTGCACCCGGGCAGGCCACACTCGACTCGACTAGCGGAAGCAGCGACGCAGGTGACGTCGGCAGGCACCACCCGGGAGGTCCCCATGCCCGAACTGCGTGTCGTGGCCGTCTCCAACGACGGCACACGACTGGTGCTCAAGGCTGCGGACAGCACGGAATACACGCTTCCGATCGACGAGCGCCTGCGTGCCGCCGTGCGTAACGACCGTGCCCGGCTCGGCCAGATCGAGATCGAGGTGGAGAGCCATCTCCGCCCCCGCGACATCCAGGCACGTATACGTGCCGGTGCCTCCGCGGAGGAGGTCGCCCAGCTCGCCGGCATCCCCGTCGACCGGGTGCGCCGCTTCGAGGGCCCGGTCCTCGCCGAGCGCGCCTTCATGGCGGAGCGGGCCCGAAAGACCCCTGTACGCCGCCCCGGTGAGAACACCGGTCCGCAACTGGGCGAGGCCGTGCAGGAGCGGCTGCTGCTGCGCGGTGCCGAGAAGGACACCGTCCAGTGGGACTCGTGGCGCCGCGACGACGGCACCTGGGAGGTCATGCTCGTCTACCGGGTCGCGGGCGAACCGCACTCGGCGAGCTGGACCTACGACCCGCCGAGGCGGCTCGTCCAGGCCGTCGACGACGAGGCACGCGCCCTGATCGGTGAGACCGACGACACGATCGCGCAGGAGCCGAGCTTCCCGTTCGTCCCGCGTATCGCGCGCCTGCCCAGGGACCGGCCGCTGGACCGCGCCCTGGACCGGCAGATCGAGCGCCCGGCAGCGCCGTCGGCCGACGCGGACGACAAGGACGAGCGGGACTCGCTGACCAGCTTGCTGGAGGCCGTGCCGAACTTCCGCGGCGACATGGTCGTGCCCGAGCGGCCCGTGGCGTCGGAACCGCCCGCCGTCGAGCCCGGCCAGGAGGTCGAGGCCGAGGAGGAGCCGGTGGCGCCCGCCGCGTCGGCCGGCGCCGGTTCCGCGTACGCGGACGTGCTGATGCCTCGCTCCGTGGCCGGCCACCGGGACCGGCTGACGGGCACCACGGACCGGCAGGCGGAGGCGGACGGCGTGCGCCCCGGCCGCCGCGCCGCCGTGCCGAGCTGGGACGAGATCGTCTTCGGCACCCGCCGCAAGAAACAGGAGTAAGAAACGTTCCGCACGAGGGCCGGCCCCATGGGGACCGGCCCTTGTGGTGTGTGCGGATCAGCCCGGCTGCGGTCCGGTCGCGACCGGACGGTCCGGGTTGCGCGACCACTCGGACCACGAGCCCGCGTACAGGGCCGAATCGAAGCCGGCGATCTCCAGGGCCAGCACCTGCTGGGCGGCCGAGACGCCGGACCCGCAGTAGACGCCGACGGGCCCCGAGTCCTCGTGGGCCCCGAGCTCCATGAACCTGGCCGCCAGCCACTCGGCCGGGCGGAAGCGGCCCTGGTCGTCCATGTTCTCCGTGGTCGGCGCGGAGACCGCGCCCGGAATGTGCCCGGCGACCGGGTCGATGGGCTCCATCTCACCGCGGTACCGCTCCCCCGCACGCGCGTCGAGCAGCAGCCCGTCACGGGCCGTCGCCGCCGCGTCGTCGGCGTCGAGCACGGTCAGCGTACCCGGCTTCGGCTCGAAGGCGCCCTCCTGCGGGACCGGCACCGTCGTCTCGAGCGGCCCGGTCCACGCCGCGAGTCCGCCGTCCAGCACCCGGACGTCGTCGTGACCGGCCCAGCGCAGCAGCCACCAGGCGCGGGCCGCGCCCCAGCCTTTGTCGGCGTCGTAGGCCACGACAGGGGTGTCGGGACCGACACCGGCCCGGCGCATCACCGCGCCGAACTCCTCGACGTCGGGCAGCGGATGACGCCCGCCGGCTCCGGGCGGTCCGGCCAGTTCGGCGTCGAGGTCGACGAAGACGGCGCCCGGGATGTGCCCGGCCTCGTATTCGGACCGACCGTGCGGCCCGCCCAGCCGGTAGCGGACATCGAGAAGGACCGGCGGGGTGGGGCCGGCGAGATCGGCTGCGAGATCGGCTGCGGAGATGATCGGATTCATACGGCCATCCTCGCGCACCGCCTGGCGCACCGTAACGCCCCCGAAGGGGATGAGCCGCACCAAAACGGGCAACCTCCGGCGGGAACCCGCCATATCCGGCGCGGCCAGGGCGCACCAGGCCCCTGGTGATGACAACATCGGCTCGAGCGCAACGGTCTCGCAGAGCCTCCCCACGACCGTGGACGCGCCAGGTCCCCCCGTACGGCCACCACGATGGTCCGAGGAGAGAGTGACGATGACCGAGGCGACTCGGCGCCCCCCGGGCACGCCCTGCTGGGTGAGCCTCATGGTGCACGGCCTTGACGCGACACAGGAGTTCTACGCGGCGCTGTTCGGCTGGGAGTTCTCACCCGGCCCCACGCAGCTGGGGCCCTACGTCCGCGCGATGCTCGGCGGCAAGGAGGTGGCCGGCATCGGCCGACTGCCCGCCGACCGCCATCTGCCGGTCGCCTGGACCGCGTATCTGGCGAGCGACGACGCCGACGTGACCGCTGAGGCGATCCGCAGCTGCGGCGGCACGATCGGCGTCGGGCCGCTCGACGCCGCCGACGCGGGACGGCTGGTGATCGCCTCCGACCCGGCGGGCGCGGTGTTCGGCGTCTGGCAGGCGGCGGAGCACACCGGCACCGCCGTGTACGGCACGCACGGGACGCCCGTCTGGAACGAGCTGCGGACCAGGGACACGTCGTCGGTCGGCAAGTTCTACCAGGCGGTCTTCGGCCATGAGGCCAAGGAGGACGGCGCCGGGCCGGACCGGCTCACGCTGCGACTCGACGGCCGTCCCGTCGCCACGGTGCAGGGGTTGGGCCAGGCCCTGCCGCGCGAGCGCGGTCCGCACTGGATGACGTACTTCGAGGTCGAGGACACCGACGCGGCCGCGCACCGGGTGGTGGAGCTGGGCGGGCATGTGATCGAGGCGCCCGGAGCCGGCCCGCGCGGTCGGGCGGCGACCGTCTCCGACCCCGAGGGCGCCGTCTTCACGATCGTACGGTCGGACGTCCCCTGACATCACGGGCGTCACGGCCGCCGGCACCGGCGTCCGTGTCGGTCTCGACGGGCAGGACGTCCGGGGAGAGAGCGGCCGCGCGGGCAGAGGCGGCCGTCATCCGCCGGCGGTGGTGACGCCGGCACAGGACCTCGTAACCGACCTCGTCCGGTGACTGGTTGACATCCCCGACGACGACCTGCGCGCCTTCGACGACCATCTCCCCGCCGACGGTGCGCGCGTTGTGCGTGGCGCGCGCACCGCACCAGCACAGCGCCTCGACCTGGAGCACCTCGACCCGGTCGGCGAGCTCGACCAGCCGCTGGGAGCCGGGGAAGAGCTTGGAGCGGAAGTCGGTCGTGATGCCGAAGGCGAACACGTCCAGCTCCAGGTCGTCGACGACGCGGGCGAGCTGATCGACCTGCTCGGGCGCCAGGAACTGCGCCTCGTCGGCGATCACGTAGTCGCAGCGGCCGCCCTTGGAGAAGCGGTCGACGAGGTACGCGTAGAAGTCGAAGCCCTCGGCGGCCTCGACCGCGTCGGTGACCAGCCCGAGCCGGGAGGAGAGCTTGCCCTCTCCGGCCCGGTCGTCACGCGTGAAGATCATGCCCTGGAGGCCGCGCGCGGACCGGTTGTGCTCGATCTGAAGAGCGAGGGTGCTCTTTCCGCAGTCCATCGTTCCGGAGAAGAACACCAGCTCGGGCATGGGGAGATGAGACCTTTCGGGTCTGAACGGAGGGGCTTTCAGGAACGTACTTCGAGGAGCGGAACGAGCTGCTCCGCGGGTGTCATGGAACCGTGCATGCCCACCATGGCGGACTCGTTCGGCTCGTTGACGGAGGCGGTGATCACCACATCGTCATGGGCGGCCGCGACGACATCGCCGATCCGCCCGTACACCCTGTCGTCGATCTGCGGACCGAACCAGCCGGCGGCGACGGCCTCGTCGCGGCTCGCCACCCAGAACTGCTCCCCCAGCACCTCGCGCCACACGGCGAGGACGTCGTTCTCCGCGCCGGGCACGGCGTACACATGGCGTGCCCTGCCCTCGCCGCCGAGCAGGGCGACACCGGCCCGCAGTTCCCAGTCCTCGTCGAAGTCGATGCGGGACTGCTCGTCGAAGGGGATGTCGATCATGCCGTGGTCGGCGGTGACGTACAGCGCGGCGCGGGGCGGCAGCTGGTCGGCGAGACGTTCCACCAGCCGGTCCGCGTACATCAGTTGTCCGCGCCAGGCGTCGGAGTCGATGCCGAACCGGTGCCCCTTGCCGTCGACCTCGCTGTAGTACGTGTAGACCAGCGAACGGTCACCCGCGGCCAGTTGCTCGGCGGCGAGGTCCATACGTTCCTCGCCGGTCAGCCGGCCGTGGAACGTGCCGCCGCTGAGCGCGACCTTGGTGAGCGGCGTCTGCTCGAACGCGGGCGACGACACCTGGGCGGTGTGGACCCCCGCCCGGTCCGCCAGCTCGAAGACGGTGGGATACGGCTGCCAGGCCTTCGGCGAGGTCCACGGCCTCCAGCGGAGCTGGTTCATCAGCTCGCCGGTCTCCGGGTTGCGCACCGTGTAGCCGGGCAGGCCGTGCGCGCCGGGCGGCAGGCCCGTACCGACGGAGGCGAGCGAGGTGGCGGTGGTCGCCGGGAACCCGGCCGTGATCGGCGCTCCGGTGCCACCGCGGGACGTGCCGAGGAGCGAGGTCAGGAACGGGGCCTCGTCGGGATGGGACCTGATCTGCTCCCAGCCGAGGCCGTCGATCAGGAAGACGCAGTTCCGGTCGGCGGGCGTGAGCTCGGCGATGGACTGCTCGAGCCCCGGGACACCCTGGCCTGCGGCGAGGGTGGGGAGCAGGTCGGCGAGCGAGCCGCTGCCGTACTCGGGCGCGGGCGCCGCGTACACATCGAGCGAGACGGGGTCGTCCGGCCACACTGCGGGCTGGGCCATCAGCGCGTGGCTGCCGTGGCTTCGGAGAGCGCCTGGGCGAAGACCAGGGTCTGGCGGACGGTGTCGGGCCCGTCACCGGCCTCGCTGACGCGCAGGCTGAGGTCGTCGGCGGTGGAGCTGCCGGTGTAGCCGTGGTCGGCGTCGCAGTTCGGGTCGCCGCACGCGGCGGGCTCCAGGTCGAGGCGCGAGACCGCGCCCCAGCCGATGGTCAGGACGACCTCGCGGGGCAGCGTGCCGGGGGTGTACGACTCCGGATTGGCGACCACACGGCTGACCACGACCGACGAGATCCGGCCGAGCTTCACCGACTCGGTGGAGGTGGTGGCGTACGGGGTCGGGGAGCCGGAGTCGGCGGCCTGCTCGTCGGTGTGGCTGACGATGAACCGGTTCGCCGTCAGGACGAGGACGGTGACATGGCGGCGGACCTCGTTCGCGTCGAACGTGGTCTCCTGGTGCACCAGGTACGACGCGATCGGCTCGCCGCCGACGGCGGCTTCCACCGCCTCGGCAACGAGTGCCGGGTAGTAGCCGCTGCGCTCGATCGCGGCGCGCAGCCCCTGGGTCGTCGTACCGGTCTTCGCCATGCGGTCCATCCTACGGGGCCCCGGGGGCACCGGGCGCTCAGTAGCTGGGGAGTCGGCGGGGGCCGAGATCACTTCGGGGCGGCGGCGGCGCCAGCCGTACGGACGCGTCCAGCACGGTGAGGCCGTGCTGGGCGACGACGACGGGCTCGAGGCTGATGCCGACCACTTCCGGGTGGTCGTCGACCAGACGTGACACGCGCAGCAGCAGTTCCTCGAGCGCGGAGGTGTCGACCGGCGCGGATCCGCGCCAGCCGAACAGCAGCGGCGCCGCGCGGATGGTGCGGATCAGGTCGGCCGCGTCACGGTCGGTGGCGGGAACGAGCCGGTGGGCGGTGTCGCCGAGCAGCTCGGAGGCCACACCGGCCAGCCCGAAGGAGAGCACGGCGCCGACGGCGGGGTCGATGGCGGCACGCACGACGGTGTCCACGCCGCGCGGCACCATGGCCTGCACCACCGGCTGGAGCTCCGCGGGCTTGCCGAGCGTCTCCGTCAGCTCGCGGTACGCCTGCCGCAGCTGTGTCTCGTCGGCCAGGTCGAGGCGTACGCCGCCCAGATCGGCGCGGTGGCGCAGGTGGGGGGCGGTGGTCTTGAGCGCGACCGGGTAGCCGAGCCGCGCGGCCGCCTGCACGGCGGTGCCGGGGTCGGGCGCGGGCAGGGTCGGCCGCACATGGATGCCGTAGTGCGCGAGGAGCGCGTGTGCGTCGGCCGCGGCGAGGGTGAACCCCCTGTCGTCGTCCGCCGCCGCGAGCATCCGCTCGATGTGCGCGGCGGCTTTGGCCTCGTCGATGTCCTCGTGGACAGGGACCCGGCCCGGCTCCGCGGCCTGCCGTCGCCACTGGGCGTACCTCACGGCCTCGGCGAGGGCCCGCGCGGCCCGCTCGGCGGCGGGGTAGGCGGGGATGCGGCGGGTGTCGTCGCCCGCCTCCGTGCCGCCGGGGGCGTCCGTGGGCGCCGTGGCCCCGGACCGGCCGGCGGCCGGACGGGGTACCTCGCTCAGCGGTGCCGCGCCGGGGCCGGTCGGCCCGTGATCCCCGTCGCGTTCGTCGGTGTCGGCCCGCCCGGAGGGGTCGGACGGCGGGGCGGTGCTGGAGGCCGCCGCGAGGGCGTCGGCCAGCGCACCCATTTCCACATGGACGACCGCCACGGGTTTGGCCGGCGCCGTGGCCGACGCGTCGCGCAGGGCAGTGGCGAGGACCTCGCCGTCGCCCGATTCCGTGACGCCGTTCTCACCGACCCAGGGGATCGCCGTGACGACCACCGCGTCGCACCCGTCGTCCTCAAGGGCTTCGGCGAGGGCTGCGCGGAAGTCCGAGGGAGTGGCTGCCGTCGTGAGGTCGCGCGGCGGGAGCGGACGCAGGCCCTCCGTCAGGCAGGCGTCGTAGGTGAGCAGGCCGAGCGACTCGGAGTTGCCGAGGATCGCCACCCGCGGCCCGCGGGGCAGCGGCTGCCCGGCGAGCATCAGGCCCGCGTCCACGAGTTCGGTCACCGTGTCGACGCGGATCACTCCCGCCTGGCGCAGCAGCGCCCCCACGGTCGCGTCCGGGATACGGGTGAACGGCACCGCGTGGCCCGGCGGCACGCTGCCGCTGTGCCGGGCTCCCTTGACCACCACGACCGGCTTGACCGCGGCCGTCCGGCGGGCGAGGCGGGTGAACTTACGGGGGTTGCCGATGGACTCCAGGTACATCAGGACGACGTCGGTGTCCGGGTCCTCGTGCCAGTACTGCAGGAAGTCGTTGCCGGAGACGTCCGCGCGGTTGCCGGAGGAGATGAACGAGGACAGGCCCGCGCCGCGCCGGTGGAGTCCCGACAGCAGCGCGATGCCGATCGCTCCGGACTGGGTGAACAGGCCGATCCGCCCCGGCACGGGTGCCTCGGGGGCCAGTGAGGCGTTGAGCCGGACGGCGTCCGAGGTGCTGATGATCCCGAACGAGTTGGGCCCGATGATCCGCATTCCGTACGACCGGGCCTGCCGCACCAGCTCGCGCTGACGCTCCCGCCCGGCCCGGCCGCTCTCCGCGTATCCGGCGCTCAGGACCACGAGCCCTTGCACGCCGTGCTCGCCGCAGTCCGCGACGACGTCGGGCACCCGCTCCGCCGGGACGGCGACGATCGCCAGATCGACGGGCTCGCCGATCTCGCCGACCGACCGAACGGCGGGCACGCCGTCGATCTCGCGCTGCTCCTGCGGGAACGCGTGGTTGACCGCGTGCACCCTGCCCCTGAACCCGCCGTCCAGGAGGTTGCGCAGCGCGGTGCGTCCGACGCCGCCGGGCAGCCGGCCTGCGCCGACGACGGCCACGGAGCCTGGCGCGAGCAGCCGCTGGACCGAGCGTGCCTCCGCTCGCTGCTCGCGTCCGCGCTGCACGGCGAGGGACTCCGCGGTCGGTTCGAGGTCGAGGGTCAGATGGACGGATCCGTCCTCGAAGCTGCGCCGCTGTGTGTATCCGGCGTCGCGGAAGACCTTGATCATCTTGGAGTTGGCCGGCAGCACCTCCGCGGCGAAGCGCCGGATGCCCCGCTCCCGTGCCACCGCCGCGATGTGCTCGAGCAGCGCGGACGCGACGCCGCGCCCCTGGTGCGCGTCCTGGACGAGGAAGGCGACCTCCGCCTCGTCCGCGGGGGCGCTCGCCGGCCGGCCCTGCGCGTTGATCCGGTCGTAGCGGACGGTGGCGATGAAGTCGCCGCCGACCGTGACCGCGAGCCCGACCCGGTCGACGTAGTCGTGGTGCGTGAACCGGTGGACGTCCTTGTCGGAGAGCCGCGGGTAGGGGGCGAAGAAGCGGTAGTACTTCGACTCGTCCGAGACCTGTTCGTAGAAGCTGACCAGCCGGTGGGCGTCCTCGGGGGTGATGGGCCTGATCCGGGCGGTGCCGCCGTCGCGCAGCACCACGTCTGCTTCCCAGTGAGCGGGGTAAGCGTGCTCCTGCGAGGTCTGCATGAGGGAAAGCCTACGCGGGGCCACCGGTCGCGGAGGCGGTTGCGCGCGGGCAGTCTGAGGGTGCCGACGGCGTCCCGCACCCCCGGCAGGGTGGGGCGGGGGAGCACGCCGGGACACATGAGAGACTGGTCTAGACAACCCGCTAAGACTTGAAGGGCAACACCATGGCTGAGCGCCGCGTCAATGTCGGCTGGGCCGAGGGCCTTCACGCCCGCCCCGCGTCCATCTTCGTCCGTGCCGCGACGGCTGCCGGCGTCCCTGTGACGATCGCCAAGGCCGACGGCAAGCCGGTCAACGCGGCCTCGATGCTCGCCGTGCTCGGCCTGGGCGCCCAGGGCGGCGAGGAGATCGTCCTCGCCTCCGACGCGGACGGCGCGGAGGCGGCACTCGACCGCCTGGCCAAGCTGGTGGCCGAGGGGCTCGAAGAGCTTCCCGAGACCGTCTGAGCCCGGCGGGCCCTGTCGCCCGTCACCATTCACAGAAAAGCCGCGGTGTTCCGGGTCCGGAGCACCGCGGCTTTCGCATTCCAGGGCCGCATTCCACATTCCGCGTTCCGGGCCCGGACGGAAAAGAAGAACAGAGAAAGGCCGACCCCATCACGCCTTCTTTTGTATACGCCCTCTGTTAATTCCGGCCGCTCGTGGTGTTTACGGCATGTTGCGAAGTCCTCACCCGCACGGTACGGCGCAACCGGTGCGCGGCGGCGGCGCGTTCGGCGTGCGCGGCCGTCAGCGCCCGCGCACGCTCCGCGTCACCGCGCGCCACGGCGTCGACGATCGCACCGTGCTCCGCCCATGACTCGACCGGTGCGAGAGGCTGCTCCACCGAGTACATCCAAGCGATCTTGTGCCGCAGCTGGGTCAGCAGCGCGGTCAGTCCGGGGCTGCCGCAGGACTGGGCGAGTGTCTCGTGGAACCAGGAGCCGAGTGAGCGCAAGTCCTCGCCCTGCCCCCGGCGGGCCCGCTCCTGACCGAGTCTCACCAGGCCGCGCAGCACCCGCAGATGCGCTTCCGTGCGGCGCTGCGCGGCGCGCGCCGCGCCCAGCGGCTCCAGCAGCATGCGGATCTCCAGGAGGTCGGCGGCCTCCTGCTCCGTCGGCTCCGCCACGCAGGCGCCGGCGTGCCGGCGGGTCACGACGAAGCCCTCCGACTCCAGGGTGCGCAGCGCCTCGCGCACCGGGACGCGGGAGACCCCGTAGCGACGGGCCAGTTGCTCCTCCGTGAGCCGGCTGCCGCGCTCGTAGACCCCGGAGACGATGTCGTCGCGGATCGCCGTGCATACCGAGTGCGCGGGAATACGCATGACCGAACCTCCGCATTGATCCGAGCGAAACGCAGCCGATTGACGCGTGTTCCCGTGACTCTATTGCAATGAACTCGATTTTCCGACGCCAGGAGGAAAACGATGGAACTCTCTTGACGGAGACGGCAATCACTCAATGGCCGAAACGCCATGGAATGCACCGAAGGCCCCCGGCGGGAAGCCGGGGGCCTTCGGACAGGAGACGCGGTACGCGGGGTGCGTCGAGGGTCAGACGTTGACGCCGTGCGAGCGCAGGTAGGCGACCGGGTCGATGTCGGAGCCGTACTCGGCTGTGGTCCGGGCCTCGAAGTGCAGGTGCGGGCCGGTCGAGTTGCCGGTCGAGCCGGCCAGTCCGATCTGCTGGCCGGGGGTGACCTGCTGGCCGACGGAGACGCTGATGGACGACAGGTGGCCGTACTGGGTGTACGTGCCGTCGTTCATCCGGATGACGACGTTGTTGCCGTACGCGCCGCCCCAGCCTGCCTCGACGACGGTGCCGGAGCCGACGGACACGACGGAACTGCCGGAGGCGGCGCGGAAGTCGACACCGGAGTGGCTGCCGGAGGACCACAGGGCGCCGCCGGTCTTGTAGCCGGTGGTCACGTACGAACCGGCGATCGGGAGCTGGAAGGAGTTCAGCCGCTTGCGCTCGGCCTCACGGGCGGCGCGCTCCTTGGCCTCGCGGGCCTCCTTGGCACGCGCCTCGGCCTTGCGCCTGGCTTCCGCCTTCGCCTCGGCCTCGGCCTTCGCCTGCGCCCTGGCCTTGGCGGCGGCCTCCTGGGCCTCCCTCTCCTGGGCGGCGGCCTGGTCGGCTATCTCGTCGGCGAGCGACCCCATGGAGACGATCTGGGTGAGGCCGGTGTCCTCGACGGACGCGGCCTCGGTGTCGGCGGCGAGCGCCGGGGAGGCGAGGGTTCCGATGACGCCGGTGGTGGCGAGGGCGGCGACGCCTGCCAGGTTCGCGCTCCTGCGCGTCAGGCGGCTCGGGGCACGATGCTTCCCGGTGGCACGGGTGAACGCCATGAAGAGGCTGGTCCTTTCCTTCCTTCTCGCCTACCGGGTTAGCTGACGGGTTCGGAGCAGGAAGGTCTCCTACGGCCCCCTCCGCACGGGCGAAGGAGGGCCGATTCACCCCAGGGACTGCGTGGGTCCCCGGCTCCCCAGGCTCGCGCCTGACGGGGACTCGGCGATGGCTGCCCGATGCCGCGGGCGCGACGATCTCCAAGCGGACAGCCGGACCGACGCTAGGCAACCGTTTCGTCAATCACCAAACAGAGAGCCCGTTTTGTAGCGCATGCCACAGGGCAGACACGCACTCAACCCTGCAAATCGGACAACGAACAGAACCCCGGCAAACGATTCGAAGCCAGGGTCCTGTTCGCGCGCAATGCGCGTTCTCTTGAGTTGTCTTCGGCGGGCGGCTCCCGATCAGCCCGTGACAACCCTCACTTCACCGATACCGAGCGCCTTCACCGGCTCCTCGATCTGCGACGCGTCGCCGACGAGCACCGTCACCAACCGGTCGACCGGGAAGGCGCCCACGACCGCCGCGGTCGCCTCCACCGTGCCCGTCTCCGCCAGGCGGACGTACATCTGTGCCTGGTAGTCGTCCGGGAGGTGCTGCTCGACCTGGTCGGCCAGCGTGGCCGCGACGGACGCCGCCGTCTCGTACTTCAGCGGGGCGACGCCCACCAGGTTCTGCACGGCGACGTCACGCTCGGCGTCCGTGAGCCCCTCGGCGGCGAGCGTGCGGAGCACCTTCCACAGGTCCTCCAGCGCCGGACCGGTGTTGGGCGTGTCCACGGAGCCGCTGATGGCGAGCATCGAGGCGCCGGAGCCGTCCGGAGCGGAGCGCAGCACCTGGCCGAAGGCGCGCACACCGTAGGTGTAGCCCTTCTCCTCACGCAGCACCCGGTCGAGGCGGGAGGTCAGCGTTCCGCCGAGGCAGTACGTGCCGAGCACCTGGGCGGGCCAGACCCGGTCGTGGCGGTCGCCGCCGACGCGGCCGATGAGCAGCTGCGTCTGCACGGCGCCGGGACGGTCGACGATGACCACCCGGCCGGTGTCGTCGGCGGTGATCGCGGGCACCGGACGCGGCTCCGCCTTGTCGCCCGTCCACGCCCCGAGCGAGTCGCCGAGGACGCCGTCCAGGTCGACGTCGGTGAGGTCGCCGACGATCACCGCGGTGGCGGTGGCGGGGCGTACATGCGCCTCGTAGAAGGCGCGTACGGCGGCCGCGTCGATCCGCGCGACGGTCTCCTCCGTGCCCTGGCGCGGCCGGGAGACGCGCAGCGAGGCCGGGAAGAGCTCCTTGGAGAGCTGCTTGGCCGCCCGGCGGCCCGGGTTCGCCGTCTCGTGCGGGATCTCGTCGAGGCGGTTGCGGACCAGCCGCTCGACCTCGCCGGCCTCGAAGGCGGGTGCGATCAGCGCCTCGGAGAGCAGCCCGAGCGCCTTGTGCAGGCGGGAGACCGGCACCTCGAGGGAGACCCGGACACCGGGGTGGTCGGCGTGCGCGTCCAAGGTGGCGCCGCAACGCTCCAGTTCCGCGGCGAACTCCTCCGCGGAGTGCTTGTCGGTGCCCTCCGACAGGGCGCGCGCCATGATGGTGGCGACGCCGTCGAGGCCCTCCGGCTCGGCGTCCAGCGGGGCGTCGAGCGAGATCTCGACGGCCACCACCTGCTGGCCGGGACGGTGGCAGCGCAGCACCGTCAGGCCGTTGTCCAGCGTGCCGCGGTCGGGGGCCGGGAAGGCCCAGGGCCGGGCGGTGCCCGGGGTCGGCTGCGGGTGGAAGTCCATGGTCACGGCAGCGTCGCTCACTGGTCCGTCCCCTCCTGCTCGTGTCCGTCGGCCGCTTCGGTCTCTTCTTCGGCGACCGGTTCGTAGACCAGCACCGCCCTGTTCTCCGGGTGCAGCCGGGCCTTGGCGATCGCCTGCACCTCCTCCGCGGTGACGTCGAGCACCCGCTGGACGGCGGTGAGCGCCAGCTGCGGATCGCCGAACAGCACCGCGTAGCGGCAGAGTTCGTCGGCGCGGCCCGCGACCGTGCCGAGGCGGTCCAGCCACTCGCGCTCCAGCTGGGCCTGGGCGCGCTCCATCTCCCCCGGCGTCGGGCCCTCGGCCGCGAACCGGGCCAGCTCCTCGTCGACGGCCGCCTCGATCTGCGGCACCTCGACACCGCCGGACGTCTTCACGTCCAGCCAGCCCATCGACGGGGCGCCGGCCAGCCGCAGCAGGCCGAACCCGGCCGCGACGGCCGTCCGGTCGCGGCGCACCAGGCGGTTGTGCAGGCGGGACGACTCGCCGCCGCCGAGGACGGTCAGCGCCAGGTCGGCGGCGTCGCACTCGCGGGTGCCGTCGTGCGGGAGGCGGTACGCGGCCATCAGGGCGCGGGCGGGGACCTCCTCGACGATCTCCTCGCGCAGCTGCGCGCCGATGTTCTCCGGGAGGGTGCCGTCACGCGGCGGCTGCTTGCCGCTGTGGGAGGGGATGGATCCGAAGTACTTCTCGATCCAGGCCAGCGTCTGCTGCGGATCGATGTCGCCGACGACCGACAGCACGGCGTTGTTGGGCGCGTAGTAGGTGCGGAAGAAGGCGCGGGCGTCCTCCAGGGTCGCCGCGTCCAGGTCGGCCATCGAACCGATCGGGGTGTGGTGGTAGGGGTGGCCCTCCGGGTAGGCGAGGGCGGTCAGCCTCTCGAAGGCCGTGCCGTAGGGCACGTTGTCGTACCGCTGGCGGCGTTCGTTCTTGACGACGTCGCGCTGGTTCTCCATCGACTCGTCGTCGAGGGCCGTCAGCAGCGAGCCCATGCGGTCGGCCTCGAGCCAGAGCGCGAGCTCCAGCTGGTGCGTCGGCATCGTCTCGAAGTAGTTGGTCCGCTCGAAGCTGGTGGTGCCGTTCAGCGAGCCGCCGGCTCCCTGGACGAGCTCGAAGTGGCCGTTCCCCTTCACCTGTGCCGAGCCCTGGAACATCAAGTGCTCGAAGAGGTGGGCGAGTCCTGTACGGCCCTTGACTTCGTGGCGGGAACCGACGTCGTACCAGAGGCAGACCGCGGCGACCGGGGTCAGGTGGTCCTCGGAGAGCACCACGCGCAGGCCGTTGGCCAGGCGGTGCTCGGTCGCTGTCAGGCCGCCGGAACCGGCCGGCGCTGTGGCCGTGTGACCCATGGGCATGTACGTCCCTTCGATCGCGAAACTTATAGGTGCTGCCAGACCTGCCACTGTATGCAAGCGCGCTGACACCTGGCGAAGTTCCCGGGCCGCGATCTGCGCCGTTCCACCCGCGGGGCGGGGGTCGAACATGGGTCGCGGTCGGTGTTGTCAGCGGGACGGTCCACAATGGTCGGCGTCAGACGCCCACCTGGTACGTGAAGGAGCAGCAGCCGCGATGGCCCGCCGCAGCACGAAGACCCCACCGCCGGACGACTTCGAGGAGCGCATCCTCGACATCGACGTGGTGGACGAAATGCAGGGCTCCTTCCTCGAGTACGCGTACTCGGTGATCTACTCCCGGGCCCTTCCGGACGCACGCGACGGCATGAAGCCGGTGCACCGCCGCATCGTCTACCAGATGAACGAAATGGGCCTGCGCCCCGACCGCGGCTATGTGAAGTGCGCGCGCGTCGTCGGCGAGGTCATGGGCAAACTGCACCCGCACGGCGACGCCTCGATCTACGACGCCCTCGTGCGCATGGCGCAGCCGTTCTCGATGCGCCTGCCGCTGGTCGACGGCCACGGCAACTTCGGCTCGCTGGGCAACGACGACCCGCCGGCCGCCATGCGGTACACCGAGTGCCGGATGGCCGACGCCACCAGCCTGATGACCGAGTCGATCGACGAGGACACGGTCGACTTCCAGTCCAACTACGACGGCCAGGAGCGCGAGCCTGTCGCCCTGCCCGCCGCCTACCCGAACCTCTTGGTGAACGGCGCGTCCGGCATCGCGGTCGGTATGGCCACCAACATGCCCCCGCACAACCTGGGAGAGGTCATCGCGGCGGCGCGCCACCTCATCAGACACCCGGGCGCGGACCTCGAGACGCTGATGCGCCACGTGCCGGGCCCCGACCTGCCGACGGGCGGCCGCATCGTCGGTCTGACCGGCATCAAGGACGCGTACGAGTCCGGCCGCGGCACGTTCAAGATCCGCGCCACGGTCTCCGTGGAGAACGTCACCGCCCGCCGCAAGGGCCTGGTCGTCACGGAACTGCCCTTCGCGGTCGGCCCGGAGAAGGTGATCGCGAAGATCAAGGACCTGGTCGGGTCGAAGAAGCTCCAGGGCATCGCCGACGTCAAGGACCTCACCGACCGGCAGCACGGCCTGCGCCTGGTCATCGAGATCAAGAACGGCTTCATCCCCGAGGCCGTCCTGGAGCAGCTCTACAAGCTGACGCCGATGGAGGAGTCCTTCGGCATCAACAACGTGGCCCTGGTCGACGGCCAGCCGCTCACGCTCGGACTGAAGGAACTGCTCGAGGTCTACCTCGACCACCGCTTCGACGTCGTCCGCCGGCGCAGCGAGTTCCGGCGGACCAAGCGCCGGGACCGGCTGCACCTGGTCGAGGGCCTGCTCGTCGCCCTCCTCGACATCGACGAGGTCATCCGGCTCATCCGCTCCAGTGAGAACTCGGCCCAGGCCAAGGAGCGGTTGATCGAGCACTTCTCGCTGAGCGAGATCCAGACGCAGTACATCCTCGACACCCCGCTGCGCCGGCTCACCAAGTTCGACCGGATCGAGCTCGAGAGCGAGCGCGACCGGCTGAACGGCGAGATCGACGAGCTGACCGGCATCCTCGAGTCGGACGCCGAGCTGCGCAAGCTCGTCTCCTCCGAACTGGCCGCCGTGGCGAAGAAGTTCGGCACCCCGCGGCGCACGGTACTGCTGGAGTCCGCGGGCACGCCCGCGCCGGCGGCCTCGCTCCAGGTGGCGGACGACCCGTGCCGGGTGCTGCTCTCCTCCACCGGCCTGCTGGCCCGCACGGCCACCGGTGAGCCGCTGGTCGACGGCCGCAGCCGGCGCTCCAAGCACGACGTGATCGTCTCCGCCGTGCTCACGACGCAGCGCGGCGAGGTGGGCGCGGTGACGTCCGCCGGGCGGCTGCTGCGTCTGTCGGTGATCGATCTGCCCCAGCTGCCGGACACGGCCACCACGCCGAACCTGGCCGGAGGCGCTCCGGTCGCGGAGTTCCTCTCGCTGGAGGCCGACGAGACCCTCGTCTGTCTGACCACGCTCGACGAGTCGTCGCCGGGCCTCGCGCTCGGCACGCTCCAGGGTGTGGTCAAGCGTGTGGTGCCCGACTACCCCGCCAACAAGGAGGAGCTGGAGGTCATCACCCTCAAGGAGGGCGACCGGATCGTCGGCGGCGCCGAGCTCCACACCGGCGAGGAGGACCTTGTCTTCATCACCTCCGACGCCCAGCTGCTGCGCTATCCGGCCGCCCAGGTGCGGCCGCAGGGCCGCCCGGCGGGCGGCATGACCGGTATCAAACTCTCCGAAGGCGCCGAGGTCATCTCGTTCACGGCGGTGGATCCGGCGGGCGAGGCGGTGGTGTTCACCGTCGCGGGTTCGCACGGGACGCTGGACGACTCGATCGCGACGGCGAAGCTGACACCGTTCGACCAGTACCCCCGCAAGGGGCGGGCCACGGGCGGCGTGCGCTGCCAGCGTTTCCTGAAGGGCGAGGACGCGCTGCTCCTTGCCTGGGCGGGCGCGGCGCCGGCCAGAGCGGCGCAGAAGAACGGCGAGCCCGCGGAGCTGCCGGAGATCGACCCGCGGCGCGACGGCTCCGGCACGCCTCTCGCGTCGCCGGTGGCGGTGCTGGCGGGGCCGGCGAGCTAGGGTCTTTCGTTTGGATCAGGCCGGATCAGGGAGCGGGGTCTGGTGCGTGCGATCGCAAGGCGGAGGAGGGAGGCATGGCGGAGCCATGCC